>NVUP01000022.1 GCA_002401945.1 Paracoccaceae bacterium
GTATCCGATCCACCAAGGTGGGTTCCAGCCGCTCGCCGCCATTGGCAAACATCGCATAAGCCGTCACCATCTTGTACAGAGTGGTCTCTTGCGAGCCGAGCGAGTTGGCCAGATAGGGGCGCATTTCGTCATAGACACCAAAACGTTCGGCGTAGCCTGCCACCACCGGCATACCGATTTCCTGCGCCAGGCGAATGGTCATCAGGTTCCGAGACCGCTCAATCCCGGTGCGCAGTGGCGTTGGCCCATAAAATTTATTCGAGGAATTGCGCGGTCGCCACAAGCCCTGCGGCGTATTCACCTCAATCGGCGCATCAATCACAATGGTGGCCGGGCTATAGCCGCTGTCCAATGCTGCCGCATAGACAAAGGGTTTGAAACTGGATCCCGGCTGGCGCTGCGCCTGGGYGGCGCGATTGAACACCGAATGCTGATAGGAAAACCCACCCTGCATTGCCAACACCCGGCCCGAGTTCACGTCCATCGCAACAAACCCGCCCTGCACCTCTGGCACCTGTCGCAAGGACCAGTGCTGAAAGACATCGTCTTTGGTCACCGCAACAACCAGCACCACATCGCCAACGGTCAAATTGTCAGCAAAGCTGCCCTTCATCCACTTGATGTCAGAGCGCGGCACCACACCGGTTCCTTCGGTATTTTCCACACCCACAGTCAACTGCTTGCCACCAACACCCAGCACCACTGCCGGCAGCCACTGGCCACCTAAGGTCACATCGCGCGACACTTTGGTCTCGTCCAAAGCAGTACGCCAGGCCTCCTCGCTGCCCAACAGATCCGCTGCAATGGTCATCTCTGTCCCGCGCCAAACCCCGCGCGAACGATCGTATTTCTCTAATCCGGTGCGCAGTGCCAATGCCGCCTCACGCTGCATTTCCGCGTCAATGGTGGCCCGCACGGTAAAGCCGCCAGTGAAAAACTCACCCTCGCCAAAATCCACCGACAGTTGGCGACGGATCTCGTCGGTGAAATAGTCGCGCGGGGGCAGCGCTGTGCGGAAACTCTCAAAATCRCCRTTCTGCACCGAGCGCAGCGGTTGCTCGAYCTCGACSTSATAMACCGCTTCMGAGAKATAGCCGTTCTGCATCATYTCGCGCAGCACATAATCGCGCCGCTCRGTCAGGCGYTCTTTGCGCCGCACCGGGTGAAAGTCAGAGGGAGCTTTCGGCAAAGAGGCCAAAAACGCCGCCTCATGCGGGGCCAGTTCTTCCAGTGTCTTGTTGAAATAAGTCTGTGACGCCGCAGCCACCCCATAGGAGTTCTGCCCCAGAAAAATCTCGTTCATATAAAGCTCAAGGATCTGCTCCTTGTTCAACGTCTCCTCCAGACGCGCCGCCAGGATGATCTCCTTGATCTTGCGCTCAGCCTTGCGATCTCCAGACAGCAAAAAGTTCTTCATCACCTGCTGGGTAATGGTCGAGGCGCCGCGCACAGTCGCCCCGCGCGACCGCACCGCCTCGATTGCAGCGGCAGCAATGCCGCGCATGTCATAGCCCTTGTGGCTATAGAAATTCTTATCCTCAGCAGAGATGAACGCCTGCTTCACCAGATCCGGAATCTCATCCGAAGGTGCAAACAGACGGCGTTCTTTGGCAAATTCATCAATCAACCGTCCCTCACCAGAATAGATCCGACTGATGGTAGGCGGCTGATACTGAGCCAGGGATTCGTGGCTGGGCAAGTCGCGCCCATAGATCCAGAACACCGCTCCAAGGGTCAAAGCCACCATCGCAATGCCCAGCGTGATGGTGCTAAAAATGGAGCCGAAGAATGAGAGAATAAACCTAAGCACTGTACTGCCTTCCTGTGCACATGCCGCCTATATAGGGACGCCAGCGCCAATGGTCAAAACAACAGATGGCAAAATCACGCCGCCATCCCCGCCCAGCTTAAAACTTCATCTGGCCAAAAATATCCCGGGGTTTGAGGCAGCGCCCCATTTTTTAGGACAAATCTACTGGCGAACCAGCGCTCGTCGCGCCGCATCCTCTTCCCGCCACGCCACCAGCCCATTCAAAATACCACGCGTCATCGCCGCGCGCCACTCCGGATCTTGCAAGTTCTTCAAATCCCGCGGGCTGGACAGAAACCCGATTTCAATCAGCACCGAGGGAATATCCGCCGCCTTGAGCACCGAAAACCCAGCCGAGCGCAATGGGCGGCGGTTCATCGGTCCGCCCTGATTGGCCATTCCCTCAACCAGAGACCGCGCCAATGCATCACTGCGCGGTTGGGTTTCCTGGCGCGCCAGATCCAACAGTATTCCAGTGACACGGTCGTCCGTGTCACTCAGATCCACCCCAGCCAACAAGTCACTACGGTCATGCCGTTCCGCCAGTTTGGCCGAGGCCACATCCGAGGCTTCGGGTGACAACACATGCACCGTCGCGCCATGGGCCAGCCCTTCGGACAACGAATCTGCGTGCAGCGAGACAAACAGATCAGCCCCTGCCTGATGCGCCAGCGCAATGCGGCGCTCCAGCGAGACAAAGTAATCGCCGTCTCGGGTCAGCTGCACCTGAAACCGGCCCGAGCGCACCAGAACCTCGCCCAATTCAATGGCAAAGCCCAGAATTAGATCCTTTTCCACCACCGCGTGGCCATCGCTGTACACCTCGGCTCCGGGGTCGATACCGCCGTGGCCGGGGTCCAGCACCACCAACAATGGCGCATCCGGGCCACGCTTAATGGGCGCAGGCAAGATCTCGGGGGCGGGCAGATCCCAGCGCGGGTCTGATGGCGCCCCGGCGTGGGCGGCAAAGGCCTCGGCACTGACCACTGCCAGTTCCAGCCGCAAATCCGCCCGCGCCGTAACCGCATCAATATCCAGCGCCGCGCTTTCAACAGCCATTGGCTCGGCCAGTTGCAGCACCATCCGCGACCATCCCGGCACATAGGTGCCAAACTGAACCCGGGTGACCCTCTGGCCCCGCAGCAAAGCGTCTGAGCTTAGCCCGCGCCAATCCACCTCTTGGAAATCCAGCACCAGACGCGGTGGATCGTTCAAGGTGAACAACCGATACGGCACCCCCTGGCTCAGGCTCAGYGMTATCAYCRCKCCRCYGTTRYCMWAATCCTCAATCCGGCTGGCGGCAGCATCAATRCGGGCCAGCCCGCTGAACCCCTGGGTCTGCGCTTGGGAGGGGACCGCCTGCYCTGCCAGCGCCCAGATCAGCGCWATGAGGRTGAAAACTCTACTCATGTTTCTAWGCCTTTACTGCCATTTGKACCAACRATAGGCCAATCATCAGCCGATTTGAACGGCTCCTACGATTTGCACTCAATAATCGCCAAGGTCAGGCGCGCCCGGCCTATCGGCCGGGAAAGAGCTTCAGCGCTACTGCCGCGCCGCCATGAACTTCTCCAACCGCGCCAGCCCCTCCTCGATATCAGTGGTGGACCGAGCATAGGAAAACCGCAGTGTGGTCGCCCCACGAACCGGGTCAAAATCCAACCCCGGTGTCACCGCCACCCCAGCCTGCTCAAGAATCTCAGCCGCAAAGGCGCGACTATCACAAGTCAGGTCCGAGACATCTGCATAGACGTAAAACGCCCCATCCGGCGGTGCGATCTTGGTAAACCCAGCTTTGGGCAGCCCCTCAAGCATCAATTGCCGGTTACGCGCATAAACAACTAGGTTCTCACGCATTTCATCCTGACACTCCAGCGCCGCCAGTGCCGCAATCTGACTGGCATGCGGCGCGCAGATGAACATGTTCTGGGCGATCCGCTCAATCACCCGCACATGATCTTCGGGCACCACCATCCAGCCAACCCGCCAGCCGGTCATCGCAAAGAACTTGGAGAACGAATTGATCACATAACACTCATCCGTCAGTTCCAGCGCAGTGACGGCCTTGGCCTCATATTCCAGCCCATGGTAAATCTCGTCCGAGATGAAACTGGCACCCTGATCCCGCGCCGCATCGATCAGCGCGCCCATAGCGCCGTGATCCAACATGGTCCCGGTCGGATTAGCGGGCGAAGCAACCATCAACCCAGCCAAATCCAGCCCGGCAAGGTCCGCCGCCACTGGTTGCAACCGGTTTTCCGGCGCTGTCTGAATGTCCACCGGGGTCATCCCCAGCGCCTTGAGGATCTGTCGATACGACGGATAACCCGGCGCCCCGATACCTACCCGATCCCCCGTATCAAACAGCGCGGTAAAGCTGAGAAGAAAGGCGCCAGAAGATCCCGGCGTCACAATCACCCGATCCGGGTTCAGATCAACATTGTACCATTCGCCATAAAGCCGGGCGATACGGTGCCGCAAMGCRGGWAGWCCCAAKGCMACMGTATAMCCCAGYGYRTCATCCTCWAGYGCSSRYGCCARWGCRCGYCKYGCGCCCWKMGGRGCRCCGGTYGAMGGYTGGCCMACTTCCATRTGRATAATRTGGCGKCCWGCSTCYTCRGCTTTRCGSGCRGCSTCCATYACATCCATCACAATGAAGGGATCGACTTTKGACCGGGTTGAGTTTCGCATGTTGATCTCCCATGGTGCCGTCATGGTTATTGACCGTTTATCCCGGCTGGCGTCAATCCCGGCCCTGTTGTTGAGTGCGGTGCTATTTGTCGCCTCAGCGCTGCCTTCGGCGGCGATCACCCTGCTGCGCGATGCAGACATCGAGTATGGGCTAAACAAACTGGCAGCCCCTGTGCTCAGCGCCGCCGGACTGAACGCCAAACGGGTGCGGGTACTGGTGGTCAATGAATCAAGTTTCAATGCCTTTGTAATTGATTCGCAAACCATTTTTGTGAACTACGGGCTGATCCTAAAGGTCACAAGCCCCGAGATGTTACAGGCGGTGATTGCCCATGAGGCAGCCCATATCGCCAATGGCCATCTGGCCCGGCGCATGCAGAATATGCGCTCAGCCAACTCGGCCTCGGGACTTGGCATTGCTCTGGCGGTACTGGCTGCAGCAGCCGGGGCTGGCAAAGCGGCCGCGGGCATCGCCATTGGCACCCAAAGCGCGGCCCTGCGCGCTTTTCTGGCTCACACACGGGCCGAGGAATCCTCCGCCGACCGCTCGGCTGCAGGTTATCTGACCCGCGCCGGGATCTCTCCACAGGGTCTGGTGGATCTGCACCAGATTTTTGCCGGTCAAGAGCTGCTAAGCTCAGTCAATCAAGACCCCTATATGCGCTCTCACCCGTTAAGTCGCGACCGGTTGCGCGCCGCCAAAGCCTATGTCGCCAGCTATGGGGATCGCAGCACTTCCGACCCCGCTGCCGACTACTGGTTTTCCCGGATTCGCGGCAAGCTTTCCGCCTTTATACGGTCGCCAAAATGGACCAAGCGCCGGGCCCACGAAGAGGCCGCGAAAGATGTCCGTCTGATGCGTGAGGCGGTCGCCTATCACCGGCAGCGAAATTTAAAGAAGTCTTTGGCTGCGGTGAATGGCGCTTTGGCACAGCGCCCCAATGACGCCTTTTATTATGATCTCAAAGGTCAGATCCTAATGGAGAACCGCCGTTGGAGCCAGGCCCTGACGGCCTATCGCCGAGCGGTGGATCTGGCGCCTTCAGAACCGCTGATTCTGGGCGGTTATGGCCGGGCCTTGCTGGCGGCTGGGCAGCCTAAACAGGCCATTCAAGCGATGGAAAAAGCCCGGTCCCGCGATTTTCGCGATACCAGACTGCTGCGGGATATGTCCTTGGCCTATGCCAAGACTGGCCAAACTGGCATGGCAGCACTGGTCACCGCCGAACGATATGCCCTGCAGGGCCGGATGGATGACGCCGGACGTCACGCCAAACGCGCCAGCGCTTTGCTGCCGCGCGGCTCTGCCACTTGGCGCCGGGCGCAAGATGTGCTTATCGCTGCTGAACAGTATCAAAAAAGGAAGAAAAAATGATCCGCTTTCCCCGCGCCTTTGCAGGCGTTGCAACCGCGTTGGCACTGCTGACTGCTCCAGTTCAGGCACTTGACCTGACGACCATGAACGCGGCCGAGCGCGCCGCCTTTGGGGCCGAAGTGCGGGCCTATCTGTTGGAGAATCCTGAGGTGATCATTGAAGCTGTGAACCTGCTGGAACAGCGTCAGGCCGACTCTGAGGCGGCGCAGGACGTGGCCCTGGTCGCCAACAACATGGATGAGCTGCAGAACGACGGCTATTCATGGGTCGGCGGCAATCCTGACGGCGACATCACGTTGGTCGAGTTTATGGATTACCGCTGCGGCTACTGCCGCCGTGCGGCGCCAGAAGTGGCGCAGTTGCTAACCGAAGACGGCAATATCCGCCTGGTGATCAAGGAATTCCCAATCCTGGGCGAGGCCTCAGTGTTGTCTTCCCGTTTTGCTATTGCCACCCGCCTGGTGGCCGGTGCCGACGCCTATAAACAAGTGCATGATGCGCTGATAGAATTTGGTGGGGAGCCCAGCGACGTGTCACTGCGCCGCCTGTCCGAAGGCCTGGGGCTGGACACCGATGCCATCATGGCAAAGATGGATGCCCCTGAAATCGACCACGAACTGAGCCAAAACCGCGCCTTAGCGCAGCGACTCAAAATCTCGGGCACTCCAACATTTGTGCTGGAGGATGAACTGTTGCGGGGCTATCTGCCAGCGGATCAGATGTCAGTCATTATTGCCGATAAACGCGACCAGCGCGGCTGATGTGAGTGTAGGGTGCGTGCAAGCGCGCACCCTACACAATAACTCTAGGTCAAATCATTCCGCAGCTTCAGCTGCCGCATCCAGTGCGGCGGCCTTTTTCTCGACTTCTTGCACAATGTGATCAACCATTTGCTCGTTGCTCATTTTGTGACTGGCTTTGCCGGCCAGATAGACCATCCCGGCCCCAGCACCGCCGCCGGTGAATCCGATATCGGTCATCAGCGCCTCGCCTGGGCCGTTGACCACACAGCCGATGATCGACAGGCTCATCGGAGTGTGAATATGGGCCAGCCGCTGCTCTAGGGTTTCCACTGTCCGGATCACGTCAAACCCCTGCCGTGCGCAGGACGGACATGAGATAATATTAACGCCACGGTGGCGCAGGCCCAATGATTTAAGGATTTCAAATCCAACCTTGACCTCTTCCACCGGATCAGCACTCAGCGAAACCCGTATGGTGTCCCCAATACCCATCCACAGCAGCTGGCCCAGGCCAATCGCCGATTTGATGGTGCCCGTGACAAAACCGCCAGCCTCGGTGATGCCTAGGTGGATCGGAGCATCGGTGGCTTCGGCCAGTTGCATATAGGCCGCCGCTGACATGAACACATCCGACGCCTTGACCGAGATTTTGTAATTGTGAAAATCGTGGTCTTGCAGGATACGGATATGATTCAACCCGCTTTCCACCATCGCATCCGGGCAGGGTTCACCGTATTTCTCTAGCAGGTGCTTCTCCAGCGAGCCGGCATTAACCCCGATGCGGATTGAACAGTTGTGATCCTTGGCCGCCTGGATCACCTCGGCAATACGTTTTTCATTGCCGATATTGCCGGGATTGATGCGCAGGCAGGCAGCGCCAGCCTCGGCCGCCTCGATGCCGCGTTTATAGTGGAAATGAATATCGGCAATAATCGGTACCGGGCTTTCGGCGACAATCTCTTTTAGTGCCTTGGACGAGGCCTCGTCCGGGACCGAGATCCGCACCAGATCGCAACCGGCCTCGGCTGCGGCCTGGACCTGAGCCACGGTGGCGGCCACATCGGTGGTCAGAGTGTTGGTCATGGTCTGCACTGCAATCGGGGCGTCGCCACCGACGGGGACATTTCCAACCATGATCTGGCGGCTTTTCCGGCGTTCGATGTTGCGCCACGGACGGATGTGATTGATCGACATTTGGGGGATCCAGGCTAAAGATCAGTTGCCTCTAGATACGCTCTGATCCCCGGCGCTGCAATGGCACAAGACGCAACTGCACTTTGGCGACCAACACCGAGCCGCTTAATCAGAGAACAACCCAGTTTCGAGCTCGGCCACCATTTTGGCYARRTCMYGRTCTTGCTCCAGATCGGCAACGTCAAAYCGCTCGGTCACRCTRYCAATCGACAGCGGCAARTTCTTTGTGACYTCGCCRCGSCGMCCRACCGGACCAAAATGRGYSCCATCCAGWGCRAAGTARATKGCACTGCTTTCTCCGGTGCGAAGCAGTGGAGCCTCTTCCGTTGCAGGGATTTCATAGCGCTGACCAGGTTTCATGATCCCTTCAAAGATCACGCTGCCATCCGCAGCACTGACCCGCACCCAAGATTCCCGGACCGCAATCATTTCCATTCGAGGCGCGGCCTGTTCTATAACCTGAGGCACCTGTTGTGGGGCAATGCCAGCCGGGCGGCGCGCCTCGGCAAATTCAATGCTGGGGCGTTCCGGAACGGCAAAGCTGCCAARRKCAMWSSRWKCAAGAGTTGAGATTGGCGCATCGCGCGCCATCAGCACTGGCACGTCCAGCGCCTGAGGCCGATACAGCCGGTTCAGAGCGTCTGCGGATGGGGTTTCCAGTGCACTGATGCCGCTCAGGTCAACCGATTGCAGCGGATCCAACTCGGCCAGCACTACCGGGGTCTGGTCCACCGGCGCCATCTGCACCTGCTGCACCTGTTTCAGCACAGTCCAGCCGCCAAAGCCAATACCGCCAATCAACGCCAGCAGAATCAGAGATGACCCAATGGCCCGCCCATCAAAGTCTGAAAAAAATCCACTGCTGCTGGGGGCAAAAGGTGTGTTTGGAGCAGTAAAGGCATCGGTTCCCAATCCGCCCATACCCGTCGCAATTGGAGCAGGACCCTTGCGTTTACTTGACGCCTTGGCCGACATGCCATGTGCAACTTCAAATCCGCTTTCACGGCAGAAATCGTCAAACACCTGTTCCGGGTCCATATTCAAATAGCGGGCATAAGACCGCACATACCCGGCGATAAAGCCAGGTGTGTCAAAAACTGCCGGGTCTGAATTTTCAATCGCAGCAATATAGGACGCTTTGATCCGCAACTCGCGTTGCACATCCAGAAGCGATTTTCCCAGTGTCGCCCGCTCGCCGCGCATCGCATCTCCGAGGCGGAATTCGTAATCATCAAAGCCCCTCGGCTCGATGACCTCCTGCGCTTTGGATCTGCGCTGAGTGATGCGCCCAATCATCCCTGCTATCCTATACCTACCTGCCACACATTACGCAGAGTGCCTAAAGAATCATCCCATCGATTCGATTGCATTCTTTCGTTGACGAATAGATAACACACTCTATGGAATTTTATAGCGGCCTGTAACTTAGCCGACCATATCGGCGCGATTCAGCGCACAATGCGACCATAGGGCGTCCATCGCATGCACCAGCGCGTCGATTTCTTTTGGGCCATGCACCGGTGAGGGGGTAAACCGCAAACGTTCGGTGCCGCGGGGAACAGTAGGGTAGTTGATGGGCTGCACATAGATGCCATAGTCCGCCAGCAACATGTCGCTCAGTTTTTGGGTGTGAACCGGATCACCAACAATCACTGGCACGATGTGACTGCCATGATCGATGATCGGCAGCCCCATGCCTTTAAGCCGCAATTTCAAGATCTTGGCCTGCTGCTGATGCGTCTTGCGCAACTCGGATGCCTGTTTCAAATAGGCCACCGAGGCCGCCGCCCCCGCCGCCACTGCAGGTGCCAGTGAGGTGGTGAAAATAAATCCCGGCGCATAAGAGCGGATGGCGTCGACCATCTTGGCGCTGGCGGCGATATAGCCCCCCATCACACCATAAGCCTTGGCCAGAGTGCCGTTGATGATGTCAATGCGATGCGCCAAATTGTCGCGTTCAGTGACGCCGCCGCCACGCGGACCGTACATGCCCACCGCGTGTACTTCGTCGATATAGGTCAGCGCACCAAATTCTTCGGCCAATTTTATGATTTCTTCGATTGGGCCAAAATCGCCATCCATCGAATAGACCGATTCAAAAGCAATAAGCTTGGGTGTCAAGGGATCATCCGCAGCCAATAGCTCACGCAGATGTGCCACATCGTTGTGACGGAAAATCCGCTTGGCACCGCCGTTGCGACGCACCCCTTCGATCATCGAGGCATGGTTTAGCGCGTCAGAATAGATGATCAGGCCGGGAAACAGCTTGGGCAAGGTGCTGAGCGTTGCGTCATTGGCGATATAGGCCGAAGTGAACAGCAGCGCCGCCTCCTTGCCATGCAGATCAGCCAATTCGGCCTCAAGCCGTTTGTGATAAACTGTGGTGCCAGAGATGTTGCGGGTGCCGCCCGAGCCAGCACCGGTGGCATCAATGGCCTCGTGCATCGCCTGCAAAACCACCGGATTCTGGCCCATGCCCAGGTAATCATTGCCACACCACACAGTGATGTCCTGCAAACTGCCATCTGGTCGTGTCCAGACCGCATGGGGGAACTGGCCATTACGGCGTTCGATGTCGATGAAGGTCCGATAACGGCCTTCTGCATGCAATTGGTCAATCGCTGTGTCGAGTTTCGCGGTATAGTCCACCGGTATCTCCATAGCTAATCCCGGCACCCCGGAGTTAAGGCGACTGTGCCGTATTCACGTTTGTGAATAGATAACTTAAGCGCCCGTTTCGATCAACCACATACGTCCGGGCGTACCGTCGCAGCCTTGATGTGGATCAAATAGACCTTTGTTCTCGCTTCGGCAAGAACTGGAACACTCGCATAATGCCTGATAGCGCCCAAAAATGTGGTCAATGGGAAGCCTCTGATACCTATGGGATCCCCTTTGAAACGCTTGGCTGCCGACTCTGGTCCCCACCCAATGCCACTGCTAGGCTCTGCAACAAGGCCCCCGATATCCTGGAGAAATTGATGTCACTTGATGATGTATTAGCCCAAATCGATAGCAATTTGGACACCGCCACACACCACCTGATGGAGCTGTTGCGAATCCAGTCTATTTCTACCGACCCGGCCTTTAAAGCCGACTGCGAACAGGCCGCCGATTGGTTGGTGGCGGATCTGAAATCAATTGGCGTAGAAGCCTCGAAACGCCCCACTTCGGGCCACCCTATGGTGGTCGGACATGTTGGCGAGGACAAACCTGATCTGCCTCACCTCTTGTTCTATGGTCATTACGATGTGCAACCCGTTGATCCGCTTGGACTGTGGACCAGCCCCCCATTTGAACCACAGCTGGAAGAAACTGAAAACGGCACTGTGATCCGCGGTCGCGGGGCCTCGGATGACAAGGGCCAGTTGATGACTTTTGTCGAGGCTTGTCGCGCCTGGAAAGCCGTCCATGGTACCCTGCCCTGCCGCATCACATTCTTCTTTGAGGGTGAAGAAGAATCCGGCTCGCCCTCGCTTATTCCCTTTATGGAGGCCAATGCCGCTGAGCTGAAAGCCGACATCGCGCTGATCTGTGACACCTCGATGGTGTCGCGCGGCGTGCCGTCGATAGCCTCGCAACTGCGCGGCATGCTGAAGGATGAATTCACTGTCATCGGCCCGCGCATTGACCTGCATTCGGGGCATTACGGTGGCCCGGGATTGAATCCCCTGCGTGAAATCTCGCGAATCATCGACAGTTTTTACGATCAGGAAACCGGCCGTGTGGCGGTTGAGGGATTCTATGAGGGGGTGCACGAGGTGCCCGCAGACCAGCTGCGCCAGTGGCAAAACTGCGGTTTCAACGAATCCGAGTATCTGACCTCGGTTGGTTATAGCCAGGCGCATGGCGAAAAGGCCTATTCAGCGCTGGAACAACAATGGGCGCGGCCAACGCTGGAAGTGAATGGGTTGTGGGGCGGCTATCAGGGGGCCGGTTCCAAGACGGTGATTCCATCGCAGGCGCATTGCAAAATCACCTGCCGTCTGGTTGGCGACATGGATCCCGATGCCCTGCGCGCGAAAATCCGGGCCCATGTCAGCGCGCAGCTATCATCGGATGCCAAAGTGGATTGGGATCAAGACCTGGAAGGCTCCTCCGCTGCAGTGATGAACATCTCCCGCCCCGAGTTTGAGGCCGCCCGTGGCGCGCTGTCAGACGAATGGGAGCGCGAAGCTGTGTTCTGCGGCATGGGTGGGTCAATTCCAATTGCGGGTTTCTTCAAATCGGTGCTGGGCATGGACGCCATGCTGGTTGGCTTTGCAAATGATGATGACGCCATTCATTCACCAAACGAGAAATACGACCTCAAGAGCTTTCACAAAGGCATTCGCTCCTGGGCTCGCATTCTCGACGCTCTGGCAAAGTAAGCGCCACAGGATAGTACCAATGGCGACAAACACCGCCAAAGGAATACACTGGCAGCATCTTCCACCGGCAAGATGCTGCCCCGCATGTCGCTGGGTAGAACAGGTCAGTCTTGTGAAGATTGGCTCGGCAAAAGCAGCTTTGCAGGACAGTTTACGTACTGCAAAGCTGCTTGATGAGAAAGGACGGGGTGCCACGCCCTACGCGCAGATGCCCGAAGGTCGCCCGATCCGTTTACACACTTGCAGCAGTCGTCATGTTCTGGCGAGGCGTCCTAACCCTAGTTCCAGAGGACCCAAAGGCGAGTAATTTTGACATTCCGGTCCTAAGGGCCATTGAAGAGGAGGGCAGATCCCACGGCCCATAGACCGTGCCGCCCAGATGGCTAAAGCTGATAAATAAACGAGCGCAGCAATGATGCTGCCAGAAGTGTGTCATTTACCAGGTAAATCCCTGTTTCGAGTGGCTTGCCCGAGTATGGGAAATTTTTTCCCCAAAAGCAGTGAAAAAGCCGAAACACCGCTTGACGATGCCCGAGCCCTGGGAATATTACAGCCCAACATTCAGCAGCGATGTTGGATGGGCAGTAAGCGGTTGTAGCTCAGCTGGTTAGAGTGCCGGCCTGTCACGCCGGAGGTCGCGGGTTCGAGCCCCGTCAACCGCGCCATGCTGCCTTACCCGCCTTGGGGACATCAAGGCCCGCCCCGGAGGGGAGTGGATCGCAAGATCCGCTGGAGAGAAAATGCGCGGTTGTAGCTCAGCTGGTTAGAGTGCCGGCCTGTCACGCCGGAGGTCGCGGGTTCGAGCCCCGTCAACCGCGCCACTTCTTTTCGATCCTATCCTGAGGATATCAGGATCCGCCCCGGAGGGGAAACGASMKYAMGGKSWTYKYGYSRTTGTMGCNKYWGMYRGTTRGMKNTGCNCSRCCTGNCAMGCMKKMKGKCRCGGGTTCGAGYCCCGTCAACCGCGCCACTTTACCTCCCCATATCTCGGTGTTTCCGAGATTGACCACTTCATGTTAGTCTAGCGAGATGCTGTGGCCCACTGGTTTTTAGCTGGTGGTTTTTGGCGTTTCTATGCCTGCAGCCTTTGTTCTGCGTCGAACGGCTCGGCGCCCATGTTTTACGAGTGTTTTCCGCCTTTGGAGGCAATCATGGCGATTACTGTTAAAACCAAAATCCCGAAACCATCGAAAAAATCGTTTTCTGTGTCTGGCATTGATATGGAAACCTTAGAGAGCGCATTGGACAAGAAAACCAGTTGGGGCAGTTATACGGCGGCACCAGTGTTCTCGGCCAAGTTCGACAAATCCAAGAAAGTGACTGAGATCACCGTGGTGTTGAAGCCCGTGGTTAACCTGCCGAAATGGACGGACTACGCCAAAAGCACTAAAAACCGGCAGGCAGAATGGGATCGGATGCTCAAGGCACTGGAGACGTACCTGTCCAGCCTGCATGCTCTGATGCTCGAGGCTGTGGCCAAGTTTGCCGCTGCGATAAAAGATAAAGATCTGGATAAGGCCGGGCTTGCTGCTGAAACCAAGGCGGCCAAGGCAGCTATTGCCAAAGCAGTGGCGGACCACGCCAGCAAAACGTCGAATGGCAACACGGTTGGCGTGTCTCTTGCATACATCGATCCTGACCCGGCCAGTTTCAAGAAAACCATACCCGCGCCGAAATCCTCGACCTATACGGTTGCGGGGAAAACCATCGAGGCGGTGTTCAACGCGCTGCAAAAACGAGCCTTTTGGGGGCGCTATCGATCAAATCCCAAGTATAAGGCGACGTTTCAACTGGACGGCCACGTGGATGTCTTCACGCTGACCAGCAAGCCGACAATCATCATGCCCAAGTGGAAGGACTACAGCAAAGGCAACAAGGGCCAAAAAGGCACCTGGGACAGCATGTGGAAAAAGCTCAACACCCATGAGACCAATCACCACGATATTTTCAAGACATGCGTTGCTGATCTCGAATCAACGGTGACCAGTACTGACATACTCGAGGCCGATTTGGCCAAGTTCTGGACTGACGAGACCAAAGACTGGCAGGACCGACAGGATACCTATGACACCAAGTCCGGGCATGGCGTGAAAGAAGGGGTCGAACTGGACGCTTCATTTGACCCCTGAGACGGTCCCATTTCCAGCTCAAACGAACCCGGCAGGGAATGGGCGCGACCCAGCGTGCCACAGACGCGCTGCCATGCCATCTAGGCTGGGCCTCAAGATAGTTCAGGGCCTGCGCGGCAGCCCACGTCAGCAAGGGCCAGGGCTGGGGTGTCCTGACTGAAACTGTTCAACCAGCCACTGGCATCGCGCTGCCACAGGGAAGAAATATACATTACCTGCTCATCCGAGCATCCTGTCCGCCGATACTGCGCGCAATAACTCAGCAATACGGCATCAGCTGAAATCACCCGCAGCTGCGTCTGACTAAGCGCAAATGCTGCCATGACCGGCCCGTCGGACAGTTGGCCGCAATGTTCGGCCCTATTGGCAAACCCAGACGGGTAAACACCTAGAAAATCTGTGGTCAGCATCCGCCCGTCAGCCTCGGGATTCCCCTCTACCAGCGCCTGCCAGACCTGGGTCTCCAGTGTCAGAATTTCGGCGAACAACCTGTTGTTTGATTGGAAGGCGTCGGTCATGGACACATGACTGTGGCAAGGCCAATGAAAAAGCGGGAAAAAGTGACGTCCAGAAAGTCGCGATAGTTGGGCACTGCCATGGCGAACAATTATTGATCAGTCGAGTGTCGACGGTTCTAATAGCTCACCGCTAACGATAGGATTGCTGACCAGAAAATACGGAGGCGACGATGCCATGCGCCCAGATGATATCCGCGCCGCGTTGAATCCCAAAACAGATCAGGTCTCCACACCTCCCTTTTTGGGCCCTAGATTAAACCGCGGTGCGGTGCGTTTTTTGCGGTGCGTTTTTTGATAGGTCGCGCGCCTTGCCAAACAGGGCACTGCGCAAAAAATGCCCCGAAAGAGATCAAGAGCGAGCCAGTTTTCACCTCCATATTTGATAGTTACAGTAGCATCCGGGCAAAGATTCCATTGCGGACCCAGCGCRTCCAACAGTCGTAGAACGTCTTCCAGGGGACGTATCGTCAGTGCACCCATTGGGTTGGTGAAAATCATCCAGATCTTCACTCGCCGAACATCGACGCGCGACTTTCCATAGGGTCTGGAGATGGACGGTTCAGGACGTGCCAATTGATCCAGGAAAAAATGATCTTCCAGATCGTTTCCTGGGCCGTGTACTCCAATGGCCAAAATAGATCCCTCATATCACCACCCCTTTTGACGAGCTGTGATTCAGAAGTTCATACAAAAGTCCACGGGTCCTGACCTAAAGCAAATTCTCAAGATTGTTGACTTTCCCGCAACATCAAAAACCGGCTGAGCAACAAGACCTGCGTCTCTCTCTGATCAAGTGTGAAACGCGCACTGGGCAACAAGCCTCGCTCCAATCACGCCAATTTAGAGAAAATTCTAAACATGCTATTTTTGGGGATTAGCACTCCTTTAGCACCTGTCGGGCCAATGTCTGCTTGCACCTCGGATCGGGGTGGCGCGAACGCTTACGGCCGAACGCAATAGTCAGAAACGACATGAGAAAAAATGCCCGTCTGGGCCGATTACGCTGGGTAAAATCCTAGCAGAACAAGGAAGACATAATATGACAAGCATTCTGACCAACAATGGCGCAATGGTTGCTCTGCAAACTCTGCAGGCAGTAAACAACAGCTTGACCACCGCTCAGAACGAGATTTCAACTGGTAAGCGGGTTGGCGCTGCCAAAGACAACGCTGCTGTTTGGGCTATCTCCAAAACAATGGAGTCCGACATCGCCGGTTTCAACGCGATTTCGGAGAGCTTGGCCGTTGGCGAAGCAACTGTGTCTGTGGCTTCATCTGGTGCCGAGCAGATTGTGAAAAAGCTCATCGAGATCAAGGAGCTGATCGTTTCCGCTCAGTCCGAGAGCGTTGATCACGGTAAGATCCAGGACGACATCGATAAAAAGGCCGCACAAGTAGCTGCCATCATCAGCGCAGCGCAGTTCAACGGCGCCAACCTGCTGATGCTTGATGTTGACGGMAAAGGTTCCKCSTCCCTAAGTGTCCTTGCTTCGCTTGACCGTGTCGGGGCAACTGGCACCCCGGCAGCCACCATGATCACCGTTGACACCGTTGATTTTGAAAATGACCTCGACCTTGTCAACGACCTGCAACAGATCACCAACGTCACCGAGGCAGCCCTCGCTATGGGTGAGATCGAAGATTTCTTGGCGCTGGCCATCACCGGTGCGGCCGCCCTGGGTGCCGATAGTGCTCGGCTCAAGGATCAAGGTGATTTTGTCTCCAAGCTGACCGACGCCATGAAGTTGGGTGTCAGTTCRATGACCGACACCAACATGGAAGAGGCGTCGGCCCGATTGAAGGCGCTACAGACCCAGCAGCAGCTGGCTGTGCAGTCTCTGTCAATCGCCAATGGCGCACCAGAAACGATCATGCAGCTGTTCCGCTAAAGACTATGAACCGGGGCGCTTTGGCACCCCGGTTCTCCATCTCAGAGAATCTGTAGATTTGTGACGTAAGGAAATAACGTGAACGCGCTCAGACAAGCGAAACAGGCGTATTCGGCGGCAAAAGCCCCGACCCGCACCTTCAAGAACCTCGAATACGACGCCGTCGCGCGGATTACCCACAGGCTGGTCGTAACTGCGGGCAAAGGCCCCGATGGGTTCAACGCTCTGGCGGTYGCCCTCACCGACAACCGCAAGCTTTGGTCCATCTTCATGGCCGACATTGCCAGCCCCAGCAACAAACTGCCGCAGGAGCTGAAGGAACATCTGGTCTATCTAACCGAGTTCACCAGACAACACACCAGCAAGGTTCTGGCCCGTAAAGCGGGCGTCGAACCTCTGGTCGAAATCAACACGGCCATCATGCGTGGCCTTCGCAGCGGAGCACCATAAGATGAGCGGACTGGTCCTAAAACTTGCCCCCAAGGAGCGCATCCTGGTCAATGGCGCGGTGATTGAAAATGGCGACCGGCGCAGCCGCCTGTCGATCATCACCCCCGGCGCCAATATCTTGCGCCTGCGGGATGCCATCCATCCCGAGGAGGCCAACACGCCGGTGCGCCGCGTCTGCTACGCCGCCCAGCTGGTGCTAATTGGTGATATCGATCCCCAAGACGACCGCTTGCCGATGCTGCGGCGGATCGAGGATCTGAGCCAAGTGTTCACCGACCCGGACAGCCGCGCCTCCCTGGCCGAGGCAACCGAGGCGGTGATCCAAAACAACCACTATCGCTGCCTGAAAGCGCTGCGCACCCTGCTGCCCCGCGAGGATCGCCTGATGGCGGTGCACCCATCATGAGCTATCAACCAATCATCCCCTCAAACGGTATTGTCGGCTGGAATTTCCTACAGGCAACTTATGATAAGCAGTTCGAGACCTTTACCAAAGATGTCGTTCTGCAACGCGAAACCGATTACTTCATAGAGAATATCGGGAATGTAAAATCAGCCGAAGACCTAATGGCTGACCGGCGTTTGCTGTCTGTTGCACTGGATGCCTTTGGACTTGGGGAGGATATGTACAAAAAGGCATATATCGAAAAAATCCTGACGGACGGAACTGCGGCCGACGACGCTTTGGCCAATGTATTGGGTGACGACCGCTATGTGCAATTCAGCGACGCTTTCGGATTCGGCCCGGGTGACACTGTCAAAACTGGGTCCGTTGAAGACATGGCGGATCTGGTATTCACCAACAAAGTACAAGCCTTTGAGGAAGCCGTCGGGGAGCAAGAGGCGTCCATGCGGGTCGCTCTGTATGGACAGCGTGAGCTCGCCAATTTGGCCGGAGATGAAACCAGTATCAACACCCAATGGTTCAACGTAATGGGTCAGGTCGCCCTTCGGGAATTGTTCGAAGTGGCATTGGGGCTTCCCGAAAGCCTAGGATCAATCGACCTGGACCAACAGTTGGAGATATTCAAATCACGTTCCGAATCGGTGTTTGGCACCGACAATATCAGTGATTTTTCTGATCCGAAATTAATGAAAAAGCTCATCGTAACCTACTTGGCGCGCGACCAACTTTCCAGTTTTAACGCCTCGCAGTCCTCGGGCGCGACTGCGCTTATGTTGCTCAGGTATTAACTATTGGGTGCAATAGAAAAATGGCGCGGCGGGCATAGCCCGGACCGCGCCGTTTCCGTTTAACCTGTCTACGAATGAAGTTAGCGCGTACTGCCCGCACGACGCAGCAACAGATTCAAACGATTGAAGCTGCTTTTTATTCCCTCAGGATCGTCTTTGCCAAAAAAGCTGTCCAATTCCGGCCAAACCTTAACCGCCTGATCCAAGACCATATCGCTGCCCTCAGAATACAGACCGGCCCGAATCATCACCTCGGATTGCTCATAGGTACCCAGGTATTTGCGCACATTAGAGATGATTTCGTTCTCTTCGGGCGTGGCAGCAGCAGGCAGGCTGCGTGATACTGATCGAGAGACATCAATGGCTGGGAACCGGCCACGCTCGGCAATCTCACGGTTCAGCACAATATGGCCATCCAGAACCCCGCGCAAAATATCGGCGATAGGTTCATCCATATCCGAGCCAGCTACCAACACGCTAAACACCGCAGTGATATCCCCCTGTCCCGCAGCTCCGGGCCCAGCGCGTTCGCATAACCCGGTAATCAACGGGGTCACCGATGGGGGATAGCCGCGCAGGGCTGGCGCCTCTCCCGAGGCCACAGAAATTTCGCGGTGCGCCTCGGCAAAGCGGGTGACCGAATCGGCCAGGAACAGCACATTTTTGCCTTGGTCACGGAAATGTYCTGCCACCGCCATTGCCGACCAGGCGCAACGCCGCCGCACCAAAGCCGACTGATCCGAGGTCGCGKCCACCACAATGGCGCGCTTCATACCTWCAGGGCCAAGCACATGGTCAACAAAGTGATTCACTTCACGCCCCCGCTCGCCAATCAGCGCCATTACCACCACATCGGCATCCATATGTTGCGCCAATTTTGCTAAAAGCATCGATTTACCAACCCCGGAACCAGCAAAAAGACCGATTCTCTGGCCACGAACAATCGGAAGAATCGTATTCAGCACCGATACTCCGGTTGCAATACGGTCTCCCAGTGGCTTGCGTTCGGCCGCCCGCGGAGGCGGCGCCATCAAATCTCTGGGGGTAGAGCCGCGCAGCATTGGCCGTCCATCCAGCGSTACTCCAAAGGGATCAATGACCCTGCCAATCCAGTTGTCACCAGGCGCAAATTCGGGCGTTGCATACAGTAACACCGGGTCTGAAATCGCCACTCTATTTGGGGCAACATCAGGTAACATGCTGATAAAATTACTATTTATCATCATCACTTCACCGGACAAYTTGTCGCCGTCCTGGCGTTGCAAAACCAGACGGTCACCGATTCGCGCGGCACTGCCGAGACCGGAAATCTCGATCACACCGCCGGATATTCCGGTCACTCTGCCCACCGGCGTGGACAGCCGTTTGCTGGCTATTTCCTGGGTCAATGCATTCAGGTCAGCGGTCATTGCGGATTCTCCAACATTTTTCTGAAAACAATTTCTAAAGGAATCAGGGTTAAGCCTTGGTTGAAATTAATCGAGGGAGAAGCCCCGATGTTCACAGAGCTGAATGTCTTTAAACTAGCAAATGCTATGGCGACCCATGCCGGGGCACGCCAGGCGCTAGTGTCACAGAATATCGCCAATGCCGATACACCTGGTTACCATGCCAAAGACATCAAACCCTTTTCCGAAGTCTTTGGGGATGATTTTCAACCGAGCGAAATGCGCGCCAGCCGAAACATGCACCTGAACGGATCATCCGGACGGGGGATGAATTGGACTGTCAGCACGTCGGAAGACGGCAGCGATCCTAACAACAACTCGGTTTCGATCGAAACCGAGATCCTAAAAGGGGTCGAGGTCAAGCGTCAGCACGACAAAGCGCTCGCGATCTATAAATCTTCCATGAACATCCTGCGCGCCAGCCTGGGTCGCGGCTAAGGAGGCTATGAGCAATGAGTGATTTTTCCAATTCTCTGGCCGTCTCGGCAAGCGGGCTAAAGGCTCAGGCCACCCGGTTACGTCACGTGTCCGAGAACATCTCGAACGCAGATACCCCCGGTTATCGTCGCAAGATGGTCCCGTTTGAAGCGGTGCGCGACATGCACACCAACGTAGAGGTCGTCAAAGTGGGCCGGGTTCTTCTGGATCGCAGCGCCCTGGATAAGGTCTATGACCCGTCTCATCCGCTGGCCAATGAAAGTGGCCATTACGAAGGGTCAAATGTCGACCTGATGCTTGAAATCGCTGACGCCCGCGAGGCGCAGCGCAGCTACGAAGCCAACCTAAAAATGTTCGATCAGACGCGGCAAATGTCCGCATCACTGATGGAATTACTTCGCAGATAACTAAACCTTAGGAGATCCAGAATGGATATTCGCAGTCTTTCCGCCGCCAGTGGCTATGCAGCAGCACGCCCTGCCACYAAAATTGACSCCGAGCAYTCSGGCRGCGACSTCGGYKCGCTWCTRAARAAYAGTTTTCAGGACTTYACCGCSACWCTGCARCRGRGCGAGCARRYCTCAATTKCKKCRATGACCGGYRAYGCCGAYCCRCATGCAYTGGTKSWRGCYCTGGCCCAGACYGARCTGGCCGTTGAGACMGCCGTRACSGTSCGCAACAARGTGGTCGAGGCCTATCAAGAAATCCTACGGATGCCGGTCTAAGCCATGATGACCGAAGGGCAATTCTACGACACGCTACGTCAGGCAATGTGGACCGCCGTAATGGCGTCCACTCCCATCCTGACAGTGGCGCTAGTAGTCGGGTTGAGCATCGGCCTGTTTCAGGCGCTCACCTCGGTCCAGGAAATGACCCTGACCTTTGTGCCTAAACTGGCTGCTATCATGGTCGTTTTCTGGATGACCATGGGATTCATGACACAATCGATGCTGGCCTTTTTTCACGGCCAGATCATCCCGCTGATTATTGGAGGTTCATAATGGAAGTCGCAGGTTATGCCACTCTTTCCCGCCAATCGGGTTTGATGCGCGAAATGCAAGTTGTGGCGAACAACATCGCCAACTCGGCCACCACCGGTTACCGTCAGGAAGGGTTGATTTTTTCAGAATTCATTCAGTCCTCCCCCGGTCAATCCTCGGTGTCGATGTCGCGCGCCAATATCCGCAATACCTCAATGGAACAGGGCGCACTGACACAGACCAACGGCACCTTTGACCTGGCCATCGAGGGCGATGGATTTTTCATGGTCGAAACCCCGTCGGGCGAACGGCTAACGCGTTCGGGGGCCTTTTCGCCAAACGCCGAGGGCGATTTGGTTACCTCCGACGGCTACCGAGTGCTAGATGCGGGCGGCTCGCCTGTGTTTGTGCCCGGCGACGCCGAGACCATTCACATCGCTCCCGACGGCTCCATCAGCGCCGATGGCAACCCGCTGGGCCAGATCGGACTGTTCATGCCAGTCGATGCGCACAGCTTAGTGCGCGAAGATGGGGTGATGTTCCGTGTTGATGGCGAAATCGAAGAAACCGATCAGGCACAGATTCTGCAGGGTTTTGTCGAAGGATCGAACGTCAACGCAATTTCGCAAGTGGCACGGATGATAGAAATCCAGCGCGCCTATGAAATGGGTCAAAGTTTCCTGGAAACCGAAGATCAGCGCATCCGCAATGCCATCAAAAACCTAATCAAATAACACAATTCGTAGGAGAACCCGATGCGTGCCCTAAAGATTGCAGCCACCGGAATGAGCGCACAACAACTGCGCGTTGAGACCATCGCGAACAACCTCGCCAATATGAATACTACCGCCTACAATGCGCGGCGTGCCGAATTTGCTGACCTGCATTATCAGCAGGTATCGCGGGCCGGGACTATCAATGCGTCGGACGGCACTGTGCTTCCAACCGGCGTTCAGGTTGGCCTGGGTGTGCGCCCTGCTGCGATCTCGGTTTACCTGGCCCAAGGGGCGCTGTCGCAGACCGGCAATGACCTGGATCTGGCAATTGATGGCAAAKGATACCTGGAAGTCACCCTGCCATCAGGCGAAAGCGCCTATACCCGTGACGGTTCGCTGAAA
The DNA here is from genome assembly GCA_002401945.1 of Paracoccaceae bacterium. Lineage (GTDB taxonomy): Bacteria > Pseudomonadota > Alphaproteobacteria > Rhodobacterales > Rhodobacteraceae > Parasedimentitalea. Next base: position 22,347 of record NVUP01000022.1, read on the forward strand.
CGGTCTTCCGAAGGCCTGATCGTCACCTCTGATGGTCACTCCGTCTCGCCTGAAATCACCATCCCTGCGGATGCCCGCAGCATTTCGATCAATAGCGAGGGCGAAGTCTACGCCTATTTTGAAGAAACCGCCGAAGGTCAGCTGCTGGGTCAACTGACCCTGTCCGGTTTTTCCAACCCCAAGGGACTTGAGGCCCGCGGCAGCAACCTGTTCACCGAAACCGAGGCCTCGGGTGCACCTGTGGTTTCCACGCCCGGCGAAGACGGATTGGGAATGCTGCGCCAGGGCTACCTGGAGGCCAGTTCGGTTGATGCAGTACGCGAAGTAACCGAGCTGATTGAAGCCCAGCGCGGCTATGAAATGAATGCCAAGGTCATCTCCGCCGTCGATCAGATGATGGCCGCCACCACGCAGGTGCGCTGATGAGACTGATACTGACATTTCTGGTCGCACTCTCGGCCCAAGCCAGCTGGGCCGAGACCCTGGTGCCTGTGCGCACCATCCGAGCCAAGCAAGTAATTACCGCCGAGGATCTGGCTTACAAACCGGTGGATATTGCTGGCGCCTTTTCCGATCCGGCCGACTTGATAGGTCAAGAGGCCCGGGTGTCGCTTTACGCAGGTCGGCCTATTCGGCCAGGCGACGTTGGCCCGCCAGCAATCGTTGAGCGCAACGATTTGATCATGCTTAAATTTCGCCGCGGCGGGTTGCTAATCTCAACCGAAGGCCGGTCCTTGGGACGCGGCTCTGAGGGAGACATCATCCGGGCAATGAATTTGGCGTCGCGCACCACTATTACCGGGCGCATCAGCGCTGACGGTTCCATTGAGGTGAGATAATGCACAAGAAACTGACACTGGCCAGAATGGCAGTTTTAGGCTTGGCTCTACTAGGCGCCTGCGGCCGCATGGACCATGTGGGTAAGGCGCCCAGCTTTTCCCCGGGCAATGAAACGCCCGAACATGTGGCCATGCTGTGGCAGGGGTTGCCAGTGACCACCCAATCGCAGCGCGCGGTTGACAATTCTTCGCTGTGGAGCGGCGAACGACAGTCCCTTCTGGGCGACCGTCGCGCGGTTCGCAGAGGCGATATTTTGACTGTGGTGATCGAAATCGACGACGAAGCCGAAATCTCAAACGGCACCTCCCGGTCTCGCTCGGGCGACGAATCTATGGGCGTTTCAAACCTGTTTGGCCTGCCGCAGCGACTGGACAAACACCTGCCAGAGGGGGCCGCGATGGCCACTGCCGTTGACCTGAATAGCAGCAGCAGCTCAACCGGCAAAGGTTCAGTGAAACGGAAAGAAAAACTAACCCTGCGAGTGGCTGCAACCATTGTGGACGTATTGCCAAACGGGGTGCTGGCGATCAGTGGCTCGCAGGAATTGCGTGTTAACTTTGAACTGCGCGAGTTGCTGGTATCCGGCTATGTTCGCCCCGAAGACATCAGCCGCCAAAACGAAATTACCTATGACAAAATTGCTTCGGCCCGTGTATCTTACGGTGGTCGCGGACAAATCACCGATGTGCAGCAGCCGCGCTATGGCCAGCAGCTGCTCGACGTCATCCTGCCATTCTGAGGGTTCCCATGTTATCGAAACTACTGCCCATCATCCTGCTCATCATCGGCATCGGCGGCGGCATCGGCGCTGGCATAATGCTGGCGCCCCCCCCCGAGGTCCACGACACAGCTGAGGGGGATGGTGATCACGCCGCCCCCGCAGCAGAGGTACATCACAACGATGAGGCTAAGCCCGACTACATCTATGTCAAACTGAGCAATCAGTTTGTGGTGCCCGTCGTCGAACGCGACGAACTGTCTGCCTTGGTGGTTTTATCTCTAAGTTTGGAAATCACTCAGGATTTTAGCGACCGAGTTTATGCTCTGGAGCCAAAGCTGCGCGATGCCTTTTTGCAGGTCTTATTCGACCATGCCAATATGGGTGGTTTTCGCGGTGCCTTTACCCGCTCGGACGTAATGATGCCGCTTCGTACAGCTCTGCTCGAGGCTGCTCAAAGGGAACTTGGCCACGATATTTCAAACGTGTTGATCCTGGATATTTCCCGCCAGGACGTCTGACAAAACCGATACTCACCAGATACAAAGGGCCAAACCCATTTGGGTTTGGCCCTTTTGTCACGACAATTGGATTGTTGCGTTGCAACTTGAACAAACAACCTCGAAAGTTGATCTCCCCTTTGCCTAAAGGTATTTAGGCCGTCGCTTAGGAGAGTMCCAGCAACTGCGCTTCAAGTTTCTTGGTCCGGACCTGTTTTTTGCGTTTTCGCTCCTGGTCCGCCATGGTTTGAACAGCGTGTTTGYGACCAAATGCCTTGCGGACCTGGTCCATCGCCTTAAGTTTGCGGGCAGTAACTTGAGCCAGCTCAATGTTCAACTGACGTCGTGTCCGGCTGTGCCACCCCTGCCACAACAGATCGGCACCCAGTGCCCGCATGGCATGATCCTGTTCACCCTGCTGGCGAGTCTCTTTCAACTGCGTATCAAGTTTTGTGAGCTTGCCGCGCAGCACCGCTTCCTCATCCAGGATCGGCTTTATCTTGGCATGTTCACGCAGATATTGCGCTTCGGTGACGGAGGCCATCTGATCCAGCATCTTCTGTTTCATCAAATCTGTCCCTTGGCGCGCTGGCGCATCTGTTCGGCAAAGCGAATTGCCGCAGCCACCGGTGCATAATGCTCTTCCAGAATCTCTCCACCGACCTCAATTGTCGCGTGCAACGCCCGCGCCGTTGGTGGATCGCTGTGAATTGGAATTGCATGCTCATTGGCAATGCGGCGGATCGAGGCGGCCGTTTCGTCAACGCCCTTGGCAACACAGGTTGGCGCCGTTCCACGCTCGCKGCCCCATTGCAGAGCCACCGCGTAATGAGTCGGGTTAACGATAATCACATCGGCCTTGGGCACTTCGGCCATCATCGAGCTCATGGAAATTTCCATGGCGCGCTGGCGGCGTTTGGCCTTTACCTGCGGATCACCTTCGGAAGCCTTGGTTTCATCCATGATCTCTTTGCGGGACATCATGTTCTTGCGGTGATGTTCGGCATGTTGAAACCCGGCATCCACGACTCCGATCATGAGAGAGATCAGCAGCGCAATAAACAGAAATTCCATCCCCAGCTGGGCCAGCAGAGCCACCACCGTAAAGGCACTGGTCGCGGACGCGGCAATCATCTCGGGCAGTCGCAGGTTCATGTAGAAGCCAAGACAAACCGAATAGAGTATCAGTTTGGTAAAGCTCTTGCCAAATTCAAACAGGCCGGCCCGGCCGAATTTGTTCTTAGCATTGGAAATGACCGAAATCCGGGACATTTTCATTTCCAGCTTGCTGGGGGCAAACACCAGCGCCTTCTGAGCGATGATCGACAATAGCACCAAGACAAAAGGGATTAGAAACCATGGCAGGACGGCGCTGCTGACACTGATCAGCAAACCTCCGACAGGGGCCGACGATGGGCCTTCAAAAAACAGCGCGGCCAGCCGATCAGGTTGATCCAGCAAGGTCATCAAGGCAGAGCCAAGGGCCCGGACGGATTCACCCCCAAAACCATAGAACGCAATCACCAGGCCGGCATAGGCCGCCGCCACCGACAGGTCAGTGGATTTGGCAACCTCGCCTTTTTCCCGTGCCTTACGAAGTTTTTCTGGCGTTGGGTCAAATGACTTATCTGTGTCGTCGTCCTCCCCGCTCATGGCATTCCTCCGCCGGGATTGCCAAAGAATGACATCAGCGCGCTGCTCCATACCTGCAGGATCATCGGGCTGGCCACCATAAGAATGAACAAACCACCAAAGGTGATGACCGGAGCACCGACAAAGGCAACCATCAGAGACGGCATGGCGCGGTTGATGACGCCCAGTGTCAGGTTGTACAGCACCGAAGCGATGAGAAAGGGCGCGGCCAGGGTGAACGCCAGTGAAAAGGCCTCGGCCACACGGTGAACGCCCCATTCCGACAATCTACCGCCGTTGGGAAAGACCCCGGCCGGAAACATTTGATAGGAATAGATCAAAAACTCAGCGACCCGGACGTGCAGTCCCAGCATCATCGCCAGCGCCAGGCCACCAATCAGCAACACCGCCCCAATTGCGGGCATCGGTTCAGCGCCGATGCCACCCAGAACCTGAGACAGCGACGTCGCCTGCGCTGCCATTGACCCTGCAGTCTGCAGCGCATGTACAAAAAACCGAATAGTGACCCCCAACGCCAGCCCGATGATCGACTCGGTTACCGCAAAGCTGGCATAATGCATTAGGCTATCTGGTTGCGGAAAAATGGGCAAAGCCGGCGCCACGATGAGGGTGAACGCCAGGGCAATGGCCAGTTTAATCCGCATTGACACATATTGTTCGCCAAACCCTGGCAACAGCGCCGTCAGGGCGGAGACCCGAAGGAATACGATGGCTCCATGCCAAAACCCGGCGCCCAAAAGTGCCACCAGTTCGGGCGGCAAAAACGGCGTCATGCGGCAACCATTCCAACCAACGCCGGACGAGCTTCCAAACCTATCTCCTCAAACGAAAGAACCGGGTTGGCAATACCACGGGCCTTGAGAATAGTGCGCAGATAGCGGCGGCGGCGGGTCGAGGTAACCACAGCCGGGAAAATCCCCTGTTCGGAAATCGTGTTCAAACGATCTGCCAGGCCCTCGGCCAGCCGGTTAAACAGATCCGGCGGCAGCGCAATATCCATCCCGCCACCCTGTGTTTCGACCTGATAGATCGAAAAAGTATCTTCCCATTCCGGTGCCAGTTGCACCAGCGGAATGGTGCCATCCTCACGCTTCATCTCAGCCACAAGTTGGAAGCCTAGGCGCTGACGAACATGCTCACAGATCTGTTCGGGCTGGGTGCTTTGCATCCGGGCCTCGGCAATTGATTCCAGGATCAGCGGCATGTTTCGGATGGAAACCCGCTCCTCCAACAGCAAACGCAGCACCGCGTGCAGTGTATCCACCGGCACCTTGTCGGGGATCAGTTCGTCCAGCAGCTTCTTGTTGGCTTCGGAACGGAACGCGTCCGTCAGCTGGGTCATCTCGTTCAGCAAGCGGCGCAGTGATTTCAACGTCAACAGGCGCGGGAAGTTTTGTTTCATCACTTCCAGCAGGTGGGTGGCCAGGATTTCCGGAGGTGTCACGATGGTAGCGCCGATCAGTGCCGCGTCTTCCTGGTGTTTGGTCGAAATCCAACGTGCTGGGGCGCCGTAAACCGGCTCGGTCACATCGGTGCCGCTGGGCAACGATTCATGCGCATCGGGCATCAGTGCCAACACCATGTCGGGATGCAAGGTTCCACGTGCTTGTTCAACTCCCTGCACGCGAATCACATAGGTGCCCATTTTCAGCTCTGGCTCATCCGTCAGGCGGATTTCGGGCAGGATCAATCCATAGACGCTGGCCACGTGAGTCCGCATATTGGCAATTCGCGTATCCAGCCCGGTTCCGACATCTAGCACCATGCCAACCAGATCAGGCGAGAACTCCAGATGCACGTCGTCCAGATCCAGGATATCGCCCAGCGGCTTGGCTGCCACTGCTTCGGTTCCTTCTTCGATCTGCTCCTCGATCGCGGCCTCTTCCTGGTCCTGGATTTTCTTGAACATTTTGTAAGAGAAATACCCCAGCACCCCGCCACCGATGAAAAAGGGAACAAAGGGCAAGCCCGGCACCAAAGCAAACATGCACATCAGCAAGGACACTGTGGCCAGTGCCGCCGGGTGTCTGCCCAATTGGTCAGTAATCGCAACGTCGGTGGCGCCCTGGTTGCCACCGCGGGCCAACAGCAAAGCCGCCGCAATTGAAATGATCACCGAAGGGATCTGCGAAACCAACCCGTCACCGACAGTCAGAATGGCGTAGGTTTCAAAGGCCGCGCCAACGGGCATCCCCTGGACCAGCACGCCCATCGCAAGACCCATGACCAAGTTCATCATGGTGATCAACAGGCCGGCAACCGCATCCCCTTTTACAAATTTCGAAGCCCCGTCGAGAGAGCCGTAAAAGGTGGTTTCCTGCTGCTCCCGTTCGCGCCGTTCTTTGGCGGTGGCGTGGTCGATGGCGCCAGACGACAAATCCGCATCAATCGCCATTTGCTTGCCCGGCATTGCATCCAGGGCAAAGCGAGCGCCCACCTCGGCCATGCGCGCAGCGCCCTTGTTGATGACCATGAAATTGACGATCAGCAGCACGCAAAACACAACCAGCCCCATGAACACGCTGCCGCCCATGACAAACTGCGCAAAGCCCTCGATCACACTGCCAGCCGCATCAGTGCCCGTATGACCCTGGCCGATAATCAGCTTGGTCGATGAAACGTTCAGTGACAGCCGCAACATAAGCGAGGCCAGCAGGACCGTCGGGAAGGCCGAGAAATCCAGCGGCCGTTCGATGAATAGGGTGACAGTAAAAATCAGGATGGCCAGGCCAAAGGAGGCTGCTAGCCCCACATCAAGAACCCAGGCCGGCACCGGTAGGATCATCATCACAATGATCGCCATCAGGGCAAGCGCCAGTAATATGGTCGGGCTGAACAGCTCTTTTGTTGATAGTTTAAGCACGGTTGTGAACTCTCATTCCATWGGGATCAGGGCACGGGCGGASGCAAYGGWTYCTGCCATGGGCACSAGYGASCCCATRGAGACAGAACCCTGCGCAATCAGTGGTGCAGGWGTGTGAARACTKGCCAATGGCRGYGGCCCATCAGAGRTRCGGCGRCGKCGRGTGCGRCYTGGYAATGCYGCMACWRYRGTGGCRGGWKMYARWTCRGCCCGRATRCGRTCRAAYCGGGYGRWGTATCGRTTGGCATAGGTWGGGGTGCGRGAATGRTAGGCCCCGGCKGCCTTGGACCARTCGCCCATTTCAGCATRSAGTTTTTTCARAAACTGRGCGGCATATTGYGCGTTKGCRACCGGATCGAACATTTGATCGATCGAATCAAAGGCCGCGCCGTGCCATTTGAAATTTATCTGGAAACAGCCAACGTCAAAGCTGCGAGCGCCGCGTTTGAAGTGAGAAAAAACATAGGCGCGGGCCTCATCTTCGGTCTGGAACCACTTTCCCGTGCCCTCCATATTCACCGTCCAGGGCCAGGGTTGAAGCCCCTGATTGCCGCCGCGTCCGGTTTCGGTTCGGGTAATGGTGCGCAGCACATCCAGTGGCACGCCTTGATCCCGCGCCGCCCGCCGCGCCGCCGAATCACACAGTGCCGCCACCTGTTGCGTCGAAGCTTGGGCCCCTCCCAACGGGAGCACGCCAAAAAGCAGTGTCAGACACAGCACAGCGGCAGCGATTCCCTTGCACTCTGGGACCGCGTCACGCATAGCGCATCTGCTGCGATACAATTCTTTGTTTTTATTCGGCATTCTGCCTAWTCCASCTCAGGGTTTWCCCGCACCCYAARRNTAGGCTCAGAGGATTGACAAAGCGTTATCGCAGGACGCAAAAGACCGCCCGGTTTGGGCGGTCTTTGATTGTCACAATTCCAAGAACTTAACCGCTCGAATTGATGCTCAATGTTTTATTCAGCATTGTCCGGATCAGGCGTGACACCCAGCAGCAATGCCTCGATTCTGTCGCGCGTCCCAACACTGCTTTCGACCAACGCCCGTGCATGTGCCAAAGGTGTCATTTCCTCAGGCTCCTGGACCTGCACATCCAGCTGCGCAGTAACCTCGGCAACCTGACTGAATTGCCCGTCGTCAGTGGTGGTGATGGCCTCTAAATTTTCCGAATGCCAGAACCCCCGTGCAGCAGCGTCAGTTTCTTGTTCGGCCAGCAGGTATTCACCTGCGCGGCCAAATTCTCCGTTTTGCCACAGAGCCTCGGCCCGGAGCTTGTTGGCTTCGGGGCCGTCCAGCCCCATCAATTCAACCAGAGCCCGGTGTGGCAAATCCATACCTAAAGCGGCCTCGGCCATCATCAACCGGCGGGTTTCATCTGCGGGCTCAAGCGCCAGTTTCATCAACAAGGATTGCGCCTGTGCCGCAAATCCCAGATCCAACAACCGTCGGGTCATAATTTCAGCTACTGGCGTGGCCTCTTTCGCTGTCGCTTGCTCGGTAAAAATCAGCGCGTATTGCAGAAAGGTCACATCATCTGCACGCTCGGTCAGCAGAGTCATGACCGGTCTAATTGCAGTGACACGTGCCATTGGACCATCCCGCTCCGAGAGGCTCGTCAGTGCGACAAACGCTTCTTGGAAATGGCCGGTCAACGACAGCGCCGTTACTTCAGCTTGACGTAAATCAGCACCCAATTCGCCATCTCGGCTCTCTAGCTCATAAGACGCGACCAGTTCTGGCATATCGGGAGACAGTGCCTTGCGCTCTTTGTAGCTTAACGCAATCAGGTCCATGAGTGCCCGTGGTGCGTTTTCGGTGCGTTCAGCAAGCTCTTCTTTCAGCTCCTCGGCCACGGTTTCAGTATCCCCGGTCAAGCCGGCGATGGCCGCCTGTGCCAAATTGATGTCTGGCACCTCCTCAACTCCGGTCAGGTCCACCGACCGCAGTGCTGCTGCTGCCATATGATGGTCACCAGATCCTGCAAACAAAGTACTGATTTCGGGTCCAAGATGTACGCGCAGATGCACTGGCATACGCGCCAGTGTCATCTGAATCGCTTCGGCATTTGCATTGGTTTTTAGCGCGCCATCGGCAAGTGCCGCCCAAAAGGCAACGTCGCTATCACAGCTCTGTTGGCCTGCAAAGGGATGGGTGATCGGCAAGTGCCCCCCATCCATTAGAATCGCCATAGCGGCCAGAGTGTCCACCTGGGTAGCGCCCGGCGGCAGCATGTCCAACATGATGCGCGCCTCGGCTCCAAACCCAAAATAAAGATAGGTTTTTGCCAAGGACACAACTGCATTCAAATCGATGCGATCGAACTCTTTAAAAAGTGCAGACCGGAGAGGGCCAATCTGATCCGCAAAAGACGTTTCACCACCCCACCTGTAAACCGCCAATTCCTCGGATCGGATACAATGGGCCTGCAGCGTCGAGTCCTCACTAACCCGCGGCATTAGCCCCATATCTCGATCAACTGCGGTGGTTACCGCAAGATGATCTAACGGGTTTAACGGCCGGTCCTGGGTGTTTAGCGGCGCAATTACAGTTGGCGTTCCGCCGGTATTGACCTCGGTCATGACCAGCTCCAACAACCCCTGGTTGGTGGCTCGGCCGATTTGTTGTAATAGACGGTGTTCCGATGCGTTGACCGTTGCGGCCCGGGCCGATTCGTCTAGATCCAGCAGCAGATTGACCGCAGGTAATGTCACCAATTGATGAACAGAATCGGCCTCCTGATACAACACGGTATGAGGCCCAGGCAAGGTGACGGCAGGTTGTGTTTCAGGTTCAGGCATAGCTACTTCAGGTTCAGCTACAGCCCGAAGCTGAGCGGCAGGCAAGGTGTGCCCAACCGACGCAGCACGACCGGCCAAGGCGGCCGCTAAATTGAATCCCATCCGGGTCTGCTGGACTTGCCCTGGCGACAGGTTGAACCGATATCCGCCACCGCCTTGCAGCGTTCCCAGCGGCAACACCCCACTGGAAGATGAATAAGTCTTGCCAGACTTACCGTCGCGAATATCAATGACCAAATAGCCATCTTTTTGCACATAAGATTTTAGCTCGCAGTCACATCCAAGCATAATCCGAAGCGGTTCTCCGGCACCACTCTGCTGCAATGACTGCAGCCGGGTGCGTGGAATAAGGTTGAAAACCTGGGAGGTATCAAAAACGGCTGCCGGACTATCGACTTGCAATGTCGCTGTCATTCCCGACTGGGTCAACGACCAGTTCGCATTGTCAGGCAGACGCATGACCAGACGGGAAAACCCGTCATGCTCGCCCGAACGGGCGATAATGGTCTCGGCCTGGGCCGGAATGGCCACCATCATGGTGACCACTAATGCAACTGCCTGACGGATCATGCGGCTTCCTGCTTCACAGACTTCAGGGCTTCTTCCAATTCAGAAAACCCAGGACGGATGTGCGACGGTGTATTTTGACGTCCCACTTCGATGCAGATTGCAGCGGCGTGATTGTGCAGATTGGCCACCAGAACTTCGCGGATCAACTGATAGAAATGCGCGTCTTCCTCGACCACTGTTTTCACCTTGGCTGCGAATGGCCCCACARAAGCATAAGCCAGGAACACGCCGAGGAAAGTCCCCACAAGCGCGCCGCCAATCATCTTGCCGAGAATCTCTGGCGGCTGGTCAATCGAGGCCATGGTCTTGATGATACCAAGCACAGCCGCAACAATTCCCAACGCTGGCAGGCCATCTGCAATGGAGTTCAATGCGTGGTGAGAATGCATGGCGTGATGAAGATTGGCCTCAATCCGCTTCTCCAGAACTTCCTCAACCTGATGTGGATCGTCATAGTTCATCGACGCCGAGCGCATGGTGTCGCAAATCAGGTTCACGGCTTCTTTGTCCGCCAGAATTCTTGGGTATTTACTAAAGACTGCCGAATTTTCCGGATCTTCGATATGCTGCTCCACCTCAACCGGGTTGCCGCGGGCGATCCGAATCAGTGCGAACATCAGGCACAGCAGATCGCGGTAATCCTCGGCCTGCCACTTGGGGCCTTTAAACACTTTCCCCAAGTCTTTCATGGTGTGCTTAACAGCACTCATGTCGTTGGCGATCAGAAAGGCGCCCACGGCCGCCCCACCAATCATCATCATTTCAAATGGTGCGGCCTTGAGAATAATCCCCATCTTGCCACCGGCGGCCATATAGCCGCCGAAAACCATGACAAAGATGACAATAATACCAAYAATACCAATCATGGGTACTCTCCGAATTTCGTTTCTTGTTAGAAGCTTAGGTGAGTCTTCTTAAAATTCCCTAAGCTTTGGAGCAGGATTTATTCTTTTGGCACCGAGCCGTTACGTCCCGCCAGAACAACACTGATTGTATAGGCCGCCAGAGGGGTAAGACCGGCCATGATTCCAGCCGCTGCTTCGGACTTCATTCGAGCCAGAAACCCCGCTGCAAAATCTGGATCCATTTCCTCGAACAACAGCGCCGAATCCTTGGGTTTCATCTGTTCATAAACCGCTGTCAGGCGGGCCAAATCAGCTTCGGTTGCACCATCCGCCAGTGACAGGGTGGCTTCCAACTTGACCTCGGCAGCCTCAAGAGCCGCCAATTTTTGATTGATTGCCTGATCGGCAATTTCCATTGCCTTCATCCGGTCTTCAATCTCGGCCTCCTGCGCGGCCAGCGCTTTTTCCCGCTGCTGAAACGCTGCAAGCATATGCTGCAATTCAGCTGAAGACGGCGTTGTTTCTCGGTGCTTTGCACCATCGCCTTTGGCCGCTTCTGATTCGGGGAGATTGGCCACTTCGCGGGCGATTGCTGGACCGGCCTCGAAACCCAATCGCACCACAGCCGAGCCAATCAACAGCACCGACAACATGAACAGGGTTCCGACACGAGTCCGMYYSGAMCGYKTGGKTTTGGKTKTMTTRCTCATCAGGCMACCCGRCTTTKATTWCGGTTATGGCGMACAAACATCAGRCCCGAAGAYGGCTTTTCWGGCTCWTCCAGSRWTTYKKTGTYMGAYTTSRGRSCKGCYKTWAGMGCWKYCGCCAGRGCGTCGCNTTNNTCWTYWRYGMKYSGSSTGCYGYYCGTTGCCYCTGMRGGYAAATCATGCATCGARGCCATCATYAGYTCSAGACGYTGMGCCACCGYTTCKGCRCGACCSGTCAGTTCMYSCAGCTCYTTRGTRGASCCATCTGAMATCGCRCGWGCMGCCACCAATGATTTGTTKARATCATCAACCTGGGMYGACAAMACWGCAACCGCRCCYCCRACWCCCTTTTCGAGRTCGTTAAACCGATTCAGCCGGCGCGCCAGCACRAAACARTARAATCCRGCCCCWAGGGCCCCTGCCACAAGCAGGATATCYGCAATCATTTCCAYCCTGTTCTCCTAGTTTAATACAAAATCCATGATCAGCAGATCTCGAACACGCCCCTGTCCAGTGGCAATGTTGATCCGCCGCAGCATCTGCGCCCGCAGTTTTGGCAACGCCATTGGATCAGTAAGATCTGCAATTTCTAATGCTCTGAGATAGCTGTTCAGAACATCGACAACGCGCGGTAAGATTCGCTCGACTTCTGCTTGATGGGCCACATCGACCTCAAGTTGAGCGCGGAACCGCAAATGCTTCAGGCCACCTGCTTTGCGCAGCGTGATCACAAGAGGGTCCATTTCGATAAAAGCAAGGTTGGCGATATCTTCAGCCGACTCACCGCTATCCACGCCTGCCGGCACCCGCTGAGCTGCGTGCGCCGTCTCGGGCGCGGCGGCTTTTCCAAACGGAAGCAGACCGGACTGAACGGCGTAGAATCCACCACCTCCACCGACAATTGCCAGCACTAACCCTATGATAAGGGGCATTTTGCTCGGCTTGGCCGGGGTATTYTCTGCATTGGCTACAGCGTCTGTCATGGCTTTCCCTAAAACGTCGTACAAACTCTTCATAACCTGCGAGGGACTAACCGAATGTTAAGGCCGATCCGTCAAAACACTTGCAAGCCGATCAGAATGTCGGTGCGACGGAGGTTAAGGTGCAGCAGATCAAGAATGTCTGGGCAGGTTTGGATACGCGCAAGCGTCTGATTATCGTGGGTTCCACGGTCATCATGATTCTTAGCGTGCTTGCAATGTCCCGTGTGGCGAGTACGCCCACTATGAAATTACTCTATGCCGGGCTGGACAGCGGTTCGGCAGGTCAGGTGGTACAATCGCTGGAACAGCGCGGTACCGAATATGAAGTGCGGGGCGGGTCTATTTATGTTCCCGTAGAACAACGCGACGAGTTGCGGATGACGCTGGCCAGCGAAGGCCTGCCAGCAACTGGCAGCCGCGGTTACGAGTTGCTTGATTCGCTCAGCGGATTTGGCACCACGTCGCAAATGTTCGATGCCGCCTATTGGCGCGCAAAAGAAGGTGAATTGGCCCGTACAATTGTCGCCAGCCCATATGTAACCCAGGCTCGGGTGCATATCGCCAATACAGGATCGAACCCCTTTCAACGCAGTTTTGAACCGACTGCTTCGGTGTCACTTGTGCCGCTGGGATCACCGATTACGTCGGCCCAGGCCACCGCTGTTCGCTATCTTATTGCGTCAGCAGTGACTGGCCTTGCGGTCGAAAACGTCGCGGTAATTGACGCCAACGGTACGCTGATCAGCTCCCCTAAAACCGCAGCTGCTTCTGGGGTTGGTTCAGATGATCGATCACAATCCATTCGCGACCGGGTTGTCCGTCTGGTCGAGGCCCGCGTTGGACAGGGCAATGCGGTGGTCGAAGTCAGTGTCGACATCGTCACTGAAACCGAAACGATTCNGGAAAAACGCATTGATCCGGATAGCCGGGTTGCGATCAGCACAGATGTCGAAGAGCGCGNNRWTYCGTNGACSWAMYRSKCNMRSTKCNNTCRCCNYGGCMWYAWWSATMMCNGMYSRYRWTRMAGMMTYWGRKRWMSGSRMCMRGKCCAMYAWCAGCTCAACCCGCGAACGTATAAATTACGAAATTTCGGAGACCGAACTGCAAATTACACGCGGACCTGGCGCTATCAAACGATTGACCGTGGCAGTGCTGGTAAATGGAATCACTTCGATCAACGAGGCTGGCGTCAGCGAGTTTACCCCCCGTCCCGAGGAAGAATTGTCGGCGATGCGGGAACTGATCGAGGCCGCCGTTGGCTTTGACGTCAACCGTGGCGATGTCATCACCTTGAAATCGATGGAGTTGCCGTCAATCGAGCCACAGGGCACCGTAGTATCCACTTCAATTATGGACAACATCTACATCGACGCCATGGCGCTGATCCAGATTGCAGCCTTGGCAATTGTCAGCCTGATTCTCGGGTTGTTTGTGGTTAAGCCAATCCTGGCAAACAGGGCGCCACAGGCTGCCCTCGACGGCCCCGATATGATGTCCGATCTACCGCAGCTGGGGTCCAGTGACTTCATGAGCAATCCAAACATGGGAGTGGGAATGGACATGGCTCTGACCGGTGAAATCGATGACGGTAATACCGGTGATTTTGGTGCCATGGGCAGCATCGGAGACATGGGTGGAATGGGCGGGCTTCCAGCCTTGGGCGGTGGCACAGAGAACCCAGTGGAACGTCTGCGCGCGATGATCGGAGACCGCCAGGAAGAGACCGTCGAAATTCTGCGCGGCTGGCTTGAAGAGAGCGAGGAGAAAGCCTGATGACTATTGCTCACYTRTTAGAAGACTTTGGRAATGCTGGAAAAGTTCAGCCTGCTGCCATGGTTTCGGACGAATCGCTTGAGGAACAAAAGCTGGTTTCGTTTGAAAATGGCTATACCGCAGGCTGGGACGACGCAACTGGCGCACAAGAGCGTGAAACGAGCAAAATATCGACGACGCTGGCAAATTCGCTCGAAGATATGAGCTTTACCTTTCACGAGGCACAAAGCCAGCTGATCGAATCTCTGGACCCGATGTTCAAGGTGCTGACTAGCGCCATCTTACCGGACGCCTTGGCCGCCAGTTTTGGCCACCACATCGTCGATCAACTGACCGACATGGCCAAGGGTCAAACAAACCAACCGTTGGTGATTGCGGTGGCACCTGGTGAAGCTGTCGGAGTTCGGTCTGCGCTCACCCGAACCTTTTCGGTGGAAATAAAAGTCCGTGAAAACGCTGACTTGGCCCCCGGCCAAGCCTTCCTGCGTGTCGGAAATCTAGAACGTGAAATCAACAGTGGGGCATTGCTCGATTCGATCCGTGAGTCAGTCGATGCCTTCTCCTTCCAAGTCAAAGAGGACGTCAACTATGGATAAGAACGCCGATCTCAAGATAAAAACTGCTGACTCTGGTAATCCGTTTGATTCGGTTCCAGTTGAAGTTGTCGTTTCCGTTGGCAAGGCCCGCCCCCTGATCCGCGACCTGCTCAACCTCGGCGAGAACGCCGTGCTAACCTTGGACAAAAGGGTGGAAGATCCGGTCGATCTCTATGTTGGCGACCGTTTGGTTGCCCGTGGCCAGCTGGAAGAGATGGAGGGTGATCAGGCTGGGCAACTGGCCGTACGCCTGACGGAAATTGCCGATCTACAAAGCGGGCTGGGATGACGCAAAAACCCTTTGTTCTTGTAGCGCTGGCAGCCTTTGTGCTGCTGGCGATGCCACAGGTCGTCCAGGCCCAGGAGTTGAGCCTGTCCCTGGCCGACAATGGGTCGATTTCAGCCCGTTCCATACAGCTTATTCTTCTCCTCACGGTGCTCAGCCTGGCCCCTGGCCTGGCGATCATGATCACCTGTTTCCCATTTCTGGTCACAGTCTTGTCGATTGTGCGTCAGGGCATCGGCATGCAGCAAGCACCGCCAAATATGCTGATCATCAGCCTGGCGCTGTTCCTGACCTATTTTGTGATGGAGCCAGTGTTTATCGATGCCTGGACCCATGGCATCAGACCCCTGATCGACGAAAAATTGGGCGTCGAAGCGGCAATGAGCCGCGCCCTTGAACCGTTCCGTGTCTTTATGGCGGCTCGACTGGATCCAGATACATTTTATGCGATGGCAGATCTGCGGCCCGGCTTGCAAGGAATTGATCCAACGCCAGACGCGCCGCTTTCGGTCCTGATCCCCAGTTTTCTGCTGTCCGAAATCTCCCGCGCCTTTCAGATCGGGTTTCTGGTCTTCTTGCCGTTTCTGATCATCGATCTGGTGGTTGCGGCTATTCTAATGTCGATGGGGATGATGATGGTGCCACCCGCGGTGGTGTCACTGCCGTTTAAGCTGGCTTTCTTTGTGGTTGCCGATGGGTGGAGCTTGATCGCCAGCGCTCTGGTCCGCAGTTACTACCCCTAGCCTCGTAGCCTTGTAGGACACCATACAGACCTCCGGTTGGGTTCTCCAGCCGGAGGTCTTTCTACGTCTGCTCCGACCATACACCTGAATAGTGGAGCGCCACATTCGGGATCTGGTAATTGGTCGGCCAAAGCGCTGTTTACCCTGCAAAGCATTCCATAACTGTTGCGACCAGCACTCTCCACCATGCTTAGTTTCAGGGCTACCGTCCTGGCGCGAAACATGTTGGTGCTGATCAACGGATCTCGGCTATTTCGCGCTACCGCCATGGCATATTTAGAGACGCCGACGTAACACTAAACAGGGGCGAAAGAGCATGCTGGGACGCCGGCAAACTGGACCATAGCCCAGTGGGTTACCCAATTTTCGCTGAATGTAGAACCACCCTGAGCACAAAAAAACCCGGCCCTTATTCCAAGGACCGGGTTTGAATATTGTCGTTGCCCGCAGGTGTCAGCGCACAATAAACTCTGCGTGCAAAGCGCCGGCAGCCTTCAGGCTTTTGAGGATATCAATCATATCACGCGGTGATACGCCCAGTGCATTCAGTCCCGCGACAACTTCGGAAAGCGATGTGGCTTCCGGGACTTCGGCCAGTTGAATGCCCTCTTCTTCGTCAATTGACACTCCAGTACGAGGCACCACTACGGTTTCACCATCGGTGAATGGATTGGGCTGTACCACCAGCGGAGCTTCCTCGACCCGAAGGGTCAAGTTGCCCTGCGCCACRGCCACYTGRGAAATCCGCACATCACTGCCCATGACAATCGTACCGGATCGCTGATCCACAACCACACGCGCCTTAATTTCGGGCTGGACCAGAATGTTTTCTATTCGACCAATCGCATGCGCGGTTGAGCGGGCTTTGGTCCGAACAATGTCTATTTCCACGGTGCCCGAATCCCGCATCAGAGCCACATTTGAGTTAAATTCGCGATTAATGGCCTGTTCAATCCGCCCGGCAGTGGTGAAATCCGGCTCCCTCAGGGCCAGCCGCATGGTGGTCAGCGACGACAGATCAAAGTCGATCTCACGTTCAACACGGGCGCCCGAGGGAATGCCACCCGAGGTTGGAACCCCCTGGGTGACTGAGGCGCCGTTACCTTCTGCCACGGCACCTCCTGCGAGGATAGTGCCCTGAGCCACCGCATAGATCTGCCCATCAGCGGCATTCAGCGGCGTCATGATCAGGGTGCCGCCCAGCAAGCTTTTGGAATCACCAATGGCCGAAACCGTCACGTCAATTTGCCCGCCAACCCGTGCAAAAGGCGGCAGACTGGCCGTCACAAAGACCGCCGCAACATTTTTTGGACGGAACTGTTCGCCGGTCACATTGACGCCTAACCGCTCCAAAATATTGGACATGATTTCTTCAGTAAAGGGAGAGTTGCGCAGCCCGTCTCCGGTACCGTTCAACCCAACCACCAGACCATAACCGACCAAGTCATTGCCACGAACGCCGTCAAATTCCACCAGATCCTTCAATCGGATAGCAGAGGCTTGCAGCATCGACGGCAACATCAGGCAAGCCAGGAGAATTCGAAAGTACGTCATCATTACAAGTACCTCAGCAAGGACAGTTGGGACGACCGCGCGGTCACCGCATAAAGGGCCTCCAACTGGAATTGTGTCTCTTCCAATCGGATTGCGGTTTCGAACGGGTCAGCCTGGGTCAATTCGTTCATGGTCAGGCTCAGACTGGTTGTCGCAGCTGCGTTGCGGATAGCGGCCTCTTCGATCCGCATTTCAGTAAAGCCGAGATTGGCTTGCACACTGATCAAACGGGTCCGGGTTTCGAGCAATTCATTGCCAGTAGCTGTCATCAATTCGCTTTGTATCCCCGCAGACAGGACCAGGCCAGATTCCGTGGCCAGCGCTCCGATGGCAAAACTTTGCAGGGCTTGCTTGAAATCCTCGTCATCCGCCCGCAGGGCAATATTAACCTGCTCGTTCGGGCCAACATAGACAGACACCATCGAGATTGTCGCACCTTGATACATGACCGCATCAAACCCGGCCGGATCGGCAAACCAATCCTTCACTTCCTGGATGATGTCCGCAGCAGTGGTGAGACCTGAAACCTCGGTCACCAATGCCGACATCAATGTATCAACATCGGCCAAAGGCACATCAGTGGTCGCAGTGCCCGCAAACAGGCTCCGGCCGGCAACCTGGCCATTGAGCGACCGGATCGATTCATCGAGAAAAAGTCGGGACTGACCGGACAACAGGTTCGTTTTGGTTTCGCTCATGATCCCGGTCGTCGCCAAAATGTCGGTGCTCAGATCGCTTGCATTATTGTCAATACTGGCAATGAACATCTGCGCTGATGAGGCAAACAAGGACGATTCTGAGGTGGCAATTTTATAGGCTTCAAGGCGTGACAGGTTGCGTTCAATATCAGTGAGGTACGTAAAGTCACCGCCCAGGCGCTTGGTGAGATCCGAGGCCTTGCCGGTGCTCAATTCTTGCGTCAGTGTCGCCAGATTTTCTTTCAGCTCAGCGGTTCGAGAGCGCAGAAAAACGTTATGCGCCATGTCTCCAAAAGACGTGATGTTCATCCATTAAATCCTCAGAAGTGTTTTCATGAGCTCGTCGACGACAGACATCACCTTGGCATTGGCGGCGAAAGCCTGTTCGATCAGCATTAGATTGTGCAGCTCTTCATCGGTGTCCACGCCCCGAGCCAGTTCCATCTGGCTCATCGCGCTAAAACTGGCCGAGGCAAAGCTGAGCGCCTGTTCAGCGGCATTGGTGCTTTGGCTAAAATGCGACAGCAGGTTGGCACTCAGCGTGGCCGCGGTCACAGTTGAGGTGCCCATACCGGCAGAGGAAACGGTGCGCATGGTCCCAAGCGTTTCCGTATAGGCCTGCAGCAAGCGGGCATCACCGGCATTTCCCGGCGCCGCCGCATTTATACCATCCCGCAGGCGCCACGTTTCTGCGTCGCCCTCCATCGATACTTTTTCATTGAGTTCCAACCGGTTGGCGATTCCCACCGTATTGGTTGGGTCAAAGAAACCACCGCCATCGGTGAACAGGCCGGGATCCGTGGCCCCCAGGGTGGCATCCACCGATGGATCCTGGAACCGTTCGATTAGATCGCGCGCCATTGCATCGAGGTCATCCTGGGCCTCAACCGCGATGGTGTCCCGAACTTCGAACTGAGCCGCCAGAGTGCCACCGCGCAGCGGACCATCCGGGCCAGTGTTGACCGCATAGCCGTTGATCTCAAGCCCCGACAACAGACCATTGGCTTGGGTCATATGTGGCATGGTGTCGGGTTTGCCGTCAAAGGTCAGCTCGGCCGGTTGGCCATCCAGCAGAATCGCCCCGCCTTGAGTGAACAGCGCTACCTGACCATTGTTACGCTGGACAACGTTGACCGGAATGATCTCGTTGATCTGGTCAATCAGTTGCGCTCGCTGGTCCTGCAGCGCCGCGGTATCCATGCCGCCAGCCTGAGAGACCATGATCCGGGCATTTACCTTTTGAACGTCTTTCAACGCCTGATTGACTGTATCGACCTGAGTGGCGATAGACCGATCTGCCGCAGAGCGCATAGAGCGCAATCCCTCGGCCGCTTCAGAAATCGTGTCCGCCAGTGCTTCGGCCTGCAGAGACAGATCATTAAGCCGTGGCCCGGAATCCGGGCGCGAAATCGCTTCGATCAGACTGCTGTCAAAATTCGAAAACCGCGAGGTAATCGAGAACGGGTCATCAACCGAGCCAACCAGGTCTGACAACCTGTTGTAGAAAACTGACTGCACCTGAGCGCCGCCAAATTCTGCTTCGGTAATCCGGCGACTGGCCTGAATCGCCGGATCGATATTTCGGCTGACGCCAACGATCTGAACCCCAGGCGCATTGAGACCGCTAGAAAGCATCAGGCTGCGCTTGGCGTAACCTGGTGTTAGTGCGTTGGCTAGGTTTTCCGATACCACCGACGATGCACGGCCGGCAGCAGTCAACCCAGTCATAGCGGTATTGAGTGCGGAAGTAATAGACATGTTTTGCCTTTTCTAAGAGTCCAGATCAGTGACTATCAGCGCGGTTAGCGCTTGATGTTGGTGGTTTCCTGCAACATCTCGTCCACGGTCTGGATCACCTTGGCGCTTGAGGAATAAGCCCGCTGTGTCTGGATCATGTTGGTCAGCTCGGTTGCCACATCAGTGGAGGATTCCTCGCGGGTGTAAGACGCAACATCACCTGTCGGACCATCACCTGCATCCCACAGGAAGAAGGCGCCACTTGCGGTGGAGGGCATGTAGGTCTGCGAATCCATCGCCACCATGCCATTGGGGTTCGGCATATCAACCAGCGGCACCTTATAAACCRCACGAGACACGCCGGTGTCATAGTTGGCGCGGACAAAACCGGATGCGTCAATTTCCACACCGGTCATGTTGCCAACCGGAGAGCCATCTTTACTGATCGAAGCCGGGGCAAAGCTGTCAGACAATTGGGTCAGACCATCGCTGCTGCCGATTTCGCCAATACTGATCTCCATCGGGCCGCCAGCAACGGTGACAATCACTGATCCAGTGGCAGGATCATATGCGCCACCAGACGTGGTGGTAACTGAAGCCAGAGCGCCGCCCGCTGTGCGGCTATCTGTAAAGGTCACAACATATTCACCAATCACGGCACCACCCGAGGCGGAATCCCTCAGAACAATCGTCCATTCGTTGGATGCGCCGGTACCCGGAACGGTGGGCGTAAATTCGATCTCAATACTCTCGGATTTTCCGAGGTTGTCCCAGTATTCAATCGGCAGAGTTTCAGCGGTCCCGGCAGCACCAGCTTCGGTGGCAGTGGCTGGGAGGTTAATGCCGAGTTTGATCTCGGTTGTTGGCTCACCTGTCAGCTGATTCACATTGAACTGAACCGGCTCCAATCCAACCGAAGTATCGCGCGGATAAGACGGTATGGTGCCGTCGGCAAGGGCAGGCCAGCCAAGCAGGACCAGGCCAGAATCAGTGGTCAACAGACCTTCGGCATTGGTGCGAAAGGATCCGGTGGTCGTCAACATCATCGTTGGAGCGCCATTGCCGCCCTCCACATCCGTGATCGACGCCACCGGCAACATGCCACGGCCACGGACCGCCAGATCTGTCGGGTTGCTGGTCGAAACCAGGGGGCCGCGTTCATCAACCAGCCGGATGGTGGACGACGTCACACCACCAGCGGTATAAGAGCCACCGTTCGAGCCCATCACCATTGAATGAAAATCGGTTTGCACCCGCTTGTAACCAGCGGTGGAGGAATTTGCGATGTTATCGGAAATTGAAGCCAGTCGGCTGGCATTCGCGGAAAGTCCGGCTACTCCGGCGTTCAGCGAAGAAGATAAAGTCATAAGATACGCCTTTCTGCTGCATCAAATNATTCTTGAMGCAACAGGTAACGCAMSKGCCATTAACGGGCGGCTAACAGATAAAATTCGATCTATCTGYCAGCCGCCGTTTCTTTGTTTTACTKGCGTAAAAGCACAATCTCGATGCGRTTATTCCGCTYRGMCATYGGGTCTRRCGCCGACAAMTYRCGGTCTGCATGYCCRGTGACMCGGTYAATRCGGGCCGGTTTCATGCCYCCCGATTCGAGAAGTCTCCGGGTGACGTCCGCCCGAGAGCTGGACAATTCCCAGACCGGATTGTTGGCCAGGACGACCGGATGCGAGCGGATATGCCCGCCAATGGCGACATCGTTACTGACCACTCCGGTCACCCGCGCCACCATACGCATCAAGTCGCGGAAAAGTTGGGTTGGTGTATCCCTGCCCTCTTCAAACAACCGCGCATCCTCGGTGGCAAACATCTCAATGATCAGCCCCTCGTCAGTGACCCGTGTCACGATATGCCGGGCCATTTTAACGCTGACCATGCTTTCGCCACCGCGCCCCTGCAGCGCCTCTTCAATGGTCTTGAACTCTTCGTTTTCGGCCTTCTCCTTGGCGCTCTGGTCCAACCCGGTGTCTCCCCGAGCCTGCTGCGCGTTTACCGGATTGGTATCTGATGCACCAAGCCCAGACTGAGACATGATATCCTCAGAAAACATACTGTCACCGTTGAAAGCGCCGTTTCCGCCACCAGACATCCGACTGATTGGAATCGTCGGCGAGAAGTAGTCTGCAAGACCCTTTCGCTGCTTTTCCGTTGTTGCACTCAAGAGCCACATCATCATGAAAAACGCCATCATCGCGGTCACGAAGTCGGCATAAGCCACCTTCCATGCGCCACCGTGGTGGCCGCCGGCAATAATAACCTTTTTCCTCTTGATGATAATGGGCGCCACACCGTTACGTGCGCTCATAATCCACCACCTTTTCTTTCACCCATAACCGGGATAGCAGCGGGGGTCTTAAGCACGCCTTAACAGATAAATTTGCCGGCAATTAAGATAGGTAAACGAGGCATTTCTCAGCTTTAGAACCAAAATACGTGTGAAATTCTATGGTTTATTGGAAAAAACTGAATTCCATTCCTTTTGCAAGACAACGGAATAGGAATCGCAGGCTTGTTCGTTAAGATTTTAAAGGTGCCACCCTGCCCTGGATCAGATCGGCTGCCTTCTCGGCAATCATGATTGTTGGTGCGTTGGTGTTGCCGCCAATCAACCGCGGCATCACGCTGGCATCCACCACCCGCAAAGCCTCCAATCCTTGTACTTTCAGCTCTGAATCTACCACAGCCAGATCATCACGGCCCATTTTGCAGGTTCCAACCGGATGGTAGATGGTATCAGACCGAGCCCGAATGTGCTGTTCCAATCCAGCATCATCAGGTTCACCTGTGATAAACAGTTCTTTGTGGATGTAATCGGCCAGTGGCGGGGCGGCCATTATCTTCCGGGTCAACCGGGCGCCCTGCTTCAASMCCKSCAKATCRWMGGKGWKSSAMMSRRWYYKKSGRTMGAWMTTKRSMSRWKMSRYRKSRYCMCCCGACAGCAGCCCCACCGATCCGCGCGATTTTGGGCGCAGCACGCAGACGTGGCAGCTAAAGCCGTGACCCAGATGCAGCTTGCGGGCGTGATCGTCGACAATGGAAATCACAAAATGCAGCTGAACATCGGGGCGGTGCAGATCCGGGGTGGTCTTTAGAAAGGCCACGCCCTCGGCAAATGGCGTGGCGATCATGCCACCGCCAGTTTTGCGCCATTCAATTATATGTTTCAGCAAGCTGACACCGCCGGAAAGCGAAATGCCAAAATTGTCCCGGTCCTTGGTTTTGTAGGAGAGAGTGAAATCCAGATGGTCCTGCAGGTTCTGCCCGACCCCAGGCAACTCATGCACCATTTCAATGCCATGCGGTCGGATATCCTCTGGGCGCCCGACCCCGGACAGTTGCAGCAACTGAGGAGAGTTGAAACTGCCGCCACACAGGATCACTTCCTGTCTCGCATAGACCTGTTTGTCTTTGCGGCCTTTTCGATAGGCCACTCCGATGGCACGTTTGCCATCAAATAAAATGCGCGTGGCATGGGCCTTGGTGATCACCGTCAGATTCGGTCTGTTCATCACCGGATGCAGATATGCCGCCGCTGCCGAACAGCGCTCGCCGGTGCGGGTTGGATCGTGAAACTGCGTGACCTGAAATAGCCCAATGCCCTCGTTATCGCCGGTGTTGAAGTCGTCGCGGCGCCGGTGCTGTAGCGATTCACCTGCCTGAATAAACGCCTCGGTCAGGGGGCGCGGTGACTTCTGCTCGCTGACCTGCAACGGCCCTGCCCCGCCATGCACATCACAGCCGCCGCGTTCGTTGTTCTCGGATTTGAGAAAATACGGCAGTACCGCATCCCAATTCCATCCGTCGCAACCCAAATCGGCCCATTCGTCATAATCACCAGCATGGCCGCGTATATAAAGCATGGCGTTGATGGCGCTGGACCCGCCCAGCGCCTTGCCACGCGGCTGATAACCTTTGCGACCATTCAATCCGGCCTGCGGCACCGTCTCAAACGCCCAATTGTTGATCTTGGGTCGCCCCGGCAGCATCGCCACAACCGCCGCAGGCGCGCGCACCAAGATACTGTCACCACGCCCGCCGGCCTCAAGCAGGCAAACCGTCTTGTCCGGATCTTCGCTCAACCGCGCCGCCAGAGTTGAGCCTGCTGATCCTCCACCGATGATGACGTAGTCAAACTGCATGTCTTGCTCCGGGCTGCTATGGAACTGATCAGCTCAGCGTCGCCCTTTTGCAGAAACTGTCCAGACTAACGGCGCGTCAACGAGGGTCACAGCACATCCAGAGACGTCTTGACCCGGTCCATCACAATCGAGGTTTTGAATCGACTGATATTGGATTCATCAAAGAAATACGCTTGCGTGAACACCTCGTATTCCTTGATGTCACTGACCACCAATATCAGTATGAAATCCGCCTCACCGGTGGTGTAGTAACATTGCTGCACGCAGGGCGCGCTGCGCATCCGGCGCTTGAAGCTATCCAGATTGGCGCGGTTTTCCCGCTCCAGTATCACCTCAACTATGATAGTCATCTCACGGCCCAGTTTGGCCGGGGACAGCACCGCGATCTCTTTTTCGATCACACCAGTTTCGCGCAGCTTTTTCAGCCGCTTCTGTACGGCGGGTGGCGACAGTCCCAGCTCCTGACTGATGGCATCAGCCGTAAGCCGGGCGTTGTCCTGAACCAGACGGAGTATTTGCAGGTCTTTGTCATCCATGGTCTGAAATTCATCAAGTTTGCCGCCCGCTGCAACTTAATTCGTCACGTCTTACTTCCAGTTCAACTGCAAAAATCAGTCTATCTTTGTAAACTGCTGGCCACAAGGGAACAGAAACCACCAAGGCACCACCTTCCCCTTACTTTAAGGACAACGATGAAAGACCTGCTTACTGCCGCCAAAATCCACCATACGGCTGGCGCCAAGATCCTCGGCGACTCGGCCAATCTGCTACTGCCTGAACAGGGTTTCGAACTGGCTTGGGCCGAAATCACCGCTTGGGAAGGTTATGCGCCAACACCACTTGTCGCGCTAAATACACTGGCAAACACACTTGGCATCGCTCAAGTGCTGTACAAACATGAAGGCCCGCGATTTGGGCTTGGCAGCTTCAAAGCTCTGGGTGCGGCTTATGCAGCATTGCGGGTTCTACAACGGGAAATCTCGCACCAACTGGGGCAGGGGGTTAGCTTGTCTTCGATCCGCGAAGGCGTGCACGCCGAGATCTGTGCCAAAATCACTTTGGTCTCTGCCACCGATGGCAACCACGGCCGCTCTCTGGCCTGGGGAAGTCAGCGTTTTGGCGTGCCTTGCCGGATCTATATCCATGCCAAGGTCAGCGAAACCCGGGCGCAGGCAATGCGCGACCTGGGCGCCGAGGTGATCCGCATTGATGGGGATTATGACGCTTCGGTTGCCCTTGCCCGCAAGGAAGCAAAGCAGAACGGCTGGTTTGTGGTCTCGGACACCTCCTGGCCCGGATACTCAGAACCGCCCCGCGATGTGATGGCTGGTTACGGTGTGATGACGCGCGAAGTTTGCGAGGCATTGGACCAGGCTCCCACACATGTTTTCCTGCAAGGCGGCGTGGGTGGTTTGGCGGCCTCGGTGGCGGCGTCGTTGCGCCAGTATTGGGGTAAAGACGCACCCCGCGTCGTGGTGGTGGAACCGGACTTAGCCGCCTGCCTGTATGAAAGCGCGCGGAGAGGCGTGGCAACATCCGTGAAGATTACCGAAGAAACCATAATGGCCGGCCTGTCCTGCGGAGAGCCTTCGCCAGTGGCTTGGGAGATCTTGGAGCAAGAAGCATCTGACTTCCTGACCATTCCCGACTCGATTGTTGCTCCGACCGTCCGGCTATTGGCCCGCCCCATGGGCGATGACCCAAGGATTGAAGCGGGCGAAAGCGCCGTGGCTGGTCTGGCGGCGCTSATYGCTGCGCGCCAGGWTTCAGAGCTTTCGAAAAYTCTGGGTCTGAACGCGCAATCGCGTGTCTTGCTGATCGGCTCTGAAGGCGTCACCGATCCGGAGATTTTTGCCCGGATCATGGCTGGGCAAGACGATGTCTAAACTCCCTGCCCGAGGTTTCCCGCCCGAGGAATTTGAGAACCGCACCGCCAAGGCTCAGGCGATGATGGCCGACGCGGGCCTGTCGGGGTTGTTGCTGATGACAGAACCCGAGGTGCGCTATTTCAGCGGCTTCCACACATTGTTCTGGCAAAGCCCAACACGCCCATGGTTCCTGTTTGTCCCCGCTCAGGGCAAACCCATTGCGGTCATCCCTGAAATCGGCGCTGCATTGATGCGGCAAACCTGGATCGCTGACATCCGCACCTGGAGCGCACCCAACCCAGATGACGATGGCATCAGCCTGCTGACCGACCTGCTGTCGCCGCTGGCCAACAAGAGTGCCAGAATCGGCCTGCTAAAAGGGCACGAGACCACACTGCGCATGCCGCTGGGAGATTACGAACGGTTGATTGCAGCGCTGCCAGGCCTGCAAATCGAGGACGCCACCGGGTTGGTTCGCGCCCTGCGAATGGTCAAATCGCCCCGCGAGATTGAAAAGCTGTCTCATATCTGTGCGATTGGATCGCAGACCTTTACGCAGGTGCCGGAATTTGCCGRCGCGGGCACRCCTTTGGACGAAGTCTTTCGATCCTTCCGCCGCGCTGCGCTGAGTGCGGGTGCCGATGATGTGCCCTATTTGGTTGGCGGCGCTGATCACGGCGGCTACCGCGATGTGATTTCACCGCCCAGCGCAAAACCTCTGCAAACCGGCGACATCCTGATGCTGGACACTGGTGCCACCTGGGACGGATACTTTTGCGACTTTGATCGAAATTTTGCCATTGGCCAAGCCGACGACCTGTCCCGCCGCGCCTATGACGTGCTGTGGCGCGCCACCGAGGCAGGCCTCAATGCCGCCAATCCCGGCACCACCTGTCGGGAGCTGTTTCAAGCGATGCAATCGGTGATCGCCGAAATGGATGGTGCAGGCGGGGATGTCGGACGGCTGGGTCACGGATTGGGAATGCAGCTGACCGAATGGCCCTCGCACGCTGCGTTTGATGACACCGTGATTACCGAGAACATGGTTCTGACACTGGAACCCTCGTTAAGCTACGGTGACGGGCGTATTATGGTGCATGAGGAAAACATTGTTGTCCGCGCAAGTGGTGCCGAGTTGCTAAGCACCCGCGCCGCGCCAGACCTGCCGATTATCTGAAAGCCGTGACATGAAACTGGATTTTGTAACCGACGTCGGCATCGGCACCCGCGCGACTCTTGGCACAATTGTTCTATCCACCGATGAAACATTAGAGCCCGAATTCGCCCGGATGACAGCACTAGAAGGCGTCGCGCTTTATCATAGCCGCATTCCCATGGTTGCCGAAATTACGACCGACACCCTGCAACAGATGGAACGCGATCTTCCAGCCTCGGCCCAGTTGCTACCAGAATCGCTTGATTTCGACGTGATCGGATATGGCTGCACTTCAGCGGCAACCGTGATCGGACAAGAGGGTGTCGCCCGTGCCATCAACTCGGTTTTTTCCGACGCCTTGGTGACCGACCCACTGACCGCGCTTATCGCGGCGGCAAATGCTCTTGGCGCCCGAAAACTGGGGTTTATCACTCCTTATATACCCGACGTGTCGATGCGGATGCGGCTCAAGCTGGAGAAGACCGGATTTGAGATCGCCAGTTTCGCGTCTTTTGAAGAGACCGATGACCGCGTGGTGGCCCGAATATCCCCAACCTCGATTGCCACCGCAATCGACCGAGTTGCTGCACGGGCTGACTGCGATGCCATTGTAGTGGCCTGCACCAACCTGCGCTGCCTGGAGGTTATCGAAACCGCCGAGCACCTGACCGGAACGCCGGTGATTTCCAGCAATCAAGCGCTGGCCTGGCACATGCTGCGCCTAGCCGGTGTCACCGATCAGCAGAGCGGAATGGGTGAATTGTTTAAGCGGGTTCTTTAGCCGTCACCGTGCAAACATCTGTTTTGCGTTGTGGTAGCAAATATTGGCGACCAGCTCATTCAACAACGTCTGATCCCCCGGCACCGATCCTTCGACCTGCCAACGCCCAACCATACGGCACAGCAGCCGACGGAAGTACTCGTGGCGTGGGAAAGACAGAAATGAGCGGCTATCGGTCAGCATACCGGGGAAGGTGGAGATCAACCCCATCTGCGCCAGAGTCGTCATCTGCGCCTCCATGCCCTCAAGTTGATCATTGAACCACCACGCGGTCCCCGCTTGAATCTTACCCGCAACGCTACCGTCCTGAAAATTCCCCGCCGTGGTGACCAGCACCGGATTGCGCGAGGGATCCAGTCCATAAAGAATGGTGCGCGGCAGTTGGTCGTTGCGATCCATCCGATCGAGCAAAGCGTTCAAAGGCTCTGCCAGGGCTGTGTCCCGCATGGAATCTCCACCCACATCGCGACCAATGGATTGCAGCAGCCGCGTACGGGTGCTGCGCATTACATTCATATGCAACTGCATCACCAAATCGCGCGTAGCATAGGCCCGCCCCAGTGCCACCAACACAGCCGAGCGAAATCCTGCGGCAGTATCTGCATCAACAGTGTCACCTTTCAGGCGAGATTTTAAGGCTTGATCCAAGACCGAGGCCGGCAATTCCGCGCCGGTGTCGAGATGGTCAATACCGTGGTCAGAGGCCCGGCAGCCGTGCGCAACAAAGTAATCCAACCGCAGGCACAGTGCGCCGATCAGATCATCAAAACTGTTGATTGGATGGGTCAGATCCGCCAGATCCCGGATATAATCCGCAAACCCTGCATCCTCGATCTTGATCGCCCGGTCGGGCCGAAAGCTGGGCACCATTTGCAGATCGCTTTGGCCAGCAAAGGCGGCGTGATGTTCAAGATTATCCAGCGGATCATCGGTGGTTCCGACAAGCTCGACGTTCATTTTGTCTAGCAATCCACGTGCACCAAAATCCGCCCTGGGCAGCAGTTCCGCTGCTGCGTCCCAACAGGTGTCGGCGGTATCGGCATTTAGCACTGTGCCTTCCAGGCCGAAGTAGCGCCAAAGTTCCAGATGGCTCCAGTGATGGACGGGATTGGCAATCATTTGCGGCATTGCCCCGGCAAACGCATCGAATTTCTGCCGCCRGGACGCATCGCCCGTCACCAGCCGTTCCTCGACCCCAGCCCAGCGCATYRSCMSMYRTTTGTAATGATCATGCGCCAGCCAGATTTCCCCTAAGCTGTCCCAGTGGCGGTCTTGTGCGATTTCCTCGGGCGGCAAGTGATTGTGGTAATCGATGATCGGTAGCCCGGCCGCCACCTCGTGATACAACCGTCGCGCCGGTTCAGTGTCCAACAGAAAATCTGGGCCTAGAAAATTGCTCATCCTGAGGTCTCCATCGCCGATAAGGTCGCCAGTACGCCCAGTTTCAACAGCTGCCCGTAGGATTTTCGCAGTGCGGTTTCAAATCTGGCATCTGCTGCCAGGTCCTCGGGGAACACGTCGCGAAGTGAAAGAAATTCGGCCACCGGATCATCGGCCAAAGCCGCCGTTCGTAATTGATCTGCCAGCGGATCGACCAGTGGCAATTCATTGCCCGCCTCATCCTCTCCGCGGGCATAAAGCATCCAACCCGCCAGACCGGTGGCCAGCAAAGGGAAAGCACTGCCTTGCTCCAAATGCCAGGTCACCGAGGCCAGCATCCGTTGTGGAACCTTTTGGCTGGTGTCACTGGCAATCTGGGTGGTGCGATGGTTTAGCCGCCCGTTACCAAACCGGGCGATAAGCGCATCGGCATACCTGGGCAGATCGACACCCGGCAGCACTGGCAAGGTCGGCAGTTGTTCGTGCACCATCAAACGATGCGCGGCATGCTTCAACTCTGGCTGCTGCATGCAGTCTGCAATTGTTGCTTTTCCACAGACGGCTCCAAGACAGGCAAGGAAGCTATGTGCCCCATTCAGCATCCGCAGTTTCATCTCTTCAAACGGGCGCACGTATTGCACCAATTGCGCGCCACCAGCGGCAAACGGCGGGGTTCCAGCGGCAAAGTCATCCTCGATCACCCATTGTCGGAAGGGTTCACAGACAATGGCATTGGGGTCAGGAAGGCCCAGCACGTCAGTGATCATAGCCTCACCTTTTGCGTCCATGGCTGGCACGATCCGATCTACCATCGAGCAGGGAAAGGTGACGTTGTTTTTAATCCATACCGCCAGCCCCGGATCCAGCAGCCGGGCAAAATCGGTAACCACAGCGCGGGTCAGATATCCGTTTTCCGGCTGATTGTCGCAGGACAGTATTGTGATGCCGCAAAGCCCGGCCTGCCGCCGTGCCTGCAATCCGCCAACCAACACGCCAATGGCCGTTCCCGGCGCATCCGGCGCGTCCAGATCGGCACGAATACCAGCATGGTCCGTGTCCAACCCTCCATCGCGGGCGCAATATCCCTTTTCGGTGATCGTCAAAGTCACTACAGACAGGTCCGGGTTAGCAAACCGCGCCAACAGGGCCTGAATCCCGTCGCGCTTGGGATGGCAGCTGCCAATCACGGCATCAATCCGGCGCAGGGTCAGGTTTTCATCGTCAACTTCGGCAATATGATATTGGCCCCCAGCGGCATCCAGCGCGGTCAAGGCGGCAGCCCCCGAGTTAAACCGCACCACGATTGCGCCCCAGTCACCGCCCTGTGCAGCCAGCCCAGCGTCAAGATACTGCATCGTATGCGCACGTGCAAAAGCCCCAAACCCAAGGTGCAGGATACGCGGGCGCAGCTTGGTCCGATCATACTCTGGCTGTACCAATTCCACCTGCATCAAAGCTCTCCCAACTGTATTTCGCCACCATGAGGAACGGTGTTACCCGCAACGATCAGCGGTCTGGTTTCACCTTGCGGCAACAGAATGCGGGCTTTGGGGTAGTGCGGCGCACGTTGCCCGCTGTGGGTGATATTCAGGGTCACTGACCCTGCAGTCTGTGTGAGCGCAAAATTGGTTATGCACTGGGGGCCGTTTTGGCTTTCACCGTCATCCTCAAACATCACGCTATCACTGCAGCCTGAGCCGGGCACCGGAAACACAGCCAGCTCCAGCCCTTTGGCCGCACCGACGTCGGCACGGTCCGCGCCAATTTCCAGCGGGATCACGCAGCCAGCCCGCACAAACAATGGAATTGAGGCTAGATCCACCGGGACCTCAATCTGCTGCCCGCCGGCATGCCAAATACCACTCCAGAAATCCCACCAACCTGTTTTGTTGTGCGGCAAATACACCACCCGAGATTGGGCTCCGGCCTCGACCACTGAGGCCGCCAGAATATCGCGGCCCAACATGAAATCATTGGTGTCCGCAAAGCTGGTCTTATCCTTCGGGTGATCCAGAAAAGTCGGGCGCAACATGGGTTCGTCCCTGGTCACCGCMWSSSACAGYMAGGNNYAYAGRTANRRSARCNARTCGMYAGCGAAGCCGGATCGCCTCGCGCAGATCATCCAGGATTTCGCCATACATCCAGGGTTCATTCACGCTGCCATCGTCATTCCACGAATGAATGGTGAACCGGGGATGGAGAATGCCGTTTTGAACCCAGCGCAAAAACAGTTCGGGGTCGGGACGTGGCCCAGAAAACCCACCCACATCGTGACCGATGTTAAAAAATCCTGACAGGCTAAGCCCCAATCCCATGCGGATATTCCAACGCAGCGACTCCCAACTGGTGCGATTATCTCCGGTCCAGGTTTGCGCATAGCGCTGGATACCCGGAGCCCCCGAGCGAGTGATCAGATAGGGGCGCTTTTTCGGCGCAAAGGCGATTTGAGCCTCACAGGACGCGCGCGTCATCAACAGTGGCTGCAAGGGACGAATTAGGCCGATGTCAATTGGTTGACCAAAACCATAGCACTTGGCGTGATGGTCCCAGACTTCGTATTCGTTATTATCATTCCAGGTGCATTCTATGCCATATCCCAGCAATTGCTTGGTCACATTCTCTTGCCACCAGACCACTGTGGCCGGGTTGGTGAAATCCAGATGTGAACCTTCGTCGTCCCAAAACACTGATCGCTCAGGGTCGCCGGTTTCACTATCGCTGATAAAAAGTCCGGCCTTGGCGGCTTCGGCGTAGCGGGGATGATCCTGCAGCAGGCAGGGCTTGATATTGGCTATCAGGTGCATCCCGGCATCGGTAAAATACTGCGCCATCGCTGTTGGGTCGGGCACTTTGCTCTGGTTCCAGGTAAAGACATAACGTTTCGACCCAATCGAGCTGTATCCCGAGGACAGTTGGAAACTGTCGCAGGGGATCTGATGGGCCGCGATCTGGTCAACAAAACCCTGCAATTGCACCTGCGCGTCTGCGGCATCGGTATAACCCATGGTCGACCCGGAATAACCCAGGCTCCAGCGTGGCGGAAAGGCAGTGCCGCCGGTCATCTGCGCTTGCTGTCGCACCAGGCCCAGCAGATCAGGCGACCAGCACATGTAATAGTCAAGATCACCATCCGCAGCCCGGTAAGACCGGTAAGGCAGGTGATAGTTATCCAGCTCATTGCCAAGATCAAACCAAGCGGTCGCGAGGTTATCATAGAACAGACTGTAACAGCCCGCCGCCGGGGTCTGCGTCAAAGTGAACGGGATGTGTTTATACAAGGGATCGGTGCGTTCGGCGTCATAGCCCATCGCATCCAGATTGCGCATTTCAAACCGGCGTCCGCTCCGTTCGAGCAGCCCCGATTTTTCGCCCAGCCCAAAAACACGATCCCCGTCAAAACGACGCAGATAATGGGCGTGGGCATGGTCGCGCACACCAAGTTGCAGGGCTCCGGTAGGTCGGTCCTGAGCAAAGGTTTTCCACCCCCCATCAACCCATGCTGCCCATTCGAATTGCAAGGGATGGCGCACCGTCAGCCGGAGAGTTTGAGTGGTTAGAACAACCACGTCCTCACCCTGATCAAGTTCAAAATCGGGACAGCTGAACCCATCCGTATCGTCCCGCTCTCGGCCCTGCCATGGAACATCCCCATCCGGAGCAACACACCAAGTTCGCCCCTGCCGCCAAGCACCATTTTTGCGCAGGCTGACCCGGATCAAATCGTGCTCCAGAACAGTAAGGGACAACAGATGTTGCCCCTCAACCGTCAGTGTCACGACATTCTTATCGCGGGTGACATCACCCCAAAGGCGCAACATTTTCATTTAGTTAGTATCCCAGTAACAGGCGTGGCAAGGTCAGGCTGATGGCGGGCACATAGGTAACCACCAGCAACAGCACAAACATGACAGCATAAAACGGCAGCAATGGCCGGATCACCTTGCCAATGGTTGTGCCGCCGACGGAACAACCGATAAACAGCGCCGAGCCCACCGGTGGGGTACAGATACCGATACACAGGTTGAACGTCATCACGATGCCAAAATGAACCGGATCCATGCCCAGATCACTAACCACCGGCATAAAAATCGGCGTAAAGATCAGCAGCGCAGGCGTCATGTCCATGAAGGTGCCGACAACGAGCAAGGCGATGTTAATGGCCAGCAGGATCAGGATCGGATTGTCAGACAATCCAAGCATGAAGTCGGAAATCGCATAGGGAATATCGCCAAACGCCATAGCCCGCGACATGCCAATCGATGCGCCTATCATCATCAGCACAATCGACGTGGTAATCGCCGAGTCCAAGACAATCTTGGGCAGGTCGCGCACAGTGATTTCACGGTACCAGACCAGCGCCAGCAGCAGTGTATAAACCACCGCCGCAGCCGAGGCCTCGGTGGCGGTGAAAATGCCGCCAATGATCCCACCCATCACAATGACAACCAAGCCAAGGGGCAGGATAGCGTCGCGCGCCGCGACCAGAACTTCGGCCATTTTTGGGCGCGGAGCAATCGGATAGCCGCGTTTTTTGGCGATAATCCCGGCCACCAGCATCAGGCTTAGCCCCATCATGATGCCCGGAATATAGCCCGCGACAAACAGCGCGGCGATTGATGTGCCGCCGGTGATCAACGAATAGACGATCAGGGTGGAACTTGGCGGGATCAACAACCCTGTGGGGCTGGAGGCAATATTGACTGCGGCTGAGAACGCCGGGTCATAGCCCTCTTTCTTTTGCAGTGGGGCCATCACACCGCCCACCGCCGCCGCAGAGGCCACCGCCGACCCTGAAATCGAGCCGAACATCATATTGGCAATGACGTTGCAGTGGGCCAGCGATCCCGGCAACCGCCCGCTGAGAATTTTGGCAAAGTTGATCAGGCGCATCGCAATGCCGCCCCGGTTCATCACATTGCCTGCCAGAATGAAAAACGGAATCGCCAGCAGGGTGAAGCTGTCCAACCCGGACGCCATTTGCTGTGCCACGATAAACATCGACTGATCAAAGTTCATGAACAACAAGAAGGTAATGGCCGCGGCCGACCCGATGGAGAATGCAATGGGCACCCCAAGAAACATCAGGAATCCGAATGTGCCAAATAGAAGAAATGCTGCGTAAGCCATGTTCGCCCCTAGTCCAGCGGTCCGCCGATAGAGGCCGTCTCTGGCCCCTTCGGCAT
Organism: Paracoccaceae bacterium; assembly: GCA_002401945.1. GTDB lineage: Bacteria > Pseudomonadota > Alphaproteobacteria > Rhodobacterales > Rhodobacteraceae > Parasedimentitalea. Next base: position 56,736 of record NVUP01000022.1, read on the forward strand.
CCGCCCATTGGCGAGTTCAAAGCCGAACAACGCGCAGTAATACAAAATGATGACGCCCGAGAATGGGATCGCGCCGTAGACAAGCCCCATCGGCAGWCGCAGSGACGGYGTAACCTGACCGTTGGCCAGGGTGCGCATCACCAAGTCGCCGCCGCCTCGCACCATGACAATCCCAGCAAACAACGCCACAATCAGCGTGACTAATGCTTCGGAAATCAGTTTTCGCCGCCCGGTCAGGCTCTGCGTCAGCAGGTCAATCGCTAGGTGCCGACGCATGCCGTAAGTATAGGCGCCGCCGATCAGGGCCAGCCACATGAACAAAAAGCGCGCCAACTCGTCTGTCACAATGCTTGGCACACCCAAGCCATAGCGGGTGATCACCTGCCAGGTGACACAGACCACCAGGATGGCAAAGATAGTGACGATCACAAATTGCAGGATCAGATCAACGGTACGCTTCATAGCGCGCCCCTGAATTCAGGTTCATAGTTCATGGAAAGGCCCCCTCTGCCCGTCGGATTGGATGCAAGATTGGCCAGAAACCATTTTTGGTCAACCAATTTCGTAAATAGGTTGACTTATTTTCTATTTTGGCAGACCTATTTCGGGATGAAGCCGTCAATTACAGCTTTTGGCGACACTGGCASMWCWKRWRKYKCSYSGSRGGAGACACCAATGAACTCGACTAAACGTACACTGGCCCTGGCCACCAGCGCGCTGATCGCACTGAGCACAACAGCGACTGCAGCAACTCTGCGCCTGAACCACAACAACCCCGAAGATCACCCGGTCCACATCAGCATGCAGAAGATGGCTGATCGTCTGGAAGAGCTGACCAACGGCGACGTCAAGATCCGCATCTATGCCAACGCGCAGCTGGGCACACAGCGCGAATCCATGGAGCTGGTGCAGAACTGCGCCCTGGAAATGGCCCGCTCCAACGCCTCTGAACTGGAAGCGTTTGAGGAATCCTATTCGGCCATGAACCTGCCCTATATTTTCCAGTCCGAATCCCATTTCAACGACGTGGTGACAGGTGATATCGGTCACGACATTCTGCAGGCCTCCCGCGATGACGGGTTTATTGGCATCGCATTCTACACCGAGGGTGCCCGGTCGTTTTACGCCGATCGCACCATCAACAGCCCAGCCGATCTGCAGGGCATGAAGATCCGCGTCCAGCCCAGCCCCTCGGCCATTCGCATGGTGGAACTTTTGGGCGGCAACCCGACCCCCATTTCMTKKKSYGAGSTKTAYYYWGCCCTGCAACAGGGTGTTGTGGACGGCGCTGAAAACAACMCAACCGCACTGACCAGTGCCCGCCACGGCGAAGTGTCCAAGTTCTTCTCCAAAGACGAGCACACAATGATCCCTTCGGTGGTTGTTATGTCCAACTGTGCCTATGACGCGCTGACCGATGATCAACGCGCCGCATTGGAGCAGGCCGCATTGGAATCGATGGAGTTCCACCGCAAGGCTTGGAATGCTGCGTCGGACGCAGCACTGGCCACTGCTGCAAAAGACATGGGTGTGACCATCACCGAAGTGGATAAAGCTCCCTTTGTGAAAGCGGTTCTGCCTATGCATGACGAAGTTGCAGCACAGTCTGAAAATCTGGCCGATCTGATCGCCCGGATCAAAGCCATCGCACCTTAAGCAACCAAAGGACCGGCACATATGCTCGAACGATCCGATCTTGCGGAAAACGCGCTGCACTCGCTGCATGACGAAGGCTACGATATCCCCTTCAACACGCAGAGCCTGAATGCGGACACCATGATCTTTATCGGGGGGCGCACAGCGCGTTCCCTGGACGGGGATTGGAATTTCTGTGTGGACCTGCTTGATACAGGGCTGCGGCAGAAATGGTTTTCTCTGACGCCAATGGCGCCAGAGGATCGCAAAGAGCCGTGGGATTATGATCCCTATATGGGAGAGACCGTGCCGGTCCCCTCCAACTGGCAAATGCTGAAAGAGAAATGGTATTTCTTTGAAGGCAGTGCCTGGTACACGCGGGCCTTGGATATGAAGGCCCTGCCCGCCAACACCCGACGTTTTCTGCGGGTGGGCGCGGCGCAATATGATTGCAAAGTCTTTGTGAACGGCAAGTTCATCGGCAATCACTACGGCGGCTCGACACCGTTTTTCGCCGAACTGACGGATGAGCTGATTGAAGGCCAGAACTGGATCATGTTCTGCGTCAACAATACCCGCACCCTAGACCGGGTGCCGATGCGCAACACCGATTGGTTCAACTACGGCGGCATCTACCGCGAGGTGGCGATTTACGAAACACCCGCCACGGTGATCCGCGATATGTTCCTGTACCTGGATGCCGCAGGTGACATCCAAGCCGAAATCACTGTCGATGGGCCAGCAGACTCGGCGCGGGTTCTGATCCCGGAACTGGGCATCGATGCTATCGTGCCGCTGGTTGATGGCCATGGCCGTCTCGCCATTCCTGCCAGCCCGGATCTTTGGTCGCCGGACAACCCTCGGCTATACGATGTCACTGTCACCGCCGGGCCGGACACCGTCACCGACCGCATTGGATTCCGCCGCATTGAACGCCGTGGCACCGAGATCTATCTCAATGGCGAAAAGCTGTTTCTATGCGGCATTTCGGTGCACGAAGATGACGAGACATTAGGCAAGGTCACCAACGAGGCTGATCTGCGCCGCCGGTTTGCAGATGCACGTGACTTGGGCTGCAACTTTCTGCGTCTGGCGCATTACCCGCATCACGAACGCGCCGCCCAGATCGCCGATGAGCTTGGCTTTCTGCTCTGGGAAGAGATCCCAGTGTATTGGGCCATTGATTTTGCAAACCCCGCAACCCAGCGAGACGCTGAAAACCAGCTTCGTGAGTTGATCCGCCGCGACCGAAACCGCGCCAGCGTGGTGATCTGGTCGATTGGCAATGAAAACCCCGACACCGACGCCCGGCTTGAGTTCATGACAGCGCTTGCTGATCTGGCGCGCGCGGAAGATCCCAGCCGCCTGATCTCGGCTGCATGTCTGGTGAACCACACTAAACTACGAATTGAGGACCGGTTGGCCGCTCATATCGACATTATTGGCCTGAATGAATATTATGGCTGGTATGAGGAGAATTTCGAAGAACTGGCTCTTATTGGCGAAAATTCATCGCCCGACCGTCCCGTGATGATCTCGGAAACCGGTGCTGATGCCGATATTACCAGCCAAGGGCCAAAGACAGGTCTGTTCAGCGAAGACTATCAGGCGGATGTTTACCGCCGCCAGATTGAGACGCTGCAAACGCTTGATTACATCAAGGGCATATCTCCCTGGATCCTGTATGATTTCCGGGTTGAGAGACGGCAGAACATCTTTCAGCGGGGCCGCAACCGCAAAGGTTTGATTGCCGGTGACAAAGTGACCCGCAAAGCCGCATTCGACGTTCTTGCCAGCCATTACGCCAGCCGTACAGTGCCGGAGGACAGCCAATGACAGCCACCCGCCGCTACCAGGATATTGCCCATGACCTGCGCAAGGCCATTGCCGAACGCGGGGTTCAGGTTGGCGACCGGCTGATGACAGAACGCAAGATTTCCGAAGACATGGRYRTCTNSMMRKTCNMCTGGTGCGCGAAGCCTTGATCATGCTCGAAATCGAAGGCCTGGTCGAAGTTCGAAAAGGCTCGGGGATCTATCTGGCGCAGCTGCCCGGCGCCAAAACCACGGCAGCTGCGCGGGACGACATCGGCCCGTTTGAGCTGCTGCAGGCCCGGCAATTGCTGGAAAGCAACATCGCCGGCTTTGCCGCTCAGATGGTGACCAAGAATGACATCACCCGGATGCGCGAAGCCCTGGAGTTGGAGCGCAAAGGCATCGAAAACGAGGCCGGTGATATCTCAGGCGACGAGTTGTTTCACCGGCTGATTGCCGAGGCGACGCAGAACAGCGTGTTGGTCGATACCGTCGAAGGCCTGTGGTCCCAACGGCAGCACAGCCCGATGTGGGCCCGGCTCCACGCCCGGATCTTTGACATGGAATACCGCCGTGCCTGGCTGGACGACCACCACGCCATCCTGATGGCCCTGCAATGCAAAGATCCCGCAGCAGCCTATCAAGCCATGTGGCAACATCTCGAAAACGTGCGTGAAACCCTAATGAAACTGTCCGACGTCGATGACCCCAACTTTGACGGATACCTGTTTCAGCGTGTCAATACAGCTGGTTAATACTATGAATTCGAATTCCCCTATGATTGAAACCTGGCGTTGGTTTGGCCCTGCCGACAACATTTCGCTGGCCGAAGTGCGCCAGACGGGTGCCACCGGTATCGTCACCGCTCTGCACCAGGTGCCCAACGGGTCTTTGTGGACAATAGACGCCATTCAGCACCGCAAGGATATGATCGAGGCCGCCGGTCTCACCTGGGAGGTGGTCGAAAGCGTCCCTGTGCATGAAGACATCAAGACCGGGGCACCTGGTTGGCAGGCTCTGGCCGATACATGGGCCCAATCGGTGGTCAATCTGGCGCGCTGCGGCCTGACAACGGTTTGCTACAATTTCATGCCGATTCTGGACTGGACCCGCACAGATCTGACCTATGAGTTGCCCGACGGTGCCCGCTGCCTGCGGTTTGACAATGATGCCTTTGCAGCCTTTGACATGTTCATCCTGAAACGCCCCGGCGCCGAGGCTGACCATCAGAATCAGGCCGAGGCCAGGGCCCTGTTTGATCACATGGATGATGCCGCAAAAACCCAACTGACAGCGACCATTTTGGCCGGGCTCCCTGGTGCCGAAGAAAGCTATTCACTCGACCAGTTTCGCGCCCAACTTGCCAGATATGACGGCATTGGCACCCAGGAACTACGGGCAAACCTTGCTGCCTTCTTGGCCCATGTTCTTCCCGTGGTAGACACCGCCGGGACCCGCCTAGCCATTCACCCAGACGATCCACCACGGCCAATATTTGGCCTGCCGCGCATTGTCTCCACCGCCGAAGACCTGGCCGCCATTGCCGCGATGTCGGACAGTCCGGCCAATGGGTYMWMYYKYKGCMCMKRRTCTKKKSSMGTYSRMRCSRKYMRYKWTKKSSCSKSSWWRTTGCAACAGGTTGGTAACCGCGTCCGATTTTTGCACCTGCGGAACACCAAGCGAGAAGCCTCTCCACACAGTTTTCACGAGGCGGGCCAYSTSACTNNCRWCGYRKMSRTGRCNAMRMWYRWGTYYWKTGYGMWRYAGNWTRSKCAKMGKWMTGNGCSCWCTRSCRYWYCRSMCCKWTSACNRMMWYGCMKTGTTGCAGGATCAGCAAGGTAACTCGACCCCGGGATACCCATTGATCGGGCGCCTGCGCGGTTTAGCAGAGTTACGCGGCCTGTTGCTCGGTCTTCAGACCGGCATGTCGAGGTAGGCCTTTCAACCGGCGCGCAACAGAACAGAACTCTCGTTCGATTTGGGTTTGTGGTGCCGCTGACAGGCCTCGAACCTGCTACCCCGTCATTACGAATGACGTGCTCTACCTGCTGAGCTACAGCGGCACTGGTGATCTTGGTGCGATCAATGATGCATTTGCAGCGCGCTGATATCATTGGCACGCTGCAAGCGGAAGGTTTATTTGGCTTCGGTTTTGCCGATGACCACGTCCGGTGGCAGGATGTCTGACATCACCAATGCGATGTCAGCGATGTCTTCTTTGGGGCCCTGAGCCTCCTGTGGTGTTCCAATAATCAACGGCAACATATGTACGCCGGTGGCACTGGCAATTTCCGGCGTGTCCGGTGTTGTCCAGGCCAGCGTGTCAAAGCTGGAGCAGTGCTCACAAACCGGCGCCCATACGGCGTGGATGTGATGGCAATTGTCACAAATCCATTGTGGTCCGCGCGGCGCAGTCAACGCGCGCGCCAGCCAGCCTTGCACCACCGCATCCGAGGATCCTTCGCCACGTTCGACCGCGGCCATCAAGGTCAGCGCGCGGGCATCCGGGGCGTGTTCGAACAGATCGCCCAGCGCCCGGCGGGCCTCGGGGAAGTCCTCGGCGACTATGTGCAACTCGGCCATCATCAGCCGGGTTTCATCATGCTGCGGCCGCAGTTTGGTCAGTTGAGCAAACCGAGTAACCCGTTGTTGCGCGGTTTCCTCGGGCTCAATTTCAGCAAAAGCACGCGCCAGATCAGGATGCGGCTGAACACCCCAAGCCTTTTTCAAAACCTGCGTGGCATTTCTCTTTTTACCCTTAGCAATATAGGCGCGCGCGGCCATGGCAGCGGCAGGCACCAGATCAGGCGACAGACGGTTGGCCTCAATCGCTTGTTCTTGTTGCTGCAGCGAAGCACCCTCTTCGACGATGGCGCCTGCGGCGGACAGGGCCAGCACCGCGTCACGGCGTTTAAACACATCCCGTGGCAGGGTACCGGTTTTGAGCTTAGTTGACAGAGTGTGGCGCGCTCCGGTCCAATCCTGCGCTTGGGCCTGAAGCTTAAGCAATGTGTCCTGCACTTCTTCATGTTTGGGTCGCATCGCCAGGGCCTTTTCGGCCAGTTTACGCGCGGTCTCGGTATCCCCTTCGGACAGTTTTTGCTTCATGATACCGCGCACCCCGACAAAACGGGTGGACTGATTGGTAATCAGCCGCTTATAGACTTCGGTGGCTTTCTTGGTATCGCCTGACATTTCAGCAGCTTGCGCAGTTAACAGATCAGTCAATTCTGGTTTTTGCAGGAATTTCTCGGCCCGCGCCGCTTTGGCCATCGCCAATCGTCCCTCGCCCGAGGCCAGCGCCATCAACCCATCGGCCAGCGCCTGATAGCCTTTGCGCTCGCGACCCTTGTCGAAGAAGCGCGACAGGGCGGTGTCATCCCCATTGAGGAATTTCAGCGTCGCCAACAACAGCGACAGCAGTTTCAGGAACAGCCAGACCATAACAACCAGCAGCACCATGGCGATGACGGATTGCAGCGCGCCGAGGGTGTATTCAGTGCCCGAAACGGTGATCTGCACACCGCCTGCGGTCTCCATTAATATGCCAGCACCAAAGGCGAGCAACGCAATGAGAGCAACAAAAACAAGGATCTTCAACAATGACCAGAGCATGGCAGCTCCCTTAATTGGCGTTCAGGCTTTGGGCCAGGGTATCGGCGGCTGCGACGGCGGCCTGGCGTGTTTTGGCGGCGGTTTCCCAATCCATCAGGACGGTCCGGGCAATATCGGGCAGGGCTTGGATTTCAGCCAGTGCCTCGTCCAATTGACCGATCGCTATGGCGGCTTCGGCGCGTGACAGGATGGCATCGGGATTATCGCCCTGGCGCGGCGTGACAGACCGTGCCCCCAAGTGACGCTGGGCATAAGCCAGCAGACCACCTCCTTCGGCGCTGTCTTCTCGGGCGGCAGCAAGTGCGGCGCGGGCAGCGGGCACAAAATCATTRSTCAAGGCAGCCAATGTGGCAACTCCTTGATCGGCTGAMRCCGCCAGGGCYGTYGGCACCGTTACGTCTACGYTYTCAAGKTCGTTCAGTATTGAACCATAYGCAGTTCCGGCATCCAAACTTGAGCGCAACCGGGCCACCATGGTTTGCGCACTGGCGATGCGGGCTGATTCGGTGCTGGCAGCGTCCAGCGCCTGCGCCTCGGCCACCATTTTCAACACGTCTTCGCGCTGCGCTACCAGACTTTCCTGCAGCTTGGCCAACTCAGCCTCGTAAGCCGCCACCGCAGCCGGAGATGCACCTTCACTGATAGGGCGCTTTTCTAGATCACTCAGGCGCTTGGACAGGGCAGCAGCATCACCCGACAGGGTATCCAAACGATCATTGGCCGCATTCCAGTTTGATTTAAGCGGTGCAATTTGGGCAGAAAGCGCCTCAATCTGGGCCATCACGGCGGACAGGTCAGGGGTCTTGTTGGTCTCAACCTGCGCCTGCAATTGGGCCAGTGCGGCGGTCAGATCTGCTTGGCTGCTTTCCAAGGCTATAAGGTCCGCTGCGGCAACTGTTTTCAGAGAATCGGGCAGGATAGGATCCAGCAGTTGCGCCTGACCGGCAAAAAAGCCAAGTCCCGCCGCCGCTACACCGCCAATAAAGGCCATGCCAAAGCCACCGCGTTTTTCAACCACATGTGTTACGTCACTTGATGGCTCAACAACAGTCGTTGATGCTTCAACTGTCTCGTCCTCGACCGCCGCGGCCGGGCCGCCAGTCTCAGTCTCAGTCTCAGTCTCAGTCTCAGTCTCAGTCTCAGTCTCAGTCTCAGAAGAATCGCCGTCTTTTAAGTCAATCTCTTCAACCGTCTCAGGGGATTTTTCATTGGCCGAAGATTCAACCGTCGTTTCTGGTGTATCAACCTCGTTCGCCTCATCGATAGGGCTGGTCTCTCTCACCAGGTCAGAATTCTTTTTGTCAGCCACTCCGGCCTCCCCTTCGATTCTCAAATTAATTTCACTCGAACCTACGCGACATTACTGCGCCGGCGGGCTGCTCTCAACCCGGTTCAGCCGTCGTACGATGTCACTGACCAGCTTCGCCATGGCTTGAACATTCGGCTCCTTACATACCTCCAAGTCTTTGTAGTTCAAGAGCTTTAATGGCTCTGCGACAGCTTCACTCATAGCAATTAGATGGATTTTTGCGCCATCTGGGCACAGGTCGGCAAATTGTCGCGCAGTGCGTGGCGAAAAAAGCGGCACCACGACCTCACTCGGCGCAGAGAGTGCCGATAGCGCCTCAGCCGTTAAAGTCAGTAGGGACTGGTTATAGATTACCTGCTCACGACAGTTTAACCCGGCGGCATTCAACCGTTCGGCGACATTGCCACGCGAATGCTGACCGCGCAGGTGCAATAGCTTCCCGGCTGGCCGCCGTTGCAGCAGATCAGCAACAAATTCGTCGGCGTTCTTGCCACAAAACTCGGCCTTCCAACCGGCGTTTCGGGCCATCAAAGTGGTGCGCTGGCCTAAGCAATATGCGGGCATCCCGACTCCAGAGAGGGTTTCAGCCGCCACCAAAACGCCATTGGCCGATGTGAAAATTACCGCCTCGCCGCCGTCCAAGTTGATAACCTTGCTCAGCGACATCACCGAAATCAGTGGTGCATAGATTACTTGCAATCCTGCGGTCAGCCTGTCCGGAAGCGCCGCCACAAAGCGCTGCGCCGCATCTTGCGGACGTGTCATCAACAGGACCGCCATGCCACCCACCCGGGATTGTTTGCCATTGTCTAAGGTGGTAGCTCCGGGGCCATTGTGATGCAACGGTAAGACGATGACGCGAACACTGACAATTCTAGGGCTCGAGAGCAGCTGTGATGATACCGCAGCGGCGGTGGTACGGCAGGTTGGCGATGGATTGCCCGAGGTACTGTCGTCAATTGTGTTTGGCCAGAATGAACTTCATAGCGCCTATGGCGGCATAGTGCCGGAAATTGCGGCCCGCGCCCACGCCGAAAAACTCGATATCTGCGTGCGTGAGGCGCTGGATAAATCCGGCCTGACGCTTAGCGATCTTGACGCCGTGGCAGTCACCGCCGGGCCGGGCCTGATTGGCGGAGTGATGTCCGGGGTGATGTGCGCCAAGGGTATTTGTGCCGCCACCGGTTTGCCATTGGTTGGGGTCAACCATCTGGCAGGCCACGCGCTGACCCCTAGGCTGACAGACGGCATTGCCTATCCTTATCTGATCTTGCTGGTGTCGGGTGGCCACTGCCAGTATCTGATTGCCCGCGGGCCGGAAGATTTCACTCGTCTGGGCGGCACCATTGATGATGCCCCCGGCGAGGCTTTTGACAAAACCGCGCGGTTGCTGGGGCTATCGCAGCCTGGTGGACCGGCAGTTCAGGCCGAGGCCGAAGCAGGCGATCCCAAACGCTTCCAGTTTCCCCGCCCAATGCTCAACCGGCCCGATTGCAACCTGTCGTTCTCGGGGTTGAAAACCGCTCTGTTACGGATGCGCGACAAGATTGCCGCCGAGAAGGGCGGCTTGACCCGTCAGGACCGCGCCGATCTTTGCGCCGGATTTCAGGCCGCCGTGGTGGATGTCCTAACCGAAAAAACACGCCGGGCAATCCGTCTGTACCTGCAGGAAAACCCAGCCACGCCCACCGTTGCAGTGGCTGGAGGGGTCGCGGCAAATACCGCCATTCGAGCCGGGTTAGAGACTGTTTGCGCCGAAATGGACGTGACGTTCACCGCACCTCCGTTACATCTGTGCACCGACAATGCTGCGATGATCGCCTATGCCGGGATGGAACGGTTCAGGGCTGGAGCGCGCGACGGAATGGACCTGGCAGCACGACCGCGCTGGCCATTGGACCAGACCAGCCCGGCGATGCTGGGAAGTGGTCGCAAGGGTGCCAAGGCATGAGTGTTTCGGTTCTTGGATCGGGTGCCTTTGGCACTGCTTTGGCGATTTCCTTGGCTGGCAATGGTCCTGTTACCTTGTGGGCGCGAGATCCTGACCACGCAAGCGCCATGCAAACATCGCGCGAGAATGAAAAGCGACTGCCAGGCGTTCCTCTTCCTGCGACGCTGTCAGTGACAGACGATATTGCCAATGCGGCGCAAAACCAGACTCTATTACTGGCTGTTCCAATGCAAAAGCTGCGCCAACTGCTGCGTGATCAGGCCGCAAACTTGGCCGGAAAGACCCTTGTTGCCTGCTGCAAAGGCATTGAGCTGAACACCGGCCTGGGCCCGATTGCGGTACTGCGCGAAGCCTTACCCAGCGCGTATCCCGCACTGCTCACCGGTCCCAGCTTTGCTGCTGATATTGCCCGTGGGCTGCCCACCGCTTTGACCCTTGCTTGCGCGGATGCTCAGCGGGGCAAAGACCTGCAACAGCAACTGACCACCACTAACCTGCGGCTTTATCGCACCACCGACACTATAGGGGCCGAGCAAGGCGGAGCGTTGAAAAACGTGATGGCAATTGCCTGCGGTGCGGTGATTGGAGCCGGGCTTGGCGACAGCGCTCGCGCCGCGCTGATGACTCGCGGTTATGCTGAAATGCAGCGCATGGCCCTGGCCTGTGGCGCGCAACCGGAAACCCTGGCTGGGCTGTCTGGCTTTGGTGATCTGACGCTGACCTGCAGCTCGGAGATGTCTCGMAATTACCARCTGGGCTTGTCGATTGGCCGYGGCGARGYSTTTGATCCGWCAATAACYGTMGAGGGTGCSGCCACWGCRCGSGCSGYSGCSGCRAAAKCWRTTGARATGCAGATCGACATGCCAATCACCCAAACGGTAMCCAATTTGCTCGATCAGCGCTTGACGATTGGTGAGGCTGTGGCTCAACTGCTGGCAAGACCATTAAAAGAGGAATAAAATGCTAATTGCTTTGATCGCCCGCGACAAACCCGGCGCCCTGCAAACCCGGCTCGACAATCGTGCGGCTCATCTTGCCTATATTGAAGAGACTGGCGCCGTTGCGCAGGCTGGCCCACTGTTGGATCAAGACGGCAATATGGTTGGCTCTCTGGTCATTCTTGACGTCGAAGATATGGCAACCGGACAGTCCTGGGCTGATAACGATCCTTACGCCAAGGCCAATTTGTTCGAAACTGTTGATCTGATCACCTGGAAAAAGGTCATCGGCTGATGGCGTATTGGCTGTTCAAATCTGAACCTTCAACCTGGGGCTGGGATAACCAGGTTGCCAAAGGTGACGCAGGCGAGGAATGGGACGGCGTGCGCAACTATCAGGCGCGCAATTTCATGCGCGTAATGAAGATCGGCGACCGGGGATTCTTTTACCATTCGCAAAAGGAAAAATCGGTGGTTGGCATTGTCGAGGTCTGCGCCGAGGCCCATCCCGACAGCACCATCGACGATGAACGCTGGGAATGCGTGGACATCAAAGCCGTCCGCGGTTTTTCGCAACCCGTGACATTGGATCAGATCAAGGGTGATCAGCGGCTAGAAGACATGGTGCTGGTTAGAAATTCCCGCCTATCGGTGCAACCGGTAACCGAACGGGAATGGCAGGTAATCTGTGCCTTGGGCAAAACGGAAGCGGATTGAGCTGCTTCGCAAGCCCAGTGGGCTTTTACGTCTTACTGGTTGGGAAAATGTGGAAAAGGGAAGGTCCGATTGCTCAGGACCTTCCCTCTCACCCCGCGTGCTCCCAAGCCACCACACGCGTATGAAAATTTCTGGTTCCTGGTCATTCTGACCGTGGTTCATGGATAGCCCATCTACGAATGATTCCGCAAATGATAAGCCCTGACAATAACGTTAAAATGTGACAGGCCTTATGCCGGATGCAAAACGCCCGCCATTTAGCGGGCGTGGTCAGAGCGTTACAGAAGGTCTTAGCCGTAGACTGACTCTTTGCCAAAATGCTTGGTCAGCATGTAGTAAACCACCGCACGGTACTTGTTGCGCTCGGACTTGCCGTAGGTTTCCAGCACCGCGCTAATCGCAGCCATCAATTCGGGACCATCAGACAGCCCTAATTTCTTGATTAGAAAGTTCTTTTTTACGGTTTCGATCTCGTGGTCCTGAGCGGCCGCTACGGTTTGGGCATCGGCGTCATAAATCGCTGGTCCACAGCCAATAGTGACTTTAGTCAGCAAATCCATATCCGGGTCCACTCCACATTTGTTTTTTAAATCATCCGCATATTGCGCAATCAAATCGTCTCTCTTGCCCATGGTTTTAGCTCCCCTAAAAGTGTTGATACTCGAAATTAATCTTGGGAAATTCCCAATGTAACAAAGCCTACTGGCACTGGCTTGCTATACAAAGAGAAAAGTAAACGACGGCGTCCTACCCAAAACGTCCTTCGATTCGGTGCCGCTGATCCAAAAACGCACGGTAAAGGTGATCCATTAGCAATCGGACACGCGGATTTTGCAAAATGTCTACATGGGTCAGTGTCCAAGTTTCTTTGTCGGGAATCGGATCCATTTCGGGCAGTCGGACAAGATCTGAATCGCCTTCTCCCATAAAACAGGGCAGCAAACCAATTCCTTGGCCTCGGCGCAGCACATCTGCCACCACCGTCAGTGAACCGGCCAGAAATGCCGGTCTGGCGTTCAATAAGGGGGGGGTGGGCGGATAGTCCAACGAGAGGTGGTCGCGGGATTTCGGACCAGTAGCTAAGGTGGATCGACTTATGAAAGAGATGATCCCAAATGACGAAGAGAAAGAACCACTCAGCGGACTTCAAAGCCAAGGTTGCGGTTGAGGCGAGCCGTGAAGAGAAGAGAAGAGAAGACAGTGGCAGAGCTTGCGAAGAAATACGGCGTCCATCTGGAACCGACAGGACATGCAAGCATGTCCGATAGGCTTGCTGGTATCAAGGTGGTGCTTGATTGCGTCGCGCCCAATGATATCATCGTGATGCCGTCCTGTATTTCTGATCAGTGTTTGTGCCACCTATTAGGGTGTACAGCACCGCCAATCCAACACAAAAAGGTGACTGTCAGTAAAAAACAGCACCGCCCAAAAAGAACTGGCTGGATCGAATGCAATCTTGACGGAGGCGATGAGGGGTCTTATCAAGTTCTTTTTATACAAATAAGGTTGAATGAATAAAAACATTTGACACGGGAAAGCAGGCAATTTCGCGCCGGACAAACAAGCGTGATGCGACTTCTGAGATTGCCCTATTCGGGGGTATCGCTTCACTGATGGTGGACAGAAATGAGGGTGAGCTAAATACTCTTTGTGACCGCCTAGAGGAATTCTGTCAGTCTCAAGACGCAAGATCTTGAGGAAAAAGAGCGCGACCTATTGAGACGCGCATTAGTGTTTTTTAATGTGATTTATTGTGATTGCCCTACATCATTTTGAGCCCAATTGGCAGCGCTGTCGCTGGGCTCATTTTTGATGAAATCCGCGATGTCATCGTCTGTCATTCGCGCAACGATCTTGTGCAATCTGATCCTCGCCGGTGTAATTTGCCGTTCAGAAGTTATGAGGGCGAGGGGTAGGCCCATAATGTCGCAAACCGCCTGCATACCTGCAAAGCTGATCATAGTTTCGCCACGCATATATTTGCCAAGCACGTTGACGCTCAGCTCTGCTTTTACTGAAATTTCAGAGGCGGTCAGGTCGTGTATGGCGACCGCAATTTTCATATTAGTGCGCGCATTCTCAACTTTGCGCATGGTCGATTCCATCATGGTTCAGTCCCGGGTTATTTGTCTTTAGGTCTATTATTTTTGGCGGGCAGGCCCGCGCTGAATTCTTAATACATAAAAGGGATGGCATCAAATGGAAGGCCGTTGTCGCCTAAAAAGGTGAAATTTTATATTCTAATCATATAAAAAGGTGATAAAGATCGAATTGTGTACTGAACGAGGATGAGCAAATGAAGAAACCAACCTACCGCCCCAGAACGCCAACCCCCTACACGTTTCGCGCGTGGGGTCATCCTGCATCTATCCCAAAGCGGCTCAGCAGCCGATGGCTGAGGATGCTCTGTTGACCGGCACGTTGGAAGCCACCAACGAGCCTTATGCCA
>NVUP01000004.1 GCA_002401945.1 Paracoccaceae bacterium
AACCCATGCTTTACTGGCTGACAGCCCTTTCTGATGGCGGTGATTTCTACAATCTGTTCCGCTATATCACCTTTCGCGCGGGTGGCGCGTTCATCTTTGCTGCGCGCTACTGCTGATCGGCTGTGGCGCTGATCCGATCGTTGTCACGCCGCCACCGCCTAAAGTGCCGGCCGATCTGTTAATGCCCTGCGCAGGCTACACCGGGCCGCATCCGAGCAATGAGGGGCAGTGGTCCGATGCCGCTGTGGCCGAAGTGCGCGGGCGCCACTGTGCCAATGGCCGCATCAAAGCCATTGCCGAAATTCTAAAACCCACCGGGCCGCGTTGACCGGCCTGATCTGACCTTTTCCTACACCCCTTAAACTGGAGAAAACCCATGCCAGCAACAGATGATTTTGAGGTTTATGCCCCTGGTCTGACCAGTCCAATTAACGACGGTTTTGACATCACGCCTGACGATGACGCGGACCTGCCCAATGTCACCCGTGCCCTGATGGTGGCCGTTGGCGGTGACGTTGCTGTGGTGCTCAAGGGTGGCACCACCCTGACTTTGCCTGAATTGGCACCGGGTGTGGTCTACCAAATCCGGATCTCCCGTGTTCTAGCAACGGACACAGACGCATCCGGCATTGTGGGGCTGTTCTGATGATCGGCGTCGGCGTCGGCGTCACTCAAGGCGGGCAGCGCATCCGCCCTGTGGCCCAGATCGCCGCGAATTTTATCAAGGATCGCTATCGCGGCGGAATCGGGCCGGGCTTCTTTGACCTGTTTGATTTCGTGGCTGCTGGCAACCGGACCTATATCAACGCCCTCGGCCATATGGTGACTGCTGGCGCCAATGTTCCGCGCACCGGGCATCACATCTACAAGGATGGTAAGTGGGTGCCGGTCGGGCTGCTGCTGGAACCAGATGCAATTCAGTCTGTTCACTATGCGTCTGACATTGTGGGGAATTGGGTATCTTCCACTTGCACCATTGCGGATGTGGATGACGGCTTTGTCCGCCTCACCTCCACCGGCGCAAATTCATATCCTAATGGGCGAATTACCACGCTAGCTCTTGGTGCAGGTGATGCCACAATGCAGGTTGAGGCACGCGCAGGTAGTTCTGACTTGGTTGTATTCCGGGCTGTCGGCACAGGTATTGATGGGACTGAAACGCAGATTGTTTTTCAGTATCGGTTTTCTACTGGTGTGTTCACCAACCGTGGGACGGCGGCCTCAATAAGCGGACCTAAAGCTGTTGATATGGGCCTCGGCGCATTCCAGCTATCCGTTAACTTTGCTGCCACCAGCGTTACATCAATGCAGGTATATCCAACGTGGGGGGGGGACAGCATAGCGAATTTGACTGTTGATTTTCGGTATCCCCAGATCACATCTGGTCGTGTACCAAGCTCATTCATTCCCAACCCAACGGGCGCTCCTATGGCCCGCGCCAAGGACAGTCTTGAGATTTCAGCCCTGACCATTGCCAAGCTGCTGGTGAAGCATAACCGTGCGCCTGAGCTGACTGCCAATGTAGTACCCGTTGTGGTAGATGCTGATTGGGCTGATAATGGCGATGGGACTTGGACCAGTGCAGGTGGGGTATCTGGTGATGTGCTCCGCTGGTCTGACATCGGTATCACAACCACAGGCATTTATCTTCTTGAAGGTGAGACCACAGGTGATGCCGTTGCTACCCGTTTGAATGGTAGTTCGATCATCCATGAGACTGGGAGCTATTCTGGCATACGTTCAGGAGCTACCTCTGATGGTTTTCACTTCATATCTATTCAGGGAAAAACCGTGACAGTGGCAGCTCCCAGCCTCAAAGAAGTCACCATGCCGACACGGTATGGGCCTGAGCTGAAGGATGGTGCTGTTGGTGCGACCCCAGCCCTGTGGGTGAAGGCGGGTGATGTTCACACACGCGCTACTACAACTTGGGGCGGGKTAGACCTAGGCGGGACCGGAGATAAAATCGGTTCTTATAGGGTACGCGGACGAATTATAGTTTTGTCTGGTTCTGGTAGCGTGTTCATCCACCGCCGCAATGAGGCAGGCACGGGCAACGTCCAGATTGCAACCCTGCTGACCGGTGCCACTGGTGCCGAAGCTGACTTCGACATCACAGCAGAGGTCTACAACTTCGGCAGGGGCATGTGGATCGACAGTAATGCGGCATCCTTCGAGGTTGAGCTATACAGCGTCGAGGAAGTCATCCAAGACTTGACCCTCTTTATGAAGGGTTTGATGGCCTATGCAGATGAGGATGCTAACCCTCAAGTACGTGTATTGAAGTGGGAAAACAGTGGTGATTTCATTCGGCAGCAAACCAATTCGGTTGATGCTCGAACAGGGCGCCCTTCATTCCTGCAATCGTCAGCCGGTGTGTCTTCTTCAGTTTCTGGAACCCCAGAAAACGACCTGATCCCTGGCCTCTATACCGAATTTGAATTTGCCTCCTGCCACCGCAACACGGGAATCAATGCAGCGGCCAATGGTGTAGTGTTTACGGCTAAAACAGACGCCGCCGCAGGTCCGCAATTGGTGGGTGCGCCTATCAAGCTTGCGACAAAGGGTATCGTCACGCTTTCCAAATTCAGCCTGTTCCTCGGTGCATCCGGCGATGATCTGCTTGGGGAGCTTACCCGATGACCTATTCAATCAACGGCGTCAAAACCTATGCAGACGTGGCCACCGACCCTGACACAGGCAAGGTGATCTCGGTAGATTTCGCCCTGCATTCCACCAACCGCGCAGTGCTGGAAGCGGTGGCCCTGGCCAAGAACCTGATGGTGACAAAGCAGGAAACCCAAAAGAGCATTCTGTCACCGGCCACCTATGACCAGGACACAGGCGAGCTGATCACGGCAGAGGTGTCGGAGATCGTTGTCCTGGCTGAGTGGCTTGAGGCCGTGCGCGGGGCCAATTTTTTTGACGTGGCTGTGGTGCTGGTGCCAGCGGTGCTCGATGCCGATGGCGAGGTGATAACGCCGCCTGTCCTGGACCCTGGCTATAACTGCAACCTGCGTATTGGCGAACCACTGGTCAGCAATAAGGATGAAAATGGCGTGTTCCTCTGGGAACTGCTGCTGCTGGAGTGGACCTATCTCGGGGCCGAAGGCACGGTCAACGGCAAGGTGCCGGGTGTGGTTGTGTCTGGGGTATCGCTGGTGGACTTGTCCAAGGTTGAGGCGCCGCAGATGGGTTGGGCATAGCGCGGGCCTCCTTACAGGGAGGCTAAGGGGTGCTGATACACCCCTTAAACACGGGGCCTAAGTTCTGACACCAGACCCCGCCGACCAACTAAGCCTTATGGCCGCTCCCACCCCTCGCGAGGGTCCGGCCTGTTTGAGGTGATTCCACTTGTCTATGCAAGACCAGCGTTGCGGCCAATGTGCCCGACTGCTATTTAAAATGGAGCCTGCCGCCCTCTCAGGCGCGCTCAACATCAAGTGCCCAAGATGCAAGGCACACAATCACTTGAGGCCACAACAGAGCCCCTCCCCTATGCGGCAAGACCGCGATGGAAAGGAGGGCAGCGATGCCCAGGTTTCGAAATTGGCTGATCTCGCGCCACGACACCCCCACACCTGAAAAGACTGTTTTGCCGCTGACGGCGGCATCTCAACCCCAGCTCGACAAATTGGGAACGTCCAAAGTGGACCGGCACCAATTGTCGCTGGGCTGGATCGGCCACCACGACGCGCTTTGGGCCTGTCAGACCTGGCATTACTCAAAGACCATCCCAGCGGGCAAAACCGTTAAAATCGGCGTCTTTGAGGCCGGGCGCTTTATCGGCGTTGTCATCTTCTCGCGCGGGTCAAATCCGCGCATTGGCTGGGGCTACGACCTGGATCAAACCGAGGTTTGCGAGCTGACCCGTGTGGCCCTCGATGCGCATAAATCGCCAGTGACACGGATCATCAGCGAAGCCATGGCCATGACCAAGGCCGCCAACCCCGGCCTGCGCCTGATCATCTCTTATGCCGCTATTGAGGAGGGCCACCACGGCGGCATCTATCAGGCCGGAAACTGGATCTACGAGGGCAGTATAAAGTCCTACAAGGTCAAGATCGGTGATGAGCTGGTGCATGGTCGCAGCATGAGCGCGCGCATTAAGGGCCTTGGTATGACTGCCACTGAATACGCCAAATCCCTGGGACTAGAGGCCCTGCCCCGTGTGCATCTGCAACGCCACAAATACCTAATGCCGCTGGACCGCAAGATGAGGCGGCAGGTGGCGCTCTTGGCAAAGGAGTATCCCAAGGCAGATTCGGACGTATAGCCGGGCTGTAAACGGTGACAGGTGGTCCCACTGGCTGCAACCCGTGCGTTTAAACGGGGTTTGAACCCCGTTTAAGGGGTGTTCAAAGAAGTGGCCAAACCGGCGTTTTGAACGGTTTGCGCTGCTACCTGCCCAGTTACTGCAATTATTTGTGTCCCAAAACTCCTGCCCTCATGACAGCGTTAACTTAGGTCGTGACCTACGCCGGAACCACCGCTAGGGTGCCTCATTGCTCAAAAACGAGTTGCTGCAACTATCTCTGTCCAAGTTTGCAAGAATCTCTGTCCGGCTACACCGGCTACAACCGGCTACAAACAACCTCCCAAAATACACTGAAAAACTCCTGCAATGATTAGGAAATAAACAGTTGTTCAATTCCACTGCGTGCGGGCTATACAATGCCTGACAGATCAAACCGGAGACCCCGTCATGGATTTTGCACCAACCGAGGAACAGACCGCCATTTTCGACATGGCCTTTGCATTCGGGCAAGAGCAAATCGCGCCACACGCCCGTCAGTGGGAAAGTGACGGCACCATCCCCAAGGCTCTTTGGTCGCAAGTGGGTGAGCTGGGCTTTGGCGGGTTATATGTCTCCGAACACTACGGCGGTTCGGGCCTGTCGCGGCTGGAGGCAACCCTAGTGTTCGAGGCCCTGGCGATGGCCTGCCCGGCTGTTGGCTCGTTCCTGTCGATCCACAACATGTGCGGTGGCATGATCGACAAATTCGGCTCGGAGGAGACCAAGCAGAAATGGCTGCCGGATCTCTGCACCATGTCCAAGATCTATTCCTATTGCCTGACCGAACCCGGCTCGGGCTCGGACGCGGCGGCGCTGAAAACCCGCGCTGACATCACAAGTGACGGCTACACGCTGAACGGCACCAAGGCGTTTATCTCGGGTGGGGGCTATTCTGATGCCTATATCTGCATGGTGCGCAGCGGTGAGGATGGCCCCAAGGGTATCTCGGCTGTGGTGGTCGAGGATGGCACCCCCGGCCTGTCTTTTGGGGCGCTTGAAGAGAAAATGGGGTGGAGAGCGCAGCCCACGACGCAGGTGCAATTTGATGACTGCAAAATCCCGGCGGACAACCTGATCGGAGATGAGGGCAAGGGGTTTTCCTATGCCATGGCAGGTCTGGACGGTGGCCGCCTGAACATCTCGGCCGGGGCCTTGGGGGGCGCCCAGCAAGCGCTGACCCTGACGCTGCAATATATGTCCGAGCGCCAGGCCTTTGGCAAAAGCATCAACCAGTTTCAGGGGTTGCAGTTCCGTCTGGCCGAATATGAAACCAAACTGCAGGCCGCCCGCATCTTTCTGCGCCAGGCCGCCTGGAAACTGGACAACAAGACCCATGACGCCAGCAAATTCTGCGCCATGGCCAAGCTGATGGTCACCGACGTCGCCTTTGACGTCGCCAATGGCTGCCTGCAATTGCATGGCGGGTATGGCTATCTGGCCGACTATGGTATCGAGAAAATAGTGCGCGACCTKCGGGTGCATCAGATCCTTGAAGGCACCAATGAAATCATGCGGGTGATCATCGCCCGGCATCTCCTGGCCGAGACCCGCTAAATGAGTGACATCGACATCCGCATCATCGGCAAGGCCGGCCGCATCACTCTGACCCGTCCCAAAGCGTTGAACGCGCTCAGCTATGACATGTGCATGGCAATCGACACCGCACTGCGTGCCTGGGCCACAAATGACACCGTAGATCTTGTGGTGATTGACGCCGAGGGTGACAAGGCGTTTTGCGCTGGCGGCGACATTGCCGAGCTGTATGACACTGGCACCCAGGGCAACTATGGTTACAGCCGCAAATTCTGGCGCGACGAGTACCGTCTGAACGCACGGATCTTTGAATACCCCAAGCCCATCGTCAGCTTCCTGCAGGGTTTCACCATGGGCGGCGGAGTTGGCATTGGCTGCCACGGCACCCATCGCATTGTGGGGGAGAGCAGCCAGATCTCGATGCCAGAGGTGGGTATCGGTCTGGTGCCCGACGTCGGCGGCACCTTGATGTTGGCGCTGGCATCTGGACGGTTGGGCGAATACCTTGGCTTAACCAGCACCCGTATGGGCGCAGATGACGCCATCCTGGCCGGGTTTGCCGACCATTTCATCGCGCAGGACAAATGGCCCGACATGATTTCGACCTTGGAAACTGACGGCGATACCAGCTGTCTGGACACAGCTGCCAGCGCGCCTCCAACGGGCAAGTTGCGCGACTTGCAGGACGACATAAATCGCCATTTCGGGGGCGAAACTCTGGGTGATATTCTCAACAGCCTGCGGGCCGAAGACAGCGATTTTTCCGCAACCACGCTCAAGACGCTGACCCGACATTCACCGCTGTCGATGGCCTGCACCGTCGAAATGCTGCACCGATTGCGCAGCACGTCGCTGAGCATCCGCAAGGCCTTGGAACTGGAGTACCGGTTTACCCATCGTGCCATGGAACACAGCGATTTTCTTGAAGGAATCCGGGCCTTGATCATCGACAAGGACCGCAACCCGCAGTGGCAACACGGCGATATGAATGTCCCCGCCAGCACCGTCAGCCAGATGCTGCAACCGCTGCGCGGCGAGGCGCTGACTTTTGAGGAGGGATAATACATGAAGATCGGATTTATTGGCCTTGGTAATATGGGCGCTCCAATGGCGGCCAATCTGGCCAAAGCGGGCCATCAAGTTGTGGGATTTGACATGGCCAATGTGGCCATCGACGGCGTCACCATGACGGCCTCGGGGGCCGAGGCCGCCGCCGGGGCTGAGGTGGTGATCACCATGTTGCCCAACGGTGAGATCCTACGCGCGGTGGCAGATCAGGTGATCCCGGCAATGGACGCTGGCGCGGCACTGGTGGATTGTTCTACCGTTGACGTCGACTCGGCCCGCGCAGTGGCGGATCAGGCGGTGGGCGCTGGCCTGCTGTTTGTCGACGCACCCGTGTCCGGCGGCACCGGCGGAGCCGCTGGTGGCACGCTGACCTTCATGGCCGGAGGTACAGACGAGGCCTTTGCCAAGGCCGCGCCACTGTTTGACATAATGGGGCAAAAAGCCGTGCATTGTGGTGCAGCAGGGGCCGGCCAGTCCGCCAAAATCTGCAACAACATGATCCTTGGCGTCACCATGCTTGCCACTTGCGAGGCCTTTGCCCTGGCCGACAAACTGGGCCTGGATCGGCAGAAAATGTTCGATGTGGTGTCGACCTCATCCGGCTACAGCTGGACCATGAACACCTATTGCCCCGCTCCCGGCGTTGGCCCGAAATCGCCCGCCGACAATGAGTACAAACCGGGATTTGCTGCGGAATTGATGCTCAAAGACCTGCGCCTATCGCAGCAAGCCGCCGTCAGCGCCAATGCGGACACTCCGATGGGAGAGCTGGCACAGGCGCTTTATGCACAGTTTGTCGAAGAGGAAGATGGCCAAGGCATGGATTTTTCTGCCATGTTACCCCGCTTCGAAAAACGCAGCAGGGCCTGAAAATCATAGCGCCCCAGATTGGGGCGCTGCCTCCGGCGGGAGTATTTTGGAAAAAGTGAAAACTGCTTTTTCTGACTTCATCTTTTTCCAGAAATACTCTGGGGTGAATGCGCGCGAAGCGTGCAGAGGGGCAAAGCCCCCTACTCCGCTGCGACCTTTTTAGGCGCCAGCATATTTTTCAAATAATACCCCGTATGGCTGCGCGGTTCCTCGGCGATTTCTTCCGGCGTCCCCACAGCAACAATCTCGCCACCACCATCACCACCTTCGGGGCCAATGTCGATGACCCAGTCTGCCGTTTTCACCACGTCCAGATTGTGTTCGATCACCACCACCGAATTGCCTTGATCAACCAGTTCATGCAGCACCTCCAACAGCTTACGCACGTCCTCGAAATGCAAACCCGTGGTCGGCTCATCCAGGATATACAGGGTGCGCCCGGTGGACCGCTTGGCCAGTTCCTTGGACAGTTTCACCCGCTGCGCCTCACCACCCGACAGGGTGGTGGCGGGCTGGCCAACCTTGATATAGCCCAGCCCCACCCGCATCAACGCGTCCATCTTGTCGCGGATCGGCGGCACCGCCTGGAAAAACCCTTGGGCGTCTTCAACCGTCATATCCAGCACATCGGCAATCGATTTGCCCTTGAACTTGATCTCCAGTGTCTCGCGATTATAGCGCGCGCCCTGACAGGTTTCGCAGGTGACATAGACGTCTGGTAGAAAGTGCATCTCGATCTTGATCAACCCATCGCCCTGACAGGCCTCGCAGCGACCGCCCTTGACGTTGAACGAGAACCGTCCCGGCTTATAGCCACGCGTCTTGGATTCGGGCAGGCCGGCAAACCAATCACGGATCGGGGTGAAGGCCCCGGTATAGGTGGCTGGATTAGACCGCGGGGTGCGCCCGATGGGCCGTTGATCGATATCGATCACCTTGTCCAGATGCTCCAGCCCCTTAATGGTTTCACAGGGTGCCGGGGTCTGGCGGGCGCCGTTCAACCGCATCGAGGCGGTTTTGAACAGGGTCTCAATGGTCAGCGTCGACTTGCCGCCGCCAGACACCCCGGTGACGCAGACAAATTTGGCCAGCGGAAACTCGACGGTGACCTCTTTCAGGTTGTTGCCGGTAGCCTTGACCACTTTGATCTTCTTCTTGTTGCCCTTGCGCCGCGTGGTCGGCACCGCAATCTTGCGGGTGCCTGCAAGGTATTGCCCAGTAATCGAGGCCGGGTCCGCAATCAATTCCGCCGGGGTACCCTGACTGACCACCTGCCCGCCATGCACGCCAGCACCGGGACCAATATCAAAGACATAATCCGCCTCGCGGATCGCCTCTTCGTCGTGTTCGACCACAATCACCGTATTGCCCTGGTCCCGCAGGTTTTTCAGCGTCCCCAAAAGTCGGTCATTGTCACGCTGGTGCAACCCAATCGATGGCTCGTCCAGCACATACAACACCCCGGTCAGCCCCGAACCGATCTGGCTGGCCAGACGAATGCGCTGACTCTCACCACCCGATAGAGTCCCCGAATTACGGCTCAGCGACAGGTATTGCAGCCCGACATTGTTCAAGAACCCCAGACGCTCGCGGATTTCCTTGACAATGGCGCGGGCTATTTCCTGCTTTTGAATGCTCAGATGATTGGGCACATCTTCGATCCAGGCCAGCGCCTCGCGGATCGAAAGCTGCACCACCTGCCCCGCATGCACGCCGGCAATTTTCACCGCCAAGGCCTCGTCCCGCAGTCGGTAGCCGTTGCAAGCCTTGCAGGACCGATTGTTCTGATAGCGTTCAAATTCTTCCCGGATCCAATTGCTATCGGTCTCGCGATAGCGCCGTTCCATATTGGGGATCACCCCCTCAAACACCCGCTCGATCTGATAAACCCGGCCAGCTTCGTCATAGCGGAACATGATTTCCTCATCGCCCGAGCCGCGCAGGAAGACATGTTTCACCTTCTCTGGCAGATCCTTCCACGAGGTGTTCTTGTCGAACTTATAATGCTTGGCGATGGCCTCAATTGTCTGCAGGAAATAGGGTGATTTACCCTTGCGCCAGGGCGCCAGCGCGCCGTCGTATATTTTCAGCGTTTGATCCGGCACCACCAGCCGTTCGTCAAAGAACAGCTCAACCCCCAACCCGTCACATTCGGGACAGGCGCCAAAAGGCGCGTTGAACGAGAACAGCCGAGGTTCGATCTCGGAAATGGTGAAACCACTGACCGGGCAGGCAAATTTCTCCGAGAAGGTGATCCGTTCGCCGACTGGGGCCTCTTCGCCCTCCTCGGCCTTGGGCGCGATTTCCAAAATGGCGATACCATCAGCCAGATCCAGAGCGGTGCGCAGACTGTCCGCCAGCCGCGTTTCCAACCCGTCGCGCACCACAATTCTGTCTACAACAACGTCAATGTCATGGCGGTATTTCTTGTCCAAGGTTGGCGGCTCGTCCAACTCATAGAACTCACCGTCCACCTTGACCCGCTGAAACCCCTGTTTACGCAGCTCCAGGAAATCCTTGCGATACTCTCCCTTGCGATCGCGCACGATGGGCGCCAGCAAAAATCCGCGCGTGCCCTCCTCCAGCGCCATGATCCGGTCAACCATGTCCTGCACCTGCTGCGCCTCAATCGGCAATCCGGTGGTGGGGCTATACGGCGTTCCGGCACGGGCAAACAGCAGCCGCAGATAGTCGTAAATCTCAGTCACAGTGCCAACGGTAGAGCGCGGGTTCTTACTGGTGGTCTTTTGTTCGATCGAGATCGCCGGGCTGAGACCACTGATGTGATCCACATCCGGCTTTTCCATCATGTCCAGGAATTGACGGGCATAGGCGCTTAGGCTTTCGACATAGCGGCGCTGGCCCTCGGCATAGATGGTGTCAAACGCCAGCGAACTTTTGCCCGAGCCGGACAGCCCGGTGATCACCACCAGCTGATTGCGCGGAATATCCACGTCGATGTTCTTTAGATTGTGCTCGCGCGCGCCGCGCACCTCGATGAATTTCAGCTCAGCCATAGTGCCCCCCAGAAGACCTCTTAGACATAGGGAAAACCGATGAGGTTTCCAACCCAAAATTGAGAACGTTTCACGAACACGTTAAAACCGGCGGCGCATTGCCAATACCGTGTGCACGCCAAACCCGGCAAGGAACAGCACCACAACCGTCCCCAGCATCCCCGAGTAGCCAGCAACGGACAGGGTCGTGACCATTAGCGGCGTGCCAATGGTGTTGCCTAAGTTGCCGGCCTGCGCCATTGCGCCGCTGGACTGCGCCTGATCAGCCGCCGTATCGTTCAGCTGCGGCACCAGGGCAAAACTGCCGCCCTGCACCAGCCCCATCGCCCCGGCCAGCGCAATACAAGCCATCGGAGATCCCGGCACCAGCAGCAGCCAAACTCCCATCAGCACACAGAGCAGAAACCCCAGTTGAACCAGCCGGACAGCCGGAATGAAGCGGAGCAGATACACACCTATGGTCATCGACACCGCGATGCTGGCCAAAGGCATCGCACCCAGCACAAATCCACGCATCTCTTCATCGATAAACGGTGGTATAACCGTCAGGATCGCAACAAAGCACGCGGTGTAGAACAGCCATCCCGCCGCCGGGGCCACCAACCAGGGCGAGCGATAGATCCGCCAATGCAAGGCCGGCAGATTTGCCAACCGTGGGATCGACTGCCGTTCGGGCACCGGCACATTGCGCAGGGCGACGCCCAGCAAAATCGCCAGCCCCGCCATGATCACCGCATGGGTTCCGAACAGCGACAACACGCCAAATGCGTTGACCAGTGGCAAACCAAACCAAACCAGCAGTGCAAAAGCGACGCCAAAGAACGTGCTCCACAGGGTCATAGCCAATCCACGGGATTTCTCTGAACTAACATGTGCGATCAAGGTCGGCCCCGCCACCACCACCCCCAGATGGGATATCCCCTCAACAACCCGTGTGGCCAGAAAGGCCGAGAACGGTAGGTGCAGGGCCTGCAACGCCGACATAGCTGCACCAACCCACAGGGCCCAGACCAGGGTGCGGCGATAGCCAAAAGCCGCGACAAACATGCCGGCCACGACTCCGAACAAGATCCCCAACAACCCAACCAATGACACGGTAAACGCAATGGATCCCCCGGCCAGCGGGTACAACTCGCCCATCCGGTCGAAGACCACACTGATCTTACCATATTGCGCAGCGGCCCCTAGGCCAGCGGCCCAGATCACCAGGACCAACCCCCAGCGCGTGTCATGCGAAACTGTCATTTTAGTGCCTTTGCTCATGGGCCGGGCAAGCCCCGCCGCACTCCTCATTCCAAACAGGAGTAGCGGCAACTGACGCCGGACAACAGAGACTTTACTGTGAGATTTTGCACAGGTACCTGAGCTTCAGGTTTTCTGCGCAATCGCCCAGGCACAAACCGGCATCTCAGGGTCATTGTCCAGTGAATCACTGGCCTCGTCATACTCGGGTGGCCATTTGTCTTCCAGATTGCGCAGCGCCGCATTGCGGTTACCCCATTGCTGCGCCCGGATCGCATCCTCCTCAAAGCCACATTCAATCAGCAGGTTTTTCAGTCCCCGAGCCGACCAGCGCGAGCAGTCGTTGGGGGCTGCATGGAACGGAATGTAAAACGGCACTGCCAGCCAGAAATACCCGCCCCGGCGCAGCATCTTGCGCACGTTCTTGGTCGCTGCATAAGGCCGGTCCAGATGCTCCCAGACCTGATTGGCCAGCACCAGATCGAATTTCAAGACGCCACCATTGTCATCTCGGATTGGTCCCTCGCAGATATCGTATTGTGGAAACCGGAACTGCTGATAGGTGGCAAAATCAAACATCTGCCCCCATTTGCCCGAAATTTCAGCCACATGCAGCTGCTTTGGCCCCAGTTGACGGATCATGCCGCGACTGGATTTTGCCATCGCAATTCGGTTGAGACTCGGCATTGGCATCCCTCAAAGTGTTGTTATTCAAGCGTCAGATCAAAAAAAGGGCCGCGACAAGCGCAGCCCCACTCTCGTAAATGAATACTGACTCAACCTTGCTCGGCATTGCAAGTGCGGGCCAATTCCATCGCCTTGTAGGTCCCGGCCAGATCAACCACAAACGATTGCTCTTTCTTGGGGAACACCGTCATGGTGTATTTCTTGGCCAGATCCTCGATGAACTGAGGATTGTTGGCCAGAATATAGCCGCCGGTATAACCYTCGGTGATATTCTTCTTCATCTTGGTCGCCTTCGACGAGTACATAACCCCGTCGAGATCGACAAAGACGTCCTCTTTCCGACCGCTGCTCAGATCAGCGGTTTTGGAGAACACGCCCAGATAGCCAAGTTTATGGTCCGAGGTCAGGCCCATTTGGACAACATTGGACTGGTCATCCATTCGCTCAATCAGGCAGGATTTGCGATCGACGTCGACATAGACGGTCCAGCCTTCGACCTCACCATATTTGGTAAAAGTTCCGTCGCCTGGCAGAACGGCGCTGGCGGAAAAGGCTGAGGTCGCGGATATGGACAGGACAGCTGCAACCGCAGCGAGAGACTTAAAGGTCTTCATGGGATACCCCCCTACAAAAATAAACATTCAACCCCTCAACTCTAAGGCGCTCCCCTTGGGCTGTCGATTGGTTTGTCATCAGTTGGAAAAGTCACGTCTACTCAACGGCCTAAAGATCTACAAACCCAGTTAATCACAGGCCCCGCAGGCGGATTCTCCTCTGTCTACATGGGCGGAAAATCGCCAGTTAGCGCTTTTCAAAACAGAAACGCCCGGTGCCATCACGGGCACCGGGCGCTTCAACCTATACGGCATCAAGCCCACTTACATGTGGATCATGCGATCAAAGGCATCCAGCACACTTTCATGCATCATTTCGCTGAGCGTCGGATGTGGGAACACCGTGTTGATGAAATCTTCCTCGGTGGCCTCCAATTGGCGACCCACCACATAGCCCTGGATCAGTTCTGTTACCTCAGTTCCAATCATGTGCGCCCCCAGCAACTCGCCGGTTTTGGCGTCAAACACGGTCTTGATCAGCCCTTCAGGCTCTCCCAACGCGATGGCCTTGCCATTGCCCATAAACGGGAACCGGCCCACCTTGATGTCATAGCCCAGCTCTTTGGCCTTGGCTTCGGTATAGCCAACGCTGGCCACCTGTGGATGGCAGTAGGTACAGCCGGCAATGCTTTCGGGTTTGACCGGATGTGCATGTTTGCCGACAATCAGTTCGGCAACCATCACGCCTTCGTGGCTCGCCTTATGTGCCAACCAGGGTGCCCCGGCGATATCGCCAATGGCATAAAGCCCCTCAATTCCGGTGCGGCAGAATTCATCGGTGACCACATGGGTGCGGTCAATCTTGACACCCAGCGCCTCGAGCCCCAGGCCTTCGACATTGCCAACAATGCCAACCGCCGAAATCACCGTGTCGAACTCTTGCTTTTCAATCTTACCACCGACCTCGATATGGRCAATCACYTTGCCCTTACCCCGRTCCAGCTGCTTGACCATGGCTTTYTCCATRATCTTCATGCCCTGCTTTTTGAACGCCTTCTTGGCCAGGGCYGAGATYTCRGCATCYTCWACWGGYARCACCCGRTCCATCACYTCGACCACCGTGGTGTCAGYSCCCAGAGTGTTRTAGAAGCTGGCAAATTCGATACCAATCGCGCCCGATCCGATGACCAGAAGTTTTTTCGGCATATGCGGCGGGTCCAGCGCGTGTTTGTAGGTCCAGACCAGCTCGCCGTCAGCCTCCAGCCCTGGCAATTCACGCGCCCGGGCACCAGTGGCCACAATGATATTCTTGGCGGTCAACTCCTCGGCGCCCTTGGCTGTTTTGACACTAACCTTGCCTTTGGCCGTGAGCGTCGCCGCGCCCATGATGACGCTGACCTTATTCTTCTTCAGCAGATGCGCCACACCACCGGACAGCTGCTTGGCCACCCCGCGGGAACGTTTCACCACCGCGTCAATATCATAGCCGATATTGTCGGCCTTCAGACCAAACTCCTTGGCCCGGTGCATCAGGTGAAACACCTCGGAACTGCGCAACAGCGCTTTGGTCGGGATACAGCCCCAGTTCAGGCAGATGCCGCCCAGGTGCTCCCGCTCGACCACCACAACCTTTAACCCCAGTTGCGCCCCCCGGATGGCAGCAACATAGCCCCCCGGTCCGGCTCCGATTACGATCAGATCAAAGGATTTGGTAGCCATAGTTATTCCCTCAGCACTGCGGTTCAAAAACTAGTTCACCATTAAACTAATTCAATTCCGGCTGCAATCGCTCAGTATCACAGCAACCCCACCCTAGCTTTTCAAGGTTCTCGATAGCATTTCAACGCAGTTTCTGAAACCATGCGCCGATAAACACCAACCTGCTTCCATCGGTACGTATTTGACACAGGAGCCCCCTGCCATGAAAAAACTCATCCTGGACCTGCTCAAGGCTATGATCAATGCAACTCTTTTGTTGCTGGCGCTTTGCCTGTTTTTGGGCTGGAAATTAATGTCGTCAGTTGAAAATGTGACCAGCAAAGTGACCGCGGCCGTGGTGCAGATCGCACCGATTCAAGACCGGGTGCAAGAGCTGCGGCTAGAGGTGGCAGGCCTGCGCAGTGACATCGTCAGCCGCCCCGAATTGGCCGTCTCCAGCCAATTGGACGCGTTGGACCAACGCTTGGCCTCGCTGCAACAAGAACTGTCAGAGCTGCGCCAACTGCCCGCAGACATCATCCACGATGCGGCACAGACCGGCGCGGCAGAACTGGCCGGACAGATTGCCCGACTTACCAGCTGTCTGCCACCGCCGACCTAACAGTGTTCAGGGCGCGGCCTGCAGCATACGCACGGTTTCGCCGTACCCCCCTGCCAACACATAGTCCATTTCCGGCGCGGTGCTGTGACGGTCCAGCGCCTCGTTGCGATAGGGAAAGCGGCCAAACAGCCGGATCACTTCGCGGTGGGCACGGGCGTGCAACATATTGTACGGGCCTTCTACCGGCATCCGCTCTTTCATCAGCCGCACGCAGCGATCCTGATCGCAGAGATTCTCGGAATGCATCAGCGGCAGATAAAAGAACTGCCGGGCCGGCTCGTCGATCCGCATGTCCCATTTCTTGCTGATGGACATCTTGGCCGCCGACAGCGCCAGTTTGTCACTGGCAAAGGCCGTGCGCGAGCCACGGAACATATTACGCGGAAATTGATCGGTTAGGATAAGATAGGCCAGCGCCCCACTGGGATAGGTGAGCCACATCGAGTACTTGCCCGCGCAAGCCCCCTCCCAAGCCTGTCCAAACCGGTTTCGTATCTCAGCGTCGAACGCCTCGTCCTGTAAGTACCAGCTCTTTGGTCCGGCTTCATCGAGCCAGTACTCCAGAACCTCGTCGGGACCAACCATGGGTCATACTCCAAATTATTGCCTGCCCGACAACTTCAGTCGATTTCGCACCTGTTTTACAAGACCGTTACAGTAACAATTTGCAACAGGTGTGATGTTTTTGTGAAATCTTACGCATGATTTTGACGCTTTAGCGCAATCATCTTCAATTCTCGGCATTGTCCTGCTCTTCCAGCTCCGTTTCGATGGCATATTCCTGTGCAAACTCAACCGCAACGGGTGAGGCGGTCGGCGACATTGGAGTCATGATTCCCGTGTCCTCAATGGGAATCGCCGGCCGCTGAGTGATCCGGTAGCCGGCATAGAGAGCCAGCAACGTCAGTAGCACCAACATAAACAGGAAATACCCCGAGGGTCCAAACACCGCATCCCCCATCAGCCAGCCAATGATCAACGGTCCGGCGATGGCTCCCAAGCCACTGATAAACACCAATCCCCCCGAGGCCGCCGCCATATCATCGTGCTCAAGATAGTCGTTGGTATGGGCAATCAGCAGCGAATACAGCGGGTTCGACAAGCCGCCGATCAGAAACCCAGCCACCAGCAGGGTCCAGAACTGCGCCCCGAACATCAGGCCCAGCACCGACCCACCTGCGCCAAATGCCGCCACAAACAGCACCAGAACCCGGCGATCCATCCGGTCCGACATCCAGCCCAGCGGATACTGAAACAACAGCGCCCCAATATAAAACGTGGCCACAAAGGTCGAGATTTCAGCCAGGCTCARYCCCGCCTTRGCRCCRTARACCGCGCTCATWCCAAACTGCGCCGAGAACACKCCGCCYAGCAGGAACATGCCRACACAGCCCAGCGGTGAGGCATCCATCAGCCGTCGCAGACTCATCGGCTTGGCGGTTTCAAAGGCTGGTGTGGGAGAAATCGACAACAGGATCGGCCCAAACGAGATCGACACCAGCACCGAGGCCAGTACAAAGATCTCATAACCAGCCGGATCGCCAATCAGCAAAAGCCCCTGCGCGGAGACGATGCCAAACATCTGCACAATCATATACAGCGACAGCGCCTTGCCGCGGTTTTGATTGTCCGCTGCATTGTTCAGCCAGCTTTCGGCGGTGACATACACGCCGGAGAAGCAGAACCCGATCAGCATCCGCCCAAAGCTCCAGGCCACYGGATTGGTGAACGCCGGATACAGGATCATCACCGCCGAGATAAACGASGCCAGYGCCGCAAACACCCGCACRTGMCCAACYCGYCGGATYAKYTCRGGCGYCAWTYKYGAKCCRCCCAGAAAGCCGACAAAATACGCCGACATCACAAAGGACATCTCCAGGGTTGAAAACCCCTCGATCTCGCCTCTGACCCCCAGCAAAGTCCCCTGCAGGCCGTTCCCGACCATCAGCAGACCCATTCCCAGCAACAGCGCCCAAGCGCTCGACAGAACCTGAAACATCCCCGACATTCCTTCTCATTTAGGGACAGCACCATCCAGCCTGACCCATTGGGTCACGACCTCTCAGTTGCGCGCTTGTCCCCGAGATCGAATCTCAGTTCTGCGATGTTTTCGTCATCCAGGGATCAAAAGCGACGCATCGCCATAGGAAAAGAACCGATATTCGGTCGCAACCGCATGTTCGTAGATCGCACGGACCCTTTGTTGCCCGATCAGCGCCGAGACCAGCATCAGCAAAGTTGACTTGGGCAGGTGGAAATTGGTCATCAACGCATCTGTCACCTGAAAGGCAAAACCGGGGTAGATGAATATATCGGTGTCACCCTCCCAGGGAGCAATCTCGCCCCCCCGCGCCGCGCTTTCGATCAACCGCAGMGCMGTSGTGCCRAYCGGGATCACCCGYCCGCCWKYCGCCTTGGTYGCMGCGATYTCAGYAGCSGCCTGMGSGCTGACMCGSCCCCATT
The DNA here is from genome assembly GCA_002401945.1 of Paracoccaceae bacterium. GTDB lineage: Bacteria > Pseudomonadota > Alphaproteobacteria > Rhodobacterales > Rhodobacteraceae > Parasedimentitalea. The sequence continues at coordinate 18,052 of NVUP01000004.1, forward strand.
CSGCATGCATCTTGTGSSWGGYCACATCYTCGACCTTGACCGGCAGAAAGGTGCCCGCNCCCNACATGMAGGGTGACATGGGTRAAWTYSACSCCCTTRGCCGCCARWGCCKCCAGCARAGYATTRTCGAAATGCARGCTGGCMGTYGGYGCCGCCACWGCRCCYGMATGCCGYGCCCARACKGTTTGRTAATCCTGYTTGTCCYGCGCATCCGCMGGGCGYTTGGCRGCRATATARGGMGGYAGMGGCATMGYKCCSGCCTGCGCCARYGCGGCGTCAAARTYATCGSCMACCAGATTRAACCGCARYTGRCCCTGMCCKTCSGCSAYSGCYTCCAGMGTGGCGCTRAASCCRTYGCCAAARACAACMTSYTCRCCRATYTTGAYCTTYYTMAGYGGCTTCARCAASGCGCTCCAGCARCCATCRGCRCGCGGCTCYAGCAGKGTCACTTCGATCTTGGCCGCCACCGGACCCTGCGCACTCAGGCGATGCCGCAGCCCACTCAGCCGTGCCGGAATTACCTTGGTGTCATTCAGCACCAGCCGATCACCGGGGCGCAGCCAATCCACCAGATCGGTCACGGTGCGGTCGTGGATCACATCCCCCTCGGCCACCAGCAGTCGTGCCGAACTGCGTGGCGAGGCAGGACGGGTGGCTATCAGGCTGTCGGGCAGCTCAAAATCAAAATCACTCAGTTTCATGCCCGCGCTATAGGGCCTTCGCTGACGCTTGGCCATGGGACAAAACAGGTCTGCCACCAATGCAGTGATAAGAAATAAGGGCAGCGTCTGGCTTTGGGAGGCCAAGCCCAGGCGCCACCCGGTTTATCAGCCAAAAAACTCAGGTAGAGAAACGGTCCTGTTTTCACCGGTCCTCACCCGGACTTGCCGAAGGCGCAGTGCTTGGACTGGGTGTAGGGCGCGTGGGCGCAGCCTGCCCCGGTATGGTTGGGGCTGGTCCTCGAAAGATTTCGCGGAACATGCCCGGCGCCAGTCCGGACAGCGGGTTCACCTGCACCTTCGGGTCATCCGCAGTGCCGCGCAGGGTAAAGGCAAAGCCGATCAATCCCTCGCCCTTGCGGGTAAACACGCTGCCAATGGCATTGAGCATATAGATCGGCGACAGCACTCCGCGCATGTTCAACACCCCATTCGCCAGATTGTAATTGCCATCCATCGACACTCCAATCGACGGCCCCACCGCACTGCTTTCATGCAACACCAGATACGACGACCCCAGCCGAAAACGCGCCTCAACCCCGGTGAACAGGATACCCTGCCCGGCCAACTCGTCGATCAAGCCAATCAGGCTCAGCGAATTGATCAGCGCCGCCATGGCTGGTGCGTCCTTGACGCGGGTATTCGTCACCTTGATATGCCCGTCATACTCGCCCGGTTTATCGGCGGGCGTCAGCGTCATATCAAAACTGCCACCCTGACCATGGCGCAGCACCCCAGCCGAGCGAAACACGCCGCCGGCATCATTCGAGCGAATTCGGGTGGCGACGCCGCCCTTCTGCGGCACCACCTGGCCACTGATTGCGGTCTGCCCGTTCAAGGCGCCGCTGAACGCGCCGTTAAACCCGCCCAAAGTAGAAAATCTGCCATCAAACCCGTGCAACGCGATGCTATCCGTCACCTGCAACCGGTCCAGCCGCAGGCTGATTGGCCCACTGTCGCCACCATTGCCAGCCGCGCCGCTGGCACCACTGAACGGAGCCCGGCGCATATCCAACACACCGCTTAGCACATTGACCGCAGGGGCCGCATCTCCACGCCCCACCAGTTCAGCCGAACCCTGCATCCAGCTTCCCACCGTCACCCTGTCGAACCGGACCCGATCCAATCCACCGCCCTCGCGGGTGCTAATACTGCCTGTCGCCGAAAAACCCGGCGCCGTCAGTTCAAACTGATCCACCTGTGCCGCCGCCCCCAGAGTGGCGGTGAGGCTTAAGGTGCCGGTAGTTTCCGGCGAGATCGACCAGCCCAACGAAGGAACCCGCAGGCCCGCGCCAGCCAAATCAGATTGCAGCGACAGCTGTGGCGGCGCGTCGGGTGTCAGATCAACGCCAAATTCACCAAGCGCCTGACCGCTGATTGATCCCTTGGGCAGACCCAGATTAAACGCCTCTACCGCCGATTGCGACAGCTCGACCGTGCCCTCGACCCGGCTTGCCTTGGACACATCTTTGCCAAGCGCCATCCGCCAAGTCGCACTGATCGGCACCCCAGACAAAAGACCCTCTCCCTGAATTTCAACCCCGTGCTGATCGCCGCTCAGGTTCAATCGCGGCGCCGATAACTCATGTCCGGGCACCAGAACCGAGGTTTGCACCTCTTCAATCTGGCCCCGGTAGTGATAGGAAATCTCCTCAACCGGAACTTTGTCTCTCATAGGCAAGGCCAGGGTGCCCGAGACCCGCACCAGGCCCGTGGCCAGATCCACTGGCAGGTTGCTGTTTTTCAGCACCGACAATGGCGGTCGGTTCAACAGCGACAGCACCGCCGTCACCGGCCCCGAGGCCTCGACCCTGGCAATCCCCGGACCGCCGTTCTTGATTGAGGTATCTGGAATGATAAACGAGGTCCCGGCCACATTAATGTCGCCGCCCTGATCCGCGGTTATCGTGCCTTCAGTGGCCATCACCACCAGGCGTTTGCCATAGATGCTCAACTGCCCCTTGGCATTGCGCAGCGGTGGCATGTCTTTCTGGAACCGGACCACCCCATCCTCGAACCCCAGATCGAGATACAGAAACGGCTTTTTGCCATCCCGCCCGCGCAGCGCCAGATTGACATCCCGCGCGGTGCCTTGCCACAGATTTTCACGCACCCATTTGCGCGGTTTTGGCGGTGCAGACTCGGGCCACAATTGCTTGACCCGCTCAGCGTCCACCTGATCGATATAACCGGTCAAATCATAATCCCAGCCACTCTTTCCGGCCCGCAGCTCACCGCTGATCAGAATATTGCTGTCGCCGTCCTGGATTAGCATCTCCCCCAGGCGCAGCCTGAACGGCGCCAGCTCCAGCTTTAGATCCGCCGTCACCCCGGCCAGTTCCAGCGGSKTYKCANACAKKTTYYWKSGNGKTSAKSSGCAGATCTGAAAACCTGAGCTGTGCAACCAATTCGGTCAACTGGCCATTCTCAACTCCGCTCAGATACGCCTGCCCCTCCATGGTGCCCGCGCCCCAGCCGCTGTTCACCGTCAGCTCGTTAAACCGAAGGATCTGGGTCTCGGGGGTGAAAATGACATAGCTTCTGGCGCCGTGAAACGGGATCGGCAGGGTTTGATCCGTCGGCTGCAAAACCCCGGCACCAATCTGTAGACTTGCTGAAAACGGCAGCAGCACCCCATCGCTGTCTATGCCGCCACGCAGGGACCCTGAAATCGGCGCTCGCAACACTTGCAACCACCCCAGAGCCGCGCTCTGCGCGGCAATATCCTCGCTGGCGATTTCACTGACCACAATGCCAAATTCAGCAGCGGGATCGCCAATCACCGAGCGGTAATTGGCCTCAACCGTGCTGGCATAATCGCGCCCGCTCAGCACCGAAAACCCACCYGCRATNGRCAMNATCCTGSYCSSTYCGGTCCAGSCGKARATARCCCCCATCCARKGTCCAGGCCCGSCCCTGSCGYASRTCYTCATAGCGCAGGGTCAGMGCCTCRGTCTCAATTKYAACCAAMGCYGYCAGYGCKGGYGTCAKCAGCARGCTGTYGAATTGYTCRATCARTTGCGGCACACCCGCGGCCTGACGCAGAGGGGTTTCGCCACTTGATAGGCTCAGCGCCACCGCGCCACTGGCCTCGCGCCGCAGTACCGCAGACAAGCCGCTAATGCTGATCCGCTTGGGCTGCACCTGGCCGGACAAAAGCGGCCGCATTGCCAGCGACGCCTGAGCATCCGCCAATTGCGCCATGACCGTGCCGTCAGCTTTGCTCAATCTGACATCGCGCAAACCAACCCTTGGCCGCCAGCCATGATTGACCACCAGATAGATTTGGCCAAACTCGATCTGCAATCCACCCAGATTGCGCTCAATCCGCGCCTCAACACGTTGGCGCAGCCACTCGGGCGCCTCAAACCGGGTGCCCAGACCAAAATAAATCACCAATGCCGCAAGCACAGCCAGAACTGTCCCAGTCCAGACACAGAATCTCAACAGCCGCCGACGCCACCCACGCCGTCCAGTGCCCGCCGGGGACGGGATTTGGTGCTCTGGGTCAGGACCCGGTATTTTTTCGGCGCGCGCGATCTTTGCTTTTCCTTTGCCTGATGCCACCCACCTATGGCAGGCAGGCCCCATAGATTTCCACGGAGACGCTTACAATGCTCGACACTTCAGACCTCGCCCCCGATTTCACCCTGCCATGCACCGGTGACGGCGGCGACGTGACACTGGCAGACCTTCGGGGCAAACCCATTGTGCTCTTTTTCTATCCCCGCGATAATACGCCAGGCTGCACCAAGGAATCCATCGGATTTTCCAATCAGTTGCAGGCTTTTGCCGAGGCCGGGGCTTTGGTGTTTGGCATCTCCAAAGATAGCCTTAAGAAACACGACAATTTCATCTCAAAACACGCACTGACCACGCCACTTCTGTCTGATGCCAATGGCACCATGTGCGAGGACTACGGCACCTGGACCGAGAAAACCCTCTACGGCAAGACACATTGGGGCATTGAACGCTCGACCTTCTTGATTGATGCACAGGGGCGCATTGCCCGCATCTGGCGCAAGGTAAAGGTAGACGGCCATGTGGAGGAGGTGCTGGCAGCCGCCCAAGCGCTCTGATTTGCCACTGCCGCGCCGCGCACCAGCGCGGCGCAAAAAGGCGCCGGGATCTGGACAAAACGCCAGAAATCGGAAACATCCGAAGCAACAATCATCGGAATGCAGATATGACCAGCTCCAACCTCTCTCTTGCTGAACGCGCCGTGCAGGTGTTGACCACCGCCGGCGGGGCCGAGAAGGCCGCCCTGTCCCGCCGCCACGCCGCTGACTGGCTTGCCTCTCGCACCGGAACCCACGATCCGATTGAAATCGGCACGGCCAAGCCACCACTGCATCCCGCCCGTCCTGAGCGACCAGAATTGCTATCTCCTCGTGATGTCCCAAAACGCAAGCCAGGAAGCCCGGCTGGACGAATAGCGCTGCTGCATGCCGTCGCCCATATTGAACTGAACGCGGTTGACCTGCATTGGGACATCATCGCGCGGTTCTCCCACATTCCGATGCCGATGGGTTTCTTTGATGACTGGGTTAAAGCTGCTGACGAGGAATCAAAGCACTTCAACCTGCTATGTGATTGCCTTGCGACCCTTGATAGCCACTATGGGGCCCTGCCCGCCCACACCGGCATGTGGCGCGCGGCGGAAGACACCGCCGAGGATCTGATGGGCCGGTTGGCGGTGGTGCCGATGGTACTGGAGGCGCGCGGACTCGACGTCACCCCGGGCATGATCGAAGTGTTCCGCAAGGCCAAAATGCCGCAGGTGATTGAGGCGCTAGAGGTGATCTACGGCGAAGAAGTCAGCCATGTCGCTTATGGCAGCAAGTGGTTCCACTTTCTCTGTGGCCGCGAGAATGTCGACCCCAAGGAAGTCTTCCACACCCTGGTGCGACGCTATTTCCACAGCACCCTGAAACCACCGTTCAACGAGGAAAAACGTGCCGAGGCCGGAATTCCCCCGGATTTCTATTGGCCTCTCACCGAGCCCTTGCCCAAACCCGACACCGACTGACAGCTTGCCCTAAAGCACCGCGCCTTGGGGTCGGCGAGTTGTTGCCAAGGTCGGCAGAAATTGAAGCCCTCAGGCGCAAGATTGGTCAACAGGCTTGCCCAATCTTGCGCGGCTGGCTATTCCTTAGCCCCAAAAGACCCGCCACCAATCAGGCAGCGGGTCTTTGGCACTGAGATGGGACAAGGATCAGCGCGTGCGCACACGTCTGGCTATAAGTATTCACGGTTTTCTCGAACGACGCTTCCCCGAACGACGCGTTTTCCTGAAATCCGACACCGACACACGCTTTATCCGGCTCAGGCCGGAAACCCAGTTGGTTGCCGCGGCCGGCACCTGCGTGATCGTCGCCTGGGGTATTGTCGCCACGGCCATTGTATTGATGGACAGCATTGGCTCGGGCAACTTTCGCGAGCAAGCCAAGCGCGACCAGCAAACCTATCGTGAGCGACTCAATATTCTGTCCGAGGAACGCGATTCCCGCGCCCATGAGGCCCTGGCCGCGCAGAATCGTTTCAACGCCGCACTGGCGCAGATTTCAGTGATGCAATCCGAGATTCTGGCCTCGGAAACCCGCCGTCACGAGCTGGAAACCGGCATCGAAGTGATCCAGACCACCCTGCGCGAAACCATGCAGGACCGCGAGGCCGCCCGCCGACAACTGGCTTTGTTGSMMCARCMMRWKGMMRMCSSMGCCRSWKKKSASGCRCWRRMMTCYKCRRYYCMRRMGMARRYSSRYKKKSWMSYSRCMSYGCTKKCYGMAAYCRMRSYYRWWSRSRATSMKATCAASTYWKMYGCCCAAGAAGCCCTGGACGCCCGCGACGCGCTGGAGAAAGAAATCCGGCTGATGGATGACCGCAACGACCAGATCTTTCGCCAGCTGGAAGAGGCCATGGTGATCTCGATTGAGCCGCTAGACAAAATGTTCCGCGCGGCCGGAATGCCCACCGATCGCATCCTTGAACAGGTGCGGCGCGGATACAGCGGTCAGGGAGGTCCGCTCAGCCCTTTTTCCCTGTCCACACGCGGTGAAGAACCCACCGCGGATGAGTTGCGCGCCAATTTGTTGCTCAATCAGATGGACCAGCTGAACCTCTATCGCATTGCCGCCCAGCAGGCGCCGTTTGCCACCCCGGTCAACCTCGGCTCGGTGCGCCAGACCTCGGGCTTTGGCTATCGTCGTGATCCCAAAACTGGTGGTCGCCGCCTGCACAAGGGCTCCGACTTTGCCGGCCGCACCGGCACCGACATCTTCACCACCGCTGATGGAATCGTCACCAAGGCGGGCTGGCAATCCGGCTATGGCAAGCTGGTCATTATTCAGCATGCCTTTGGCATTGAAACACGTTATGCCCATAATTCTAACATCCGCGTAAAGGTCGGCCAAAGGGTCTCGCGCGGGGATCACATCAGTGATATGGGTAACACCGGACGGTCCACCGGGACCCACCTCCACTATGAGGTTCGGGTCAATGGCAAACCAGTTAACCCGATGATCTATATCAAGGCTGCACGCAATGTTTTCTAAAAGCAAAATCAACGAACCCGGCGCTAAGAAAGCCGAAGCTAAGGCAACACCGGCGGTTCCGRCTTCGGCTCCCGCCGCACCAACTCAAAGCGATTTCAGGGCCAGCACCCCCAAGGCCAAACCGCCAGTATCCATTCTGTCTTCGGATCTGCACGTCACTGGGAACATGAAGACCACCGGCGACATCCAGGTCGAAGGCACGGTCGATGGCGACATCCGCGCCCACCTGCTGACCATTGGCGAATCAGCCACCATCAAAGGCGAAGTGACAGCTGATGACGTCGTCATCAATGGTCGCATTGTTGGCCGGGTGCGTGGACTGAAGGTCCGCCTGACCGCCACCGCGCGGGTCGAGGGTGACATTATCCACAAGACCATCGCGATTGAGAGCGGCGCCCATTTTGAGGGCTCGGTCCAGCGTCAGGACGATCCGTTGACACCTGGTCGCGCCGCCGCCAAAAAACCGGTAACTGCACCGGCACCAGCCGCCAAGCCTGAAGGCTGAAGGCTGAAGGCTGAAGGCTGAAGGCTGGATCGAAACAATAAAATGCGCTACTGGATAAATCCGGTGGCGCTTCTTTTACTCGCTAGCCCCAACCGTACGCGCGAACCACATTGGCATGGACAGAGATGACCTAGCCGACATCCGTTAAACATAAAGAGCCCTAAACACATTCAAATATTCTTTATTTTCATCACTTTGATAACTTTTTTGGAAAAGATATATCATGGCAACCGCACTGATTAATGACCTAACTGGCACCTGGTCCTTAAATGATCTAAATTCTGACGTATTTGATGACGCCGTTCTCACCATATTTACTAATTCACGAATCGTCATTACGGGCAGCAACCAAACAGCTCTTATAATGACCGGGAATTTTTCCAGCTCATCTCAATATGAATGGTTGATCAGTTCGATGGCAATCACCTCGTACGGAACAACGGTGTTTTCGATTTCGGACATCAGTCTGACATATGCGCAAATAATGACATATTCCGCTACTCAACTTGAACAGATTATGTTCGCTGGCAGCGATTCAATTGTCTCCAACTCAACAGTCGGAGCCCTATGGGAGACATATAGCGGCAACGACACCATCGAATTGGGTACCGGTGACGACATCGTCTTCGGCGGTTCCGGAACAGACACATTTGTGATCCGGGCATCAATTGACAATGCTTCCTACAGTTTCTACGAGAACGAGGTTCGTATCACATCCAAATTTGGCTCCGATAGCCTTTACGATGTCGAGGTCGTGAAGTTTTTAGATGGCTCCATCTTGGTCCAACACGGTAGCGAGGGCAACGACTCCCTAACTGGCAACAGCCCTACCGGTACCTTTGGCTTCGATATGATTCATGGTCACGGTGGGAACGACACTATTTCTGGCGGCACAGAGTTCGACTTTTTGGTTGGTGGTGATGGTCACGATAGAATTATGGGCCGAGGTGGCAATGATGGCCTGTTTGGAGGTAGCGGCAATGACCATATTTTGGGCGGCGGCGGAGAGGATAGCCTGTACGGCGGAACTGGAGACGACACCCTGTTCGGCGGCACCGGAAACGACGTTCTCGACGGTTTTTCCGAAAACGACCGGCTTTTCGGAAACAGTGGCTCTGACTCCCTCTCCGGTGGCAAAGGTGATGACTACCTGGAAGGCGGCGATAACCGTGATCACCTGCAAGGCAACGCAGGTCATGACACCCTGATGGGCGGAAAAGGAAATGACCGGCTGGTGGGGGGGGGTGGCAAGGACCAACTGATGGGAGGCTCCGGCAACGACCGGCTTGTCGGCGGCAATCACAATGACGCCCTCACCGGCGGCAGTGGCAATGACATGCTCCTGGGGGGCAAAGGCCGGGACTCGCTTCTAGGCCATCACGGTAATGATGTCCTTACCGGCGGTGCAGGCCGCGACGTCTTTGTTTTTCACAAAAACCACGGCAATGACACCATCACTGATTTTGAACTGGGCATCGATCACATCCAAATTGGCCGTGGCGCATCCCGGTTGGGTCAGTTGGATTTTGAACAGCAGGGCAATGACGTCTTGGTTTCATTCGCCAATGTCGAAATTCTGATTGAAGACGTCTCAATCACCAGCATTCAAGACGCCGGTAACTTTCTGTTCTGATCTATCTGGGGGCCTGCTCAGCGCCCCAGCATCCACTGCCCCTGTGGCCAGAACGCATGAAAGGCAAAGGCAAACATCACGTCGTGGGCGACATCGCGCCCTTGCCCATCGCGCACTCGGATCGACCCGACGTCACGCCCCGAGGCAATCTGCCTGGTGTCCAACGCCGAGGCCTGTCCTGCCCGCCAATTGATCACCACTCCCCCCTCGTGCAGCTCTTCCAGTTCCGCCAGACGCGCCAGTGGCCAGGCGCGCGTGCCAACCCGCACCACCCGTGCCAGTGGACGAATGCCATGCGGCGGCATCTCGCCMTTGTACAGAAACGGTCGGGTAGAGCTGTCATAGCTGCGATAGGGATTGCGGCCATAAGACCGGTTATAATCTGGCTCGGCCATCACCAGCCCCTCGGGATTGCGCGTCCGAAACTGTTGCCAGCTTTCCATCCAACTGGGCAGGGTCTTTAACTTAACGCCAGTCAGCTCACCGACAATCCCCAACCCCACCGCCTGCTGCCACCAGCTCTCGGTCTCGCGGTCAAACATCACCATGTCAGAGTTGCGCAGCTTGCCGGTCACCCCAAAGGTCAGCACCCCAGCGCGGCTGCGCCGATCAAATGTCATCCCTGAATTGCACAGCGGACAAAAGGTCACCGCCACAGGAATGCCACCGATACGGTCATTGACGATTTCATGCCAGGTCAGGTAGCGCAATGGATAGGCCCGCGGCACCTGGCCTGCGATCTCCACAGTGATCACCGGTTCCCGCACGCTAATTCTGTTTTCGTCGCTGGCCCGAAGGAACTGAGGAGCACTCAGCGCCGGAATCCCATCCCTGGGTGGCCCGCCTGACTGGATTTCAGCCCAATCTTCAATGCTGGTTCTATCAAACTTGGTATTGGGCCACTCGGAGCGCCAGGCTTCTGGACCAGCAATAGCTCCGCCGGCCCAAAGCAAAATGATCAGCAGATAGGTTCTGAACAACATCTTCGCCCTTTCTCGGGGCCAGAATGCTGCGAACAGAGATCACAGGCATCCAACAATGCCGTGAACCTCTCGACGATAACCGGAATTTTCAAAAAAATTCCGATCCATTTTCTTCCAAGAAAATGGGGCCAGCACCGCAGCACCAGCCCCATGGATCGAATTACTCGGTCACCGTAACCGTTTTCATCACATCCGGCTGGCCAGTGACCGCGCCCGAACGTGGTTGACCCCGTTTAATCGCATCCACCACATCCATGCCTTCGGTAACCTTGCCCACAACCGTGTATTGGCCATTCAGGAAATACCCAGCATCAAACATGATAAAGAACTGCGAGTTGGCGCTATTGGGGCTCTGGCTGCGGGCCATACCCACCACACCACGTTCAAAGGACAGTTCCGAAAACTCGGCCTCGATATTGCCCAGATCAGACCCACCAGTTCCGGCCCGGCTCATATCCATGCCCAGCTTGCCGTACTGCACGTCACCCGTCTGTGCCATGAAGCCGTCAATCACCCGGTGAAACACCACCCCATCATACTTGCCATCAGCCGCTAGAGCGGTGATCTGCTCCACATGCTTGGGAGCCAGATCCTCCAGCAGGTCAATGACAATAGTGCCATTGGCGCCTTCGCCTTCGATCTGGATCTCAAGACCTGTCGCCAGTACCGGCCCCGCCACCAAAGCTAAAACGGTTGCAAGCTTAAACATCCGCCGCCACCTTGACCGAGATCATCCGATCCGGCTCGGTTGGCGGCTCGCCGCGCACAATGGCGTCAACGTGGTCCATACCTTCAATCACCCGGCCATAGACCGTGTACTGGTTGTTCAGGAAATGGTTGTCGCTGAAGTTGAAAAAGAACTGCGAGTTGGCGCTGTCCGGGCTGGCCGAACGGGCGGCGCCAATGGTGCCACGATCATGCGGCAGCTTGGAAAATTCAGCTGGCACGTTGGGGAGCTCAGATCCCCCGGTGCCTGCGCTGCGCAGATTAAAACCCTCTTCCATGTTGCCATTGGCCACATCACCGGTTTGGGCCATAAACCCGTCAATCACCCGGTGAAAGCAAACATTGTCATAGGCGCCACTGCGGGCCAGTTCCTTCATCCGATCGCAATGTTTCGGGGCTACCTTCGGCAGTAGTTCAATGACAACATTGCCGCCGGTCAGCTCAACGATGATGGTGTTCTCGGGATCTTTGATCTCGGCCATTTTGGTCTCCTGTCTTGTCTGGTTGCGGTGATAGTTAGTCTGCGCACCGCCAATTGCCAAGGGAGCATTGACTGCGCCGCCAAAAGCCCCGAAATACAGCGCAGATTGACATGGGTATTTCCAAGGAGACCGACATGGGCTGGAACACGCTGGACGACATGGACCTGGCAGGCAAAAAAGTGCTGCTGCGCGTTGATATCAACGTGCCGATGGACAATGGCCAGATCAGCGACGATACCCGCATCCGCCGCGTCGCCCCCACGGTTGCCGCGATCCTCGCACAGGGCGGCAAACCAATCCTGCTGGCGCATTTTGGCCGCCCCAAGGGCCAGGTGGTGCCCGAGATGTCTCTGCGCCCATTGCGCCCGGCGCTTGAAGCCGCGTTTGGTGCCCCGGTTGTGTTTTGCGCCGACTGCCGTGGCCCCGCCGCCGAAGCTGCCGTTGCCGCTCTGCAGCCCGGAGAAATCCTGCTGCTGGAAAACACCCGTTTCCATGCCGGCGAAGAATTGAATGACGCCGCACTTGCCGCCAAGATAGCCAAACTCGGTGACATCTATTGCAACGATGCCTTCTCAGCCGCCCACCGCGCCCATGCCTCAACCGAGGGCCTCGCCCATCTGTTACCCGCCTGTGCAGGCCGGTTGATGCAGGCCGAGCTGACGGCGCTGGAAAGCGCTCTGGGCCAGCCCAAACGCCCCCTGACCGCTGKKAYYSRYSGMKSKWWWSWSYSYYSMMAGYKASAGCTNGCTGAGCAATCTGGTGGAAAAAGTCGATCATCTGGTGATCGGCGGCGGCATGGCCAATACCTTTCTGGCGGCGCAGGGCATCAATGTCGGCAAATCCCTGTGTGAACATGACATGACCGATACGGCCCGCGATATCATGACCAAGGCCAAGACCACCGGCTGTCAGATCCTGCTGCCCAGTGATGTAGTGGTGGCACGCGAGTTCAAGGCCGGTGCCGACAATGAAACCGTTGCAGCAAATGCCTGCCCTGAGGATGCCATGATCCTGGATGCAGGCCCCGCCACTGTGACCGCCATGTGCAAGATTATGCTGGCCTCCAAGACTCTGATCTGGAACGGCCCCATGGGCGCATTTGAACTGCCACCCTTTAATGCAGCCACCAATGCCGCCGCCAAACAAGCGGCCGCGCTAACCAAATCAGGCGATCTGATCTCTGTTGCAGGCGGCGGCGACACGGTGGCCGCGCTCAATCAAGCCGGAGTGGCCGAAGATTTCAGCTATATTTCAACTGCAGGCGGCGCGTTCCTGGAATGGATGGAGGGCAAAACCCTGCCCGGTGTGGCAGCATTGACCCAATAACCACGCCCAAACCGCCGCGCCCTACCCGTTCGAGCCGCCGCCAGCACCCAATACAAAAAGCGCGTCCTGGCGCGTGCTGTATTGGGGGGATCGTTAACGCAAGACAAATGAGCGATAATTCCGCCAGAGGGTTTCATTTGGCCCTAAATATCCCCGCCCGAGGCCGGGGCCCACAGGGCCGCTCAAAATCCTTACCAAACCCTTAACGCAGAAAAACTTAGCACATTGGACTCAAAGGGGATTCACAAGCCGAATCACCTGTGCCATAAGGGTTGCAGACGCTGGATCAACTGGCGCGAACTAAGACTTGAGCAGTACATACAGGCAACCCAACGTGACCCGAAATCACAGACCAAATCTTGGTTCCTTGTTCTTCTTTGCCGCCGCATTTGCGCTTAGCGCATATTTTACATTTGCGGCTGTGCAGGGGGATTTTGGGTTATTTCGCAGGGTCGAGATCGCGGCAGAGGCGGAGACCTTGAGTCGCGATCTCACCATGCTCAAGGTAGACATCGCTCAGATGGAAAACCTGACCCACCGATTGTCCGACAATTTCCTTGATCTGGACCTTCTTGATGAGCAGGCCCGTTCAGTTCTGGGCGTGTTGCGCGCCGACGAAATCGTAATCCGCTAATCCGACCTTCCAGCACCTAAATCTAGCGCCTCTATGCAAGTCAGCAGGGGTCAGATTTCTTGTGAACTGTGGTCTCCCCCTCACCAATGGCTGATCCGCCACGGCTGAATGTGCAGTGCACGCCCGAACAAACTCACAATCCCAAACTGCAACCCGAGCAATCTGGACGTTAACGTTGAACGGCAAAAAGCCAGAGGTTTACCGATCAGAAACCCCATGTCACAATACCTCTCGCCACCGACACCAAAATCCTTTAATAGATAGTTTAACACTAAACTATCTAGCCTGCAGGGGGAGTCCGCCACCATGGCTGCGAGAAAAAGCGTTAAGAAAACAAATGTTTCCGCCGAGGAACTGACCGAGCATTATCGCGCGATGCTGATGATCCGTCGATTCGAAGAAAAGGCCGGCCAGCTTTACGGCATGGGCCTGATTGGCGGCTTCTGCCACCTCTACATTGGTCAGGAAGCGGTTGTTGTCGGTCTCGAGGCCGCCGCCGAAGAGGGCGACAAGCGGCTTACTTCCTATCGCGACCACGGCCACATGCTGGCTTGTGGCATGGAACCGGGCGGCGTCATGGCCGAGCTCACTGGCCGAACCGGTGGCTTGTCCAAAGGCAAGGGTGGCTCCATGCATATGTTCTCGAAAGAGAAGCATTTCTACGGCGGACACGGTATCGTCGCCGCCCAGGTGCCAATTGGCGCGGGTCTGGCCTTTGCCGATAAATACAAAAGCAACGGTCGGGTCACCTTCACCTATTTTGGCGATGGTGCCGCCAACCAGGGCCAGGTCTATGAGACCTTCAAYATGGCTGCGATCTGGGATCTGCCGGTAATTTTTGTCATTGAGAACAACCAGTACGCCATGGGCACCGCCCAATCGCGCTCCACCTCCACCCCCGATCTCTATACCCGCGGCGAGGCCTTTGGCATCAAAGGCGAAGCCGTCGATGGCATGAGTGTTCTGGCGGTAAAAGAGGCCGGCGAACGCGCCGTGGCCCACTGCCGCTCCGGCAAGGGGCCGTATATCCTCGAGGTCAAAACCTACCGCTATCGTGGCCACTCGATGTCGGATCCGGCCAAATACCGGACCCGAGAGGAAGTGCAGAAAATGCGCGAGGAACGCGATCCGATCGAACAGATCCGCGCCTTGCTGCTGGAAAACAAATACGCCACCGAGGATGATCTCAAGGCGATCGATAAAGAGATCAAAGCCATCATCAACGAGGCCGCTGAATATGCCCGCACCAGCCCGGAACCAGCGCTCGAAGAGCTCTGGACCGACATTTACGCCTGAGGGGAMCATAMAACATGGCAACTGAAATTCTGATGCCCGCCCTGTCTCCRACSATGGAGGAAGGCACSCTGGCMAAATGGYTGGTCAARGAAGGCGAYACYGTCRWMTCYGGCGAYRTSATGGCCGARATTGAAACCGACAARGCMACGATGGAATTCGARGCYGTYGAYGAAGGCRTSATYGGYAAGATYCTGATCGCCGARGGCACCGARGSYGTTAAGGTCAACRYKGCYATCGCAATTCTGGTCGARGAAGGCGARGCRCTGGACGCWACTCCRGCCRCWRCCRCCGCMGYCCCGGCTCAGGTCGAGGCCCCCGCCGCAACGGCTCCGGCAACCGCCGCAGCCCCTGCAGCACCGCAGGCAGACCAGACCCCGGATTGGCCCGAAGGCACCGAACTGGTACAGACCACGGTACGCGAAGCCCTACGCGACGCCATGGCCGAAGAGATGCGCGCCGACGAAGACGTCTTTCTGATGGGCGAAGAAGTCGCAGAATATCAGGGCGCTTACAAAATCTCCCAGGGTCTGCTGGACGAGTTTGGTTCCAAGCGTGTCATCGACACCCCGATCACCGAACACGGCTTTACCGGCATCGCTGTTGGCGCCGCTTTTGGCGGGCTGAAGCCAATTGTCGAATTCATGACCTTCAACTTTGCCATGCAGGCAATGGACCAGATCATCAACTCGGCTGCCAAGACGCTGTATATGTCCGGTGGCCAGATGGGCGCACCCATGGTGTTCCGCGGTGCCAACGGCGCCGCCGCCCGTGTTGGCGCCCAGCACAGCCAGTGCTTCGCCGCCTGGTTCATGCAGATCCCGGGTCTAAAGGTGGTGACACCCTATTCCGCCTCCGACGCCAAGGGCCTGCTAAAAACCGCAATCCGCGATCCCAATCCGGTGATTTTCCTAGAGAACGAAATGCTCTACGGTCGCGCCTTTGACATGCCAAAACTGGACGATTACACTGTTCCATTTGGCAAGGCCCGCATCTGGCGNGAMGGSNACYGATGTCACCATCGTCTCCTTTGGCATCGGCATGCAGTATGCGCTCGAAGCCGCCGACAAGCTGGCCGAAGATGGCATTTCAGCCGAGGTCATCGACCTGCGCACCCTGCGCCCGATGGATCTGCCCACGGTGATCAAATCAGTGATGAAGACCAACCGCTTGGTCACCGTCGAGGAAGGCTGGCCCCAGGGGTCTGTCGGCAGTTACATCGCCTCCGAGGTGATGCAACAGGCGTTCGACTATCTGGATGCGCCAATCATCACCTGCACCGGCAAGGACGTGCCCATGCCCTATGCCGCCAACCTCGAAAAACTCGCGTTGATCACCACCGACGAGGTGATTGCAGCCGTGAAACAAGTGACTTACCGGTAAGGAGCCAGACGCATGCCTACAGAAATCCTGATGCCCGCGCTGTCCCCCACCATGGAGGAAGGCACTCTGACAAAATGGCTGGTCAAAGAGGGCGACACAGTGTCGTCCGGTGACCTGATTGCCGAGATTGAAACAGACAAGGCGACGATGGAGTTCGAAGCCGTCGACGAAGGGGTGATTGGCAAGATCCTGATCGCCGAAGGCTCCGAAGGGGTGAAAGTAAACACCGCCATCGCGATACTGCTGGAAGACGGCGAAAGCCTCGATGATATTGTCTCTGCGCCAGCCACCACGCCCGAGGCGACCCCGGCAGCCGACGCGGGTAACGAGGCGGCCCCAACCGGGGTCTCCGAGGCGCCCGCCGCTGCCGCCGCACCAGCGGCCGCTGCCACCGCGGATGGCTCGCGGATCTTTGCGTCACCTCTGGCCCGCCGCATTGCCGCCAGCAAAGGCCTGGATTTGGCGCAGATCACCGGCTCTGGCCCGCGTGGTCGTATCGTCAAGGCGGACGTTGAAGCAGCCTCGGCTCAGGCCCCGGCCCCCGTTGCTGCCGTCGCGATACCAGCTGCACCCGCTTTGGCCTCCGGCCCGGATGCCGCAACAATTGCCAAGATGTACGAAGGCCGCGTTTACGAGGAAATCCCCCTCAACGGTATGCGCAAGATCATCGCTTCGCGTCTGACCGAGGCCAAGCAGACCATCCCGCATTTCTACCTGCGCCGCGATATCCAACTGGATGCGCTGCTCACCTTCCGCGCCCAGCTGAACAAGCAGCTTGAATCCCGCAGTGTGAAACTCTCGGTCAATGATTTCATCATCAAAGCCGTCGCCAATGCACTGCAAGCGGTGCCCGAGGCCAATGCGGTCTGGGCTGGCGACCGGGTGCTGCAGATGAAAGCCTCGGATGTGGCGGTTGCGGTCGCCATCGAGGGCGGCTTGTTTACACCAGTGCTGCAAGACGCTGACACCAAATCCTTGTCGTCGCTGTCGAAAGAGATGAAGGATCTGGCTTCTCGCGCCCGTGACCGCAAACTGGCACCGCATGAATACCAAGGCGGCTCCTTTGCGATCTCCAATCTGGGCATGTTCGGCATCGACAATTTCGACGCCATTGTGAACCCACCGCACGCCGGTATTCTGGCGGTGGGGGCAGGCACCAAAAAACCGGTGGTTGGCGCAGATGGTGAGCTGAAGGTCGCCACCGTGATGAGCGTCACCATGTCGGTCGATCACCGTGTTATCGACGGCACTCTGGGCGCCAACCTGCTGAACGCCATCGTCGACAACCTGGAAAACCCAATGGTGATGCTGGCCTAAGCCTGGGCCCCCATGACCGGCGGATCAATCGCCACAGAAAATGCTCCGGGGATCATCCTCGGAGCATTTTTTTATTCAAACCACCGGCCGCTTCTTTTTGCCTGAAATACTCAAATCCCGAACCATCAACAAAGCGAACCCGCCCTGGTTCTGCTCTGTAACGAAGCCACCTGAAACACCAAAAAAAAGGAGACGTCACCGCCCCCTTTTCTAACCAAATTACAGTCGTGACCCGTCAGCTCTCGCTGCTGCCGCCGCAAGGCACCACCTGATCCATATTGACCGCAGGCTGATCACACCCTGCCTCGCCGACAATCTTGGCCGGAACCCCGGCGACAGTTGTGCAAGGTGGTACGTCTTTCAGCACCACCGACCCGGCTGCAATCCGGCTGCACCGGCCAACCTTGATATTGCCGAGGATCTTGGCCCCAGCCCCAATCAGCACGCCATCAGCAATTTTGGGATGACGATCCTCTTCCTGCTTGCCGGTGCCGCCCAGAGTCACCGAATGCAGCATCGACACATTGTTGCCCACCACAGCGGTCTCGCCGATCACAATGGAATGGGCGTGGTCGATCATGATCCCCTGCCCCAGCTTGGCGCCAGGATGGATATCAATGCCAAAAATCTCAGAGGTGCGCATCTGAAAGAAATAGGCCAGATCCTGTTGCCCCTGCGTCCACAACCAATGGCTGACGCGGTAGGCCTGAACTGCCTGGTAGCCTTTAAAATACAAGACCGGCTGCAACAGCCGGTGGCAGGCCGGATCGCGATCATAGATTGCCATCAGGTCGGCGCGGGCCGCCTCGACAATCGCAGGCGATTGGGCAAAAGCGTCGTCCACAATCTCGCGCAGCACCATCATCGACATCTCATTGGAGCTCAGCTTGGCCGCAATGCGATACGACAGAGCCTTCTCGAGCGAGGTGTGGTGCAGGATACAGGCATGGATCAACCCACCCATCAATGGCTGCCCAGCCACCGCTTCTTGAGCTTCGGTGGTGATCTGGTCCCAGACCGGGTCCAGCGAGGTAACGGCGTGTTGTGTTTCAACCATGACTATGTTTCCTGTTCTGCGCTTAACAGTGGCATTTAGGAAGCCTTTTGCCAAATGCAAAGTCTTGATGGGTCACATTGTCGTATGGAATGGATGATTTTCCTACTCCTAAAACTAAAAACTCTGGGACGGCCAGATCACGCAAAGGGTAGTCAGACCGGTTTGGGTGTCCAGTCGGATTTCGCTTTGGGCTTTGCCCAAAACGATCCGCGCCGCGCCTTTGGCGCGGCGCAAAAAGAAAATCTGCTGAGAGGCGCTTGAGGGACATAACTGCCCTCAAAGCGCCTGTCCAATGGTGATACGAGTCGCGCCCGCCTCAATGAGCTAGGCCCGCGCCAGCGCGGTGGCCTGCGGCCATCATTGACCCAGACCCGACTCGCAAGGGATAAATGATCAGCCACCAGCGCCGCAGGCGCGATGCCAGGCACGGCGCCAGGCCCAACCGACAATGGATATCGCAGATATCTGCGTGCTAGGCGGGAGACTTTGGATTCAAGGCGGCGTTCTCTCGGTTTCGATAAGCGCTGACAGAACTGTTGCAAAACACCGGCAATATCCGACGCTGTCAAAACTCGGTTCATCCGCCAATGGATATCGTCTGGCAGCCGCCATCAGAGACCCGTTGCCATACGACGGATGCAGACGGCCGTGCTGCATCACGTGRMYMTMRRCCRGWWWSSCMYGKTCWAMRRYSWRAWSGYWRAWMRYSYYMCSCWYSMSCTCAGNNGCACCAACAGCAAAGCCCGCGCCACCGAGGTCACATCACCGTGCAGAACTGGTCGCATCACGTCAGCGTCACCCGGGCCGCCAGACCAGCACCGTAACGGGCTGATATCTGCGCAATTTCAACCTGATCCCCCGCGACTGCGCCATCTGCCAATTGGGTATTGGAAAAATAGGTCCAGGCCGGGCTGCTCACCAAATACTCCCCCAGCAGTATCGCCCCCCGCAGCACCCGCACCCGATAGCTTTCGGCCTCTTCCCCCAGTGGCACCTCGGGCAGATCCCAACTGTCGCCCTCGATCCTTGTACGCCGTATCCAGCTAAGCACCACATCGCCGCCCAGCGCGCCGCTTTGCGTCAGATGCACCGGGCTATAGGGGCGCAGACCATTGCCATCAAAGGCCTCAACCTGGTGCACATAAGATGGATCGTCATAGCTGCGCCGCGCCGGGCCGATGCGGTAGTGGCGGGCAATGCGCCGTTGCGCCGGGGTCAGCGCGGACTGCACCGCACTGCCATCCATCACCACCAGCCACGACCCGACAGGCCAGACCGCAGGCATCAGCGCATCGCTGCCCAACTGGCCACGCAACCGACGACGTAACAAATAACTGTCCGGCGCGATCAACTCAGCCTCCTGAAACTGCAGCAGTTCCCAGTTGTTGCTGCTGCCATCGCCAATCGCCACCAGATTGGCGCCGTTCAACACCGCCTCAGCCTCGCGGCTTTGCAGGCTACCAGAGAACAGCGACACCTGCAGGCCGCTCCCAAGATCCCAGCGCCCGGATGGCGCAGACAGCAGCGGTGTCTGCGTCACCCCAATCGTCGAACCCGCAGCAATGATCTGGTCCAGCACGTAGCTGTCATCACTGGAGGAGCTATAAAGCGCCACCGTTCCCGGCCAGGGCTGTGCGGTGACGGCCAGATGCGGTGCATGGGGCACCTCATCGCCGCGCATCAGCGGCAGATCCATAAACAGTGGCAACACCGGCACCGGCGCGGCAAAGGCGGTGGGCCCGGGCAGGTCCTCGGCCATCTCTGAGGGGGTATAGACCTCGGGCTCGATGCGTACAGCCTCGGCCAATTGCAGTTCGGTCTGTTCCAACTGGTCGATCCGGTACAGGGTTCCACTCCCATTGGCATCCGGCAGCCGCACCACATCGCCTGCGCCCAGCGCCATGGCCGAGGGTGGCAGCGCAAAACGGATGGTGTCCCGTGCCACCCGGGCCTCGGTCAGCCAGCGTTCCACCACCTGACGCCCCTCAGAGCGTGTCAGCGCCATTGGCAGGTCGTTCTGGCTAACCGCATGGGTGACCTGATCCGGCAGCACCGCCTCTTCGCCCACCACGTCGTGATCACCACCGGCCTGCACAAACCGCAGCCGCACCCGCCCGGCCAGTTCCGCCTCGCCCTCGCGGGTCTGTTCGGTGGTGCCGTCCAGTTCATTGCTCATCGCCAGCAGATCCGGGTCCAGATCCACCGCTTTGGTGCCACTGCGCAAGTGAAACAGCAGCACCCCGTCGCGTTCAATCGCATCAAAGCCGTGCCGCAGCATCAGCGGTTGCAGGGCAGCCCGCCCGTCCGCCACATCCGCCACCACATAGCCGCGCACCAACCCGTGCAGCTGCGAGACGTCATAGCTGTCATCCTGCAGCCCAGCGCGCCGACAGATCTCAGCCACCACCGAGGCCAGGGTCCGTTGTCCCACCCGCCCGTTCAGCCAATGGCCACGGGTGTAATTGTCGCCATCACTCCAGATATCCAGCGCATTGGGAAACACCGGATAGGGTCGCGCGTCCCAGGCCCAGACATAGGCATTGGCCATATCCAGCATCGGCGCGCCGTAGATTTCTGACATCGGGTTATGATCCGCCTGCCTCCAGTGCCCCAGCACCGTGCGCAGGTATTGGATCTGGATCAGATCATCGCGCAGCCCGGTTGAGAATTTCGGCAGTTTTGATTCCGAGCTTTTGGGGTCGAGAAACTTGTTCGGCTGATTGGTGCCCTTGTCGATAGCCGCGCAGCCCAGCTCGGTGAACCAGATCGGTTTGCTCTGCGGCTCCCATGCGGTGGCAAAGGCCTGACGGAGCCCACCGATACGTTCGTGGTGATCATTCTCCCACCAGGCGCGGATATCCTTGTAACGCCAGATCCAGTGTTCGCCGTGCGCTGTATCTTCGATCATGGTACGGATCTGCGCCGCTTCAGCCTCGGGGGAGTGGTAATACCAGTCATAGCCCTCGCCGCCTTCAACATTGCTGTCCAGATAGCTGGGGTCATAGATGCTGGGCACTCCTGCCTGCGCATCCAGATGCTCTTCGCCCTCGCGCCAGTCAGRCRSSRKYWTSYAMWKSTCGATGCCGATAAAGTCGATGTTGTCATCCGCCCAAAGTGGGTCGAGATGGAACAGGCGATCTCCCTCGGGGGTGTTATAGCCAAAATACTCGGACCAATCGGCGGCATAACTGATCTTGGTCTCGCTCCCCAATAGGCTGCGGGCCTCCGCCGCCAGACTGATCAGGGCGTCCACAACCACAAAACCGCTCGCCCCCCGGATCTGGGTCAACCCGCGCAGTTCCGAACCGATACAAAACGCCTCGACCCCGCCCGCTGCCGCACAGAGCGCCGCGTAATGCAGGATGAAACGGGATAGGCTCCACTCATTCGGGCCACTGTAGCTGACCACACCATCACCAATGATAAAATTCTCCGCCGTGACAGTGCCGATGAACGCCGCCACCTGATCCTCGGCCTCGGTGCTGCCATCAGGCGAGCCCTGCCGCCCCGGTGCCACCGACAGGGTGATCCGCCCGCGCCAGGGNAKAKRCSGCTKGKTCTNCASCCTCGCTCCACGGATCGGGCAGGCCGTTCTCCGCTTGCTGGTCCATCAGGATGAACGGATAAAACATCACCCGGCGGCCCTGTGTGCGCATGTGCCGGATCGCCTCCACCACCGAGGCGTCTGCCGGGGTGCCGCCATAGATCGGGCGGTCATCTTCCTGTGCGATGGTTTGCGCGACACTGCGCACCAGACCTGACACGCTCCAGGGCATATTGGCGCCATCCACCTCGGCCTGCTCGACCTTGGGGCGCAGAGAGCACTGCCCACAGCGCAGGTCATTGCCAAACCAAGACACAATCAACGAGGCGGCATCACAGGCAGGCAGTTCTTCCTCCAGCGCCGCCAGAGAGGTGAGGAGATCGGTCTGCCCCGAGGCTGCATGGCTATTGGCCGCCTGCGCCTGTCCCGGCCCATGGTTGTAATGTACCGCCGTGGTGGCCAGCGCGTATTCCCCTGTGCCCGGCATCAGCGCCACCCCGCGCACCATCTGGCCCAGATCCTGGGTGTAGGTTGCACTATCGGGTTGTTCGGCGCGCAGCACCTCAAACGAGAACTGTGGCACCCGGTTGCCAAAAGGCTCCAGCGCCAGATCCTCGAACACCACATAGGCGGTGCCACGATAGGCGGGCACCTGATCACTGCCCTCGATTGCCGTGATCACCGGGTCGGGGTCCTGATCCAGAGTGCCGTGGTACAGGCGCATATTCAGCTCTGACAGCGCCACCTCTTCGCCATCCGCCCAGACCCGAGACACACTGGTCACTTCGCCCTCGCACAGCGCAATCGCCAGCGACACCGAATAGCTATAACGGGTGACCTGTGGCTGCCTCGGTGCGCCTTTGCCGCCGCCACCGCTGGTGGTTTTACGCTCCTGGAACTGCGAGGCCCAGATCACCTGCCCCCCCAGCCGCATTCGGCCGTAAACCTGAGGGATCGGCACGCCTTCGCTGGCGTTGGTCAGACGAAACCGCTCGACCTTGCCGGTTTCAACCGGGTCCGACCCTGCCCCCAAGAGGCGCGCATCAATGACCCGACCCAGCGTTGCCCCCACCGCGCGGCCAATCGCAACCGAAGACAACCCGGCAAGGGTGCCCCCAACCGAGCCGCCCAGCGCAGCGCCGGCTGCGGACAAAAGAATAGTTGCCATCAGACTGTCTCCTCAGGGAAATGAAACCGCGCAACGATGCGCCGCTGCCAGGGCGGGCTCAGCGGGCTTTCGACCACACCGTGGCCGCTGTAGGCGTGAATGAATTTGGACCCATTGCCCCCGTGGGCACGACCGATAGGCCGGGCCGCGCCTGACCTCTGTTCTGCAAATCCAACGACAGACTGCACTCCAAGATGCTTGGCCACCGCGCTGGCCCGCATCCGAAACAGAATCACATCCCCCACGGCGGCTTGGGTCAGCGGTTTCTCAACCAGATGCCGCAGGGCCGCCTGCCACAGGCGCTCCTCGCCCTGTGGTTCCGACCAATCCTTGGAATAGGCCGGGACGTGTTCCGGCTCACCACCGTGCACCTGACGCCAGATCCCCCGCAGCAACCCCAGACAGTCACAGCCCGCCCCCTTGCAGGCCGCCTGATGCACATAGGGCGTGCCAACCCATTCTCGGGCCAACGAGACAATCTCAGCCCCCTGCGCGCTCATCTGCGGCTACCGCCGGTGTTGGCACCGCTTTGTTTGGGCACCACCATCATCCAGTCCTCGCCGGGGATATCGGGAAAGCCCTGAAAGTTGTCCAAATTGTTGAACTTCAACCGACAGCTCGGCATCCGCTTGTCACAACCCGCCTGCAACCGCACCAAATCACCCGGCATCAGCTCGGCGCGCAGAGGTTGCCACAGCTCGATCACCCGGCCTGCACCGTTGCTGCGGTCCTGCTTGATCATGCCGCTCAGCCCCTGAGCCGCGCCTGACAGCACCTCCAGCCTCCCACGGGCAAACCAGCCCGGCTCGTATCCGGCCAGACCCTGCCAGCGGAATTCCTGCCCCCGCTGCACATCCTCAACCGGCAGGTCTTCGCGGTACCCCGGCGTATCCAGCGCAAAGCCGCAGCTGCCATCACCCAGCACCGCAGTGCAGGGTTTCTGATAGATCCGCCCCAAAGGCCGGTTCAACGCCTCGCTTAAGCCCCGCAATTCGGCATGAAACGCCCCACCAGCGCGGCGCAACTGGCCGATAGAGCCACGAAACATCAGCCAGCGCACCAAGACATCCTCCCAGTTGACCAGCCAACAGGTAACCTCGGCCCCGTCAAACCGCCCCGCCTCGATGTCGTCCTCGCGCACTGCCGCATCACTGAGACCACCTATCGCCTCGGTATTGTCCACCGACAGCCCTGTTGCCTGTTGCAAGGCCAGCGCCGTTAGACCGGTGCCCGCCTTAAAACTGTAACCGTCAAAACTCAGCGTCCGGTCGTGATCGGTAAACCCATAGGTGACACCATCGCGGCGACGGATCAGCCAGGCCCGACACAGCGAGGTCAGCCCGCTTTGCACATGGGCCTGGAACGCCTCTGACATGCCCGTCATCACACCCGTACCTCGACCACCGGCACATCTGGCACATCGCCGGCCTGAAAGCTGGCGACGCTGGTCATGATCCGGTTGGTGTCGAACCGTACCGGCACGTCAAATTGAAACCCGGCGACAACGCTCATGCCCTCGGCTGGGGGATGCACAAAGGTGATTTCCCCCGAGCTGTCGTCCAGCTCAAAATCCACCGTTTCGCGCAGCTCGTCCTGCTCGATCCCAATGCGCACCGACCCGGCCACCGGTTTGGCAATCGGCCGTTGATAGCTGTAACTGCCAGAGCGGTAGATCTTGCTCAGCTGAAAGGTGACCGAGGCGCCATCGCCCTGACCAATCAGCTGATCGCGAAAATCCACCTCGGCGCTGGCGCGGGCCGATTTGTAATCGGACCAGTCTTTCCAGCGAAAGCCATGTAATTGACCGCGTCGCGCCTCGTAAAACGCAATCAACACCTCAATATCATCCAGCGATCGCAGCCCCAGCCCGGCATCATAGCGCCTGCGGGAATGGGCCCAGGGGGTGTTGCGCTCTTCAAAACCATTGGCCAGCGTCACCACATCGGTGCGCCGCTCGGGGCCGCCAATCGAGCCGAAGCTGAGACTGGCGGGAAATCTTACCTCGTGGAAATTCATGGCTGCTGTCTCCAAACTTCACTTTTGCCCGGCTTAGCCGGGCATCGCCCGACCCTCCCCACGGGAGGGCGCTTCGCACCCACCCAGGGTCAGGCGATGCCCTCATTTCAATCCATTACCGATTGCGGTTGCCCCGCCCCAAAGCCCTACTCAACTGCGCCGCGATCTGGCCCTGACTGCGGGCAAAGCTCTGCACATCCGGCGTGGTGACATTCATCACCACCTTGACCGTGCCACCGCCACCGCTGCGCACCCCCAGCGCCCCGTCAGGGCCACGCGCCAGCGGCAGGATCGCCTCGGGGCCTGCCTCGCCCATCAGCCCGGTGCCACCGCGCATGGGAAAACTGGTGGCCCCGCTGACCACGCCACCACGGGCAAACGGCATCACCCGCCCCTGCGAAAACGCCGCACCATCGCCAAAAGGCAACAATCCACTGACCAGCTGCGTCACCCCCGAGGCCAGTAGCCCACCAACATGATCCGTCACCGGCTTGATGGCGGCGTTATAAGTGGTCTGGATCATCGAGCGCGCCACGGTTTCCAGCGCCTCAGACAGTTTCATGCCATCAAAGGCCACCCCGTCAAACGCCCGCCGTAACCCCTTGGACATACTGCGCTCCAACGTGGCGGCATCGCGGCCGGTGGCGGCAAAAGCCTCGCGCACCCGGCGCAGCTCGGCATCAAATGTTGCCGCCATACCCGCCGCATCTCCCAGCGCCTCGCCCAGATTTTCACTTTGCAGCTCAAGATCGGCAATTGCCTCGTGATCACTCATCAGGTTCTCCTGTGTCACTTGCGCCGTCGGGATAGGCGCTCATCAGGGCCTCAAGCCCGCTCCGGCCCATTGGGGCCTGGCCCAAGCCCGCCCCCAACATCAGCCACAATTCGGCGGGTGTGAGGTGCCAGAATTCATCCGGCGTCAGCCGCAAGCCCAACAGCCCGGCCCGCATCAAAGCGGGCCAGTCAAACGCGCTCATGCCTGATCCGGTGTCATAAAGGCCCGCGCCAGCAATTGCGCCGCGGCGCGGGCGGCCATCATGGGGCCACCGTCGATCTCGGCACTGGCCAGATCACCAGCTGAGATCGGATTGCCGCCGCCCCGTAGCCCGGCCCCAATCAGCGCCAGAACATCCGTTGCCGAAAAGCCGCCCGTCTCAAACCGCTGCACCAGATCCACCAGAGAGCCCACCGCCAGGGCCTGTTCCAGCTCGGCCAGCGCGCCCAGCGTCAGTTTCATCACCCGCGCTTCGCCGTTGATCACCAGCGCCACTTCACCTGTCCAGGGATTGGCCATGGCTCACACCGCCGTAAAGCTCAGCACCCCGGCGCTGGCCAGGGCCAGCTCATAGGTGGCCTCGCCATTGTGGCTGCCGGCATATTCCAGYGCGGTGACCTGAAACGCRCCTTCGACAATGCCRAAATCCGGGATGATCACCTGAAARTCCGGGGTTTCRCCGTCAAAGAACAATTGCCGCGCACGCTCATCCGATCCGGCATCGCGAAACACCCCCGAGCCCGAGATCGAGGCCGACCGCACCCCGGCGCCAGACAGCAATTCTCGCCAGCCGCCCTGG
Organism: Paracoccaceae bacterium; assembly: GCA_002401945.1. Lineage (GTDB taxonomy): Bacteria > Pseudomonadota > Alphaproteobacteria > Rhodobacterales > Rhodobacteraceae > Parasedimentitalea. Next base: position 44,966 of record NVUP01000004.1, read on the forward strand.
CTTTCCAGACTGGTGACATCCACCGTTTCCGCGTTGAAACTGATCCGCGTGGCGCGAAGACCAGCGAGAGTGTCAAACTGGCCGTCTCCGGTCATGTCCACTTTGACCAACAGGTCTTTGCCATTTTGGGCCGTCATTTTTATTTCTCCTGTAATTTCAGCGTGTTCAACGCGTTAATGCATGAACCGAGAGGGCGCGCCCGGCCTATCGGCCAGACATGGCTCAGGGAGTGGGCACTAGTCATCCTCAACCCGCGCCCGGAACCTCAGCTCAATCCTGCGGCTGCCATCAGCCATCCGGCGCGCCTTGGCGCGGTCGAACCACAGCCCAACCAGCTGCCCACGCGACAGCACCAGCGGCGCATCAATCAGGGCGTCGCAGATCGACGATGCCACCTGTTTTGCACCTGAGAACCCCGTGCTATCCGTGTGAATAGAAACGATAAACTGATGCAGCGCCCCGGCACCCGAGATATCCGAGCGATCCCGAACATTCTCACCACCCAGCAACACATAGGTCTGCGGSACAGTGCCCGTCGGCAGCGCATCATGAATGGCGATCCCAGCCAAACCGGCATCTGTGCTCAGATGTTGAAAAACCGCTGCTTGCAAAGCTCCAGACAGGGCGTAACTCATGCAACCGCCTCCTCTTGCACAAAACAGGTCAGATACCGCCCGTCACTGTCCGCCTCAGCCACCGCATGGATCAGGAACAGTCGCGAGCCGTCGCGGAACCGTTGATCCGGGCGGGGCCGACTGGCAGATCCAACCGGTGTCGCCCACACTGTGACGCGATAACGCTGCACCGAGAGATCAACACCGCCCTGCACTTTGGCGCGCCCCGTGAGGGATGTCATCTCGGCCCAGAGCTCGCCCAGAGCCTCCCAGGTTTCTACATGACCACCGCTGCCATCACTGGCACGCTGGGGATCTTCCAGCGTCAGACGACGAGACAGAACCGGCGCGCTCATTGCACCCGCCCCAGGCTGAGCCGCACCAGGCGGTAGCGCTCGATCAGGCTGGTGACACCAAAGGGCATACAGCCGACCGACAATGCGGTGTCATCGCGGTAGTGGTAATAATGCGCCGCCAGCAGCAGCACCGCCTGACCCAGATCGGCCGGCAGCCCGCCCCAATCGGCGGCCATGCCCGCCGTCAGCGTAATGCGCAGCGACCCTCCACTGACGATTGCGGGCAACAAACTGACCGTCGGACTGAGTTGCGGATGCTGACTGTCTTGGATCAAGCGATAAAGGCTGGTCTCGACAGTTTGCTCTCCTCCAGCCGCGTCAATCAGCACCAGAGCGCTGATCGCAGTGACTGGCACCACAGGCAGCACCTGCGCCGCCCGATCCCGCCATTGTTGCAAGGTTAGCTCAAACGGGCGCGAAATCAGCACCTTACCGGTGCGCGCCTCAATTGCCGCAATGGCGGCGCGCAGAAAGCTGATCAGCACCTCGTCCTGCAGGCTGGCTTCGCCAAACCCGGTTCCCAGCCGCAGATGTGCCTTGAACGGCTCCAACGGCAGCGCGGTCTCGGGCACCGGCGTTTGTTCAGTCAACATCATCACATTACTCCGCAAACTTGCGCCCCTCGGGACAGATTGGATGACAGCGGGCACACCTCCCCCCATGCCGCTCGGACGGAGGGGAGCAGCTGGACGRCACARAGGWWKYKRMRNCGCGCCYGCCRACGYRRYCGGGYTGCCGRYCACGTCATCGGCWAGACCRGTTAGGTCASGCCGAATTTCAGCAGCTTGATGGCRGCAAAATCGCTRACATCTCCGCCRACACGTTTGGTGGCATARAACARSACATGYGGTTTGGCGCTGAAYGGRTCRCGCARCACSCGCAGGTCRGGRCGTTCKGCAATGGTRTAGCCGGCCGARAAATCRCCAAAGGCCARRGAGWAGCTRTCACTGRCGGCATCMGGCATRTCCTCGGCSACCAGMACCGGATASCCCATCAGTCGCGCRGGCTCWCCSGCWGCCARMCCATCGGACCACARGAASCGSCCATCGCCRTCYTTYAACTTGCGGATMASSCCCGCAGTCTTTGAATTCATKACAAAARTTCCGTTGGCGCGGTATTGCGCCCCCAGGGCATAGACCAGATCAACAATGGCATCACCGTCGCCAATACCGCCATCGCTGCCAGTGGCGACATAGCCAATATTGCCCCAGCTCCAACTGTCATTGTCCACCACCGCATGGGTCAAAATACCGGTGGGCTTGTCGACCCCGTCGCCGTTGAGAAAGGCCGAGGCCTCGGCGCGGGAGAATTTATCGGCGATGCGCCCGGCCAGCCAGCCCTCGATGTCAAAGGCGCTGTCATCCAGCAGCCGCTGCGAGGCTTTGGGAAGAGCGCTAAGCTCATGTAGTGGAATGGTAATTCGGTCAATCACCGGAGTGCCAGTTTCGTCGCTGGGATCGTTTTCCGTGGCCCAGCCTGCGCCGACATCGGTGTGATCAATCAGCACATCATACGAGGTGGCCTCGACCGTCACCACAGAGGCGATGGAGCGAATAGACGCGGTTGCCTGCAGCACCGAGATCACCGTCTCGGCGGTCACCGGATCAACCAGATAGCCGCCGTCGCTGTTCACCGCCGTGGACAGCGATTTTCCGTCCAACTGCAAGCCACGCAGCCCATCGTCATCACCTGAGCGCAGGTAAGACTGGAAAGCTTTTTGATGAGGTGCGCCGACATCGGTACCGGCAGACAGCTGCGGCCTCGCCGTGATTTGGGTTTTTCGATCCAGCATGGTTACTCGCTCTTCAGTTTGTTTCAGTTTCGCCTTGATGTCGTCCCGGAACCCCTTGAATTCTTCCATAAAACCAACCATCGAGTGAGTGACATCGCGGATCAAGGGGGCGGCGTCTGTGGCCATGGCCGGGGGTAAATTATTGCTCATCTGATTGTCCTGTTTGGTTAGATTTTCGCCCAAATCAGCGCCCCATCATCTGCTGGCGGGCCTGGTTCAACACCGCCGCCATATCGCGCAACGCCGCCTGTACCGGATCATCTGCTCCTTTGGCCGAAACACGTGCGGTGGGCAGCATCGGAAAGGTCACCAGAGACACCTCCCACAGCTCGACCTCACTCAACCGGCGTTCGCCCTTGTCGCCCTTGCTGGCCCGTTTGGTACGATAGCCAATCGACAGCCCATCAATGGCCCCCGCCGCGATCAACGTTGCCGCCTCGGCACCGCGCCGGGTTTCCACCAACAAGCGGCCTTTGWCMCANSRGCNMSAWKMTCATCCTCGCGCACCAGATCCCAGACCCCAATCGGTTGGGCCGGGTCATGCTGCCACAACATCTTGACCTTGCTGCCGCGCGCCTTCAGCGCCGCAAGCGAGGCGGTATACGCACCGCGCAGCACCATATCCCCGCTTTGGTCAATCTCGCCAAACCGGCTGGCATAGCCTTCAATGACACTGCCCTCGGTTAGGCTTAGGGCCGTCTTTGAAGACATGAACTTGTGTTCCAGTTGACTCTCAAACTGCATCAGGRAATCCTTGTAATACATTGAATTAGCGTATTTATTATAACACCAAGAACGATCGAAACGCCTGCGTCAGGATCACCGCAGCCACTCCGTAAACGGTGAACCACAGGCGCCGATCCAACCGCTCCATCATCTTTTCCAGCTGATCCAGCCGTCGGTTGAAATGATCCTGTTGCACCTGCGTCACCCGTTCATGCGCCGCCAAGCGCAACCCGGGGGCACAGTCGAAGGGAGGTGGCATCGCATCACGCATCCTCTGGGTCTCCGGACTCGGGCGGCAACCCCAGAAGGCTGCGCTTTTCACCGCGGGTCAGAAACGCGGCGGAGGACACCCGCGACCATTGCGCATCGCGTTCAGTCGACAGCGCCGCCACCTGGTCCAGATCCGGTTTCAGTGTCAGCTGCGTGCCATCAAATCCGGTCAACCAATCGACCAGCGCCGCCGCCACCCGCGCCACCAAGGGCACCACGGTAAGGCGATAAAAGGCGCGATTGGCCTCTTGATAATTGGCGTAGGTGGCATCGCCCTGGATGCCCAACAACATTGGCGGCACCCCAAAGGCGAGGGCAATTTCACGGGCTGCGGCCTCTTTCGTCTTCTGAAATTCCATGTCGCTGGGGGAAAATCCCATTGGTTTCCAATCCAATCCCCCCTCCAGCACCATGGGACGGCCTGCATTGCGCGCACCCTGAAAATTCGCTTCTATTTCGTCGCTTAGGCGGCGAAACTGATCATCAGACATCACTCCCTGGCCCTCAGATCCCCGCCAGACCAGCGCCCCCGATGGCCGTGCCGCATTGTCCAGCAGCGCCTTGGACCAGCGCGAGGCGCTGTTGTGAACATCCACCGCCATCGCCGCCGCCTGTAGTGGCGACAAACCATAGTGATCGTCCTGCGGGTGAAAGCTTTTGATGTGGCAGATGGCGGCGCGCGTCCCGGTCATCTCAAAGCGATGTTTGCGGCCGCCAACCTTATAGTCATAGGCCGCCGGCCAGCCATCGGCGCCAGGCACCACCGTGATCCGGTCCGAGCGCAGCACATGCAGTTCCAGCGGCAAGCCTATATCACCATGCACCGCCTCGACATAGGCATTGCCAGTCAGTAGCAGGTAACCAAACAGCGATTCCAGCAATTCAGCCCGCCCCTGTGCCACATTGGGCCGCGCCAGCAGCGCCAGCAGCGGATGTTGGTCGAACCGCTGTTGCTGGTCCTGCAACACCAGTGGCAGCGCCGCAGCGGATTCGGCGATCAGTTTGACACAGCGGAACCCAACCGGATTGCTGACAAATCCGCTGCGGATCAGAGAGTTGCTGTCGCGCGGGCTCCAGGCCGCCCGGCCCGATCCGTGCCAGGCCACCACCCGGGCAGCTGCGCTTGCCTTTTGCTCGATAGGTTTTTGTTTGCGCCGCAACACGTCAAAGACCATGACCATTCCTCATTCTCATCTCCGGGACAGTGTCGCCCCTTTGCTGAGGAAACTATCGCTGATGGCCTTGAAGATTTCCGGTCCAGCCCGCGCGCCCACTGCGCAACACCCACGGTGCCCAAGCCTTCTTTTTGCTGGAAATACGCAAGGAAACCGCCTGCCAAGGGGACAGACGGTTTGAGTTACAGAACCCTGAGCCGGGGTCTGAGAGCCAGTGAGGCAGGCGCGATGATAAGATCGTGCAGGGCCCAGACCAGTGCATCCAACCGGTCCGGCGATCCTGTCCCACGATAGCCCTGCGGGGTCATCTGGCTCATCTGCTGTTCCAGTGCCCCCAACCCCGGCAGGTGGTGCACCCGGCCCTGTTCATACAGCGCCGCCACTGGCTCGGCGCGGGCCGCTTTGCCGCGGCTGGCGTGCAGGGCTTTGTATGGCACCAGGGGATCGACCTGGCGCAACACGTTTTCAACCAATGCGCCGCCCTGGTTCACCTCGGCCACCAGCCGGTCGGCGCCAAACTCCTCCATCGCCGCAATCGAGGCCTGGGCCCAGGCCAGCGGCCCGACCCCCTGCACCGTGCGATCCCCCAGCACATAGGCGCGCCAATCCTGCGGCGGCCCCTGCAGGGTGGCCCCCACCACCACAATGCCACAGGCATCCGAAGCCTTACCCGCGCTCACCGCCGGGTCAACAGCCACCACCACCCTGTCCAGCGCGGGCGCGCGGTCCACCAGCGCGACTTTTAGCATTTCACCAGACCACAGCGCGCCTTCGATATCCGAGAGCAGCACCCCGTCCAGCTCTTGCTGTCCCAACCTGGTTCCGGCGTAGCGCCTGCGCACCTCGACCAGGAAGGACGGCGCCAGATTGGCGCGGTTGGCCTCGGTTACGGCATGGGTCAACACGGTAGAGGACAGCGCCAGGATTTCGCGCAGGACGGGGACGTTGCGCGGCGTGGTGGTCACGCAGAGCCGTGGGTCCTGCCCCAGCCGCAGGGCAAACTGCAGCATATCCCAACTGGCGCGCGCCTTTTTCCACTTGGCCAACTCGTCAGCCCAAGCAGCGTCAAACTGCGGCCCGCGCAGCGCCTCGGGGTCCTGCGCCGAAAAGGCCTGCGCGGTGGCCCCATTGGGCCAGATCAGTTTGCGCTCGCCCGCCTTCCATGTAGGGCGACGATCCGGTGGAGAACAGGCCAGGATGCCACTGTCACCCTGCACCATCACATCGCGCACCTGATCATAGGTCTCGCCCAGCAGCGCGACGCGGCGCGCCGGGCCAGGGTCCATCGGCAGGCTGCCTTCGACCTGCGCCCGCACCCATTCTGCGCCTGCACGGGTTTTACCAGCCCCGCGCCCGCCCAGAATGATCCAAGAGCGCCAGTCGCCAGTGGGGGGGCGTTGATGCGGCAGCGCCCAGTGTTCGAACAGATACGGCAGCGCGATCAGCAGCTCATCCGGCAGTTCATCCAGAAACATCTGGCTCATCGCAGCAGGCACGTAAGGTAGCAAGGCGGCAGCGCAGATCGGCGCGCAGGCTGTCGAGATCAAGGGAGGGGCCAGCATCGGCGAGGGATGCAAATTGGCTGCTTTGTGCAACAAGGGTTTTCTCCACTTTCTGGCAGTCCCGGATAAGCCCCTCAAGCTTGGCGAGTTGTGGTTTCGAGATGTCGCCGCCCATCTCTTGTTCAGCCTCCAGCTGCTCGCGCAGGGCCTCAGCCTCGTTGCGCAAACGCATAATAGAATCCTGCAGCGACCTGAGCAGGTCGGCGGTTTTTTCGATTTGGGGAGTCAGTGGGTTTTGCACCATGACCTAGGTTTCCTCATGCGATGTGATCCGCATGAGAGACGTGAAGACGACCAGGGTGAGTAAACCCGAGGCCGTCCTGATGTCTTCCAACTGCAATGCAACCTATACGTGAAATTCGCGTAAATGTCAAGGTTTACGATGTGGGGAGCGTACGGTGGGTGGGCAACAGAGAGCCACAGCCTTATGCTCCAGGGTGGGTTTCAAGACTTACGGATACATTCAATTTGTTGCCATCCAGATCCCGCACATAGGCCCCGTAGTAATCCGGATGATAGCTGCGTGGGCCGGGCAGACCTTCGTCTGTGCCGCCACAACGCAGCGCCGCTGTATGAAACGCCCGTACCGCCTTTGCATCCGGCGCATAGAACATCACCTGGGTGCCATTGCCGAAGGTTGCCGGTTGGTCGTTGTAGGGAACAATAACAAACAGGGTTATCCGCCCGTCTGCGCCTGCATAGCCCAACTCGCGCGGGTCGGACAGGACGCGGCGCATACCGATGGTTGCCAGAACAGCGTCATAGAACGCTCCTGCGGCTAAAAGATCATTGGTGCCGATACATACGSCTGACAGCATATTTTCTATCCTCCTTGTTTTCTAGGTCTATTGCCCCACGCCAGCCRCTGTCGTCCATCCCTTCCTGACAGGGTCGACAGTCTTGCATCATATGTTGCGAGGTCTTCTACCGTTAATTTCCCAAGCCATTTGTTCGATGACGCACTGTCGAAAAATTGGCGTCATTGGTCCAAAAACCCTGCCCCGCCGCAAGCGCGACCCTACCTGCATTCGCCTTCATGTTCTTCAAAGTAGCCGCTTTGATTATTAGCCAGGCATGTTGACAAGAATGCTCTGAGCACGGTGCTCAACAAACATTTCCGCAAGAATAATGCTGCCAAAGGTTGCGATTTTTTCCGGTCTCAGGCACGGCTTCGAGGATAGGTGGACCTGCTGAGCGTTTCCAAGCATGTGTTGCATCGACCCGTTGAAACCGCCGGACAATGTGAACATTCGCCGCTAGCACAGCAACGACTGCTTTTGGTTGAGCAAAATCGTATAGGTTGCTTTGCCACGTCTCTTTGCTCGGTCCGCCGATGTGGCACATCCCGCAAGTTCCTTGCGTGGACGATTATTTAGGTCGAACCTTGGGATGGCGCGTCGATGGCCCCGCACGCAAATAGCTCGGGCTCGAAAATAACACTCGCATTTGAATCGCTATCTGCAATACTGAAACAGATTTGGAAGGGCGGGTTGAGGGATTATTGGCAGCCCACAAGTAATATATTGGATAAGGAGATACTGATGCCCAATGGGTTAGGGAATTTCGTATTTAAATTACTTACAGCCAGTCCAAGAGTTCATCGCTTTATCAATAAGCTTGCTGTTTCCCGCTATGCTGATGGTGGACCGCTTCCGGGCCTTTATACCACGCGGAACCGAGGGAAGACCCCGCTTTGGGAGATACTGCATAAAGAATATTTCGCGCTTGAGGTTCCAACGCCCGAGGCGAATGAAATCGAAGACTTGCCGGAGATCGAAAAAGTTAAGGCACTGTTTAAAAGGCAGGGAACGGCCCCAGAAAGTCGAGTTTCTGCTCTGTTGCCCTTTTTTGCCCAGCATCTAACAGATGCTATCTTTCAAAGCGACGGGAAGCTCGGAACAAATGCTCCGCATGAAATTATATTGAACCAGATCTATGGCAACACGCCGCAGGACGAGGCGCTGCTCAGGCTTAAAAAAGACGGGAAGCTGAGAACGCAAACGCGAACCGTGAATGGCCGAGACGCAGAGTTCCCCGACGCTTTGTGTGAGAAAAAAGGTGGAAAATGGACCATCAAAGATCGGTACGCGGGCCTGTCTTACCTTAAGGGCACTGATAAGTTCGAAGCCCTTCTCAAGAAATATAGCGGTCACGAGGCCGATATATGTGCAACCGGCCTGTTCCAGGGCAACTTAACACTCGGCAACTTTGCAATCACGGCTTTATTGGTGCGCGAGCATAACCGGCTTTGCGATGGCATTCTGGAAGAGCGTAAGAGAAAGGGGCAATCGACCGGCGACGACGAGATCTTTAGGATCGCTCAGCAGAACAACACAACAGCCTATTTGAAGGTGGTGATTGAAGATTACATCAATGCCTTTGCTGGGCAAAAAATATTCATCCTGGACACCAAGAGTTTCTTCCACGAAGGCAAGAGATGGTGTCGCGAAACACCGCTGCCCTACCATTTCAATATTTTGTACCGGATCCATTCCATGATCCCGGATAAGTTGAATGGATATGAGGATCGCGACTTCTCTGCCATGCTCGCGAATAACCACCTGGTGATGCAAACCGGTATCGGCGAAATCTTTCAGGTTGCGTCGGGTCAGGGAGCGAGCCGGGTGGGTCTAGGAAATACCCACAGCGACTTGTTGCCCGCTGAATTAGCTGGCCTGAAAAAGAACCGAGCCGTGTTGGGCTTTTTCAACAGTCACAAAGAGGTGCAGAAGAGCGGTTCCTCTGTGGGCTTTGACGCCTTCGATCCAAAGTTCCGTGCCGAGTTGAGTGAACTCTACAAGGGCAATCCGGATCGCGTTGAGTTTGCCGTCGGGATTCTTGCGGAACTGCCCAAGTCAGGTTGGTTAGAAAAGCTTGGCATCAAGGACGAGCCAATTGTCGGGCCGACTTTGATGAACGCGATTGCCAAACATGCATTCCGGCATATCCTTAGCAATCGGTTCATGACGCGGGAATATTTGAACCCGGAGGTCATGAGTGAATTTGGTTGGAAAAGTCTTCATGNAACGTCGACTGTTGCTGACCTTGTCAAACGTAACGTGTCGGGTGAAATGGATCAGGCCCAGGCCGACAAGCTCAAGATCGGGTTTGCCAATCCCATTTGAACACCCGGCAACGTGTAACACATGTGTATCGGACCTTGGTTGCACACGATTGACCCAGAGATACTCTTAATGGCGCTGTGCGCGGGCAAGGCTGACAAGATAATAAATACGGAAATTATTCGAGATATGGCTTGAACTGGAGTGGCATCAAAGTCGCCCCATTCCAATAAACAATTGCCTGTCTTGGTCTTTGATTGCACGACCGCCATGCATGACGCGCATATTGTCGATCACAGCGACATCTCCGTCCTGCCAGTTTATTTCAACAGTGAACGCCTCAGCTATTTCACGAAGGCCCACAATTTCGTCTGCCGTGACCACTGTGCCGTCATCAAGTGTATAGACCGGCGGTTCGTAGTTATGGGATGGTCCAAGGATTGCAAACAGAGGTGATCGCGGGATTTCGGAGCAGTTATTAAGGTGGATCGCCTGATGAGAGAGACGGTCCAAGATGCCGAAGAGAAAGAACCATTCGCCAGACTTCAAAGCCAAGGTTGCGCTTGAGGCGATCCGCGAGGAGATGACGCTTGCGGAGCTGTCGAAGAAATGCGGCGTGCATGTGATTTAGATCAGTATGTGGACGCGGGCGGCGAGCCAGAACATGGCCTCGACGCTTACAAGGCAGGGTCACGATCCAGATGCACCCAGCACCGCCAATATCGACAAGCTGCATTCTGTCAACCGGCAATGGTTTGCCTACAAACCATGAGAGGAAAAGATCGGGGAGCTGGCCGTGGAGTGGGATTTTTTGGTAAACGCCTCGGTTCAATTGCTCGGAACGCGAGGCAAAAAATGGTGAGCAAGGATAATAGGCTGAGCGTTCGTCGGCAGTGCGGGTTGCTGACACTGGCGCGGTCCAATCTGTACTATCAGCCGAAGGGTACGCGTGGCCTGCCCGGATTTCTTGAGKKCRTATCTCGCATCCCTACCGCGAACGGGTCGCTTCATTATAGCGCAATCCTTTCATAAAGGAGTTGCCAAGCGTACTATTCAGCAACGGGTCATGGCTGTCAGGAAAGAGATCGATGCCGAAGGCTATGTGATCCACGGGTGGCGCTATTCAGCAGCTGTCGCTTTAGCAGAGGCTGGATGTAGTGACAGTGAAATTCAATCTGTCACCGGGCACAAAACACTAGAGATGGTCAGGAAGTACCGCGCCGGTGCAAATCAGGAGCGACTTTCCATGACAGCACAGAGTCGCCGGACCAGAACAAGAACAGAACATGAAAGTGGGAAACTTTGAATTCACATAGCTGGGTGCCCTGACGGACAACTCAATTTTTCTATGTAAAAACAAAGTGGTGCGGGTGAGAGGACTCGAACCTCCACGTCTCGCGACGTCAGAACCTAAATCTGGTGCGTCTACCAATTCCGCCACACCCGCACGCTACAACTGGGGATTTCCCTAGCGTGCGGCGCTGATAACAAAGCTTTCACCGGGATGCGAGAGCAAATCGTCATCCCCATCATTTATGGCTTCGCAGCAACAAAAATAGCGGTTTTCATAGATTGTTTACGTTTGGCAATAAAAGACCGCGACAGCAGCATGTTTCTGCCACAATCTAACGAAAAAATACTGAGGCAGACAGAGCGAGAACACCATGAAAACGCAGTCCAATTGGCCTGCGCGGAGTCTGAGTCCGCGTGTGAGGCAAAGTAAGTTAAGACCGACATCCACGCCAACCGCAGGTTTGGTGCGTGATACTGTGGTGCTAACGCGCAATGGCGAAGTAGCGGTCCAAGATATCCGCCCCGGCGAGCACGTCATCACCCGTGGTGCTGGCCTGGTTCAGGTCCTGGCCATTGGACAACACCGAGTTCTGTCACGCGCGATTTCTATTGCAGCGGGCTCGCTGGGGGATACTCGCCCTGACAGCGATATGGTCGTGCCTGCAGACCAGCAGATCCTGATCCGTGACTGGCGTGCACAGGCGTTGTTTGGCTGTGATCAGACGCTGGCTCCAGCCTCTGCGTTGGTGGACGGTGAATTCATCCGCGATCTGGGATTGCAGGTTTTGGAGCTGTATTCGCTGCAACTGGATGATGATCATGTGATCTATGCCGGCGGGCTGGAGGTGGTGGGCGGGGCCCGCCCCGAGCTAGATCTGCGCCCGGCCGCTTAGACCGCCAAATCCCGAAACACCGCTGGCAGTTGCTCAGCCAAATCCTCGGCAATCAGGCCAGGACCAAATTTGCGTGCACATTCAACGTGCAGCCAGGCCCCCGTTTCTGCCGCCTGCATCGGAGCAAACCCGCGCGCCAACAGGCCCGCTATAAACCCCGCCAAGACATCCCCAGACCCAGCGGTGGCCAGCCAGGGGGCGGATCGCTCGTAATGTGCCGAATTGATGGAACAGCGCCCATCTGGAGCGGCGATAACTGTGTCCGCCCCTTTGAACAGCACCACACATCCGGCCCTTGCTGCGGCTTCACGGGTGGCGTCCACCTTGGAATAGGCTGGGCCAGTGGTTGCGGGGGCAGCCAGTTTCTCGGCAATGACGGGGAACAACCGGGCAAACTCGCCGCCATGAGGCGTGATCACACAGTCCTTGTGTAGAACATCAAATAGGGTCTCTGGTTTGATGCTGAACCGGGACAGTGCATCTGCATCCAAAATGGTTGGCCTATTTGCCTTTAGAGCAGTCAGAACCAGAGCCTGAGTATCTGCGCGAATCCCCAGCCCTGGCCCCAGGCACAGGGCATTAAAGCGGGAATCTTCAAGCAACTCGGTCAATCCCGCTGCCCCATCGATTTGCCGCAGCATGATCGCGGTCAGGTTGGCGGCATTTTCAAACATCGCTGAGCGTGGGGATCCCAATGTGACCAGCCCCGCCCCGATACGCAGAGCCCCACGGGCGGCCAGGCGGGCGGCGCCAGTGTTTCCGTGGCCTCCAGAGAGGACAAGGGCGTGCCCGTGGGAATATTTGTGACCACTCCCAGTTTTCTCCAGCATATCATGTAGAAAGCCTGGCGACTTAATTGGCCGCCAGCAAAACACTGGCTCAAGCAGCCGCACACGGCACCGGTCACCGTTTTGTACAAAAGGAACGGTGAGTTCCATCGCATCTCCGCGCAACCCAATATCGATGACCTTGATCTTGGTGCATACGGCCGGGCCGTCTGACAAATAGTGGCCGACTTTTGGAGAATGGAAAGTGACTGTAAGCTGGCAAAAATTGACAGGTTCGGCATCTGCTTCACCAATGGGCTTGGCGGCTGCCATAAATGCACGCGCGTCTCCGGTATCGCAGTTCAGCCCGGTTGGGCAATCAATTGCAACGTAACGGGGTTTCCAATGATCTGGCTTCTGGCTGCGCCGCCTTGTATCTACCGCCAAAGCCACTGATTTCGGCAGGGCTCTGGTCAGCCCGGTGCCAAATAGGGCGTCGACTACCAAATCAGGCGCCTCTGAAGTGTATGGAGCAGTTGAACCTAACTCTTGGATGCTACCTGAACTCTCCCACCGCTCACAATTCACCTTCGCATTTGGCGGCAGTTTATCGGCATCCCCATACAGAAACACCTCCACATTCCAGCCGCGCTCTTTCAGCAGTCGCGCCACCACAAAGCCGTCACCGCCATTGTTGCCCGGACCACATAACACCACTGCGCGAAACGGAACCTCTTCATCTTTTTCCAAATACTCCGGGGAGCGCGAGGGGCCGGCCCCTCGCCCTGATTGATCCAAGTCCAACTCGGGCCATTCTTCAAATATGGCCTCAACCACGCCCTGCCCGGCGCGCTCCATCAGCTCCAGCCCGGTCACCTCACCTGACTCGATTGCGGCTTGTTCAATCGCGCGCATCTGGGCAGCGGTTAGCAGTTCAGTCATCTACAAGCCTCATCGTTTTAATTTCGCACAAAAATTAAGCACCGCGCCGTCAAAACAGGCAATCACGTGCCGAGTAAATACAGTTTTTCTCATCCATGTAGCGGTAAACATTGCCGTCCCCATTTAGAAGTGATCTGACCAGCCTCGACAAGGTGTGAGGAGCCCCGCGGATGAAAAAGATCGAAGCCATCATCAAACCATTTAAATTGGACGAGGTGAAGGAAGCGTTACAGGACGTTGGGGTACAGGGTCTCTCTGTCATTGAGGTCAAGGGCTTTGGCCGTCAGAAAGGCCACACAGAATTGTACCGTGGCGCCGAATATGTGGTGGATTTTCTGCCCAAGGTGAAGGTCGAAGTGGTGCTGGACGACGATCAGGTCGACGCCGCCATCGAAGCCATCGTAGACGCGGCCAAGACCGACAAGATTGGCGACGGCAAGATTTTTGTCTCGCCTGTTGAACAAGCCATTCGCATTCGGACCGGCGAGACCGGCTCGGACGCGCTGTAACACACAGCATTCACATACACTGACCATCCAAATCAGAAGGACTAAGGGAATGAGCGTAGAGGCAGTTCTCAAGACACTCAAAGACGAAGATGTGGCCTATGTCGACATCCGGTTCACCGACATTCGCGGCAAATTGCAGCACGTGACTGTGGACGTGGATCTGGTTGACGAAGACTTCCTCGAAGAAGGCTTCATGTTCGACGGCTCCTCGATCGAAGGCTGGAAGTCGATCGAAAACTCCGACATGAAACTGATCCCGGACACCGAGTGCACCTATATCGATCCGTTTTATGCCGAAAAAACTCTGTGCATTCACTGCTCGATTGTTGAGCCGGACACCGGTGAAGCCTACGAGCGGGACCCGCGCGGCACCGCCCAAAAGGCCGAGGCTTACCTAAAAGCAACGGGCATTGGTGACGTGGCCTATATGGGCCCCGAGGCCGAGTTCTTCCTGTTCGACGATGTCCGCTTCTCCAACACCATCAACAAGGTGTCCTACGAAGTTGACGCATCCGATGCGTCCTGGAACTCGGACACCGAATACGAGATGGGCAACATGGGCCACCGGCCCGGCGTCAAGGGCGGCTATTTTCCGGTCAACCCGGTCGACGAATCCCAGGACCTGCGCTCTGAGATGCTGTCCACCATGAAGCGTCTGGGCATGAAGGTCGACAAGCACCACCACGAGGTGGGTTCGTGCCAGCACGAGTTGGGCCTGATCTTTGACAGCCTGACCAAACAGGCCGACGAGCTGCAAAAATACAAATACGTGATCCACAATGTGGCCCACGCTTATGGCAAGTCCGCGACCTTCATGCCCAAGCCGATCTATGGCGACAACGGCAGCGGCATGCACGTGAACATGTCGATCTGGAAAGACGGCAAGCCGCTGTTTGCTGGCGACAAATACGCCGATTTGTCAGACGAGGCACTGTTCTTCATTGGTGGCATTCTGAAACACGCCAAGACCCTGAACGCCTTTACCAACCCAGCGACCAACAGCTACAAGCGTCTGATCCCCGGATTTGAAGCTCCTGTTCTGCGTGCCTATTCGGCGCGTAACCGCTCGGGTTGCATTCGCATCCCATGGACCGAAAGCCCCAAGGCAAAACGCGTCGAGGCCCGCTTCCCCGATCCGGCGGCCAACCCCTATCTGGCCTTTGCCGCGCTGCTGATGGCTGGCTTGGACGGCATCAAGAACAAGATCAATCCCGGCGAAGCCATGGACAAAAACTTGTACGATCTGCCTGCCGAGGAACTGGAAGGTATTCCAACTGTCTGCGGCTCGTTGCGTGAAGCGCTGGAGTGCCTGGAAGCTGACCACGACTTCCTGCTGCAGGGCGACGTGTTCACCAAAAACCAGATCGACGGCTATATCGAGCTGAAGATGGGAGAAGTCGAGCTGTTCGAGCACACTCCACACCCGGTTGAATTTGGCATGTACTACAGCTGCTAAGCCAAATGGTGCGTGCAAGCACGCAGCCTACACCAGAAATCAAGGCGCCTCTTTTTTGGGGGCGCCTTTTTTCGTTTCATCCGCGCAAGTAGATACAGAGATTTCCGGTTCAATGTGACACTGGCACGGGTCCGATTACCCCGCCGGGCAATCACACAATTGTGGCTCGTAATATATGGGATGTTTTACCGATGACTTTGGCTCRAAAGCACCACCCCAAAAAACGGCGTTCCCTTGGGGGCGGTGTTTGCTGCCGATGCAAAGCGGTTTGGGTCAGCCGCCTCACTGCGAGACTAAGCCGGAATATTGCTGATAACACAGACGATGTCCTGAACGACGCTGCGTTTCACGATGCTGCGCGCTAAGCCTTTGGTCATACGCAGGACCATTACATTAAGCGGTTGCTGCCAAATCACCGACAAATGCTAAACACCTTTATCCGCCCGCCAAACAACCGGCATGAACACTGAATGCCCCTGCGATCGCACCACTCGCCTATGACGGCGACACTTACCTCATTCACCCAAATAGCCCCTTGAACCATCGACGCAGTCCCTGTATGCCGGCGCCTTCCCGCTGTTGACAGGAGCCCGTTATGGCCACCCCAAATACCCTTGGCATCGACTTTGGCACCTCCAATTCTGCCGCGGGGATTGCGGTCAACGGGCGACCCTGGCTGGTGGAACTGGAACCGGGCCAGACCACATTGCCGACGGCTGTATTCTTTGAAGAGCAGCCGCGCCAGATGCGGATTGGTGCCAGCGCCACACAGGCTCTGATCGCAGGCGAGGAAGGCCGGTTCATGCGGGCCTTGAAAAGCCTGTTGGGCACACCGCTGTTACGCGAGGAACGGCGGATCAACGGCGAGCGGATTGATTTCATCGAAATCATCGCCCGTTTTCTGCGTGAGGTGAAAATCCGCGCCGAAGCCGCCACCTATCAGGAGTTCACCCATGCGCTGTCCGGCCGCCCGGTGCGGTTTCACAGCAAAGACGAGGCCCGCAACGCGCAGGCCGAGATTGATCTGCGTGACTGCTATCTTGCGGCGGGATTTCAGGACGTGCGGTTCATGTATGAGCCCGAAGCCGCAGCGCGTGCTACGGTTCCCGAAGCTGGGATCGGCCTGATTGTGGATATTGGCGGTGGTACTTCGGATTTTTCACTGTTCCGCCAGCAGGGCAGCGGGGAAACCGAAATTCTGGCCAGCTATGGGCTGCGCATTGGCGGCACCGATTTTGACCGCCGGTTGAGCATTGACCATGTGATGCCACTGCTGGGCCGGGGCAGCGCCATCCGCAATGCCTTTGGTCTGGGCACCCTGCCCGCGCCGGCCAGAATATTCAACGATCTGGCCACTTGGCAGATGATCCCCTTCCTCTACGCCGCCGACAGTCGTCACAAGGCGCGCGATCTTGCCAACAATGCAGTCGAGCCTGACAAGCTGGCCCGGCTGGTGACGGTTCTGGAGGACGAACTGGGCCATGATATCGCCTTTGCGGTTGAGCGCGGTAAAATCCAGAGTAACCAGCCCGACCACCTTGCCCCGCGCATTGATCTGAAAGAATTGGAACGCGGGCTGGTGGTGCCGCTGACTGTAGAGATGATGCAATCATCCTTGCAAACCCAGGTGGACGAAATCGCCACCGGTGCCGCTGAAACTCTGAAAATGGCGGATGTCAGTGCGGATCAGGTTGACAGAATTGTTCTGGTTGGAGGCTCGTCCTTGATGACGGTGATCGAACAGCGGATGCGCCAGCTGTTCCCTGATGCACGGGTACAAAAGGCCAATGCCATGACCGCCGTGGCTGACGGCTTGGCAATTTCTGCCGCGACGGCCTTTGCTTAGGCTCCGGTGATACAACACGGGTATATTTCCCATGGCTTTTCAAACTCAGGGCACTAGGCTCAACAGAGTTCGTTTTAGTGAAAGCCGGTTTTATGCGCCTCCCCCTGTTGTCTGCCCTGTTCAGTGTCTGCCTTGCGCTCCCAGCCCTTGCGGCGCCCTGCGGTAACACCTCCGCCGGATTTGCGGCCTGGAAACGTGAATTTGCCCGCGAGGCCAAACGCGCCGGAGTGAACAAACCCGGATTACAAGCGCTGGCTAATGCGCAATATGCCAGCCGTACCATCTCGGCAGACCGCAACCAAAAGAGCTTTCGCTATACGCTGGAACGGTTCATGGAAATCCGCGGTTCGACCACCATTGTGGCGCAGGGGCGCAGGCGAAAAGCTCGCGACCCCAATTTCTATGCGGCGCTGGAGAGGAAATATGGCGTACCCGCTGGGGTGCTGATCGCCATTCACGGCATGGAAACCGCCTTTGGCCACTTTATGGGGGACAGTCAGATTGTCCCCGCAATCACCACTTTGGCTTATGACTGCCGCCGGTCCGAGTTTTTTGTGCCACATGCCATTGGCGCCCTAAAACTGGTTGATCAAGGCGCCATCACCCCGGCGACCCAGGGCGCCAAACATGGAGAACTGGGCCACACCCAGTTTCTGCCAGGCAATGCGCTGCAATATGGTGTCGACTGGGACGGCGATGGACGGGTCGATTTTTACGATATGGCGGACGCGCTGGCCTCGACTGCAAATTACCTGCGCAAGAAGGGCTGGAAAAAAGGTAAAGGCTATCAACCTGGCGAACCCAACTACGAAGTACTGAAGCAGTGGAACGCCGCCACAGTTTATCAACAGTCTCTGGCGATCATGGGCGCAGGTATCGACCGCTAGGGCGCTGTTGACGGTTGGCAAGACTAACCACGACATTACCCGCGGCGTCGGGCGAAAAAATTACATAAAAAAGTAGCTCATGGTAATTGAGTGACGCTAACAGGTTGGGCGGCAATGTGGCCATATCCTGCCTTGGTTCAGCCGTAATTCTACCGTGAAAATCTGTGAGCTACCGTCAAACGGTTGAAAAAATTCAATATTTAGACAACTGGCTCATACCCATGAATTGGAAACAATCTCTTAGCATTTTCGACCAATCCGCCTCAGTTTCAGCTCTTTCAAGTTTTATTGTTTCCTGAGAAGCAACCTGAGCGGAGGATCCTGACGGTGGCACATACGACCCAATTTTACGGTGGAATAATATATTTCGGAACACCCAGTAGCGCATTGGCAAAATGCAGCTGCATTATCGCCGACACGCTGGAAGAATACGGCCATTCGGTCGATCAGTTCAGTGCCCGCGCCGACGATGCTATTGCACTGGCCAGCGATCAATATCGCTTGGTGTTGCGGATGGCTGAGCCGCCAAAAGCACCAGAATGTGCCAAGGCACGGCCCGGGTTGCAGCGAGTGGAAATTTCGCTACAGCCCATATTCCCAAATCACTGCGACAGTGAACTCAGCGAAATGCTGATGGCAATTATGCTATATCGGCTGGTGACCGCACTGGGGGCAGAATACGTGGAGTGGATGGACAAAAGTGCAACCCTGACACGGGCGCAATTCCTGGGGGTGTTTGCCAAAATCAGCCCCTTGCACCCGCAGCACAAGTTAACCGCGCGTGATCGCTTTGCACCCATTGAAGAAACCGCAGCAGAGCTGGAGCTGCATTGTACCGCAATGCAGAAAACCCCCAGTCTCCAGGCACCGCAAATCATCAAACCGGTTCCGTATCAACGTTTTGCARCTTGGGCTGGTGGCCTTATGCGGAACCATGAGCGTCACCTGTTCACACCTTTCCCACCGCTGGCCGCTTTTGTGATATTTTTGCAGAGTTCAGGCGTAATCTAAAGACAACTCAACAATAATGGCCCGTTAAACCACCGGCGCGGCCCCCCATTGCGCCTGCAAATCTGCCCGCGCCAGCACATAGGTGTGAATACAAAAAACCACGGCTCGGGTTTCGGGTAAACGCAGGATCATTTGCTTTTCACTGCGCATATACTCTGCTGCGGCGTCATATGTTTCATCGCGCTCCTCATACTGGCTTCGCGGCTGGTGTAGCGCCGGGTCCCGATACCACAAGGCGTTGAACCGCCACAGCGGACGCCCGGCCTGCACCCCGTCAAACAACCGCTGAACCCGCGCCGCGATGCTGGCGTCATAGCTGGCAACCGGCGTGTGAATACCCGTCAGCGGTGCCATGAATTTCTCTGACAGGGTCCAACTGGCCGGAAAGCACAGCACCGCCCCCGTCATCACATGCTCGTCACCSCGCTTTTCCAGGATGCAAAAATCCTGCTGGGTGATGTGCCCCAATGTCCCCAGCGGGTCCTCCCAATCCAGATCGATCCAGGGACCATCAGGGCGCTGAACCTGTCCAGTGGCCTGGGGATAGAGCTGCGCCAGAACCATGCGCAGCAGTTCCTGGGCCGCGGGCATCGCCTCCGCGCTCAGCATCAACACTTGATCACGGCAGCGGTCAAGCAGCTGCTCCCGGACCTTCATCTGAGCGCCAAAAGCATCATCCGGAAGCAACCAGTCCTGCGGCGCAAGCGGTTGTATTCCCGGTAAATTCTTCGCCTGGAGCGGGTTGAAGGGTATTTGTTTTTGCAAGATAGGTTCCATACAATCGGCATAACACCCCCGCCTGCTTTTGCCAGCCCCACAGAAAGGTCAAATGGTCGCGCGATCGCCACAAGCCCCTGGCAGAAGGCTCGCAGCCCTGAAAACTTTGGAGCAAAAGCGACTATTTTCAGCGTCGCATTCAGTGCGGAATCACCAGCCTCAAAGCCCCAGACTGGACACACCTGTGCAGCTAGGGAGAGCCCACCATGACCGAGCATTACCGCGACATCCGCAAAATTGACCCCAACCGGGGCGCCACGCTGGGCGATGGCAGCCCAAATGACAACAACCGGATTGAGATCGGCCCGACGCAACTGGCACTGGGGGAGTGGTCAGCTGCTGGGCTGCAGTTGCCGGATCTGGACCGGATGCGCAAATTTCGCTGGCAGCGACTGACCCAGGCGATCGTGGACYKKGRSYATKGCGSKYTRTKSRTKYYYSAYSCKBKRRMSMWYCRHTWCRMMAMYSWSRRYWYYRRTRYKSRRTYKWRGMWYWSSCWTWATCCATTCCGCGCTGTCCTGCTCTGCGCCGATGGCTATATGGTGATTTGGGACTATAAAAACTCGCCGTTCCTATCAACCTTCAACCCGCTGGTGCGTGAGCAGCGCTCGGGGGCAGATCTGTTTTACTTTGATCGCGGCGACAAGGTGGATGTGGCGGCAGATGTCTTTGCCAACGAGGTGCGGATTCTGATGCAAGAGCACGCTGGCAGCAACAAAAAGCTGGCTGTCGACAAGATCATGCTACACGGGCTGCGCAGCCTTGAGGCACAGGGATTTGAAATCTTAGAGGGCGAAGAAGTCACCGAAAAAACCCGCGCTATCAAAGGCGAGGATGAGATCCGCGCCATGCGCTGCGCCCATCACGCCTGCGACGTTTCAGTGGCGGCCATGGAACAGTTCGCGCGCGCCAATGTTGGCGATGGCAAGACCTCTGAAGATGACATTTGGGCGATCCTACACGCCGAAAATATCCGCCGCGGCGGTGAATGGATTGAAACCCGGCTGCTGGCCTCGGGGCCACGCAGCAATCCCTGGTTCCAGGAGTGCGGACCCCGAATTACCCAGGCCAATGAGATTATCTCTTTTGATACTGACCTGATTGGATCTTACGGCATTTGCATCGACATCTCGCGCAGCTGGTGGATTGGCGATCAGAAACCGCGCGCCGATATGATCTATGCCATGCGCCATGCTCATGAGCATATCATGACCAATATGGAGATGTTGAAGCCCGGGCTGATGATCCCCGAGTTGACCGCCAGGTGTCACCCTCTGGATGATAAGTTCCAGGCCCAGAAATACGGCTGCATGATGCACGGAGTGGGCCTCTGTGATGAATGGCCGCTGGTGGCTTATCCAGACAATGCGGTGCCCGGCGCCTTTGACCACCCATTAGAGCCCGGCATGGTGCTTTGCGTCGAGGCCTGCGTCGGTGAAGTTGGTGGCGATTTTACAATCAAGCTCGAAGATCAGGTTTTAATCACCGAAGATGGCTATGAAAACCTCACCACTTACCCCTTCGACACTGCGCTGATGGGGGGCTAAGGCATCGCATCGCAACACCAGGCGGGGTCCCTCCTACAGGAGGGGCCGAGACATAAATCGGCGCGTCTTCCAGACCAAAGTGTGGGTCTCACCTGCAGACCCAGGATTTCTCCCAACATAACTATGCCCCATCAACTGTTTAAAAACCCGCAACTCAGATTACCGCTCTATCCCCACGTTTTGATTTAACTGCGCTCCTTACCTACTTGATTAAGCTTATTATTCGACAAAAAATATACCATAAATGAGGGCATTTTTGGTAAATCCCATTCCTCCTCACTTACACATCCGTGTTGTCTTACTGGTTTTCCCTGATCTCGGTTCACCATCACGTGACGTATGTTCCAAAGATCTTGTGCCGATAGCCAAGCGTGCTCACTCTTGCAGCAGCAACAATCAAAGGCCGCCATTATGCCCGTCGAACACATCACCTTCCCCGGACAMRMMKRRMMMMYGCYRRMYGSMWSGSKSGASCTYCMCRRYKRSMRRRYWCWSSMMWMSSYRYKGTKTRMSSATTGCTTCACCTGCTCCAAGGATATCCCGGCAGCGCGGCGCATTGCGGCCCGATTGGCCTCTATGGGGATCGCGGTGTTGCGATTTGATTTCACTGGGCTGGGCCATTCCGAAGGTGAATTTGCCAATACCTCGTTCTCATCTAACGTCGCAGACCTGATCGCCGCAGCCCAGTATTTGTCTGCTCGCGATATGGCGCCTCAACTGTTGATCGGCCATTCCTTGGGCGGTGCTGCAGTGCTGCGCGCCCGCTCAAGCATCCTCTCCACCAAAGGTGTTGTCACCCTCGGCGCCCCCTTTGATCCGGGCCATGTCGCCCATAATTTCGAGGGTGCTTTACCTGAGATCGAGGCCAAGGGATCTGCCGAGGTCTGCCTTGGTGGACGACCGTTTACCATCTCCCAAGAGTTTGTGGAGGACATCCGGGCCGAACATATAGGCCCCGCAATATCCGGCCTGCAGGCCGCACTGCTGGTGTTGCACGCGCCACAGGACGACATCGTTGGCATTGACAATGCGGCGCAAATTTTTGCCGCCGCCAAACATCCCAAAAGCTTTGTCACTCTGGATGATGCTGATCACCTGATCAGCCGCCCCCGTGATGCAGAATATGCAGCCGAAGTGATTGCAGCCTGGGCTGGGCGCTATCTGGACCTGGCCCTTCCAGCCCCCCCTCCTGGCGCACCTGAGGGTATACTGCGGGTGACAGAGGCCAGCCCGGAGGGGTATTTGCAAGACATTCAATCCGGCCCAGATCACCATGCCTATGCTGACGAACCGCTGGCTTATGGCGGGAGCAATCTGGGTATGTCGCCTTACGGGTTTGTATCGGCCGGCCTGGGCGCCTGCACCTCGATGACCCTGCGCATGTATGCCCGCCGCAAAGGCTGGCCGCTAACTGGCATCAGCGTCGAGATCAGTCATGACAAGGTACATGCCCAGGATGCCACCACCGGCAATCCATCCCGCATTGACCAGTTTACCCGGCTTATCCACTTGCAGGGGGATCTCAGCGCCGACCAACGCAGCCGCCTGTTAGAGATCGCTGACAAATGCCCGGTCCACCGCACCCTGGAACACGGCGCCCGCGTGGTCACCCGGCTGCAAGACGACCCAGCTCCAAGTTAAGCTGTTCCCAAGCCGACCACGTCTCCAGATACCGGGGGGCTTGACTAGAAAACGGAGATGCGCGCTGAACTCAGTAGAAAGTTGCAAGTCAATATGTCCTGAACGGCAACGCCAACCGCCCTGCTGCCAGGTCATGTCCGTGCATAGTTCTCAGGCATTTGTGAAGCAGGAAGCTCATTCAGCAAGCAATATGCCGTATTCCAACCTCGCCAGACTTGTTGTTTTGCCCCACCTGATCTAAGACGCGCCCATCCCGCCCTATCACAAAGGTCCTGGCCAATGATCCCTCGCTACTCCCGTCCCGACATGGTTGCCATCTGGTCGCCGGAAAGCAAGTTCCGCATCTGGTACGAGATTGAGGCACATGCCTGCGAAGCCATGGCCAACMTTGGYGTCATCCCGCGYGAAAACGCCGATGCRGTGTGGAARGCCAAGGAYGTWAAATTYGACGTSGCCCGCATTGAYGARATCGAGGCYGTCACCAARCAYGAYGTSATYGCCTTTCTSACCCAYCTRGCCGARCACGTCGGCAGCGAYGARGCCCGTTTTGTGCAYCAGGGCATGACCTCTTCGGAYGTGCTSGAYACCTGYTTCAACGTGCARCTGGTGCGCGCTTCCGATATCCTGATCGAAGACGTCAAAGGCCTGATGGCGGCCCTGAAACGCCGCGCGTTTGAACACAAGGACACTGTCCGCATCGGCCGCAGCCACGGCATCCACGCCGAGCCCACCACCATGGGTCTGACCTTTGCCCGTTTCTACGCCGAGATGGACCGCAACCTGGCCCGTCTGAAAGTGGCCCGCGCTGAAATCTCCACCGGCGCCATTTCGGGTGCAGTTGGCACCTTTGCCAATATCGACCCGGCCGTGGAAGAGTACGTTTGCGCGCAGCTGGGCCTGCAGCCCGAGCCGATCAGCACCCAAGTGATCCCACGTGACCGCCACGCGGCCTTCTTTGCCGCACTTGGCGTTGTTGGCGCCTCGATCGAAAATGTCTCGACCGAGATCCGCCATATGCAGCGCACCGAGGTGCTGGAGGCAGAAGAGTTCTTCTCCAAGGGCCAAAAAGGCTCGTCCGCGATGCCGCACAAGCGCAACCCGATCCTGACCGAGAACCTGACCGGCCTGGCCCGTCTGGTGCGCATGGCGGTCATCCCTGCAATGGAAAACGTCGCCCTGTGGCACGAGCGGGACATCAGCCACTCGTCGGTAGAGCGCAACATTGCCCCCGACACCACCATCACGTTGGATTTTGCCCTGTCGCGGCTGACCGGTGTGATCGACAAGCTGGTGATCTACCCCGACAACATGCTGGCCAACATGAACAAGTTTCGCGGGCTGGTGATGTCGCAGCGGGTTCTGCTGGCTTTGACCCAGGCCGGTGTTAGCCGTGAAGACAGCTATAAGCTGGTACAACGCAACGCCATGAAGGTCTGGGAGCAGGGCAAGGATTTCAAAACCGAGCTGCTGGCAGACAAGGAAGTTCTGGCTGCCCTGTCCGCCGAAGAGATCGAAGATAAATTCGACATCGGCTATCACACCAAGCATGTCGATACGATCTTCAAGCGGGTGTTTGGCGACTAATTCGCCTGTCAGTTTACGCCTATAAATTCACGCCCCGCCGATTTGGTGGGGCGTTTTGTTTTTGGCAGGTTATGGCCTATTTTCCCTCCTCCGCGATCAAGTTTTGAAGATGGGCAATGTCCCGGCTACACTTGGGCTATTGCCGACCTGGAGATCTGTCATGAGTATCAAAGTTATTGTCACCTCCCTTGCCCTGACCCTGCCCGCCAGTGTGGCACTGGCCTGTTCCCAACACAGCCAACAGACCCAATCCTGCGGCGTCGGCACAATCTGGGATGCCGAAGTGCAAAAATGCACAAAACAGGTCTCGGGCTAGTTTCAAGTCACCGAGATGTGACATCCGAACCCGTCTATTGTGATATCCCCTTTGCAGTAACTTCGGGTAGTCTTTTGCTGTTGTATTTTTTTAGCTAGGAAGCCTTTTATGCGTGCGTTTCTCATTTGCCTCATGTGTTTGCCCGGTTACGCCTTTGCCGCTGGCGAAAGTGACAGGGGCGCTCCTAAGCCCACAGCCACCACCACGACCTGCCGGGGTGTGAGGGTATGGGATGAAAAAAAGAAACGATGTGTCCGTCCAAAACGGTCTTCTTTGGGGACTGATGGGTTGTATGGCGCCGCGCGTGAACTTGCTTATGCCGGTCGGTATGAGGATGCTCAGGGCGTGTTACTGGCTATGGCCGACCAAAATGACGACCGGGTGCTGACCTATTGGGGATTTACCCACCGAAAACTGGGCAACATCGAGTTGGCCAACGGGTTCTACAGTCAGGCCATCGCCCAGAATCCTAACAATCTGCTGGCCCGCTCCTATATGGGTCAGGGTTTTGTCGAAGAAGGATTGCCTGCCCAGGCCCTGGCCCAGTGGCAAGAAATTCGCGCCCGTGGTGGCGCCGGAACCTGGCCCGAAGTGTCGCTCCGTGACGCAATGGAAACCGGTCAAGGTTTCAACTACTGACTTCAACCTTTCTTTACCGCTATTGGCGTAACCTGCCCTGGAACCGAAGAAGAATCTTTTAGGTAAGGGTGCAAGAATGCAAAACGATTTGACCTTGGCATTACCGTCGGCATCTACAATGGATACCTTAGGCGGATTTGATGCCATGGCCCCGGCATCTTCAGGGAAAATACTGGATGGCAAAGCCAAGGCCGCCATCGTCGTACGCCTTTTGCTGAATGAAGGCGCCGATATCGCAATCGAGGAATTATCGGACAAAATGCAGGCCGCTTTGACCCAGCAAATGGGCCGGATGGGCTTGGTGGATCGCGACACGCTGCATTCAGTGGTCAACGAATTTGCCGAAATTCTGGACAATATTGGTCTGTCTTTTCCCAACGGTTTGGCCGGTGCTTTGTCGGCGATGGAAGGCAAGATCAGCCGCCAAACCGAACGGCGCCTGCGCAAAGAGGCTGGGGTGCGCCAGTTTGGCAACCCATGGGAGCGGCTGCGGGCCCTGCCCGCCAAAGAACTGGCCGAGCTGGCCGAAGCAGAAAGCACCGAAGTTGCTGCTGTCATGCTGTCAAAACTGGACACCGCTAAGGCCGCAGAGATGCTGGGCCATATGGCCGGTCCAGTGGCCCGGCGGATCACTTATGCGGTACGCTTCACCAGCTCGGTCACTCCGGATACCGTTGATCGCATTGGTCTGTCGCTGGCCGCCCAGATTGAGGCGCGTCCGGAAATTGCCTTTGACGAGACCCCCGGCGAGCGTATTGGTGCCATTCTGACCCAATCCGTTGCCGCCAAGCGAGAGGAAGTGCTGACTGCGCTGGACGAAGAGGACGAGGAATTCGCCTCCGATGTGCGCAAATCCATCTTTACCTTTGCGATTATTCATCAGCGGGTCAGCATGATCGACGTGCCGCGGATTATCCGACTGGTGCCCCAGCCCGATCTGGTCACCGCCTTTGCCTTTGCTTTTGCCAATGGCGAGGACGAACAGGAAAGCGCCGAGTTCATGCTCTCCAATATGTCGGGCCGTATGGCCAACAATATTCGCGACGAAATCACCGACCTGGGCAAGGTCAAGACTGCAGCGGGCGAAGCGGCGATGTCTGCTGTGATTAACGTCATGCGCGAGTTGGTTCAATCCGGCGAAATGGAACTGCGCGTGCAGAACGAGGAAGAGGACGGCGACACCTAACTCTGATTTGACACCAACCGCTTCACCACACTGGTGGGCGGCTTGTGCCTGCCGGAGCTGCGGATTATGATCTGTTTTCTGATCCCATCCCAATCCTGCAGGTCCTCTCCCGCCCATGCCTATTGATCCCACTGGCCTGTCGCCGCTGTCCCGCGCAAAATACCTGACCAGCAATCTGTTTTTGCGCGGCGTCATTGCTGGGCTTGGCCTAATCCCCTATCGCTGGCGGGTTCCGGCAATGGGCCGTCTGGTCAGCACTCTTGCGCCATTGGCCGGGTTTGACAAACGGGTGCGCGACAACCTGAAATTGACGTGTCCAGATCTGCCAGAGGCCGATGTCGCCCGGCTGTGCCGCGAGGTCAGCAACAATGCAGGGCGCACTTTGATCGAGCTTTATGCCGGCAAACCTTTCCTTGAACGTGCGCACGCCGCTCCGATCTCTGGGCCTGGCCTTGCGGCACTAGAAGCTGCGCGCGCCGAGGGGCGACCAGTTATTCTGGTGACCGGTCATTTTGGCAATTACGACGCTGCCCGCTCTAACCTGATTGGCCGCGGTCACAAAATGGGCGCGTTGTACCGGCGCATGGCCAACCCCTATTTCAACGCCCATTATGTGCGCTCTATCGAACGGATCGGCAAACCGATGTTCGAACAGGGCCGCCGTGGCATGATGGAAATGGTGCGCCATCTGAAAAGCGGTGGCATCATCGCCATCGTCGCTGATCTGCACGCCCATGGCGGCAAAAACATCGATTTCTTTGGCAAACCTGCGGTAACCTCGGTTGTGCCAGCCGAGTTGGCGCTGAAATACAATGCCGCAATGATCCCGGTCTACGCCATCCGGCAGGACAATGGCCTCGATTTTGAAATCACTATGCACGCGGAAATCCCGCACTCCGACCCGGTAACCATGACACGCGCAGTCTGTGATGATCTAGAGGTG
The DNA here is from genome assembly GCA_002401945.1 of Paracoccaceae bacterium. GTDB lineage: Bacteria > Pseudomonadota > Alphaproteobacteria > Rhodobacterales > Rhodobacteraceae > Parasedimentitalea. Next base: position 72,760 of record NVUP01000004.1, read on the forward strand.
CTGGTGCGTCAGCATATGGGGCAATGGTTCTGGATTCACCGCCGCTGGAAACCCTATATGTAACGGCCAAAGAGCTGCGGCCAGAACGAGAGGCGTGCCCAAAAACGGCACACTTCAATTTTGGCTAGTCTACCCGCGCCGCTGCCAGGATCGCTCCATAATTCCCCTGCTGCACCAGTATCGCAGCGGGCTCGGCGCCGGTCATTGGCACCGTAATGGCCAATTCGCTCTGACCGTCCCAAGTTTCCAACTGCTGCCAGTCTTCCACCACATTGGCATAATTGAACTGACGGCCGGCCAACTCACCCCGAGTGATCTCAATGGATTTCACTGGCGCAAACCGTACCAGTTGCACCATCAGTGGCTCTTGCGGCAGGTCCACCAGAGGCCGCAGATGTAGGCTCAGAACTTCGCCCTCACGCACCGCCACCAGCTGCACTTGTGGCTCCATCCGACGATGTTTGGCAATCACATCACTCAGTTCCATTGCGTCAGCGCCAACCACATCATCCTGACCCATAATCACCATCTGCGGGGTGTAGATCATGGTGCGGCCACCTGCGTGGGCATAGCCTTTTTGCCGCAGGGTATGGGCCGGGTTGGCAAACTGGTCTTTCCACCCGATATAATCCCAATAATCCACGTGCAGCGCCAACGGCAACACATCGTCGCGCCCGGCCAACCGGTGTAACAACGCATCCGCAGGTGGACAGGATGAACACCCCTGCGAGGTAAACAGCTCGACCACCACTGGCCCAGATTGAGCATTACCCGCCAGCGGCATCCCGATCCAGAGTGCGGCAAAAATGGTTTTCCACGCGTTCATTACAGATCCTTCTACATATTCTGCGAATCCGGTCTATCTGCCAGAAGCCCGCATGGCCAATCAAACATTCTTGACAGCCAAGTGAGCGAATAGTGAAGCCTAATACCATTTTTTGTGTACCATTGCATACAAAAAGCGACGATTGCGGCGTTTCAGCTATTGAACGTAAGGCTTTCCTGATGCAAATAGCCCCTAGCGAATTCCCTATTTCCACATCCCAGAGGGAGGCCAACCATGCCTATCACCGTCGGACAGGACACCGCCAAGACGCGCAAAGAGCTGAGCGTCAACGGCAAGACCATTTCCTATTATTCGATCCCCGCCGCCACCGAGGCTGGCCTGGGAGATTTCTCCAGGCTGCCTGCGGCGCTGAAAGTGGTGCTGGAAAACATGCTCCGGTTCGAAGACGACGGCTTTTCGGTCTCGGTTGACGACATCAAGGCCTTTGCCGAATGGGGCGCCAATGGCGSCAAAAACCCWCGCGAGATTGCCTATCGTCCSGCMCGCGTGCTGATGCAGGAYTTCACYGGCGTTCCGGCCGTTGTTGATCTGGCCGCCATGCGCGACGGCATCAAGGCCCTCGGCGGCGATCCGCAGAAAATCAACCCACTGGCTCCGGTCGATCTGGTCATTGACCACTCGGTAATGATTGATGAGTTTGGCAACCCGCGGGCGTTCCAGATGAACGTCGACCGCGAGTATGAGCGCAACATGGAGCGCTACCAGTTCCTGAAATGGGGCCAGGGCGCATTTAACAACTTCCGCGTTGTCCCCCCCGGAACCGGCATCTGCCACCAGGTGAACCTGGAGTATCTGTCCAAGACTATCTGGTCTGACGTTGATCAGAACGGCGTTGAGGTTGCCTATCCCGATACTCTGGTGGGCACCGATAGCCACACCACCATGGTCAACGGAATGGCCGTTCTGGGCTGGGGTGTCGGTGGCATCGAAGCCGAAGCCGCCATGCTGGGCCAGCCGATTTCAATGCTGATCCCCGAGGTCATCGGCTTTGAGTTGACCGGCAAGATGGTCGAAGGCACCACCGGCACCGATCTGGTGCTGAAAGTGGTCGAGCTGCTGCGCGCCAAGGGCGTTGTCGGCAAGTTTGTCGAGTTCTTTGGTGAAGGTCTGGACCGTCTGCCGCTGGCGGACCGTGCCACCATCGCCAATATGGCCCCCGAGTACGGCGCCACCTGTGGTTTCTTCCCAATCGATGACGAAACCATCCGCTATTTGCGCAACACTGGTCGCGACGAAGACCGCATTGCGCTGGTCGAAGCCTATGCCAAGGCCAACGGCTTCTGGCGGGATGCGGACTATTCACCGATCTACACCGACACCATGTCGCTGGACATGGGCACCATTGTTCCGGCGATTTCCGGCCCCAAACGCCCGCAGGACTATGTTGCCCTGACCGACGCCAAAACCGCCTTCCGCAAAGAGATGGAAGAAACCTTCAAGCGTCCCATGGGCAAAGAAATCGCCGTCAAAGGCGAAGACTACACCATGGAGTCGGGCAAGGTTGTGATTGCCTCGATCACCTCCTGTACCAATACCTCGAACCCCTATGTGATGATCGGTGCCGGTCTGGTGGCGCGCAAGGCGGCTGCATTGGGTCTGAACCGCAAGCCTTGGGTTAAAACCTCGCTGGCCCCCGGCTCGCAGGTTGTCTCGGCCTATTTGGAAGCAGCGGATCTGCAAAAAGATCTGGACGCAGTTGGCTTTAACCTCGTCGGCTACGGCTGTACCACCTGTATCGGAAACTCTGGCCCAATCCAGGCCGAGCTGTCTGCCGCCATTGCCGAGGGCGATCTGGTGGCCACCGCAGTGCTGTCCGGCAACCGCAATTTTGAGGGTCGCATCAGCCCTGATGTGCGCGCCAACTACCTGGCCTCACCGCCACTGGTGGTGGCCTATGCGCTGGCGGGCACCATGGACATCAACATCGACACCGATGTAATTGCGCAGGACAAAGACGGCAACGACGTCTACCTCAAGGATCTGTGGCCTACGACCCAGGAAGTGGCGGAACTGGTTGAAGCCACCGTCACCCGTGAGAAGTTCCTGGACAAATACGCCGACGTGTTCAAAGGCGACGAAAAATGGCAGGCGGTGGAAACCACCGACGCCGAGACCTACGATTGGCCGCCGACGTCGACCTACATCCAGAACCCACCTTATTTTCAGGGAATGAGCCCCGAGCCCGGCACCATCACCAATATTGAGAATGCCAAGGTTCTGGCGGTTCTGGGCGATATGGTCACCACTGACCACATCTCACCCGCTGGCGGCTTTGCCACCACCACCCCAGCTGGTGCCTATCTGCTGGAGCGTCAGGTGCAACCGCGTGAGTTCAACTCGTATGGGTCACGTCGTGGCAACCACGAGATCATGATGCGCGGCACCTTTGCCAATATCCGCATCAAGAACGAGATGCTGGACGGGGTTGAAGGTGGCTACACCAAAGGCCCCGATGGCGAGCAGGCTTCAATCTATGATGCAGCCATGGCCCATCAGGAAGCCGGCACACCGCTGGTGATCTTTGGTGGTCAGCAGTACGGCGCGGGATCGTCACGTGACTGGGCGGCAAAGGGTACAGCCCTGCTGGGCGTCAAGGCGGTGATCACCGAGAGCTTTGAGCGGATCCACCGCTCCAACCTGGTTGGTATGGGTGTTATCCCGTTTGAGTTCACCAATGGGGACAGCCGCAAGTCGCTGGGCATCACCGGCGAGGAAACTGTGTCGATCTCTGGTCTGGATACCATCAAGCCACTGCAGGAAGTGCCCTGCTCGATCACCTTTGCCGATGGCACCGTGAAAGAGATCACTCTCAAGTGCCGCATCGATACAGCGCCCGAGATTGAATACGTCGAACACGGCGGCGTGTTGCACTACGTGCTGCGGAACCTGGCCAAGTCGTAAGCTCTGCGATTGCTAAATCTGGAAAAGGCGGCTCAGCAGCCGCCTTTTTTTATTGCACAGACTCTGTGTATGAATGTTGGATTGCCCGTAACACTGCCAACCGCGCATAGTCAGGCCATGGAACAGACATCTCAAATCATCAGCTATCACGCCCATGTCTATTTCGACGCCGAAACCGTCGAACAGGCTCGTGCTTTGTGCCAGGCAGCAGCAGAGACTTTTGACCTGCCAATGGGCCACATGCACCAGCGAAACGTCGGGCCGCACCCAATGTGGTCCTGCCAGCTAACAGCCTCGCCCGCACAGTTTGCCGATCTGCTGCCCTGGCTTGCCCTCAATCGCAATGGTCTGATTGTCTTTGCCCATCCCGATACCGGCGACCATCTGGCCAATCACCGCGACCACGGCATTTGGCTCGGCACCGGGCTTGCTCTCGACCTCTCCATATTTGGCTAACCTCGCCGGGGCTGCCTGCTTAGGTGGGTCTGAAGCAGCAACGCCCTCCAGCGGAGGGTGCTACAAATGCGTCTTACTGACCGCGAGCCCGCTCCAGTGCCGGGCGCAGGGTCTTTTCGATCACCCGCGCCGTCAGGGGGCCGGCATGGCGCAGGATGATGGTGCCCTCGCCGTCGATCACATAGGTTTCGGGCACGCCGTAGACGCCCCAGTCAAGCGCCATTCGGCCCTTCTCGTCGCGACCAATGGCAGTATAGGGGGCGCCCAGATCGTTCAGGAACGACGCGGCGTTGGCCAGCTGGTCTTTGTAGTTGATGCCGTAGATGTCGATCCCCTCGTCCAGCAGCGCCTGCAGGTTGGGGTGTTCAATACGACAAGGCGCGCACCAGCTGGCCCAGTAGTTCACCAGCTTCACTTTACCGTCTCGCAGAGTGGCATCGTCAAACCCGGGCTTACCGGGGAACGCGGTCAGAACCACCGGCGGCGCAGGCTGGCCCTCGCGGGCGGAGGGCAGACTGTCAGGATCGTCGCGCATCATGCCAACCAGCGCCAAGCCGATAAACCCGGCAAACACCAGCACTGGCAGCGCCATCAAGGGAGAGATCTTAGCCATTGCCCATCACCCGTTTTTCAATCTTTTTCATCTCGTCACGCACCCGGCGCCCGCGCATCACACTGACCAGCACCAGCAGCGCCAGCAGTGCAATCGATGCCACATAGGCCGACAGGACAGTGTCAGCGTATTTCCCCAGATCTGGCATCATGCTGCTACCCTTTCGCGCGCCATCAGCGCCTTGATCCGCCGGGCGCGGATCTCGGTGCCGGTGCGGTATAAAACCAATGCCACAAACAGCAGAACAAACCCCACGATGCAGAGCATCAGAGGGTAGAAAAAGATATTGCTGACTTTCTCTTCGGTGTCCGTCCCGATCACCGCCTCAGCCCGAAATATCGACGCGCCCTGATGCAGCCCCTGGTTCCAGAAATTCACCGCATACCGGCTGAGCAGGGCAAACACACTGCCCACCAGGCAAAGGAACGAGGTCAGGTCAGCGGCGGTGTCGGGGTCCTCGATGGCCTCCCACAGGGCGATGTAGCCAAGATAGAACAGGAACAGAATCAAAAAGGAGGTCAGCCGCGGATCCCAGGCCCACCATGTGCCCCACATCGGCTGTCCCCAGATCGCCCCAGTTGCCAGCGCAATCAGCGTCATCACCATCCCCACCGGCGCAGCAGCGCGGGCCGCAAGGGCACTGACGTGGTGTCGCCGCACCAGCCAGACCAGCGAGGTCACCAGCATCATCACCCAGGTATTGATCGCCAACATTGCAGCAGGCACGTGCAGGTAGATAATTTTCACCGTCGCGCCCTGTCGGGCTTCGTCACCAGTGAAAAAGAAACCCCAGATCAGACCAACCCCAATGCAAAGCGCTGAGGCCGCCCAGAGGGCTGGCAGCACCCGCTCGGTGCTGGTGATGAATTTCTTTGGATTGGCGTATTCCCAGATCGACATATCGGGTCCTTAGCTGTTCCTTACGGGTTTCTCAAATCACGAATGCCTTAGCGCAGGTTTATGCGCAAGACGGCGGCGCTGGCAAAGGGCAGCAGCGCAATCGACGCCGCTGATATTCCTGCCAGCATCAAAAGCGGGGTCTGCACCTCCATGCCAATGGCACCACGTCGGGCGACCTCGGCACCAAAGATCAATGTCGGCAGATACAGCGGCATCACCAGCAGCGACATCAGCAATCCACCACGTTTCAGCCCGACTGTCAGAGCTGCTCCAAAGGTGCCAATCACCGACAGCGCCGGCGTGCCCAGCAGCAGCGATATCACCACCCACTTAAACCCACCCACTGGCAGGTTCAAAAGCACCCCCAGCACCGGAGCCGCCAACACCAGTGGCAGACCTGTGGTGATCCAATGCGCCAGCGCCTTGATACTAACCACGCTTTCCAGCGGCAGCGGCGCAGTGGCCAGCAGATCCAACGAGCCATCCTCCCAATCCAGTGCCAGCAGCCGGTCCAGAGACAACAGGCAAGCCAGCAGCGCGCCAAGCCACAGCACTCCGGGAGCGATTGACGCCAGCAGCGCCGGTTGCGGCCCCACCGACAGCGGCACCATCACCGTCAGGATCAGGAAGAATGCCAACCCGAGACCAAAGCCCCCACCAGCCCGCAGGGCCAGTCTCAAATCCCGCAGCAACAGCGCATTCACAAGAAACCTCCGTCGAAATCTTCGATGGCCGGTGGCTTGGCTTTGAACGGTCCCACCTCCAGCACCTCGCAATCCAGGCCCAGGTCAATATGCGTGGCGATCAGCGCCGAGCCGCCCTGCCCCAAATGCGCCCGTACCGCCGTTGCAAACATCGCCACCGATTTTACGTCCAGACTGACGGTGGGTTCGTCCAGCACCCAGATGGGTCGCCCGGTGACCAGCATCCGCGACAGGCCCAGCCGTCGTTTCTGCCCAGCTGACAGCTCTCCGGCTGGGCGGTCGCACAGCAGCTCCAGATCAAAGGCTTTTAGGGCGTTGGAAATACTCTTGGTGCCAAACACACTAGCCCAGAAGGTCAGGTTTTCGGTGACCGTCAGGGTGGGTTTGATGCCGTCGGAATGGCCTGCATAAGCGATGGTGTCTTCACCGCCCTCCATTTGCCCCGAGATCGGTGGTTGCAGCCCAGCGATGGTGCGCAGCAATGTCGTTTTACCACTGCCATTGGGCCCCCGCAGGATCAACGCCTGACCTGGCTCAAGCGTAAAGCTCAGCCCGTCCAGCACCGGGATACCACCACGGGCGATGCACAGATCGGTAATTACAAGGCTCATCAATCCCGCTTATCCCATTGRCTGRCCGGACTAAAGGCGCAATCCGCCGCAGGGTCTTTGCGGCAGATCAAACCACCGCCAATGCGGCCAAGGCAGTGCGACGGCCCTCGGCCAGCAACACATTATAGGTGCGACAGGCMGASGGYGWRYTCATSACCTCAAAGCCCAGCCCAGCCTGGTCCAGAGCCTCGCGCAGGGCGGCCGGAATATAGGCGATCTCGGTCCCGGTGCCCAAAAACAGCACGTCAACCTCGCCCGCCAGCGCCAGCAGCGGCGCGGTGTCCTCATATCCACCCCAAGCAGAGGTCCCGGTGGCGCCGGTCAGCATCGCCCCCTGAAACACCACCCCACCAACCCGGAAGAATCCAGGCCCATAACCGTCGACCGGGGTGGCATCGGTATAGGAAATTTCATTGAGACGCATGGGCGAGCTCCTGTTAGTCAAAAAGTGGCAGGCTGGTGAGAACCGCAAGCCCGATCACCGAATAAGAGGCCACACGGTAGATCTTCTCGAGCTTGGGATCAAACAGCGCTTTGCCGATCAGCGTGGTGATCAGATAAGGCAGTGACAATAATATGGCCACCATAAGGGTCTCCAAACCGGCAAAGCCACCAAATACCAGATTGGCGACAATCACCACATCCAGCGCTGCCAGGAAGACAATTGTGTTGGCCCGCACCCGGCTGACATCGCGGACATTGGCAAGATAGAACACGATGACMACMGGTCCGGTCAGCCCGGTCATRCCACCCACCGCGCCCGCAGCTCCGCCGATGGCAAAGCGACCCGGCCAGCCGATCTTGCCCTGCCAGCGCCACCCGGTGATCACCGCCGCCAGGGTCACGCCTATCACCACCGAAACGACCCAGCGCAGCGTCAACCCGTCCAGCTGCATCATCATCCAGATCCCGGCTGGCACCGTGATGCCAGCGGCCATCGCCAAGGCGCCAACCTCGGATTTATCTGCCTGCTTCCAGGCTGACGGAAACAAGGCGACTGTCGAAAAAATGCCAGTGGTGGCCATCAGGAACACCACATCGGCAGTGGGTAGGAACTGAGCACCAACGGGGACAAAGATCATTGCCGTCCCAAAGCCGGTAAACCCACGCACCAACCCTGCCACTGAAATGGTCAGCAGCATCCAAGCCAGCCCCGGGGTCTCCAGGGCTGCGCTCAGGGTTTCAGGCATCGATATTGGCGAACTGATTGCCGGTGGTATTGGTCGGCTTGCTCCAGTCGCGTTTAACGCCCAGTTTCAGCAGGATGGTCGAGGCAAYAAACACCGAGGARTATGTRCCMACAATCACACCCCAGATCATCGCAAAGACAAAGCCACGGATCACATCGCCGCCCAGTACAAACAGTGCCACCAGTGCGATCAGCGTGGTGACCGAGGTCATCACGGTGCGTGACAGGGTCTGGTTGATCGACAGGTTCAGCACCTCACCCAGCGACATTTTCTTGAACTTGCGCAGGTTTTCCCGCACCCGGTCAAACACCACCACGGTATCGTTTAGTGAATACCCAACGATGGTCAGCAGCGCCGCGATGATGGCCAGATCGAACTTGATCTGCWCCACTGCAAACACCCCGATGGTCAGCAACACGTCATGCACCAGAGCAGCCACAGCGCCCAATGCAAACTGCCATTCAAAGCGTAACCAAATGTAGACCAGCACCGCGCCAATCGCCAGCACCACGGCCAGAACTGCCGTCTGCACCAGCTCACCCGAGACCTTGGGGCCGACGGATTCAACCGAGACAAATTTGATGCCCGGCGCAATCACATCCAGCGCCGCCTGCAGCGCCTCGATGGTCTCGCCCGAGATCGCCTCGCCGTCGGCCTGCGCCTGAATGCGCACCATTGCCACATGTTCGTCGTCGTCAAAATTGGGGTCGAACACCTCGGTAATCGAGATGTCCCCCAGCTTCAAAGGTTCGATGGCACCGCGATAGGTGGCGATATCAATGGCCTGGCTGCTTTCGGTACGCACCGTGGTGCCGCCACGAAAATCAATGCCAAAGTTCAACCCCTGGGCAAAAAACGCCACCACGCTCAGCACCATCAACAGGGCCGAGAATCCCATCCACAGCTTCCAACTGCTGAAGAAATCGAACGAGGTCTTTTCGGGAACTAGTTTCAGTCTCATCTTACACCTCGATCGTTTTTGGACGGCGGCGCTCAAACCACATGATARTAATCAACCGCGTTACAAAGATCGCGGTGAACACCGACGTCATGATCCCCAGCCCCAGCGTAATGGCAAAGCCACGCACCGGCCCCGAGCCCATGGCGAACAGGATTACCGCGGTGATGAATGTGGTGATATTGGCATCCAGAATGGCGCTCAGCGCCTTGGAATASCCTTCCTCGATTGCCCKYGCCGGGCCACGGCCCGCCTTCAGCTCTTCGCGGATACGTTCAAACACCAGCACATTGGCATCCACTGCCATACCAACCGTCAGCACGATACCAGCGATGCCCGGCAGCGTCAGCGTGCCACCAATCAGGCTGAGCATACCAAAGATCAGCGCAATGTTCAGGATCAGCGCGATATTGGCAAAGATACCAAACAGACCATAGCTCAGCACCATGAACACCAGCACGCCACCAAAGGCGACAATGGTGGCAATCTTGCCCGCGTCGATGCTGTCTTGGCCCAACTCTGGGCCAATGGTGCGCTCTTCCAGGAACTCCAACCCGGCCGGCAGCGCGCCAGCACGCAGCAGGATTGCCAGATGAGTGCTTTCCTCGATGGTGAAATTGCCGGTGATGATGCCCGACCCGCCTGGGATATGGCTTTGGATCACCGGGGCCGAGACCACCTCGTCGTCCAGAACGATGGCAAAGGGCGAGCCAATGTTTTCGGCGGTGTAATCACCAAATTTACGGGCACCCGAGGTGTTAAAGCGGAAACTGACCGAAGGGCGGCCGTTTTGATCAAACGCAGGTTGCGCGTCCACCAGTTCCTCGCCGGTCACAACCGGGGCAGCTTCGATGGTGTAATAGACACCCGGTTCGTCCAGCGAGGGRACRATCYGGTTKCCAAYSCCCGGYGMYGCRTCRGSGTCAGAKCCWCGGCCCACMACMGGGCTRAAKGTCARCTGSGCRGTKGTSCCGATGATSSYTTTAAGYTCYGACGCRSWRCCRATWCCCGGYACCTGGATCAGGATMCGRTCMGCRCCYTGGCGCTGAATGGTCGGCTCACGGGTGCCAACCTCATCAATACGACGACGTACGATTTCCAAAGATTGGCGCACGGTGCGGTCATCCGAGGCCAACTTTTCGGCGTCCGACAATTGCACTGTCAAAATGTCACCAGTGGCTGAAACGTCGATGTCGGTGGCGCCGACGCCGGTCAGGCTGGTCACTGGACTGGCCAACTCACGCACCAGCTCCAGGGCCCGGCTCATGCCTTCGGGTTTGGAAATTTTCAGACGAATCTGGTCATCCGGTCCCGGTTGGCGGCGAAAGGTGCCCACGGTTGCCCGTTCGGGGCGCAATGCGTCGCGCACTTCTGGCCACATCGCATCCATGCGCGCGGCATAGACRTCWGCGACCTKWACCTCGGCCARCAGATGCGCACCACCGCGCAAGTCYAGCCCSAGGTTKACCAGTGASGACGGCATCCACGACGGCCATTGCTCGACGATTTGCAACCGCTCGGGCGTTTCACCCTTGGCGACAATATCGATCACCGCGTCGTTTGCCTGCTCGACGCGGGTATAAAATGCATTTGGCAGGGCCATCAGCAAACCAGTCACACAGACCAGCCAGATCAGCACCCTCTTCCAGAGATCAATTTGCAGCATTGCCCTGCCTTTATAGTTACTTACGTCGGAGGTTTAAGCTGCCGGTTCAGTCTTATTCAGCACCTGTGCAATGGTCGACTGGACCACCCGCACTTTGACGCCATCGGCGATTTCGACTTCGACTTCGCCTTCTTTGACCTTGGAAACCTTGCCGATCAAACCACCTTGGGTGACCACCTGATCGCCACGGCGCAGCGCCGCGATCATCGCCTTGTGCTCTTTCATCTTCTTTTGCTGCGGCCGGATCAGCAGCATATACATGATACCAAAGATCAGAATGAGTGGCAGAAACTGGCCAAGTGCGCCAAGGTCCATAGGATATTCCTTTTGTCTGGGTCACGCTGATGTTCAGCGTAAAATTCGCTGGCGAACCTATGCGCTGATCCGCGACTTGGCAAGGCAAGGCAGGCGTCGCGGCCTCAGTAAAAAAACTTCTTCCTACAACCTGTGCGGACTAGCCAGGTGATTTTGGTTGAATATAGTCAATGTCAAAGGATTTTTGCCGATGATATTTAGTATTCTGCGCCGGTTTGCGCGCCCTCTTTTGTTGCTAGGCTTGGTATTACCCACTGTCCTTCTGGCCCAGGCCGATCTCCCCCAAGGTCAGTCACCAGATGCGCTTAGCGTTGATGACGAAGGTGTCTTTCAGGCCCCCATCATCATTGATGGCAACGAGTTGTTCTATGTCCGCGGATCATCTGCCCTGCCGGGCACCAAGCGGGCCAGGATGATAGAATTCCGTATCGTCGCAGTCGCCGAGTCCAACGACAGCGAGACTGTCGAAATCACGTTTGAAACCAACCCTCTTGGCGAACAGATCCTTGCCGACGGAGACCTCATCACGGTTGTGACCAATGCAGATGCCGAGCTAGAGAAATTGGACATTCCGGTGCTGACCAAGCTGCAGGGCGACGCAATCCGCACCGCGATCCTGTCTTACCGCACCGCCCGCACCGGCCAGGCCCGGCTGCAGTCAATTATCGAAGTGGCCCTGTGGACCCTGGGCTTTGTGCTGTTCACAACCTTGGTATTCTGGCTCAGGCGGCGGCTTAAAATCGCGATCAATACCCTAGTTCACCGCCATTTTGCCTCGGTCGAAAGCGCCACAAATTCRCATGTTCAGGCCGAAGCCATCGCCGCATTGATCCGCTTTGGGGTGAACTTTGCCCTATTCGCGCTGCTGTTTCTCGGCATCTACTACTACCTGTCGCTGATTCTGCTGTCCTTTGCCGAGACCCGCTATGTGGCGCARCTGYTGCTGACCTATGTCACCAMACCGGTGCTGAATATCYTGATCGGGTTYATCCTWTAYATCCCCAAYCTCATCACYCTGGCSATCATCGCCTTTCTAACCATGTATGTTATCAAAGGGTTCCGCGTATTCTTTGATGCAGTCGAGGCGGGCACCTTTGATATTGGCGATTTTGAACGGCACTGGGCCAGTCCCACCTTCAACATCGTGCGGGTGCTTTTGGTGATGACCGCGATGGTGTTTGCTTTCCCCTATATTCCGGGCTCAGACTCGGCGGCGTTTCAAGGGCTGACCCTGCTGGTTGGCGCCATGTTATCACTGGGCGCCAATTCGGTGGTCAGCAACATTCTGTCGGGACTGTTTGTGATCTACCGCCGCTCCACCAGCATCGGCGACCGCATCAAGATTGGCGAGCACACCGGCGACGTGATCGAAATAAAACTGATGGAGACCCATCTGAAATCGATCAAGAACGAGCTGATYTCGATCCCCAACGCGCAACTGCTGAACTCCGAGGTGATCAACTATTCCAAAAAGATCGACGGTTCCGGCCTGCTGCTGCACACCACCGTCGGCATCGGCTACGAGGAAACCCCCGCCAAGATTGAGGCCATGCTGGTCGAGGCCGCCCGCCGCACCAAAGACCTGAAAAAACGCCCCGAGCCCTTTGTGCTCTGGGCCGGGCTGGCGGATTACGCGATCAACTACCAGATCAACGCCTACACCACCCGAGGCGCTTCGATCCCGCGCATCAAATCCGACCTGCACAAACACATCGTGGCAGTGTTCAACGAGAACAAGGTCCAGATCATGACCCCCAGCTATATCGCCGACACGCCCGAGCCGAAGATTGCCGATAATGCCTGGGATGGAGAGCTGGCCGGGGGCAAGGATTGACGGTTTCATCCGCCAGTGAGAGGGTATTCCAATTCAGCCAAGCGATAGATTGTAGCCATGACTAATTTCATCCTGAACATCACTTCAGCCAACGCCCAACAAGTTGCACGTAAAAATGAGCGATAGAGACCCCGATCTACTGGACTGGTTGGGCTATCGAAGACTCCCAGATTTTAGCAAAGCGCGATGGCTAGGTGGGTTGATTGGCATAATCTTGGCTCTCCTAGCTTTTGTGTTGATAGTTCTCAGCGTGACTGGTCTTTACATGTTCCATCCCGGATGGTCACATAGACCCTCGCCGCTCCGCGCTTTTCATGGCACGTTCGGTTCTGAGGGACATTCGGGAGGGCGTTCAATGCTAATTCATCTTCATAGCCAGGCAACGACGACGCCTAAGGTGCGTGCGGAGATTCAAGCGAGTGACGAACCTGCCTGGGTCTTGGCGGAGCGGTACGGCACGACAGAGCAGACGGTTTGGAAGTGGCGCAAGCGCGACAGCGTGCATGACCGCAGCCATACGGCGCATCGCCTGCAAACGACGCTGACGCCTGCTCAGGAGGCCGTCGCGGTTGCCCTGCGCAGGACACTGCTTGTGTCGTTGGATGACCTTCTGGCCGTGGTACGCGAGTTTCTGAACCCGGATGTCTCACGCTCGGGGTTGGATCGCTGCCTGCGCCGTCACGGGGTGGGCAATCTGCGCGACYTGAAGGTCAARACCGCCCGCCCNAAGCACAGCGGCTTCAAGGCMTATGAGCCCGGATACATYCACATCGACSTGAARTATCTRCCWCAAATGGCAAATGAAACGTCCCGCCGCTATCTGTTCGTGGCGATTGATCGTGCCACCCGCTGGGTCTTCATTCGCATCTATAACAACAAGACGGCAGCCAATGCTCGTCGCTTCCTGCGTGATCTGGAGCGTGCCTGCCCGATGCGCATCCGCACGATATTAACCGACAACGGCAAGGAATTCACCGACCGTCTCTTTGGTCTGCGCAAGCGGGCACAGAGCGGGAAGCATGAGTTCGATAAGCTCTGCACCGAACTCGGGATCGAGCACCGCCTGACCCCGCCAAGATCGCCGCAAACTAACGGTATGGTCGAACGGTTCAATGGTCGGATCGAAGACGTGCTTCAAAGTCATCATTTCCGTTCAGGCGAAGAACTGGAAACCACGCTGCATCGTTACGTCTGGCTCTACAATCAGCAGTTGCCGCAATCAGCTTTGGGAAGCAAGTCGCCCTTGCAAGCGATGAAAGACTGGCACAAGTTCAAGCCAGACCTGTTCAAGAAACAGCCATACTACCTGCCGGGATGTGACACTTATCTCTGCCCGCCCAAAGGTTATCCTTCCATCGCTCACCACCATAGATTATTCCACAGACTGAATTGATCTGGCTGGAGACTTCAATGAACCAAGACCAAAAGAGGCTTACTCGTAATGATGTTGAAAATTGCCTGTCTCAAAATCAAAACACCTTCAAAGGGATCGACTTTGTCGGGCAGGATCTCTCAGATCTGGATTTTTCGGAATGCTCCTTTGATGGGTGCAATTTCCTGGAAAGCAATCTAAGAAATGTGTCCWGCRANGRRRRCSARMTWYRWATCCTGCCGCGCATTGAAGGGTGATTTCAGTTTTAGCGATTTTACTGAAGCCCGTTTTTATAATTGTAATTTGTCACTATCAAACTGGAGAGGATCCTTCGTATCAGGGGTCCTTTTTGAAGATTGCAAGCTGACAGGGGCAAATTTCGATGAAGCCCGGTCCATGGGTATACATTTTTCCAAATCCATTTTGGCCGACGCGTTTCTTAGAAGAATGAGTTTCCGAAAATCTGAACTGGAGGATATTGATTTCACTGGGGCTGACTTGGCTGGGTGCGACTTTCGCGACGCCATACTGGACCGATGCCGTATGGGTGACGCGCATTTATCAACGGCGCGTTTCGCCGGGGCCGACCTGAGAACCGCAGATCTCGGGGAGTTGAGCTTTTCAAGTGTTTCAAACTTCAAGGGGGCAATCATCTCCAAAGATCAAGCCACCGAATTGTTAAAGGGGCTTGGTCTTCGCGTTTTGTAGTGGCCAAGGCGCTTACTCTGCACGTCACAACAAAGGGCAGATCCTGCGATCTGCCCTCCTTGGCTGTTTTTAAGGAATTTAGAATCCGCGGCTGGTCATATGGGGTGCATAGATCTCGACGACCTTCTTCACCGCCTCTTCCGGGCTCATCTCAACGCTTTCGCCGGTACGGCGCGAGGTCAGCTCGACCACACCGTTTTTCAACCCACGCGGGCCAACGGTGATGCGCCAGGGCAGACCAATCAGATCCATGGTAGCGAACTTGCCGCCGGCACGTTCTTTGCGGTCGTCGTATAAAGGCTCAAGCCCAGCAGCCGTCAGCGCCGCGTATAGCTGATTACAGGCACCATCCGCCTCGTCGTCGCCCTGTTTCAGGTTGACGATACCGCAGTGGAACGGGGTGACACCTTCGGGCCAGATGATGCCCTTGTCATCGTGGCTGGCCTCGATGATGGCGCCCAGCAGACGCGATACGCCGATACCGTGTGACCCCATGTGAACCGGAACCGGCTTGCCGTCCTGGTTCTGCACCGTGGCGCCCAGCGCTTCGGAGTATTTGGTGCCAAAGTAGAAGATCTGACCAACCTCGATGCCACGCGCGCTCCGGCGACGCTCTTCCGGGATCTCGTTGAACAGCGCTTCGTCGTGGGTCTCGTCGGTACGGGCGTATTTGCTGGTGAATTCGTCCATCACCCCCTGACACTGCGCCACATCGTCAAAATCGATGTCGCGGTTGCCCAGGGTCAGATCGGTGACAGCGCTGTCATAGAACACCTCGGACTCGCCGGTATCAGCCAGCACCAGGAATTCATGGGTGTCGTCACCGCCAATGGGACCGGAATCGGCGCGCATGGGTAGGGCTTGCAGGCCCATCCGCTCAAAGGTGCGCAGATAGCTGACCAGGTGGCGGTTATAGGCGTGCAGCGCGTCCTCTTTGGTGAGGTCGAAATTATAGCCGTCCTTCATGTAGAACTCGCGGCCCCGCATCACGCCAAAGCGCGGGCGAACCTCGTCGCGGAACTTCCACTGGATGTGATAGAGCGTCAGCGGCAGGTCTTTGTAGCTGTTAACGTGGCTGCGGAAGATATCTGTGATCAGTTCTTCGTTGGTGGGACCGTACAGCATATCGCGGCCATGACGGTCACTGATGCGCAGCATTTCCTTACCGTAGTCCTCGTAGCGACCGGATTCCTTCCACAGATCCGCCGATTGCAACGTCGGCATCAGCATCGGAATGTGACCGGCGCGCATCTGCTCGTCATGCACGATGCTTTCGATCTTCTTCAGCACTTTGAACCCAAGTGGCAGCCAGGAATAGATCCCGGCCGAGGATTGCTTGATCATCCCGGCGCGCAGCATCAGCCGGTGGCTGACAATCTGGGCCTCGGATGGGTTTTCTTTCAGAACAGGCATAAAATAGCGGGACAGGCGCATCTTGGCTCCGTGACATAAGGGTATTTTGAATTCCCGTCCGGTTTAGAAGGTGGAGGGGGGACGCACAAGAGCGCAGATGGGGGGCAAGTTTGGGAGCGTTGCGCAACAAAGGCGGAACACGGTTTGGATCTGCCGTTCGTGATTGTAGTCATAGCGTTTTTTCTGTTGCTGGCCCAAAGAAATAGTCCGGGCGACATACTTTGCTGTGCCTGGATTAATTCCACCGCCCAGTCGCCCTTCCCCAGAATAGATATCACTAGGAAAATGCCTAGGGAGTTTATGCAACATTTACACACAAAGTTGCATTACTCACGTTGAGGTATGGAGGCGCATGCCGTAGACAATCTAAGCAAGGCATTTTACGGTTTCATTTAATTTTTGCTCTTTATTGATTTTAAATGCCCTACTATCTTTTGAAGATATTACATATAGCGAGCAGACAAAATGAATAAACTAAATAAACTGGCAGTGGCTGCCGTAATTTTAGGTTTGCCAACCCTAGCCAGCGCGAGCGAAGACTGGACTGGCTTTTATGTGGGTGGTCATCTCGGCACGAACAATCTTGAAATCTCAAGTGGCTCTTCTTCGGTCAAAGACAAGTCAACGGTATACGGTCTTCAGGTTGGCTACAATTACAGCATGCCCAACGATTGGGTTATTGGTGGCGAATTGAGCTATAGCACTGCAGAATACAGCGATTCCAGCGGTAATTTTGATGTACACACCGCACGTTTAAAATTCAAAMCGGGTTATTCTTTGGGATCATCGTTGGTCTATGGCGTACTGGGCTATGCAAGTGTTAGTGACATCTTTGAAACACTCGATGGCGTAACATACGGGATCGGAATTAACTACAAGGCGACTGACAACATCATTCTCGGCGCAGAAGTATTGCACGATTCTGTAAGTAAGGGTGACATGGACGTTGATGTGAACTCATTAAATTTTGGTGTCTCATATCAATTCTAAATTCGAACGACCGCAAAATCGGCACCACCCTTCTAGGTAATGAAATGCTAATTATAGGGTGTTATGCTGGAATTTGCGCTTAAATTCACTGATATTTAGCGCCATTACTTCCAGAAATAACCGCTGACTGCAATTCGAATCTCAAAGCGCATTGGCAAAAACACCAATGCGCTTTTTTCACTTTGAAAATGTCCATTTTTATTTTTTGATCGCCTGTTTCGGCGCCTCGCTGACAAAGCCTCTCCAGCCAGAGCTTCTGATTGTCAGGACACCGGATCGCCACCCTGTCCTCTGAGACAAGGTCATCTTTGTACTTGTTGAAACAGCCTCTCCTCACGACATGTCGGTTTTGGAACACGATGTCGCGCTTTTTCTTGAATGACTGTTCAAGTTTCCAGATGATGGCTTAAAACCCAGTCGGAGACTACGCCCGTGACCAAAACCATTACCGAACCAGCCCGCGAGATCCCGGTCGTTCATGAAACCGAACTGCTGGTCATTGGTTCCGGCCCCGGTGGGCTGGCAGCGGCACTGGCAGCGGCGCGTGCCGGTGTCCAGGTGGCTCTGCTGGATCGCTTTGGCTGTTTTGGCGGCAATATCACCAGTGTCGGCGTCGAAGGTTTTGCCTGGTATCGCCATGAGCAAACGGTCGAGGCGGGCGGTATCGGCTGGGAGTTTGAGGACCGSGCCAAGGCAATGGGCGCTGCGGTGCCCGAAAGCCAGTCACTGAGCTATGAGCTGGACAGCGAAGGCTTCAAACTGGTGGCCGACAAACTGGTGGAGGAGGCCGGTATTCACCCGATGCTGCACCGTCAGTTTGTCGCCCCTATCCGCGAAGGCGACACTATCACCGGGGTGATAGTGGAATCCAAGGCGGGCCGCGAGGCCATACTGGCCAAGCGGGTGATTGATGCCACTGGTGATGCCGACATCGCCCATATGATGGGTGCACCCACAATCAAAACTCCGGTCGAGGAAATGCAGGCGGCCAGCGTGATGTTCCACATTGCCGGCGTCGACAAGCAGAAGTTCCTGGAGGGGGTCAAGGCAGACCCGCAGACCTATGCCGATTGGTCCACCGGCGAATGGCAGGTCGAAACCAGCGGCAAAGAGGACGACATGTACTCGCCCTTCCTCGCCAAACCTTTTGCTCAAGCGATCCGCGACGGGGTGATCCCGGCGCATCTAAACACCATTGGTGGCACCTGGGGCGCGGTGCATGACAGCGGCGAGATGACCTATATGAATCTGGTGCATCTGGCCGGGATCGACGGCACCGACCCTGACAGCATGACCMRMGGCGAAATCGAGGGSCGCAAACAGGCGATGCTGGCGATCGAGGCGCTTAAGACCTATACCCCCGGCTGCGAGGCGGCCCGGCTGCGCAATTTTGGCATGACCATTGGCATCCGTGACACCCGCAAAATCGACGCCCATCACAACATCACCGAGGACGAGACCCGCCATCAGGGTCGATTTGACGATACCATCGGCATCTATCCCGAATTCATCGACGGCTATGGCATCCTGATCCTGCCGACCACCGGACGTTATATGCAGATCCCGTATCGCTGTATGCTGCCCAAGGGGGTGAAGAACCTGCTGGTCACGGGTCGCGCCATTGGTGGTGACAAGGTGGCCCATGCCGCCACCCGCAACATGGCCTGCTGCGCCGTGGCCGGTCAGGGTGCCGGCATCGCTGCGGCACAGTCGATCCGCAGCGATACCCCACTGGATCAGATCGACATTGTGGCCGTTCAGACCGAGCTGAAGCGTCAGGGCGTCCGCATCGACTAATACGCCTACCGGTACCTCCGCCCTTTCTATCCACAGCAAAACGGCAGCAGTCCCCGGGTTACCCACCGGGGATCACTCCCAACCCCTTGCAAGCGCTCTGCCCTTGGGTGAAGACTGTGACCAAGACGATTGGCGTGGACCAGAGCGGGCAAAACACTCATGACACTACCGGCAAAAAAACAGYTGAGCTATTGGGGCCTTGCCGCCCTGGTCTTTGTGGTGGTGCTCTGGGCGTTGGGGGATGTGCTGCTGCCCTTTGTGCTGGGCGGTGCGGTGGCCTATCTAATGGACCCAATTGCTGACCGGCTGGAGCGCATGGGTCTAAGTCGCTCTGGCGCTACCGCGGTGATCACCGTGGGAGCGGTGCTGCTGTTTTTGGTGCTGCTCTTGGTCGTGGTGCCAACGCTGCTCTATCAGATGGTCGAACTGGTGCAGGTCTTGCCCGAATTGTTCCGCGATGCCCGCGCCTTTGCCAATGTGCACTTCCCGTCGCTGTTTGACGAGGGCAGTCAGATGCATCAGACTATTGCCGCCCTGACAGAGACCCTGAAAGGTCGGTCCATCGACGTGCTGGAATCCATTCTTGGATCTGCGGCGTCCCTGCTCAGCGTGGTGGTGCTGATTGTTATTGTGCCGGTGGTGTCGATTTACCTGTTGCTGGACTGGGACCGGATGACCGCCCGCATCGGCGAGCTGTTGCCGCGCGACCATGCGCCGGTCATTCACCGTCTGGCGGCTGAAATTGATGCCGTTCTGGCCTCGTTCATTCGCGGCATGGGCACTGTCTGCCTGATCCTGGGTACCTATTATGCAGTGTCGCTGATGTTGGTGGGGCTGAACTTTGGTCTGGCGGTAGGTTTCATCGCCGGGCTGGTGACCTTCATTCCCTACCTTGGCGCGCTGATCGGCGGCGCATTGGCCATTGGTCTGGCGCTGTTTCAGTTCTGGGGCGACTGGTACTCGATTGGCGCGGTTGCAGTGATCTTTACCATCGGACAGGTGGTCGAGGGCAACTACCTGACCCCCAAGCTGGTTGGCAACTCGGTTGGGTTACACCCGGTCTGGTTGCTGCTGGCGCTGTCGGTGTTTGGCTCGCTGTTTGGCTTTGTCGGCATGTTGGTGGCGGTGCCAATGGCCGCCGCACTGGGCGTCGTCGCCCGGTTTGCAGTCGAGCAATATCTCGACAGCCGTCTGTATCGGGGCGAATCCCACCAGGACGCCGACTAACATGCCGCAACAGCTAAGCTTTGATCTCCCCGCCAAACCGGCGCTGGGACGCGATGACTTCTTTGTGGCGCCGTCTAATGCGATGGCGGTGGCGATGCTGGACAGCGCCTTTACCTGGCCCAGTGGCAAACTAGTGCTCAGCGGCCCGCGAGGCGCGGGCAAAACCCACCTGGTGCATGTCTGGGCCAGCCAGTCCGGCGCCCGCATCATTGCCGCAACAGATTTGACCGAAAAGAAGGTGCCCGAGCTGGCCCAAGGTCCGGCCGCGGTCGAGGATGTGCCCGATATTGCGCGTGACCCGCAGGCACAGAACGCCCTGTTTCACCTACACAACATGGTGCTGGCCAATGGTCATGCGCTGATGTTGACCGGCCAGTCCGCGCCCAATCTGTGGGGGCTGTCGCTGCCAGATCTGCAAAGCCGGATGCAGGCCGCAACCCATGTGGCGCTTGAGGCCCCCGATGATGCCCTGCTGGCTGTGGTACTGGCAAAACTGTTCGATGATCGCCAAATCATGCCCAAGCCGGATGTGATCCCCTATCTGGTGGCCCATATGGACCGCTCGTTTGAGGCCGCCGCAAAAGTCGTTGAACAGATGGATGAAATCTCGCTGTCCGAAGGCCGCACCCTGTCGCGGCCACTGGCGGTGCGACTATTGGCGCAGAACCAATACGAAATGTCGCTCGAATCTGACCCAAAGGATGATTGACCGGAGCCTGCCGATTTCGCATCCTGCACCTACGACGACCTGGGGAATACTATGAACGTGAAACCGGATCCTGCTGCTGAGTGGGGGCCCTTTGAGCGGCCGCTGTTCGAAGACCCTGGCGCCCGTGCTTTGTCGCGGGTTGGGGTTGTTGATGTCGGCTCGAACTCGGTGCGCCTGGTGGTGTTCGACGGCGCCGCCCGCAGCCCGGCCTATTTCTACAACGAAAAAATCATGTGCGCCTTGGGCGCTGGCCTGTCCGAAACCGGCGTGTTGAACCCCAAGGGTCGCATCCGTGCCCTGTCAGCATTGCGCCGGTTCCAGCATCTGGCACTGGGCATGGGATTGCCGCCGCTGAGCGTGGTGGCCACCGCTGCGGTGCGAGACGCCAGCGACGGACCGGATTTCTGTGCTCAGGTGAAACGCGAAATCGGGATGAAAATCTGGGTCATTGATGGCCGCGAAGAGGCGCGTCTGTCGGCACAGGGCGTGCTGCTGGGCTGGCCCGGATCTTATGGCCTGGTCTGCGATATCGGTGGCTCGTCAATGGAGCTGGCCGAAATCCAGGAGGGTCGGGTTGGCAAGCGGGTGACCTCGTCGCTGGGCCCGTTGAAACTGCGCGAGCTGCCCGGCGGGCGACGCGGTCGCAGGGCGCATATCAAACAGGTCATGACCGATCTGAAAGAGCAGATGGGCTCGCAAAAGGATCGGCTGTTTCTGGTTGGCGGCAGCTGGCGTGCCATTGCCCGCATTGACATGGTCCGGCGCGGCTATCCATTGAAAGTGCTGCATGAATACCGGATGACGGCGCAAAGCGTGCGCGACACCCTCAAATACATTGAAAATAACGATCTCGAAAAGCTGCGCCTCGCCAGTGGCTTTTCCACCGCCCGCATGTCGCTGATCCCCTATGCCGTGGATGTGCTGGCGCAATTGGTGCGTAGCTTCAAACCCAAAGACATTGCGATCTCCAGCTATGGCATCCGCGAGGGCCTGCTGTATGAGCAGATGCCGCAACGGCTGCGCAACCGAGACCCGCTGGTTGAATCCTGCCGTTTTGCCGAATCCAAAGACGCCCGCATGCCTGGATTTGGTAAAACGCTGTATAATTTTGTACTGCCGCTGTTCAAATCCAATCCCGAGACCACCAAACGGCTGATCAAGGCCGCCTGCCTGCTGCACGACGTCAGTTGGCGCGCCCACCCTGATTACCGGGCCGAGGTCTGTTTCGACAATGCCACCCGCGCCAATCTGGGCGGGCTAAAACATTCGGAACGGGTGTTTCTTGGCCTAGCCCTGTTGCACCGCTATCGCAACAAGCGCGAGGGCACACGGTTCGAAGATCTGTATGATCTGCTCGACGAAAAGGGCAAGAAAGAGGCCGAAATCCTAGGCAAGGCAATGCGGTTTGGCGCCATGTTGATGGTGTCTCAGGACGGCGATATTGGCACCTTGAAGTGGCAACCCCGCAAAAAGCAACTGCGCCTCATCCTGCCCAAATCGGTGGAACCGCTATATGGCGAGGTTGCCGAATCCCGTCTTGCGTCACTGGCGCAGGTCTTGCAGGCCGAAGTCACGGTGGACATTCGCAACTGATCAGATATCGGTCGGCCCACTAACGTCCGGCTGCTCGCTATCGTCCGGCGCCGGTTTTTTACGGATGATGATATCGCCATTGGGCAGGATCTCGGGCATCTCATAGGTGCTCCAGTCCTCGACCTGCGTGGCAATCTCGGCCAGGGCTGGTCCCATCTCATTCAGAAACCCCTGCATCGACGGCCCCAATTCGTCGGCCAGTTTGCGCAAGTCATCCAGCGTTGGCGCCATTTCCTGGCGCAACCCTTCCCAGAACAACTCCATACCCTGTTCCATCAGACCTGGCCCCTGATCCTGGTCCGAATCCTGAGCAAAAGCGGGCGCTGCAAGCAACGCGGCAACGGTGAGCGGCAAGACGATCTGTTTCATGAGGGTACTATAGCCCCGATTGGCGGCAGTTTTAAGTCAGTTCAATATCCAGGCTCACCGGAAAATGGTCCGAAGCCGCCAAAAGCGCCTCTCGCAGGGCCACATCACCGTAACATTCGGCGTCCTCAAACGGATGCCAGATCCGCCATTCAGGCGCCAAGTCCATCAATCCGGGCGACAGCATCACATAGTCCAACAGGGCACAAAAAAAGCGTTTGGTCTTGGGGTTAAAGAACCGCGAGGAACTGGGCAGCGCCACCGCGCGAGGCTGCGACAGATGGCTGGCATGTGGGTCCTGCATTTCCTCGCCCATCACAATCTCGACCGAGGAGTGGCCAAACAACCGTTCGTATTCATCCAGACCCGGCCCATCGTTCAGATCGCCCATCACAATCAGGTCCTGGCCGTCCTGAAGGTGCTGTTCCACCCGTCGGCGCAGCCAGATCGCCTGGGCCAGTTGCTTGCGCCGGTTGGCAATAGAAAGCCGAATCTCCGCATCCCGATTGCGCGCACCATGTGGCGCCTTGGATTTCAGATGGGCCCCAATCAGACGAAGCTCTCGCCCCCCTGCGGTGGTGACTGCCAGTTCCAGCGGCGGTTTGGAAAATCGCACATGATCCAGTCTCGCATCAATATCGAGGTCAATGTTGAACACCCCGTCAAACCGCGGCGCCATCTCATCCTGTTGCGGGTCATGGCGCACCTGCAGCACATCCGGGTCAAACATCAGGGCAATTTCCTGCTGGGTGTCATTGGCAAAGCCCATGACCACCTGCCGTGCCCGCACCCCCACCCGCTCGGCAAAGTTCTGCAAGGCTTTTACAGTGCTTTGGCTGCGGCCTGAATTGGGCGCTTCAATCACCATCACCGCATCGGCATCAAGGGTTTGGAACACCTGCGCCAATGCCTGGCCTTGGGTAAAACGATCGATGCCATGCCGCCCCGAAGGCGCCTGATCCAGCACCAGCTGGTCGCGCTCATCAAACAGCGCGGCAAACCATTCGACGTTATAACTGACCAGCCGCATATCTACTACATCCGTTGATTTCATCCCAGGCCCGGTTGATGTCGATCATCCGCTTTTCAGCCAACCGCACCGCTTCTTCAGGCACCCCGCGCGCCATCATCGCATCCGGGTGGGTTTCACGCACCAACTGACGCCAATGTTTGCGGATCTCATCGCGGGTCATATCCGGGTGCACCCCAAGAATTGTAAAAGGATCACTTGGCATATCTGGCACAAACCGTGCCCGCAATGCCCGGAACTGGACAATATTCAGGCCAAATATCTGCGACACCTCGCGCAGAAACTSRTYYTCATYMGGRTGATAGAACCCRTCYGCCATRGCAATRTGAAACAGCCCCTCCATCARRTCKYWCAGRGYSYTGGKRTCSYYGGCAAACATGSSCTGAAYWYGSMGCGCATATTCWYSRTAKCCCGCSACATCGGTGCGYGCCATRTTRAAYACCCGCGCYGCKCCSGCCTCATCMKCMCKGGCRATMTGGAACACCTCGCGAAAGGCGGTCACCTCGTCGCGCGTGACCTGGCCATCTGCCTTGGCCATCTTGGCCCCCAGCGCAATCACCGCAATGGCAAAGCCCACCGTCTTTTCCGGAGACTGCCGCAGCCGTTCAAAGACCTGTGTCAGGCCTTCGCCCTTGGCCAGGGCGGCAATGGCTTCGGATATGCGGGCCCAGAGTGACATATGCATAATCTAACCCTCTTCAACAAAACTGTCAGGATTTAGATCTGAACCCTGCGGCAGGATTTTCTGCATCAAAACCATATCCAGCCATTGGTCGTCCTTAAACCCCACCTGCGGCAGGCGCCCCACTTCGCTATATCCCATCGCCAGATGAAACCTCATCCCAGCAGAATTGGCGCCGCTGATGGCTGCCACCAGCACATGAATGCCAGCCTGCGCAGCCACCTGTTCCAACGCCACGAGCAAGGCTCTTCCAACACCCTTACCCAGCACGGTGGGCGCCAAATGAATGGTATGTTCCGCCGTATGACGATATCCGGGCCCACCGCGAAAGGCGCCAAAATGGGCGTGCCCAACCACCTTCCCAGCCTGCTCAGCCACCAGATACTGCCCAGGTGCGCCCGCTATATCCATGCGCACCTGTTCGCTGGTCTTCTGCACAGTGGTAAAGGTGACCAGAGAATCCCGCACCAGCGCATTGACAATATCGCGGATCGCCACGGCGTCTTCAGCCCGCGCTGCGCGGATGATCACTGCAACACCCGCCGTCCATGTGGCGTGCTAAAGCTGGCTTCAAACCCAGCCTCTCCGGTCTCATAGACCACCCGATCATCGCGAAGTGGCAAAAACGCTTGCAGCTCTCCAGCTTTGGGATGGCAAATCACCAGCCGTTCCAGAGCACAGCCCCGCTGGGTCAGCCGTGGCGCCGGATGGGCACTCTGCCACTCGATCAGAGCAGGAAACATATTGTCAAAGGGCAGTATCCCATCCGCTGGCACTGCCATCTGCCAGCGCAGATCGCCCCGGCTCAGCGCCACCACCTGGCCAGCCCCGGCGGGCTGCCCCTGCAGCGTCGTCGCCAGATCGTCACAGCGACAAATCCAGGTGCCAATCCGCGGCACGCCAGTGAACCGATCCAAATCAAACCAACAGGGCCTGCGCTGCGGCTGGGCATCCGGATCAACGGCAATCGCCTCCAGATACAGCCCCTCAGCCAGCCCCAAAAGCCGATTGTGGGTGCCATAGACTCCATGTTCGCCGCCGGGCTGCAACGCAACACCCAGCGCCTCTTCAACATGCTCTACTGCTTCTTGCAGGGTTTCCCCCGCCACCGCCAGATGATCCAATTTCATCACGCCATCTCCTTGATGACGCCACCCTACCCGGCACAGGTTTGGGCACAACACAAAATCAACGGCCCAAACCTGCGCGCTTCATCTGGCTAAAAATATCCTCGGGGGTGAATTGGCCGCAWGGCCAARAGGGGGCAGACAGCCCCCTCTTGGCCATCTTACCGTGACAGACGCGCTTTGCGGATCAGCTGCAGGATATCCTGCGCTGCCTCGGGAATATTGGTGCCAGGACCAAAAATCGCCTTGACCCCTACATCATAGAGGAACTGATAATCCTGCTGGGGGATCACCCCGCCACAAATCACCAGGATATCCCCGGCGCCAGCCTCTTTCAGCGCCTGCACCAACTGTGGTGCCAGTGTCTTATGCCCCGCAGCCTGGCTTGAAATTCCAACCACATGCACATCGTTGTCGACGGCATCCTGAGCAGCCTCAGCCGGGGTCTGGAACAGCGGTCCCACATCAACGTCAAAGCCAATATCTGCAAAGGCGGTGGCGATCACCTTGGCGCCGCGATCATGGCCATCCTGCCCCATCTTTACCACCAGAAGACGTGGGCGACGTCCTTCTTCCTCGGCAAAGTCTTCAATGCTTTTCTGGATGGCAGCAAAGCCTTCGTCGCCCTCGTAAGCAGCGCCATAAACCCCGGCCAGGGTTTTCACTTCAGCCCGGTGACGGCCAAACTCTTTTTCAAGTGCCATGGAAATCTCCCCAACTGTGGCCCGCGCCCGGGCCGCCTCAATAGCGACGGCTAACAGGTTGCCGCCATCCTTGGCACAGCGGGTCAGGGCCTCCAGTGTTGCCTGACAGGTCGCTTCATCCCGCGTGGCGCGGATCTGCGCCAGACGGGCGATCTGGTTGTCGCGCACCGCCATGTTATCAACATCCAGAATGTCGATCGGATCCTGCTTGTCGAGCCGGTATTTGTTGACACCAACAACCACCTCGTCGCCCCGGTCCACCATCGCCTGACGCTTTGCCGCAGTTTCCTCGATGCGCAGCTTTGGCATCCCCGAGGCGACGGCTTTGGTCATGCCGCCCATCTCCTCGACCTCCTCCATCAGCGCCCAGGCCTTGTCCGCCAGCTCGGCGGTCAGGCTTTCAACGTAATACGAGCCCGCCAGCGGATCGATCACATTGGTGATGCCGGTTTCTTCCTGCAGGATCAGCTGGGTATTACGGGCAATGCGGGCCGAAAAATCGGTTGGCAGCGCAATCGCCTCGTCCAGCGCGTTGGTGTGCAACGACTGGGTGCCACCCAATGCCGCTGCCATCGCTTCGTATGCTGTGCGCACCACGTTGTTATAGGGGTCTTGCTCCTGCAAGGACACGCCCGAGGTCTGGCAGTGGGTGCGCAGCATCTTGGAGCGTTCGGATTTAGCGCCAAATTCCGTCATGATGCGGTGCCACAGCAGCCGCGCGGCGCGCAGCTTGGCGGCCTCCATGAAGAAGTTCATGCCAATGGCAAAGAAAAAGCTGAGACGGCCGGCGAATTTATCAACGTCCATGCCACCCGCAATGGCAGCGCGCACGTATTCGCGACCATCGGCGAGGGTATAGGCCAGTTCCTGCACCAGATTGGCGCCGGCCTCTTGCATGTGGTAGCCGGAAATCGAGATCGAGTTGAAATTCGGCATCTCGTTGGCGGTGTATTCGATAATATCCGACACAATCCGCATCGAGGGTTCCGGCGGGTAGATATAGGTGTTGCGGACCATGAACTCCTTCAACACGTCGTTCTGAATGGTGCCTGCCAGCTGAGATTTATCGTGGCCCTGCTCTTCGCCTGCGACGATGAAACTGGCCAGAATCGGGATCACCGCGCCGTTCATCGTCATCGACACCGAGACCTTGTCCAGCGGGATACCGTCAAACAGGATTTTCATGTCCTCGACGCTGTCGATGGCCACGCCGGCCTTACCCACATCGCCCTCCACCCGAGGGTGATCGCTGTCATAGCCACGGTGGGTGGCCAGATCAAAGGCAACCGAGACCCCCTGCTGACCAGCGGCCAGATTGCGGCGGTAAAAGGCGTTGCTTTCTTCGGCGGTCGAGAACCCAGCATATTGCCGGATGGTCCAGGGGCGGCCTGCATACATGGTCGCCTTGACACCACGGGTAAAGGGACCAGTGCCCGGCATCGACCCCATATGCGGCAGGTCTTTGATGTCCTCTTCGGTATAAAGCGGCTTGACCTCGATCCCCTCAAGGGTTTGCCAGGTCAGATCATCAACGGAACGTCCGCGCAGCTCTTTTTCAGCCAGCGCCCGCCACTCGTTCTGCTTGGTTGTCATGGGGTCTTCCTCTTGTCAGGTCTGTACGGGCCGGGTTCATGCCCTGCCCTGTTTTGTCTGGATCTTGTTTCAACTGCACCAAGCCGTCACCGCCAGCGGCCAACCACATCAGATCATCGGCATAGGTTTCGCGCAGTGCTGCAATCTGCACCTCGTCAAAGGGCTGCCAGCGCCCCTGCCCTGTTGGCAATTGATCCGCCACCGAGCTTTGCAACTGACCGCGCAATTCATCCAAATGCGGGGTGGCGTTCAGACGAATGCGAGCGTGACTGCGAGGCATCTGCTGGCCGATCATCGCCGCCAATTGCGCCTCGGGGCGGCCACCAAAGGTTTCAAACGGCAGCGCCCAGATGCGCGCGCCGGGCACCGCGCAGGCAACATCGGTCAACACATCCCGCCAGCTGCGTCGGTTCGCCACCAAACGGTCCAACATCATCGCACCGGGCACCCGGTGGCCACGCGACACGCCATAAGCCAGCGCCGAGGCCCAATAGGCCTCCAGGCTGCGCAGGTTGACCATCACATCGGTAACCCGCCCGTCAAAGGCCTGAGCAAAGCGGGCCATTCGTTCGCCCACGCCGCAATACAGCTCACCCAGACGCAGGTTCTCGCGCATCGTGCCCATCATGTTCTCATCGGTGATCAGCAGGTGATCCAGCCCCAGCTCCAGACTGCGGGTCAAATGCAATTGCACCCGGCCTCCGGCACGGCGTTGCGGATCACGCCCCTTGGCGGCGGCGGGTCCGGGCAGGATACCACTGAACAGCCCGCCACGGGTGCGGCGCGGTCCCCAAAATCCGATATTGAGCGCATTCAGCGCCTCGACGTTTTGACGCAGATACTCTTGAAAACTGGTGGTGGCGCAGCGGTGCGCCCCGATATGCAAAAACACGTTCATCGCCTTGCCGGTCCTTTGGCCATGGGCCGCGCACTGCAGCCGATTTGAAGAAAACTGTAGGATCATAACCCACAGCCCCTCTCAAACCGATTAACGATGATACCATTGGTGATGTTCCGCCCGTCATCGCCGCCCCGCGCCCGCCCTTGTCCTCGGCAAGGCTCTTGGAACCGAGCCAAGATCCGGCGTGGCCCTGTGATGAAGGTATTGGTTTTACGTCCGGGGGATGTTTTTTCACCTAAGGAGTTGATTTTCCCCATCGTAATCTGCGCAGACGGCCATATATTCAACCAGACAGGAGACACTATGAAAACAATCCTAGCCCTTGTTCTGGCGAGCCTTATTCCGGCATCACTGGCCGCACAAGAGACCACCGAAACGGTGACCCCGGCGCTGATCCGGCCTGGAAATGACACAGATCTAAGCGAGTTTTTATGGAAGAACCGCCCCGTGGTGGTCTTTGCGGACAGCCCTGACGACCCACGATTCCATGAGCAGATCGACCGGTTGTCGCAAGGGATTGAGGCACTGTTTGACCGCGATGTGGTGGTCTTGGTCGACACTGATCCCGCCGCCAACTCGCTATTGCGGCAGACCTTGCGGCCGCGTGGCTTTGTGCTGGTGCTGGTGGGCAAGGACGGTGGCGTCAAGCTGCGCAAGCCAACGCCCTGGACCGTGCGCGAGCTGACCCGCACCATCGACAAGTTCCCGTCGCGGCTGCGCGAGGTCGAGGAGCGGCGCGGCAGCTGAGCCATCACACCGTCCCCCGCGCAAAGAACAGCTGCGCGTTGCGGCGGTCCAGCACCGCCATCACATTGCCGTCGGGGTCAAACATCAGAACCGCATTTGGATCCAGCAGCGCCCGCAAATAGGCAGACTTGACGGTGTCGCTCATGCAATTCTTGCCGGCGATACCTGATGACAGCACCCCGATCCCCTGCGGCAGATCCCTGGTCATGATCTGTTCAGACACTGCGTTGGGGGACTGGCCTTTGACGTCAAAGGCCACCGCTTCTCCGTGTTTCAACAGTAACATGCCGGTGCCGACCGAACGCACCTTGGAGATCAAGGAGGTGATGCGGGTGGCTTCAACCTCAAACACTCCGGCGGTGCAGCTCATCGAGGACTTGAAATAGGTGGTCTCACCAAGCTTGACCCAATCGCCGACCCGCAAGCGTACTTCGTCTTCCTGGTCCATGGCGCAGGCCGCCAGCCCGGTCAGGGCCAGCACCGCCAATACCACAAAGGCAGCCCGGCGATATGATTGCGCCACGGACATATCTTATTCGAACTCCATGATCACATCGTCCACCGCCAGGCTATCACCTGCGGCGGCGTTGACCTTGGACACCGTGCCTTTTTTCTCGGCGCGCAGGATGTTTTCCATCTTCATCGCCTCAACCGTGCACAGGGCCTGACCGTCCTGCACCTCGTCGCCCACCTGAACCGCCACATTGACGATCAGGCCGGGCATTGGGCAGAGCAGCAGTTTCGAGGTATCAGGCGCCACCTTCTCGGGCATCAACAGCGCCAGTTCGGCCTGACGCGGGGTACGCACGTGCACCTTCAGATCTGCCCCGCGGGAGCGGATACGGAAGCCGCCCGAGATTTTGCCAACCTTAAGCACCAGCTTTTCGCCATCCACTTCCAGTTCGGCCAGGTGATCACCAGGTGTCCAGTCACTGCTGACCCGTTTGTGAGTGCCATCGGAAAATTCGATGGTTGACCCATCGCGATCAGCGGCAATTTTTACCGCATAGCTTTCGCCCTGCAGGGTCACCACCCAATCGACGCCAACCCGGCGTTCGTGATTGTCCATCCGGCCCGACACCCGGGTGCGGCGGATTTCGGCAACCCGGTGCATGGCGGCACAGGCGGCGGCAATGCGGCGCAGCGCATCCGCGGGCAGCTCAACCCCCTGGAACCCGTCAGGGTATTGTTCCTCGATAAAGGCGGTGGTCATTTCCCCGGCGATAAAGATCGGGTGATCCATCACCGCCGACAGGAACGGCAGGTTGTGACCGATGCCTTCCACCTCAAACCCGTCCAGCGCGTTGCGCATATGCTCGATTGCCTCGGCACGAGTCGGCGCCCAGGTACAGAGCTTGGCGATCATCGGGTCGTAGTACATCGAAATCTCACCGCCCTCGTAAACGCCGGTGTCATTGCGCACCACATGGCCCTCTTCGACCAGCTCGGCAGGCGGGCGATAGCGGGTCAGACGACCGATGGAGGGCAGGAAGCCGCGATAGGGATCTTCGGCATATAGCCGGTTTTCAATCGACCAGCCGTTCAGTTTCACATCCCCTTGGGCGATGCTCAGTGTCTCGCCATTGGCGACGCGGATCATCTGTTCGACAAGATCAACACCGGTGATCAGCTCGGTCACCGGATGTTCCACCTGCAGCCGGGTGTTCATCTCCAGAAAGTAGAAGTTCTTATCACTATCAACGATAAATTCCACCGTGCCGGCCGAGGCGTAATCCACCGCYKSCGYSWGYMTSMCMGNMTRTTMNCYCATCGSYWTKCGGNGNTKGSYTMGKYTWGGNAANCSGGYKMGGTGCCTCTTCCACAACTTTCTGCTGGCGGCGCTGGATCGAGCATTCACGCTCGCCCAGATAGATGCCGTTGCCGTGGCTGTCGCAAAGCACCTGAATTTCGATATGGCGCGGCTGGGTGATGAATTTCTCGATGAAAATTCGGTCGTCGCCAAAAGCATTGGCGGCCTCGTTTTTCGACGACTGGAAACCTTCGCGGGCCTCCTGATCATTCCAGGCAATGCGCATGCCTTTGCCACCACCACCAGCGCTGGCTTTGAGCATCACCGGATAGCCAATCTCGTTGGAGATCTTCACCGCTTCATCGGCGTCAGCGATCAACTCCATATGGCCCGGAACCGTTGAGACCCCAGCCTCTTGGGCAATCTTTTTCGAGGTGATCTTGTCACCCATCTTCTCAATCGCGCCAACCGGGGGACCAACAAAGGCGACGCCCTCAGCACCCAGCGCTGCGGCAAATTTGGCGTTTTCCGACAGGAAACCATAGCCGGGATGCACCGCCTGGGCGCCGCTGTCACGGACCGCCTGCATCACACGATCAATGACGATATAAGACTGATTGGCTGGGGATGGGCCAATGTGCACCGCTTCGTCTGCCATCTGCACATGCAACGCCTGACGGTCCGCATCGGAATAGATAGCAACAGTCTGGATACCCATTTTGCGCGCGGTTTTGATGACGCGGCAGGCGATCTCGCCCCGATTGGCGATCAGGATCTTGTTAAACATGGGCAGTCCTTTGTCTTCTGGATGTCGGAACGCAAAACACCGCATCCGGGCCATTGGCCGGATGCGGTGCAAGCGCGATGTGCAGAGCGGCCACAACGGGCCACCGGATTGGCTGAGTTACCCCCGAAGGCTGACTAGCAGTTTCGGGGTTTTTCCGTGCAGTAGATGAGGTTTGCAGCCACGCCAACGGCTGCGCCAGTAAGCGGATTGCCGTTAAGCAGAACCGAGCCAAGGGCCCCTGCTCCGGCGCCAAACGCCACCTGTTCACCGGTGGTGTCGCCACAGGCTGCCAAGCCTGCGCAGAGCCCAAGAGCGGTGATGAGTTTGCCTGCCTGCATTGGTCTGTTCCTTGTTGTTGAGACATTGCTTTGGCGCCCGTCAGAGCCTTCAAAAACAAGGATTTCAAGGTCAACAGCTCAGCACTGCAGATTTGCGCAGAACCTCGCCCAAACAGGGGGAAATTCCGGCGAGGTTTCGCCGTTGATGGTCGCGGGGTGGTGCAAGATACGCCAGACAGCAGCGCCACAGAGGGCGCCACCACATCTGTGGTCCCGATCTGTGAGGTATAACACCACGCCTGCACCATCCCGCCGATCACTCCCCAAACACGTCAGGAAAGGACAGCTGCGCCACCCGCAGGTCGAGCACCAGCAGGGCGTCATAGCTTTCCGGGTCAAAGGGATCTTCGGCAGCGATCACTTCGCGCTCAAACAGCCAGCTTATCCGGCCGGCGTCAAGATTACCGCGCTCAAAGGGCTGATCGCCAAACTGAATCCACAGCGCCTTGATAAAGCCGCTGTCGGCGCGCCGGTCAGCCGGGCGGCGATCGTGATAGCGTTCGCGTCGTGATATCGCCGTAACCCCTTTGGGGTTGGGGCGTCGGATGGTGAATTGAAAATCTGTGCCTGGCAGACGGCCAGGAAATCCGCGGTGTTTCAGCATGGATGCGCCTTTCGCCCGGCGCCGCGCGGATCATTGGGGACCGACCGCAGGGCCGGGCCCCAATTTGTGTTACTTGTATTTGCCGGTATAGGCTGGTTCGACCGAAATTGGCTCGGGATCGACGATGACAAATTCTTCTTCCTGGCTGCCGCAAGCGGCGACGGCGGCCAGCAGGCCCACCATGGCAAGCAGTTTGATGCTCTTGGACATTTCTGTCTCCTGTTTAAACAATTGAAACCAACACGGCTTTGTGCCGCTGTGGGTTTCGACCTCATATGACAGGTCGCAAAATTACGGCCCGCGCCAACCATAGCGGGAAACCAAGCTATATTACATCCCAAACCGGGCAACACAGGGGCCTGTGGCCGCAAAGCCGCAACAATCCGCCGAGCCACGCGCCGGGTCGCAAGATCATGATGCGACATCAGAACTCCTCCCAGATGCAGTGCGCACCTTCGGGCCGATAGCTCTCAAAAAATTGGGTGGCGGCGGGATCCTGGCTGCCAAACGGCACCGGGCGATCCATCAAAGAGATCACCACCCGCGCCGGGGTGATGGCGTGGGTCTGCAGATAGGGCAGCGCCAGCGCATCACACAGATGATCCATATCCGGCCCTGCCTGATCATAGCTGATGCGGCCGGTTTTGCGGCTGATTGCCGGGGCAACAAAGCGGAACCGCACCCAAAGCTCGCCCGGGCCCTGGTCCAGCAACACTTCGGTCAGGGTGACATCTTGCCCGGAGGGCACCGGAAAGGGTTCATCAGCACTCAGCGGCATTATGAATAACATCAGCGCACATAGATATCCGCAGCCCCACCCCCCAAACGTGCGGGCTCCTCCGGGAGGGGCTGCTGGCGCAACACCACCGGCGCGCGCTGTTCTATGTCGGCTGATGCGGATCATGGGGCAGGTTTGCAGCTCATGTCAAATATTTAGGGATTTGCCCCGCCAAARACTTTTAGGCCTCCGGCGGGAGTATTTTTAAAAAGATGAAGCTGTGGTCACAGTGGGATATTGTCGTGCTTCTTCCAAGGGTTCTTTAGCGACTTGCCGCGCAAGGACGCGAAGGCGCGGCTGACCCGGCGGCGGGTGGAACGGGGCTGAATCACCTCGTCGATGAAACCACGTTCGGCGGCGACAAAGGGGTTGGCAAAGCGGCCCTCGTAGTCGGCAACATGGGCGGCAATTTTGTCGGCATCCCCCAGATCAGCGCGGTGGATGATCTCAGTTGCGCCTTTGGCGCCCATCACTGCGATCTCGGCTGTGGGCCACGCATAGTTGAAATCGCCGCGCAGATGTTTGGAGGCCATCACATCATAAGCGCCACCGTAAGCCTTGCGGGTGATCACAGTGACCTTGGGCACTGTCGCCTCGCCGTAAGCAAACAGTAGTTTGGCGCCGTGTTTGATGACGCCGCCGTACTCCTGTGAGGTGCCGGGCAGGAAACCGGGCACGTCAACCAGGGTCAGGATCGGGATCTCGAAGCAGTCGCAGAAGCGCACGAATCGGGCCGCCTTGCGCGATGAGTCGATGTCCAGACAGCCGGCCAGCACCATCGGCTGGTTGGCCACCACCCCAACGGTCTGGCCTTCGAGCCGGATGAAGCCGGTGATGATGTTCTTGGCAAATTCTTCCTGTATCTCGAAGAAATCACCCTCATCCGCCAATTTAGTGATCAGTTCCTTCATGTCGTAAGGCGTATTGGTATTGTCCGGGATCAGGGTGTCCAGACTGGGCTCAATGCGGCCTGGTTCATCAAAGAACGGTCGAACGGGTGGTTTTTCACGGTTATTTAGCGGCAAAAAGTCGACCAGACGGCGGACTTCGGCCAGCGCCTCGACATCGTTTTCAAAGGCGCCATCGGCAACCGAGCTTTTGCGGGTATGGGTGGAAGCGCCCCCCAGTTCTTCGGCGGTGACGGTTTCATTGGTCACTGTCTTCACCACATCAGGGCCGGTGACAAACATATAGGAGGTGTCTTTGACCATGAAAATAAAGTCGGTCATTGCTGGGGAATAGACCGCGCCGCCGGCACAGGGGCCCATGATGACCGAGATTTGCGGCACCACCCCCGAGGCGAGGACATTGCGCTGGAACACTTCGGCATAGCCGGCCAGCGAGGCAACGCCCTCTTGGATACGCGCACCGCCGGAATCGCTGAGACCAATCACCGGCGCCCCGTTCTGCATCGCCATATCCATGATCTTACAGATCTTTTGGGCATTGGTTTCTGATAGCGAGCCACCAAAGACGGTAAAGTCCTGGGAGTAGAGATAGACCATTCGGCCATTGATGGTGCCCCAGCCGGTGACCACGCCATCGCCCGCCGGGCGTTGGTTTTCCATGCCAAAATCGGTGCAGCGATGGGTGACAAACATGTCGAACTCTTCAAAGCTGCCTTCGTCCAGCAACAGCTCGATGCGTTCACGGGCCGTCAGTTTGCCGCGGGCGTGCTGTGCGTCAATGCGGCGCTGGCCGCCGCCCAGCCGCGCATCCTCGCGGCGGTTTTCCAGCTCGGAAAGGATGTCTTTCATGGCCCATGTCCCCTATTGGTTTGGCGCGACCATATCTTGCGCGCCAAGGACGTCCAAGGCAATTATCGCAAATTTGCAAAGTCACTACAGAAGAGTATTAGCAAATTGCAAATATGCTAATACGCCTCCTTATGAAATGACGCGCCGTTTGAATGGACAAGCTGGTGTCAGTCACCTAATGCGGACCACATGCAGATGACACAAAAGCGCTTTCTGAGCCGCAAAAGCCCACCCCATATTTCGACTCTGATCCTGCTGGCGGGACTGTCGGCGCTGGGGATGAATGTCTTTTTACCGTCGCTGCCCGGCATGGCGGTGTATTTCCAGGCTGACTATCGTCTGATGCAGCTGTCAGTGGCGCTGTATCTGGCGGTGAATGCCGTGGTGCAGATTCTGGTGGGGCCCATTTCTGATAAAATGGGACGGCGACCGGTGATTCTGACCGGGATCGTGCTGTTCCTGCTGGCCACACTGGGTTGCATCTGGTCACCCACCGCCGAGATTTTTCTGGCCTTCCGCATGGGTCAGGCGGCGATTGCGGTGGCCATGGTCCTCAGCCGCGCTGCGGTGCGGGATCTTTATGATCWGRRYCWRSCYGCCANYAKKRKMRRKKATRTMRMYAYSRKMRTSGMSRYSRWKCCMRWSMYCSRGCCAGCCATTGGTGGCGCGCTGGATCAAGCCTTTGGCTGGACTGCCAATTTCTGGCTGTTGTTTGGGCTGGGCGCAGTCATTCTGGTCATTTGCTATCTCGATTTTGGCGAGACCGCGCACAAAAGCGGCAAAACCCTGGTCGCGCAATTTCGCGAATATCCCGAGCTGCTGCGCTCGCCGCGGTTCTGGGGCTATTCGCTGGCCTCGGGGCTCGCCTCGGGGGCGTTCTTTGCCTATCTCGGCGGCGCGCCTTTTGTTGGCACCGAAATCTATGGGTTGAGCACTGCCCAATTGGGCCTGTATTTTGCCGCCCCTGCGGTGGGATATTTTTTCGGCAATTTTCTGTCGGGGCGATATTCCATGCGCGTTGGCATCAACCGAATGGTGCTATGGGGGTGCTGGATCAACGGCATCGGCATCACCCTGTCGTTGATGGTGGCAAGTGCTGGGCTGGATACCGTCTACAGCTTCTTTGGCTTTATGACCTTTGTTGGCCTTGGCAATGGGTTGGCAATCCCCAATTCCACCTCCGGCGCACTGTCGGTCCGCCCCCATCTGGCGGGCACCGCTGCGGGGTTGAGTGGCGCGCTGATGCTGGGCGTTGGCGCCGGGCTCAGCGGCCTGGCGGGCTGGTTGCTGGTACCAGGATCAACCGCAGTGCCGCTGCTGTTGATCATGCTGGCCACCGCTGTTCTGGGGCTGCTGTCGATCCTGATGGTGATCTGGCGGGAGCGGCGCCTGGGTCTGTAACCCCTTGCAGCATGGACTTTGCAATTCTACAATCCGCGATGTTCGGATTTGCAAAGGCGTGATCTCATGGCCCTCCAAAAACTCTATGCTGGCGCCAAGCTGCGCGAAATGCGGCTGCGGCTGAGCCTGACGCAAAAGGATTTCGCC
Source organism: Paracoccaceae bacterium (assembly GCA_002401945.1). Lineage (GTDB taxonomy): Bacteria > Pseudomonadota > Alphaproteobacteria > Rhodobacterales > Rhodobacteraceae > Parasedimentitalea. The sequence continues at coordinate 110,276 of NVUP01000004.1, forward strand.
GCCAAGCTGGGGGTATCGCTGCCCTATCTGAACCAGATGGAGAACAACAACCGCCCCGTCAGCACCACCGTGGTGCTGGCGCTGGCGCAGGAGTTTGGCCTGGATGTCACCGAGCTGAGCACCGGTGATTCTGAGCGGTTGGTCAGTGACATGCGCGAGGCGCTGGCGGATCCGGTGTTTTCCGGCGACGCACCGCCGCYGGCCGATCTGCGCCTGACCGCCTCCAACGCGCCGGCCCTGGCGCGGGCTTTTCTACAGTTGCACCGCGCCTATCGTCAGACCCACGAGCGGCTGGCCTCCCTGGACGAGGCGCTGGGGCGGGAAGATTCACGCCTTCAGGCCAGTCCCTGGGAAGAGGTGCGCGACTTCTTTCACTATTGCGATAATTACATCGACGCGGTGGACCATGCCGCCGAACATTTTGCCCGCAACGGCGACAGCCGTAGTGCCGCGATATCAACGCTGAAAGATTTGGACATCCGCGTCGAACTGGCTGATATGGACGGGCTACGCCACTATGACAGCGGCAGTCAGATCCTACGTCTGTCGAACAGGGCCAGCCCGCAGACACAGGTGTTTCAATTGCTGCTACAGGTGGCGCTGCTGCGGCAGAACCCATTGCTGGAAGCCACCCTGGATTTGGCCCGCTTTAACAGCGACGAGGCCCGCGCCATCGCCAAAATTGGCCTGGCCAATTACTTTGCCGGGGCCGCGCTGATGCCCTATGGCCGGTTCCTGGCCGCCGCGCGGGAGTTTCGCCACGATCTGGAACTGCTGGCGACCCGCTTTGGCGCCTCGATCGAGCAGGTGGCGCACCGGCTGTCGACGCTGCAGCGCCCCGGATCCAAGGGCATTCCGTTCTTCTTTGTCCGAGTTGATCAGGCTGGCACCATCACCAAGCGCCATTCGGCGACCCGATTGCAATTTGCCCGCTTTGGTGGCGCTTGCCCGCTGTGGAACGTGCACCGGGCTTTCGAGACGCCAAGCCGGTTTCTGCGCCAACTGGCAGAAACCCCGGATGGGGTGCGGTATATCTCGCTGGCGCGGGATGTGTCCAAACCCGGCGGCTCGTTTGGCTCACCGGTGCGGCGCTATGCCATTGCACTGGGATGTGAGGTGCGCCATGCCGACTCGATTGTCTATGCCGACAACATGGGCGTCGACAATGACAGCGCTTATGAGCCGATTGGCATCTCCTGCCGCATCTGCGAGCGGCAGAATTGTCACCAGCGCTCGGTGCCGCCGCTGGAACGGCGGTTGACCATCAACACCGACAAGCGCGGTGTGCTGCCATATGAGGTAAGCTGACGGTGGCGGCTTGAGCCGGAAAATTCGAATTTTCCGAGCCATTTTCTGTGCAGAAAATGATGCCACCGCAGCCGCTAAATCAGGCCTTGGACAGAATACCCCAGATCTGGTCCTTTAGCGCCGCGCGTGTTTTGCGCAGATCGGCCTCGGCCAGTTCGCTAATCGGTTCGACATTGGTCTCTGCCCGGTGCACCGCACGGTTCACATTGTGGTATTCATCTGCCAGCCTGGCAAAATGCGCGTCCGATTGTTTTAACGCGCTGATTTCTGCGCTTTTGTCCGGGAAATCCTCGGCCAGTTCATGAGGGGTATTTTTCATCCAGTCGCTCCTTGTTTCTAGGGTCGATGTCAGATTAGCCCAGCTACGAACCGGCGACTTTGACCGGGATCAAATCAGCGCTGTGTCCCCTGCCAATTCGGATGGTACCACGGCTGCGCATTTGACGGTGGCAGGCTACGCCCCAGAATGTGATCAGCCGCCTTCTCGCCAGTCATGATCGAGGGTCCATTTAGGTTGCCATTGGTTATGCGCGGGAAGATCGAGCTGTCCGCCACGCGCAGCCCCTCCACCCCAATCACCCGGCAATCAGGATCCACCACCGAGGTCTTGTCCTTCACCGCCCCCATGCGACAGGTGCCGCAGGGGTGAAAGGCGCTCTCAACATGGTCGCGGATGAAGGCGTCCAGCTCATCATCGCTCTGCAAATCAGCGCCCGGCTGGATCTCGTGTTTGACATAGGGCTTGAAGGCCTGCTGGCCAAAGATCTCGCGGGTGAGACGGATACAACGGCGGAAATCCTGCCAGTCCTGCTCGGTGGACATATAGTTGAACAGGATATTTGGCGCGTCGTTGGGATCATTGCTGGCCAGAGTCACCGCCCCGCGTGAGGGTGACCGCATCGGGCCAACATGGGCTTGGAACCCGTGGCCCTCGGCGGCGGCCTGCCCGTCATAGCGCACTGCCATCGGCAGGAARTGATAYTGRATATCGGGGTAATCCACGCCGGCCTGAGAGCGGATAAAGGCTGCCGATTCAAACTGGTTCGAGGCTCCCAGACCGGTTTTGGTGAACAACCACTGCGCCCCGATCATCGCCTTGCTGAACAGGTTCCAGTGCTTGAACAGGGTGATCGGCTGGGAACAGGCCATTTGCAGGTACAGCTCCAGATGATCCTGCAGGTTCTGACCCACGCCGGGCCGGTCCGCCACCAGTTCAATACCATGCTCGGCCAAGTGCTGCGCCGGGCCAATGCCCGACAGCATTAACAGCTTGGGAGAATTCAGCGAGCTGGCCGACAGGATCACCTCGCGATTGGCCCGGATCACCTCGATCTTGCCGCCGCGTTCGACCTCAACCCCAATGGCGCAGCCGTCCTTGATCACCACGCGCCGCACAAAACCCCGCGTCAGGGTGCAGTTTGACCGCTGCAAGGCCGGGCGCAGATAGGCATTGGCCGCAGACCAGCGACGGCCCTTGTAAACGGTCTGTTCCATCGGGCCAAAGCCCTCTTGCTGATGGCCATTGTAATCGTCGGTCACCGGATAACCCGCCTGACGGCCAGCCTCGACAAAGGCGCTGTGCAGCGGGTTGTTGCGGGGGCCGCGAGAGACGTGCAGCGGGCCGTCGTTGCCGCGCCAATCCGCATCGCCACCGTGACCGCCGTGGTGCCAGGTCTCCATCCGTTTGAAATAGGGCAGCACATCGGCATAGCTCCAGCCCGGCGCGCCGCTTTGGGCCCAGTGGTCATAATCGCCGGCGTGACCGCGCACATAGACCATGCCATTGATCGAAGACGAGCCGCCAATCACCTTGCCACGTGGGGTCACCAGCTGGCGCCCGCCCAGATGTGGTTCGGGTTGCGATTTATAGCCCCAGTCATACAGACTCATGTTCATGGGATAGCTCAATGCCGCCGGCATCTGGATCAGCGGCCCGGCATCACTGCCGCCATGCTCGACCACCATCACCTGGTGGCCCGCCTCGCTAAGACGATACGCCAATGCACAGCCCGCCGACCCTGCGCCCACAATTACATAATCCGCATTCATCTGTTTTTCTCCGGCCGTAGCGCCCTGGGGTCAGGGCCGCCAAGTGCTGCCATACCCGCACATTCTTAATCACACAAACCGTTTTTTGAACAGCTATTCAAGTTTTTCTTGCTGACACAACAAGAGTTGCAACCTTGGGCCCGCTCGGCAATCATGCGGCATGAGCAGAAAACGCATCCGCGACATTCGCAACGAAGAGCTGATAGAGGCCACCATTCTGGCCGTGCACCGGTACGGCTATGGGGTTGYAACAATGGCAGATATTGGCCGCGAGGCCGGGGCCTCGGCCGCCTCGATCAACTATTACTTTGGCTCCAAGGAAGGGCTGATAGAAGCCACCATGCGCCATCTGCTGCGCAAGCTCCGGGCTGCCATGATCACCGGTTATGCTGCGGCGAACACACCAACCGACCGGCTTTATGCGGTGATGGATGCCAACTTCTCGGACCAACTGTTCACAGTGGAACAATGCAGCATCTGGATGCAGTTTTGGGCCAATGCGCCTTATTCCCCACATCTGGCACGGCTGCACCGGCTTAATCGTGCGCGGGTGCGCAGCCATTTTCGGGCAGAGCTGCGCCAATTGATGCCGACGGAGGGCATTGAGACCGCCCGYCTGGCGCTGCAAAACTACATGGATGGCGCTTGGTTGCAGGCGGCGCTTTCGGATCGTCCCTTAGACCCAGTCGCAGTCCGGATAGCGGCGCGGCGGGTGGTGGATCTGGTGCTGTCCTGACGCGTGTGGCCGCTAAACCTTGGTGGCCACTTCCGGTGGGGTGATGGCACGGCGTTTCAGCACAGCTTCACGCCAGGTGATAAAGCTCACCGCCGCCAGAATCAGCCCGCCACCGCTGACAACCCAGATATCCACCGGCTCGGCAAACACCAGCGCGCCCAGCGCGGTGGCCCAGACCAGCTGCAGGAAAGTCACCGGTTGCGTCACCGTCAATGGTGCAGCGGCAAAGGCCAGGGTCATCGAAAAATGGCCCGCAGTGGCAAAACAGGCCACCGCAAACAGGATGCCGATCTCACCGAGGGTTGGCGTCACCCAGTCCATCAGCGCAAAAGGCGCCAGCCCCAGGGTCACCCAGATCGACAGCATTGCCACCACCACCGTTGGATTGGTGCCATCGACGGTGAATTTGGCCAGAAGATAAGAGGCGCCAAAAGCCAGGGCGGTGAACAGCATGGCGATATGGCCTGGCGAGACCTCGCGAAATCCTGGCCGCAGGATAATCATCGCGCCAACCAGCGCCGCCACAATCGCCCCAACCCGGCGCAGCGCCAACCGCTCGCCCAGGAACAGCGCCGCACCCAGTGTGACATAGACCGGCGACAGGTAATTCATCGCAGTGACCTCGGCCAGCGGGATCTGGGTCATCGCATAGAACCACAGGATTACCCCCGCCGAATGCACCACGCCACGGGTGGCAAACAGCCCCCACATCCGCGCACTCACCCGGGCCCGGCGCACCGCACCTAGCATCGGCAGCAGGAAGACCAGCCCCAAAAGATAGCGCAGAAACGCCATTTCGGCAGGCGGGATACGGCCGCCCATATATTTCACCAAGGCGGTCACCGCGACAAAATTCAGGCCGGTGAGCAACATCCAAATGACCCCCATCAGGGGCTGGTTTCGCGGGTTCTGACTCATAAAGCGGACCCAACACCCAAACAGCGAGAGACACAACCCTACACATGACAATCATTCCAAAACGCCACCTGCCATTTGCTTTGCAGGGCGGGACAGGGGTGGGCGGGTGGGCTGGCCCGCCCTGCAAAGCTGTTAGGGCAGCGGTATGAACTCCTGATCATCCCCGGGCGGCAGTTGAAAGCGGCCATGCTGCCAATCACCCGCCGCCCAGGCGGCTTTGGCCTCCTCGATCTTCTCTTGTGACGAGGCAACAAAATTCCACCAGATATGGCGCGGCCCGTTCAGCGTCTCGCCGCCCAGCGCCATCAACCGCGCCCCCTGCGCACCGGCAATCACCGTAATTGCATCGCCAGGGCGGAACACCATCATCCGGCCCGCCTCAAAGAGATCGCCAGCGATTTCCACCGACCCTTGGGTGATATAGAGCCCACGATCCTCGTGATCCATCGGCAGCGGCAGCTTGGCGCCTGGTTGCAGGATGACATCGGCATAAAAGGTCTCGGAATACATTGTCACCGGTGCCTTCTCCCCCCAGGCAGAGCCCAGGATCAGCCGCACCCGCTTGCCCTCGCCCTCCAGCAGCGGCAACGCGTCCTTGCCGTGATGTTCAAAGCTGGCGGCGGTGTCCTCGTGGCTTTCCGGCAGCGCAATCCAGGTCTGGATACCAAACAGGCTGCTCTCCCCTTTGCGGGTCGCCTCCGAGGTGCGCTCGGAGTGGGTCACCCCCTGCCCGGCCACCATCCAGTTCACCTCACCGGGATAAATCATCTGATGGGTGCCCAAACTGTCGCGATGCTCAAATTCGCCCTCATACAGATAGGTCACGGTGCCCAGCCCAATATGCGGATGTGGGCGCACGTCGATGCCCTGCCCGGTCAAAAATTCAGCCGGGCCCATTTGATCAAAGAAAATAAACGGCCCAACCATCTGGCGGCGCGGCGCAGGCAGGGCTCGGCGCACTTCAAAATCGCCCAAATCGCGGGCGCGCGGGATGATTACGGTTTCAATAGCGTCCAGGTTGCCCGCGTCAGGGCACTGTGGTTCAAGACTTGGATTCCAACTCATATGTTTGTCTCCTGTACTGATACCCGCCAAAACTAGTCAGCAAGCCGCCGCAGACCAACCGGCAGCGGCGCACAAGACCTGTGCGCTACATGAGCAGCAGTTTGGCCGCGATGGCCCACATGGTCAGCCCCACCAGCACATCCAGAACCTGCCAGGCGCGGGGACGGGCAAACAGCGGTGCTAATGCGGCAGCTCCATAACCCAGTGTAAAGAAAAACGTGAAACTGGCCAGCACCGCACCCAGCCCAAACACCAAGGGCTGTGGATACTGGGCCGAGATGGCCCCCAGCAGCACCACCGTATCCAGGTAGACATGGGGGTTCAGCCAGGTCAGCGCCAGCACCGTTGCCAGCACCGGCAGCAGCGCCGCCCCAACCCCTGAACCATTCTCAGCCTCCAAACTCTCAGCCCCTCGCCAGGCTGCCAGCAGGTTACGGGCCCCATACCAGATCAGAAAAACCGCGCCGCCCCAACGCATTGCTTGCTCGAACCAGGGCCAGAGCAGGGCCAACGAGCCAAACCCCATCACTCCGGCGGTGATCAGCACCGCATCAGAAGTGGCACAGATCAGACAGATCCAGAACACATGCTGACGCCGCAGCCCCTGGCGCAGCACAAAGGCATTCTGCGAGCCGATCGCCATGATCAGGCTGAACCCAAGGGCAAATCCGGCAAATAGACTGGGGGGCATCACGTCTTCCTTTTGTCTGTCCGGGTTTGACTACTCTGGTGCAAAGGCGTAATCCAATTAAAGATAATAACCTAGATTAAGTTTTTCTAATGCGATTCAATCCTCACCATCTGGCCGCCCTATCGCAGGTTCTGCGGCTCGGCAGCTTTGAAGCGGCAGCGGCGGACCTCTCGGTCACGCCATCAGCGGTGTCTCAGCGCATCAAGGCGCTGGAGGATCAGGTTGGCACCGCGCTGGTGCAGCGTGGGCCGCCTTGCACCGGCACCGAGGCGGGATTGAGGATTGCCAAACACGCCGAGGATATCGGCCTGCTTGAGGCACAGCTGACCCGTGTTTTGGCGCTGGACGGGGACACCAGCACCGCGCGCCTTAGGGTAGCGGTCAACGCCGACAGTCTGGCCACCTGGTTTGTCGAGGCAATGGCCTCGGTTGAGGGCGTGCTGTTTGATCTGGTGATCGACGATCAGGACCACAGCGCCGACTGGTTAAAACGAGGCGAGGTCTCGGCCGCAATCACCGCACATGGCAGAGGGGTGACCGGCTGTGACGCCCATGCCTTGGGCGCCTTTCAATATGTTGCCTGCGCCAGCCCCGCCTATATGCAACGATGGTTTGCCGACGGTGTTACCGCCGTTGCCGCCGCCCAGGCGCCCTGTCTGGTATACAACGCCAAGGACTCGTTGCAGCGCCGCTGGCTAGAGACAAACGTGGCGCCAAACCTGTCTCCACCGGCCCATTTCCTGCCCTCCACCCAGGCCTTTGTCGATGCCGCTGTGGCGGGATTGGGCTGGGGAATGAACCCGCTGCAATTTGTGCGCCCGTTGATACAGGCGGGTCAATTGGTGCCGCTATTGCCACAGACAGAGTTGACGGTTCCGCTGAGCTGGCAGGTCAGTCGGGTGATGGCCCCGGCTCTGGCAAAGGTCACCCACGCAGTGCTGGCCACGGCTCGACGTCATCTGGAACAGGGGTAMGSGCCSSMTANKYWWRCWYSMWMCMTNYRKTGCCAATCGTCAAAGCTGGTGCCATGCCGGACCGTGTCACTCTTACCCTGCCCTACAGTTTCTGGCTGCATCTGGTGCTGCCGCGCGCCGCCGTGTTGTTGACGCTGGCCCTGATTGGCAGCCTGCTAAAGGTGCCGGTTGTGCTGCTCTATGCCCTGCTGGCCGCTGATGCAGCGTTCTTTGTCTGGCAATTCATTCGTTTTCAGGCCTGCGCCGACGATCACCTGCGCGGCATGGGCAGCATGACCCCGGTCTGGGGCGGCTATCTGGTGCTACTGTTTGCTGGATTTGCCACTGCGTCATTGTGGTGGGGCGCCTTTCTGTCCGCCCGCCCGCCCGAGACCACCGAATTGTTCACCGATCAAATGGATCGCCTGCACGCGGCTGAGTATGAATTGCACCTGTCCGAAGATCGGTTGACCCTTTCCTTCACCGGCACCGTTGACTTTGGGTTGACCAAACGCACCCGCATCCTGCTGAAAGATAATCCGCAATTGACCGGGGTCACCCTGACCAGCCCCGGCGGCCATATCTACGAGGCGCGTGGTTTTGCCAAATTGATCCGCGACCACGGTTTGGATACCCACGTGGTGAACGAGTGCAGTTCGGCCTGCACCGTGATGTTTGTGGCCGGCCATCAACGCAGCCTGGCCCCTGGGGCGCGACTTGGCTTTCACAGCTATGCGCTGGAGTTTGGCCCTGCCCTGCCCAATCTGGATCCGCAAAAGGAACAGGACAAGGATCGCGCCTTTTTCCGACGTCAGGGGATCAACGAGGCGTTTCTGGCCCGGATGTTTGATGAACCCAGTAGTGATCTGTGGTTCCCAAGTCCCGCAGAAACCCGGCAGGCTGGGCTGCTGGTCCCCTAGATCAATGGACCGGGCATATGGAAAAAGATCACACCAAAGAAAACCTTCGACACCTCTAAAATGCACCAATATTTTTAGAACCATCCGGCAGAATTCCGAAACCTAATATTGGTATTTTTCATGCACTCTGTCGGCCAGTGTGGACGTGGGGTCATGATACAATGCTTGATGGAATCGACGACGAGGAAACCGTCTTGCGACGCAGATTGTTGTTCCGATTGTTGCGCGGGTTCAATTTTGACAAGCCGGTTTATCAAGCCGAGGCGATATCGGAACCGGTGCCAAGCGCACTGATCACCCCGGAATATCGACGGTTTGAAGGCAGACGCGCACCATCTGTTCAAAGCCAACCATAAAAAACGAGGGGCACTTACCCGGCCTTACCGCCAGATGATCCGATTTTTGTCTGCCGCCGGTCAGACAAAAAGGCCCGCCAAAACGGCAGGCCTTTAAAACAATAGACTGGCAGCCCTTACAGCTGGTCCATCACCTCATCCGAGGCCTCAAAGTTGGTGGTGACGCGCTGAATATCATCGTCGTCTTCCAGTGCATCCACCAGCTTCATCAGCTTTTCCATGGCCACCAGATCCATCTCGGTGGTGGTGGTCGGCTTCCACACCAGCTTGGTGCTCTCGGACTCGCCCAGAGCCGCTTCGAGAGCATTTGACACGTCGTTCAGGTCGGTATCTGCGCAATAAATGATGTGACCCTCTTCCGAGCTTTCGACATCTTCAGCGCCGGCTTCGATAGCGGCCTCAAAAACAGCATCGGCATCGCCAACAGACACGCCATATGTAACTTCGCCCTTGCGGTCGAACATAAAGCCAACCGAGCCGGTTTCGCCCAGGTTGCCACCGTTCTTGGCGAAGGTGGAGCGCACGGTGGATGCAGTGCGGTTGCGGTTGTCGGTCATTGCCTCAACAATCACAGCAACACCGTTGGGGCCATAGCCCTCATAGCGCACTTCTTCGTAATCGTCGCCTTCACCCGCGGCTGATTTCTTGATCGCGCGATCAATCACATCCTTGGGCACGGATTGCGATTTTGCTTCTTTGACCGCCATGCGCAGACGTGGGTTTTTCTCTGGATCCGGGTCGCCCATCTTGGCGGCCACAGTGATTTCCTTGGAGAGTTTTGAGAACAGTTTCGAGCGGACAGCGTCCTGGCGACCTTTGCGGTGCTGGATGTTTGCCCATTTTGAGTGGCCTGCCATGGTCCATCCCTATGTTGATTACGCGTTTGGCGGACATATAGCCCTGTCACAGGGGGGCTTTCAAGCTCTGGCACCGCCTCGCCGCTTGTTCCGAAACGCGCAGTGGCTAAGGTGGCAGCATGACATTCGATCAAATCACTTTGTTTTCGCTGTTTGGCGCCGTCTTTGGCCTACTGGTCTGGGGACGCTATCGTTACGATCTGGTGGCCTTTGCCGCACTTATGGCAGGGGTGGTGCTGGGCGTGGTGCCCACCAAAGACGCGTTTTCGGGCTTTGGCCATCCAGCGACGTTGGTGGTGGCGCTGGTGCTGATTGTCTCAGCCGGGTTGGTGCGCTCGGGGGCGGTGTTCCTGATCACTCGCACGCTGGTGGATGCCTCACGTGGTTTGGGCAGCCATATTGCCTTGATGGGTGGTATTGGTGCGGTGTTGTCAGCATTCATGAACAATGTAGCGGCGCTGGCGCTGCTGATGCCGGTGGATATTCAAACCGCTCGCAAAGCAGGCCGGGCGCCAGGGCTGAGCCTGATGCCGCTGTCCTTTGCCACCATTCTGGGCGGTATGGTGACGCTGATTGGCACCCCGCCCAATATCATCATTGCCTCGATCCGCGCCGAAACCCAGGGCGAGCCCTTTGGCATGTTCGACTTTGCCCCGGTGGGCGGAGTGGCGGCGATTGCCGGACTGACCTTTGTTGCGCTGATTGGCTGGCGGCTGATCCCGACCCGCGACGGCGCCGGATCATCCGAAGCACATCTGGCGCAGTATATCGCCGAGCTGACGGTGCCCGAGGACTCGCCCCTTATCGGTCAGCGATTGGCGGAATTGGAGGCCGAGGCAGAAAAGGCCGATGTGGCCATTCTGGGGCTGATCCGCGACGGTAAGCGCCGCTATGGCCGCGCCGCAGGTTCCGTTTTACAGGCCGGGGATGCACTGCTACTGGAGGCCACCCCCGAGGCGCTGGACGAGTTTCGCACCGTGCTGTCGCTGGATTTCTCGGATCAGGCGCGCCAGGAAAAGCTGACCGCCGAGGGTGAAGGATTGGAAGTGGTCGAAGTGGTGGTGCCGGAAAGCGCCCGCATTGCTGGCCGTTCGGCTCAATCTATCGGGCTGGCCTGGCGTCAAAGCACCGTGTTGATGGGGCTGTCACGTCAGGGTCGTCAGTTGACCCGGCACATCCGGCAGACCAAAATCGAGCCCGGTGATATCCTGCTGCTGCTCTGCCCGCGCGATCGGGCCACCGATGTCACCGACTGGCTGGGCTGTCTGCCGCTGGCAACCCGCGGCTTGGCCGTCACCGCCAATGACAAGACCTGGCTGGCCATTGGCATGTTTGCCGCTGCCGTGATGGCGGCCTCGGTAGGGTTGCTATATCTGCCGGTGGCGCTGGGGCTGGTGGTGATTGGTTATGTGCTGACCAAAATCCTGCCAGTGGCCGAAATCTATGATCATATTGAATGGCCGGTGGTGGTGCTGCTGGGGTCAATGATCCCGCTTGGGGCAGCGTTGGAGACCTCGGGCAGCACCGCGCTGATTGCAGATGCCTTGATCAAACTGACGCAGGGGTTGCCAGCCTGGGCCATTCTGACGGTGCTGATGGTGGTGACCATGACGCTGTCGGATGTGTTGAACAACACCGCCACCACCATTGTCGCCGCGCCGGTGGGCATCCAGATGGCCCATGCGTTGCAGGTCTCAGCTGACCCATTTCTGATGGCAGTGGCAGTGGCGGCCTCGGCGGCGTTTCTGACCCCCATCGGCCATAAGAACAACACCCTTATCCTGGGGCCCGGCGGCTATCGGTTCGGCGACTACTGGCGTATTGGATTGCCGCTGGAGGTGCTGATTGTCGCCACCTCAATCCCGGCGATATTGGTGTTCTGGCCGATGTGATTGCATCAATAACCGGAAAATTCGAATTTTCCGGAACATTTTCTTGCAAGAAAATGGGGTGTTGATCGTTCCGTTCTGGATAAGTCAGCCCAAAAGGCTGACCCAACGAGAGCTATCAAATCATTTGCCCGGCCAGCTGTCTCCCTTTTAAGCTGCTCAAAACAGCACCAGAGGGAGGCAGACCATGGGCAACAACAGCGCTGATGTTATCATTATTGGCGGCGGGTTGGCCGGTCTGACGGCGGCGGCGGAGTTGGGGGACCGGGGCAAACAAGTGATCCTGCTGGATCAGGAGCCGGCCCATTTCTTGGGTGGCCAGGCCCATTGGAGCCTGGGCGGGTTGTTCATGGTCAACACCCCCGAGCAACGCCGGATGGGCATCCGGGACAGTCTTGACCTGGCCCAGCGTGACTGGATGGGCAGTGCGCAATTTGACCGCGATGAGGACCACTGGCCGCGCAATTGGGCCGAGGCCTATCTGGAGTTTGCGACCGGTGACATGCGCCCTTGGCTGCATGAAATGGGCCTGCGCTGGTTTCCGGTGGTTGGTTGGGCCGAACGCGGTGGTGGCTCGGCTGAGGGACACGGCAACTCGGTGCCCCGGTTTCACGTCACTTGGGGCACTGGCCCCGGTGTGGTCACGCCCTTTGCCAACCGGGTACGCGCCCATATCGAGGCTGGCCTGGTTGAGCTGCGAAGTCGCCATCAGGTCAGCCACATCAACATGCAGAACAGCGCGGCCACTGGGGTGTCAGGCGAGATCCTTGCTGATGACAGTGCAGTCCAGGGCGCCAAGACCAACCGGCGGGAGATCGCGGGTTTTGAGGTCCATGCACCTTCGGTGATTGTTGCCTCGGGTGGCATTGGTGGCAATCTGAAACTGGTGCGCAAAAACTGGCCGCGCGACAGGCTGGGGGAGCCGCCCAAAGACATGGTGTCCGGGGTGCCGTTTCATGTGGATGGACGGATGATCCCCATTGCCGAGGCGGCGGGGGGGCAGGTCATCAACGGCGACCGCATGTGGCATTATTGCGAAGGCTTGCGGAACTGGGACCCTATCTGGCCCAACCATGGCATCCGCATCCTGCCCGGGCCGTCGTCGATGTGGTTTGACGCCAACGGCGACCGCCTGCCCGCACCTTGTCTGCCGGGGTTTGATACGCTGGCGACGCTGAAAGAGATCCTGAAAACCGGGCATGGCTATAGCTGGTTCATCCTGTCGCAGAAAATCATAGAGAAGGAATTTGCCCTGTCCGGCTCGGAACAGAACCCGGATCTGACCTCGGGCAAGTGGTTGGAAGTGATCAAGGCGCGGTTGCTGTCACGGGGTCAGGCTCCGGCGCCGGTTGAGGCCTTTAAGAAACATGGGAAAGATTYTGTCGTCGCAAAGGATTTGACCAAGCTGGTTGCGGGCATGAACAAGATTGCCGAGGTGCAGCTAGACGAGGCGCATCTGCGCCGCCAGATTGAGGCGCGTGACGCCCAGGTCGACAATCCCTTTGCCAAAGACGCCCAGATCATCGCTATCCACGCCGCTCGTAACTATCGCGGCGACCGGTTGATCCGCACCGCAAAACCGCACCGCATTCTGGACCCCAAAAATGGCCCGCTGATTGCGGTACGGCTGAACATCCTGTCGCGCAAAACGCTGGGAGGGCTGCAGACCAATCTGGACAGCCAGATGATCGGAGCGGATGGCGCGGTGGTGCCGGGATTGTTTGCGGTGGGCGAAGCGGCAGGGTTCGGCGGTGGCGGCTATCACGGTTACAACGCGCTGGAGGGGTCGTTTCTGGGAGGTTGCATCTTTTCCGGGCGCAATGCCGGACGGTCCAAGGATATTGCTTAAGGCTCCAAAAATCGAAGCCATTCGGCCTAGGCCATACCTTGGGGAGGTGCAAAATGCCTTGGTTATGACCGGTAGGTCAAGCACGGCCCGGCCTGACGGCCGAGCAGAAGACAGAAGATGCTCTGTTCTTATTCGCGGTTTTAAATCTCAAGCGCCAGCAACAGCAGCACAGTGCCATCCGCCGCCAGCATCTGCAGCAACGGGCCTTGGCGGTTGAGCGTTGTGACCCTGGCAAGCGCCGCCAAAAAGTCATTCTCTTGCGTATCCAACCCCGGCACGCAGGCCATCAGGGTTCCAGCCATCTTGTCGGGAAAGCTGATCTCATTGCCGTACAGCTCGGCCTGCCCGATAAAGCGATTGCAGCCGCCCGAGGCTGAAAACTCACCATTTCGGGCAAAGACAAAACCAGGGTCACGGCCTTTGTCCACGGCGGCGCCATTCAGTTCGACCAAGGTCCAGCTGGTGTTGTCCAACCGTGGGTTTGCCTGCCCCGACACTGTGGTGGCAACCGGTTTGACAACCAAATCAGCAGTCTCTCCGGCCCCACGGGTCAGCACCGGATAGGCGCTGTCAGTGATATACAGCAGCTTTCCGTCCAGCGTGATCCGCGCCGACACCGTGTAGACATTGCGCTGTTGGATGTCGCTGTCAGCATAGCTCAAGGCATAGTCGGTAGGCACCGCTGTCAGGTCATATTCTTGCGAGGTCACCAGTTTGGACGCCACATCCATCAGCGACACATCGCGCAGTTCGACCAGCAGCTTGGCACCGGGTGGCACCGCGATCCGCTGTAAATAGGTGACGCTGCCGTCAACCGTTCCTGCCCGGGCCATTGAAACACCTGCTATTGCGGTCGAGGCCGCAAGGACAAAAGTCATAAAACCACGTTTGAAATCCATTGCTGCTACCTCTGGATGAAACTCAATCTCACTTCATCTAAGGATTGAAACGCAGATTTCACTGCCAGACCAATATGATCGGCGAAAATACGCCGCGTCACAGGCCTGTTACAGGCCTGTTACAGGCCTTTTACAGCGGCCAAAACAGCGGGATCAGCGCCGAGGCGAGCAATCCGATGCTCAGGTTCAATGGAATGCCCACCCGCATAAAATCGGTAAAGCGATAGCCGCCGGGGCCATAGACCATCATATTGGTCTGATAGCTGATCGGGGTGGCAAAGGTGGCACTGGCGGCCACCATCACCGCAATCACCAGAGGGCGCGGCTCGACCCCCAGGGTCAGCGCCAGGCCAATGGCCACCGGGGTCAACACCACCGCCACCGCGTGGTTGATCAGCTCGGACAGCACCGAGGTCAGCAGGTAGATCGACCAGACAATGAAAAACGGCGGCAGATCGCCGATCAGAGGTGCCAGCGCGTGCACAATCAGGTCAATCGCCCCCGAGGTCTCCAGCGCCGTGGCCACCGCCAGCATAGCAAAGATCAGCGCCAGCAGGCGACCATCAATGAACGAGAAGGCCTCGTCACTGTCGATACAGCGGGTCAGGAACACGGTGGCCATGGCCAGTACGGCAAGCAGCAAAATCGGAGCCACACCCAGCGCCGCCAACACCACAATGCCAGCAATGGCCGCAAGGGCGATGGGCGCGTGACTGCGACGGTAAGCGCGAGCCGAGGGTTTGCTGACTTCGACCATATCCATATCAGCTGCCAGTCGTTGGATATCGGCAGGCGCGCCTTCCAGCAGCAGCGTATCACCAACCCGCACCACCAGTTCATCCAACTGCTGGCCAATGTTCTGATTGCGCCGRTGCAYCGCCAGCACATAAACGCCGTAGCGACGACGCAGACGCATAGCGCCCAAGGACCGGCCCACCATGCGGCAACCGGGGGTGATCAAGACTTCGACAGTCGAGGTTTCCACCGCCGAGACCTGATCCACCCGCTTCAATTCTTTGTTGCGTTGCAGGCTAAGCAATTCGGTCATCTGAGTGCGCAGCACCACCCGGTCGCCAACCCGCAACTCGACCCCCTTCAGCTCGCGCCGCAGCGAGACATCACCGCGGATCACGTCAATCAGCCGCACGCCTGCGCGTTTGAACAGTTGCACCCCTGTCACTTCGCGACCAATCAGGTTGCTGTCCGGGGGGATCACCGCCTCGGTAAAAAACTTCATCGTGTGCTTGCCGGACAACATGGTTGCCATGCTGGGCCGGTCCGGCAACAGGTGTGGCGCCACAAACCGCAGATAGATCATGCCCCAGGCCACCAGGAAGACCGCCAGTGGGGTGATCTCGAAAATGGTAAAGGGTTCCAGCCCGTTGGCCCGCGCGACCCCATCCACCAGCAGGTTGGTCGAGGTGCCGATCAGCGTTAGCGTGCCCCCCAGGATGGCGGCATAGCTGAGCGGGATCAGCATCTTACTGGCCGAGATGTTCAGTTTTTTCGACAATTGCACAAACACCGGGATCATCACCACAACCACTGGCGTATTGTTGACAAAGGCCGAAGCCACCACAACAAAGGCCATCAGTGCGCCGATGGCCACCGCCGGGCGGGTGTCGGCCTGGGCTTCGGCATATTGGGTGAACCACTGCAGCGCGCCGGTACGCACCAGGGCGCCCATGACGACAAACATGGCCACAATGGTCCAGGGGGCCGGGTTCGACAACACCCGCAGCGCATCGTCATAGGGCAATACGCCGAGTGCCAGCATTGTTGCGGCACCGCCAATTGCAACCACCTCGGCCGGATAGGCTTCACGCATGAACAGGATGAACATCACAGTCACAAC
This sequence comes from Paracoccaceae bacterium, assembly GCA_002401945.1. GTDB lineage: Bacteria > Pseudomonadota > Alphaproteobacteria > Rhodobacterales > Rhodobacteraceae > Parasedimentitalea. The sequence continues at coordinate 126,621 of NVUP01000004.1, forward strand.
AACCAGAGTTGCAACCGCGCCGCCGGTTTCAGATAAAGCCAGTAAATTCATCACACCGTCCGTCGCCTGCATTGCGCTATACCCTGACCCGCTTTGGCCATAGGCGCAAGCAAGGCTGTTGGGAATGACTGTTGAATCACGGGGTTGACGGTTGCAGCAGCCCACCACTGCGGATCATTGTGATCTCTTTGGCGGCGCCGGTGCGGTCATCGGTGACAATAAACACCCCAGACAGAGTTGCCTCGCCGGTCGCCGGGGTAAACCGACTTTTGGGCATACCGGTGATAAAGCGGCGCATGGGTTCGGTTTTCTCCATGCCGATCACCGAATTATAGTCACCACACATGCCGGCATCCGTCAGATAACCAGTACCACCTTCGAGGATCTGCGCGTCGCTGGTTGGCACATGGGTATGGGTCCCCACCACCAGCGAGGCCTTACCATTGCAGAAATGACCCATYGCCATTTTYTCCGAGGTCGCTTCGCAGTGCATATCGACAATGATCGCCTGCGCCAGCCCACCACGCGGATGCGCCTTCAGCACGGTTTCCACCGCCGAAAACGGATCATCAAAGGCGCGTTTCATAAACACCTGCCCCAGTGCCTGCATCACCAGAATCTTGCGCCCGCCCGGTGCATTGAACAGCCGATAGCCCTTGCCCGGCGCGCCCTTGGCATAGTTCAGCGGTCGGATAATGCGCGGCTCTTTCTCGATGAACTGCAGCATGTCCTTTTGATCAAAGGCATGATCACCCAGAGTTAGACAATCCACCCCGGCCTCCAGCAGCGCCTTGGCGTGATCCGCGCTCAGCCCCATGCCGTTGCTGGCGTTTTCGCCATTGACCACAACAAAATCGAGCCGCCATTCATCGCGCAGACGTGGCAGGTTTTCGGTGACAGCCCGGCGCCCGGCGCGGCCCATCACATCGCCTAGAAATAAAATTCGCATCCCCCCTCCTAGGCTGCAGGGACTGACAGGACAAGCCCTCAGCGGGCCTAGCCATTTTTTTCAAAAAAAATGTTCCAGATTTTTAAAAAAATCTGGTCAGCGATCAAATTGTAGCACCCGGCTTTCGGTGATCAACATGTCCAGCGGCTGGTCTGTTGGCTCCAGCGGCAGATCCTGCGCCTCTTGCGCATCAAAGGCAAAGCCAATGGCCAGCGTTGGCCGTTTGGCGCGCATAGCTTCCAATGTGCGGTCGTAAAATCCACCGCCATAGCCCAGACGACCACCGTGGATATCAAAAGCGACCAGCGGCACGATTAGGATTTCTGGTTCGAAAAAGTCGACCACTTCAGGAACCTTGGCGCCAAAGGGCCCATCGCGCAACGGGCCTTCGGGTTGCCAGCGACTGAATTTCAACGGCTGACCAGCCGCGATGATCACTGGCACCGCAACCAAGCCATGCGCCGCCGCCTCTGCCATTGCAGGCAGTGGGTCAATCTCAGTCCTGATCGGCATATAGCCGGATAGCGGCACCCCACGATAGCCCGCAAGTACCTCGGACAGATGTCCGGCAACGCCAGGCTTATGCATAACATGCGCCTGTTTGCGGCGCGCAAATGCGGCCGTGCGCGCCTGCGCCTTGATTGTGGTGAGGTTGGTCATAGTAATACCTTTGAGGCCAGTCCCAAAAATATGAAAAAGCCCATGACATCTGTGGTGGTGGTCACAAAGGTGCCCGAGGCCAGCGCCGGGTCAATGCCCAGCTTATCCAGGGTCACCGGCACCACGGTACCGGCAAACCCCGCAATCGCCATATTAAAAATTAACGCAGTGCCAATCACCGCCCCCAGCATTGGCGAGTCAAACCAAAGCATGCCGACCACGCCAAGCACAGCGGCAAAGCACAAGCCGTTCAACAGTCCCACCATCAGCTCGCGCCGGATCACCCGCCAGACGTTTGAGCCGGTTAAATCCTTGGTCGCCAAGGCCCGCACCGCCACCGTCAGCGACTGAGTGCCAGCATTGCCGCCCATCGAGGCGACAATCGGCATCAAAATAGCCAGCGACACCAATTCCGAAATGGTGGCCTCAAACTGCGAAATCACCAGAGAGGCGCAGATCGAGGTGAACAGGTTCACTGCAAGCCAAGGCAGGCGTTTTTTGGAGGTTTCGGCAACACTGTCCGACAGCGCGCTTTCACCAACCCCGGCCAGGCGCAGAATGTCTTCTTCGTGCTCTTCGTCCAGCACCACCATGGCGTCATCAATGGTAATTGCCCCGACCAACCGGCCCTCACCGTCCACCACCGGAGCCGAAATCAGGTGGTACTGGTTGAAGGCATAAGCGACGTCTTCTTCATCCTGACCAACCGGAATCACCTGAAAGATCTCTTCCATCAGGGTGAGCAGTTTCACCTCGCGGCGGGCGCCCATCAGTTTGCCCAGGGTCACATTGCCAATGGGCTTTAGCCGCGGGTCGACCAAAATAACGTGATAGAATTGTTCGGGCAGATGCGGGGAATCGCGCAGAAAGTCTATGGCCTGACCAACGTTCCAGTGCTCGGGTGCCATCACCACTTCGCGCTGCATCAATCGGCCGGCAGAATTCTCCGGGTACGCCAGGGCCTGCTCAACCGCAACCCGGTCGGCATCCTCCAGCACCTCCAGGATCGCCTCCTGCTGCGGCTCTTGTAGATCTTCGACCAGATCAACCACATCGTCGGTTTCCAGGTTGCGCACGGCCTCGGCCAGAACCTTTGGGTGGAGGATGGGCAGCACCAGCTCGCGAACCGATTCTTCCAGCTCAGAGAGGATCTCGCCATCAAACTCATGGCCAAACAACTGGATCAGCCGGGCCCGGTCAAACGCATTGATCTGTTCCAACAGGTCGGCGATATCGGCGGCGTGTAAGGGCGCCATCAGCCTGGTCAGCTGGTCCTTGTCCTGCACATCAACCGCATAGAGGATGGCCGCAACCGCCTTGCGGTTCAGTTTATATACGTCCTCGCGGTGCAGATCGCCGCTGTTTTTATTGCTGCCTGCGCTCATGGGCTGACCTCCGCCTGGTTGATTGCAAACTAGAAGAAGCTGCTACCAGAAAACAATGACAATGGTTTAATTTACCGCAACTGTTGTGGCGGCTATCCTGTGAACTGTTGTTTGGCAAGGAAAGGACGGGCGTCATGCGGACCGAGATTATTCTGAAAGGACAGGTTCTGGCCTTTTCCCGCTCGCCCTTTGACGAGGGCGCACCGCAGGATGCTGCCCAGCTGTCCGAGGCGGTGGCGATGTGTGATGGGCTGGTGACCGGCACGGGGACGCTAAAGGAGATGCAAATGCTGCACCCTTTGGCGCACCTGGTGGATCACGGGGACCACCTGATCATGGCCGGATTCGTCGATGCCCATGTGCACTATCCACAGACCGCCATCATCGCCAGCTGGGGCAAGCGGCTGATTGACTGGCTGAATGCCTATACTTTTCCCGAGGAAATGCGTTTTGGTGACCGCGCCTACGCCGACCAGGTGGCCAATCGCTATCTGGATCTGACCACCGCCAATGGCACCACCACCGTCTGTTCCTTTTGCACCATCCATCCCGAAAGCGTCGATGCCATTTTCACGGCGGCGCAGGCGCGGGGGCAACGGATTGTGGCGGGTAAAACCTGCATGGACCGCAATGCTCCCGAAGGCCTGCGCGACACGCCGCAATCAGCCTATGATGACAGTGATGCGCTGATTGCGCGCTGGCATGGAGTGGACCGGCTGAGCTATGCAATCACACCGCGGTTTTCGCCAACCTCGTCGCCAGAACAGCTCGACGCGATGGGGGCGCTGTGGGCCAAACATCCAGATTGCCTGATGCAGACCCATCTCAGCGAGCAGCTGGATGAGATTGCCTGGGTCAAATCACTGTTTCCACAGGCGCGGGATTATCTTGATACCTATGAAGAGTTTGGCCTGCTGGGCGCGCGGGGGCTGTACGGCCATGCCATTCACTTGGAGGAACGCGAACGGCACCGGTTGCGCGAGTACGGCGTGGCGCTGGTGCATTGCCCCACCTCAAACACCTTTATCGGATCCGGATTGTTCGACATGGCCGGGCTGCTGGCCGAGGGCCAGCGCATAGGGCTGGCCACGGATACTGGCGGCGGATCGAGCTTTTCAATGCTGCGCACCATGGGGGCGGCGTATGAGATTGGCCAGTTGCGCGGCACCCCGCTGCATGCCGCACAGCTGTTGTGGCTGGCCACCATGGGCTCTGCTGCATCGCTGCGGCTGGAGGATAAGATCGGCAATGTCGCTGTTGGCATGGAGGCAGATCTGGTGGTGCTGAATCTGGCCTCAACACCCGCGATTGCCCAGCGCAGCTCGCGCGCGACGGATTTGTGGGACGCGGTGTTTGCCACCATCATGATGGGAGACGACCGCGCGGTGGCAGAGGTTTGGATTGGCGGGCAGGTGGTGAAAAAAAGCGCCCGCTAATGCGGGCGGGCCTCCGGCGGAGGTATTTTCAACAAGAAGAACGGTTGGCGGCTGGGCTCAGCAGCCCGGCTGCGCCAAGACCATAACCCAAATTTTGTCTGACGTTTGCACCAGCGCGAATTCGCTGATTTTTTTGTTGAGCATGTTTTTACGGTGCCCCGGCGACCTGCTCCAGGATCTCATCACCTCAGCCAGAGTTCTTTGACCCGAGGCGATATTTTCGGCGGCTGTACACCAGCCATAGCCACTGCGGATCAATCGGGTACCTATGCCAGAGCCATCGCTGCCAGTATGAGAAAAAAACCCATTGCGAGCCATATCTTCGGCATGGCGACGCGCAACCTTTTCCAGTTTGGTGGAATACTGCAGGCCGGTAAGGTTTTTGGTCGCCCGCAAGGTATTGATGCTTGCGACGACGGCGCCGCGGTCCACATTTGTAGCCAACACCGGGCCTGCGCAAATCATCAGGCTGATTAAACAGATGATCAGCCGTTTCAAATCATCACGCCTCCATCAATCGCTGCGCCAGCGCGCCGTGGCGTTGTAACAGCTGTGGCAGGTCCAGGGTGGTGATTTCGCCGCTGCGCACAATCTGGCGGCCTTCGACGAAGAGGTGTTTCACTTGGCTTGGTCCAGCCAGAAGCAGCGCCGCCGGGTCCCAGCTGCCGCTGGAGCTGACGCCCGTGGTGTCCCAGATGGCAATATCAGCGCGTTTGCCCGGTGCCAGCCGACCGCAGTCAGGGCGACCCAGAACATCCGCGCCGCCTCGGGTGGCAATTTCCAGTGCTTCATAGGCGCTCATTGCGTCGGCACCGTTTTGCACCCGCTGCAATAACATCGACTGGCGCGCCTCGCCGATCAGATTGGCCCCATCATTGCTGGCCGAGCCATCGACGCCAAGACCAACCGGAACCCCGGCATCGCGCATCTGGCGCAGCGGGGCAATGCCGCTACCAAGGCGACAGTTGGAACAGGGGCAATGAGCAACACCGGTGCCACTGCGGGCAAACAGGTCGATTTCAACCACGTCGAGCTTGACACAATGAGCGTGCCAGACATCACCGCCGGTCCAGCCCAGATCCTCGGCGTATTGGCCGGGGCGGCAGCCAAACTGAGCCAAGGAATAGGCCACGTCCTCGTCATTTTCAGCCAGATGGGTGTGCAGCATCACCCCCTTGTCGCGGGCCAGCAGCGCGGTGTCGCGCATCAACTCGCGGCTGACTGAGAAAGGTGAACAGGGCGCCAGGCCAACCCGGCACATCGAGCCCTCGGAAGGATCGTGAAAGCCGTCCACCACCCGGATCATATCATTGAGAATGGCGTCTTCCTGTTCGACCAGCGCATCTGGCGGCAAGCCGCCGTCGCTTTCGCCAATACTCATAGCGCCGCGCGTGGGGTGAAAACGCAGTCCAACTTCAACGGCGGCGTGGATGGTATCCTCGAGCCAAGCCCCGTTGGGGTAAAGATACAGATGGTCCGAGCTAAGGGTGCAACCGGACAGGGCCAGCTCGACCAACCCCAGCTGCGCCGAGACAAACATCTCATCCGGGCCAAAACGCCCCCAGATTGGGTAGAGCCGTTGCAGCCAGCCAAACAGCAGCGCGTCCTGGGCACCGGGCACAGCACGGGTCAGGTTCTGGAACAGGTGGTGATGGGTGTTGACCAAGCCGGGTGTCACCACGCAGCCGCGTCCAGAGACAACCTCGCCAGTGGTTTGCAAACCCTGTCCCAGCGCAGCCACAACGCCATCGCGGATCAGCAGATCAGCGCCGTGAAACACCTGAGCATCGTCATCCATGGTGACAATGGTATCGGCGTTTTGAATTAGAATTTCAGGCATTTGCCCCTCACACTTCGTTTTAAGCCCGCTTCGGTACGAAGTGTGAAATATGCCGACAGAAGGGGCAAAGGACTCGGCATGGTCCAAATGTACAATAGCGCCCGAGGGCGCTCAAGCGTCTTTCAGCAGGTCCAAAGCTGCGGCGTGGATTTGCGCGTTGCCTGCTGCCAGCACCCGACCGCCATTATGCGCCGGGCCGCCCTGCCAATTGGTGACAATGCCACCAGCCGCCTGGATAACTGCTATAGGTCCCTGAATGTCATAGGCATTCAATCCGGCCTCAATCACCAGATCCACCTGGCCTGCCGCCAGCAGCGCATAGGCGTAGCAATCCATGCCATAGCGGGTCAGCTTGACCTGCGCCGAAACACGCTCGAACCCGGCGCGCTCTTGCGGCGTGCCAATTTCCGGGAAGGTGGTGAACAAGATCGCCTGCGCCAGATCAGTTGTGTCGCGGGTTTGCAGCACCTGCCGACCAAAGGGACCGGTCATCTCGGCCACATCAGCAGCCCCAACAAAACGCTCGCGGGTATAGGGTTGGTCGACAATGCCCAGAAATGGGCCGTTCTGATCGGACAGCGCAATCAACACGCCCCAGGTTGGGGTGCCGCTGATAAAGCCACGGGTGCCGTCAATTGGGTCCAGAACCCAAGTGCGCTCCGACGTCCCCGGCGTCTGGCCAAATTCCTCGCCCCAGATGGCATCATTGGAGCGGTGTTCCCCCAAAATCTCGCGCATCGCGGTTTCAGCAGCGCGGTCGGCAATTGTGACGGGGTCAAAGCCCTCTTTCAGCTTGTTCTCGGCACTCAGGCCAGGACGGCGGAAATGTGGCAGGATCGCCAAGCGGGCGGCATCCGCCAGCATATGGGCAATCTCGAGATCGGTAAACGCGGTTGAGGTCATCCTCATCGGGTGCCACTCAACCGCGTCTATTGCAAGCCTAAAGGCCAATCGCTGTCAGGCGACGTCGCTCAGCACGCGGGCCAGTTCAAACAGGCGGCGGCGCTGGTTTTCAGGAATTGCATAGTAGGACCGCACAAGGTCGAGTGCCTCCTTGTCGCCCATCAGATCAACTGGCACCGATGATTTTTCTGTACTGGTCTTATTCGCGCCATCCAGTCCTTCAAAAAAGAAGCTTACCGGAACAGTCAGCGAGTCAGCAATATCCCACAAGCGCGACGCGCTGACCCGATTGGCCCCGGTCTCGTATTTCTGGATTTGCTGAAACTTGATGCCAACCTGTTCGGCCAGCTGCTGTTGGGTCATTCCAGTCAACCACCGGCGGTGCCGGATCCGCTTCCCCACATGCACGTCTACGGGATGAGCCATGCCTCTCTCCTCATATAATTAAACCGGTCACACGTTCGAGGCGTCAAATATGAACTGAACCCAAACGCGTTTTTACGCCGCGTTGCACCCAGTTCATCCCCATCTAACACTCCGAACTTAACCACTGCCTTAATTGTACGCTCTTCTTGGTTGAATTCAACCCCGTCCCCACCCGGTTCCCGGTGGCTTTATTCCAAATAGCTGATTTTACCGAGCTTTTTTTCACGTTTCTGGGGTAAAATGACCATGTCACTCCTCCCCTAAAATAGCGAGGTAAAAAATAAGTGATTCTCGTTTGACAGATTTTGCCAAATTCCCCTTAGTGGCGGAAATACAGGAATTTTTAGTATGCACGCCTATAATATGCCCACCTCTGGTTCTCCTGCTTGCTTGGTAGATATCGACTGCCCCCCCCCGGAAGCAGACCAGATTAAAGTCAATATATTCGCCTGTGGGTTGAATTTTGCAGATCTACTTATGGTAAATTCAACCTATCAGGACATCCCGGAGACACCGTTCACCCTGGGAATGGAAATCTCGGGCGTGATTACCGCCCTTGGGGATCAGGTTACAGGATTTGTTTTGGGTGACCGGGTGGCGGTGTTCTGCGGCCATGGCGGACTGGCTGAAAGAGGGGTCTTTGAGGCCAGCCGCGCGCTAAAAATCCCCGACCAGATGAGTTTTGAACACGCCGCCGCGTTTCAGATTGCCTATGGCACCAGCCATGTGGCGCTGCATCACTGCGCCCGGTTATTGCCCGGTGAGACGCTGTTGGTCACCGGTGCCGCCGGTGGCGCCGGGCTGACTGCGGTTGAGATAGGCAAGCAGATGGGCGCACGGGTGATTGCCCAAGCCCGCGGAGCTGAGAAGCTAGAGGTAGCGCGGGCAGCCGGTGCGGATCACCTGATCGACGCCGGTGAGAACCTGCGCGATGCGGTCAAGTCTCTGGGTGGTGCCGATGTGGTTTATGATGTGGTCGGCGGCGATCTGTGGAAAGCGGCGTTTCGCGCCACCAATCCAGGTGGCCGTCTGTTGCCGATTGGCTTTGCCAGTGGCGAGGTGCCGCAAATCCCGGCCAATCATTTGCTGGTCAAGAACCTGACGGTGATTGGAGTCTACTTCGGTGGCTATTTGAAATCCCACCCCGAGGTGATCCGTAGATCGCTGGACACTCTGCTGGAATGGTATGTCCAGGGGCGGCTGGCCCCACATATCAGCCACACGCTGCCGCTGGCGCAGGTTGCCGAGGGGATGGAGCTGCTGCGCAGTCGAAAATCCACCGGCAAGGTGGTGATCACCATGCCGGCTCATTCTGCCTAGCCGCGCCCCAAGACCGCAATCAGGTTGCCCGGCCTATCCCGGGCAACCCAAAGCACTCATCTCTATGCTACGTGCCATTGGGTTGCGGTCAGCGGCGTAGACACGCTGCTAAATGCCTGACGTAGAAACACCGACAGCTCTGCCACAATATGCGAGCCAGTGGATTCGGCGCCATAGAGGTTGATCTTTTGCACCGGCAGCTCTGGCAGGCTGCCGCCATGGTCGATCTGCACCAGATGCGGCGGTTCGGTGCCGTCAATCATAGTTTGGATCGCCAGATCCGCTGCCACTGTGGCCTCAACGGTGCGATCACTTTCCGTTTCCACCACCAGGTCCCAGGCAATATCCATCGCATCCAACTTGGGCACCACCCTGGGTCGGAACGAGCAGTGCCGACAATAGGCCAGCGGCAATGGACGCTGGCGCCAGGCTGATCCATTTGGCGCACCAATCCAAACCAGCGGCCGTTCGGCCAGGGTTTCGCTATCTTCGGTCTCGGTGCCCTCGGTGGTGAGGATCAGATCGCACTCACCTTTTGAGAACTGCTCTTTCAGCAACCGGGTATAACTGGAGATCAACTGTACCCGGACCCGAGGATAAGCCGCGTGGAACCGTTGCAGAACCTTGGGAATGGCCGGGTAGACAATATCATGAGGCACCCCAAGAGTAATTACGCCCTCATAGACCTGGTCGGTCAACCGTCCGATCACCTCGTCGTTTAGCGACACCATACGGCGGGCGTAGGCCAGCAGTTGCTCACCCGATGCGGTCAGCGCGATGGTGCGGCCCGAACGGTCCAGCAGTTGCAGGCCCAGCAATTCCTCCAGACGTTTCAGCTGCATCGACACCGCAGATTGGGTCAGATGCAGGAATCCTGCAGCCCGGGTGACCCCGCCATTATCAGCCACAGCCACAAATGACCGCAAGGTGGTGATATCGAGGTTACGCATCATCACAATCCTTGATGGGTTAGTTCAAAAACATTCGTTTTCAATATCAATCATACTCATCCATATACATCAAGAGAATTGATAGACGAACAAACAAACATCAAGAACGCCGGAAAGGACAAGTATTATGACTTATATCACAAACCCCTGCGCCACCGCCCCGAGCCGCCCCACCCTGTTCTCCGGGCTGGCCACTCGCCTTGCCGTGTGGCGCCAGCGCCGGGCTCTAAAGGCACTGGACCGGCATGCGCTTGAGGATATCGGGGTGACTCGGTTGGAAGCCAACACCGAAGCCCAGCGTAGTTTCTGGGATGCGCCCGAGACTTGGCGCTACTGAACCAGCTCTCTAACAGCTTAAATATGCGAAGAAATGGACGGGATGCGTACCAGGCACCCGTTCTTTTGCCTTTTTCCGCCATATCCTCGACGAAATACTTGAATATACCCTCAGTTCACCCGATATTTAGCGGGCACGCAGCCGCATATGGCGGTGCGGGGGATTTTTGACGGAGACCATGACATATGGCACAATTTGACACCATTCGATCTGCTGCGGGCAGCCGCAGCGCCGAGATCGATGCGGGCCTGCGCGCCCATATGAACAAAGTCTACGGCACCATGTCCGTCGGCATGATGCTTACTTTTCTGGCGGCCTGGGCCGTCGCTGGCTTGGCTGTAACAACCGATCCATCCGCCGCAGTGGCACAGATGGCAAATGGCAAACTCCTGACCTCCTTTGGCCATACGATCTATGGATCGGCGCTGAGATATGTCATCATGTTTGCACCATTGGCCTTTGTCTTTGGCCTGTCGGCAATGATCAACAAAATGTCAGCGGCCACCGCGCAACTGGTGTTCTACGCCTTTGCCGCCACAATGGGCCTGTCGATCAGCTCGATCTTTCTGATCTACACCGGCACCTCGATCATCCAGGTGTTCCTGATCACCTCGATCGCCTTTGCCGGCCTGTCGCTGGTTGGCTACACCACTAAGAAGGACCTGTCCGCCATGGGCACCTTCCTGATGATGGGTGTGATTGGCCTGATCGTGGCCTCGGTGGTCAATATGTTCATGCAGTCGACCGCAATGCAATTTGCGATCTCATCCATCGGCGTGCTGATCTTTGCTGGCCTGACCGCCTATGACACCCAGAAGATCAAAAACACTTACCTGCAGATGGCCCACTCTGGCGACAGCGAATGGCTGGGCAAGGCCGCCATCATGGGGGCGCTGAGCCTCTATCTGGACTTCATCAACATGTTCATGATGCTGCTCCATCTGTTTGGTAACCGCGAATAACCGCACCACCACATACCAAATTCAGCAAGGGGCGGATCACAGCGATCCGCCCCTTTTGCGTTTTAGAACAAGTGAGAYTGTAYCATGAAGATCATTGATATCCCCGCATCCGACGCCGCGCGCCTGGTACCGCTGCTGCAGGACCTGCATGCACTGCATGTGGCCCACCAGCCAGACCGTCACAAAGCCAATCCCTGCGACAAGGATCTTGCAGTATGGCTGGGCGATTGGCTGGCGGCTGAAAGTCTGTATGCGATTGGGGCTGAAAGCCCACAGGGAACCTTKTTGGGATATTTGATCTATCAGATTGAACATCGCGAGGCCCTGCCCATTCGCGCCGCCGAGACCCGCGCCATGCTGCATCACATCGCAGTGCAGGAAGCCTGGCAGCGGATGGGTGTAGGCAGGGCTCTTATTGCCGAGATGAAGGCCAAGGTGAGTGCTCAGGGGATTGAGATCATCACCGCCACCTATGCCCCGTTCAATGCCGCCTCTGCGGCGCTGATGACAGGTATGGGGCTGGCGCCAGTGTTGACTGTGGCCGAGTGGCGGGCCTGATCAAAGGGCTTTTGAAGCCTGGGAGACAGCAGGGCAGCGCTGGAAATTGAGCCACGCTGGCCAACGCTCTACCTGGTGTGACAATTGTGAGAGTGGGCTTTGGGTTTCAAACTACACTCTACCCAAGCCGCTCTAACACCTGCGTCACGATCACAGGCGGAGCGCTGACCTGCGCAGGCTCCACCGCTGGGTCAAACTGCATCGCCCCCACTATCAGTGCCAGCATTGCCAGCCCCAGGACATTCACAAACCGCAAAATCACTTGCATACAACACCTCCAACTCCCCGAAAGGTTGCGCGACAAATGTGTCTGAATGGTGAAATCCCCACAGCAGGAGCCCGATCTTTATCTGCAATTTAACAAGAAATTAAGGCAGCCACTGATCCAGCCAGAGCCTATCCGCAGGACAGAGGGATCGCCAGCGCCTCAGGATGGGTCTGCGACACTCCGGCCCGGTAGACCTTGCCCTGGTGGTGGCAGCCGGTCAGGTGCGGCACCGCGCCCAACAGCGCCCTATCGGTCCCTGGCACCAGCGATTGCGACAATCCGGATTTTGGCACCCGCCCAACCAGGAACAGCTCACCGCCAACCTCGGTCAGGCTGACCATGACCTTGCGCCCCACAAGTTCGGCCGGTTTGGCCGTTGCCGATGTGCGCCCCCCTGCGGCCAGGGCCTGCGCTGCCAGCGCCGGTTGGCTGAGGGAGGTGCTATTGACCCGGTGCAGCGGCAGAGTGGTGCGTGGCGGCACAAATTGGGACATCGTCAACCGCGCATCTGGTCCTGGGCGCGCGACAGTTACCCCCACGGGCTCGCTCCCGATGCCGACAAACCCCACCCCCTGTGGTGCTGGTCCACAGGCCGAAACCGCCAGGGCAATCAGTGAGAACAGGGCAAAGACACGTGTCATGAGTATTCCTTTGGCTGCGGTGCTCCCCCATAGGAATACCCGGAAAATGCGGCGCCATCAGGGCTGACGGCACCAAAATTGATGAAATTTTAAGACGGTTTATTGCGCATCTMTKCCGSCASANKMYWKWYSTGCAAGCCACGCAAAAGGGCCACGCCGAAGCGTGACCCTTTTAAATCTTCTGCATCACCAAGAAAAGTTTACTTGATTTTGCCTTCCTTGTACTCGACATGCTTGCGTACAACGGGGTCGTACTTACGCATAACCATTTTTTCGGTCATGGTGCGTGCGTTTTTCTTGGTCACATAGAAGTGGCCGGTGCCCGCGGTTGAGTTCAGGCGGATTTTGATGGTGGTAGGCTTCGCCATGGTATTCTCCTGCGTCCGAAAAGGCAGGGGGCCTTCCGGTAAATTCCTAATTGAGCCCGGCTTGTACCTGCCTCAGTGCCCGAGTCAATAGCAATCGGGGGGATTAATGCGCAGAGGGCCTATAAGCCGGAYTTTGTTCCAGGGTTGCCCCCTTCGATGACCATTCCTCTAGGGCGCGCATTGCTGCGAACCTCAAGCTGCCAACCCGACCCCTCTTGGCTAAAGCCAGCCTAGCGGCGGTATCCCGGTCGCCCGGGACCAGCCCGCGCGGGGGTCCTATTTGGCATTGCTCCTGGTGGGGCTTGCCATGCCGCCCCTGTTGCCAGCGGCGCGGTGGGCTCTTACCCCACCGTTTCACCCTTACCGCGTTGTGCCGGAGGCGAACCTCTGACACCCTGCGGCGGTCTATTTTCTGTGGCGCTTTCCGTCGGGTTTCCCCGCCCGGGCGTTACCCGGCACCATTGCCTTATGGAGTCCGGACTTTCCTCGCGGGGCTTGCGCCCCCCGCAGCCATCCAGCCCTCTGCGCGCACAGGCCCTACGCCGCCGCAAATCTGGCGTCAAGTGGCGGAAGTGGGTTTGGGGGCTTGCCCCTCTTGGCCTGCGGCCAATTCACCCCAAGGTATTTGTGACAAGAAGAAAGGCTGGGGCTCCGTCGAGTTCAAGAGGCATGCGGCACCAGAGCTGTCATATCAGCAGGGGACAGCGGGCCTTTGGCCCAGGGACGATAACGCAGACGCACTGCGCCCAGAAGTGTTTGGTCATCCACAGCTAGGGAATAGCCAGCGGCATGCGCCATCCCTCGGAAGTTATCGAATGAGGGGGCTTGTGGATCGGTATTCTGCGCGGGTTGAATTGCAAATCCCTGATACGCCAGGCGCGCCCAGTCAAACCGGGAACCAGGATCAATCTTGCGTCCCGGCGCCATATCAGAGTGGCCAATCACAGCCTGCGCCGGCATCGCCCAGCGCGCCATGATGCCTTTCAGCAAGGCTTCCAGTACTACCATCTGCGGTTCGGAAAAAGGATGGTCGCCGCGATTGTCCAGCTCGATGCCGATGGAGCGCGAATTGATGTCGTCGAGGCCACACCACTGCCCTGCCCCGGCGTGCCAGGCGCGCTGATCCTCAGCCACCATCTGCCAACAGCTGCCATCGCCGCCAATCAGATAGTGGGCCGAGACCTCAACCGATGGGTCGCAGAGGCGTTGTAGCGCCGCGCTGACGCTGTTCATCGCGGTATAGTGGAGTACGATCAGTGAGGGCCTCAACCCATCACGGCGCGGCCCGAAATTTGGACTGGGGTGCCAGCGAGCGGCGGCGGTATCTGCTGCGCCGCTCAGTTCTGCACCGCGTGCTGATAGAGGAGCGGGTCCCAATTGCAGGCATAGCCGTCGCCATCAGGATCCAGTGACAGGCGATCTCGTTTGGGGCCTCCGCCTTCGAGAAACGCTTGCTGGGCCAAGTCGGGCGAGCGGTAACCAGCGCAGTTTCGCGATGATTTGGCGCGCAGGTTGATACCAGTGCGGCTGTAGATGCGATTGCCCAGCGGGTTGTCACTGCTGAGCGCATAGCKCACCACRTTTGGTCCGGCTGCCCCTTGCCGGGTTGGCACCGCAGTGGGTTCGATCACCTGATATTGCGAGCGTTGCTGCGCCAGCCGGTCTGCGTCGCTTGCAATACTTTGACGCGAGGCCACCGCGCCAAAGTCATTTTCGTCCGAAATTTCAGCATTGCCAACAACCAGAGGGGCCGGATTCGACGGGCTGGCTTCGAGTGGCGCCTGACCGGAATTTACCTGCGCCGCCGACAGTGCTGCTGCGGTTTCGCTGGCAATATCTGCACTGTTGAGGCTACCGGAKCCRGTTGAGCTGCCCGGGCTGCGTGGAGCCGGTGTTAGAGCGCTCAAGGGCGTGCTGTCGACCCGAACTGGTGGCACCAGTGGATCATCCAGGATAGTTGTGCCTACCGCCGGAGCGACGTCAAACGGGCTGGTGTCAAACCCGGCCTCGGCACCGCTGTCCGGAATGGGCGGCGTGCAGGCGGCCAAGGCCAATACACTGCCCACAGAAATGAGGGAGACAAATACGCGCATGATTTTTACCTGCTGCTTCTGCTCTTGTTTGCGGAGATACCTACCACCATTTGCCAGGCTTGGCCACAAACCCGGCGGCAGCCTCCAGTGCATAGGCGGTGTTCAGCAAATCGCCCTCTTCCCAGGGCTTGCCGATCAGCTGCAGCCCCAGCGGCAAACCTTGGGCATCCAGGCCAGCTGGTACTGAAATGCCCGGCAGGCCAGCCAGGTTCACAGTCACGGTGAACACGTCATTCAGATACATCCGCACCGGATCGGCATCGGTCATCTCGCCCAGACCAAAGGCCGACGACGGGGTGGCAGKCGTCAGGATCGCATCAACACCGGCAGCAAATACATCCTCAAAATCTTTCTTGATCAGGGTGCGCACACGGCGGGCGCGGTTGTAATAGGCATCGTAAAAGCCAGCAGACAGTACATAGGTACCGATCATCACCCGGCGCTGCACTTCGGGGCCAAAGCCCTCGGCGCGGGTCTTCTCATACATCTCGGTGATGCCGTCACCAGCGCTGAGCGTGGCGCGGTGGCCGTAGCGCACGCCGTCATAGCGGGCCAGGTTCGACGAGGCCTCGGCTGGCGCAATCACGTAATATGCGGGCAGCGCGTATTTGGTGTGTGGCAGCGAGATGTCGACGATCTCGGCACCGGCGTCTTTCAGCATCGCAGTGCCATCCGCCCAGAGTTTATCGATCTCAGCCGGAATACCATCCATGTGGTATTCCTTGGGGATGCCGATTTTCTTGCCACGGATATCACCGGTCAGCATCGCCTCAAAATCGGGCACCGCCAGATCGGCGCTGGTGCTGTCTTTGGCATCGTGACCGGCCATCGCCTGAAGCATGATCGCCGCGTCGCGCACCGATTTGGTCATCGGTCCGGCCTGATCCAAGCTGGAGGCAAAGGCAACCACACCCCAGCGCGAGCAGCGGCCATAGGTGGGTTTGATGCCAACAGTGCCGGTAAAGGCGGCGGGCTGACGGATCGAGCCGCCGGTATCGGTGCCGGTCGCGGCCAGACACAGGTCTGCCGCCACAGCCGAGGCCGAGCCACCGGAGGAGCCACCGGGGGTCAGATCGGCGTCATCATTGTTGCGGCGCCAAGGGTTGACCACATCGCCGTAGACCGAGGTTTCGTTGCTGGAGCCCATGGCGAATTCGTCCATGTTCAGCTTGCCCAGCATCACCGCACCATTGTCGATCAGGTTCTGAGACACCGTGGATTCATACTCGGGCCTAAAACCCTGCAGAATGCGGCTGCCGGCCTGGGTATCGACTCCCTTGGTGCAGAACAGGTCTTTGATACCGATTGGCAACCCACACATGGCAGGCGCATCGCCAGCTTTCAGACGTTCATCAGCGGCCTTGGCGCGTTCCAGTGCAATCTCGGGTGTTTTGTGCACAAAGGCGTTCAGGGCGCCCGAAGCTTCAATGGCAGTGAGGCAGGATTGGGTCAGCTCTACGGATGTGGTTTCGCCCTTGCGCAACAGGTCGCGAGCCTCGGCCAAGCCCAGTTTGTTCAGATCAGTCATCGTGTCTCGCCCTTTGTGGCAAATCCGTCATAGTCGTGCGGTGTTGGGGGGCGCTTTTGGAGGCCGCTTTTGGGGCTCCGCCCGTTCGCGGCTGAAACTGTCCCCCGGACAGTTTCCAAGACGCCGCTCACTCCATAACCTTCGGCACTGCAAAGAAACCTTCGCGGGCATCCGGGGCATTGGCCAGAATTTTGGGCTGTTGATTGCCATCATTGACCACATCCTGACGCCGTTTTAGGCGCTGTGGTGTCACCGAGGTCATCGGCTCAACGCCCTCGACGTCCACTTCGTTCAGTTGCTCGATAAAGCCAAGGATGGTGTTAAACTCTGAGGCCAGCGCCGGCAGGGCGTCGTCCTCAACCTTGATCCGGGCCAGTTTGGCCACTTTGGCGGCGGTGCTTTGATCAATCGACATGGGAACCTCATATACGTTGCCTTGGCATTTACCGCCCCCAAGGCCTTGCCGCAAGCCTAGGCGGAGCGGATATCGCCCTTTGATCGAATTTGCCTTGCCTGCGCCGCCTGGCTGCGGTCACTCTGGCGTCCTTAACATGTGAAATTTCCGACCGGAGCCATAAGATGAAATTGAAACTGCACCATATCAATCTGTCCACTGAAAACGTCGGACGGATGAATGACTTCTACCGCAACGTGCTGGGGTTGGACAAAAAGACCGAAGACCTGCCGGTGCTGGAAAAGAACAAAGGCTATGCAGGGGAGGTTTCTTTTGTCACCGACGGCGACATCCAAATGCATCTGGCACAAAAAGATATGATGGCGGGGTTCAATAGCGGCCACTTTGTAAATCCGGTGTCACAGGGCCATATCGCCTATCGTACCGATGACCTGGACGCCTTCATTGTTCACCTCGACGAACAGGGCATTYSCTATTMSSRWWGGSSCAATCNWKSYRSYMGARGGCKSSMKGYWWATCTTYKTCWRWGATCCCGATGGCAATGTGATCGAAGTCCATCAGGTTGACGAAAGCTGATCCAAAAGCCTGGTGCAAACGCCGATCAATTGCGACAGGTCTTTCACGCAAAAAGCCCCGATGAAATCCACCGGGGCTTTCTTTGACATTTGTGTGTTTTGGTATCAGGCCCCTTTGGGCCAGACAAATTCCGGGCGCAATCCGTCATAGATCGGACGGCCATCAGATGGCTTGGGAARAATTCCTTCCGCCGGATTAAAGAAGGCGTGGTAAGACGCCGACAAATTATCCGCCTCCATGCCCATGATATTGGGGACGACCACGCGGATACGCTTTTCTTTGTCATCCAGCATCACTGGAGTACCGCAATCTTTGCAGACACAGATCTCCAGCGGACCATCTGGATTACTGGCATTAAACGGCACCCGGTCCAGATTGCCCATATTGTCTACATGCAGATCGCCGTGGTTGAAAAACACAACATGAGTGTTGAGCTGTCCGGTCACGCTTTTGCAAACCGAGCAATGACAGGTGTGATTGTCAATCGGAGCCGCGTCCGACCAGGTATGGACGTGATCACAGCCGCCGGTATGGCGGTGTTTGCCAGCCGGGTTGGAAACCAACGCACCAGCAATCTTCTCGGAAATCAGGCCAAGAACGTTACCAACAACCATGGAAATCGCGATGGCCGCGCCGACCATGATGATCCCCCCGGCCCCGTCTCCGTAAGTGGCGCCACCAAGCAGGAACAACCCAGCCGTTGCGGCATAGCCATACACCGATGACGGGATAGCGCCGAGCACCGGAACCTTTGCCGCCAGGATCATGAGAAGAACGGTCACACCAACGCAAAGCCCTGCATTGATCGCTGTGACGCCCAAAGTTGTCAGGGCAATAAACGCAACCACCGCACAGATGGCCCCCCACACATTCGCCACCGCCGAACTTTTGAGACCATCTTCCTTGCCACCGCAATGAAAGAAACTGGCCCAACCGACAAAAATCGCCCAAATCAAAATATACGGGCTTCCAACCGTTATTGCGGCCCAAGTGGCGATGCCACCCATGACGCCAATGACAATAGCCAGTGCTGTTACGAGATCCATATTTCCCCCTCCAATTTCTGCGATAAAGCGCCGATCGACGCCAATATTTGTTTATTTTCTGCCCATTCAGGTGGAGCACAGTAGGAAACATCACAATTTTTTCGTCAATAATACTTTGGAATCGGTCTGCTTGGTGCTTTGGGGCGGGCATTCGAAAATTCACGCCCTTTGAAAGAACTCACTATATTGGATTGAAGATACCAATATTTGCCTCGATCAAAGGATTGGAAATCCAGGCCACTTGATTGTAATCTAAAACTTAAAATAGGGAGGACATCATGAAATTGATCTGGCTGGGACNTGGCAGTTTTCGACTGGAAACCGGCGACAAGGTGCTGCTGATCGACCCCTGGCTGACTGGCAATCCGGTGCTACCCGAACTTTGCCACGACGCGGCTATTGAGGGCGCCACCCATATCTTGCTGACCCATGTGCATTTCGACCACGTGGTGGACGTGCTGCCGCTGGCCAAGAAACTGGGCATTCCGGTGGTTGGCCAATACGATCTGATGGGATTTTGGGCCGAGACCGAGGGTATCGAAACCATCGGCTTTAACAAAGGCGGTACTGTTGATCTGGGCGGGGTGCAGGTTTCGATGGTCAAGGCCGAGCATTCCTCGACCTTTTCCACCGCCGAGGGGCCGCGCACCGGTGGCAGTGAATGTGGATTTATGATCGCCGCCGAGGGCCACATGATTTATCATTCCGGCGACACCGATATTATGGCCGACATGGGCTGGATGGGTGAGTTTTATCAACCCGACATTGGCATTCTCAGCGCAGGTGGGCATTTCACCATGGGAATGAAAGGGGCGGCCTTTGCCGCGCGCAAATATTTCAACTTTAAAACGGTAATCCCCAGCCATTACAAAAGCTTCCCAATTCTGGAGCAAAACGCCGAGGCGCTGATCGAGGGGTTGCCCGGAGTGAATGTGATCGAGCCGGAAGTGATGTTGGCAATTGAGATCTAACCCTAAGGACCGCGCCGGACCGCCCCACGTGAGGCCCGGCGCGGTCCGGGCCAAATGCCGGGGCAAGTTTTACGATGGACGCTTAAACTCCTGCCGCGCCACCGCCGCTTTTTCCCGACAGACACAGCCCTCGGCATGGTCATTGATCAGTCCCATCGCCTGCATAAAGGCAAAGGCGGTGGTGGGGCCGACAAACTTCCATCCCCTCTTCTTCAGCGCCTTGGACAACGCCACCGATTCGGGGCTGGTGGTCTGGGTTTGCGGTTCCGGCAGGGTGTCGGGATCCGGCTCAAAGCTCCAGAAAAACGCCGCCAGTGATCCCGCCTCACGCTCCAGCTCCAACGCGCGGGCGGCATTGTTGATCACGGCATTAATCTTGCCGCGATGCCGGATGATACCTGCATCCTGCAACAAACGTTCCACGTCCGCCTCGGTGTATTTTGCCACCTTGGCATAATCAAACCCGTCAAACGCCGCGCGAAAATTGTCGCGCTTGTTCAGGATCGTGCGCCAGCTGAGACCCGACTGGAAACTCTCCAGACAGACTTTTTCAAACAACCGAATGTTGTCGCTGACCGGATAGCCCCATTCATTGTCATGATAAGGCAGAAACTCGGGCACAGAAGAGCTCCAACTGCAGCGGGTCAGCCCGTCCAGGCCAAGTATTGTCTTGCTCATGATTTATACGTCCCTGCTCAACCCAATAAAAATTCCAACCGCGGCTCAGCCCGCGCCGGGGAGATCTCGATAATCTCGGCCGTGACCATGTCTTTGGCAACAAAGGGATCTTGGCTCACCCGCAGCTGCAACGCGTCTGCTGTGGTGTTATGGGCAAGCACTCCGCCACCGGCCATAGGTTTCATGGTGCCCGCCAACAAAAACACCCCATCTTCAAAGCCGCGCCGGATCCAGGCCTTGTGGGCCTCGGCATAATCGCTGACTCGATCCTTATTGCTAGAAAATCTAAGTAATACGATGAGCATCTGGCACTTTACCTTGAGTTACGGTTGGTGGGGGGCTCAAGCGCCTGCACCCAGTCACACATGTGGCCGACCTCAGCCTGGATGAATTCTGCATCGTGAAAGGCGCTGGCAAGAGTGGCAACGCCCTGACTGCGCGCCAACAGATGCATCGCCAATGTGTCGGCATCTCCGGCCCGACCCATCTGCGCAAATTGCGCGCGCAACCAATGCCGAAACAGGGTGAATATCGCGGTGGCCTGATCCTGCGCTGTGTGATCCAGCTTGGCCAGTTCCGAGACCAAGCCGCCAATGGGACAACCGTACCGCACAATCTCGACCTGGTTGGAGATCAGGATTTGGATGAAACAGGTAATCCGGTCTTTCGGCCCCTGCCCGTCGCCTTCCCAGCGGCGTAGCATCACGCGGGTATTAGTCATACGCAGGTCGATCACCGCCGCCAGGATCGCATCCTTGGTTTTGAAGTGATAGTAGAAATTGCCGCGCGAAATTCCAACCGTATCGGCGATATCGGCAAAAGAGGTGTGGTCAAAGCCGCGCCGATAGAACAGCCAGTCCGCCGCCTCGACGATACGATCGCGCGTGCTCTGTGCGTCCATCACTGATCCCCTGGCCTGATTCCAAAACCACGTTAGGACAAGTGACCTAATTTGAAAAGCCACCATTAGGACAGGCGTCCCAAAACTCAACCACGCGGATTATCGCCTTGCTGCAAAAAACTCTTTTAACATCCGCTCAGCCTCATCTTCGGCAATGCCGTCATAAACCTCGGGGCTGTGATGCGCCTGCGGATGCGAAAACACCTTTGCGCCATGCGCCACCCCACCCGATTTTGGGTCCGAGGCGCCGTAATACACCCGCGCAATCCGCGCGGCGGCGATGGCGGCAGCACACATGGTGCAGGGCTCCAGCGTGACATAGAGATCATAGCCGACCAACCGTTCGGAGCCGATAGCAACACAGGCCGCGCGGATCGCCAGAATCTCGGCATGGGCGGTGGGGTCACATAATTCCCGGGTTTGATTGCCGGCAACAGCCACCACCTGACCCTGCGGATCTATCAACACCGCACCTACCGGCACTTCACCGCGTTTCGCTGCGCCTCGCGCCTCGCTAAGCGCCTGTTCCATATGAGATTTAAAAACCATGCCGCAAAATGCCGTGGATTGCCTGCTTTCGCAACCGCTCAGAATGGTCTAAGGGCGGTTTATGACACAATCACAGACTCCTCCGCCCGGCGACCGAATCGCCAAAGTTCTGTCCCGGGCCGGTGTTGCCTCGCGTCGTGAGGCCGAGCGCATGATCGAAGCAGGCCTTGTTGCCGTCAACGGCGAGGTGATCGACAGCCCGGCGCTGAACGTCACGCCGCAGGACAAGATCACCGTTGACGGCAAACCGGTGAGCGAACCAGAACCGGCGCGGTTGTGGCTGTATCACAAGCCCTCGGGGCTGGTGAGCACCAACAGCGATGAAAAGGGTCGGACCACGATCTTTGACAAGCTGCCCGAGGATCTGCCACGGGTGATGACGGTGGGACGGTTGGACATCAACTCTGAAGGGTTGCTGCTGCTGACCAATGACGGCGGCATCAAACGTAAGCTTGAGCTGCCCTCGACCGGCTGGCTGCGCAAATACCGGGTGCGGATCAATGGCCGCCCTCAAGAAAAAGATTTCGAACCGCTGCGCAAAGGCATGGTGATTGATGGTGAGCGGTTCCAGTCGATGGAGGTGACACTGGACCGTCAGCAAGGCGCCAATGCCTGGCTGACCATTGGCATTCGAGAAGGCAAGAACCGCGAAATTCGTCGCGCAATCGAAGACATCGGCTTTACCGTCAACCGGTTGTTGCGGGTCTCTTATGGACCGTTCCAGCTGGGTCAGTTGAAAGTGGGCGCGGTTGAGGAAATTCGCCGCAAAGTGATGCGTGATCAGTTAGGGCTGGAAGCCGAGCCCGAACCAGAAAAGCCAGCCAAATCAAGACGAGTGGTGCGCAAGAAGCCCAGCACGATGGCAGGCAGACCTGGCCGCCCCAAAGAGCCCGAGGAGACCGGACGGCCCGCCGGTCGCGGTTTCTCCAACAAGGGGGCCGCTCGGTCCGGAAGTGGTAAGCCCGCTGACCGATCCGGCGGCAAACCGTCTGGCGGCAGGCCGGGCCAACGCCCTGGTGGTCGCTCAAGCGGCAAGCCGACCGGCAAGAATCCCCGTCGGTGAGATTGCTGCGCGCCAGTTCCCCCTAGCAAGATGACCTGCTATCACCTAGATTTTAGCAGACAGCGTCTTCAGGAGAACCGGCGTGCAGAAAATTGCCTTTGTGGCCCTATTGATCTTGATGGTCGGACTAAGTACCGGCTGGATTGTCGGAGGCTGAGCAGATGSCCAAACGATATGGCGGAGACCACAGCCCGGAGGCGGCACCAGATGTTGCCTCGCCGCCCCAAAATCCCTACCAAAATGCCCAACCCGACCCGATTGGGGTGCGCTCGAACCTGATGTTTGTGCCGCCAGCGGTGCTGCTGCTGATGTCGCTGACCGATGGCGCCGCCGGTCTGGCTCTGGGGCTGATCGGCGCCACGGTCTGGACCCTGGCGGCCTGGCTATTGCGCGAAGGGCTGCGCGCCGAGAGCGCCTATAACGYCCGAAAAGTTGCCCGTCGCCCCGCCCTGCCCCGCAAAGTTGCCGCCAGCCTGCTGACTGGATTTGGCGCCGCGTTGGCCGCTTGGAAGGCTGAACCGGGGCTGCTGATTGCCGCCACTTATGGCGTTGCGACACTGGCCCTGCATATTACCGCCTTTGGCATCGACCCGATGAAAGACAAAGGCGTCGAGGGCAGTGATAAGTTTCAGCAATCCCGAGTTGCCCGCGTGGTCGACGATGCCGAAGAATACCTGACTGCGATGACGGATGCCGTTTTACGGGCTCAGGACCGCCAGATTGAAGCCCGTGTTGAACAGTTTCAATCCGTCGCCCGCGAGATGTTTCGCACCGTCGAGGAAGACCCGCGCGATCTGACCGCAGCCCGCAAGTACCTGACGGTGTATTTGCTGGGTGCCCGCGATGCGACGGTGAAGTTTGCCGATATTTATAGCCGCAGTGGCGATGCTCAGTCCCGTGCCGATTATCTGGCGCTGCTGGATGATCTGGAACAGGGTTTTGCTGCCCGCAACCGCAAGATGCTGTTGGAAGACCGCAGCGATCTGACCATTGAAATTGAGGTGCTGCGCGACCGGCTGCAGCGCGAAGGGGTTCATCTGGACCTATCCTGAGATTAACGAGGAAAGCCTTTATGTCCGAGACTGTGCAACAAAAAGCCGCCGAGACCGAGAGTCTGGTCAAGGAAACCACTGCCATTGTGCTGCCTGAGCCGATTGCCGAGGTCCAGACGTTGGAGCAGGCCGACGCCTCTCAAAGCGACGCCATTCGCAAGCGCATGGATCAGATCGAAATGGGCGACAGCAACTCAATCATCTCGTTTGGGTCGGCGGCGCAGGCGGAATTACAGGTGATCAGCCAGGCGATGCTGGYKRAYKTRSGMWWYANNGNTGTGSSTCCKRMYRSSSASANSYTTKCKMSANRTSKTCMCNTNGYCATKCGCGGCTTCTCGGTGTCGGAACTGGATGTGCGCCGCAAGCCCAGTTTCTGGGAACGGATGATCGGCAAGGCAGCGCCTTTTGCCCAGTTCACCGCCCGTTATGAAACCGTGCAGAGCCAAATCGACAAGATCTCGGACAACCTGTTGAGCCACGAACATACGCTGCTGAAAGACATAAAATCGCTGGACCTGCTCTATGGCAAAACGCTGGAGTTCTATGACGAGCTGGGGCTGTATATTGCTGCCGGCCAAGAAAAACTGGGTGAATTGGACAGAGTGGCCATCCCGGCCAAGGAGGCCCAGGTCACGGCGGCGGCTGAGAATGATCAGGTGATGACAGCGCAAGAGTTGCGCGATCTGCGCTCTGCACGCGACGATCTGGAACGCCGGGTGCATGATTTGAAACTGACCCGCCAAGTCACCATGCAGTCGCTGCCCTCGATCCGGCTGGTGCAGGAGAACGACAAATCACTGGTCACCAAGATCAACTCGACGCTGGTGAACACGGTGCCGCTGTGGGAAACTCAACTGGCGCAGGCAGTGACCATCCAGCGCAGTGCCGAGGCCSCAGTGGCGGTGCGCGAGGCCAATGATCTGACCAATGAATTACTGACCGCCAATGCCGCCAATCTGCGCAGTAGCAACAAGATCATTCGTGAGGAAATGGAACGTGGGGTGTTTGACATCGAAGCGGTGAAACAGGCCAATGCCGACCTGATCGGCACCATTCAGGACAGCCTGGCGATTGCGGATCAAGGCAAGGCCCAGCGTGCCGCTGCCGAAGTTGAGTTAAAGAAAATGGAAAGCGAGTTGCGCGATACACTGACCTCGGCCAAGGCGCGCAAGGACGGGGTTGGCGACACCGCCGCGACCTCGGTTCCTGGATAGTCAATGATCAGCGGCTGGGGGGATAAGTTGCTAAGGGCACCACGCGCGGTCGCAGGTCTGGTTGGCCTGACGGCGCTGCTGGCCTGCACCCCGCAACCGCCACAGGATTCTCTGGTGCGGCCGCAACGACCCGAGAATTTGGCACCGCCACCGCGCTCAGCTGAAAGCGAGCAACTGGTCCATTATTACACGGTGCTGCAGCAGGATTTACTGACACGCGGCTTGCTGCGGACCGATGGCGGTGGACCGGACACGCCCTATGATGCGGATAAGCTTGTCAAGAATTTTGAGGCCATTGCCTTTTTCGACGAATATGCGGGCAGCGGTAGCGGCAGCGCTGGGGGCCTTAGCCGCTGGCAAGGTCCGGTGCGGATGCAGGCGGAGTTTGGCCCTTCGGTAACCCAAGAGCAGCGCCAGGTGGACAGCGAATTCCTGGCCGACTACGCAGACCGTTTGGCCCACATCACGGGCCATTCTATCACCACCACCACGGCTCGTGGTAATTTCCATGTGATCTATGCGGGCTACGATGACAGCGATTTCATCCGCGCCCGCGTCAAGCAGATCCTGCCCAATATCAGCGCCGAGAACCTGGAGATTTTTGCCAATCCACCCCGCAGTTTCTACTGTCTGGTGCTGGCTGGCGGGCCACCACAGGATCCGCTGTCTTATACCCGCGGCGTCGCCCTGATCCGAGCCGAGCACCCGGATCTGGTGCGGCGAAGCTGTGTACACGAAGAAGTCGCACAGGGGCTGGGGCTGCGCAATGACAGCCCACGGGCACGGCCCTCGATCTTCAATGACGACGACGAATTTGCCCTGCTGACCAGCCATGACGAAAAACTGCTGACCATGTTATACGATGCGCGGTTGCATCCGGGCATGAGCGCCGAACAGGCCCGCCCCATTGCCCGCGTCATCGCCCAACAATTGATGGGGCAACCTCTCGAGGACTTGCCCCGCGCCTATTAATTACGAGGACCTGACCATGGGTATTTTTGATTTTCTGACCGATGAATTCATTGACGTCATCCACTGGGTGGACGATACTCGCGACACTATGGTCTGGCGCTTTGAGCGCGAGGATCATGAGATCAAATATGGCGCCAAGCTGACGGTGCGAACTGGTCAGGCGGCGGTGTTTATCCACGAGGGCCAGCTGGCCGATGTCTTTACCCCCGGTCTTTATATGCTTGAGACCAACAACATGCCGGTGATGACCACGCTGCAGCACTGGGACCATGGCTTTCAGTCGCCGTTCAAATCCGAGATCTATTTCGTCAACACCACCCGGTTTAACGACCTAAAATGGGGCACCAAGAACCCAATCATCTGCCGCGATCCTGAGTTCGGGCCGATCCGGTTGCGCGCCTTTGGCACCTATTCGGTCAAGGTCGCTGACGCCGCCCGCTTCCTGACCGAAATCGTCGGCACCGATGGCGAGTTCACCATGGACGAAATCTCGTTTCAGGTGCGCAATATCATCGTGCAGGAGTTCTCGCGCGTGGTTGCCAGCTCTGGCCTGCCAGTGCTGGATATGGCCGCCAACACCGCCGATTTGGGTAAGCTGGTGGCGGCTGAGATTTCCGGCACCATCGCGGAATATGGGTTGTCGATCCCGGAACTGTATATCGAAAACATCTCGCTGCCCGCAGCGGTTGAGGCGGCGATGGATAAGCGCACTCAGATGGGCATCATTGGTGATCTGGGTCGCTACACGCAATTTTCAGCCGCCGAGGCTATGACCGCCGCAGCCAAGAACCCAAGTGGCAGCATGGGCGCTGGGCTTGGCATGGGGATGGGTTTGGGCATGGCACAATCGATGGCAGCGGGTCAGGCCGCTGGCCCCTGGGGCGCCCGTCCCGGCCCCGCTGCTGCCGCACCCACAGCGCAGGCTGCGCCGATAGCGGCGCCAGTTGCTCCGCCACCGCCACCGGTGGAACATGTCTGGCATCTGGCTGAGGGTGGCAAAACCTCGGGGCCCTTTTCCAAGGCCCGGCTGGGACGTATGGCTGCCGAGGGGGGCCTGAGCCGCAAAACCCATGTCTGGACGCCGGGCCAGGATGGATGGAAACGCGCTGGAGATGTGACAGAACTGGCGCAGCTGTTCACCATTCTGCCGCCTCCACCGCCACCAGCTGCATAATTCAACTGATGAGAAATAAAGGCCTCCCGGCACGCCCTGTTAGCGGGGCGCCGCGAGGCTTTT
Source organism: Paracoccaceae bacterium (assembly GCA_002401945.1). Lineage (GTDB taxonomy): Bacteria > Pseudomonadota > Alphaproteobacteria > Rhodobacterales > Rhodobacteraceae > Parasedimentitalea. Next base: position 153,919 of record NVUP01000004.1, read on the forward strand.
ATATCGGTTATGCCCAGGGATTCCCGATTAGATCCCCGGATTTCAGTTTCAGCGCAGAGTGACTTTCCAGGACACCAGCGCGTTGCGCAACTGTACGCTTTTATCGATAAAAGCGCCGGTTTTCAGGGCCTGCAGCGCTTGGTCCTTGCTGCCCTTGGAAATCATCCCAGCAACAGCTGCGGCTTCTTTGTGAAACTCCGCGTGCAGCGTTTTGATCGTCTCCACCTGATTGCGATTTTCAAACGACAGCTCAATTCCGTGCAGCCATTTGCCAAACTGGCAGCAGTCGTCGCGCGCGATATCAGCGACCGGCAGGTTTCGCTCGTCTTTTATAGCAGCTGTCAGCAGGCGATGTTTCCACTTGCCATGCGCCTCGACAGCGGCATCGATTTCACGTTTGGTATTGTCGTTCATTCACTTGATCCTAGTATTTCGTCCACGCATTCCAATGCCCCCTCAACACATTCAAAATGCACAAAACCTCAAAAAATCACTTTTTTACCCAACCGGTACACAATCCAGGGCACTGAATTCCGGAACAATTAATCGATTCCCCTTTACGGAAAGTTGCGGGTGACTGAAGATCATTTTGTCAGACGCGGTTTTTCACCTATTACCGCCGCAGACCAACATTTCGCACCGCATGACCAAAGCACAATGAAGCAGATCCTATATGCCTGACGAACAGCACCGTTTCCCTTGTGACACCTGCGGCTCGGACCTGCGGTACAATCCATCAGACCAGTCCCTGACCTGCGATCACTGCGGTCATAGCGAACAAATCGGTGGCGGGCCGTGGCAAGCGAGTAGCCTGCGCGAGTTGGATTTTGACGCCGCCATTGCAAGACTATTGCCCGAGGCCGAGATTGAGGTCACCCGGGTGTCGACCTGCCCCAATTGCGCCGCTCAGGTGGAGTTCGATCCGACCACGCACGCCAAGGAATGCCCGTTCTGTGCCACGCCTGTGGTGGTGGACACTGGCGAGAACCGCCATATCAAACCCAAAGGCGTGTTGCCGTTTGGGGTTGACGAACGCAGCGCCCACAAATCGATGAGCAACTGGCTGGGGCGGCTGTGGTTTGCCCCCAACGGGCTGAAGGAATACGCCCGCAAGGGCCGCAAGATGCAGGGGATCTATGTGCCCTACTGGACCTTTGATGCGGATACCAGATCCAGCTATTCGGGCCAGCACGGCACCGTCTATTACGTCACCAGGACCTCAGTGGTGAATGGCAAAACCCAGAGTCGCCAAGTCGCTAAGGTGCGCTGGCGGCCTGCCTCGGGCCGGGTGCAGCGCTGGTTTGACGATGTGCTGGTGCTGGCCTCCAAAAGCCTGCCAAAATCCTATACCGAGGCACTGGAACCCTGGGATCTGTCGGCAATGGAGCCTTATCAGCCACAATACCTGGCCGGGTTCCGGGCCGAGGCCTATGCGGTTGAATTGCAGGACGGCTATGGCGAGGCGCGCGCCAAGATGGACCGGGTGATTGAACGGGATGTGCGCTTTGACATTGGCGGTGACCGCCAACGCATCCATGACATCAACACCGCCATATCGGATGTGACCTTTAAACATGTGCTGCTGCCGGTCTGGTTGGCGGCCTATAAATACCGTGGCAAGACCTATCGCTTTGTGGTCAATGGCCAATCCGGCCGGGTGCAGGGAGAGCGTCCCTATTCCGCCTGGAAGATCGCGGCGGCTGTAGCCTTGGGGCTTATCATCGCCGGGGGCATCGGATATCTGGCTGCCCAACAATAATATCACGACTTCATTGCAATACTGGCTGCCTGAGGCTGAAAGTACCTGCGCCTGAAGATGCGCAGTGTTCTCCCTTCAATTTCGCGACAACACTACAAGGAACTACCAATGCCGATCACTTTACCAGATCTGGACGCCCTGTTTTCAGCGCGCCACTCCTGTCGCGCCTTTCGGCCCGATCCGGTGCCAAAAGGGGTAATCGAACAGATCATCACAACCGCGCAAAAAGTGCCGTCCTGGTGCAATGCGCAGCCGTGGAAATTGACCATCACCAGTGGCACCAAAACCGAGGCGTTGCGCGCCGCTCTGGTGGACGCGACCACCAGTGGCAGCCATGCGCCTGATCTGGCGTTTCCTACCGGCTATTCCGATGAATACCTGCAGCGCCGCCGCAGTTGCGGCTGGGCCCTTTACGAGGCGGTGGGCGTACAAAAAGGCGACCGGGAGGGCTCGGCCCGGCAGATGCAGCAGAATTTTGATCTGTTTGGCGCGCCGCATTGCGCCATTATCTCAAGCCCGGCGGAACTGGGCGCTTATGGCGCCATGGATTGTGGTGGCTTTGTTGCGGCTTTTACTCTGGCTGCACAGGCAGCGGGGGTTGCCAGCATTCCACAGGCGGCGGTGGCGTCTTATGCACCGATGTTACACCAGCATCTGGGCATCCCCGAAGATCGGGTGATCCTCTGCGCGATCTCATTTGGCTATGGCGATCCGGACCACGCCGCCAACAGTTTTCGCACTGACCGCGCCGAATTGAGCGAATTTGTCGACTGGCGGAGGTAACTGTTCAAGGCCCCCAAGGGCAGCGGCCAAGGGGGGCAAGCCATCACGGAAATTCGGTCTGGAAATATTTTTCAAACCGGGTTCCGCATGTCGCTATCAAGCAAGATTGCCGGAAAAGCTGCGTTATTCGTGGTCACTGCAAAACGGTCATTTAGCGCGGAAAACGCCCCATGGACAACAAACTGCTTCTGATCATTCTGGACGGTGTTCCATGGCGAAATTTCCGCCGCTTGTTCGGCAATCTCGAAGGGTGGGTCACCAGTGGCGAGGCCCGGGTGTGGAAACATCGCGCCGTGCTGCCCTCAATCTCGGCCAGTTGTTATGCTTCGATCCATACCGGGGTGTCTCCGCAGGAACATGGCTGCACTGGCAATGGCAATGTGTTCCGGCTCAGCCAGGATGACATGTTCAGCCAAGTTCGTAAGGGTGGAGGTGTGACGGGGGGCGTGGCGCACAGTTTCTGGTCGCAGTTTTTCAACCGGCACCCTTTTGATCATGTGCGCGACGTGGAGTATGATGAGCCGGAAAGCCTAACCATCAACCACGGTCGTTTTCATTCGATGAGCGGTTACGGCCACCACARYCARATKWCKCMKYSCRWTSTSSRYSWRYWKSRYMCCMTGMYYMWYYTMWSSYKSCRCYACGKGCTGSAWYWYKRSMKGCTGCACACCTGTACGCTGGACAGTATGGGGCATCGGTTTTTCCACGACTGTCAGGAAATGGACCACGCCTGTTTTGTGATGGACGAGATGCTGGCTCCGTTTATCACCCGCTGGCGGCAGATGGGATATGAGGTGATCGTCACCGCAGACCATGGCCAGGATGTGCGCGGGCATCACGGCGGCTGCGACCCGCTGCAACAGGAAACCGCGCTCTACTATTTCGGAGAGGCGCAGGGGCCAAGCAGCGACTTCGTTATTGACCAGCTGCAACTCGCCCCCACGATCTTATCCCGGATGGGCGCACCGATTGCGGAGACAATGCGGGCCGAGCCTTTTCTTTGGTGAGATTGAAAGCGACGACTGGGGCCTGCGTTCAATCGTAGGACCAAATCTGCTGCCCCAGTGCTTCGATCGCCGCCGAGATTCGCTCAAAGCTGTCTCTGGCCCGGTGCCCGGAATGGCGGGCGCGCAAATACCCGTGGACAAGACCCGGCTCGTTGATCCAGTGAACCTTCCCGTCTGCCTCTTGGATCTTGTCGTGGTAATCGCGCGAATCGTCCCGCACCGGATCSCAATCCGCGGTGACCAGAACTGTCGGCGGCAGGTTTGAGAAATCGCTGTCCTGCAGGGGTGCAAAACTCGGGTCGCCCTGCGGCAGAGGCCCATCACAGCGCAATTGCTGATAATACAAGCAGTCATCCCGCGTCAGCATTGGCGCCTGCGCGTGTTCCAGATAAGATCCAGTGGTCACATCACCGCCCAGTGAGGGATAGATCAGCACCTGGCCCAATACGCCCTTAAGCCGCCCGCGCGCATAATGCGCCACTGCCGCCGCCAGATTRCCGCCRGCGCTGTCGCCSACCAGSACCAGCCCHCCCTSAWAGCGYTCMGCCGCCCATTGGGTKGCSGTCCAGGCRTCGTCAAAACTGGCCGGGTGTTTGTGCTCGGGTGCCAGCCGGTAATCCGTTGAAATTACACGATAGCCAGTCTGCGCACAGATCTCGGCACAGATGTCATCATGGCTGTCCAAGCCACCAACAACAAAACCACCGCCGTGGAAAAACATCACCGTGCGGGTGGGGTCACCTGCCCAGTAATGCCGAACTGGTACCCCCTTGGCCAAGAGATCTTCGGTCTGGATTATACTGGGGCGCGCGACGTGAAAATCGCAACACATGGCATCATAGATATCGCGCTGCTCATCAATGCTCAACTCAACCGCATCATCGGCATAACACTCGCCAGTCTTGCGGATAAACGCCCAGGTCTCTGCATCGATCAATCGTTCATAGTCCATCTCAGATCCCCTGCTGAGTTTCCCAAGACTAGAACAGTTTTGGCAGATTTCACAAACAAAGAAAGCGCCCAAGGGCGCTTCCCGGTCTCACGCCACGCCAAGCCTCACACGGCGGGCATCGGCTCCCAGGGGCGGGTAAAGGCGCCCAGCACCGCAGAAATCTTGGCCTCATCAATGCCATTGGCCTCAACCTGAGCAACCAGACCGCGTTTTTTGTCGTCGACCACATTTTCAACCCGCGCCGCCAGACCAGCCTTGAGCAGGGCCTCGTTATAGACCCGGGTGATCGCGTGGCGGCGCAGATCCGGCTTAAACACCTTGCCCACCGCAGTCTTGGGCAACTCGTCCAACACTGTCATGTGCTTTGGAATGGCAGCGCGTTCATGGACATGCAGTTTGCAGAATTCCATCAACTCCTCAGGCGTGACCGAGGCCCCATCCACCAGTTCGACAAAGGCGCAGGGCAGCTCGCCCGCATGGGCATCTGGCTGGCCAATGGCCCCAGCAAAGGCCACCGCCTCATGGCCCAACAGGGCCTCTTCGATCTGAGCCGGGTCAATGTTGTGACCGCCGCGGATAATCAGATCCTTGGCGCGGCCAGTGATCCACAGATAACCGTCTTCGTCGATACGGCCCAGATCGCCGGTGCGCAGGTATTTGTCGAAATAGTAGAGATCAACATTCTTGACCGCTTCGGTATAGGTGTTGCCAACGTAGACCCCTGGATTGGACACGCAGATTTCACCAATCTCGTCCGGGGCTGTCTCAACCGGGCCATTGGCAGTGCCCTTGACGATCTTCACATCCGTATAGGGGAACGGAATGCCGGTTGAGCCGATCTTTTTCTTACCCGCAGGTGGGTTGCACGAGACCAGACAGGTGGCCTCGGTCAGGCCATAGCCCTCGACGATGGAAATGCCCGTGGCCTTTTCAAAGCGGTGGAACAATTCCACCGGCAGCGGCGCTGAGCCGGAAAAGGCCGTTTTGACGGTGGACACATCCGCATCAATTGGGCGTTGCATCTTGGCCGAAATCGCCGTGGGTACGGTGATGATGAAGGTGATTTTCCAGCGTTCAATCAGTTTCCAGAAATTGTCGAACACGCCTTCACCGCGATAGCCTTGTGGCGTCGGGAACACCACATGCGCGCCTGCGGCAATGGCCGGCATCAAAATGACATGGCAGGCAAACACGTGGAACAGTGGCAGCGGGCACATGATATTGTCGTCTTCGGTGAACAGCAACCTGCTGCCCAACCAGCCGTTATAGATCATGCCAGAATACTTGTGCTGCGCTACTTTGGGCATGCCGGTGGTGCCGCCGGTGTGGAAATAACAGGCCACCCGATCCTCGGTGCTGTCGGCAAAACTGAGCGTGGTGGGCTGTTTGTTCAGCTCTTTGGTGAAGCTCTTGTATTCGGCATGCGCAACCTTGTCTTTGCCCTCTAGCTTGGGCCGGATCAGCGGCACAATCCAGGATTTTGGCGGCGTCAGATAGCGGTTCAGATCCACCTCAAGCACGGTGTTGACACCCGGTGCATGGCGCACCGCCTCAACCACTTTTTGCGCCACATCGGTCTTGGGGAACGGTTTTAGCGTCACCACAACCTTGGCTTTGGTTTCCCGCAGGATCGAGGCGATCTGTTCGGGTTCCAGCAGTGGGTTGATCGGGTTGACGATGCCCGCCACCGCACCACCCAGCAGCGCAAATATAGTTTCCGTGCAGTTGGGCAGCACATAGGCCACCACATCAYTCTCMCCAATGCCCAGCGMGCGAAACAGATTGGCSGCCTGRGTGGTYTTRTCTTTCACYTGGCTCCAGSTYAGGGTYTCRGCYTTRTCYGTCGGCCCCGAGARTATCTGATARCTGACCGCRTYGYTGTTKGGRWRCTTKKCCGCWGTGCGCKMCAGAAGRCCATACAGCGTSRCRGGYARATCCCGCTCSYCRTACGGCATYTCATTYTCWATCGCATTACGATCTTCGACCCCGGCAAACGCCATGTTATCCCTCCCCTGGTGCCCACTTGGTATGAGCTTGCTTTATGCTTTGCCCCAAGATGCTAGGAAAAGCGGATTGGTGCAAGTATAGGCAGAGGTTCACCTCAAGGCAGACCGGTTATGACGCTGCGCAATTTACGATAACGACAAGAAAATAACCCGGTTTATGTCTCCCGCATCGCTTGCGACGCAAAACACCACCGCAAAGGGAAAACGCTGGAGCGGCGATAATCATGAGCCAAAGAGGATATCTGGATGCCACAGTCCAGATAGGTAGTGTGATCAACTCTCTCTGGCAGCTCTGGAAAACACCAATGCGGTATCATTTGTGTATATGCCAAAATAAAAGCCCCGGAGTTGATCTTCGGGGCTTTTAGAAGGAACAGATTTTGCCGACTTATTCAGCGGCCAGACCTTCGGTGAACTGCAGCCGGGCAAGGCGAGCATAGAGCCCGCCTTGGGCGACCAGCTGGTCATGGGTGCCAGTGGCGACAATGCGGCCCTCCTCCAGCACCACAATCCGATCCGCCTTTTTCACAGTTGCCAGACGGTGCGCCACGATCAAGGTGGTGCGGCCCTGGCTCAGCTCGTCCACCGCCGCCTGCACCAGACGTTCGCTTTCGGCATCCAGCGCCGAGGTGGCCTCGTCCAGCAACAACACCGGCGCGTCGCGCAGGATGGCCCGGGCAATCGCAATGCGCTGCTTTTGCCCCCCCGACAACATCACCCCGCGTTCGCCGACAAAACTGTCGTAGCCGTCTGGCAGCGCCGAGATAAAATCATGTGCGGCGGCAGCTTTGGCGGCGGCCTCCACCTCGGCATCTGTGGCATCAGGGCGGCCAAAGCGGATGTTATCGCTGGCCGAAGCGGCGAAGATCACCGGATCTTGCGGCACCAGGGACATCGACTTGCGGAACTCATCGCGTTGCAAATCGGGCAAGGCAACCCCGTCCAGTTTCACCACACCTTCGCTGGGATCATAGAACCGCTGGATCAGCTGGATAATGGTGGTCTTGCCCGCTCCCGAAGGACCAACAAAGGCGACAGTTTCACCCGGCGCCACAGTCAGTGACACATCCTGTAAGGCCGAGATCGAGGGCCGGGACGGATACCGGAACGACACCTTGTCAAAGGTAATTTCGCCGCGCACTGGGCTGGCCATCGCCTTGGGCGTTGCCGGATCGGTGACATTATCCTTGGCATTCAGCAGCTCGATCAACCGTTCCGTGGCACCAGCCGCACGCTGCAATTCGCTAAAGATCTCGGACAGGGCCGCAACCGATCCGGCCACCAGCACCGAATAGATCACAAACTGGATCAGCGTGCCTTCGCTCATCAGCCCGGCGCGCACGTCAATGGCGCCCATCCACAGCACTCCGACAATGCCCGAGAACACCAGGAAAATCACAATAACGGTCAGGTAAGCACGGGTCCTGATCCGCCGTTGCGACACCCTGTACGAGGTCTCGGTCATCTCGGCGAACTGCGCCCGGCTGGCATTCTCGTGGGTGAACGCCTGTACCGTCTGTACCGCGCTCAGCGCTTCGCCTGCATTGCCGGACGAGGCCGCAATCCAGTCCTGGTTTTCACGGCTGATCACCCGCAGGCGACGGCCCAGCACCAGAATCGGCACAATCACCGCAGGCACAATCAGCAGTACCAGACCGGCCAGTTTGGCCGAGGTCAGCAGCATCAGCACCATACCACCGGAAAACAGCAGCAGATTGCGCAGTGCGATCGACACTGACGAGCCCAGCACCGATTGGATCAGCGTGGTATCGGTGGTGATCCGGCTCAGCACTTCGCCGGTCATGATCTTTTCAAAAAACTCAGGGCTCATGCCGATCACCCGATCAAACACCGCCATGCGGATATCGGCGACCACCCGCTCGCCCAGCCGAGTCACCAGCGCATAGCGCAGCCCGGTGCCCACGGCCAACAGCGCTGCAATCGCCAAGGCCGCCAGGAAATACTGATTTAGCAATTCGGTGTCGCTGACCCGGAAATTATCCACAACCCGGCGCACCGCCAGCGGCAGCGTCAGCGACAGGCTGGCGGTTAACACCAGCGCGCAAAGAGCCGCCAGCATCATCAGCCGGTAGGGTTTCATAAACGGCCAGAGTGCCCCAAGCACGCTGATTTTCTTCGAGCGTTCCCGCTCTTCTTTCGCATGTGGTGCTGCTTGCGATCGCGCCATTTCGGATCCTTTGATCTGTCTATCCTGGCAGGCATTCAATGCTCTGCATATGGCCAAGGTTCATGGCCCCGCAACAGCGGCGCGTCAAGCGACCAAGTGCCGCGCAGGGACAAATCGCATCACGCTGTAATTGTGTTTTGGGAGGGGGATTCGTCTGGAGCGGGCGGCGGGAATCGAACCCGCGTCATCAGCTTGGAAGGCTGAGGTCTTACCATTACACAACGCCCGCTCTACAGTTTCATGTCCTAGTTCATTGATTTTCTGAGGTCAAGTGCACCATTCGCCAAAGACTGGTTGTTGTAATGCGCGACGTCCAAAACATGACACTTGCCGCGTGTTGCACAAACTGTTTGGATACTTAAACCTCCCTACCCTTCGCTAAAGGGCGCCAGGAATGCACCGGTGCCCCCAAAGGATACTTGTATTGAACAGATCTGGCATTGACCCAGCCATCATAACCGAACTTGCCCCAACAGGGACGTTACGCGCGGGAATAAACCTGAGCAATTTTCTACTGGTAACGGATAAGGCCGCGAATGGCGATCCGGTTGGGGTTTCGCCGGATATGGCCGCCGAAATGGCGCGGCGATTGGGGGTGGCCACAACGTATGTTTGCTATCCCGACCCCGGTGCGCTGGCGGACGGTGCTAAGCGTGGCGAGTGGGATATCGGAAATATCGGTGCCGAACCTCAGCGTGCACTAACAATCGCGTTCAGTGCGGCCTATTGTGAGATCGAGTCGACCTATCTGGTGCCCGCCGGATCCCCCATCCAGTCGATCGCCGATGTCGACCGACCCGGCAATCGCATCGCAACGAAGGGCCGCGCCGCCTATGGGCTGTGGCTTGAAAACAATCTATCGCACGCCAAACTCGTGCGTACGGATAGCATCGACAGCTCATATGATGCGTTTGTGGAACAAGAACTTGATGCTCTCGCCGGTTTGCGTCCGCGCCTGATCGCAGATGTTAAGCGCTTGCCAGGGGCTCGCATCCTTGATGGTCTGTTCAGCGCAGTGCAGCAGGCGGTCGGAACGCCACGCAAAAACGCCGAGGCGGCGGCATGGCTCGCCGGTGTGGTCGAGGACCTTAAGGCCTCAGGGTTCGTCGCCGATTTGATCGCAAAACATCAGGTTAAAGGTTTAAGCGTCGCGCCACCGGCCCCTAAGGCTGCCAGCTGAACTTAAACGATTTTGATCCTGCGCTATAAGAGCGCCAACTGGACTTTCAGGCCTTTACAGGGTTCAGTAATATCAGCGCTCTGTACAACCGAATTTCTGGGCATCTACGGTTCTCACAATCTGAAAACAATTTAAACAAGCCCAATGGACCCTTATTATCAGTGATTAGATTTATCCATTCCTCTGATCTGCATCTCGGAAAACCTTTTGGCCGCTTTCCCGAAGACGTCCGAGTTCGTCTCAGGCAGGCGCGTGCCRWKAYYCTTYYRRWWNTRSCKKCASWGSMRYRTGMYNAYWCARMCANGNCMACATCCTGCTTGCAGGCGACACATTTGACCAAACGACACCTGCGCCAACGGTCATCCGGCAGGCGCTTAATATGATGCGGGCCGCCGATCATGTATCGTGGGTTGTGATGCCGGGAAACCATGACCACGCAAACGCCACGGAACTCTGGCGACAAGTGGCACAGGATGCACCGCAGAATGTGACCTTGTTGTTAAAGCCTGAACCCTATGCTTTGACCTCTGAGGCGACTCTGCTGCCCGCGCCCCCCACCGAACGTCATCCAGGGCGTGATTTGACGGACTGGTTCGACAATGCGACCACGGCAGAAACACTGCGCATTGGGCTGGCGCATGGGTCGGTCACCAATTTTGACAGCAGCGAAGAGGGGGCATCTTCTGTCATTGCACCCGATCGGGCCCGGCGGGCTGGGCTGAAATATCTGGGTCTGGGCGATTGGCACGGGCAGCTGCAAATCGGACCGGAAACCTGGTATTCGGGCGCGCCCGAAACGGATGGGTTCAAACATTCCCAAACCGCCTCGGTGTTGTTGGTTGAGATTGCTGGAAAAACCGCATCGGCAAAGGTGACATCGCTGCCAACCGGCAGCATCAATTGGCAACGTGCCCTGTTGGATCTGACCGACGAAGATGACTGCGCGGCCGTGCATGACGCCGTTTTGCCGCCTTTGTCCAGACGAGCCCTGACCCTGTTTGATCTAGGGATCACCGGCCGCGCAGGCCCCTTGGATCGCGTGGCGCTTGAACAAGCAATCGCCAAAGTCGCWCCKGATTTTTTGTGGCACAAAGCCGATCTGAGTGCATTGGGTATGGTGCATAATACCGCCGACCTTGATGCAATTGATCARCATGGTGCATTGCGGGCGACGGCTGAGGCGCTGGCACAAGAGGCCGCCAAYGACAGCCTGYCGKCTGAGGACCGTGCGGTRGCCCARGCCGCACTGTCGCATCTCTTTTCCTTTGCATTGGAGGCTTGAATGAAACTTCGGGCCCTCTATCTGACAAATGTTCGCAAATTCACCGGGAAACGCGCCTCGATTACCGGGATCGGCGACGGCATCACCGTTGTCTCCGAAGCCAACGAGTTCGGAAAATCCACCTTCTTTGATGCGATCCACGCGTTGTTCTTTGAAAAATACAGCTCTTCCGCCAAACCGGTGAAATCGCTGCAGCCTTATGCCGGGGCGCGGTTGAGGTTGCGGCCGATGTGGAAACCGGTCAGGGAATTTTTCGTGTTGAAAAACGGTTTTTGTCGCGGAAGTCGGCAAAAGTAACGCGGCTGTCGGATGGGGTTACGGTGGCGCAGGACGACGAAGCCGAACGTTGGATTTCGTCCCTGATGGGGGCTGCCAGCGAAGGACCTGCCGGGCTTTTGTGGRTTCGTCAGGGGGTTGTCGGACTGGAACCCGGTGGCACCAAAGAGAAGACACAACTCACGGAAACTCGTCGCGACCTTCTGTCGTCAGTGGCCGGTGAAATCGACGCCATGACAGGCGGGCGGCGGATGGACCGGGTGATGCGCCGTGTCACCGAGAGCCTAGGCGAGATCACGACCAGAACGGGTCGCAAGGCCGGTATATGGAAAGCCTCTGCAGACGAGATTGACTCGCTAGAGGCCGAACTGGCCAGTGTGATCCCGCAGGTCCAGACGCTCGACAAAGCGCTTAGCGACCGCAAGCAAGCCGAGGCATCACTTAGACGTCTCGATAACGCTGATGCCAAGGCGCGGCGGGCAAAGGCACTTACGGCGGAAAAAACCGCTATGGAGGAGGCTCGCGCGCATGTCGGGATCGTTGCGTCTGTTCGGCAAGAGTGCGATTTGGTCGCGTTGAAAACCAAGAGTACCCAGTCCGAATTGGATGCGTTTTTAAGGGCAATCGAATCGTTGCAAACAGCCGAGAAGCTGGCAAAGGACACTTCTGCCAGCGCAGAGGAGGCCCATCTTGAAGCCCTCCGTTTAAAGGCYGTTCTAGAGGCCGAGCAAGGCCGCCATAAAACGGCGGTTGTGGTTGTTTCCGCGGCTCGTAAACAGCTTGATCTGACACATCGCCAAACTGCGGCGCGCAAGTCAAAGGTAGAGGTCGCGCAACTGGACCGCCAAATCACCAAAGCTAACAACGCCTTGGGGGAACGTGATGCCGCACGTGCACTCGTCAAGGCATCTGGCGCGACGCAAGAATGGCTCCGGCGTGTTGAGGAAACCCACGMRKWSWTWKCCGMMYTGAKGSMMSCYRKWMCRSMGCMRRYCWYRMCMYYKWKMMYRMRMKWTKRGRSSRSRKKTCSSKTCGCACACGAAGGCGCGATTGTGCCTGCAGACCACCCCATCACGCTTGACAGCGAGACCTGTCTCGATCTTCCCGGCATCGGGAAAATGACCATTTTTGCGCAGGTATTTGACAAGGACAGCAAGGCGCGTCTGTTAAACGCAGAATCCGTTCGGGATGAGCTTCTTTCCCAGGTCAGGGCTGCCTCTCTCATCGACGCGCGCGCCTTGGTGGCGACGCGGGCGAAGGCCGAAACAAAGGCGGATCTGGCGCAAGCCGTGTTGGACACGCTTGCACCCAACGGCAATGAGGCGCTGCACGCCGCCAAGGCGGACGCGGATCTGGCCGCACAGGGTGCAAATGATGACATGTTGCCCGCCATCGTCGATTTGGAGACGCATCTGGCGCAGGCGGAAGAGGCCGAAGACGCGTTGCGGGTGCGTCTGAGCAGTGTCGATGCGGAACATGCCCTGGCCCGTGAAACATCCGTCAAACAGCAGGCTGCCGCAGACGTGGCGCAGCACGCACTTGGTCAGGCCAAAACAGATGTCGGATCCGAAGACACACGCGACAGCCGCCGTATGGAACACTTGCGTCTTCAGGCATTGGGGCAAGACGCGTTGACCAAAATCGAGGCCCGTTTACAGACCTTGATTGCGGCAGCCCCCGATCAGGACACCGCCGCAGCCGAATTGGAACGCGCAGAGAACGCCGTAAACGCAGCGCATCAGGAACGCACGCAGGTCGGCGAACGCTTGGCCGCCCTTTCGGCCGAAATACGAACACTGGCCGGAAATGGCATCGAAGAGCATCTTGCGGAACTTCAGGGGCAGGTCGAGGCGACCCGCGCAACCGAGGCTCGTCTTGCGCGGCAGGCGGCGGCCTTGACCCGCTTGCAAACCGCACTGAATACAGAGCGTGACGCGGCGCGGGACACCTATTTTGGCCCCGTTCAAGAGGAGCTTAAACCGCTCCTCTCTATCCTGCACCGCGACGCAGCGCTAAGTTTTGACAGTGAAAGCCTTCTACCCACCGGGCTTATGCGGGACGAGTCAGAAGAGACGTTAGAGAATCTGTCAGGGGGTACCAAGGAACAGATTGCCATCCTGACGCGCCTTGCCTTTGCGCGGCTTTTTGCTCGGCAAGGACGGCACATGCCGATCATACTGGATGATGCGCTGGTCTATTCGGACGACGACCGGATCATTAAAATGTTCACCGCGCTTACTCGCGTGGCGAAGGATCAACAGATCCTGGTCTTCTCATGTCGCCAGCTGGCGTTTCAGGACTTAGGCGGAAGCCGACCAGCGCTGGAGATCACCGATGTCTGAAGCGAAGTACGTGGTACCCAATCACACATGGTYGATCGACTTCATGGCGGATCGACTGGCTGATGGGCGGCCGAGCAGGACGCTGAACGTGCTGGATGACTTCAATTGCGAGGGTTTAGATATCAAGGTGGGCTTCTCGCGGCCTGCCGAACGGGTTGTGCGCAACCTGAACCGGATCATTGAATGGTCGGAAACCCGCCCTTCCATCTGAATGTTGATCCCAGTTCACAAAAGGCATTCCCGACCAATTCTTTGCTGCGCCGCAGCTTCCCCAGAATCGGTAATTCGGGCATGATGCTGCATCTTCGTGTGCAGGCTGTCGAATCTACTGTATCAGGGTATTGAATTGACTAATTCACCGCAAAAGCCCTTTTTACAACCATCAACTGTATGGAGTTAGTTATACTAGAACAAATGAAAGAGTATTACGTTCATACTGAACAAGCCCGACTGTTTCCTGTTTGAATCACCACGTCAAAAGGTCGGCACAATTATATTGATCGAAACTTGTCCTGAAGTAGTTTGCAAAAACTGCGCTCCAAACATCAAAAACTGTCGAGACGGGTTAATCGTGTCGCTTTTTCGCCTTGGAGGCATTTAATGAATGATCGTATCGAAGAAAAATCTCTCGAGCAATCAGCCCAGAACCCAACTTTAAATGCCGAAAGCGAAGGTGATACAGGGGCCAAGTCGGCATTCGAAATCGATCTTCAACTCCTTACGACACGCCGGGTTAACTTCGCATCAGCTCAGAATGACGTGCCTATTCTGAAGTCTTTGTCGCTGACCAACACCGGTGAAAATGCGCTCGAAAACCTAGACGTAACCTTCGAAGCACATCCCCCTGTTATCAGAACAAAAAGCTGGAAAATAGATCGGCTTTCGACCGATCAGAGCCTCGACCTCCACGACCTATCGACACCACTCGATATCAAGCATTTGGCAGGACTTAATGAGACAGAAATCGGCTCACTCACTCTGACGGTTTCAAACGCTGAGGGTCCGCTCTTGGTCGAAACCCGTAAATTGGAACTCTTGGCCCGCGATCAGTGGGGCGGCCTCGGTGAGATGGATGGTTTGCTCGCGGCATTTGTTTCGCCCAACGATGCAGTTGTGGCAACAATTCTCAAAGAAGCGTCTTTATTACTAGAGCGTGGCGGCCACGATGGATCGATGGAGGGTTATCAGTCCAATAATCCACAGCGGGCTTGGATGATCGCTGGTGCTATTTGGTCAGCTATGACTGGTATGGGCCTAACTTATGCCAACCCTCCCGCGTCCTTCGAGGTGGATGGTCAAAAAATAAGACTACCTAATCGGATCCGCAACAAGGGCCTTGCCACATGCCTCGACAGTTCCTTGTTGCTCGCGGCAGCCTGGGAGCAGACCGGGTTGAATCCGGTCATTCTTTTCAGCGAAGGCCATGCATGGGCCGGTGTTTGGATCACCAAACGCGATTTTGGGCAGGTCACGGAACCTGATGTCGTTGCAGTGCGCRAKGCAYCWSWRGCMAKRRWWWWMRYWYCRSWKGWAWMMRNNNCGCTGTYRSCTYWWMGTCCCACTGTCGGATTTGAAGAAGCCGTTGAGGCCGGACGTTTGCGGCTTTCAGAAGAACGCGAGCACGAATTCCGGATGGCCGTCGACATCACGCGGGCCCGCTCGGCTAGGATTCGCCCGCTGGCCAGCCATGTGGCGGACGAGCATGGCGAGGCTGAGCACATCAACGCTGCGCCAGCAAAACTCCCTTCTCCCATTGATCTTGGCCTGCTTCCTGCCGAATTGATTGATTCCGTTCCCGATACGCCCAAAGGCCGAATTGAGAGATGGCAGGCAAAGCTACTCGATCTGTCTCTGCGCAATCGGTTGTTGAACTTCAAGCAGAGCAAGCAAACCGTGCCTTGCCTCGTCCCTGATTTGGGTGGACTTGAGGATGCCCTTGCAGCGGATAAACCGTTTCGCGCTTACCCACTCATGGAAGATGACCCCATCGGCGAGCGCCAGCTTTCGCCACAAGACAAAGATGCTGTCATTAAAAATGCCGTAGAGGATGCTTTCAAACGCGGACAGATCACGGTGCCACTTGATCGAAAGGAAACAAATAACCGACTACTCACCCTGTTCCGTAAGGCCAAGAGCGACCTAGAAGAAGGAGGCACCAATACACTCTTTCTTGCTGCCGGTTTCCTGCGCTGGCAACGTGAAGGTGACAAGCGGAGCTACGGTGCGCCACTTCTTCTGGTACCGATCAAACTCGAACGAAAATCGGCAAAATCGGAATTCAAAATCCTCCACCACGAAGACGAAGTGCGCTTCAATTCCACTTTGTTGAAGTTTCTCAAACGTGATTTCGACCTTACTCTTCCTGAACTGGAGGGGGATCTGCCCCGCGACGAAAGTGGCATAGATGTGCCGCTTATCTTTGAATGGATACGATCACGGGTTCGCGACGTCCCCGGTTTTGAAGTGGTGGAAGAAATTGCAATTTCCACCTTCTCATTCTCGAAGTTTCTTATGTGGAAGGATCTCGTCGATCGCACCGATCAATTACGCAACAACCGGCTCGTAGCGCACCTGGTCGATAATCCCGAAAGGACCTTTGAATCTGGCTCGGGGGAACCCGTAGCTGCACATGAGATTGATCAACGCCTTGCGCCTCGGGATCTTGTGACGCCTCTAGCCTTTCCCCCGAAATCGACATGCATATGCTGGGTGAAACTGATGACCTACCTGCCCAGCCTGCACCAGAAAAGAAAGGTGAATTGGTCCGATTGCTGAAAGGCACGCAATTGTCAGCGCATTCGATCGATGGCTACCTTGCCGCAATCTGCATCGCGCAGAAGATGATCACACCTGACCGCTGGCTGCCCCCCGTCCTGAACGCTGTGCTGCCCGACCTGCCCGCGCCCAGCCTGCAACGATTTCTCGACCTGTTATTGCACCGTTATAACGCGGCCATTGAGAAACTGGCTGACCCAAAGGGTCTGGAACGCATGTTCAGAAATATGACTAACGCCGGTCAACGTGACTGGTGTAAGGTGTCTGGAGGGAAAGCAGAACTTTAAAACATCGTGGCCCGCCAGATCCCTGGGCGCAAATGACAAGGCGATACTGCGTCAGATCGAGGCCATGGCCATCGACCCTGCGGCAACGGTCAGCACAATACCTGCACTTTCCGCGTGGCTGACCGGGAGGCTGGATGCGGTGAATCGTTGAATGCTCTGCCTGAATGCAGCTATCGGGCTGCCCCCCCCCCTTTCATGTTCCACGAGAACACGCACAACGTGAGCCAATTCTGTATTCCGCCAAAAGGTTGATCGATTGGGACATTATTAATGACCTATCAATCACTGGGCAATTCCGGTGCGCGCCCGACCCGCTCGGCCAATCGGGTTACGGTCAAACCCTGCACAATGATGGAAAAAATCACGACGATATAAGTGACGGTCAGGATTAGAGGCTTCCATTCGCTGTCGGGCAGTGACAGCGCCAGCGCGACGGAAATACCGCCCTTCAGACCGCCCCATGTCATGATCGGAATCACGCCCTTACTGAACGTGCGGAAGGGTTTTAACATCAGTACTGGAATCGCAACAGCCGCCAGCCTTGCCAACAAGGCAAGACCGATCGCCATGACACCCGAGATCAGGAAATCAGTTTCGAACGCCACGGCGAAGACCTCGAATCCTATCATCAGGAACAGCACAGCGTTGAGGATTTCGTCCACCAGTTTCCAGAAAGATTCGACATATTGGCGGGTTTCTTTGGACATGCCATGTTTGGCCCCAATATCGCCGATCAAAAGCCCCGCACAGACCGCCATGATGGGTGCTGAGACGTGGAGCCACACGGCCAACTCATAGCCCCCGAAGGCAAGACCAAGGGTGATTAGTACCTCTAGCGAATAGTCGTCGATCAGGCGCATGACCCGGAAGGTCAGCCAACCAAGAACAAGCCCCAAGGTCKCCCCGCCCAGCACCTCTCGCAAGAACAGTAACACGGCGTCAGCAAGGCCCGCGCCATGTTGATCACCAGAAGGAAAGGCGATGCCAACGAGCACGAGGAAAACCACATAACCAACGCCATCGTTAAAAAGGCTTTCCCCGGCGATCTTAGTTTCCAGAGATTTCGGCAGATCCGCCTCGCGCAGCACGCCTAGTACCGCCACCGGGTCGGTGGGTGAGATCAGCGCGCCAAAGACGAGCGCGATCATCAGCGGCATGCCAGTGATCCAACTAAAGCCGAACCCGACGATTGCTGTTGAAATACCAACGCCGATCGTCGCCATCAGAAAAATCGCCGGCCAGGATTTGCGAAGATCAGAAAGTTTGACGTGCAGCGCACCTGCAAAGAGCAGAAGGCCCAGCATGCCCTCGAGCAGCGCCTCTGAGAATTCGAGCTCCAGCACTTGTGCACGGATCTGTTCCTCAACCGTCAGCGACGGAAAAATCGCGTCAGTGGCAATAACCGCAAAAGACGCCAAAAGCGCCACGACAAGGATGCCGATCGAGGATGGTAGCCGTAGGAAAAGGTAATTAATGGTGCCGAAGACCCCGGCCAGTACAATTAGAAGCGATGCAATTTGAAGAAGTGACATGGCGCTCCTGTCCGATCAGTGAGTTTTGATAGCATCCGCGAGCCAAAGGGCCAATCCACAAAGCCCAAGTATGGCGAACCGGATTGTGCTTCTCGCGTTATGCCGAAAGCAGCCTTCCGCCGGAAATGGCTTCATTGCACAAGAAATCCTCCGCGCACCATTTTGCCGAGCGACACCTAAGGGGGACGTTAGCAACTCTGCCCGTGTGGGGGATTCTTCCGGAGGCATGCCAGCGCGGGCCTTGTCCACAATCCAAACCYGCATTTATTCGCCTCCGACTCGGAGCCATATCACCTCCCGGARCTCATGCAGAAGTCTGCCAGCTTCGCGCGCCAAAGTCACCTGAACCTTCCAGGCCAAGCGCGTCATCGACAACTGGATGGTTTTTTCAACGCAGAGCGTCCACACAGGCACTTGATAAACGAACGCCGGACGCAGCATACTTCGACAGCAAGGCAATGAAGAAAGTGGCATGACAACCAAACCGGATACACCTTAACTTAGCCGCAAACCTGTGCGGAAAAGCTGGACCACTTCAGCGTTCATGCTGCGCGACAATTTGAAAATGAAATATGAACTGCATTACAATTCCAGTGATGTGACGGGAAACCTAATTTAGGATCACATCATAAGCGCCTTGCTGACCAGCGCCTCTTTGCCATCGTATTTGGATATATCGACGCCGCGTTCTACGAGCGCCGTGCTGAGTTCATCTTCACTCAACGCATCTATCGCCTGTTCCGTCATCTTCATGAAATTGATCCTCCGCTTGAACGGTGAATTGGTTTCGCCGAAAAAACTTCGGTTTTCAAATGCGAACTCTTGCGAATACTTGGTCATGAAGTGGGACAGAAACGTATTGATGCTGATCCGAACCCTTGGGTCTTTGCTCATTTGGTCTGCTGAGGCATCAAGTGTTTCCAACATCAGCTGCGACCACCGATCTGCGCCCTTTTCGTTCATCAACTGCATTGCATTGTGGTTGTGGTGGAAGTTCAGCCTGAACTCTGCGCCATGATAGTAGGGTCCGCCGCCCATCACGTCGATCCACATTGARGCCTGCGTGTTGATGTGATGACCGATTCCGCCAACACGCGCAAAAACGGATGTGAACCAATCGTCGTCCGCAAAAACACGCTCATAGAAACTGTGAACAATCCTCACGATGGGATCTTGGCCCAGCACGGAGTATAGTTGCCAAAACTGAATAGGCTTTGAGACATCACTTGGTGCAGTCAACGAGACGATTTCCGCCATCCGATGCGCCTCGGCTGGCAGCAAGTTCTTTGATACTGCTGAAGCGATGTAATCCCGTTGAATCTTCTCCGACATGTAGCCATGGCGAGTTGGATATTTGGGGAGTTCGATTATTGCCATGGGGTGCTCCCTTTCAGTTGTCAGGCCCTTGCTGCTGCCAGATTGATCTGCACCTGCACCATTTGTCGACGCAGGAGTTAGCACTTAAGCGTGGAGCGAATGAGTTTCAACCAACACCAGATTTGCCTCGGACACCGCAATCGGGCTCGCAACAAGAACCTCCCCGACAGAAGTTTCACGAAAAAGTTTCGTGACGAAAGTTCTTGGCGGTTCTTACGTGAGCAGTTTTCTGGAAGAGTTGACTAAATCAAGTATTTCGAGCCCTACTCTGGAAGAATAGGCGACGATCTCGGAATGTACTCATCCCACCGCTTCAATTCCCCGCAAAGAGCTATGTAAACGCCAGCAGGAAGACATTGGATCGCACCTACCGCCATGCCGAGGTTAAAGTCTGCATCGGAATCACGAAGCCGCTCTGGCTTTAATGCTCCAGTCAAAACAATAACTTTGCCCGATATGTTCGCTAGATGTTTGGCCGTGACATGCAGCGTATCGGTGCCATGGGTGATGATGATCTTGTCCTCTGCAACCTCAGAGGCGATCCGCCTGATCGTATCTCGATCTTGGTCATCCATGTCAGAGCTGTCTTTCTGACAGGCCATAGTGAAGCCAACTGGATAGGGTATTTCGGCTCGATYTGTGATGGATCGATAGGCRGGRTYRCCAATCACAAAATTATAAGCGCGATTATCWTCATCGGTCAGATAATYCTTGTCGATGGTTCCACCSGCTTGGATGAAATGTATGATGTTCATGATACCATTCCTGATCAAATGTCCCCATTAGCTTACGAAAAAACACCSMAAACTCCACCTRCAAWGGCCATGATAATTTGACAGRCRMTCTTCYCCATGGTGATTTCCRCTTCATAGCTTTGGATGTAGAAACGTCCTGCGSTGACAGCGCCAGTATCTGCCAAATCGGTCTGGCTTGCGTTGGATTAGATTGTAGCATTCAAACTTGGTCGACCCTTTGATGCCTTTTGCGCCTTTTTACGTCGAGCTGCATGGGATCAGCGCCAAGTCCGTTGAAAACGCACCGACTTTCGCTGAGATATGGCCCGAACTTCAGGTGCTGCTGACTAGGCACGCAATCGTTCAACACAGCCGCTTTGACGAACACGCCATCAACGCGGCATGCAAAGCAMATGGTCTGTATCAACCTCGATTGAGTTGGAGCAATAGTGTGWCCATCGCCAGAACTGCTTGGCCTGGGCTGAAAGGGAATGGAGGCCATGGRCTGGCCAATCTTAAACGAMACCTAARYCWGGMRWWYYWKYCGGCCAAGGTCCAATGCACCAACGACGTTCGAAGATCCCGAGTGAACGTTTGCGGTTTTACAAACCCCTGAGCGCTCAGCCCGTTTTCGACCCCGGCCGTTGTAGAAAAACAGTAGATAGAAGATGGGAATGCATTAACGGCGCCATTGTCCGCGTCGGACCGGTACCTGATTGCAAAACGCCCCCCCGGCTTGAGGACCCGAAAGGCTTCAGCGAAATGCAGGGACGGATCAGGCCAAAAATAGATCGTGTGCTACTGCCCCGAAGAGATAGCGGTTGAGCAGTGCAGTCGGGGAAGTTTAATTACTAATTGGCACGAAACCACTTCCCGTTGATGCCAGAAGTGGTCTAGTACCGGAAAAGGACAAGTTCAGACACTTGKCGGNRATSMCTNAKCWSTANTSTYGNMKTTGRSWSSCWAAKMWWMKAGNGYAANKARCWRMRKAGNCAMSGGTRTNNAMKTWCTNTTGAATGATGTTCAGCTTGCTTTTTGGCGAGCTTGGCGAAGCTTTCCTGAACGCCCTCTTAATCACTGGTCCATGAAAATCGAGTGGCGTACGCCCCTAGATGTTCAGGTGTTTGAAGCCGCGTTGCAGGATCTTGTCGACCAAACAGACGCCCTGCGATTGAGGTTTGAGGAAAGGAATGGCGTCCCTTACCAATTCGCCGCAAAAACTTGTAATTCATCACTGGCGTTCCGGGATTTTTCAGATACCGCGGCCCCGTACTCCGAGGCGGTGGATTGGCTGATCAGCCTGGAAACCCTTCCATTCGATCTGAAGACCAAAGTGTTTACGACAGCACTGGCCAAAATTGCAGATGATCACTGGATCTGGCTGTTAAACCAACACCACGTGATCACTGATTTTACATCTTCGGCGCTTTTGATTGAGAGACTTTCGCAGCTGTATTGCTGCAGGCAGATTGATGCTGAGCCCACAACCAAGCCATATCCCTCCTTTTTGGCGTTCCAGCAGCGTCATTTGCAAACACAAAAACAGATTTCGTTTGAAGGCGCTCCACCGCCGCGCTTGCATCCCGCATTACCCAAAACGCCGGGTCGGATGGCAGAGCCTAAGCGCTACATACGACGGGAATTTCATCTTGGTCAGGCCCGTCTTGCGCGGTTTCGGTCCAGTAGGGGGTTAACCAGCGACACCCAGGGCAAAAGTTATCATTTGGCGCTCTACGAAACTGTGCTGGCGGCTACTTTTGCTTTCCAGCATCGCATATCCTGCGAAACGCATATCGCCGTTGGTACCATGTCACATGGCCGTTTCGACCCAATCAGTCAGGGCATCGCCGGTCCTCTGATCCTAAATTTGCCATTGGTGCTCGATGTTGACGGCTCTTGGACTTGTGCGGATTTGCTCTCGGCTGTTCAAACTCATCGCAGAGATGTATTTCGGGCCGCTCGCCATGGCAAAGAAATCCAAGGTGAGCCTTTCGGGACTACAGTCAATTATATTCCTGAGACCGCGCCGAATTTTAATAGTGTTCGCTCTCGTGAGATCACCAAGGAGCACCTGACAGAAGCTATCTCACGCGATCTGAACATCACTGTTAGGGCAACTGACACGCCGCAAGACGTGAAATTCCTATTCAATCTGAACGAAGACGTCGCGGAGCTTTTGGGTGCTGACGTCATGACAGAGATATATCAGCGTATCCTTGACGCTTTTTTCGATGACCCGGCATGCAAGATTGGTGAAATTCCAATATTTGGCCCGGATGATGTAGCAAAGGAAAAGTCACGCGCCCTAGCTGCATTGGAAGCGGAGCCTTTGCCCTATGACTCGCTTGCCGAAGGGTTCTTGCAGCAGGTTGAGCGGAATCCGGAGGCCACCGCCATCATTGATGATGATCAGCGCATGTCATTCCSWGRWCWGGRRCWGRRRTMTSKWYGRGYKSSMWSGSYYSYKYYGSMCCGCGNNMYWMSSCYRGRYCWGRWKRYRSSGTTTCGMYWRMCSAGSWYSSMSSYSMTWRYSAWAACCGTGCTGGGAATTTCTCGTGCAGCGGGTACTTTTATGGCTCTGGACTCTCGTCAGCCCGCCAAGCGGGTCGGCCAGTCCTTAACCAACAGCAACGCAGAGGTATTGATTTTGCCAAAGGGCGAAGAGATCACCGCCTTGAATATCCGTATCCCCGTCGTTGATCCTGAAACGCTAATGGAAGAAGGACGCGCTCATCCCGTCGATCTGCCWGATCTCAAACCGGATGGAACAATGTACGTCATTTATACGTCAGGTACGAGCGGTGAGCCCAAGGGTGTTCAAGTGCCCCACCAGAGTTTTGCACGCTATCAGCATTGGGCCTGCAAAACGATTGCACCAGAGCAACCCATCACATGGGCCTTGGCGACGACTCTGTCTTTTGAGTCAGCCTTTCGCGCCTTTATGCCTCTGACAACCGGAGGCGCGGTGGTCACCTATCAGGCGCCCGATGCATTGACTGGCATGTCGATTGTAAAAGCACTGCGCGACGATCAGGTGGACGGTATAGCCATAACACCATCTCAGCTCCGACAGCTGTGTGACGAAAAATGGACGATGCGCCGATTGCGCACACTCATTGTCATTGGAGAAACTTTTTCAACTGACTTGGCGCACCGTGCACAAGAGGCTTTCGGACCAAGTGTCTCACTATACAATTTTTTTGGCCCCACGGAAACGACGATGGCCACAACAGCACATTTGTTTAACCCCGAAACGGATGCTGACAGTACTGTTCCAGTTGGCGCGGCGGGCGACGGGTCMGCTGTCCACATCTTGGATGCCAATGGTAACCCGCTTCCCAGCGGCCTGATCGGCGAGATTTGCGTAGGCGGCATACGGGCTTCGAAAGGCTACCTGAACCATCCAGAGCTTACCGCGCAGAAATTTGTGCCGGATCCATTTCGCACTGGTGGAGTGATCTACAGAACGGGAGACCTGGGCCGGTACAACAATAAGGGAGAGCTGGTTCATCACGGGCGCTCCGATGACCAGGTCAAGGTCAACGGCGTCCGGATCGAGCTTGCCGAAGTCGAGGCCGGTGTTCGCCAACACCCAGATGTGGAAAAATGTGCGGTCATCGCCATGGCGCAGCCGTCTATACAGCTTGTAGCATTTTATGTGGCCAAACGAGACATCCCTTCGTTGGAACTTCGTAAGGCAACTGGACAGGTCCTGGCGCGTGGCGTGGTGCCCCGTGTTTTTGTACGCATCGACTCAATTCCCTTCTCTACCAATGGGAAGACTGACCGCCTCTCCCTTGTCGCTCAAGTCCCGGCCCTACCTATCAAAGAAACAGCAGGTTTCGCTGAAAAATCCGCGCCGCAGGGACCGACCGAAGTTGCTCTTTCGCGCATCTGGCGGCGAATTTTAAATCTGGACGCCATAACAAGGCAGGACGATTTTTTTGACCTTGGCGGCGATTCATTGGCGTTTGTGCAGATGATCCTGATGGCCGAGAAAGAGTTTGATATATCTTTACCTGTTGAAAAGCTTGGCGAGATTGTGACGTTGCAAGAGCTGGCAGGTCTTATTGGCAACTTGGAAGAAGCGATAGCACCTGCGCAAAAGAAAGCGGGGCTGATCATACTGCAAGAGCCTCTGCTCGCAAAGGCGGGGACTCCCTGGCCAGAGGTGCGCAGGCTACTCATGCTTGCCGCAAATTCGTGGAATGGCGATGCTGTAGGGCGAGAGCTACCGGTTCTGAAGTTCAATGAAACAGGTACAAACCCACCTCTGTTCTGGTGCTTCAACAGCGCGCAGGAACCGCCAGTGATGGCTAACGAACTGGGCTCCGATCAGCCTTTGTACGCCCTTCGGTCGATGCAGGCCGTGGTCGAACAAGGTCAGAAAGAAGGGTATTATGAGGATCTTGCGCGAAACTATGTTGAAGAGATCACGGCTCTGCAGCCCATTGGCCCCTATTTTCTTGGTGGAAATTGCCAATCCGGCAAAGTAGCCGAGTACATCGCGCGCGAAATGCTTCGCCAAGACCACCAGGTCGGCCGCCTCTTTCTGYTGGAATACGCTCCRGAAACAACACTAAATATAGGGGTTAGCTTGTTTTATGGGCGCGAAAGCAAAGACTATAATCCATTCCTAAACGAAGCCATGCCCGAACTGAAATGGCAATCGCTCTTTTCCTGCGTGACATGGGATATTGTTCCAGGGAACCATGGTCAGTATTTCACCCCCCAAATCGCGCCCATTTTTGTTGCGAAATTGTCCAAGAGATTGAATATGGCCCGAATGTAAAAGGCAGCGTAATGAGCAGGATCCTTGAACTTCGGAAGAAGGATCACAGCAATTTCGCAGGAAAACAAGTTCAAACACCCAATATTTGGCGAGCACGTCTTATTCAAAACGTCATCGAAGGATCAGTTTAAAGACAAACTGGAGGCAGCCAAGTTCCGGTATTGGGCGCTCTTCGAGTATATCTACCTGAGCGTGTAATAGTATTCGCGACTGTCGAGCTGGTCTGGATTGCTTTTCATCGGACGGACGGCTCCCCATGAAGCGATCTTTTTGCATGGCGCATAAAGAGACTACTTTCTCCAAATTGACTGGCCGGTGAACGGCAGGGTAATCCCGCATCGCGATCATCCCTGCCTTCAAAACGCTGCGCAGTGCACCAACGGCAGCTCTCTGAAAGGTGCAACGCAGCATCGAGAGAACCGCTCAAGGTCGGGTAATGGTATGTACCGGCTACGCCCCCCATCGGGTTAAACTGTGCCTGTTTCACCCGCCACCAGAGGAGACGTAGCCATGAGGTCGAAGAAGACGGAAATCAAAATTGAGGCGCTGATGTCAGTTGGTATCGATATCGGAAAGTACGTGTTCCATTTGGTAGGGTTTGATCCTGATGGAAATGTTGTTGTGCGCAAGATGATCAAACGAATGGCGTTGGAAAAGACATTTGAGGACCTGCCATCCTGCATCGTTGGGATGGAAGCCTGTCTCAGCGCCCACTTTGTTAGCCGATCACTGCGCAAGTTGGGCTTTGAGCCACGCATCATTCCCGCCATCTACGTTAAGCCGTTCAATACAGGGCAAAGTGAGACAGAAATGAAAACAATCCAGTGAATCGATTTCTTGTCGAACGATTACAACGATGCGGAGGCCATCGCAGAAGCGGCGCTTCGGCCCAATCTGAAAATCGTTCCCGAGAAGAGCCAAGACCAGCTCGATTTACAAGCGTTGCATCGGGTCAGATCGCGTTTGGTGTTACGCCGGACCGCAACCATCAACCAGATTCGTGCGTTTTTGATTGAGCAAGGGATTACAGTTCGCAAGGGTCTGCGGGCCCTGAAGAACTCGTTTCTGACAATCCTTGAAGAGCGCAAAGATGAGATGTCGCCCAGGATGCGGAAGATCCTGATCGGCCTTTATGGTGATTGGCTGTGGATGGATGACAGGATCGAGGTCGTGTCCAAAGAGATCGAGCAGATCAGCCGCACCGAAGAAAACTGTGTGAACATCATGACAATCCCGGGCATCGGTCCGATGATATCAACGGCAATGGTTGCTGACATCGGCACGGGGGCGGCGTTCGATCGGGGTCGTGATTTTGCGGGTTGGGTCGGCCTTGTGCCACGACAATACAGCACGGGTAGCCGAACTGTGCTCGGGCGTATCACAAAACGCGGCAGCCGATATTTACGAATGCTGTTTGTGCAAGCCGCCAAGGTGATCCTGGTGCGCCCGCATCGCTGGCCCGACTTCAGCTTCGGTGACTGGCTGATCAGGGCCGAACCCCGCATGCATCGTAACAAGCTGGCGGTTGCGCTTGCCAATAAACTTGCACGAACAGCCTGGGGCATCCGGCACCATGGCACCACGTTCGATCCACCCAGAGACGAGGTCGCGGTCGGCGTCTAATACCCCGCCACGATCCAAAGGAGTTCGCGAAAGATCAAAAGCATGGAACGGAAATATTACGCCCCCAGAGTCTGACGGCCCATTCGGTCATTGTAGACCTTTCGGCTAATGAGACCACGGAGCGAGCGTAACCCCAATGAGGCCACGACCCGTGTGTCGATCAACAGGCCGGATACATATGAGCGACTTCCGAGATCGTGCGGAAAATCATTTGCGAACAGTAGCCGGTACATACAAATGGGCCGTTCGCTACATTCTTGAGTGAGTGAAGTGGCCCAATTGCTGCACCATGCACATCTCGACTAGAAGGGCGGACAACCGCCGTTCGCTGCGCGTCGCACCAATGACTGCTGAGCGGACTGTTCTGCCGTTCTCTCCTGTAGCCCTAATATCAACCACCAACGCATTGAAACTGAAAGTTGTGGCTTGTTCTTCTGAATGATTGTTGGTGGCAGCGGAAGTTCGAGCGGATTGATTACCAATATTTTACCTGATCTTCGACGAACGCGGCGCAGCAAATGAGGCCTGCACAATTTCTGCACGAAACTAACCCTTCTTCTGCACAGGTTGTAACCGTGAAGTGCAAACTGCTCACTCATTGGTTTCCTCGAAAACAAATTAATTTCTTGGAGACCAATGATGAGCAGGCAACTTGAAATAAACGGCGTACCGGATTGCATACGACAGGATGGATGGTGGTTAGCATGTGATGGCACCCAGACAACGGATGCCGACAGTCGAGGTCGGGTCCCCAAACCCACGACGTTCATCAAACGACATCCCTGGGCCTTCCCGACCCTTGTCCTTCTGACGCTGTTTGCGGACTGGTTGTTCTGGCAGCAAAATCTTGGGATTTCCGTTGTTCTATTTGCCCTTGCACTGTCCTCCTCCATTCTGGCTTTGAAGCCAGGGGGCGTCAGCCGTCGTGAGGCAATGGTGGCATTTAGTTTTGAAATGATTTGCAACCTTCCGGTGGTAGAACAGCTTCAGCCCATGTCCTTGCTGTTCACTGTCATTGGGATCATCGTTTTAATCGTTTGGGCTGTTTATAGACGGGTTGTCGAATGGTGGCAGGCCGCATGGGTATTCCTGCGGATCTCACTCGTTGGTTCGTTTGTTCTGCCCGTAACGATTGTCGAGGAGATGAAGGGGGCTCAGACAAAAGGGGGCCTCAAACAACAAGCCAAGGCTTTCATCCTGCCTTTGTCCATCGGGCTGGTATTCTTGTTTCTTCTTACGTCTGCTAACCCGATACTGGAACGCTTACTTGAGCAGTTTTCTGCACTGGAGTTCTTGTCACCCAAACAAATATTGCGTGGCTTGTTCTGGATCGCCACGGCATCGCTGATTTGGCCGTATCTAAACTTGCGTGAGACATGGCTTGGCCCGGTGGCGAAAGCGCCAGAATTTCGCCCTGCTCAATCACCATGGTGGGCTTCAATCGTGAACTCGGATTCGGTCCGAAACTCTCTTGTTCTCTTCAACGTCCTTTTCATGGTTCAAACTGTGATGGACATCGGTGTGTTGACGGGTGGGATGTCTTTGCCCGAGGGGATGAGTTTTGCCCGCTATGCCCATCGCGGGGCCTATCCGTTGGTGGCCACTGCCTTACTTGCCGGTCTGTTTGCCATCGCCACTCATAAGATCATCAAGGACAACAGGTTTCAGCAACGGCTATTGTACCTTTGGCTGGGTCAAAACCTGTTTCTGGTGATCACGGCTACCTATCGTCTGTGCCTATATGTCGAAGCCTACACCCTGACTTACTTTCGGGCTTCGGCCTTTATCTGGATGCTTTTGGTGTTTGTAGGGCTGGTCCTGACGATTGTGCAGATTTCACGATCCAAGAGTATCCCGTGGCTGGTACGTTCTAATTTGGTGGCATTGATGGGAACGCTTTATCTGTGTTGCTTCGTAAATTTCGCTTATGTAATTGCAGACTATAACGTTCAGARTGYTRSYASSRSAASGCRGTTTGATGCCAGATACATATGCGAACTAGGTGAGCAGGCCTTGCCCTTGATCTTAGAACATGAGCAGAAAACAGGGGCGTCAATGTGTGGCCGTTACACTCGGGGAATGCCCAATCACGATCCAATTACCAACTGGCGCGAATGGGGCTTTCGCAAATGGCGGCTCCAAGCGTATCTTGGCGAAAAGTTGTATAGGTAGAGCCATTTATGTCCGGTCGAATTCTTATTGTCGACGATGACCCAAATATCCGTGAGGTGATCGGTTTTGCGGTCGAAAACTCGGGTTATACGACGATGTTCGCCGAGGACGGCCTGGCGGCGCTGGATATGGCCAGAGGCGGCAACCCGGACCTTATCGTGCTGGACATCGGGCTGCCCGAGATAGATGGTTTAGAGGTATGCCGGGAGGTCAGAAAAACATCGGATGTGCCTATTCTGTTCCTGACGGCCAGAGACGATGAGATCGACCGGATCATTGGTTTGGAAATTGGTGGCGACGATTATGTCACCAAGCCCTTTTCACCAAGAGAACTGGTTGCGCGGATCAAGACGATCCTGAAAAGGGTCACGCCGACCGGAAAAGAAATAGGTAGGACGTTCAGCCATGGAGACCTGGAAATCGACGCTGAACGTCATTTGTGCCTAGTGGCCGCGCAAGAGGTTGCTTTGACGGCATCTGAATTTTCTTTGCTTGAGGCCCTGATGGCCAAACCGGAAAACGTTATATCCCGCCACCGGCTCACGGAGGCGATGTATGGCAGCAACATTCATGTGTCAGATCGCACAATCGACAGTCATATCCGAAACATCCGCGGCAAGCTAACCAAGGCCGGGTGCCCGAATAGTATAACCACTGTGCATGGTGTTGGGCTGAGGATGGGATCATGCCAGACAGGATGACCTCTGGTTGGCGCCCCCAGCTTTGGGCCGTGGTATTACTGGTATTAGGGCTGGTGCTGTGCGTGCCCTTTGCCGGGTTGATTTTCTTCAAGTTCTACGCCAGCCAACTAGTCCAACAAACCGAGGAAAGTTTACTGACGCAGGCTTCGGTTCTGTCTGCGACATACGCTCGGTTTTATGAGACGCAAACCGGCGGAGAGACTTCGGACATAGACAGCCAAACGAGCGCAACTCCGGTTTTTCCATCGATTTCAATCAACAGTGATTCAGTTTTCCCTCCTCGCCCGGACGCAGTGCCAAGCACTGACCTGCCGAGCCCTGCCTACCTTAAGATTGGTACTCAACTTACCCAAATCGCGGTGGCCTCCCAGGCTCAGACGCTGGCCGGATACAGGCTGCTTGATGCCAAGGGGAACGTGATTGGGGGCAGTGCCGAGGTTGGACTTTCATTAGCCGCAGTGGATGAGGTCGCTCGGGCGCTCAAGGGAGAGACAGTCTCGGTGGCCCGTGTGCGCATTCGCGAAGGCCGCGAGCGCTTCCTATACGCATTTAGTCGGGGATCGAGAGTCAGGGTCTTTGTGGCGATGCCCGTCACCGTCAAAGGTAACATTATTGGGGCTGTTTACATAAGCCGCACYCCAAAYCAYATCTTCCGWTTCCTCTAYGGYGAACGWTTTAACCTGAYYAAAGCAGGMATTTTYATCATTATCTCCACTGCCTTGATTGGCTTTGTGTTCTGGCGTTTTATTACCCGTCCAATACATACCCTGATGCAGCGCACCCAATCTTTTGGGAGCGGCAGCAGAGGATGGGAACCTATCAATCGCTATGGAACCCGAGAAATTGAAAATCTCAGCAACAGTTTCCAATCTCTGACCGAGCAACTTCAGGATCAACAGGACGCATTGAGATCCTACACGGCGCACGTGACGCATGAGTTGAAATCGCCCTTAACGGCAGTGAAAGGGGCCGCTGAATTATTGCGCGAAAGTGAGATGACGGACGAACAGCGACAGAGGTTTCTGGACAACATCGAACGGGATGCAGCCCGCATGGAAGACCTATTGGCTAGCATGCGAGAATTCAGCCTGGCTGATCAAAATGCAAATGCAGGGACCTGTAGCCTAAGTGGGCTAGAAACTGACATCTGCTCTAGGTTCCCCAACCTCGGAATTAAGATGCATAACGCGACCTTGCCTCTGCCGGTCCACCAACACACCCTGCGGATCATCCTAACACATCTGCTGGAAAATTCCGCCCAGCATGGCGCAGGTTCGGTCGTTCTAGAGGCAGGTACGAACATCAATGAAACATCGTTGAAGGTTACGGATGACGGCATTGGTATCAGCAAGGGGAACCAGGATAAAATCATGACCCCTTTCTTCACGACCCGCCGCGAACAGGGTGGAACAGGAATGGGACTGAATATCGTAAAATCGACCATTGAGGCATTGGGTGGAAGCTTGTCTCAGGAAGCCCGGGCAAGTGGTGCCTGTTTTCGCATCGCTTTCTGACCACTAAAATTTCGGTAGACGCTTGGCCCCTTACAGGTCGTCGGAAAACAGTCTGACTATTGTAACAAAGATAGGACAGGTCTCATTTACAAACTAAAATTCCTCATGGGTTGACTGAATGGCGCTAGGGATTTTCTCCTCATGTAGTGATGTAAGCATTCTACGCATCGTGGCCGTTTCCAATCTAACCTGTGGCCGTTTTGTCCTGCACCGGAGATATTCGTTTGCTACCCTGACCAAGAAACTACGTCCACTTTCCGCAAGAAGCCGCGACGAAAAATTTGGCCGAAAAATCGCAAGTTTACCCCGAAGATCTGTTCTGCTGACGGCGTTAGGTATCGATACGATCCGAGATTTCCATGCATGCAACTTCCATGGCGGGCCGAAGCGCATCTAAAGATGGCCGAGTATATCTCTGCCCGGTGATCGACAACGGAGTGTGGTTCAGCAGTCGGCCCACAATCTCTTCCAGAACGCCAGCCTCCATCGCAACCGTTGCAAATGTCCTACGATGCATATGAGGGTTGAATTTGAGTCTTTCAGGCTTTGTGATGTGCCCTGTTACTGATTTCGGAGACGGAAACACCCAATGTCGGCTGAGAGGGCGCAACGGCGCCAGGATCTCATGGTGCAACTGCAGGATAGGCAGATCAAAACTCCGACCGTTCTTCGTCATCGGAAGGTGGATTCGATCTTCCTGGATTTGTTTCCATTAAAGAGTAAGCGCCTCGGTTTTTCTGAGGCCGGCAAACAGGAGAAGTTCAAAAAACACGCGATGGATTGGGTTGTTCAAATCATCGATTGTTCGCCGCCAGTCCTTCAGGTCACCAATAATCCGTACATCCGGTGCCTCTTCAAACCATTCGATAGCCATTGTAGGGCACTCAGGCAGATCATAGGTCCGGCGTGCATGGTTGTAGATTGTCCGAAAACTGCGCAGAACATGATTGGCGCCAGATGGCGTCTTTGCCATGTCCTGATGGCGACGCACCAGCATCGCCTTGCTGATCTCGTCCAGCGGTAAGCGCATCCAATCCTTGAGGTGTAGTTCTAATTGCGCTCGCGTTCCACTCTTGTGGGTCTCTGATCGAAGTTTTGGGCGCGCCAGATACACTTCCATCGCAGCCTCAAGAGTGGGTGCCCCGATCTGCGCCACCTTCCCTGCCCCWCKGCCCATCTCCAGRGCGAACCCAAGRGCCGTYTGTCGMGCRGCCTGYGCMGAGATRGTTGGRWACCGGCCAATCAGAATGCGYTTRGTCTGSCCGCCRACRYCTTTCTGAAAGTACYARGTYTTRGAWCGYTTSCCSACRAARAGCACCAGSCCTTTGATTTCGGCATCCCARTACTTGYCYGTMCYGGCATTGGCATGAGGCAATTTCTTGGCAAATGTCTCAGTGAGCTTCGGCATATTTTTTGTC
Organism: Paracoccaceae bacterium; assembly: GCA_002401945.1. GTDB lineage: Bacteria > Pseudomonadota > Alphaproteobacteria > Rhodobacterales > Rhodobacteraceae > Parasedimentitalea. The sequence goes on from NVUP01000004.1 coordinate 186,619, forward strand.
GGCCTTTTGTAGGTAACAGGGTGCTACTCCATGCAACCAGATGCGGTACAAAAGTCAACAAAAAGAAAGACTAAGTAGTTCAGTGACACGCCACGAAACTCAGGGCGCTTGTTTGAAAGGCTGAGGTCTTACCATTACACAACGCCCACTCAACTGTTTCAGAACCTAATTCATTGACTTTAGGAGGTCAAGAGGCCTTTCGCCGTAAACTGTTTGCGGTGTTGAACGGCTGCGAAAGCATGGCACATGTCGGGTATTGCGCAAACGGTTTGGATACTTAAAATTCGCCATCTTTCAGTAGATTGGTGCCGAGTATGCGCCAGTGTACCCAAAGACGACCCCGGCTCACGCAGAACGACCGAAAACCCAAAGGAAAAATTTTAAACACACCTGACATTACCCCGGTCGTCGTCGCCAAACTTGCTCCAAACAAGAGCACCATACGCGCGACCCAACCTGAGCAACTTTCTGCTTGTGACGTATAGGGCCGAGAATGGCGATGCAGTGGGCGTTTCCCCTGACATGGCCGCCGAAATTGCGCGGCGGCTGGTGGTGCTGGGGATAGCCATGACGTATGTTTGCTATCCTGATGCCGACGCGCTGACGGACGCCGCCGAGCGCGGTTGAGATATCGGAAACACCGGAGCCCATCTGATCGATCGCCTATGTCCACCGACCAGATAATCGTATCGCGACGAAGCGCCGCGCCGCTTATGGGCTATGGCTTAAAAACAATCTCTCGCATGCCAAACGTGTGCGCACAGACAGCATCGACACCTTTGTAGACCAAGGATCTGATGAACCGGTAATCCCCCGTGCGGCCTAGCCTACGGACCGCGATCCACGCTCTGCTCGGCATCTGACCCTGAACTCCGCCATCTTCCTGGTCGAAGGCAGGCTGTGGGGCGGAGCGCCTTTCTCCTCGTCCTTGTCCTCGTAGACCACGGCCCATTGGAGGTAGCCCCTCCGATATATGCCATCCGGGAGATCACACCGTTGGGCCACTCGACCGGCTCGTAGACATCGGCCAAGATGCCTCTTCGCCGTCTTTGCCGATGACCAGTTCGGTGATCGAGTGGGTGCGGCACCAGTCTCCGACCGGACCCTTTTTGTCCAGCGGGCCCTCTGCGCTCTCCTGCGATTCGTGAAGTTTATCTTCGCTCACAGTCTTGGGAAGTTTCCCGACGTCGGTGGACGGTCCGCTGGTCGCCTCCCAGGTCTTGATCACATCTTCGAAGTCGAGCAGTTCGCCAGGTTGTTCGTGGTAAACGTAGTATTTCACCACTTTCCGACGAAAGTGGCAGCAAAATACAGCGCCGAATTTTGGCGCGATGCGGTTCGCATAGCAACGAGTTCGAAGGATTAGTATTTGATCGGGGGGATCAAATACCCTGAGATCGGCCTGACGCGACCTCAGATCGCGTCAGATTTAGGGGTTGGTGTTTCAGCCATGAACAAATGGGGTCTCCCCATCAAAATGAAGATCTTTTGCCTGGTCCGCAGCAGATTTGGAGTGAGCCATGGGACGCCATTGGTTCGAGTCACACTGCGAATTCCCCCTGCCCCGCCCGCGTCAGGTAAACCGCCTTCTACGGGAGACCGCGAAAGGTCCAAAAAGGCAACGGTCCCTTGCCCGGCAGGGCATGTTTACCTACCAAAAAGGTTTATTCGCGGGACAAAGGGTTTTCTGCATTGTTTCTATCAATTTTGCTCCCAGAGCAGAAACCTCTCTTTTTGACAGATGGTGGATGGAGTGAGCCCGCATTTTCGCTTAACAAGGCAAGAAAAGTGAACGTCTTTCTCTGAAACAGGGTAGGATACTCTCAATTCAAGTCGGTCATAGAAAGATCACCTACATGAAAGCCGTCCTGTTCGAAAAGTTCAAAGAAGCACCCAAAGTTGTTACTGTCGCTGACCCGACACCTGAACCACATGGCGTGGTGCTCAAGGTCGAGGCCACAGGCGTTTGCCGCAGCGACTGGCACGGCTGGATGGGGCATGACTCCGATATCGAGCTGCCCCACATTCCCGGCCACGAACTGGCGGGTGTTGTTCAGGCGGTTGGCAAGGACGTGACCAACTGGCGGGTTGGCGACCGGGTGACGGTTCCCTTTGTGGGGGGCTGCGGTGCTTGCCCCGAGTGCAGCGCGGGTCATCAGCAGGTCTGTCACAACCAATTTCAGCCAGGTTTCACCCATTGGGGCTCGTTTGCGGAATATGTCGGCATCCATCAGGCTGATCTGAACCTTGTCGCCTTGCCCGAAAGCATGGATTTCGCCACGGCGGCCAGCCTTGGGTGCCGGTTTGCCACTTCCTTTCGCGCAGTTGTCGATCAGGGCAAGACCTCGGCCGGACAATGGGTGGCGGTGCACGGTTGTGGTGGTGTCGGCCTGTCGGCTGTCATGATTGCCACTGCGGTCGGCGCCAATGTGATCGCCATCGACATCGACGACGCCAAACTGGCGCTGGCGAAACAGTTGGGCGCGGTGGCCACGGTGAATGGTGCTTCTGTAGCAGACGTGCCCGAAGTGGTGATGGAAATCACCAAAGGCGGGGCCCATGTTTCGCTAGACGCTTTGGGGCATCCTGTGACCTGTTTCAACTCAATCCAAAACCTGCGCCGACGTGGCAAACATGTGCAGGTGGGCCTGATGTTGGCTGATCACGCCACGCCGAAGGTGCCGATGGCCAAGATCATCGGGCAAGAGCTGGAAATCCTCGGCAGCCACGGCATGCAGGCTCATCGCTATGGCGCGATGCTGGACATGATACAGTTCGGAAAACTTGACCCCGCACGCCTGGTCGGAGACCGAATCAGCCTGTCAGATGCACCCAACGCACTGATGAATATGGACAAGTTCCAGTCCGTCGGCGCCACCGTCATCACAAAATTCTGAGGCAGGAATGACGTCCGAGATTACCTCTATCGTCGGCAAATTGATCGCAAGCCAGGTGAGCTGGACTGACACCATCAACATTGACCCAGAATATAAGCAGTGCCGGGGCGCTCGGCTGAGCTAGGTATTTCAAAGACCTCGCCGCCGCCCAGTTTGGCAATGAATGAAAGGAACGCATCTATGTTTGAGGCTGTTGGGGACTACCCAGTTGACCCGATCATGATCGGCACTGAATTGTTCGCGCAAGATCTGCGGGCGGATAAGCTGAACTTGACCGTTGGCATCTATCAGGACAAAAACGGCGAAACTCCGGTGCTAAAGGCAGTAAAACAAGCCGAAACGCGGCTGATCGAGGTTCAGAAAACCAAGTCTTATACCGCGCTGACAGGGGACGCGGATTATTGCACAGGTCTGGGGCAGGCGATTTTTGGCGCCACTACATTTGATGAGTGTCAGTTTGTCGCGGCGCAAACCGCAGGTGGTGCGGTTGCCCTGCGCGTGATGGCGGACCTGTTTGCGCAGATGCCAACCAAACCAACAGTCTGGCTGCAAACCCCCACCTATGGAAACTACCTCGCTATTCTGACTGCCGCCGGGACCAGTCTTCAATCCGTCCCCTATTACGATCAAATCAAACGGGAAATTGTCTTTGACGAGATGCTTGCCGGGCTTAAGTCTGCCCGCCCAGGTGACATTTTCCTGATGCAGGGCGTCTGCCACAACCCCACCGGCGCCGATATGTCCCGGGCGCAGTTTGGGGCCTTGCTGGACCAGCTAGAGGCACAGGGTGTCATCCCTTGGATCGATCTTGCCTACCTGGGGTTCAGCCAGAGTTTTGACGCAGATTGTGAGATGGCCCGGCAGATCGCCAAGCGTTTTCCCGAATGTGTGGTCTGCACCACCCTGTCAAAGTCCTTTGGCATCTACCGCGACCGTGCAGGCGCACTTTTTGTCAAAACAAAACCCACTGACCGGGACCGCATCCATCGTGCCCTGTCCGCCATCATTCGATCAAGCAGTTCCCATGCACCGGACCACGGGCCGTCGGTTGTGCGGCTCATTTTGCAGGATCCCAGGCTCAAGGCTCTGTGGCTGCAAGAACTGGATCAAATGCGACGTCGTGTGATTGCGGTCAGACAGGAGATCGTGAAAATTGAGCAGCGCGATTTTCAACGACAGGACCTTGCCTATATGGGACGCCAGTCCGGCATGTTCTCGTTACTGCCACTTACAGCGGCGCAAGAAACCGCGTTAACGCGCGACCACGGTATCCATGTGGTCAAGGGCGGACGCGTGAATGTCGCGCGGCTCGGTGACGCCGACATCCCAAAATTGATCGGTGCCTTCCATAAAGTCAGCGCAGAAGATTGAGCGAAAGAGGTTGGGGGTTACCCATCGTGACGGACCAGGTGCGCAAAAAGGCAGCGACGTAGTGTTACTTCATCCAGAGTGCGCATCTTGCGCTCCAGGGCTTTATACTGGAGATTGCGACATTAACGATTTGGGAGATTGCGCCATGATGATCTACGGACTGAACACCTGTGCTATTAGCCAGAAAGCCCGCAAGGCGCTGGAGGCCGCAGGCAAGGATGTTAGTTTTCGCGATGTTCGGGCCGATCCTCTGAGTGAAGCGGAACTGGCCGAATTGATCGCTGAATTTGGAGATCGTTTGGTGGACCGGACAACCAATGATTGGCGTGGGTTGAGCGACTGGCTGAAGCACTCGGAGGCAGAAGATCAGCTGGCCGCCAAACCTAAACTGATGGCTCGTCCGGTGATCCGTGACGGAGACACCTATTATCTCGGTTGGGACGAGGCGGTGCAGAAAGCCCTGCTTCCAGAATGAAGCAAGGTGAAGACAGGCGGCTCAATACAGCGGCTGGTGTGTCGTATCCAATTTCAATCAGGCACCACGGCGATGGCCTTCGCCGTGGTGAACTCATGGATGGTAAATAGCTAGACCGTCTTGCAGATCGGCCAGCTGTTTAAGAATGGCATTTGGTCAGGGCCGTGTTTAGCGATCTATGTTGTCCTGCATTACCTTTTCGAAAACCGGTTTTCCATCTTCAAAGGCTTCAAGTTTTTGCCGGATGACAAACTGATTTTCTTTGCCCCACATTTGGGTTGTGACACGTGTGTGTATATTCCAATCGCCGGGATTGTGACCGCGTGCCAGCCCTCGGTTCCAAATGATCTCCACATGTGCCGAGGCCGGATCATCGCGCTCAATTGTCCAGGTTTCCGACATGTCACTCTGGGTGATCAAGCCGGTTTCCAGATCTTCCTGGCGGCCATGATCGCCAGAGATCTTGAGAGTGATCTTGCCGGTGTCTGGGTCTTCGGAGCGCTTTTTGTATTCGCTGGCGGGTTTCAATTTTTTATATGCCCGCGCCTCGGTTACCATGGGGGGATCAAATGTAATTTCGCCGGTGCCACCAGCAGCCTGGCGCTGTGGAACTATCAGTGTTCCAGCCCGCAAGGTCAGCGTAAACGGATTGCCTTCGGGCCAGCAATAAGGCCAATAACTGGTGGATACCGACACACGCAGTCGGTGCCCTTGCGGCAATTTATACGCGGTCTGATCCAGTGTCACAGAGACATCATAGTCTTTGCCCGGCGCCAAATTTTGGGCCATTTCAAACCCGTCACGGTGGCACAAGTTAAGCAGGCCAAGACTGATAAACGCCGAAGTTCCATCCGGAAAAATGTCGCACAGCCGCACGATCATTTGCGCCTTTGGCATATCCGAGGCCAGTGTCAGCCGGACTTCGGGGGCCCCGACAATCTCGTAATCCTCGACCACCGGGGCGCTGTCAAAACATGCTGAAAGCGCGTCGTCGTGGGTTTGCTCATCTGGCAGCTCACCGGGACCAAACCCAAACGGAAAATATTCGCCGCAATCGTGACCACAGGCCATGTCGCTGCCAATGGTGGTCTCAAACGGTGAAGGCGCGCCCAAAGTGCCATCGCCAAAATCAAAGGTTTTAGATGTCACCTGCGGTGAGGGCCAGATGTCTTCGGCAATCCACCGTCCAGGCCGATGATCAAGACAGGGGTTTGGTGCCACACTCTCCATTATATAAACGCTGTAGGCAGGGTCGGTATCGACGCCATTGTCGATACCTTTGAGCCAATGATCCCACCAGCGCACCGCGATATTCAGGTAATCAATTGACGGAGCAATTGTGCTGATATGAGGGTATTTGTGGTTCCAGGGACCAGCGATGCCTTTGACCGGAGCCTGCAAATTTTTGACCAGATGCGCCATGGTGTTGCGATAGCCATCATGCAGCCCTCCCATCGTCAAAACCGGCGCTTTGATAGCACTGTAGTCCTCGCATACGGACCCGTGTTTCCAGTAGTCGTCGCGGTTGGGGTGGCGCATCCATTCACGGCCCAAAAACGGAGCGTTTTCCAGTCGATCGATCCAACTGTCGCGCCAGCTGTCGCCCACAATCGCAGGATCGGGCGGCATTGAGAACCATGACATTGAGGTCGCTGCCCAGCCGATGTTTTCGCCCAGCTGAATGCCACCTTTGTAGTGAATATCATCGGCATATCGGTCCACGGTCGAGCCAATGCTTATCACGGCTTTCAGCGCCTCTGGCGCGCGGGCAGCAATCTGCAACCCATTGAAGCCTCCCCAGGAAATGCCTTGGATGCCAACATTTCCATCACACCAGGGCTGGTCGGCAATCCAGGCGATGATATCCACGCCGTCCTGTAATTCCTGCTCGGAATACTCGTCGTCAAACAGGCCTTCGCTGTCGCCACAGCCGCGCCGGTCCACCCGCAGGCTGACATAACCGCTCTGAGCAAAATGCAGATGCATGGCATGGTCGCGCGCGGCGGTGCCGTCGGATTTGCGGTAGGGCAGATATTCCAGCACCGCTGGTAAGGGAGTTGTGTCAGCACCTTTGGGCATCCAGACCCTCGCCGAAAGGCGGGTGCCATCAGGCAGGGCAATACCTACGTCAGGCAATATCGTTACGGTCTGATCTGGCTTCGGTCCCAACACGGCGCTCCATTTTGTTTTGTCTGTAGCTACAAGCAGGAGTGGCATAGCAATGTTATGAATTCACGTCCGTTTTCGACATTTTTGCGCAACTGTATGAGGTGGCAAAATATCTGTCGTCAAATCAGCCCATTTGGACCCAAAGGCACTGACAGCAATCAGGGCAGATCTCTGCCCAGTGATCGACGGCGGCGTGTGGTCGCGCAATCGCCCTAGAATCTCGTCCAGAACTCCAGCTTCCATCGCTACCTCAAGAGTGCTCACCCCGGTCTGCGCCCCCTTATCTCCCCGCCCTCCGCGTAAATTTTTATTGCTGGAAACCGTCGACCTTGTAACGCCATTGAGTGGCATAATTAGAAAGTGGCGGGAGATCTTCTGGCGGCTCAGTCTCCTCGGGTGCAGCCATATCTGTGGCTGATCCAAACAAAAGCGCCGCCCCTATGCTGGTTCCTGTTGAGGCCAGGCTGTGGTGAACGGGCCGACCTGTCGCGGCCCCTAGCATGGCGAGATACTGAGTGTTATGCGCAAATGGCCCCTCAACAATTGTCGGCCCCTCTGCCCCGGTCAATCGCAGGCAGGTGTCTGTCATCATGGCCAAATAGAATGAAAGGGCCGCTGCGCGCAGGCCCGAGCCCTCGGGTGGGTGCAGCCCGTGCCAGCGCATACTCCTGCCTTGATACGGGCCGGTCAACGGATCAACTGCGGGCAAGAGCATGATCCCCTGCTCAAGGACTCGCGCCACATCTGCCTGACTGATCTCAACCGGCTGCCCGTTCTGGATCAGTTCAAACTCTCGCCCGCCCATGAATCGTGCTGACGGGACCGCCACGCCCTGGGCATTCACATTCACCAGGGTATCACGTGACGGATCCAAAGCCGCCCCAGCTCCCCCCATCGTCATCACCACAACCCAAGTCCCGGTCGACACCACAGAAAACGGCGTTTTCTGGGTCAGGACATGCGGATAGAGCGAGGCGTTGGAGTCGTGGATGCCGCAGATCACTGGCGTGTGCTGGGGCAACCCGGTGGTGGTGGCAATATCGGGTAGAATAGAGCCCAGGATATCAGTCGATTTGCGCACGGGCGCGATCTTGTCCGCGATATCAAGCGTCTCAATCAGCTCAGAAAACATGCCCTCATGCGGCAGCCACAAATCGGTGTGACATCCGATTGAGGTCACGTCGCAGGCAATAACGCCGGTCAAACGATGGCCCCAATATTGCGGATAGGTCAGGATATGAGCAGTGCGTGCATGCAGGTCAGGATCGGCCTGGAACTGCCAATGCAGTTGCGCGCCGACATTTAGGCCATTGGCCAGACGCGGAGATCCGGTTTGCTCAAACGGCGGTCGGATCGCGTCATATTGCGCGGCGGTTTCCGCAGGCCCGTCATGTTCATARTCMAGGATYGGMGCYGCCAGWTTGCCGCCYTCAYCCAGCAGSACAATGCTGGCCCCATGTGTCGTGACRGARATRGCATCAATCCGGTGATCGCGGTGAAACTGSCCCAAGGCCCCCAACAARAAYGCCCAATGTCCGTCRGTGTCAAAATGCGGCCAGGGTGGTCCGGGGCGGACCGTGTTGGGGCGCGTGACAACGGCAATTTCTTCCATCCCAACCAAATCGACCAACGCAAGCTTGACGTTTGTTTTGCCAATATCAATGACGGCGATGTGGCGTGGCGGTGTCATGGCATATGAAACAGACAGGGCAAGGGCACCGCAACGGGTGCATTATCCGCCCCGACCTCCATCAGGTCGGCCATATGAGCCCACCATTTTTGCATCACCGGGTGATCTGGCAGGCTGTCCATCCGGTGATCCTCGGTGCGGATCAGCACACCAATCAGCAGCCCGGTCTCGTGGTCCAGATGAATGCTATAATCGCTGACACCCGCATCCCCCAGCAGAGCCACCAGCTCGGGCCAGATCTCATCATGGCGGCGCTGGTACTCTTCGGCTTTGCCGTGGGTCAGGCGCATCCGAAAGACAAAACGGTCGCTCATGTTGACGATCTTTTGGCTGCCAAAATCGTCCAAATCCGCGGCAAGGCAATCACCCCGATCAGCAGCAGACCGATGAAAATCGACATCACGATGCCCGGCACGTTGAGCAGGCCCAGACCAAAGGTGACCAGCCCCATGACAAACGCTGCAATCACCACTCCGGGGATCGAGCCGGAGCCGCCGAGGATACTAATTCCGCCAAGCACCACCATAGTGACCACCTCCAGCTCCATGCCCGTTGCAATGCTGGGGCGGGTGGAGCCAAGTCGCGAGGTCAGGCAAATCGCCGCCACCCCGGACATCAGACCGGTCAGCAGGAACAGGATGAACTTGACCCGCTGCACCCGGATACCGCTGAACAGCGCACCGGTGGGGTTGTTGCCAATGGCATAAACCGCGCGACCAAAGTTGGTTTTGTGCAGGACCACGCCATAGATCACCGCGATCACTGCAAATAGGGCAATCTCGGCCGTGAACACCCAATAGATATAGCCCTGCCCGAACCAGGCAAAGCTGTCCGGATAGCCACGATAGGCGCCATCGCCCAGAATGATGTAACTGATACCGCGAAACAGGCTCATGGTGCCGATGGTCACCACAATCGAGGGCAGCCCCAACACGGTGACAAAAATTGCGTTAAAGGCACCGCACAGCAAGCCAACACTCAGGCCAATCACCACCAGTTCCGGCGTCCCTGCCCCGTATTGCACCGCCAGCCCCATAGCGGTGCTGGCCAGCGCAATGATCGAGGCAACGGACAGGTCAATCTCTCCCGAGATGATCAGCAGCGCCATGGCAAAGGCAATCATCCCCTTTTCGGTAAAGTTATAGGTGGCATCGCTCAGGTTCCAGGCATTGAGGAAATAAGGCGATGCAAAACTGTTCAGCACAAAGATGCCAACGGCAACGGCCAGCAGCAGGGCCTCCCAGCTGCGTAGGATACGATAGGCGCGGCTGTTCAGGCGGTTGGGAACATGTCGCGTGTTCACGGTCATATCAGTCATATCCGTCATACTGAACCCTCGGCAGATTTGAGGATGATGCGCCCCTTGGTTTGGCCTGCGCGGGCGTTAAAGGCCACGGCGATCAGGATCGCGCTGCCGGAAATCGCCAACTGCCAGAACGGCGAGATGTTCACCACCGGCAGCGCATTCTTGACCACGCCCAGGAAGAGAGCTCCCAGCACAGCGCCGCCAACAGACCCGACTCCTCCGGCAATTGAGATACCTCCGATGACACAGGCCGCCACCACCTCCAGCTCAAACCCGCCGGCGATATCCACATAGGCCACCGCATAGCGCGCCACCCACAGATAGCCGGTCAGCCCCGCCAAAGCGCCGGACAGGGTAAAGGCCAGAAACTGGGTCTTGCCGACGTTGATGCCGGTATAGATCGCCGCATGGGGGTTACCGCCGACAGCAAATATGGACCGCCCCAGCGCGGTGCGTGACATCATCACGCCAAACACAATCACCGTCAGGATGGCGATCCAGGACAGCACCGGCAGGCCCAGAAACGCGGCACGGGGGAAGCCGGTAAAAGCCTTGCTCATCTCATGAGCGTTGACCCATTTGCCATCCGATATCAGAAAGATGATGCCGCGAAAGATCGTCATGGTGCCCAGGGTCACCACGATGGGCGGGATTGCCAGCTTCCACACCAGCAACCCGTTGATTGCCCCCATGAGCGCGCCCAGCAGGATGGCAACTGCGATGATGATGGGAATGGGCAGGCCCGGCATCGCAACGTTCAGCATCGCAACCACCATCCCGGTCAACGCCAGATTTGCAGCCATCGACAGATCAATACAGCGGGTCAGAATGACCACCATCTGCCCCAGCGCCAGAATGATCAACGGCGCGGTGTCATTGAACACATTGGCTAGATTTTTCGGGGTCACAAAGCCTGCAAACCGAGTGGATATCAGCGCCATCAGCACCAGGATGGCGGCGCCAAGGATGGTCTCACGGACTGGAATGTGTCGGGTCATCATGGCCTAAACCTCTTCCATTTGGGTGGCTGAGATGCCCGCAGCATGGCGCACCAGCGTTTCCGGGCTCAGCTCGTCGCCCTGCAATTCCGCCGCGATCCGACCGTCGCGCATCACAATGACCCGGTCTGACATGCCGATCACCTCGGGGATTTCCGAGCTGACCATGATCACCGACAACCCCTGCGCCGCCAGTTCAGCCATGAATTCATGCACCGCCGCCTTAGAGCCAATGTCGATGCCTTTAGTTGGCTCATCCAGAATGATTATCTGCGGCTGCGTCGCCAGCCACTTGGCAATCACCACCTTTTGCTGATTGCCGCCCGACAGGTTGCCAACGTCCTGATCCAGCGAGGCCGCACGCAGATCCAGACGCTCGGAATACTCGCGCGCCAGTTTGAACTCCTCGGCCAGTCTCAGGAACCCGGATTTCGAGGTCCGGCCCAGCGACGGCAGCGTGATGTTCTGAAAAATCGGCAGGCCGCTGATAGTGCCCTGCTTGCCGCGATCCTCGGGCACATAAACAATGCCATTGGCCACCGCATCCGCAGGCGAGCGAATGATCCGAATGCGACCGTTGATCTTGCAAACTCCCTTGGACGGTTTGGTGATGCCAAACAGCGACTGCATGAATTCCGAGCGCCCAGCGCCAACCAACCCATAAAACCCCAGGATCTCGCCGCGTTTCAGGGTGAAGTTGATATCCGCGAATTCGGTCGGATGGGCATAGCCGACAACCTGCAGCACGTCCTCGGCGACATTGGGGGTCCGCTCGGGAAAGATGTGATCGACAGTGCGGCCAACCATCAGTTTGATCAGCGCGTCCTGGTTCACCTCAGCAATCAGACCCGCCCCAACAAAGGCCCCGTCGCGAAAGACGGTGTAGCGATCGGCAATGCGGAAAATCTCATCAAATTTGTGGCTGATGAACAGGATGGCCTTGCCCTGCGCCTTTAGCGTCTCAACCAGCTCGTACAGTTCTTCAATCTCTTTATGCGACAGCGCCGCCGTCGGCTCGTCCATGATCACCACACGCGCATCCACCGACAGGGCACGGGCGATGGCCACAAGGTGTTTGTTGGCGATGCCCAGATCACGCAGCCGGGTGCGCGGATCAAACGTCGCGCCGATGTCCTGCAACAGCTTAGACGCGGCCCGCTGCATCGCCACCTTGTCGATCAGCCCCCACCGGGTGCGCGGTGCATGGCCGATAAAGATATTCTCGGCCACCGACAGCTCGTCAAACAGCACTGTTTCCTGGTGGATTGCGGTGATACCGGCATCCGCTGCCGCGTTGGCATTGGAAAAGGTGACAGGCTCGCCATCAATGCGGATGGTGCCGCCATCGGGAAAATAGATCCCGGTCAGAATTTTCACGGTGGTGGATTTTCCCGCGCCATTCTCTCCGACCAGTGCCGTCACTTGGCCAGCATAAAGGTCGAGTTGAACCGCATCCAAGGCTTTGACACCGGGGAAAATCTTGGTGATCGCATCCATTGACACGACGGGTGTTAAGCGCTCGGTCATTGCGGCCCTTCTCAGCTTGGTAATGGGTCGAGATGTCTGGCCCGGCGCATCTTGATACGCCGGGCCATTTTGAGAAGCCTAGAAGATCGACTTGAAGGCGTCGATGTTGCTGGCGTCATAGACAAACGGATCCGCCATTGCGCCTTCGGATTTGTCGTCCAATGTCAGCGATCCCATACGGCCCATTGGAATGGTGGCACCAGCATCAGCCGAGGCGCCGTTCTGGGAAATCTCATAGGCCAGCATGGTTGCCGAATAGCCCAGATCAATTGGGTTCCAGATCGCAAAGGACTGCGAGGCACCGGACTCAATCGCGCCGGCCATCTCGGACGGCAGCCCCAGACCGGTCACATTGACCTCGCCCAACTTGCCCGCATCCACAACCGCCTGTGCAGCCGCCACGATGCCCACCGAGGTTGGCGCAATGATCGCATCCAGATCTGGATAGGACTGCATCAGGCCAGTTGCCTCACGGTAGGATTTATCGGCCAGGTCATCGCCATAGACCGTCGCCACCAGGTTGATGCCGGGATAGTTGCCCATCACCTTGGTCATCTCTTCGATCCAGATGTTCTGGTTGGTCGAGGTGGTGGTTGCCGACAGCAACGCTACATTGCCACCATCTGGCAGATGATCAGCCGCCAGCTTGATGATCATATTGCCAATCAGTGGGTTGGACGAGGGGTTCAGGTGCATCTGGCGGCCTTCAGCTGCCACGCCACTGTCCCAGCTGATCACGGTGATACCCCGGCTCATCGCTTTCTTCAGCGCAGGCACCAGCGCGTCGGTGTCATTGGCTGAAATCGCGATGGCGTCAACGTTCTGAGCGATCAGCGCATTGATCACCTCGATCTGCCCCTCGGCCGTGGTGTCGGTTGGGCCGGTATAGATGATCTCGACGTTCCCCAACTCAGCTGCTGCCTCTTCCGCACCTTTTGCAGCAGCCTCAAAGAAGCCAATCCCCAGGGCCTTGACCACAAGCGCGATACGCACCTTTTCTTCAGCCATAACGGGGGCTGCAAACATCGTGGCCGCTATCGCCGCTGATGCCATTGCTTTCTTAAATACACTCATGGTTTCCTCCCTGGAGTGGTTGCAATCTGGGGTGATTTAAGACACCGCCCCCTCTTTTTGTGCCGCGTAAGTTGGCGCGACGATTAGGTTTATGTCCGCCGCCTCCAGCATCGAGACCGTGCGGTCGTCGATGCCGTCGTCGGTGATGATGGTGGTGATCCGGGTGAGCGGGCACAGGATCAGACTGGAGCGATTGGCGAACTTGGAGCTGTCGACCAGAACCACCAGTTCCTCGGCCTGACCAATCAGTTTTGTCTCCGCCTGGATCAGCAGCGGATCCTGCTCCATCAACCCCAGCGGACCAATGCCCTGCGCCCCCATGAACATGCGTTTTGCGTAGAAATTGCGGGTCACATCATTGTCAAAGGGCGACAGGATGATGTTTTGCTCGCGGTAGATCACACCGCCGGACAACAGCACCGTGTTGCGGGTGTTCTTCAGCAGATGCTCGGCAATCGGGAACGAGTTGGTGAACACCTGCATCTGCATTGAGGCCAGCGGATGCACCATCTGAAACGTCGTGGTGCCGCCATTGATAATGATCGGCTCGCCATCCGAGCACAGCTCAACTGCTGCCTTGGCGATGGCCTGCTTTTCCGCAATGTTGATCGTCTCGTTATAGGAAAAGGGTCGACCCGCCAGCCCGACAAAAGACGTGGTCATCAGTGCCTCGGCGCCGCCGCGCACCCGGCGCAACTTGCCCCGGCCATCCAGTGTATTGATGTCGCGCCGCACTGTCGCCTCAGACGCGCCGGTCAGCACACAGAGGTCGGCAACTGTCACCACCGAGCGATCCTGAACCGCCGACAAAATCACCCTGTGCCTGTCATTCTCGTGCATCGTCAATCCCCATTTTGTTTTGTCAAATTGAGGCGAGTCGGCGCTTTGTGTCAATCACTAAATGTCAAATTCGATCACTCTGCACTGCAGCATGATCAGATATGATTGTTTGTGATTGACTTTGACAAGGTCGAGCGTCAGCCTTGAGGCCAACAATCACACGATAAATTGACGTTGATGGAGACGATGATGTCTGACGCCACCCTGAGCCAACGCCTTGAAAACAAGTGGGATGAAGCGCGCGCCGCAGGAATGAGTGAGCCGGAAAAATTGCTCTACCGCTCGAACCTTCTGGGGTCCGACAAGCGAATCACAAATTATGGCGGCGGCAATACCTCGGCCAAGGTGATGCAGAACGATCCGCTCACGAGACAGGCGATTGAGGTGCTCTGGGTCAAGGGGTCCGGTGGCGATGTTGGCTCGATCAAGATGGATGGTTTCTCGACCCTGTATATGGAGAAGCTGAACGCCCTGCGCGACCTCTACCGTGGTGTGGAATTTGAAGATGAAATGGTCGGCTACCTGCCCCATTGCACCTTCAACCTGAACCCACGGGCAGCCTCTATCGACACGCCTTTGCACGCCTACGTGCCGCAAAAACACGTCGATCACATGCACCCCGATGCAATCATCGCAATTGCAGCGGCCAAGGACAGCAAAGCGCTGGCCCAGCAGATATTTGGCGGCGACATCGGCTGGTTGCCGTGGAAAAAACCCGGCTATGAACTGGGTCTGTGGCTGTCTGATTTTTGTGCCAAAAACCCCGAGGCCAAGGGCGTTGTGCTGGAAAGCCACGGCTTGTTCACCTGGGCCGACGATGCGCGCAACTGCTATGATCTGACGCTAGAGATCATCCAGACCGCGATGGATTGGTTTGCCAGCCAAACCGAGGGCAAGACTGCCTTTGGCGGCGCCATTCACACCAGCCTGCCCGCTGACCAGCGCCGCGCCACTGCGGCCCGGCTGATGCCTGCCATTCGCGGCATGGTCTCAGGCGTTCAGCACATGGTTGGCCATTTCACCGACAGCGACACCGTGCTGGACTTCGTCAACGCGCAAGACATGAAACGGCTGGCAGCGCTTGGCACCTCCTGCCCCGACCACTTCCTGCGCACCAAGATCTGCCCGCTGGTGGTTGATTTCGATCCAGCCAAGCCGGATGTGGATGCCACTCTGGCCGGTCTTGCCGATGCCATTGCCAACTACCGCGAGGGCTACAAGGCCTATTACCAGCGCTGCAAAAAATCCGACAGCCCGGCCATCCGCGACCCCAACGCCGTGGTCTATCTGATCCCCGGCGTTGGCATGATCACCTTTGCCAAGGACAAGGCCACCGCGCGGATCTCGGGTGAGTTTTATGTCAACGCCATCAACGTGATGCGCGGCGCTGATGCGGTGTCGCAGTACCAGGGTCTGCCCGAGCAAGAGGCCTTTGATATCGAATACTGGTTGTTGGAAGARGCSAAAYTGCAACGGATGCYYWMKSSARARWCRCTGGCCGGGCGGGTGGCGCTGGTTACTGGCGGTGCCGGTGGCATCGGCTCGGCCACTGCTGAACGTTACTTGCGCGAAGGCGCCTGTGTGATGCTGGCCGATATTGACGACGCTGCCTTGGCACAGACCGCCGCCAAGCTGACCGCGCAATATTCCACAGACGTGGTGCGCACCGTCAATATGGATGTCACCGACGAGGCGGCTGTTGTGGCGGCCTTTGCGCACACCGCAGTGGAGTTTGGTGGCGTCGATATCCTGGTCTCAAACGCCGGTATCGCCAGTTCGGCCCCGGTTGAGGACACCAGCCTTGAGATGTGGAACACCAACATGGCAATCCTGTCCACCGGCTATTTCCTGGTCAGCCGCGAGGCGTTCAGGCTGATGAAGGTGCAGGACATGGGCGGCGCCGTGGTCTTTGTCGCCTCCAAAAACGGTCTTGCCGCCTCGCCCAACGCTTCGGCTTATTGCACCGCCAAGGCCTCGGAAATCCATCTGGCCCGCTGTCTGGCGCTGGAAGGTGGTCCGCAGGGCATCCGGGTCAATGTGGTCAACCCCGACGCCGTGCTGAAGGGCTCAAAAATCTGGTCTGGGGATTGGCTGAAAGAACGCGCCTCGACCTATGGTAAGGACAAGGAAGGGCTGGAGGAACACTACCGCCTGCGCTCGCTGCTGAAACGCTCGGTGCTGCCCGAGGACATCGCCGAGGCGGCCTATTTCCTGGCCTCTGACTTATCGTCAAAATCCACCGGCAATATCATCAACGTGGACGCCGGCAACGTTCAGTCTTTTACGCGCTAAGGAGGCGGATCATGATCAACGCGGATATCATCGCACAAGACAACACCCGTGCCGCAGCGAACCTGCAGGCAGACTATGACGCCCTTGGCGAACATCTGGACCGTCGCGGCATCGACATCGCGCAGGTCAAGGCCAAGGTTGGCAACTACGGCGTTGCCGTGCCCAGCTGGGGCGTTGGCACCGGTGGCACGCGCTTTGCCCGCTTCCCCGGAGATGGCGAGCCGCGCGGCATCTTTGACAAGCTCGACGATTGCGGCGNTNCAYCCWWSMACKGMYYCGTGCCACGCCCTCGGTTTCACTGCATATCCCATGGGACAAGGCCCCGGCCAGCGATCTGCTCGCCAAAGCCGAGGAAGTCGGGCTGAGTTTCGATTCGATGAACTCGAACACATTTCAGGACCAGCCGGATCAGGCGCATAGCTATAAATTTGGCTCGCTGTCGCACACCGATGCCGCAACCCGCCAGCAGGCGGTCGACCACAATATCGAATGTATCGAGCTGGGCCAGCAGCTCGGCTCAACGGCGCTGACCATCTGGGTSGGTGACGGATCRAACTTCCCCGGYCAGRCCAAYTTYACCCGYCAGTTCGARCGYTATYTGGAYGCCACCAAGCAGGTCTATAACGCCCTGCCCGACSAYTGGACGCTGCTGACCGAACACAAGATGTATGAACCGGCATTCTATTCCACCGTGGTGCAGGACTGGGGCAGCAACCTGCTGATCGCGCAGCAGATGGGCGACAAGGCAAAATGTCTGGTTGATCTGGGCCACCACGCGCCCAATGTGAACATCGAAATGATCGTGGCGCGGCTGACCCAATTTGGCAAACTGGGYGGYTTYCACTTCAACGACAGCAAATACGGCGATGAYGATCTGGACACCGGCAGCATYGMYCCCTACCGSCTGTTCCTGGTGTTCAAYGARCTGGTCGAGGCCGAAGCAGACCCSGATTTCAACCCCATGCACATGCTGGACCAGAGCCACAATGTGACGGACCCGATTGAAAGCCTGATGGTCTCGGCAATGGAGGTGCAGCGTGCCTATGCACAGGCCCTGCTGGTGGATCGCGCGGCACTTGCCGGGTATCAAGACSRYRWMKRMKCCCTANRTSSMAWCMRMWRCMSYKMAWSMMGSSYKTYKCRMSGRTRWWRASSYYAWMYTYKSSATGGCGCGGCTTGAGGCTGGTGGCGCGATTGCCCCTGTCGCCGCTTACCGAGCCTCGGGGTATCGCGAGACGGTTGCGCAGCAGCGGCCAGCAGTGATTGGCGCTGGCGGCGGCATTGTCTGAAGGCTGAGTGCTTGCGCGATCTTGGCCGGGCAACAGCTGGATAAGACGCGCAGGCAATCGCCACACCTCAAGGGGCCTCTAAAAGGGTTCAATTATCTTTGAACATCTGGCTATGCTACCGGTAATGAACCATGCCACCGGGGTAATACATGCCATTTGAAATGATCCTGCTACTCGCCACCATCGGGCTTGGCGCTGTGCTTCAGGTTGGTATTGGCATCGGCTTCAGCATTGTCGCAGGCCCCTTGATGTTTCTGTTGATTGGCACCGAAACCGCCGTGCCGATATTGCTGCTGCTGAATGTTGTGGTCTCAACTGTGGCAACCCCCGGCGCCATGAAGCGCAGCGACCAGCGCACCGTCATAACGGCAGTGCTTGCCTGTGTTGTCGGCATTGGGCTTGGCATTCTTATCTACCCGCAGCTGACCGAGGCAATGGTTTTGGCCATTGCCGGCGGGCTGCTGGTGTTTGGCGCACTCAGCACATTCCTGCCGGTCACCCCCGCCGGAAAACGCGCCTTTCTACCAATTTCCTGCCTGTCGGGGCTGGCGACGGTCTGGGCGGCGACGCCGGGCCCTTTGATGGCGCTTGGGCTGATCCTGGCGGATCATCCGGTGTCAGTTGTGCGTAAACTGGTGCAACCGATTGCCTTGATTGCTTATTCTCTGGCGTTTCTGCTTCACGCGGCGGTCAGTTGGGACAGGATCACCGATGAGACGCACCTTCCCGCCTTTCTGGCGGTCACCGTTTTTGGCAGTCTCATCGGCCGATGGATTGGCCCGACGCTGCCACGCGCGGTGATTTCCAGCAGTATCCGCGGGATCTCCCTGCTTGCAGGCCTTATTCTTCTCTACCGTGCTTTGACGATTTCCTGACGAAAGGACGACCCGGTGACCGATATCCTTGAGACGCTCGCTCAATTCCCCAAGGCCGAATTGCTATCCGGGCCAACACCGTTAGAGCCTTTGACGCGGCTGTCTGAGCACCTCGGCATTGAGCTGTGGATCAAACGCGACGACCTGACCGGATTGGGCGGTGGCGGCAACAAGATCCGCCAGTTGGAATACTACTTTGGCGCCGCTCTGGCGCAGGGAGCCGACACCATCCTGATAACCGGCGCGGTGCAATCCAACTATGTGCGCGCCGCCGCCGCTGTCGCCGCAAAACTTGGTCTCAAGGCTGTTTTGCAACTRGAGGACCGGGTGCCGGGCATGGGCGAGAGCTACAGAACCTCCGGCAATGTCCTGCTGTCGCAACTGCTGGGCGCCGAGCATATGTTTTATGCCAAAGGCGAGGACGAAACCGGGGCGGATCAGGCGCTTCATACCCGGGCAGACCAGCTTCGCGCCGAAGGCCACACCCCCTATGTCATCCCGCTGGGACTGGCCAACAAACCCCTTGGCGCRCTKGGRTATATCAGYGCTGCRCAWGAAATACTGSARCARGGRCCGCAGTTTGAYGCCATCGTCGTCGCCTCGGGCAGCGGYGCKACGCATGGGGGWTTACTGGCAGGYCTCAGRCTGCTCGGATCRCAAGTGCCGGTCTACGGMAGCTGCGTCCGCCGCAGTGCTGTTGAACAAACGGATCGGCTGGAGACCCTGATCGGCAACCTGTCCTCGCTTCTGGGGCACGACACTGCCATTGCGCCTTCAGACATCCTGACCTGGGACGCCGCATTGGCACCGGGCTATGGCAAAATTGGGCCACCAACCATCGAGGCACTGACCCTGATGGCGCAATATGAGGGTCTTTTCCTGGATCCAGTCTACACCGCCAAGGGCTTTGCTGCGGTGCTTGGCCTGCTAAAAGACCAGCGTATTCAGCCAGGTGCGCGTGTCTTGTTCATCCACACCGGCGGCACCCCTGCCCTGTTTGGATACCAGAGTGAGATTTTGGCGGCCTGTTCCTGACAGCCAGTGGGGCTGGTGGAAACGGCCTACTGCGCAGCGGTCTTCAGGCTCGACATCAGCAGATGGAATTTCTCCCCCTGAATGGCCACATGCCCGCGCAGGGCCTGGGCCGCAACCTCCGGGTTCCCGGCCCTAAGCGCCGAGACAATCGCCACATGTTCTGACATTGATTGTGCCATCCGCCCGCGCAGCTTCAGCTGATGCCTGCGGAACGGTTTCAGGCGGCGGTGCAAGCGCAGGGCTTCCTGCTCAAGGAACGAATTGCCCGATTGCTGGTAGATGAAATGGTGAAAAACCTCATTCTCACGGTAATACTCATCAATATCGCTGTTATCGATGGCCTGCTGGCACCGTTTGTTGGCCTCGACCAGCACATCAAGTGCCTGCTCTGAAATGCGCATCGCCGCCAAACGACCACAAACGCCCTCAATCTCGGCCATGGTTTCGAACATTTCCATCAGCTCAACCGGTCCAGGTTGGCGCACAAACACCCCGCGACGAGGGATTTGCTCGGCCAACCCCGAGGCCACCAATCGCTGCAAGGCCTCGCGCAGCGGTGTGCGGGACACTCCAAAATGCGCTGCCAGCTTAACCTCGTCCAGGCGGTCTCCATCGGCAAATTCGCCAGCAAAAACCAGCTCTTCCAGCTCATTGGCAATCAGGTCAGCGCGTCGAATATCCATAGCCAAATGATACCAGAGACATGAAATGTGCGCAACAATCTAATTCTTGTATACAAGAACGTTGACTTTGAATTTAAATCGACAAACACTCGTCGAATTCGCTCAGATGAAAAGACTGGGCACCTAAGGGAGGAAGATATGAAAACGAATTTGCTTACCGCAGTTGCGGCTGCTGCCCTGCTGGCCCTGTCCGGCGCCGCCAGCGCAACCGAGCTACGCCTGTCACATCAGTGGTCCAACAAAGACATCCGTCACCAAGTGGCACAGATCGTCGCCGACGAAGTTGCCGCAGCGGATGTGGATCTGGAAATCAAAATTTTCGGCTCGAAATCTCTGTTCAAACCCCGCGAGCAGTACAAACCGCTAAGCCGTGGCCAGCTCGACATGACCGTTCTGCCGCTCAGCTATGCCGGCGGCCAACAGCCCGCCTATAACCTGACCCTGATGCCGGGTCTGGTCAAAAACCACGACCACGCCGCCCGCCTCAGCGCCTCGCCATTCATGGAAGCGCTCGAAGTCAAGATGGCCGAAGACGACGTGATGGTGCTGGTGCATGGCTATCTGGCTGGTGGGTTTGTCGGCAAAGACAAATGCATCACTGGCCCCGAGGATGTCAAAGGCTTGCAAACCCGTGCGGCTGGCAAGGCGTTTGAACAGATGCTGGCTGGTGCCGGGGCCTCAATTGCCTCGATGGCGTCCTCCGAGATCTACAACGCCATGCAGACCGGTGTTCTCAGCGCCGCCAATACCTCGTCCTCGTCTTTTGTGTCTTATCGCATCTACGAGCAGGTCAAGTGTTATACCCCTGCTGGCGATATCGCCCTGTGGTTCATGTATCAGCCGCTGCTGATGAACAAATCCACCTTTGAGGGTCTGACCGAAGCCCAGCAAGCCGCCATTCTGGCCGGTGCTGCCAAGGCCGAGGCCTTCTATCTGGAAGAGGCCAAGAAACAGGATGCTGCATCAGTTGCAGTGTACGAAAAAGCCGGTGTTGAAATCGCCGAAATGACCGCCGAAGACTTTGCCGCCTGGCGCGCCATTGCGCAGGAAACCTCGTACAAGAAATTCGTTGAGGAAGTTCCAGACGGACAGGCCCTGCTGGATCTAGCACTGGCTGTCGAGTGATCAAAATCGGGCGTTGCATTTGATGCAGCGCCCACCCCAAACTACCCCCGAATATCAAAGGAAGACGTAATGGCTGGCCATAGCTCAGCCGCTGCGGCGCACGCAGGGAACAACCCGTTCCTGCGCGCCGTGGCTGCTATTTCAACACTTGCCGGATGGGTCTCGGCTGCAATGATTGTCGCAGCGGTGGCAATCACCTGCCAAATGATCTTTGTGCGCTTCGTGCTGAACGGATCCACCATCTGGCAGACCGAAGCGGTAATCTATCTGGTGATTTCAGCCACCCTGATCGGGTTGCCTTATGTGCAAAGCCTGCGTGGCCACGTGAACGTAGATCTGATCCCGCTGATGTTGCCCAAACCGGCCCGCATGGCACTGGCCATCCTGACCCTGTCCGCATCAATCGTGATCGTCGCGATCATGCTGTGGTACGGCTTCGAGTACTGGCATTTTGCCTGGGCCCGCAACTGGCACTCGGACACCATCTGGGGCGTGCGCCTGTGGATCCCCTACCTGTCGCTGCCGGTTGGCTTTGCCCTGTTCCTGCTGCAACTGATTGCCGATCTGGTGGCCGTCATTCTCAAAGTTGATCAACCCTTTGGCCTGGAGGATCACTGATGGATCCGCTGTTTTTGGGCGCAATTGTCGCCGCCGCCACCATCCTGGTACTGTTTTCCGGCGTCTCGGTCGCCCTCGGCCTGCTGATCGTCTCCGGCGGGTTCCTGGTGATTTTTGACGGCATGCGTTCGCTGGAACTGATGCCGGAAATCCTGTTCGGCAAACTGGATAACTTTGCCCTGCTGTCGATCCCGATGTTCATCATCATGGGCTCCAGCATCTCGTCAACCCGGGCGGGCGCTGATCTGTACGAGGCACTGGAACGCTGGCTGACCCGTGTTCCCGGCGGGCTGGTGATTTCCAATCTCGGCGCCTGTGCGCTGTTTGCCGCGATGTCCGGCTCCAGCCCGGCCACCTGCGCCGCGATTGGCAAGATGGGCATTCCGGAAATGCGCAAGCGCGGCTACCCGGACGGCGTTGCGGCTGGCTCCATTGCCGCCGGTGGCACCCTGGGCATCCTGATCCCGCCCTCGGTCACCATGATTGTCTATGGCATCGCCACCGAGACCTCGATTGGCCGCCTGTTCCTGGCCGGCGTGCTTCCCGGCCTGCTGCTGGTTAGCCTGTTCATGGGGTGGTCGCTGTATGCCACCTGGAAATCCGGTGATCCCAACCTGCTGAACAGCCGCAGCTATAGCTGGAAAGAACGCTTCGAAGTGCTGCCCCGGGTGCTACCCTTTCTGGCAATCATTCTGGGCGTGCTTTACGCCATGTACGGCGGCATCGCCACGCCGTCAGAAACCGCCGCTGTCGGCGCCCTGCTCTGCCTGATCATCGCCGTGGTGATCTACAAGCTGTGGCATCCGCGCGATCTGTGGGTGGTCTTGCGCGACAGCACCAAGGAAAGCGTGATGATCCTGTTCATCATCGCCGCCGCTGGTGTGTTCTCGTATATGCTGTCCAGCCTCTACATCACCCAGTCCATCGCCGAATGGATCGGCACCCTGGACGTGAACCGCTGGGTTCTGATGGGCGCGGTGAACCTGTTCCTGCTGATCGCCGGGTTCTTTCTGCCCCCCGTCGCAGTGATCCTGATGGCGGCACCGATCCTGCTGCCGATCATCATCACCGCTGGTTTTGACCCGATCTGGTTTGCGGTCATTCTAACCATCAACATGGAGATCGGCCTGATCTCGCCCCCCGTAGGTCTGAACCTCTATGTCATCAGCGGCATTGCCCCCGACATTCCACTGAAAACCATCCTGACCGGCTCGCTACCCTATGTGGCCTGCATGGTGTTGGCGATTGTGTTGCTGTGTCTGTTCCCCGGTCTTGCCACCTGGTTACCAGACGCCGTCATGGGGGCCAGACTGTGAGCTTTCTAGCTGACCTTCTGAACACGGTTTTCGAGCGCCGATATCGCGGTGCCTCGGAGCCCGACCACCAGGGCCGCTCGATCAAAGAACTGTGCACCGATTTGCTGAGCAGTTCGGGCGAGGTGTCAGGCATGGCCCTCGCCCGGCATATCCTCGACAGTTACGCGGCCATGGACGACGACGGCAAACGCGCCTTCTTTGGGTTCCTGACAGATCATCTGGGCATCACCCCCGACGAGGTCCGCCGCGCGCTGACGGTTTACGAAGAAGATCCCTCCAAAGCCAACTATCGCGCATTCATGGCAGCCTCGGAACCCCGGCGGCAGGAACTGGCGCGCCGCCTTAACCATGTTCCCGGCGCCACCAAACAGCTGGTTGAAATGCGCAAAGACCTGCTAAAACTCGCCCGCAAACACCCCGAACTAGCGGTGGTCGATCTGGATTTGCGCCACCTGTTCGCCTCGTGGTTCAATCGCGGCTTTCTGGTGCTGCGCCCAATCAGCTGGGAAAGCCCTGCTGATATCCTAGACAAGATCATCGCCTACGAGGCCGTTCACGCCATAGACAGCTGGGACGACCTGCGCCGCCGCCTGCAACCCGCAGACCGGCGCTGCTTCGGCTTCTTCCACCCGGCGATGCCGGATGATCCACTGATCTTTGTCGAGGTGGCCCTGACCCAGGGCATCCCCGGTTCGGTGCAGGAATTGCTGGCAGATGAACGCGACAATATCGCCGCCGAGGACGCCGACACCGCCGTGTTCTACTCGATCTCAAACTGTCAGGCCGGACTTGCCGGGATCTCGTTCGGCAACTCGCTGATCAAACAGGTGGTTGCCGACCTGTCGCGCGAATTGCCGAACCTGAAAACCTTTGTCACCCTGTCGCCCATCCCCAGCCTGAATCGCTGGCTGGACGAGGCCAAGATGCAAACCGGCCCCTACGCCGAAGACCAGCAACGCCAGATCGCCGCGTATTACCTGCTCAATGCCAAGCGCCCGGATGGCACCCCTTATGATCCMGTSGCCCGCTTTCAYCTSGGCAAYGGCGCMCTTRTYCAYGCKGTMCACGCCGATGCRGACCTGTCGGAAAACGGYCTCGCACAATCSGGTGGCGCCATGGTCAAYTATCTCTATGACCTGTCCCTGATYTCCCAAARCCACGAGCGWTTTGCCTCGGCGCAGGACGTTGTCGCATCACCCGAGGTCACCGCCCTAAGCGCGGCAGCCCAACTGCAAGACACATGAGGACCACACGATGACCAACCCTCTCTACGACACTCTCTTTGGTCGCTACGCCGGGAAAACCACGCCGTTTCTGCACCTTGCAGATGGCAGCACAGTCACCCATGACGATTTCCTGTGTTTGGCAGCGCAATACGCACATGTGTTCCGCGACGCCGGGATCAAACCGGGCGACCGGCTGGCGGTTCAGATCGAGAAATCCCCGCAGGCGCTGGCCATTTACGCCGCCTGTGTGCAATCGGGCATCGTCTTTCTGCCGCTGAACACCGCCTACACCGCAACCGAGATCTCGTATTTCGTGGAAAACAGCAGCGCCAAAATTCTGGTCTGCGACAGCGCCAACGAGACCGCACTGACCCCCATCACCCAAGCCGCCGGGGCTTTGCTGGAAACACTGGACGCAGACGGTTTTGGCACCTTAAGCGCCCAGGCCGAAACCATGCCCAACAGCTTCCCAACTGTTTCCAGAAAACAAGATGATCTTGCGGCGTTCTTGTACACGTCCGGCACCACAGGCCGATCCAAAGGCGCGATGCTGAGCCAGCAGAATCTGCTGTCCAACGCTGAAACCCTTGTTGACTACTGGAAGTTCACCGATCAGGACGTGCTGCTGCATGCCCTGCCAATCTTTCACACCCACGGGCTGTTTGTGGCCACAAACGTGACCCTGCTGGCCGGTGGGTCGATGATCTTCATGCCCAGGTTCAATCTGGATCAGGTGATCGAGCAATTGCCCCACGCCACAACCATGATGGGCGTGCCGACCTTTTATACCCGGCTACTGGGGGATGAACGGTTCACCAAATCCCTGACCCAGCATATGCGGCTGTTCATCTCGGGCAGCGCCCCCTTGCTGGCTGATACGCACATCCAGTTCGAGGACCGCACCGGCCTTCGAATTCTGGAACGCTATGGCATGACCGAAACCAACATGAACACCTCCAACCCCTACGGTGGCGAGCGCCGCGCCGGCACGGTAGGCCTGCCGCTGCCCGGGGTCGAGCTAAAGATTACTGACGCCGCCACCGGGGACACCCTGCCAGATGGCGAGATCGGTCAGATCGAAGTGCGCGGCCCCAACGTGTTCCAGGGCTACTGGCAGATGCCGGGAAAAACCGCCGAAGAGCTGCGCGCAGACGGGTTCTTTATCACCGGTGATCTGGGGGTGATCGACAAGGATGGCTATGTGCAGATTGTTGGCCGCAACAAGGATCTGATCATCTCGGGCGGCTATAACATCTACCCCAAAGAGGTCGAACTGGTGTTGGATGATCAGCCCGGCGTACTGGAAAGCGCGGTTGTCGGCGTACCGCACCCGGACTTTGGGGAAACGGTTGTCGGCTTTCTGGTCGCCTCAGATGAGGCCGGTCCTGATCTCGATGCCATTAGCAAAACCGTTGGAGACTCACTGGCCCGGTTCAAACATCCCAAAAAGCTGATTGTGCTGCCCGAACTGCCCAGAAACACTATGGGCAAGGTTCAAAAAAACCTGCTGCGCAAGGACTATGCTCAGCTGTTTACCAAACCGTAAAACGGGCTTGCCGTCTTCGGCAAACCCAAACCCCTAAAACTTGCTGCCTCTGGGCGGCAAGCCTCCCCCCCCCCAAAAAAACACTGCGACAGAGCAACAGCCCCGGCTGACCCATTTCTGTGCTGATACGATCCCGGCCAGAGCAACTCTGTCCAGATGCCAGAGCGCCTGAGCGTCTCCCTTTTGGTGTTGCTGATGCCCGCCGCCTCCCCATCCAGATCAACAGCGCCGGGACAAACCCAAGACCAGCACCCATCTTTTCTCGGCCATGCGCCTCTCCTGCAAGCTGCGATTCGATCCGGGAAGGTAGCAACGGCCTGTACACACCGCGCCACCGGGAGGTTTTGTTGTGAAATTATTTTCTTTAAATTCAAATGGATAAGCAAAGCACGTGGGCGAAATTCGGATTTCGGCATCAAATTTGTTGACTAGAAGTACCGATTGGTACACTTATAGCTTCACAAGTAGTACCGATCGGTACACCATCAAGCGATAATTTATTAGGATAATGCCATGAACCGCCTGTTTCCCTCGCTGCACTCCACCCTGTCCCCTCTTGTTCTTGCTGCGGCTATTGGCCTGGGCGGACTGGCCAAGGCCGACGACGGCCTGCCGCATCCGGGTTTTGAGATCACTGCCGGAAACACCGCGTTGCTGGTCACCGATCCGCAGAATGATTTCCTGCATCCCAACGGCGTTGCCTGGGGTGTTGTGGGAAAAAACGTCATCGAAAACGGCACCGTCGAGCATATCGAAGCGCTGTTTGCCACCGCCCAGAAAACCGGCATGCCGGTGTTTGTCTCACCGCACTACTATTACCCGCATGACCACGGCTGGAAGTTCGAAGGCACCCTGGAAAAGCTGATGCACACAATTGGCATGTTTGACCGCAAGGGCGCGCTGAATACGGCTGAATTCGAAGGCTCGGGCGCCGATTGGCTGGAGCGCTACAAGCCCTACATCAACGATGGCCACACCGTGGTGACCAGCCCGCACAAAGTATTCGGCCCCGAGACCAACGATCTGGTGCTGCAGATGCGCAAACAGGGCATCGACAAGGTGATCATCGCCGGAATGTCGGCCAATCTGTGCACCGAATCCCACATGCGGGAGCTGCAGGAGCAAGGGTTTGAGGTGATGGTTGTCAGCGACGCCACCGCCGCGGCGCAACTGCCCGGCCTGGATGGTTATGCCGCCGCGATGACCAACTTTCGCATGATCGCCAGCGATGTCGCTGACACTGAAACCGTCACCACAGCCATGCTGGCTGCTGCCAACTGATCCCCCCAGATGGCCCCTTCGCGCCCCGGCCTGGACCTCCCCGATGGCCGGGGCGCGATCATGAACGGAGAACACTATGACCCGCCCACCGCTGCCCCCCTTTGATGACGCCACCGCCCGCCAAAAGGTGCGCATGGCCGAAAACGCCTGGAACACGCGCAGCCCTGACACGGTGACACAGGCCTATACCGAGACCAGCCAATGGCGAAATCGGGCTGAGTTTCTGTCTGGTCACGCCGAAATCCACGCCTTTCTGACCCGCAAATGGGCATCTGAGGCTGAATACCGCCTGATCAAAGAGCTTTGGGCCACTGCCGGCAACCGCATCGCCGTGCGCTTTGCCTATGAAAGCTGCGATCTGGACGGCAACTGGACCCGCGCATATGGCAATGAAAACTGGGAGTTCGCAGCTGATGGCCGCATGTCCCGCCGCATTGCCAGCATCAACGATCTAAAAATCACCGCCGACGAGCGCTTGTTTCACTGGCCGCAGGGCATCCGCCCGGACGACCACCCCGGCCTCAGCGATCTCGGCCTTTAAACCCTAATAGGAGACGACAAATGGCACTCGCATTTGCAGATATTGCCTTCACGCCCTCTGTTCGGGCTGAACAGGACCGGTGCGGATCGGCCAAGACCTACGGCAAATTCCTGTCGGATGAGCGCTGGGGCGGTGACTTGCTTGGGCCAGAAGAGGCGGCATTCCTGACCGCCCGTGACGGGTTCTTTCAGGCCAGTGTCTCGGAAACTGGCTGGCCTTATGTGCAGTTTCGCGGCGGCAYRCCSGGSTTYRTCAAAAYMCTSGAYGMAMARACCATYGCCTATGCCGATTACCGTGGCAATCGCCAGTATATCAGCACCGGCAACCTGACCCAYARCARYCGCGTYTCGATCATCGCSRTGGAYTAYCCCAACCARCGMCGGTTGAARCTSTGGGGCGAGGTYKCGTTCATCGACCCYGAGGAYGAYCCMGMSYTGCTGGMSCAATTGCACAGSGGCAWSGAAACSRTYGARCGCATCGTCAAGATCCGCATCTCAGCTTTTGACTGGAACTGCCCCCGCCACATCCCACGCCGCTTCACCCTGGAAGAGCTGGAACCCGAACTCTCTGTCCTGCGTGATCGCCTGGCCGAGCTGGTAGCCGAGAACGCCGACCTGAAACGCAACTACTGACCTCTTCCGCCCAAAATCCCCGTTAGTAAGGAATTCCCAATGAAAACCTCAATCCTGAAATTTGCAGCCCCGGCGCTTGCCGCCGCCGCTCTCGCCCTGCCGACAACGTCCATGGCGGCCAACCCTGCCGCCAAAAGCACCCAGTTCAAATCAGCCGAAATCGGCGGATTGAACATCGCCTACCGCGAGGCAGGAGATCCCTCCAAACCCACAGTCCTGCTGCTGCACGGCTTCCCAACCTCGTCGCATATGTTCCGCAACCTGATCCCCGAACTGGCAAAGGATTATCACGTCATCGCGCCAGACTACCCCGGCTTTGGCGCCTCGGACATGCCTGATGCGGCTGAATACGAGTATTCCTTTGCCAATACCGCCGCCCTAATGACTGAATTGCTGGATCTCAAGGGCGTCGACAAATACGCAGTCTACCTGATGGATTACGGCGCACCGATCGGTTACCGCATGTTTGCTGAGAACCCCGAGCGGGTCAGCGGTTTCATCATCCAGAACGGCAACGCCTACGAGGAAGGTCTGCGCGAGTTCTGGGACCCGATCAAAGCCTATTGGGCTGATCCATCAGTGGCAAACGGCGATGCGCTGCGGGGATTTTTGAAAATGGAGGCCACCAAATGGCAGTTCACCCACGGGGTTCAGGACCCGACCTCGATCAGCCCCGACAATTTCTGGCATGTGCAATACCTGCTGGACCGTCCGGGCAACCAAGAGGTGCAACTAGAGATGTTCCTGGATTACGGCACCAACGTCGGCGAATATCCCAAATGGCAGGCGCTATTCCGCGAGCACCAACCACCGGCACTGTTGATGTGGGGCGGCAATGACGTGATTTTCCCCGAGGAAGGAGCACATCCCTACAAGCAGGACCTCAACGATCTTGAGTTCCAYATCCTSWACACYGGYCAYTTTGCGCTGGAAGAATACGGCGATGAGATTGCGGCACAGATGAAAGAGTTTCTTGGCCGGGTGACTGAGTAAATCGCGAACGGCACGGGGAGCAAGTCCCGTGCCGTAAAGCCTTGGCCTTGGCAGCGCCACCAAACCTTCGCGCGCCACCCAGTTCAATTTCCGCCAGTAACGCGGAAAAAAACTTTCTTTTTTGGCCTTTTTCAGCGCGGCAGGCTTATCACCCGACCTTCACTGCAGGCAAAAGATTACACCAATAATTCCAATAATGCCGTCGTTCATCTCAAACTGACGATCCTGAACTTAGATGAAAATAATATCATCAACCAGAACACCTATGTCTGTGAAATTGTCGATCCGGATTTCGTGCTTTCCGAAATCAAAGGACAACCGCACCGTCTTCAACAGAGCCGTACTGGGCTAATTGTTCCATCCCGGATGGTCACATAGACCCTCGCCGCTCCGCGCTTTTCATGGCACGTTCGGTTCTGAGGGACATTCGGGAGGGCGTTCAATGCTAATT
>NVUP01000023.1 GCA_002401945.1 Paracoccaceae bacterium
TTATCTGTAAAAAACTGTCTGCGGCGATAGGCCATGATTTACACTCCATCTTTCCATAAAGACTAAAGTGTTGCGTCGACCCGTTGATACCGCCCCCCGAAGGTATTTTTGATAAGAAGAAGTGTGTGGGGTCGTGAGGGTGATCCCGGTTTCGCTGTGAAATGGACCGGTGCAGCGCGGCGGCTATGTTTTGCTCAGCGGCCCTGCCAGAGGTCCTGGTAGACCGTCTCAATGCCATTTGCTTCGGTCACGGCGCTAAAGCTATGAAGTGCAATGTCGCGGGCGTCTTGGCTCATGCTGGCGTGACGGGCTGGATCGGTTAGAATGGAGAGGGCCGCATCGGCGGCCTGCTCAGCGGCTGCGACCGGAACAACCAAACCGGTTTTCCCCTGAGCTGAAAAAGCCTCGTAATAGCCGGTCTGAGTGCCGACAAAGGGAACGCCGCTGGCCATGCCTTCCAGAGGTACCATGCCGTAGCCTTCGTAACGGGGTAGTTGCATGACCAGGGACAGCCCGCGCATCAGCGGCGGCAGATCTGTTGCAGGGAGCTCGCCGGGAAACAGAATCCGGTCCGACAGACCGGCGTCAGCAACACGGGCGCGAAGTCCGGCGAGAAATTTCTTATGCTCGCGCCCGGCGCGCCCAATGATCAGCGCCTTGGCCTGTGGTAGATGCGGCAGCAGTTTCAGCATGGCGTCGACAAAGACGTTGGTGCCTTTTTCCGGCCGGATGCGGCCGATTGTGGCGATGCCCATTGCGCCACCGTGACCCAGCTTTGACCAGGCAGCTGTGCGATCCTGCGCCGGGGTGAAGAGATCGGTATCGACGCCATGAGGCACCACCGCGCGCACGTTGGTCACATAATGGGCCGCAATCTCGGTGGTGGCGACAATCGCATCCATCTGCCGGATCAACCAGCGCGGATAGGTCGAATGCAATCGCTGCGCTGCCGAGGTGAAGACAATTCGAATTGGCAGTTTCAGCACATCCCGTGACCAGATTGCAGCACGCATTTCGGGGTTGCGGCGCACATGCCAGATGGCAAAGTCGCGTCCTTTTGGCGGGCTTTGGCACAGACTGCGGGCCTGTTTCAGGGTAATCGGGTCCGGGCAGCCGGGGAGAGGGTATCCGATGAGCCGCAGGTCGTGCTGTTTGGCTTGCTGACGGATCACATTGGCGGCGGTGGCCGAGACGCCGGTGAAATTGCGGTTGAAGTTGGTGATAAACAGGTCAGCCATCTTTTGGCTCCAGGCCCAGTTCTCTCACCAATGTCTCCACCACATCGTGCAGCTGGGCGGCTTGGCCGGTTGCAAATTCCGCTGCTGCCCGCTGCGCCTGCTGGAGCGCCTTGGGCTGGGTGAGCCAGTGCGACACCGCATCGGCAAGCTGTGCCGCATCATGCACTTCAACCGCCCCCTTGGCCGCAATCATCGGCGGAAAGGTCTCAGTGAAATTGTGGTACCCGGGACCGGTGATCACGGCGGCTCCGGCGCGGGCCACCTCAAATGGATTATGGCCGCCGATGGGCTCCAGGGATCCGCCCAAAAATACGATTGGCGAAAGCGCGTACCAGCTGCCGAGCTCGCCCAGAGTGTCGGCCAGATAGATTTGGGTCTTGGTGGTTGGCAGCTCTTGCTTGCTGCGGCGGGCACAAGTCATCCCGGTTTTGGCGATCAACTTGGCTACCTCTTCGCCGCGTTCGGGGTGGCGGGGCACCAGCAGCAGGCAAAGGTCGGGATGCTTTTGCAACAATGCCTTATGGGCGGTCAGCACCGGCTGCTCCTCGCCGATATGGGTGGAACTGGCGACCCAAACCGGGCGGGTGCCAAGCGCGTCGCGCAGCTGTGAGAGGGCATCGGCATCAACCGGCAGGGGATCGGCCCCGGCTTTCAGATTGCCTCCGRCAAGCACGCGGTCCGGCGCTGCGCCCAGGGCCAGCAGGTTGTCAGAGATGTGTTGGTTTTGGGTCAGGAACAGAGAAAACTGGTCCATGACAAACCGTGCTGTCGGTGCCTTTTTCTGCCAGCGCGCCACCGAGCGATCCGATAGGCGGGCGTTGACCAGCGCCAGACGCGCGCCAGAGCGCCGGGTGGCRACCAGGGTGACAGGCCACAATTCGCTTTCGACAAAGATACCGGCGGTGGGGCGCCAATGGGCCAGGAAGCGGTGCACCGGGCCAGCGGCATCCAACGGCGCAAATTGATGACGGCAGCGTGGCGGCATCCGTTTGGCCACCACCTGTGCGGCAGTGGCGGTGCCCGAGGTCAGCAGGAACTCGGCCTGTGGCAAATGCTCTCCCAGCCTGTTTATCAAGGTCAGCGCTGCCAGGCTTTCGCCAACCGAGGCACCGTGGAACCAGATCAATTGTCCGTCGGGACGGGGCAGGCTGGCGTGCCCCATGCGTTCGCGCTGGCGTTCAGATGACACCCCATGCGCCGCCAGTTTGGCCGCCACCTTGCGATAGGCCAGCGGTGCAATCAGCGCCGTTGCGCCGCGGTACAGGTAATAGAGCAGCGTCGGGCCGCCGCCTGAGGTCGTCATCTCAGCCGCCAGTGTGGCTCATGTGGCGGGGCATCTGCCCGTCGGCACGCTGGCGGGAATAGTCAAAATCATGGCCCTTGGGCTTGTGGCTGATGGCGTCGCGGATCGCCTGTCGCAGCGCGTCTTCGCTGTCGGGGTTGTCGCGCAGCGCCGGGCGCAGATCGGCCATGTCTTCCTGGCCCAGGCACATATACAGCTCGCCGGTGCAGGTCAGCCGCACCCGGTTGCAACTTTCGCAGAAGTTATGGCTGAGCGGAGTGATGAAGCCGATCTTTTGCCCGGTTTGCTCAAGCCGCACGTACCGGGCCGGCCCACCAGTGTTTTCGGCCAGATCGGTGACCTGATAATGTTGCTCGTAGGCTTTGCGCACGTCTTTCAGTGACCAGAATTGTCCAACCCGGTCCTCATTGCCAAGATCACCCATTGGCATCACTTCGATCCAGGTCAGATCCATGTCGCGGCTGGCGCACCATTCGGTGAGGGTTGCCAGTTCATCTTCGTTAAAGCCCTTGAGCGCCACGGCGTTGATCTTGACCCGCAAGCCCGCCTTTTGCGCCGCATCAATGCCACGCAGCACCTGCGGCAGGCGGCCCCAGCGGGTGATATCGGCAAATTTCTGTTCGTCGATGGTATCCAGCGAGACGTTGATCCGCCGCACCCCCGCCGCATAAAGATCGTCGGCGTATTTCTCCAGCTGCGACCCATTGGTGGTCACCGTCAACTCGTTCAGCGCGCCGCTTTCCAGATGCCGGGTCATCGAGCGGAAGAAGGTCATGATACCGCGGCGCACCAGCGGCTCACCGCCGGTAATGCGTAGCTTCTTGACGCCCATATGCACAAAGGTCGTGCACATGCGATCCAGCTCTTCCAGAGTCAGCAGCTCTTTTTTCGGCAGAAATGTCATGGTTTCGGACATGCAATAGACGCAGCGGAAATCGCAGCGGTCGGTGACCGAGACCCGAAGGTAGGTGATGGCGCGAGCAAAGGGATCAATAAGCGGAGCTGTCATGGCACATAGGTAAGGCGGGGTTTGGCCTGCGGCAAGGGTATTGTGGGAGAAGTGGTTGGCAAAGCACGATTTGCACGGGTAGAGTTTAACTATGCGTAATATTCTTATCTTGATCACTTTTGGGTCGCTGGTGTCGGCCTGTAACTTAATTCCAGATAGTACGGTGTCTTCGGGCGCTATTCTTTCGGCACCTGATGCTGTGGAGACTGTTCAGCTAGAGGATGTGGCCGCTTTGCCAGGGAATGATGTCGCGCCCGCATTTTCCGGAACCGCCAGCACTGTAGCAGGGTTGGGCGATCCGACCGTTCCGGGGCTGTGGATGGAAACTCCGCTGGTGTCCACCGAACAAATGGCGCGGGTGCGCAGTGCGACCGGTGGTGCGGTGACTTTGACCCTGCGCCCAATCCCGGGCGAAGTGGGCACAGGCAGCCGGTTGTCGATTGATGCCATGCGTGCCCTTGGCGCGCCGCTGACAGAACTGGTCGAGCTGCAGGTCACTGCAGCGTCTTAGGGTGGCGCTGCCCGGCGCTGGCGCCGGGCACGACTTTTGGAACCGCTAGTCCTTGAGATACTTGCCTGCTTCCTTGCGGGCAAAGTTTTTCATTTGATCGCCGTGTTGCTCCAGAAAATCCCGCACCCGTTGCGCATCGTGCTTGGACAACTCGCGCAGCCACCAGGCGATGGATTTCTGGATGAACTGGCGCCGGTCGGGCACATAAGCTGCGGCCCAGCCCAGAATGCGATCCCGGCATGCCAGCTCAGCCGGTTTTGGGTGGTTTTGTTTGGTCCAAGGCAGGGTGGCCACCAGCGCCGCGCGCCGCGTCCACAGATGCTCGGATGTGGTCCAGATCTCGACCTCGTCCAGCCGTGTTGGATCTGCCACCAGCCGTTTCTGGATCGCGGCGCAGGCGTGATCGGCCAGCGCCCAGCTGTCGAAGTCCGGCACCCAGCTTTGCAACAGCTGCCAGACAACATCATCAGGTCGAATGCGGGCTTGGGTCAATAGCTTGGTGGCGGCCAGACGCGCCTCGAATATGTCGGTGCGCCAAAGGCCGTCGGCCACTTCGACGCGCTCATCGATGGACATGTCCTGCCGCCAGGTCTTGGTCAGATCGCTGACCTGCGGGTTGGTCAGGCCAAGGTACTCGCGCTTGGCCTTGTGATAGCTGGCCATGCCAGCGGCACGCTCGGCGTTGGCCAGGGCGCGCAATTGTTCAAGGAATAGGAAGTGTGGGTCGTTCATTCTACTGTCACCGATTTGGCCAGATTACGGGGTTGGTCTACATCAGTACCTTTGGCAACTGCTGTGTGATAGGCCAATAACTGCGCCGGGATCGCATAAAGGATCGGCGATAGGTTGTCGTGAATGTCGGGCATCTGGATGCAGAATGACACGCCCTCGCTTGCCTCAGCGATGCCATCGGCATTCGATACCAATATCACCTTGCCCTTGCGCGCCATCACCTCTTGCATGTTGGACACCGATTTGTCGAACAATGCGTCACGCGGGGCCATGACCACCACCGGCATGTGTTTGTCGATCAGTGCAATCGGGCCGTGCTTCAACTCTCCCGAAGCATAGGCTTCGGCGTGGATGTAGCTGAGTTCTTTCAGCTTCAGCGCGCCCTCTAGTGCCAGTGGGAACATCAGTCCACGGCCCATGAACAAGACATCACGCGACCCGCTTAGCTTTTGCGCGGCCTGGCGGATGGTGTCGTTCTGCTCAAGTGCGGCGGCCAGTACATTGGGCAGGCTGCGTAATGCGGTGACATTGGCGGCCATATCCTCAGGCGTAATCACGCCCCGATCCTGAGCTGCCTTGAGCGCCAACATCAGCAAAACGGATAGCTGACAGGTAAAGGCCTTAGTTGACGCCACACTAATTTCGACACCTGCGTGAATCGGTAGCGCCAGATCGCTTTCCCGTGCGATCGAGCTTTCGGCGACATTGACCACCGACAGGATCTTGTCGGCCTTGCCCTGACAATAGCGCAGCGCCGCCAGGGTGTCGGCGGTTTCACCGGATTGCGAGACAAACAGGGCGACCGTCTTGCTGGGAATCGGTGGTTCGCGATAGCGAAATTCTGATGCGATATCGACCTCGACCGGGATACGGGCGATCTGTTCGAACCAGTATTTGGCAGTCAGGCAGGCGTAATATCCGGTGCCACAGGCGACC
Source organism: Paracoccaceae bacterium (assembly GCA_002401945.1). Lineage (GTDB taxonomy): Bacteria > Pseudomonadota > Alphaproteobacteria > Rhodobacterales > Rhodobacteraceae > Parasedimentitalea. The sequence continues at coordinate 5,730 of NVUP01000023.1, forward strand.
AATGTCAGGCGTTCGACGTCTGAAAAATCGATACCGCCGTCGGGCAGATGCACCGAGTCCTCGCCCACCGGCAGATAGTGGCGGATGGCTTCGGCAATCACATGCGGCTGCTCGGCGATTTCTTTGGCCATGAAGTGTTTGTGGCCGCCCTTATCAACCTGCGAGCTGTCGATCAGGATGGTCTTGGTGGCGCGGTTGGCCAATGCACCGTTGGCGTCGCGGATTTCCACGCTTGTACGGGTCAGCACGGCGCGGTCGCCTTCTTCAAGATAGGTGACCTGGTCGGTGAGCGATGACAGGGCAATTGCATCACTGCCAACAAACATCTCGCCATCGCCGTGGCCAATGGCCAGCGGCGAGCCCTTGCGGGCGGCAACAATCAGGTCTTCCTCGCCGTCAAACAGAAACGCCAGCGCAAAGGCTCCCTTAAGCTGGTCGAGCGTCTTAAAGGCGGCCTCTACCGGGGTCAGCCCGTCACGCAGATAACGCTCAGTCATCAGCGCCACGGTTTCTGTGTCTGTCTCGGTCTGAAACTCCATACCGCGTTCAGCCAGATCGGCGCGCATCTCGCGGTAGTTTTCGATGATACCGTTGTGCACCACGGCTACGGCACCGGCCTGATGCGGGTGGGCATTGCTGACCGTTGGKGCMCCRTGGGTSGCCCAGCGGGTRTGRCCRATRCCGGATTTTCCGGGCAGCGGATCRTGKACCAGCAGGTCCGACAGGTTGACCAGCTTGCCCACCGCACGGCGACGGTCGAGCTTGCCATCGTTAACGGTGGCAATGCCCGCACTGTCATAGCCACGATATTCCAGCCGTTTCAGAGCTTCGACCAGGATTGGAGCGGCCTCGTGACGGCCCAGTATTCCGACAATTCCACACATCAGACGTCTCCTCCATCACGGCGGGCCTTTTTGGCGCGCAGCAGGTCCATCAATTTTTGTGCGCGGCCGGGTTTGTTGACCTGCGGAATGCGCGCTATGGCCAGGGCGCCGTCCTCGATATCTTTGGTGATCACTGCGCCGGTTGCGGTCATCGCCTCGTTGCCGACCTTGACTGGGGCGACCAGCAGGGTGTTGGAGCCGATAAAGACGTTGGCGCCAATCTCGGTGCGGTGCTTCATTACCCCGTCGTAGTTGCAGGTGACGGTGCCAGCACCGATGTTGGTTTTTGTGCCGATCAAGGCATCGCCGATATAGCTGAGGTGATTGATCTTGGCACCCTCGGCAATCGCGGCGTTCTTGATTTCCACAAAGTTGCCGATATGGGTGTTCTCGGCCAGCTCGGTACCGGGACGCAACCGGGCATAGGGGCCAACCTTGGCACCGCGACTAACATGGCAGCCTTCGAGATGTGAAAAGGCCCGGATCAAAGCGCCGCTTTCCACTGTGACGCCGGGGCCAAACACCACGTTGGGTTCAACCACCGCGTCGCGACCGATCACCGTGTCTAACGACAGATAGACAGTTTCGGGGGCCATCAGGGTGACGCCACTTTCCAGCAATTCAGCGCGGGCACGGGACTGGAATACTGCATCGGCGCGGGCCAGATCGGCGCGCGAGTTCACACCCAGAGTTTCAGCCTCGTCGCAGGCTACGGCAGTGACGCTACGACCTTCAGCGCGGGCCAGCTCAACCACATCGGTGAGGTAATATTCGCTTGATGCGTTTTTGTTGCCAACTTTGGCGATCAACTCGAACAGTAGCTTAGCATCGCAGGCCAAGAGGCCGGAATTGCAGAATTTGATGGTGCGTTCAGCATCGCTGGCATCTTTGTATTCAACAATGCGTTCCAGACTGTCGCCATCCATCACCAAGCGGCCATAGCGGGCGGGATCGGCCGCTTGGAACCCAAGGATCACCAGATCCGCATGGGCACGGGCCGCGACCATCCGTTCCAGAGTTTCCGGTTGCAGGAAGGGCGTGTCACCATACAGGACAACCACATCGCCCTCAAACCCATTCAGCGCGGTGCGGGCCTGATCAACGGCATGCGCGGTGCCCAGTTGTTTGGTCTGCAAGACCACCTGTGCATCTTCATCGATATCAGCCACGGCTGCGGTGACGGCCTCGGCTTCGTGCCCGGCGACGATTACCGTCTTTGCGGGGGCAAGCGCGCGACCTGCACGCATGGCGTGGGCCAGCATCGGGGCTTGGGCGATCGGGTGCAGGACTTTTGGCAAGTCAGAGTTCATCCGAGTGCCTTTGCCTGCGGCCAGGATGATCAGGGCGGTGCTCATATGGCTTTTCTCTTTGTTTTCTTGTTTAACCCGTTTTATCCGCTGCGGAGCGCGGCGCAAGCCATCAGCGCATCAAACAAGATTGCGATCTGCAATATCATATGGCGAAAATACGCCGAAAGGGGCGAGAATGCGAACGGTGATTTTTGATCTGGACGGAACACTGGCAGACACCTCGGGTGATTTGCTGGCTGCAGCCAATGCCTGTTTCCGACAGATGGGGCTGGGCGATGTGCTGGACCGCCCCGAAGATGTGGCGGTTGCGTTGCGCGGCGGGCGGAGGATGCTGACCCACGGGTTGGAGCGGGTTCAGCAATACAATGTCTCGGTTGTAGATGAATACTATCCTGTACTTCTAGATGCATACCGGGAGTCCATAGCGCTGCATACAAAGTTGTATCCAGGTGCGATGCCTGCTGTCGAAAAGCTTAGCAATGCTGGCTATGGTGTTGGTATTTGTACCAATAAGCCCGAGGCGCTGGCTGAGCTACTGTTAACCAAACTTGGTGTGCGCGATGCTTTTGCTTCGTTGGTGGGGGCTGACACCTTGCCTGTTCGTAAACCTGATCCTGAACCCCTGCGTGAGGCGGCGCGGCGCGCAGGTGGTGATCCGGCGAAGACAATATTGATTGGTGACAGTGATACAGACCGGAACACGTCGGCTGCTGCGGGTGTCCCGTCTGTGTTGGTGACATTTGGCCCCTCGGGTGAAGATATGGCTGCGTTGAAGCCGGAAGGTCTGCYGCATCGTTTTGAGGACCTTCCAGAAATGGTAACGCGTTTGATTGGATGATATTTGCCGGTTGAGACGTGATGTCTTTGGCAATGCAGCCCCTTGACCATCTCCCGTTAGCAGCTCAAAAAAGCTAAATGAACGAGATTTTTTCAGGTAGTTTTACCCAGCAAGAACCACTTTCGGACGCCGCAATTGAGGCGGCGCTTGTGGTCATGCGGCACGGACGTTTGCATCGTTATAACGTCGAGTCAGGCGAATTGGGCGAAGCGGCCCTGCTGGAGCAGGAGTTTGCCGCCCAGACCGGGGCAAGATACTGCCTTGCGGTGGCCTCAGGCGGATATGCGCTGTCCACAGCATTGCGTGCAGTTGGCGTGGCATCTGGCGACCGGGTGCTAACCAACGCCTTTACCCTGGCACCCGTGCCCGGAGCCATTGCGTCGATCGGGGCCGCGCCGGTGTTCGTCGACGTCACCGAGGATCTGGTGATTGATTTGGACGATCTGGCCGCCAAGGCTGGCCAGGCGCGGGTGCTGTTGCTCAGCCATATGCGCGGGCATCTGTGTGACATGGATTACCTGATGCAGATCTGTAACGACGCAGGCATCACCGTGATTGAAGATTGCGCCCATACCATGGGGGCTGCGTGGCATGGTTTGGTCTCGGGGCGGCATGGCGCAATAGGATGCTATTCCTGCCAGACCTACAAACATGTGAACGCAGGCGAAGGTGGTTTGCTGATCACGGATGACGAGGACTTCGCCGCCCGGGCTATCCTTCTGTCAGGATCCTACATGTTGTTTGAGCGTCACCTGGCGGCTCCGGATCCGTCGGTTTTTGAGCGTATCAAATATGATACCCCCAATATTTCGGGTCGCATGGACAATCTGCGCGCGGCCATTCTACGGCCGCAACTGCGCGATCTTGCTACTCAGGTGGCGCGCTGGAACGCGCGGTATCGCTGTGTCGAGGCTGGACTGCGCGACACGCCGGGGCTGCGTGTGATTGCGCGGCCCGAGGCGGAATCCTATGTTGGCTCTTCAATCCAGTTTCTACTGCTCGACTGGGCGACCGATAAGGTGCAGGAGGTGCTGCGCCGCTGTGCCACCCGTGGGGTCGAGCTGAAATGGTTTGGTGCACCTGAGCCGACCGCCTTTACCTCGCGCTATGACAATTGGCACTATGCGCCGCCACAAAGCCTGCCGCAGAGTGATCGCGTTCTKGCKGGSMTKSTKGAYMTGCGSSTGCCGYTGACMTTTWSMMTKGAGGAYTGYGMRYWGATCKCMCGGATCATCCGGGCCGAGGTTAGCGCGGTGTTTCAGGGCGATTGAACCCCTAACATTGGTTTGACGTAGTCCGGTAATATCTGCGGGCGGTATTCTGGCTGCTGATTAGCGTCCAGACCCGCTGCGCTGTGGTTGACGCGAATCAATGCCTGATCTACAAAAATGAACAAGCGTTCAGATAACTTGCAGATAACCCAGAGAGGGAACCCACAATGTTCAATGCCAGCATGCAATTCGATCTTGGTGATGAGGTGAACGCTCTGCGCGATATGGTGCATCGTTGGGCGCAGGATCGGGTCAGACCGATGGCGCAGCAGATTGATCAGAGCAATGTATTCCCCGCCGAACTGTGGCAGGAAATGGGTGATTTGGGCCTGCTGGGGGTCACCGTGCCCGAGGAATATGGTGGCGCGGGAATGTCCTATCTGGCGCATACCATCGCGGTTGAGGAAGTGGCGCGTGCCAGTGCCTCGGTGTCGCTGTCATATGGCGCGCACTCCAATCTTTGCGTCAATCAGATCAAACTGAACGGCAGTGATGAACAGAGAAAAAAATACCTGCCACGTCTGGTGTCAGGCGAACATGTCGGCGCGCTGGCGATGTCCGAGGCGGGGGCTGGATCAGACGTGGTGTCAATGTCGCTGCGGGCGGAGAAGCGCAATGATCACTATCGGCTGAATGGCAATAAATACTGGATCACCAATGGCCCCGATGCCGACACGCTGGTGGTTTATGCCAAGACGGATCCCGAGGCCGGATCAAAGGGCATCACCGCCTTTATCATTGAAAAAGAAATGACCGGGTTCTCAAGATCGCCGCATTTCGACAAGCTAGGGATGCGTGGGTCAAACACCGCGGAGCTGATTTTTGATGACGTCGAAGTGCCATTTGAAAACGTACTGGGCGAAGAGGGCCGCGGGGTTGCCGTGTTGATGTCAGGCCTCGACTACGAACGCGTGGTGCTGGCCGGAATCGGCACCGGCATTATGGCCTCCTGTCTGGACGAGGTCATGCCCTATRTTSMTGAGCGTRAGCAATTTGGYMARCCRATCGGTWCRTTCCAGCTGATGCAAGGCAAGATAGCAGACATGTATACAGCGATGAATTCAGCGCGTGCTTATGTCTATGAAGTGGCCAAGGCCTGTGACCGCGGCACCGTGACCCGGCAGGACGCGGCAGCTTGCTGTCTCTATGCCTCAGAGCAAGCCATGGTGCAGGCGCATCAGGCGGTACAGGCGCTGGGCGGTGCTGGCTATCTGTCGGACAACCCGGTGGGTCGGATTTTTCGCGATGCCAAGCTGATGGAAATCGGCGCTGGAACGTCTGAGATTCGCCGCATGTTGATTGGTCGCGAACTGATGGGCTCAATGAAATGAAAAGTGTCATGACATTGGCGGCGCTGCTGCTGAGTACGGCCGTCACAGCGCAGGATCTGCGCTACTCGGATCAAGCCTCACAGAGCTGCGTGGATCAGGCTGTTACCTCTGAAGCCAAGCGCGCCTGTGTCGGAGAATCCGCCAGTGTCTGCATCGACGCCACCGCTGATGGCAGCACAACAATTGGCATGATGCAATGTTTGGACAACGAGCATGATTATTGGGATGCCCGGCTGAACCGCATCTACAAGCAGGTTCAGACCGATGCCAAGGCGCTGGATGCCGAGATGGCTGAGATTGGTTCGTCGGCGCCAAAAACAGCACCGGCGCTACGGGATATGCAGCGGGCCTGGATCACCTATCGTGATGCCACTTGCGACTTTGAACTCTCGCAATGGGGCGGCGGCAGTGGTGGCGGTCCGGCGGTGTTGTCTTGCGTTTTGCAGATGACTGGTGCGCAGGCGATTTATCTAGAGCAGATCGGGCTTGGCGGGTAGCTGAGCCGGAGAAGAAAGACACCGGGCCTGCGCGACCGAGGTACATCACGCAGAGCCCATATCCAAACGACAGGCCCACGGGGCCGGCCGTCAGAAATTGGATCAAAGGATCAGAAACGGTGCACGTAGCTAAGGCCAACCAGAATCGGATCGATTTCAGCAGTGCCGATGGATGCGCCGTTCAGGGTGACTTTGCTGTCGATGTCAATGTAGCGGACATTCAGACGCAGGGCACCTCGCTCCGAGATCTGCCAATCGGCGCCAACCTGAACTGCATAGCCCCAGCTGTCTTCCAGTTCCAGAACACCCAAGGGCGAAGCCTCCTCAAAGAAGGTGGTATAGTTCAGGCCCAACCCGACAAAGGGCTTGATTTTGCCCTGGGTCGGGAAGTGGTAGTTGACCGACAGGGTCGGCGGCAAATGCCGGGTGGTACCAGCAAAAGAACCGCCGATAGAAATGTCATGTTCAAACGGAGTTGCCGCCAACAGCTCAATGCCAATGTTATCGCGGATGAAATACTCAGCAGTCAGCGACAGCTGAGTGTTGTCACCGATGGTGGCCGGATTGCCCGCCAGGGTGCCATTGTCAGACTTGGGATTGACGTTGATGACGCCGACGCCAAAGGTCCAGTCGCCCTGAGATTGGGCCGTTGCGGGCGCGGCAAGAGCAGCAAATGCGGTGGTCAGCGCCAAGGCGGCAATGGTGCGTTTCATCGGGGACTAGCCTTTTCTTTTGTGTGTGGCCAAGGGATGCGCCATGGGGGCAGAGATTGCCCTGATCTGGATCAAACGATTGGCGCCTTTCCCTTTGAAAAAGCAGTAAAATACCGCATATCAGGTATGCGCCGGGGGCATGGTTAAAGATGACTGAAATAGGCGAATTTCCCGGACTTCAGTCCGACGGCACTTGGGACCTTCCCGATCACCTCAACATGGCGGTCCAGATTCTGTCGTATCCCGCCGGGCAGTTGGCGATCGTGGATCTGACCAGCCCCAAACGGGTGGATGTCAGTTATGGAGATCTCGCTGAGATGGTGGATGGTCTGGTGCGCTACATGAGCTCCAGAATCCAACCCGGCGACCGGGTTGGGGTTCTGCTCAGCCAATCTCCCTGGTGCGTGGCAGCGCATTTGGCGGTGTGGAAACTGGGCGCGATCTCGGTACCGCTGTTCAAGCTGTTCAAACACGACGCATTGGCCAGCCGCGCTGGCGACGCCGGGGTGATGTTTGTCTTTACCGATGCCGAGGGCGCTCAGGTGCTGGGGGACCTGGCCGAGGCAGTTCTGGTCGACCAAGTTGGTCTGCCGGGTGGGCCGGTGGCGTTTGCCGACACCACGCCCGACACTCCGGCCGTGCTGATCTATACATCGGGCACCACCGGCAGCCCCAAGGGCGCGCTGCACGGGCATCGGATGCTAACCGGTCATCTACCCGGTGTGGCAATCAGCCATGATCATCTGGGCCAGCCCGGCGATTGCCTGTGGACCCCAGCCGATTGGGCCTGGATTGGCGGGTTGTTTGACGTGGCAATGCCCGGACTGGCGCTGGGGGTGCCGGTGGTGGCCGCCCGGCTGGACAAGTTCACCCCTGAGGCCTGTGCCGAAGTGATCGCGCGCGGCGATGTGCGCAACGTGTTCTTTCCGCCAACTGCGCTCAGGATGCTCAAAGCAGCCGGGCAGGGGCTCGGCGGTCTGCGTTCGGTTGCTTCGGGTGGAGAGCCCCTGGGCGCCGAGATGCTCGCTTGGGGCCGACGTCGTCTTGGCGTGACCATTAACGAATTCTATGGCCAAACTGAATGCAATATGGTGGCGTCTTCCTGTGGTGCGAATTTTGAACCGCGTCCGGGATGCATTGGCAAGGTGGTGCCGGGGCATGATCTGGCGGTGCTTGATGCTGATGGTTTGCCGACACAAGAGGAAGGCGATGTCGCCGTGCGTCGCGGATCAGCCTCGATGATGCTGCAATACTGGAACCGCCCGGACGAGACCGCTGGCAAGTTCCATGGTGACTGGCTGATTACTGGTGATCGCGGTATCTGGGAAGGTGAGTATCTGCGTTTTGTCGGGCGTGAAGATGATGTGATCACCTCCTCCGGCTATCGCATCGGCCCRRSYGMRATMGARRAYTGYYTGCTGRGSCATSMGGCKGTGGCKRCSGTYGSCGTAGTKGGYAAGCCTGATSYGAWRCGSACYGAGATTGTGAAGGCTTATGTGGTGCTGAAACCAGGCGTTCAGGTGACGGCGCGCGACCTGCAAGATCACGTTAAAAATCATCTCGCCCGGTATTCCTACCCGCGTGAGATTAGTTTTGTTGAGGTGCTGCCAATGACTGTGACGGGCAAGGTGATCCGCAAGGAATTGAAGCGCCGGGCGGCAGCGGAGAGACAAGAATGACGGAAACCCAAGACAACATGCATCCTTCAGAATTTGTGAAGAGTATTGACCGGGCATTCTATTCTGACTTTGATCCATTTTATTTTTGGACTCTGTCGGAGTGTGTGCACCATGCCGAACCCAAGAAACTATTGGTTGAAGACATAGAGGCAGGCACAACATTATATTCGCATGAGCTATTATCCCAATTGAAGAAATCACGTGAACGTTATCAAGATTATTCCAACTACCTTGTCCGTGCGCTTAGATATTTTTCATCAGAAACTTTGGTCTTGTTAGTTCTTTGTGGGACCGATTTTGGGCCACTTGCTAGAGTCGCATCCATTATGCGTGACACGAAGTTGGTGAATGCCCATAAATCACTGGTGAAACGAGAAATCCCTTCAGGCTTTGACGTCAAGTTGGACGGGAAAAATTTGACCTTCGATGAATGGCTTTCTTATCAAATCTTCGATGATACTGATCAATTGGCGCAGATATCGGACGGTGAAATAATCGATCTCATAACGGAAGAGGCACRCCTTTTGGCCGAGCGTGGTGCAATCAACGCGTTCAAGCATGGCAAGCCAACGTCATTTGGTGAGGGCGTGAAGTTGGCAATGAGGGACAAGAAAGGACAGTATACGCCCRTAAATCAAGCCGTTTTCGGTATTAATTGGATCGAATGGTACGAGGCCAAAAACGGGGACTTTTCGACTTCCTTTGGGACGGAGGAGTTGAACCCTAATCAAGACCTAAAGAGGATTATGTCTACTTCTTTGTTAATGAATACTATTTGTCAAATTCGTAGAGCAAAAATCGAAGGCCGGATCGATGTGAAAATTTATTTGCCGAACGGTTTTGACGTGGGGCTGGGGGTCAAAAGGCAAAAGCTCAAGCTGAAGTTTAAGCGTAGACATGAAGGTAACTGAATGAAACTCAAGTCCAAAGCGCTGCCCTCATCCGAAGGCTTCAAAGCAAACCGTGCCGCGCATCTCGACGCATTGGCGCAGATCTCCGAAGTGGCCGAGGCAGCCCGCATGGGCGGCGGCGAACGCTCGCGCGCCCGTCATGAGGGCCGCGGCAAGATGCTGCCGCGCCGCCGGGTCGCCAATCTGCTCGATCCCGGCTCGCCGTTCCTGGAAATCGGCGCCACCGCGGCACACAACATGTACGATGGTGCCGCGCCCGGCGCCGGGGTGATTGCTGGCATTGGTCGGGTGCAGGGCCAGGATGTCATGGTGGTCTGCAACGATGCCACCGTAAAGGGCGGCACTTATTTTCCAATGACGGTGAAAAAACACCTCCGCGCTCAAGAAATCGCCGAAGAAAACCGTCTGCCCTGCATCTACCTGGTCGATTCCGGCGGCGCCAACCTGCCACAGCAGGACGAGGTGTTTCCCGACCGCGATCACTTTGGCCGGATTTTCTACAATCAGGCGCGGATGTCGGCCAAAGGCATCGCTCAGATCGCCGTGGTAATGGGCAGCTGTACCGCAGGTGGAGCCTATGTGCCGGCGATGTCCGACGTAACCATCATTGTGCGCGACCAAGGCACCATCTTTCTGGCCGGGCCACCGCTGCTCAAGGCGGCAACAGGAGAGATTGTCAGCGCCGAGGATCTTGGCGGTGGTGACGTGCACACCCGGCTCTCTGGCGTCGCTGATTATCTGGCCGAGGATGATGCCCACGCGCTGGCGCTGGCGCGGCGCGCGGTGTTGTCACTGAACCTGCGCAAGCCGCAGACCGTGGATTGGCAAAGCCCAGAAGAGCCCGCCTATGACCCCGAGGAAATCCTCGGCGTGGTGCCAGGTGATTTGCGCACGCCTTATGACATTCGCGAGGTGATCGCGCGGCTGGTGGATGGCTCCCGATTTGATGAGTTTAAAGCCCGATATGGCGAAACCCTGGTCACCGGTTTTGCTCACCTCAAAGGCTGCCCAATTGGTATCATTGCCAACAACGGCGTGCTGTTCTCGGAAGCGGCGCAAAAAGGTGCGCATTTTGTCGAGCTGTGCAGCCAGCGCAAAATTCCGCTGGTGTTTTTGCAAAACATCACTGGCTTTATGGTTGGGCGCAAATACGAAAACGAGGGCATTGCGCGCCACGGTGCCAAGATGGTGACCGCAGTGGCTTCAACCAATGTGCCAAAAATCACCATGCTGGTTGGCGGCTCTTTTGGTGCGGGCAATTACGGCATGGCTGGACGCGCCTATCAGCCTCGGTTCCTGTGGACCTGGCCCAACAGCCGCATCTCGGTGATGGGCGGCGAACAGGCCGCAGGCGTGCTAGCCACAGTGAAACGTGACGGCATCGAACGCAATGGCGGTAGTTGGACTGCCGAAGAAGAGGATGCCTTCAAACAACCCACCATTGATATGTTCGAAGAGCAGAGCCACCCGCTCTACGCCTCGGCGCGATTGTGGGATGACGGCATTATTGATCCGCGCAAAAGCCGTGACGTGCTGTCGCTGTCACTCAGTACTGCCCTTAACGCTCCGATCGAGGAAACACGCTTTGGCGTGTTCCGGATGTGACGAAATGAGCGGTAAATCTGACGAACAGCTCAAAATATACCTAAGCTGCATGGAGGAAATTAAGCTTCGGATATCGGATGCAGACGGATCACTTTTGTTTTGGCGAGAACAGTCTCAAACGGACTTGTTTCAATTGGAACGATCCGCTCTCCATTTGAGAAAATGTTATGAATTATTCGCATTTGCCTCAATGGCTGCCGACTTAGATCGTTATAAGAAAGCAAGAAAACGGTATGCTAAGGAATGGAATTTTGCCGAAATTACGAAGCAGATCGCGCGCGTAAATCCTGGGTTTCCTCCGAAGCCCCATGTACGACAAGTCTCGCAACAGACTGACGTTTGTTGGCATTTTGATCACAAATCTGAGGCAGAGCTATCTTTGGATGAGTTGAAGACGCGCCACGGTTTTCTGGGGAATATATTGCATGCGTCAAATCCGTTTGGTGTAAAAATTGAGGCGACCCAATCATTTAGAAAAATCGACACCTGGTTCAGAGAACTATGGGCTCTGCTTTGCCAGCATAGGTATGAGATTGAACTTCATAGCTATGGATTTCTTATAGAGATGAACGGAAACAACGAGAGTGTGACCGGTTGCATCTACGAAGCACAAAGGGATGACAATGTTCACTAAAATCCTGATTGCCAATCGAGGCGAAATCGCCTGCCGCGTGATGGAAACGGCCCGTGCCATGGGGGTGAAAACCGTGGCGGTCTATTCCGATGTCGACCGGGATGCCAAACATGTCGCATTGGCGGACGAAGCTTATCCCATCGGTCATGGTCCGGCGCCTGCTGACAGCTATCTGTTGGGCGACGAAATCATCTCGGTGGCCCTGAACTGCGGTGCTCAGGCGATCCATCCGGGGTATGGTTTTTTGTCCGAAAACCCCGGTTTTGTGGATGCGGTTGATGCAGCCGGTCTGACCTTTATCGGTCCCTCTGCCGATGCAATCCGCGCCATGGGGCTAAAGGACGCCGCCAAGGTACTGATGGAGAAGGCTGGCGTGCCGGTGGTGCCGGGTTATCACGGCTCCAATCAAGACAGCGAGCATCTGGCCGGAGCGGCGGATGGCATTGGTTATCCGGTGCTGATCAAGGCTGTTGCGGGCGGCGGCGGCAAAGGCATGCGGCTGGTCGAGCGGGCGGAAGATTTCATGGCAGCCCTGGAAAGTGCGCGCGGCGAAGCGATCACTGCCTTTGGCAACCCGGATGTGCTGGTCGAGAAATACATTCAGCGGCCGCGCCATATTGAAATCCAGGTGTTCGGAGATGGCACCCAGGCAGTGCATCTGTTTGAGCGTGACTGTTCACTGCAACGCCGTCATCAAAAGGTGATCGAGGAAGCCCCGGCGCCGGGCATGACGCTTGAGATGCGCGCCGCCATGGGGCAAGCCGGAGTGCGTGCTGCCGAGGCCATTGGTTATAAGGGCGCAGGCACAGTGGAATTTATCGTTGATGGGTCGGATGGCCTGCGCGCTGATGGGTTCTGGTTCATGGAAATGAACACCCGCCTGCAAGTGGAACACCCGGTGACCGAGGCGATCACTGGCGTGGATCTGGTGGAATGGCAGTTGCGTGTCGCTGCAGGTGAGAGCCTGCCAATGCAGCAAGAGGATCTGGCAATCAATGGACACGCTTTTGAGGCGCGGCTCTATGCCGAGGATGTGCCCAAGGGGTTCTTGCCCGCCACTGGCACTCTGACCCATCTGAAATTTCCACCAGACTGCCGTGCTGACAGCGGTGTACGGGCCGGAGATACCATCAGTCCCTGGTATGATCCGATGATTTCCAAGGTGATCGTGCATGGCCCCACCCGGGCGGTAGCGCTGGCGCGGTTGAGCCGGGCGTTAGCGGGCACCCAGGTGGCGGGCACGGTCACCAACCTTGCCTTTCTGGGTGCCCTAGCTGCGCATTCCGATTTTGCCCGGGGTGAAGTTGACACGGGGCTGATTGCCCGGAACCTCGACACGTTKGMCRSKGYGCYNGGNTRNGMRRAASKMCMKSMYAAWGTKGMTRYYRMAMTSGYKKCCCTGGATCTGGTTGATACCAAACAGGACACGGGCTTCAGCCTTTGGGCGCCACTGCGTCGATCGGTGTCACTCAACTGGCTGGATGAGGTGTTTGAAGCTGAGGTCGAGGTGGTGGGCAGGGATCGGCAGATCTGGCATCTCGAGGATGAAGAGATTGCAGCGAACCGCCGCGAAGGCGGCTGGATCATTGGCCAATGGAAGATGCCGGACGTGGCCCAGTCAAACGGGGTGATCACCGTCTTTGACGGCTACGGGCTGGTGTTTGGCATGATTGATCAGCTGGATCGCGACGCACGCGCCGGTGGCGACACCAATGTGATCATGGCACCGATGCCGGGCTTGATTAAAGCGGTGTTTGCCAAAGCAGGGCAGGTGGTGAGTGAAGGAGACCGGCTGGCGGTGCTGGAAGCGATGAAAATGGAACATGCTTTGCTGGCCGCCCGCGATGGGGTGGTGGCCGAGGTTCTGGCTGCCGTGGGGGATCAGGTCGAGGCCGGGGCTGCGCTGGTCCGTTTGCGCGAAGAAGGCGAATAATCTTGCCAAAACAGCAGGTGCGCCGCAGGCTGCCAACAAGGATTTGAGTATTTTCAAAAAGATGAAGCAGGGAGACATGCCATGGGTGACAGGGTTGAGATTTTTGAAGTTGGGCCGCGCGATGGTCTGCAGAATGAAAAGCGTGAAATCCCTGTCGCCGAAAAACTGGCGCTGGTTGATTGCCTAAGCCGCGCTGGGTTCAACCGGATCGAGGTGGCCAGCTTTGTTTCTGCGAAAAAGGTGCCGCAGATGGCGGGCAGTGGCGAGGTTTTGGCTGGTATCAACCGGGCCAAGGGGGTGCGTTATGCTGCGCTGACGCCTAATATGCGCGGCTATGATGCTGCGGTGACGGCTCGGGCGGATGAGATTGCGGTGTTTGCCTCGGCCTCGGAGGGGTTTTCCAAGGCCAATATCAACGCCACAATTGCAGAATCTATCGAGCGATTTGAGCCCATCCTGGAAGCTGCCCGACACGTTGATCTGCCGGTGCGTGGCTATATTTCCTGCGTAACTGACTGTCCCTATGATGGGCCAACCGCGCCAGAAAAAGTGGCGGAACTGGCGGATCGTCTGTTTGCGCTGGGATGTTATGAAATTTCGCTGGGGGATACCCTTGGTCAGGCCACCGCAGATTCGGTGGCACGGATGTTGTTGGCGGTGCGCGACGTGGTGCCTGCGACAAGGCTGGCCGGGCATTTTCACGACACCTCGGGGCGCGCGATCGATAATATCGATGCGGCGCTGGCCTTGGGGGTGCGGGTGTTTGATGCCGCTGTTGGCGGACTTGGCGGCTGTCCCTTTGCACCCGGAGCAGCGGGAAATGTCGCAACTGAGTTGGTGCATGAGCATTTGACGCGGTTGGGGTATGAAACTGGGCTGGATGCTGAGGTATTGGCTCAGGCGGCTGAAATGGCGCGGGTAATGCGAGGCTCTTGAGGCGCCGCCGCGATTTCAACAAAATGGGAAAGTGAATGTTCAACACTATTACTCTGGTCACTGACCCACGCGGGGTGGCGACCCTGACCCTGAACCGGGCGGAAAAGCACAATGCAATGTCTGGCGAGATGATCGGTGAGCTGACCGCTGCTGCTCGGCAAATCTCGAAGGATGATGCGATCCGGGTGGTTGTATTGACCGGCACCGGCAAGAGTTTCTGCGCTGGTGGTGATCTGGGTTGGATGCGGGCGCAGATGGCGGCGGATTCGGCGACTCGATTTGCCCAGGCGCGTAAGCTGGCCGAAATGCTGCAGGCGCTGAATACCCTTCCCAAGCCCTTGATCGGGGCATTGCAGGGCAATGCTTTTGGCGGGGGAGTTGGCATGGCCTCGGTTTGTGATGTGGCTATCGGCGTTGATCACCTGAAGATGGGGCTGACCGAAACCAAACTGGGAATTATTCCCGCCACGATTGGCCCCTATGTCATGGCCCGGATGGGCGAGGCCAAGGCGCGCAGGGTGTTTATGTCTTCACGGCTGTTTGGTGCGGAGGAAGCCGTTGAGTTGGGGCTTTTGGCCAGGGCTGTTCCGGCTGATAAATTGGCTGAGGCTGTTGAGGCCGAAGTCTTACCCTATTTGAACTGCGCGCCGGGTGCCGTTGCGGCTGCAAAACAGCTGGCCCGTGATCTGGGGCCAATAATTGATGACGCCGTCATTGATCTTACCATTGAGGCGCTGGTGGAGCGTTGGCAAACAGAGGAAGCTGAAGAAGGTATCGGCGCATTTTTCGACCGTCGCAAGCCGCGGTGGCAGGCCTGAAAACCTGACTGAATAATACCTGTTAAGGCGTATCGGCTTGTTATGAAGGGCTTTGGGGTTGCGGAAGTAATTTCTTATAAAAACAATAAGGATTAGCTGCCATAGTCTGGTTGTGTCGCGGTGATTTACAGACCCTTCATCATTAACAATGCCTTGGTTGACGCTGGCAAATCKCRAGAGTAGACACGGCSCAAGTCAACACGCCAATTGACCGCGCGCGGCGAAAAGCGCGCAGGAAAGGAGCCACTCGTGGAAGAGATGTTGCGGGAATATCTCCCGATTCTGGTGTTTCTGGCCGTCGCGGTCGGACTTGGAATTGTCCTTATTTTAGCAGCCGTTGTACTGGCTGTRCGCAATCCTGACCCGGAAAAAGTAAGYGCSTATGAGTGCGGTTTCAAYGCCTTCGATGACGCACGTATGAAATTTGATGTCCGGTTCTATCTGGTGGCGATTCTGTTCATCATTTTCGATTTGGAAATTGCATTCCTGTTTCCCTGGGCCGTCGCTTTCAAGGATATCAGCATGGCAGGTTTCTGGTCGATGATGGTGTTCCTSAGCGTTCTAACCATCGGCTTTGCCTATGAATGGAAAAAAGGGGCCCTGGAATGGGAGTGATGACCGGAGCCAACACGGCTGGTGTCGACAAGGAAGTTGCCACCCAGGCGCTGAATGCTGAGCTGCAGGATAAAGGTTTCCTGCTGACCTCGGCTGAGGACATCATCAACTGGGCCCGGACTGGGTCGCTGCACTGGATGACCTTTGGGCTGGCCTGTTGTGCGGTTGAAATGATGCATACCTCGATGCCACGCTATGATGCCGAACGGTTCGGGATTGCACCACGTGCCTCGCCTCGTCAGTCCGATGTGATGATTGTTGCGGGGACGCTGACCAACAAGATGGCGCCAGCGTTGCGCAAGGTTTATGACCAGATGCCCGAGCCACGATATGTGATCTCGATGGGGTCYTGTGCCAATGGCGGYGGCTAYTAYCACTACAGCTATTCKGTGGTGCGCGGCTGTGAYCGKATYGTKCCGGTYGACATCTATGTGCCGGGCTGCCCGCCRACCGCYGAGGCGCTGCTGTATGGCCTGTTGCAGTTGCAACGCAAGATTCGCCGCACTGGCACCCTGGTGCGCTGATCAGCGCTGAGTTGGAGACTATTTGATGACTGAAGCGCTGAGAGAGCTTGGCTCATATCTGGAGCAGAAACGGCCCGATTGCATATTGGGCTGGGATATCTCCCATGATGAGCTGAACGTCGATGTGGCCCCGGCCAATATCACCGGCTTTGTCGAGTTCCTGAAGACTGACCGCACCTGCAAATTCTCGTCGCTGGTGGATATCGCTGGCGTCGACTACCCCGAGCGCGCCAAGCGGTTCGATGTGGTGTATCACTTCCTGTCGATGTACCAGAACCACCGCATTCGCCTGCGGGTTTCGGTGCGTGAGGACGAAATGGTGCCGTCGATTGTCGACGTGCACCCTTCGGCCAACTGGTTTGAGCGCGAAGTCTACGACATGTTTGGCATTCTGTTTTCTGGGCATCCCGACCTGCGCCGCATTCTGACCGACTATGGTTTTCGCGGTCACCCGCTGCGCAAGGATTTCCCAACCACCGGCTATACCGAGGTTCGCTATGACGAGGCGCAAAAGCGTGTTGTTTATGAACCGGTGAACCTGGTGCAGGAATACCGTCAGTTTGATTTCATGTCTCCCTGGGAAGGTGCCGAATACATCTTGCCGGGTGACGAGAAGGAGGGGGCGAAATGATGGAAAATTCCAAAGGTTTCGAAGACGCTTTAACCGGCGAACAGAAAATCCGTAATTTCAACATCAACTTCGGTCCTCAGCACCCGGCAGCGCACGGCGTGCTGCGTCTGGTGCTGGAGCTGGACGGCGAGATTGTCGAGCGCTGCGATCCGCATATCGGGCTGCTGCACCGTGGCACCGAAAAGCTGATGGAAAGCCGSACMTAYYTGCARAAYMTKCCGTATTTYGACCGSCTSGAYTATGTGGCGCCGATGAACCAGGAACATGCATGGTGTCTGGTGATTGAAAAGCTGACCGGCACCGTGGTGCCGCGTCGTGGCTCGCTGATCCGGGTGCTCTACTCGGAAATTGGCCGCATTCTGAACCACCTGCTGAACGTCACCACTCAGGCCATGGACGTGGGGGCGCTGACGCCGCCGCTCTGGGGTTTTGAAGAGCGTGAAAAGCTGATGGTGTTTTATGAGCGCGCCAGWGGTGCCCGYCTKCAYGCMGCCTATTTCCGCCCCGGCGGCGTACATCTTGATTTGCCCGACGCCCTGATCGACGATATCGAGGCCTGGACCTATACTTTTCCGGCGCGGCTGGATGACATCGACACCCTGCTGACCGAGAACCGYATTTTCAARCAGCGCAAYKKCGAYATYGGRKWKATCACCGAGCAGGACATCCTGGACTACGGGTTTTCCGGCGTGATGGTGCGCGGATCCGGCTTGGCCTGGGATCTGCGTCGCTCGCAGCCCTATGAATGCTACAGCGAGTTTGATTTTGAAATCCCAGTGGGCAARAACGGCGACTGCTATGACCGTTACCTGTGCCGYATGGAAGAAATGCGCCAATCGATCTCGATCATCCGCCAGTGCATTGCCAAACTGCGCGACTGCCCCGGTGAAGTGATCGCGCGCGGCAAGCTGAGCCCGCCTAAACGCGGCGACATGAAAACCTCGATGGAGAGCCTGATCCACCACTTCAAGCTCTACACCGAAGGCTTCCACGTGCCCTCCGGTGAAGTCTACGCCGCCGTCGAAGCCCCCAAGGGTGAATTCRGCGTCTATCTGGTGGCAGATGGGTCCAACAAACCCTACCGCGTCAAGATCCGCGCACCTGGCTTCCTGCACTTGCAAGCGATGGATTACATGGCCACCGGCCATCAGTTGGCCGACGTCGCTGCCATCATCGGCACCATGGATGTTGTGTTTGGGGAGATTGACCGTTGAWYYACRCYWYWSYYWCYYKGCTTCWTCTTKYTRAAAATACTCCCGCCGGAGGCAYCCTCGYGGGCMACWMACACAGAAAGACGAATTGATGCTGCGCCGTCTTCACGCYGAACAACCCGATAGCTTTGCCTTCACCACCGCCAACCTGGCCTGGGCAGAAGGGCAAATCACCAAATACCCCGATGGCCGTCAGGCCTCAGCGGTCATACCGCTGCTGTGGCGGGCCCAGGAACAAGAGGGCTGGTTGTCGAAACCCGCTATCGAGGGCATCGCTGACATGCTGGATATGGCCTATATCCGCGTGCTCGAAGTGGCCTCGTTCTATTTCATGTTCCAGCTGCAGCCAGTGGGCTCGGTGGCCCATATCCAGATCTGCGGCACCACCTCCTGCATGATTTGCGGCGCCGAGGATCTGGTGGCAATCTGCCGTGAGAAAATCGCCAATAAGCCGCACACCCTGTCAGGTGATGGCCGGTTTTCCTGGGAAGAGGTCGAATGCCTTGGTTCTTGCACCAACGCTCCGATGGCGCAGATCGGCAAGGACTACTATGAAGATCTGACCGCTGACAGCTTTGCCAAGCTGCTGGACGAGCTGGCCGCTGGCAAGGTGCCGACGCCGGGGCCGCAAAACGGTCGTTATAGCTCGGAACCGTTGTCTGGCCTGACCACATTGCAGGATCACGACAGTGGCAAGGCGCAGTATAATGCAAGCGTGCAACTGGCCACTGATCTTGGCGATACCATCAAGCGCATTCAGGGCGACGAAGTGCCTCTGCTGACCCCTTGGGTTGGCAAGAACGGTGTTGTTGCGGGGCGTGCTGCCGAAGCACCAACTCCGCCAGCGCCTGCAACTCCGAAACCTGCGGTCAAGCAGGCCGAAGAGGCCAAAAAGGCTGCTAAGAAAGCTGCGCCCGCCAAGAAAGTGGCCGCGCTCAAGGCCGAAGCCGCTGCTGAAGCTGAACCCGAGGTTCTAAAAGCCGCTCGCGGTGGCAAAGCGGATAACCTGAAGCTGCTAAAAGGTGTTGGCCCCAAGCTGGAGCAGACCCTGAACGAGCTGGGATTTTTCCACTTTGACCAGGTTGCGGCCTGGACCGAGGCCCAGGTGGCCTGGGTTGATGCCCGCCTGACCTTCAAAGGCCGCATTGAGCGCGATGGTTGGATCGAGCAGGCCAAAAAACTGGCGGCTGGTGAAGAGACCGAGTTTGCAAAACGTGCCAAAGACAAAGGCACCTCCGACAAATAACCCTTCTCCGCCCAGTTGGGCGCGGGACCAGACACATAGGACCATATGAGCACTGAACAGGACAAGGTATTTGCCCGCAAAGGGCGCACCATCGCGGTGGTGATTGCAGGAGGCGGACTGTCTGCCATCCTAGCGCCTTGGATTGTCCAGGTGATCGGTTTGCCCATACGCTATGAGATGCTGTTCTACTTCGGCGCTCTCGCAGCATTTATCTGGGCATTGGTCAATATTTATCAACTCTGGCGCATGCGCCAGGACAGCCAAAGGTAGGCAGACATGCTTAAAGACCAGGACCGGATCTTTACCAACCTCTATGGTATGCATGATCGCACGTTAAAGGGCGCTCAGGCGCGTGGCCATTGGGATGGTACCGCAGCGATCCTTGCCAAGGGTCGCGACTGGATCGTGCAGTCAATGAAAGACTCTGGCCTGCGCGGTCGCGGWGGTGCTGGTTTCCCCACCGGGTTGAAGTGGTCATTCATGCCCAAGGAAAGCGATGGTCGCCCGGCTTATCTGGTGATCAACGCCGATGAATCYGAGCCRGGCACCTGYAAAGACCGCGAAATCATGCGTCACGATCCGCATACGCTGATCGAAGGCGCGCTGATCGCCAGCTTCGCGATGAACGCCCACACCTGCTACATCTACATCCGCGGCGAATACATCCGCGAGCGCGAGGCACTGCAAAACGCCATCGACGAGGCTTATGAAGCTGGTCTTCTGGGCAAGAACGCTGCCAAATCCGGCTGGGACTTTGATTTGTTYCTGCACCACGGGGCAGGRGCCTATATCTGCGGTGAAGAAACCGCWCTGATCGAAAGCCTYGAAGGCAAAAAGGGCATGCCCCGGATGAAGCCGCCGTTCCCGGCTGGCGCTGGTCTGTATGGCTGCCCGTCGACTGTGAACAACGTTGAATCAATTGCTGTTGTGCCAACCATCCTACGGCGCGGCCCCGAGTGGTTCAGCTCATTCGGTCGCCCCAACAATGTCGGCACCAAACTGTTTGGCATCTCGGGCCACGTCAACAACCCCTGYGTKGTTGAAGAGGCGATGWSSATYTCSTTTGAAGAACTGATCGAGAAACACTGCGGCGGTATYMRSGGCGGTTGGGACAAYCTGYTGGCSGTGATCCCMGGTGGKTCCTCGGTGCCTTGYGTKCGCGGTGAAAACATGCGCGRCGCGATCATGGACTTTGAYTATCTGCGCAACGATYTGGGCTCGGGTYTGGGCACGGCGGCGGTGATTGTYATGGACAAGAACACCGACATCATCAAAGCAATYTGGCGTYTGGCYAAGTTCTAYAARCACGARAGCTGTGGTCARTGTACCCCRTGYCGYGAAGGCACYGGCTGGATGATGCGKGTKATGGATCGTYTGGTGCGCGGCGAGGCCGAGCTGGAAGAAATYGATATGTTGTGGGAYKTGACCAAGCAGGTCGAAGGCCAYACTATCTGTGCAYTKGGTGATGCSGCAGCTTGGCCRATCCARGGCCTGATCCGCAACTTCCGCGAGGAAATCGAAGACCGTATCAAGGCCAATAAGACCGGTCGTATGGGCGCAATGGCGGCGGAGTGAACGGGACCATGGCCTCAATGACAAACAAAAAAACTATTCTGCTCTTTACGGTGGTGCTTGGTGCGGTGGCCTTGACGGGCTGCGACAAGGCGAAAAGCAAGCGGCCTTATTATGATGGAGTGCAGTTCAGCATCAAGACCAAGCCAGTGAACAAGAAGGCCTCACGGGCTGACTTTATCGTCGAGGTCAAAGACGCGGCACTGTCGCTTGATGGCGCCCGTCAGGCGGCCTATCACTCGGGTGTTACCTATTGTTTGACCGAGGCGGGCTATGGCACGTCACTCATCGACTGGGATGTGGACCCGCAAGATCCAGAGGCGCAGTTGCGTCTGGTGGRTGGGGCGGCTGTGTTCCAGGGGAAATGCGAATCGTGAGCGGATTTGCGGCATATCAGGGCCTGCGCGGCRCGCTGCTATTGAATAGCGGTGGCGGCGTTGCGCGGCATGGGACCTCCAATCATCAGGAGAAGACCATGACCCGTGCTTTGATATCCATTGTTGCCTTCTGTGTTGCGACTTTGCCGGGAGCGGCTACGGCCAATCCCAGCTTGCGAGACGTGCCACAGGTTGAGAATATCATTTTCGCTGCTGCGTTGGCCAAAGAGATCAGCGACAAATGCCACAGTCTCAAACCCCGCCGAATGAAAGCGCTGGGTATGGCCTGGCAGTTGCGCTCAAAAGCCAATGGCCTGGGATATTCAGACGCCGAGATCCGCGCCTATGTGGAATCGGACGTCGAGAAGGCGCGGATGCGCGCCAAGGGTGAGCAGTTTCTCAAGGCCAATGGCGTTGACTACGACTCCCCAAAAACCTTCTGCGTGTTTGGGCACGCGGAAATTGACAAATCCAGCGCGATTGGCGCGCTACTGAGGGCGAAATAGACATGTCTGACCTGCGCAAGATCAACATTGACGGTACAGAGATCGAAGTGGATGGGGCGATGACCCTGATCCAGGCTTGTGAAGAAGCTGGGATCGAGATCCCTCGCTTTTGTTATCACGAACGTCTGACCATCGCTGGCAACTGCCGCATGTGTCTGGTCGAAGTTGTTGGCGGCCCGCCAAAACCCGCCGCCTCTTGCGCCATGCAGGTGCGTGATCTGCGCCCCGGTCCCGAGGGTCAGCCTCCGGTGGTCAAAACCAACTCGCCGATGGTCAAAAAGGCCCGTGAAGGCGTGATGGAATTCATGCTGATCAACCACCCGCTGGATTGCCCGATCTGCGATCAGGGTGGCGARTGTGATYTGCAGGACCAGGCGATGGCCTATGGYATYTCGGAAACCCGGTTCAAAGAGCCCAAGCGCGCGGTTGATGATCTGGACCTWGGWCCACTGGTTGCCACCACYATGACCCGCTGCATCAGCTGTACCCGYTGCGTGCGCTTYACCTCGGAAGTGGCCGGYATCCACCAGATGGGYCAGACTGGTCGCGGCGAAGACGCCGAGATCACCAGCTATCTRGGAGAGACATTGGACAGCAACCTGCAGGGCAACATCATTGACCTGTGCCCGGTSGGCGCGCTGACCTCGAAACCCTATGCCTTTACCGCCCGCCCGTGGGAGCTGACTAAGACCGAAACCATCGACGTGATGGATGCTCTGGGCAGCAACATCCGGGTTGATACCAAGGGGCGTGAAGTGATGCGCATCCTGCCGCGTAACAACGATGGCGTGAACGAGGAATGGATTTCCGACAAGACCCGTTTTGTCTGGGATGGGCTGCGCCGCCAGCGTCTGGACACACCTTACATCCGTGAGAACGGCAAACTGCGCAAAGCCACATGGGGCGAGGCGCTTGCCGCTGCCGCCGCTGCGATGAAGGGCAAGAAACTTGCTGGTCTGATCGGCGATCTGGTGCCGGTTGAGGCAGCATTTGCGCTGAAGCAACTGGTGACGGGTCTGGGTGGCAAGGTTGAGTGCCGCACCGACAACGTGCGCCTGCCGCGGGACAACCGCGCGGCTTACGTCGGCACCGCATCAATCGAAGATATCGACGACGCCAAGGCGATCATGCTGATCGGCACCGATCCTCGCAACGAGTCGCCGGTTCTGAATGCTCGTATCCGCAAAGCCTGGTCCAAGGGGGCCAACATTGGCCTGATCGGCCAACCGGTTGACCTGACCTTTGAATACGCTCACCTGGGCACCGACCGTGCCGCACTGGACGCCTTGCTGAAAGGCGACACCAAAGGCGCTTTGGACAAGGATACATTGGTCATTGTGGGGCAGGGCGCTCTGCGAGAGGCCGATGGTCTGGCGGTTCTGGCACATGCTCAGAAATTCGCTGAACTGACAGAATCCAAACTGCTGGTGCTGCACACCGCTGCCTCGCGCGTTGGCGCCATGGACATTGGTGCAACCACATTGGGTGGCATGGAAACCGCTCTCGATGGGGCCGAGGTAATCTACAACCTTGGTGCAGACGAAGTCGAAATCGACGATGGTGCTTTTGTGATCTATCAGGGGTCGCACGGCGACCGTGGTGCGCATCGCGCTGACATCGTGCTGCCGGGCGCCGCCTATACCGAAGAAAACGGGTTGTTCGTGAACACCGAAGGCCGTCCGCAACTGGCGATGCGGGCTGGGTTTGCTCCGGGTGAGGCCAAAGAAAACTGGGCCATCCTGCGGGCACTGAGCGCCGAGTTGGATGCAACACTGGGCTACGACTCGCTGGCGCAACTGCGCACAGCTCTGGTTGCCGAGGTTCCGCATATGGCCAAGATCGATCAGGTGCCGACCAATGAAGGCGAAGCACTTGAGCTGGGAACGCTGGGCAAGGCGGCGTTCCTGACTGTGATCAAAGATTTCTACCTGACTAACCCAATCACCCGCGCGTCCGAGCTGATGGCTGAACTCTCTGCCAATGCAAAGTCACGCGGCGCTGAGAAAATTGCGGCGGAATGATCCGCGCTGCACTCATATTTCCCTTTCTGCTGGCGGGCTGTGCGCCGGGCCCAGCAGATCAGGCTGCGGGGTTTAGCCCCGAATATCTGGGTGTAAAAACCAGCCTGCTCGAGGGGGACTTGGTGCAGTTTCACGTGTCAATGAGTGGTGCCCGCAGGGCGCAGGATGTTGATAACTATGCTGAATGTGCGGCTGCGCAATATGCGCTGATCCGGGGCTACGGATTTGCCCGCCATTTGCGCACAAATTTGAACCGGGAGGGTGGCGTTTGGACGGCAGATGCTGTCTACACCATCTCGCCCTCCCTACCGCGCGGTCTGCGCACCATCGACGCCGAAGTCGTGGTGGCGGATTGTGTGGCAAACGCAATACCTACGGTGTGAGGACCTATGGCTGAATTCTTTTCCACAACGTATTTGGGCATTGGTTTGCTGATCGTCGGGCAGGTTTTGCTGCTGGTGATCCCGCTGCTGGTTGCCCTGGCCTTTCTGATGTATGCAGACCGTAAAATCTGGGCTGCGGTGCAAATGCGGCGCGGACCCAATGTAGTTGGCTTCTACGGCGTGCTGCAAAGCTTTGCAGACTTCCTGAAATACATCGTCAAAGAGGTGATTATTCCCGCCGGTGCCGACCGGGCGGTGTTTATCATGGCGCCGCTGGTCAGTCTGGTTATGGCGCTGATTGCCTGGGCGGTGATCCCGTTCAACGACAGTCTGGTGATCTCCAACATCAACGTCGCCATYCTCTATGTCTTTGCAGTGTCCTCGCTTGAGGTCTACGGCGTGATCATGGGCGGTTGGGCATCGAACTCAAAATACCCRTTCCTGGGCTCGTTGCGMTCSGCSGCGCAGATGATTTCMTACGAGGTSTCGATTGGCCTGGTYATCATCGGKGTGATCCTGTCCKCSGGYTCRATGAACTTTGGCGATATCGTWGCCGCGCAGAARGGCGACYWTGGCCTGCTGAACTGGTTCTGGCTGCCGCATTTYCCGATGATGATCYTGTTCTTTATCAGCGCCYTRGCSGAAACCAACCGGCCACCKTTTGACCTGCCCGARGCAGAGTCKGAACTGGTGGCGGGYTATCAGGTTGAATATTCATCGACACTGTTCCTGYTGTTCATGATTGGSGAAYTGGTGGCGGTGGTGCTGATGTGYGCGCTGATMACCCTGTTGTTCATGGGCGGCTGGTTGTCRCCMATTCCGGGCCTRCCGGACGGGATGCTGTGGATGYTCGGCAAAATGCTGGTGGTGTTCTTCTTCTTCTCGATGGTCAAGGCAATCACSCCGCGCTACCGYTATGACCAGCTGATGCGWCTGGGCTGGAAAGTGTTCYTGCCGCTGTCGCTRGGTTGGGTGGTCTTCGTTGCTTTTGCTGCAAAATTTGGTTGGTTCTGGGGCGTCTATGCGCGCTGGACCGTAGGAGGCTGATATGACTCAGATCGATTACACTCGTGCCGCCAAATACTTCCTGCTGCAGGATTTCTGGGCCGGCTTTAAACTGGGGATGAAGTACTTCTTTGCTCCCAAGGCAACGCTGAACTACCCGCACGAGAAGGGCCCGCTAAGCCCTCGTTTCCGGGGTGAGCACGCGCTGCGTCGCTATCCTAACGGCGAAGAACGCTGCATTGCTTGTAAACTGTGCGAAGCGATCTGCCCGGCGCAGGCGATCACCATCGACGCGGAACCTCGCGAGGACGGCAGCCGCCGTACCACGCGCTATGACATCGACATGACCAAATGTATCTACTGCGGGTTCTGCCAAGAGGCCTGTCCGGTGGATGCGATTGTCGAAGGCCCGAACTTTGAGTTCTCGACCGAGACCCGCGAAGAGTTGTTTTATGACAAAACCAAGCTGCTAGAGAACGGCGACCGGTGGGAAGCCGAAATCGCCCGCAACCTGGAATTGGATGCACCGTACCGATGAGCGATCCCAAAAACCCCTTTGAGGCCATGATGGCCCAGGCCCAGGAGATGGCCAAGGCGATGAACCCCGGGCTTGAGGATGTCTCGGCCAAAGGGTTTGAGGAGATGTGGCCGACCATGCCGAAAGAGGCGATGGAAATGATGTTCGGCAAATCCGCTAATCCGGATGGTCTGGACGCCAAGACCCGGCTGCTGCTGACGCTGGCCGGGCTGACATGCCAAGGCGCGCAGGCCGATGCTGCTCTGCGCCAGACCGTGCGCCACGCCCTTGCGGCGGGGGCCAAGAAACAAGAGATCGTGGAAACGATCGGACAGATGTCAGTGTTTGCTGGCATCCCGGCCATGACCAAGGCGATGGAAGTCGCGCAACAGGTTCTGGACGCACAAGGGGACGATGAGACATGACCGTGTTTGCCTTTTACCTCTTCGCCATTAGCGCTGTCACCGGCGGGCTGTTCACTGTGATCAGCCGCCAGCCGGTGCATTCGGTGCWSYKGWWKRYCMWRWCCWWMCYRYCAWCGGMRRKKCTGKYCGKKCTGKYGRKYGCCGRKKTKGTYGCYWWKKKGCTGATCATCGTATACGTCGGCGCCGTGATGGTGCTGTTCCYGTTTGTGGTGATGATGCTGGACGTGGATTTTGCCGAGCTGAAGGCCGAGATGGCCAAGTTCTTGCCGCTGGCGCTGCTGATCGGCTTGATCATTCTTATGCAGATGGTGATGGCTTATGGCGCTTGGGAAACTGCCCATGGCGCATCTGAGCTGCTGGCCAATCCAATTACAGCGGAACACCACAATACCGAGGCCCTTGGCCTTATCCTTTATGATGAATATTTCCTTCTGTTYCAGMTWTCGGGYMTGATCCTGCTGGTCGCCATGATTGGCGCCATCGTGCTGACCCTGCGCCATCGCAAGGA
Organism: Paracoccaceae bacterium; assembly: GCA_002401945.1. GTDB lineage: Bacteria > Pseudomonadota > Alphaproteobacteria > Rhodobacterales > Rhodobacteraceae > Parasedimentitalea. The sequence continues at coordinate 32,631 of NVUP01000023.1, forward strand.
CATCAAACGCCAGGATATCCTGGCCCAGATGTTCCGCGATCCGGCCAAGGCGATGGAACTKAARGACGTGAAACCGGGGCAGGGGCTGTAAGTCAATGATTGGTATTGAACATTATCTCACSGTCGCGGCGACWCTSTTCGTCATCGGCATCTTCGGGCTYTTTCTGAACCGCAAGAACGTGATCATYCTGCTGATGAGCATCGARTTGATGCTGCTGGCGGTGAACATYAACCTTGTRGCSTTCTCCAGCTTCCTTGGCGATCTGGTCGGGCAGGTGTTTACCCTGTTTGTGCTGACCGTGGCCGCCGCCGAGGCCGCCATTGGTCTGGCGATCCTGGTCTGCTACTTCCGCAACCGCGGAACAATCGACGTCGAAGACATCAACGTGATGAAGGGCTAAGACATCATGGAAACCATCCTCCTGTTTGCCCCGCTCGTTGGGGCCATTATCTGCGGCTTTGGATATAAATACATCGGCGAGAAAGCCGCGATGTGGACCTCGACAGGCATGTTGTTCCTGTCGGCGCTGCTGTCGTGGATTGTCTTCCTGACATTTAACGGCGTCACCCAGCACATCGAGATCATGCGCTGGATTGAAAGCGGATCATTGTCGACATCCTGGGGCATTCGTCTGGATCGCCTGACCGCAATCATGCTGATTGTGATCACCACAGTGTCCAGTCTGGTGCACCTCTATTCCTTTGGCTACATGGRCAAAGATCCGCAGTGGAAAGAGGGCGAAAGCTATAAGCCGCGCTTCTTTGCCTATCTGTCGTTCTTTACCTTTGCCATGCTGATGCTGGTGACCTCTGACAACCTGGTGCAGATGTTCTTTGGCTGGGAAGGCGTGGGCGTTGCCTCGTATCTGCTGATTGGTTTCTACTACCGCAAGCCAACGGCCAATGCCGCCGCCATCAAGGCCTTTGTGGTCAACCGTGTGGGTGACTTTGGCTTTGCGCTGGGGATCTTTGCGCTGTTCTTCCTGACCGATAGCGTCAACCTGGACGATGTGTTTGCCGCCGCCCCGCAATTGGCCGAAACGCAGCTGTCGTTCCTGTGGGGCGAATGGAATGCCGCCAATGTGATTGTGGTGCTGCTGTTCATCGGCGCGATGGGTAAATCGGCGCAGCTGTTCCTGCACACCTGGCTGCCCGACGCGATGGAAGGCCCGACCCCTGTGTCGGCGCTGATCCACGCGGCCACCATGGTCACCGCCGGTGTGTTCCTGATCTGCCGCATGTCGCCGCTGATTGAGTTCGCGCCTGAGGCAGCCGTGTTCATCACCGTAATTGGTGCCTCGACGGCGTTCTTTGCTGCTACCGTGGGTCTGGTTCAGACCGATATCAAACGCGTCATTGCCTATTCCACCTGTTCGCAGCTGGGCTATATGTTCGTTGCTGCCGGTGTTGGCATGTATTCCGCCGCAATGTTCCACCTGCTGACCCACGCCTTCTTTAAGGCGCTGTTGTTCCTTGGGGCTGGTTCGGTGATCAACGCGATGCACCACGAGCAGGAAATGACCGAATACGGCGGATTGCGCAAAAAGATCCCCTATACCTTCTGGGCGATGATGATCGGTACCCTGGCCATCACCGGCGTAGGTATCCCGCTGACCACCATCGGTTTTGCAGGATTCCTGTCCAAAGATGCCATTATTGAGAGCGCCTATGCAGGCGGATCGGGCTATGGCTTCTGGATGTTGGTGATCGCGGCTGCGATGACCTCGTTCTACTCGTGGCGGCTGATGTTCCTCACCTTCTTTGGTACGGCACGCGGCGACAAGCACACCCATGAGCACGCGCAGGAAAGCCCGCTGACCATGCTGATCCCGCTGGGCGTGTTGTCCGTTGGTGCAGTGCTGGCTGGTATGCTTTGGTATGGCTCGTTCTTTGGTCACACCGATCAGGTTGGCAAGTTCTATGGTATCCCGGTTGCCGAGGCCTCGGCACATGGCGAAGATGCTGACCACGGTGAGACGGTTGCTGAGGCAGGTCACGGTGAGGCCGAAGTTGCAGCAATGGGCGAGGGTGAGCACCACTATGTGTTTGCTGGCAAGCCCGGCGAGGGCGGCATCTACTTTGGCAAACACAACACTGTGCTGGACGACGCCCATGCGGCTCCGATCTGGGTCAAGGTGTCTCCGTTCATCGCCATGTTGGGTGGTCTGTTGATGGCGATTTGGTTCTACATCATCAACCCGTCGCTGCCCGGTCGTTTGGCCAAGGCGCAGCAGCCTCTGTATCTGTTCTTCAAGAACAAGTGGTACTTCGACGAGATCTACGATGCGCTTCTGGTCAAACCGACGATGGCCTTAGGCCGGTTCCTGTGGAAACGTGGTGATGGCAAGGTCATTGACGGCTTCCTGAACGGCGTCGCCATGGGCATGGTTCCCTTCTTCACCCGTCTGGCCGGACGCGCACAAACGGGTTTCATCTTTACTTATGCTTTCTGGATGGTGCTGGGCATTGCTGCCCTGGTTACCTGGATGTCGATCGGCGGAGGAGCCCACTGATGGACAACATACTGTCTATTGTTACCTTTATCCCGGCACTGGCGGCGGGCATCTTGGCCCTGTTTCTGCGGGGCGAGGATGAGGCAGCACAGCGCAATGCCAAATATGTTGCCCTGTTTGCCACCTCGATCACCTTTTTGGTGAGCTTAGGGATCTACTTTGAGTTCGATCCCTCCAACACCGGTTTCCAGTTTGTTGAAGAAACCGACTGGCTGTTTGGCCTGGAATACAAGATGGGCGTCGATGGCATTTCGGTGCTGTTTGTGATGCTGACCACATTTGTGATGCCGCTGACCATTCTGGCCAGCTGGAACGTCAATACCCGCGTCAAGGAATACATGATTGCTTTCTTGCTGCTGGAGACCCTGATGCTGGGCGTCTTCATGGCGCTGGATCTGATGCTGTTCTACATGTTCTTCGAGGCCGGCCTGATCCCGATGTTCCTGATCATCGGCATTTGGGGTGGCAAGCAACGCGTCTACGCATCGTTCAAGTTCTTCCTCTACACCTTCCTTGGCTCGGTGCTGATGCTGGTGGCGATGGTGGCGATGTTTGCCGATGCGGGCACCACCGATATCGAAGACCTGATGAAACATACCTTTGCGTCAAATAATTTCGAAATTTTGGGCATTCAGATTGTCGGTGGTATGCAGACCCTGATGTTCTTGGCTTTCTTTGCCTCCTTTGCGGTGAAAATGCCGATGTGGCCGGTGCACACCTGGTTGCCGGATGCCCACGTTCAGGCGCCAACAGCCGGGTCAGTTGTTCTGGCGGSWATCCTRTTGAAAATGGGCGGCTATGGTTTCCTGCGGTTCAGTCTGCCGATGTTCCCGGTCGGGACCGAAGTGATGACCGATATGGTGCTGTGGATGTCGGCGATTGCCATTGTCTATACCTCGCTGGTGGCGCTGGTGCAGGATGACATGAAGAAGCTGATCGCCTATTCCTCCGTCGCGCACATGGGCTTTGTCACCATGGGGATCTTTTCTGCCAATCAGCAGGGCGTCGACGGAGCGATTTTTCAGATGATCAGCCACGGCTTTATCTCGGCCGCCTTGTTCCTGATCGTCGGGGTAATCTACGACCGCATGCACACCCGCGACATCAGTGCTTACGGTGGCCTGGTGATCCGAATGCCGGTCTATGCGCTGGTGTTCATGTTCTTCACCATGGGCAACGTTGGCCTGCCGGGCACCTCCGGGTTTGTCGGTGAATTCCTGACCCTGATGGGAGCGTTCCAGAAAAACACCTGGGTGGCCGCKGTGGCRACCTCSGGSGTKATYTTCTCGGCCTGTTATGCGCTGTAYCTGTAYCGCCGSGTGGTGTTTGGCGACCTGATCAARGCTGGCCTGAARACCATGWCYGAYATGACSATGCGCGAGCGGGTKATCTTTGCACCGCTGRTKGTGATGACCATYYTRCTGGGKRTCTACCCGGCRSTGGTCACYGACATCATYGGCCCGTCAACYGMSGCRCTGGTMGMCAATTTCAATCATTCTCTGGCCGCTGCGGATWTGACCGCSGCGACCCAGACTGCWTCGCACTAAGGGGGCYGGGAAGATGATCCAAGCTGATCTCAACGTAATCCTGCCAGAAATSATYCTGGCTGTTTACGCCATGATAGCGCTGCTGTTTGCGGTCTATTCCAGCAAGGACAAGCTGGGGCCGCTGTTGATTTGGACCACCAGCGGTCTGATGGCCCTTTTGGCGCTGTGGATCGCCGGCAGTGGTAGCGGCACCAATGTGGCCTTTGGCGGTATGTTCGTCGACGACGGGTTTGCGCGCTTTGCCAAAGTCACCATTCTACTGTCGGCGGCGGCAGTGCTGNTGATGGGGCAAGAGTATATGTCCCGCCGTGGCATGTTGCGGTTTGAGTACCCGCTGCTGATCTCGTTCAGCGTTGTTGGCATGATGATGATGGTCTCGGCCGGCGATCTGATGTCGCTGTATATGGGGCTGGAGTTGCAATCACTGGCGCTTTATGTGGTCGCTTCTATGCGGCGCGACAGTGTCAAATCGACTGAGGCCGGCCTGAAATATTTTGTCCTTGGCGCGCTGTCTTCGGGACTGCTGCTTTATGGCGCATCGCTGGTCTATGGCTTTGCTGGCACCACCAAGTTCGAGGGTATCATCCAGGTTGCAGAACACGGCGAAGTGTCGGTTGGACTGCTGTTTGGTATTGTATTCCTGATCTCGGGGCTGGCGTTCAAAGTTTCGGCGGTGCCGTTCCACATGTGGACACCGGATGTTTATGAAGGCGCGCCGACCCCGGTGACTGCGTTCTTTGCATCAGCGCCTAAGATGGCGGCGATGGGTCTGTTTGCCCGGGTCATGCATGACGCCTTTGGCAATGCTGTCGAGGACTGGAGCCAGGTGGTCGCGATGCTATCGGTGATGTCGATGTTCCTTGGGGGGGTCGCGGCGATTGGCCAGACCAACATCAAACGTCTGATGGCCTATTCCTCAATTGCCCATATGGGCTTTGCGTTGATGGGTTTGGCAGCTGGTACTCAGTTTGGGGTGAAGGCGATGCTGATCTATATGGCGATCTATGTCACCATGAACATTGGCACCTTTGCTTTTATCCTGATGATGGAAAAAGACGGCAAGCCGGTCACCGATATTGCATCGCTGAATCTGCTGTCTCGGCGCGAGCCGGGCAAGGCCCTGGCGATGCTCGTGCTGCTGTTCTCGCTGTCGGGGGTGCCGCCGATGCTGGGTTTCTTTGGCAAGTTCTATGTGCTGCGGGCGGCCTATGAGGGCGGTCTGGCCTGGTTGGCGATTGCTGGGGTGATTGCCTCGGTGATTGGCGCGTTTTATTATCTGCGCATCGTTTACTACATGTATTTTGGTGAGGAAGGCGAAGAGYTGGATCGCAATACCTCGCCRGTTTTGTGGGGSTTCYTKATGGSWTCGGCWGCGGTGATGGTGYTGGGCATTRTCAAYATGTTTGGYGTTGARAGCGCGGCRGCRWNNNCTGCGGCRGNNNCGCTTGTTAACTGAKCAGCCTGAYKSGGARTGTTAGAAAAKTGTGACGCGCCCCTATGGGCGCGTCTCTTTTTTGTGTAAGGGCCTTCGGCGAAGGTATTTGAAACAAGAAGAAGATGAGGGTGGCATGCGGCAGTGGCCAGACGGGTATGGGCGGCGGATCCTGGCGGAGGTGGATAGCACCTTGAACGAGGCGGCGCGAATTGCACCGACCCTGGCCGGACCAGAATGGATACTGGCACGGCACCAGACTGCAGCGCGGGCGCGCAGAGGGCGCAGTTGGAGCCATCCTGAGGGAAATCTGGCCTGCACCTTGGTGTTGCGGCCCGAGGGGACACCGGCGCAAGCGGCGTTGCGCAGTTTTGTGGCGTCTTTGGCCTTGTTTGACGCCTGTGTTGCGGTCAGCGGCAGGGCTGCGGGATTTGCGCTGAAATGGCCCAATGACGTTTTGTTGAATGGCGGCAAGTTGGCTGGCATTTTGCTAGAGAGCGCGGGCGCTGGCGTTGGGATGAGCCATCTGTTCATCGGCATTGGCGTAAACCTGAGCGATGTTCCGCCGGTYGAGCAGTTGGAAGAGCGGGCCCTGCGMCCGGTGTCTCTGCTKTCGGAAACCGGGGCTKCKGTGACGCCTGAGGAATTTCTGGGAGAGCTGGCGGCGGCTTATGCYCAGTACGAGCAGCAGCTTGTGACTTATGGGTTTGAGGTGATCCGTAACGCCTGGCTGGCCAAAGCGGCCAAATTGGGCGAGGTGATTACTGCCCGTACCGCGACGTCGGAAACCACGGGCACCTTTGAGACGGTGGACGCAGAGGGTAACCTTGTCTTAAACACGGCCAAGGGCCGTGTTAAAATTTCCGCCGCGGACGTGTATTTCTAGGAAAGGCAAGACACGATGCTTTTGGCAATTGATTGTGGCAATACCAACACCGTGTTTTCGATCTGGGATGGGGAGCGCTTTATCGGCACCTGGCGCACCGCCACCGATTGGCAGCGCACCGCGGATCAGTATTACGTCTGGCTCAACACCCTGATGCGCCTGCAAGGCATCGAGGCGGATATCACCGAGGTGATCATTTCGTCGACAGTGCCGCGGGTGGTGTTCAATCTGCGGGTTCTTGCGGATCGCTATTACAACACCCGTCCGCTTGTGGTGGGCAAGTCTGATTGCCTGCTGCCGGTGGATGTGCGGGTGGATGAGGGCACGGCTGTGGGGCCGGACCGGTTGGTGAACACAGTTGCCGGATTTGACCATTACGGTGGCAATCTGATCATGGTGGATTTTGGCACTGCCACCACCTTTGACGTGGTTGCCGAGGATGGCGCCTATATCGGCGGGGTGATCGCGCCGGGGGTGAACCTGAGCCTGGAAGCGCTGCACCAGGCGGCGGCTGCACTGCCGCATGTTGACATTTCCAAGCCGCAGTCCGTAATAGGCACCAACACAGTGGCCTGCATGCAATCCGGCGTGTTCTGGGGCTATGTTGGATTGGTGCGCGAAATCTGCTCGCGGATCAAGGCCGAGCATGGCGTGCCAATGAAAATCATATCTACAGGCGGGCTGGCGCCTTTGTTCCAGCAATCAGCACAACTATTCGACGCTTTTGAGGATGACCTGACCATGCATGGTCTGCAGATCATCCACAAATACAACAAGGAAAACGGTCTCCAAGATGAGCACTGAACGATTGATCTATCTGCCCCTCGGTGGGGCAGGCGAAATTGGTATGAACGCCTATGTCTATGGCTATGGCAAACCCGGCAAAGAGCGGCTGATCCTGGTGGATCTGGGCGTGGCATTTCCGGATATGGACAGCACCCCGGGTGTTGATCTGATCATGCCCGATATGACCTGGCTGAAAGAGCGTGCTGACCGGCTGGAAGGCATCTTTATCACCCATGCGCATGAGGACCATATTGGCGCCGTCGCCCATATGTATAGCCATTTGAATGTGCCGATTTACGCGCGTGCTTTTACTGCGAATATTGCCCGCCGCAAGATGAAAGAGCACGGGCATCTGGAAGAGGCTGTACGTACTGTCTCGTCCTGGCCCGAGGTCACCAAACTSGGYCCCTTTASCATTGGTGTGGTGCCAACYGCKCACTCGATYCCRGAAAGYGGCGGCATGGTGATTGATACGCCTGCTGGGCGGGTGCTGCACTCGGGTGACTTCAAAACTGATCCGACCCCGATTGTGGGGGAGCCCTTTGATCCTGATCTTTGGGCTAGCCTTGGCAAAGGCGGCGTACAGGCATTGATGTGCGACAGTACCAATGTGTTTTCGCTAGAGCCTGGACGCTCTGAGGTTGATGTCGGCCCTGAGATCACCAAGCTGGTTGGCGCTGCCAAAGGTATGGTTGTCGCGACCACTTTTGCGTCAAACGTGGCGCGGGTGAAAACCCTGGCCGAGGCAGGCGAGAGGGCCGGGCGCTCGATCGTATTGCTGGGCCGCGCGATGCAGCGGATGGTTGAAGCGGCGTTTGAAACGGGCGTACTGACAGACTTCCCCAAGTTGGTCAGCCCGGAAGACGCCACTCAGATGCCACGCGAAAACCTGATGTTGTTGGTGACTGGTAGCCAGGGCGAACGCCGGGCGGCCTCGGCACAACTGGCACGTGGCAAATACCGCGGCTTGCAGATCAAAGAGGGCGATCTGTTCCTGTTCTCCTCCAAGACCATCCCGGGCAACGAGAGAGGCGTGATTAGCATCATGAACCAGTTCTCGGAAAAGGGCGTGGATGTGGTCGACGACAGCTCGGGTTTGTATCACGTTTCGGGCCATGCCAACCGCCCGGATCTGGAGATGCTGCACGATCTGGTGAAACCCAAGATGCTGATTCCGATGCACGGTGAACACCGTCACCTGCGGGAGCACGCCAAACTGGCGATCAGCAAGGGCATGGCAAGCGCCGTGGTCGTCAATGGTATGATGATGGACCTGACCGGCGATACTCCTGTGGTGGCCGAGTATGTCGATACCGGCCGAACCTATCTGGATGGATCGGTGAAAATCGGCGCCATGGACGGAGTTGTGCGGGATCGTATCCGTATGGCGTTGAACGGCCACGTGGTGGTGACGGTCATTCTGGACGAAGACGACGCACCGCTGGGCGAACCTTGGTGTGATGTCAAAGGCCTTCCTGAGACCGGACGCTCCAAGGGCGGGCTTGTCGAGGCACTGGAAAAGGATCTTGACCAATTCCTGAAGCGGGCCAACAAAAAGACCCTGCGCGACGATGACAAGCTGGAAGACGGGCTGCGGCGCGTTGCTCGTCAGACTGCCAACAATGAGATTGGCAAAAAGCCTGAGGTAACTGTGGTGGTCAGCCGAATGCGGTGACCCTTTGGGCCTGGCCCAATCTTATCACATGAAAAAACGCCCCGGTTGTTCCGACCGGGGCGTTTTTATTTGGGCGTGAGTGGTGGTTGGTTTGGAGTGAGTGGTGGTCGTGGGCTCAAGCGTGACGCGGGCGATGAAATAAGCCTGCAATCTTCTGTGGTAGCGCAGCAATTTTACGGCCAAGAGCGCGCATTATGTCGTGCATCACCTCAGAGCGCAGTTGGCGCGCATGGACCTCGATGCTGCGGATCTCGGCGATGGTGAGTTTGGGGCTGTCAAATTGGGTCATGGTATCTACTCGCTGCGACATTAGTCGTTTGGTTGTCTCAGAGAGCAGATAGGATGGTTTGATCTTGATAACATCGGCCATTTCCACAATGCCGCTATGCTGCAAGTGCAAACGTTCGATTGTTGAAACAAAAAGGCCGCGCCCGGGATGGGCACGGCCTTTGATCTGTCATGAGCTGTCTGAATCAGACGGTGCGGCGCTCTTCAAAGCTAAGCGCGATAAAGCTGGGCAGGTGATCGCCAAGGCCAATCACGGTTCTGCCATTGTCGCGCCCCCCGCGTGAGCGGTTGGACGAGCGGGACGGGGCCTTGTTGTCGCTGGACCTTGCCCGATTGCTGTCAGCCGGCTTTGCCTGACGTTCGTCAGGTTTGCTCTGACGCTCCTCGGTCTTGGCCGGGGTGTCGTTGTTGGTGGCGTCGAGGGGTTCGCTTGTTTTGGTAGGAGTTTCGCTGGACCGGGACGACCGGCGGCTGCGACCCGTGTACTTCTTCTCTTCGCTGCTGTCCTTGGACTCTTCGACTTTGGCCGATTTCAGCGGGTTCTCAAGGCGCGGAATTTCATTCTGCACCAAGCGTTCGATGTCAGCGAGGTTCTTTTCGTCCTTGGGCACGCAAATCATTATCGCGGTGCCAGCACGACCCGCACGACCGGTACGCCCAATGCGGTGCACATAGTCTTCGGCGTGGCTGGGCACATCAAAGTTCAGCACATGGCTGACGTTGGGCACATCCAGTCCACGGGCCGCCACATCCGACGCGACTAGAAAGCGCAACGACCCGTCGCGGAATGCATCCAAGGTCTTCATGCGCTGGCTCTGCTCCAGATCGCCGTGGATCGGCGAGGCGTCATAGCCGTATTTCTTCAGTGACTTGGCAACCACATCCACGTCCATCTTGCGATTGCAGAAGATGATTGCGTTGGTGCATTTTTCACCTTCACTATCAATAATGGTCCGCAGCAGTTTGCGCTTCTCACTGGCTTCGCGGTCGCGACGCGAGGCTTTGAACATGATCACGCCCTGGGTGATGGTCTCGGATGTGGTAGCCTGACGGGCCACCTCAATACGAGCCGGGGCCGACAGGAAGGTATTGGTGATGCGTTCAATCTCGGGCGCCATGGTGGCCGAGAAAAACAGAGTCTGGCGGGTCAGCGGGTTGGTCATGCCAAAGATGCGTTCGATGTCGGGGATGAAACCCATGTCGAGCATCCGGTCAGCCTCGTCCACCWCCATGACTTTGACGTCCGAGAGAATCAGCTTGCCGCGCTCGAAATGGTCCAGCAGGCGGCCRGGYGTCGCGATCAGCACGTCAACACCACGGTCGATCAGCGCGTCCTGCTCCCGGAACGAAACGCCGCCGATCAGCAGCGCCTTGGTCAGTTTCAGGTACTTGGAGTAGGTGTCAAAGTTTTCGGCAACCTGAGCGGCCAATTCACGCGTCGGGCACAGAACCAGGCTGCGTGGCATGCGGGCGCGGGCGCGGCCACGGGCCAGTAAAGTGATCATAGGCAAGGTAAAAGAAGCGGTTTTACCGGTGCCGGTCTGCGCGATCCCCAAAACGTCACGACCTTCGAGCGCAGGCGGAATCGCTTCGGCCTGAATCGGCGTTGGGGTTTCATACCCCGCGTCCTCGACTGCTTTGAGAACTTTGGGATGAAGATTTAGGTCAGAAAATTTCGTCATGTGTATCCGCGTTTCGCGGACGCTGACTTGGCCCGCACGTGTATTTGGTTGGCCGGACCCGGATGGTCAGTATGCGTGTTGCACAGTCGGCTCGCGGCGGGAGATAGCAAAATCCCGACCAAGGGTCAAACAAAGTCGCTTCATATCGGTCTACAAGACGTTTTTGGGGCTTTTGGGAAACATTTTACCCGAATTTGGGGAAGTGTTTCCGACGTTTTTCCTCCRGCTTCAGATCGTGATTCTTAAGCAACCCCTCGTCTTGCAGCCGACTGCGCAGATCCGGAGTGTCCGCGCAAATCTCGTCGTAAAAGGCCTGCAACCCAGTCTCACCTTCTTCACTCTCGATTGTACGCATAAGCTCATGAAGAGTGACGCCGCCTTTATCGCGTGAACGGTTGGGCTTCATCTCGGCTCGATAAGACCCCTTTTCCAGGCGATAGCGGTAGCGTGAGAACCAGTCGTGCCAACTTTTGCCGTGCAGGTGACACAGATCCACTTGTGGCAGCTCAATCTGATTGGGATTGGAGGCATCTTTGACAAAAATGCTGTGAATCCTAATTTTCACGTCTTCGGTGCCGGTGCGGGCAAAGATCTTGCCTTGCTCGTGGCTTAAAAACCCCCCCTTTAGATAGTCACCAAACCGGGGGTAAAGACGCTGGATAATCGCATTCCGGTCCAACGTCTTGGGAATATAGGCCTTGAACGAGGTGCCATCCCCCCCCAGCGATTCAATGGGGCGTGATCTGGCGCAGAACACATCTTGCGGCAGGGCGCCAAGGATGTCGTGAAGCGAATCCTTGCTCCACAGAAATTCGTCGACGTCTATATGAATCAGCCAATCCAAGTCATTGGCCTGACGGCGATAGGCGCGGGTGGCGTTCAGAGTCTGGCGGACCTGGTGTTTGTCGGGACGGGCTTTGCGGCGCTTTAGCCAATAGGCCTCATCGCAGAGAATGACCCGAATTTTTGGATGCGCCTGGAGATAGGGCATGGCTTCGGGGCAGGGGGCATCGAGGTAGATAAGCAGACGATGGGCGCCGACCTCAATGTGGTAGGCCGCGAAATTCAGAATGTCGGCGGCCTCGGCCTTGATGGTGGCAACAAGGCCCCAGCAGGTCATTGGATCAGGTTCTTTGCCCGGTGATTACACCGGGCACTGCGCTGTGGTTTGTGCCTGCAGCACTGTTGCTTCCTCTGCAAACCCTCAAGCCATCATCTCTTTTGTCGCCGTCAGTTTCAAATCCGGGTAGTCGCGTTCAATCCGGTCGATGTCCCACTGTAGCCGAGTCAGGTAGACGATGTCGCCGTCATGGTCGTGGGCAATGTGCTGCGGGTTGGCATTGATAAACTTATCAAGCGCTTGCTTGTCGCCGCTGACCCAGCGGGCACTGGTGAACTGAGATTGCTCGAACCGCACTGGCAGTCCGTATTCTATCTCGATCCGGCTGGCGAGCACTTCGAACTGCAGCGGGCCRACAACGCCGACGATAAAGCCCGAGCCGATAGATGGCTTGAACACCTTGGCGGCACCTTCCTCGGCAAACTGCATCAGCGCCTTTTCCAGGTGCTTGGATTTCAGAGGATCGCCCGGGCGCACGCTTTGCAGCAGCTCCGGCGCAAACGAGGGGATGCCACTGACCCGCAGCATCTCGCCCTCGGTCAGGGTGTCGCCGATGCGCAATTGGCCGTGGTTGGGAATGCCGATGATATCGCCTGCCCAGGCCTCTTCTGCCAGTTCGCGATCCGAGGCTAAGAACAGCACCGGATTGGATATTGTCATCAGTTTCTTGGTGCGCACATGGGTCAGTTTCATGCCGCGTTTGAAGTGGCCCGAGGCCATCCGCACAAAGGCCACCCGGTCGCGGTGCTTGGGATCCATGTTGGCCTGCACCTTGAACACAAAGCCAGTGACGTTCTTTTCCTCGGGCGCGATGTTGCGGGGCTGGGCAATTTGAATTTGGGGTTCAGGGCCAAATTTGGCAATGCCGTCCATCAACTCTTTGACGCCAAAGGAATTAATCGCCGAGCCAAACCAGATCGGAGACAGTGTCCCGTCCAGAAATGCCTGACGGTCGAGTGGCGGCAGCAACTCGCGCGCCATTTCCAGCTCTTCCAGGAACGTCTCCAGCAGGTGTTCGGGCACGTGTTCAGCCAGCTTGGGGTCGTCCAAGCCATTGATTTCAATGCTTTCCGCAACCTTATTGCGGTCGGCGCGGTCCATCAGTTCCAGCCGGTCGCGCAGGATGTCGTAACAGCCGATAAAATCGCGGCCAATCCCGATGGGCCAGCTGGCTGGGGTCACGTCGATGGCCAGGTTTTCCTGAATTTCATCAATGATGTCAAAGATATCGCGGCTCTCGCGGTCCATCTTATTACAGAAAGTCAGGATCGGCAGGTCGCGCAGGCGGCAGACCTCAAACAGTTTCTGGGTCTGGCTTTCCACACCCTTGGCGCCGTCGATCACCATCACCGCCGCATCCACTGCCGTCAGGGTGCGATAGGTGTCCTCGGAAAAGTCCGAGTGGCCGGGAGTGTCAACAAGGTTGAACCGGAAGTCACCGTAATCAAACGACATTGCCGAGGCCGAGACCGAAATGCCGCGGTCTTTTTCCATCTGCATAAAGTCGGATCGGGTGCGGCGTGCCTCACCTTTTGCACGGACCTGACCGGCCATCTGGATGGCGCCACCATAGAGCAGGAACTTTTCGGTCAGCGTTGTCTTGCCCGCATCCGGATGCGAGATGATCGCAAAGGTGCGGCGGCGGGCGATTTCAGCCGGCAGTTTGGGGCGGTTTGGTGCGGTATCAGACATGTGCGCGCGTATAGGTAAGAAACCGCCCGGAAGCAAGAAAAACGCAGGGTGTATTGCGTGCACCAGGTGTGCACCGCCTGCGCACCGGGCGCTGCCCTGTGGCTGGGTTAACCTATTGGGGGCAATGTCAGGCTTTGAGCAACAGTCAGAAAGCCGTGGTATCATGACGCTAAACCGAAAATCAGCCAGCACCGAAATGCAATTGGAACTGGAGACCCATCAGGATGCCCTGCGCCGCGAGTGGCTGGATAAAAGCCTGCCGGAGGATTGGAATGGCATGGACAGCTGGGAACGGCTGGATCGCGAGAAGACCCGCGTCACTGTGCGACTGGATGCCGACATGGTGCGCTGGTTTCGCAAGTTGGGGCCGGGCTATGGCCGTCGTCTCAATGCCGTGTTGCGGATCTATTGGATGGCGCTGCTGAGCGGCCATATTGAGGGATATGTCGGGGATAACGTGACGCCGCGCCTGTTCCTGAACGCACATGCCCGGATGCGGGAGATGGAGCAGGGCCGTTAGGTTTGCGAACTGGAACTAAAGAAACGAAGGCAGAATCTGAGGCCCGTGCCTGACCTTGGGGAGGTGAGACGTGCCTTCCTGGGGGGGAAGGTCAGGCGCGGGCCGGGCCGCTTCGCACCACGCCGCAAGAAGGCAAATGTCAGTTTCAAACTTTACTGGTATGGCTCAGCCCGTGAAGAGCCAAAGAACCTATCGCAGCGAGGCGCGTTTCAGGGCGGCGATGGCGTCGGGGCGATCCAACAAGGCTTTTTGAACGTCCAACCCGTGGTCCTCCCGGCGCCCATGTGAGGTCAATTGCGCCGACAGCTTCTCCAGCAACTCGGGCGGCAGGGCCGGTCTGGTGACTGGATCAATCAGTAGAGATTCGGCGGCGATGCCTTCGGCGTAGATGATGTGGTGGCGGTTGAACAAGATCTGAAAATAATCGACAAATCCGCCGTCCTGCACCACCACGGTATCGCCGTTCACCAAGTGGCGCGCCTTGACCAGCAGCTCGGACACGCCAGCGCCGATCTCGTCGCTGCGCTGGTAGATGAACAACCGGTGGTCGGGGCTGACCAGCAGGTCGTTTTCATTGTTCAATGCGCCTGCGCGGATCAGGATCGGGGCCATGTCTCCAATGGCGCGATGAGTGGTCTGGCCAATCCAGCGCACCGCCTGCGGGCCGTCATCGCGGGTCAGTACCTTGTCGCCGGGTTGCAGCTGTTCAATGAGCACCTGCGCGCCTGAGGCCAGGGTGATATGAGTGCCRCGACTAAACGAGACGCTGGCAATCTGGGCCAGTTTCTTGCGGGCTCCGCTGCGTTCGCTGCGCACCAGGACATAGTCGGTCTGCGCAACCATCGGGGCCAACGGTAATAGAAAAACATCGGCGATCATGCCGTCACTGTCGACTTCGACCAGCACCAGTGCCTCGTTAATGCCGCCGTCGGGAGACATCAGGCTAAGCGCGCAGTCCACATGCAGCCGCGCATCAGGGGTACCCAGTTCGGTATCCTCGGCAACGTGCAACTCGCCAGCTGACTGTGCCAACAGAGCCAGCCGTTGCGGTGTTGCGCGCTGATCCAGTTGATAGGTGTCATCCAGCATCAAATCATCCAACACCCCTAATGCATCGCCTGAATTGGCGCCGATCTGGACGCAAAAACGGGCCGCTGGGTAGACCAGGACGGATTGGATATGGCCGTGTTCAGAGTGCACTTGGAAACCTTGGGTTGAGAGTGAGCCGTAGGGAGATATGGGGGCGAACATTGCGCCTGTCCAGCATTGTAGCCAGGAATTGTGGCTGGAGCTGGACCAGATGGCGTAGATTTGCAGGCAGGGCAGGGCTGGTCAATCCTTTGATCTCGGTGCAAAGATGGCGCAAATTACATGTCTATCTGAGGGAGAAGAGCCATGGATCTGGGAATTTCCGGTAAGCGCGCATTGGTCTGTGCCAGCAGCAAGGGATTGGGACTGGGCTGCGCCGAGGCGCTGGCCGCTGCTGGGGTCAATCTGGTGATGAACGCCCGTGGGGCCGAGGCGCTGGAGGCTTCGGCGCAGGCCATTCGCGATCAATTTGGTGTCGACGTGGTCACGGTTGCGGCGGATATCGCCACCGCTGAGGGGCAAGCCAAGGTGCTGGCGGCGGCCGAGGGTGTTGATATTCTGGTCAATAACGCCGGTGGGCCACCTCCGGGTATGTGGACCGACTGGGACCGCGAGGATTTCATTGCGGCGCTGGACGCCAATATGCTGGCACCGATTGCGCTGATGAAGGCGCTGTTGCCGGGGATGATGGATCGGGGTTGGGGTCGGGTGATCAATATCACCAGTGTCTCGGTCAAGGCGCCGATTGCGGTGCTGGGGCTGTCGAACGCGGCCCGTGCCGGGTTGACCGGCTATGTGGCTGGCACCGCGCGCCAGGTGGCGGGGCAGGGGGTGACGATCAACAACCTGCAGCCGGGCATTCATGCCACCGATCGGGCCATTTCACTGGACACAGGGGTGTCGGCGCAGCAAGGCATCACCATGGATGAGGCCAAGGCGCGGCGTAGCGCCACCATTCCGGTGGGCCGTTATGGTACGCGCAGTGAGTTTGGGGCGACTTGCGCGTTTTTGTGCTCGCAGCATGCTGGATTTATTGTTGGCCAGAACATCCTGTTGGATGGTGGTGCCACCAATACGGTGATGTAACATGGCAAGCGGTTTTTCTTTGAAGGATCAGCTGTTCAACCGTGAAAAGGTCCGCTATCTGGCGGGCCTTTTTGCTTTGGCTGACACAACGTTTGACGGCGATGCCTTTGAGGTGCGGGTGATGGGTCGGTTGCCTGATCTGGAACTGAAACAGCGGATTGCTTGGATTGCCGAGGTGCTGGGTGAGGTGCTGCCCGGCCCGCTGCCCGAGGTGGCTCCGGTGTTATTGCGGGCGCTGCCGCTGCCACTGGATGCGAGCAAGACAGATGATGATTTTGGCGATTTCATCTTTGCGCCGCTGGGCGAATTTGTCGTTGCCAAAGGATTGGAAAAACACCGCGATCTGGCGCTGGACCTGTTGGGCGAGCTGACACAGCGGTTTTCAATGGAGTGGGCGGTGCGGCCCTTTTTGAACCGCTGGCCAGATCAGGTGATGGCGCGGATGATGCTTTGGGCTGGGCAGGATAATTACCACCTGCGGCGACTGGCCAGCGAAGGCACGCGTCCGCGTTTGCCCTGGGGTATGGCGGTGGGATTGGAGTTGCAGGATCCGCTGCCGCTGTTGGATGTGTTGCACAGCGATCCGACCCGATATGTCACCCGGTCAGTGGCCAATCATTTGAATGACATCACCAAGAAAGACCCGGATCTGGTGCTGGATCGTTTGGCGTTGTGGCGCGACAGGGGCGTGCAGGACCGTAAGGAACTGGATTGGATGACCTCTCATGCGTTGCGCGGGCTGATCAAAGCGGGACATCCGAAGGCGATGGAGATGCTGGGCTATGATCCGCAGGTGGAGCTGGGTGCAAAGATTGAATTGAAGGCCGAGGCGGTGCGGATTGGCGAAGTGCTGGAATTCAGCTGTCATCTGACGGCGCCGCAGGATCTGCCGGTGCTGGTGGATTACCGGCTGCATTTTCAACGCCCCAACGGCAAGGTCTCGGCTAAGGTGTTCAAGTTGAAGCAGGCGCGGTTGGGGGCAATGGGGCTGACCCTGACCAAACGCCATCCTTTGAAGGGCAATGCCACGACGTTTACTCTGGTGCCGGGAGTGCATCGGATTGAGCTGATGGTGAATGGCCGGGTGCGGGATGAGGTTTCCTTTGAACTGATAGAATAGCGGCCATTGGGGTGTCACAGTCGCGTCAAATGGGTGGTTTCGATTGCGGGGTCCTCGTGGTGGGAGTAGCCCGCTGAAGATGGGACCTGGAGGCCGCCGCTATGAAACATGAATCCGTGCAGAACTATTATGGCGAGGTACTGCAAAGCAGCGATGATTTGCAGACCAATGCCTGTTGCAGTCCCGATGACATTCCTGCGCATGTGAAGGCGGTGCTGGCGCAGATCCATGATGAGGTGCTGACGCGCTATTATGGGTGCGGGCTGATCGCGCCGCTGGCGCTGGAGGGCATGCGCATTCTGGATCTGGGCTGTGGCGCGGGACGGGATGTCTATGCGCTGTCGGCGATGGTTGGTGAGACGGGCCGAGTTGTTGGGGTTGATATGACCCCGGCGCAGCTGGATGTGGCGCGGGCGCATCAGGATTATCACGCTGAGAAATTCGGGCATGCGCACTCGAATGTTGAGTTTCACCACGGGTTTATCGAAAAACTGGACGCGCTGGAGCTGGAGCCGGGCTCGTTTGATATTATCGTGTCAAACTGCGTGATCAATCTGGCGACCGACAAGGCGGCGGTGCTGCGCGGGGCGCATCATCTGCTGAAAGAGGGCGGTGAGATGTATTTCTCGGATGTCTATGCGGATCGTCGGGTGCCGCAGGAGATGGCCGAGGATGAGGTGCTGTATGGCGAGTGCCTGTCAGGTGCGTTATATTGGAATGACTTTCTGAGCCTGTCCAAGGCGGCGGGATTTGGTGATCCGCGTCAGGTGATCGCGCGGGAATTGACCGTTGAGAACCCGGTGCTGGAGGCGCGGGTGGCGCCGTTGAAGTTCTTGTCGGCAACCTATCGGCTGTTCAAGCTGGCCGAGCTGGAACCCGCCTGCGAGGACTATGGTCAGGCGGTGATCTATCAGGGCACCGTCGAGCATGCGCCGCATCACTTTGTGCTGGACGATCACCATGTGATTGAAACCGGAAAAGTGTTCCCGCTTTGTGGCAACACCTGGTTGATGTTGAAACACACTCGGTTTGCACCGCATTTCCAGTTTATCGGTGATTTTGATAGGCATTATGGCATCTTTGAAGGCTGTGGCGGTGAAAGCCCGTTTCGGGAAGGCAGCCTTGGTGCTGCGGTGCCCTGCTGCTGACATCTTGCGCCATGGGGGCGGGGTTGCTATCTGCGCGGGGAAACCCGATGGTTTTCCTAAGCAATAGCAGTGAGGCTGCCCCCAGATTATGAACACCGCTCCTCAGGCCAGCCTGATGCAGACCACTCCGCGTCTGGAGATCCGCAACCTGGTGCGCCATTATGATGGCCGCGCCGTGGTGGATGATGTGTCACTGAGCATTCAGGCTGGTCAGGTCACCTGTCTTCTGGGGCCCTCGGGCTGTGGCAAGTCGACAACTCTGCGGATGATCGCCGGGGTTGAGATGCAGGACAGCGGCGAAATCTATGTCGATGGCATACTGGTCTGTGACACCAAGTTTCGGGTGCCGCCCGAGCGGCGTGAGATTGGCTTGATGTTTCAGGATTTTGCGCTGTTTCCGCATCTGAGCGTTGGGGACAATGTGGCTTTTGGCCTGAAGGGGCCGAAAGAGGTCAAGCGGGCGCGGGTTGAAGAATTGCTGGCGCGGGTGGATCTGCTGCGCTTCATCGATGGCTATCCGCATCAGTTGTCGGGCGGTGAGCAGCAGCGGGTGGCCTTGGCGCGATCGCTGGCACCGCGACCACGGATCATGCTTATGGATGAGCCGTTCTCAGGCCTGGACAACCGGCTGCGCGATGGCATCCGAGATCAGACGCTGAGCCTGTYKWWAKMSKRMKRCAMRGCKGYASKGCTGGNSMYYMMYGASMYRKMMGAGSMSATGSGSATGGCSGACGAGATTGCGCTGATGCGCGGTGGCAAAATTGTGCAGCAGGGCGCGCCGTATAATGTTTACACCCGGCCGGCGGATCATGCGGCAGTGGCCTTTTTTAGCGATACCAACGTGTTGCTGGCACGGGTTCAGGGAGCACTGGCTGAAACGCCTTTTGGCGATTTTCTGGCACCGGGATTACCGGATGGTACGGATGTGGAAATCGTATTTCGCCCGCAGCATCTGCGCATCGATTTTGACCGTGCTGGGTCCGGGCCGTTGCCAACCCCCAGCGACGGGGTGGCGGCGCGCGGCACGGTGCAGCGGGCGCGGTTCCTAGGCCATGAAAGCCTGGTGGAATTCAAGATGGATCACGATGACTCGGTACTGAAGGCGACAGTGCCAAATGTGTTCCTGCCAGAGGCCGGTCGGGTGATGTGGCTGACAGTGAAACGCAACCGGTGTTTTGTGTTTCCGCGCTGAGCATCAGCGGGATCTAACCTATATAAAATGGAACATTGACAGGCAGGGGCACAAGGCCTCACCCTGAGGATATTGTATTACGAGTGTTTGTTTATGAGGTGAGGTTATGGCTACGCCAAAGGCAAAGTACACCATTCGCAAAGGCGATACATTGGGTGGAATTGCCAAAAAACATGGATTGAAAAGTTGGAAAGACATTTTTGAGGCGCCTGAGAACAAGAAGTTCAAAAAGGACAATCCAGATCCCAACAAGATAAAACCGGGGGACAAGATTTTTGTGCCGCCCTCGGCAAAAACGGTGACCAGCAATCACAAGAAAGACATGCCGCGTATGTCGATCTCGGTTGAGGCCAACAAGAAGCTGATTTTTGTGCAGCAGAAGTGGGAATATACCTTTGTKMMMAMGSCKSRRSYRTMCWRATSGAYYRKSWRSGWKWMRAMSGWKTKSCWYRMMKYKKCRRAWWRWKMRWKSKKGAMGYKRKKKWSWGGTAAGTACAAGATCACCTGCTCGGGGGCGTCAGATTTTGCCCGCGTATATAAGGATACGGTTTTTGACGTCAGTTTCGACATCAAATTTGTCTCCTCCAGCGGTCACTGGCAAGTCACGGTAACCAAGGTTCCCAAGGGGAGCAGATCTCCTACCAGTTCGGTCAATTGGAATGCGCAGACGATCAAGCTGGATTCTGAAGACACCAAACTGAAGGATCTGCGCGGCACCGGTAAGGACAAAGACAAGCAGTCTCCGTTTGCGCATGAGTTTGGTCATGCGGTGGGGAATTCAAAACACAGTGCGGCGGCGCATGGCGATGAATACAAGGCGTCGAGCCCATTTCTTGCCGAAAAGGAGAGCATGATGAACATCGGTAACGAGCTAAAGAAACGCCATGCGGATCACATCATTCTTGAGCTGAACAAGATGATCAAAGACACTGTATTCACAGTCAAAAGCGTCGGTTGAGCGCGGATGATGAAACGTATTTTTCAAATCACAGTTTGCTTGATGGTGCTGGCCGCAATGCCAGTCCGGGCAAATCAAACATTGGAGGCGGGCGAGGTTATGGTCCCCCTAGACAATTCCCTGCAAGAGTTATCCTTCACACAGGCCGAAAGTGAGTTTGGCCCAGTGTTGGAGCGTGATGAATTTGATTTGGCGGCGGAGCTGCCAGAGTTCCGCAACGAGCTGCCCGATCTGTTCGACCAATCTGCCATCACCAGCGGCACCCGCATTCTGGAGGCGACTTGGTCCTTTTCGGCCACCCAGAACCGAACCGTGTGGTTCAGGCGCGCGGGTGACGCTTGGCGCTATGTGCATCATAAGGTCTGGGATAAGGGCGAGGAGTTTTAGCTCTGCGTTTAGACCCTGCGCGAAGGACCGCGTCTCCCGCTGAGGTCGTCGCTACGTGGTGTCAGGATCGTAATCCTGTAGCCGCTTGCCCGGCTCGTCGACAAAAAGCTCTGGCAGAGCCGTGGCTGCTTCGATCAGATCCACCCGGAACACCCGGAAATCCTCGCGGGTTTCACACCAGGCCGTAAGGGTCCAGACCCGACCCCAATATTCCATGTGCAGCGGCCGGATGGTGCGCTGGGTCAGCACACCGTCGATGCGGCGGTAGTCCAGCCGCAGTTTTTGCCGCGCCTTGATGGCGGCGCGCAGGGCGGGCATATGGGTGAAGCCCCGGGTGGCATTGGCAAAGGGGTAGACGGCGAATTTCCAGGCGTCGGCCTCGGCCACGGTGCTGGTGGGCAGCACGGCATCGATCTTGTCGGCCAGCGACAGGGCGGCGGCTTTTAGATCTGCATCAGCGGCCTCGGCAACAATGGCCATCCCTAGGTTCAGGGCTTCCAGTTCGGCGGCGGTCAGGGTGACGGGCGGCAGGGTGATGGCTTCGCGCACCATATAACCAACACCGCGTTCGCCCTCAACCGGCACACCCGAGGCGCTGAGAGTGTCCATGTCGCGGTAAATAGTGCGGACCGACACCTCGAGCCGGTCCGCGATGTCCTGGGCGCGGTGCAAATTTCCGTCGCGCAGGATCTGGATGATATCAAAAAGGCGGTCGGTGCGGCGCATGAGAGTACCCTTGTCCCGCGCCGACCACTTTCGTCAAGCAGCCATGTTCCACAGCACAGCTTCGTGCCGCATGACAACCGAGTTCGGGTCAATGGCAAGCATCAGCGATGCGGCGCAGTCTGCCGTCATAAAGGCAGCGGCTGCAGCCTTGGCGGTCTCCATGTCCGCCCAGACCACGTAATCTGTCCAGCGGCCATCTTCGCCCTCGCTGAGCTGCCGGTGTTGAAACCCAGGCAACGAGCGCACAAAGGCTTCGGTTCCTTTGCTCAATTCAACAAACTCAGCAGACTTGATATTGGCAGCCAGTGAGAAGGTCACGATCTCCGCTACGGATTTGGTCATTTGGTCATCTCCTATGTGTTGACGCTCTGGACCTAGCAGGGGGCAACTGACATAAACCTGTCAGTTGAGGTTCATCACCACTGGAAATTCTGTAAAACCGCCTTGGAAGAGGCCGTCAGACCGGGGTTGTTGCTTTTCGTCAAAGAGCACCGGGCGTAGAACGACTAGTGAAACGACTACACGGTGCGGATGGGTGCCGAAACTTAAGGAGACATTCTCATGTTGAACAATATTGGCCCAATGGGCTTGCTGCTGATCGCTGTTGTGGTTCTGGTGCTGTTTGGCCGCGGCAAAATCAGCTCGTTGATGGGCGAAGTGGGCAAAGGCATCACCTCG
This sequence comes from Paracoccaceae bacterium, assembly GCA_002401945.1. Lineage (GTDB taxonomy): Bacteria > Pseudomonadota > Alphaproteobacteria > Rhodobacterales > Rhodobacteraceae > Parasedimentitalea. The sequence goes on from NVUP01000023.1 coordinate 55,156, forward strand.
TTCAAGAAAGGCATTAGCGAAGGCACCAAAGAGCTGGAAGAAGATGTCGCCGACGCCGCCAAAGACGTGACCCCGGAAACCGACAAAGACAAGGCGTAAACGCTGATGTTTGATTTGGGTTTGACCGAAATGCTGGTGGTCGGTGTGGTGGCGCTGATTGTGGTTGGTCCCAAAGACCTGCCGGTGATGTTTCGGACTGTTGGACGGTTTGTTGGCAAGGCCAAGGGCATGGCGCGCGAGTTCAGCAGCGCCATGAACGATGCGGCCGACCAGTCCGGCATGAAGGACGTTGCCAAGGGGCTGAAGGCGGCAACCAATCCGATGTCCACGGCGATGGACGGGGTCCGGGACGCGGCGCAGGATATGGCCAAAAGCATGGACCTGACCGGCACCGGCCCTGGCGCTGGAAAAATTGACCCGAACAGCGAGACTGGGAAACTGGCGGCTGAACGGGCCGAAGACATCAAGAAAATTCAGGCCTCCACGGCGCGCGCAGCCGCGGACCGCAAAGCCCGCGAAGCCACCGAGGCCTTGGCCAAGGCGGATGAGGCGGAGGCGGCCCTGAACACGGATAATGAGAGTAAATCATGAGCCAGACTGACGAGATCGAGGACAGCTCAGCCCCGCTGATCGAACACCTGGCTGAGCTTCGGACGCGATTGATCCGGGCTGTGGCGGCTTTTGCCGTTGGGGTTATTCTGGTGTTTATCGTCGCAGAACCGATCCTGCAGTTCCTGTTGGAACCCATTGAGTCGACCCTGAGGGACCTTGGCGATCCGTCGCCCACTCTGCAATACACCAGCCCGCAGGAATACCTGTTTACGCTGTTCCGAATCTCTATGGTGTTTGGCTTTGCGCTGACCTTCCCGGTGATTGGGTTTCAGCTTTGGCGGTTTGTTGCACCGGGTCTTTACAAGACCGAAAAGGCAGCGTTTTTACCGTTCCTTGTGGCCTCGCCAGTGATGTTCCTGATCGGTGCATCCTTTGCCCATTTTGTGGTAACACCTTTGGCAATGAACTTTTTCCTGGGCTTTGCCGATGTATCGTCAATTTTTGCCAATCTGATGTCTAACGCGGTCAATGGCCTGCCCTCGGGTGCCGCCGTGGTGCCGGAAACCAGCGACGGTATCCGCATTACCTTCTTTGGTAAGGTGAACGAATCTCTGGATATTACGCTGAAGTTCATCATGGCCTTTGGCCTGTGTTTCCAGCTGCCGGTGCTGCTGACCCTGATGGGCAAGGCAGGTCTGGTCAGCGCCGAGGGGCTGAAGTCGGTGCGCAAATACGCGGTGGTGGCGATCTTGCTGCTGGCCGCCTTGGTGACACCGCCGGATGTGATCACCCAGGTCATCCTGTTTGTGGTTGTTTACGGCCTGTACGAGATCTCGATCTTCCTGGTTGGCCGCGTCGAAATCAAACGTGAGGCCAAACTGCGCGCCGAAGGGTATTACGACGACGAGGATGAAGACGGTGATATTGATCCTGCTGACGCCGAACCCCATTTCGACGACCCACTGCTGGCGGAGTTCGATGAGGACGACGAGGGTGATGACAGCAAGGATAAATAGGTCCGAAGTGTAAGATGATTAAAAGGCGCGCCAGAGATGGCGCGCCTTTTGTATGTGGGGGCGGCTGAACTGCATTCAAAGTGCCTCTTGTTGAGCGCTTTGGAACATGGTTGAAACAGCCAAGATGAATGGGAGACCCTGATGGATCAGAACGCATTGACCCGTATCGCCGAAGCCTTGGAGCGGATGTCGCCAGCGCCGCTGGACGCGCCTGACTTTGCTGCGGCCTCGGCCTTTGTTTGGCATGTGGAGCCTGAGCGTCTGGAGCCGGTGCAGGACATCAGCCGGGTGGATCTGGACCTGTTGGTCGGAATCAACCGGTCACGTGATACCCTGCTGGAGAACAGCCGCCGTTTTGCCCGTGGCCATGGCGCCAACAATGCGCTGCTGTGGGGCGCCCGTGGTATGGGCAAGTCGAGCTTGGTCAAGGCGGTGCACGGGGCGCTACTGGCGGATCATCCGGATTTGAAACTGGTCGAGTTGCAGCGCGATGATCTGCCCTCGGTGTCGCGTTTGCTGCATCATCTGCGCAATGCGCCGCATCGGTTCATTCTATTCTGCGATGACCTGTCGTTCAGCCATGACGACCAGCACTACAAAAGCCTGAAGGCGGTGCTGGATGGTGGCATTGAGGGTCGGCCAGAAAACGTAGTGTTCTACGCCACCTCAAACCGCCGTCACCTGATGCCGCGCGAGATGATTGAAAACGAACGTTCCAACGCCATCAGCCCGTCCGAAGCGGTCGAAGAAAAGGTTTCCCTGTCCGACCGATTTGGCCTGTGGTTGGGCTTCCATCCCTGCGATCAAGACGAATACCTGGCAATGATCAACGGCTATTGCGCGGCGCATGGGCTCGATATTGACAGCGTTACCCTGCGGGGTGAGGCGCTTGAATGGCAGGCCACGCGCGGCGCCCGGTCTGGCCGCGTCGCTTGGCAGTTCTTTGTTGATTTGGCGGGACGTCAAGGCATCGCTCTGCGCTAACAGCCCATCACCCGCGCCAGCTTCTTCTTGTTAAAAATACCTGCGCCGCAGGCATGGCGCCAACGGTGCCAATATTTCAGAGGTTATTGTAAATAGGGCAGCGGGTCGACCGAGTCGAAGCCGTCGCGCACCTCAAAGTGCACATAGGCATCCTCACCACCGCGCAGGGTGGCGATGGTCTGGCCGCGGTTGACATGGTCGCCCTTGTTGATTTCGATGTTTTCAACGTTGGCATAAACGGTCAGCAGTTTGTCATCGTGCCGTATGACAATGATTGGCACTTTGTTGGAATCTGCGGTGATGGCGGCAACGGTGCCGCTGCGGGCGGCCCTGACCGGGGTTCCGGCGGCGGCGGCGATGTCGATGCCGTCATTCTTGCCCTTGGAATAGGTGCGAATGATTTTGCCCTGCACCGGAAAACTCATGGCGGCCTGACTGTTGCGGGTTGGCTCGGGGACGTCAACCTGGGGCAGGACTTGAGCCTCGGCTGCCGGGGCCACAGTTTCCTGCGGCAGCGGTTTGGTCGAACTGGGCGGTGCCGGAGTGGCGGTGCCCTGGCCCGGTTCGGTAACCCTTGTCGCGGCCACTGGGGTCACAGAGGCGGGGGCTGATTGATCCTTGAGCGGGATCAGCAGGTATTGACCCTCGCGGATGGCAAAATCACTGCCCAGCCCGTTCCATTCGGCCAGCGCCTTGACCGGGACTTGGTACRSAYSMKRKWCRKKATAWNCGSTWYCGMCKYKYKYCWCCWTGNNTGGCSRWYCKKYTSSGKRCMGKMYWKSWYTWGCKKTWTTTCAACCTTGGTTGGGGCGGGCTGTAGTTGCGTTGTGGTCACTGAGCCGGGGTTTGGCGAGGTGGTGGCGGCGCCATCGATGGCCGATCCGGCCAGCGCCTCGATATCCACCGAGCCGGGATTTGCACGACCGCCAGAGATCACCTGATCGGGGGCGCGACGTGGCAGGGCTAGGACTTCACCCGGGCGCATTTTGTCGCTGGGCATCACGCCATTAAAGCGGGAAATCTCATCCACCGGCAACCCGACACGGGTGGCAATATCGGCGACGGTATCGCCGCGCTGGGCCACCGCCACCTGATAGGTGGGATAGGTGATCAACCCACGATCATCCGCTTCAGGTCTGCCGGTGGTCGCATTCTGGGCCGCATTGGAGGTGTTGAAGGCGCCGACCTGACCGCGCAGGTCATAGTCCAGCGGCCCATCGCAGGCTGCCATCAATGCCAGTACAGACAACATGGCTGTGCTGCGTGTCAGGCGGGTAAGGGGGGAGGTCACCGACATTCTGCTCTCCTGAAAATGCAATCCCCCTTTTGGGTTGGGGGTATACAATCACTTGTTCATGTGGCCCGCCAGCGCAGCGGCTCCTCTGGGTTCTGAGTGAGCCCAGTCGGGGTTACACTTATGTCTCTTTGCCCAGGCCCTCAAGCAGCGGCACAAATCGAACCGGGCGCAATTCATCATATTCCAGCCCATCAGGTGTTTTTAGCACTCGGATCAGGGTTTGCACCGCGTCGGACTGGCCAACGGGTACCACCATGATACCGCCAACCTTGAGCTGCGCCAAGAGCGGTCCTGGCGGATCCTCGGCTGCAGCCGTGACCAGAATGCGGTCAAAGGGGGCTTGGTCGGGCAGACCAAAGCTGCCGTCGCCGACCAGCGAGGTAATATTACTCAGATGCAGCGTGTCAAAGATCTGACGAGCCTCGCGCACCAGCCGGGCGTGGCGGTCGACAGTATAGACCCGGCGCGCCAGTTTCGACAGGATCGCCGCCTGATAACCCGAGYCGGTGCCAACCTCGAGCACGGTGTCACGGGGCGAGACCTGTAGCGCCTGGGTCATCAACCCAACCACCGAAGGCTGCGAGATGGTCTGGCCACAGGCGATGGGCAGCGGCATGTCTTCATAGGCCCGCTTGGCAAACAGTCCGCGAATGAACGGGCCGCGGTCGACCTCTTCCATCGCATGCAGCACCCGCGCGTCGGTGACTCCCTTGGAGCGCAGGGCAAACAGGAACTGCATTTTGGTTTCGGGATCGGGGCTGCTCATTGGATGACCTTCAGGGCCTCCAGCGCATCATGGGCAGTCAGATCGGCCCGCATAGGTGTCACCGAGATGTAGCCATCCAGATTGACTGCAGCATCGGTGCCCGGCGCCGAGGGGATATGCTGATCGCCGCCCTTGATCCAAAGATAGGGTCGCCCGGTTGGCGACAGTTGCGGCTCGGCGGTGAACGAGGTGCCGGGCCGAATTCCCTGGGCCGCGACGCGGGTGCCTTTGACCTCAGCCGCCGGAACGGGCGGGAAGTTGACGTTGTAAAACAGCCCGTAGTCCTGATTTGACATCACACCGGCCTCGATGATGCGCGAGATCAGCGAGGCGCCGTGCACGGCAGCGGCTTCAAACGGGTTGGCCAATTCGTAGTTTTTCGCACCAAAATACTGCGACAGCCCAATGGCCGGAACACCTTGCAGTGCGGCCTCGATGGCCGCGCCAAGAGTACCCGAATACAGCGCGTTCTCTGCCGAGTTGTTGCCCCGGTTGACACCGGACAACACCAGATCTGGTGGCGCGTCTTTCATCACCACATGCAGTCCGGCCAGCACGCAGTCGGCAGGCGAGCCTTCGGCGGCAAAGCGGCGTTCGCCCAGTTTGGTCATCATGGTGGGATGGGTATAGCTGATGCAATGGCCCACGCCGGATTGCTCAAAGGCCGGGGCCACGGTCCAGACCTCGCCCTGCGGGCCAGCCAGCGCCTTGGCGATGGTTTCCAGCACCACCAGCCCTGGAGCGCTGATACCGTCGTCATTGGTGATGAGAATGCGCATGAGATGCCCTTGGGTGGTGGTTTTTTAACTGCATAGGCGGTGGCGGCAAACGGAGCAAGTCCTTGCCGTCTTTGAAAGACATCCCAGCGTCGCTGTTGGCAGCAGAGCCACAGGCCGTGTTTGTGTAGGGGTGCGTGTGGCACGCACCGCAGCTGAGGTGCGCGTCAGAACGCCCGTGTGGCCAGATAGCCGCAGCTCAACCGACTGGGCGGGCCGCTGGGGTGTGGCAAAATCGTGATGTTGGTGAACCCTGCTATTGTCAGCATCTGATCCACCACTGCCGGGGTAAAAGCCGCATTGCCGTATTTCCAACGCAGCAGGGCGGTGCACCAATGCGGCTTGGAGATTGCAAAAATGGCCTGGCCGCCGGGCTTGAGATGATCAAACAGCCAGTTCAGCGCGGCTTGTGCATCAGCGCAATGTTCAATCACGTGACCGCACAGCACCCGGTCATAGCTTTGGTGGGGGAGGGTGGCAGTCCCGATGGCTCCGGTGATCTGGCGGGTGTTAGCAGATACTGCCGTGGTGGCCTGAGCCAGCATTTCGGGGGACAGGTCCAGTAAGTCATAGGAGCAATGAAACGGTGTGTTTCGGGCAAAGGCGGTGGATAGCGCACCTGTGCCGGCGCCTGCATCCAGAACCTGTGCGGCTTGGTCAAGCGGCGCTGCCTCCAGCGCATGGCGGGCCAGATTATTGTAGGCTTCGGTATAGCCGATACGCTCGATTCCGGCTTGCCACCCCAGTGCGGCGCGGGCGTAGAGCGATCTGACAGCCGGTTCAGAGGTGATCCGGCGCGAGGGCAGCAGGGACAGGCGGCGCATGGGGTGAATCTAGCGCCTGCCTGTTGCCAAGGTCAAGCCAACTGCAGCTCTGCCAGCAGCCGTTTTGCCTCGACCATTGGAGCGCTCAGCTTGCTGCGGTCCTCGCCGGGGAAAAACCGGGCCCGCAGTGCGGTTGGCATCGGCTGGGGCGCCAGGATCGATACCTTGGGGCCGGTATTTACGGTCTCGGCCGCCCAGGAGCGGGCCAGCGATATCTGTGCTGCCTTGGTGCTGCCATAGGTGCCAAAGAATTTCTCACCAGCGCGGGGATCGTCAAAGAAGACGGCTTGGCCCTTTTGACCCAGCAAGGGTGCCACGTATGAAATCAGCAAAGCAGCCGCGCTGGCGTTGATGGACAGTGATTTGTCCCAATCCTTGCCAGCGGCAAAGTTTGCCGGGCTGAGCGGTGCCGCATAGATGGCACTGTGCAGCCAGAGGTCCAGCGGCCCCCAGCGGTCGTGGATGCCGCGACACAGGGTCGCCATAGCGCCTGCGTCAGTGATATCCATCGGTGCCAGGGTGGCACTGCCGCCTGCCGCCTGGATGCGATCGTCCAGCTCTTCCAGGGCGCCGGTGGTGCGGGCCACCGCGATGATGTGGTGGGTGGGCGCCAGGGCTTCGGCCAGGGCAGCACCCAATCCGCGCGAAGCGCCGGTGATAAGAGCAAGTTTCTGTGTCATGGCTGTCTTTTGGTCCGAGTGTCCCAGCGGGTCAAGGGGGCTTGCTGCGACGGTTTAGCTGCCGGGCATGGCAAGACGGCGGGTGCGGCCATTTTTTTCCAGCAGCACCCCTTTTTCGTCGATGCCGACAATTCGGCCAGAGGGCAGACGGGTGCCCCGATTTACCCGGCGCACACGGCCACTGGGCAGTCGCATCAGCGCGCTTAGATCTTCGGCGGGTCCAAAGACCCCCATCAGGGTCAGAGAATGCTGGTTGAGCGCTTTGCTCTGGGTGGCCAGCTGGGCCACTTTGGCATTGGTCATTTGGGTATCCTCAAGACCGCAATCTCGCGGCCACACTGGTGGTTCAGCCGCGGCGCTTAGCAGCCGTGGACCGGGGGGGACAGAGAGAGGAAAAAAGCGGTGCGCGGGTTGTCGCGGAGCGGGACGCCAATCGGCAATTCCCTGCGCAGACCCGTGCAAATATGGGGCAGGTGGTCGCACCAGCCTTGAAGCTTAAATTTAGCTGGGCTCAGGCGTCATAGACCAGCGAGGCCAGGTCGTGGCCATAAGAATAGAGCAGCTCGAACAGCTCGTCGAGCTGGGCGCCGTTTTTCTGCAGCGGATACAGTGGGTGGCCGGTTTCGGCAATTTTCAACTCGGGGTACTGGCCCTCGGGGCGCATGTGCAACATGCCGGCCACCGGTTCACTAACGCCGGGAGGAATGGCATTGGACAGCCAGGCGGGGCATTTACCAAGGCTTTCGGTTTCGCGCAGGTCGAACAGATCCAGATAATCGGCAAAATCGTCAGCGCTGACGCTGGCCCAGGTGCCAAGAATAAATTCTTCGTCCTCACAGCCGATCAGCGGTACAGCCAGCACGCAACGCAGGAAGTGCAGATCGCCAAGGCGGCAGAAATCCTCGGTGAGAATGTCACCTTTGTCGGCCAGAATGGCGGAGTTATCCTGGAGCGGCATATCCTCGGGGCACAGATCAGGGCGGTCACAGGCCAAGCTTAACAGTTGTGCAAAGGTAGCGCCGCAACAGCGACACTGACGTGAAGAGGACAACATGCGGGCAAGATGCGCGTCCAAGGGGCGGGCCTTTCATTGGGGCAAAGGAAAAGGCGCCGACCACTGGGTCAGCGCCTCCAAAACTGGATGATTCGAGCTCTTACTCTGCTGTGGCTTGGATTTCAAACATTGACTGCTGCAGAGTGGCATATCAGCACGTTGCCGCCGGTTTCTGGGCGGGTCCTGCCGATGACGGCGTTACCCAGAGGTGGCAAGTTTGGCACCGTTCCAAGAATCGCCGGCCAATGGCATATCCTTGATCTTATCGCTGACGCGGCTGCTGTTTTCCAAAGAGGCCAGGTATTCTTCACTGACACTGCCGGTGAGATAATTGCCATCAAAGCAAGAGCAATCAAACTGTTCGATGTCCTTGTTGCCCTCGTGTGCGGCCCAGATCAGATCTTCGAGTTTCTGGTAGATAAGCGCATCGGCGCCGAGTTCTATCCGGATCTCTTCAATTGAGCGGTTGTTGGCAACCAGTTCGTGTTTGGTGGGCATGTCGATGCCATAGACGTTGGGGAATTTCACTGGCGGTGAGGCGCTGGCGACATAAACCTTAGTGGCGCCGGCAGCACGGCACATCTGCACGATTTTCTTGATCGTATTGCCGCGCACAATCGAATCGTCGATCAGCAGGATATTGAGCCCCTTCATCTCGAGCGGGATCGCGTTCAACTTGCGGCGTACGGATTTCTGCCGTTCGGCCTGGCCGGGCATAATGAAGGTCCGCCCAATATAGCGGTTCTTCACCAATCCCTCGCGGTAACGGATGCCAGTGGCATTGGCCACTTCCAGCGCCACCGGGCGGGCCGAATCCGGCACCGGGATGATGCTGTCGATTTCTAGCCCGGCCTCTTGGATTTGTTTGGCCAGTGTCTGCCCCATCCGCAGCTGAGTCTTATAGACGGAAATCCCGTCCAACATGGAATCAGGCCTTGCCAGGTAGACATACTCAAAAATGCAGGGAGTGAGCTTGCCTTCGATCGCCTGAAAGCTGTGCATCTTGCCGTCAAGGTCGATTAGCACCGCTTCACCGGGCCTGACATCGCGCAGTTTTTCAAAGTCATTGATGCCAAACGCCACATCTTCCGAGGCAAACGCGTAGTCAATTCCGCCGTCGTCGGTGGTACGCTGTGCAATTGACAGCGGACGGATGCCGTGGGGGTCGCGGAAAGCCATCATGCCAACGCCGGCAATCAGGGTGATGACCGAATAAGCACCCTGAATGCGCTCCATGGTCATTTTGACCCCGGCGAACAGGTTGCGCTTGGGATCGCCGTTGCCGTTGACCTTGATGCTGTCCGAGATCTTGTCGGCAAGCACGTTCAGCAGAATTTCGGAATCCGAGGTGGTGCGCAGGTGGCGGCTGTATTTGCCGGTGATCTTTTCGCGCTGTGCGGTGGTATTGGTAATGTTGCCGTTGTGGACCAGGTAAATGCCGTAGGGCGCGTTGACAAAGAAAGGTTGCGCCTCGGCGGCACTGAGTGAGCCCGCAGTTGGGTAGCGCACGTGGCCAATGCCAATTCTTCCCGTCAGGGTTTTTGCGTCCCCGGCGGTGAAGACGTCCTTGACCAGGCCATTGGCCTTGTGCTCCCGGAAGTTTTCACCGGTAAATGTCACAATGCCCGCGGCATCCTGACCACGATGCTGTAGCATCAGCAAACCGTCATAGATTTCCGCAAAGACCTCATTGGTCCGGTTTGCGATCCCCAAAATCCCACACATTCAGTGGCCCCACTTTCACATTGCGTGTTTCGTCAGCTGAGCGTGCTCAGTCGTGTTGTTGTATATGGTGCCTGGACCTCTGGTGAAGGTCCTGATGGCCCTGTCGGTATGTCGCCGCCGTGTCATCGCATTCAAGCCAGGCGCGGAAATGTCGACCGTATCCATGGTACCAAATAAGCCAGAAATACCGCATGTCTTATGCGGTCWTTTCGTCTTAGCGGCGGGAACGGGGGACAACTTCGGCATCGGCAAGGCGGGTGGCTTCGAATCCGTTTGTGACGTTGGCCTCGGCATAGAGCCTTAGGCCACGGTTGTCATCAAGCGATCACACTTATCGGATGTATCATTCGCCGCAGCCTGGGGCTGATGGTGGGTGGAAAAAGAAAAGGCCCGCACAAGGCGGGCCTGACAGTCGGGGAGTGATTAGGAATTAGGCGGCCATCGGCGCCAGCACCAGATCAAGCGGGCTTGGCTTGGCGGTGGGCGGTGGGGTTTTGCCGGTCAGGGCCAGGGCGCGGCCATCTTCGCTGGCCAGGATCTGACGGGTTTCCGCCAGCGACAGCTTGCGGAACGCCGAGTCGAGGCTATCGCCTGCGGCCTGCAGCAGCATACCGCTTTCGGCCCAGATCAGCTCTTCTTCTTCAAATCTCAGGTGGATGCGGGMMAWKSGYTMKSGCRRGGTCGKKRWMAYYSSYKTKKAKMYMACSWSAKAMRKYRSSSRKKTMMYYRSYRSKSSRAMAYYSRRCRSSCKMWYGGCGGCGTCCAGCTCCAGCGCCACCATCTGGTCGGACGGCAGCATCAGGTCGACATCATTGCCAAGTGCGCCAGCCGGGACATGAACCAAAGTGGTGAGGCGCGGCACGCCGTGTTTGATAGATTTCACTTCCTGAGCGCCGCCATCAAAGGTGTAGATGCTGTCGCCAACTTTGACGTCACGCATCTGCACAAAGCCGCGATCTGTTTCCACCAGGGTGTCAGGCAAAAAGCCGCCAGCCTGGGGCCGGGGACGACGGGTGGGACGCGGCGCAAGCTTGGATACCGGGAAGTCCATCAGCAGGTTCACCGACTGAAAGTCCGCGAAAGAGTTGAAGTGATCCAGCAGCATGATGTCGTTCCTTCTGGTCGAGAGTACCTGACGTTCGGTCTTGGGACTACATGGCCAGCGAAATTGGTCCGAAATGAGGCACGGATGGGGCCGATTGCTGTTTTGGTTTCTTTTTAGGGTGTAATGGGGGCTTTTTACCGCTGTTTGTTAACCATTTGGCCAGTCAGAGAAAGATTTTGTTAACTATTGGCTTGGGCTGCTGGCCTGCAGAGCTTTTTCAGAATCGAATGATTCTCATTGGTTAACAAAAGGTTAATGATCAATGCTGATGTTAATCATTGGCGGTACCGCAGCAGATAATCCTGGCCAAAGTATGATGATCACACAAAAAAGGGCGCCCATTGGGCGCCCTGTCATCGGTATTTAAAGAGGCTTACTTTTGGCAGTTACTGATCAACTGTTCGTATTGCTGAGTGATCCAGCCCAGTGCCTGTTCGGGGTCGCGGTCTTCAATTTTGACAATCATCCGCTCAAACACCACCGCCGAGCGGCTTTCGTCAACCATTGTAAAGCTCTGTCCGGTCATCACCACATTGTAGAGGAAGAAGCCGATGGCGACTAAAAGAATGCCGCGTAACACACCGAAGAAAAAGCCAAATCCCTGATCCAGCCCACCAAGCGCGGAACGTTGCACCAGTGACGAGAACAGCGGGGTGAAGAACGAGACGACAATCAGCGCCAGCGCAAACACCGCGGCAAAGGCGGCAATGATCGACAATTCGCAACTGTCCGAAATGAATTCTCCGATCACTGGTATCTCCCCCATGAGGGGCTCGACCTGGGGTGCAAAGATAAAGGCCAGCACAGCGGCTGCGACCCAACCGGCAATGGCCATAGCTTCGCGGGCAAAGCCGCGTGCATAGGCCAGTAATGCCGATACTACGATGATCAGGGCTACTACCCCGTCTATTATGGTGAAACCTTCCATGTCCCTCGCCCGTTAATCCGCGGTCAAAATTTGTGTGACCTTAGCCGGCCCCAAAGAAATCGCCAACAAATCCTGTTAAATCGGTTGCCCGGCGTAAGCCAATCCCTTTGATCGAAAAAGATTTGCCGCCGCTTGGAGCTATTGCGGCGGTAAAACCAAGTTTTTGCGCCTCTTTCAACCGGTTTTCGGTCTGCGGTGCGGGTCTGAGGGCCCCAGAGAGAGAAATTTCTCCGAAAATGACGGTATCTACCGGCAAGGCCGTGTCCTCGCGGGCGCTGAGCAGGGCGGCAGCCACCGCAAGGTCGGCGGCGGGTTCGGATATTTTCATGCCGCCGGCCACGTTCAGATAGACATCGAGGCCTGCAAAGGGGATGCCACACCGGGCCTCGAGCACCGCCAGAATCATCGCCAGGCGACCACCATCCCAGCCAACCACGGTGCGGCGTGGCTGGGAATGCGGTGAGGGGGCAACCAGCGCCTGCATCTCAACCAGCACCGGGCGGGTGCCTTCGATGCCGGCAAAGACCACCGAACCGGCAGTGGGCTCACCACGCTCGGACAGGAACAGCGCCGAGGGGTTGAGCACTTCGGCCAGACCACGACCGGTCATTTCAAACACGCCAATTTCATCCGCCGGGCCAAAGCGATTTTTCACCGCCCGCAAGATGCGGAACTGGTGGCCGCGCTCGCCCTCGAAATACAGCACGGTGTCGACCATGTGTTCGACGATACGCGGGCCGGCAATCTGGCCATCTTTGGTGACGTGCCCGACCATGATGATCGAGATATTGTTGCGTTTGGCAAAGCTGGTCAGCTCGTGCGCGGCGGCGCGGACTTGGCTGACCGAGCCGGGCGCGGAATCGACATTGTCGGACCACATGGTCTGGATCGAGTCGATAATGGCCAGCTGCGGCTTTTCGGCCTCAAGCGTGGTGAGGATATCGCGCAGGTTGGTTTCGGCCGCCAGTTGCACCGGGGCCTGGGTCAGACCCAGCCGCTGCGCCCGCATTCGCACCTGCGCAGTGGATTCTTCGCCGGTGACGTAGATGGTTTTTAGCCCCGCGTGGGCAAATTGTGCTGCGGCCTGCAACATCAATGTGGATTTGCCAATGCCGGGGTCGCCGCCAACCAATATGGCCGAGGCCGGCACCAAGCCGCCACCCAGCACCCGGTCCAGCTCTCCAACGCCGCAGGTGGTGCGGGGCGGCGGTGTTTCTGTGCTCGATAGGTCGCTCAGGATGATTTTGCTGCCACGCGCGTTGCCCAGCGTTTTTTTGCCCGGCYYYRWYKAMWGSRNCGGSKSYTTGRSTNANGGMGTTCCMYKSKNNACAGYNCTSAMWKCRWYCWRWCCATTTGGAGAAGGAGGCGTTGCAGGCGGAGCAGGTAAAGGTTTTTGATTTGGCCATGCGGGCTTTGTGCCCCATGTTCAGGGTTTGTTCAAGGCGCAAGCTGGGCTCCCGCGCCTTTGCAGGCTTGGGGGGAGGATTGCCTTGGAAACCATCCGGGGGATGGTTTCAGATCCGAACGGGCGGAGCCCCGGGCAGGCGCCGCTGCGCGGCGCAGGTTTTGCTGGGGAAGCGGTTCAGGGGCAGATCTGACCTGAACGCGCCTTGTCTATTGTCATGCAGCTCTGATCCGGCTCTATGATCTATGACCTTGCGGTGCAAGGCGACCTGCGGTCGTCATTGACCCAGACCAGACCTGCGGCGTTTTTCGGTGATCAGGCCAAGGATGATCGAGGCAAGGATACAGCCGGTGAACATGTAGAGGCCCCAGGCCGGTTCAATCGTGGCATAGCCGATGCCTTTGGCCAGGGTGATGTAGAGGGCGATCAGGAAGACATCGGCCATCGCCAGTTTTCCGAGGATGTGCAGGGCTGGCAACGTGCGCGCGTCGAGCAGGTTCCATTGCACCAGCGCCAGACCGATGGTTTTTAGGTAGGGGGCAAAAATGGCGAAACTGGTGACGGTTAAGGCCAGCACCACGTCGCTGCGCCAGAGGCTTTGCAACCCGGTCATCACAGAAATCTCGCTAAGACCGAAGATCGGCAGCAGCCCGGCCCGCATCAGCGGCGCAAACCAGGCGATCGGGTAGAGGATCAACAGCGACAGGGTGGCGAGGCGCAGGAGCATGGGGGCTTGGATCGCTTTGGTTATTAACATGCTGCAAGACTTGGGGATTTTTGTGGGGAAATGGAAGAGGGGAAATGTTGTGTGGTTTTCCCGGCTAGTGAGCAAAGGCGCCGGGGCTGATCAAGATGTGCGGGGTCGGCGCCAAGATCCAGAACATGATGGCGAGGATGAGCAGGACGCCGCGGCCGTGGTCGCGGTTCCAGCGTAGGCGGGCCAGCAGGACCAGTGCAAATGTCACGATGTACAGGGCCATGAAGTAGGGTTGGAAGTCTGCGCTGAGCTGGTCGTAGGTGAACAGGTGCGAGATCAGGTTGATGTCAAAGCGCAGTTCCCACAGTAGGCTGGCAAACCCGAGCAGGCTGGTGATCAGCAGGGCAGAACCGAGGGCGGCGTTTTGTTTCAGGACGCTAAAGCCGGAGAGGAACGAGAACAGCAAGGCCAGGGGCAGGCAGAGGAACATCAGGAGGATGAGGATCATTTGGGGTGACGTCCTTGTTGGGTCTCTTTTGACGTTCTTGGGGCGTGTCGCAAAGNCGGSCSGRYYYKMKMCWRAMYYKSYYMCCGSKMMKGYRCYKMTYGCMTYYCYWAKGWSMGGCGCGGG
>NVUP01000024.1 GCA_002401945.1 Paracoccaceae bacterium
AATTAGCATTGAACGCCCTCCCGAATGTCCCTCAGAACCGAACGTGCCATGAAAAGCGCGGAGCGGCGAGGGTCTATGTGACCATCCGGGATGGAACAACTAAGCTCCAAAATCTTGTGGGCTTCAGACTGTCACTTACCAAACAGCTTGATGCAGAATTTCTATCATATTCGGCCGGCATGCTTGTCGATGACGAAATCAACGAAACCGTCGATGCCGAATACCTTACCCAAGAGGAGGTGATCGCCTGGGCTTCAGCCCTGCTTACTGACGGAACCCTTGAGGATTGCCGGGGCTTTCTCGCCAACCGGGACCAGTTTCAACAGTTCGTTGATAGCGGTAAATTTGAGCCCCAAAGCCCTAAGGCGCAATCAAGGTCTGCGGCTCTTTGGTCCCGGCTATTCGGCAACCGCGACGCCGATGCAGCCCCCTCCCCTACCCGCTAGTTTTTCATTTAGGAGCATCCCCATGCGTCCCCCACGCCTGATTGAAGTTAGAGAAATCCCCCTTGATGACATCGACGCATCGAACCGATTGCGTCCGGTATCTGAAACGGCTGYTAAAAGCCTGACCCATTCGATTGAGACCCAAGGTCTGCTGTCCGAGATCCAAGTCCGCAAGATCAAGAAGACCGGCAAGCTGCGGCTGATAGCCGGCGGCCACCGGATGGCGGCGTTTCGCGCCCTGGGCCACACTGAAATCCCCGCTAAAGTCTGGGACTGCACCGACGACTGGGCAGACCTGGCCGAGATCGACGACAACCTAGCCCACGCCGAGCTGGATTTCTTGGAAAAAGCTGTCTTTCTTGCGCGCCGCAAAGAGGTCTACGAGAAGGCCTACCCAGAAACAAAACTGGCTGTTGGCACCGAACTAGCCGCAAAACGCTGGAATGCGGCGGACACAATGTCCGTCGCATCCTTCGTCACCTCAACCGCCGACAAAATGGGCGTCGATGAACGCACAGTACGCCGTCTTGTTGCAGCGGGGAGGTCCCTCGGCCCCCGTGAGATCCAAGAGCTCCGCGACGCCCCCAAGAAGGTTTCCCTTTCCGACCTGCAGGAGATCGCCAAATGCGGCGACCCCACGGATCGCTATGACATTTGCCGCGCCCTGGGCGACGGTAGCGCCAAATCCGCTAAGGAAGTTCTAGCCCGCAAGAAGACACCAGGAACGGGTGTTAAAGATCCGGTTGAGGCTGCGCGCAGCAAGTTAAACGATACCTATACTCGGGCCCCAAAAGAAGCCCGCCGCCGGTTTGTCGATGATCACCGCGACGAGCTGCTGGAGCTGCTGGGCGAAGACGCGCCAATCGCGCAGGACGAGGCCCCCGAAACCGAGGCCGAGATCGTCCCCTTCGGCGGCACCGAAATCTATATTGCAGGCAACCCCCAAACCCGCTCTAGCATCGTCGCCCTGCTAGGGTATGACAAGGCCAAGGCCTTGACCAAAATATCTGACCGGTTGCAGCCTCGCGTCCCTCTGGCTAAAAAGTGGCGCGCCCGCGCTTATAAAGCCCAAGGCCTGTTAACGGTGCAAATCGCACGCAAGCTCTGCGTTACCGATGTCGCCGTGCGCAATTGGTTGCGAGCTGAAGCGCCCTAAGACCCAGCCCGGTGAGCCTGCCCTTCGCTCTTCACCTCCCGGTTCTTACCTCTAGGGAACAAGCCCGAGTAATTGCAAATCCAGCTATAGCGGCATTGACTTGTTGGTGACCGCTTGACCCTTTCAACATGCTCGTCAAGATCCACGCCGGTCCGAGCGGTGTGGCTCTRRASKGCCAAGGGCAAGGCGCTGATGTCGATCAACGATGTACCCGAGATCCGCTAGATCTTTGCCTGGTTCCACATGGAAGAGGCGCAGATCACTTACACCGTCGCCCACAAAGAAACCGTCAGGGGGCGGAGTGGGGAGTTGTTGATCCGCCACTTTTGAACGGGGTTTAAAAACCGTTCAAAGACCATTTAAAGAAGTGGCCAAACCGACGATTTGAACGGTCTGAACCTCCGACTGCCTAGTTACTGCAATTATCTGTGTCCCAAAACGCCGATGCGGTACCGTTCAAATCTGAGGCTCGGCAACGCCTCAACCCGCCGCTCAGAGACCCTCGATTAGAAAGGCCGGGCAATTTCCGTTTGATATTCCGAAGTGCTTCCAATGCTCTGGGGGTGACCTGCATTAAAAACGCCGCTAAGGTGGCTGAAACTCAAAAACGAGTTGCTGCAACTATCTCTGTCCATCTGTGCAAGAAAGTCTGTCCGGCTACACCGGCTACAGCTACAAATGTTGTTGGACACTTATTATTGCAGTAACCGGAAGAGCCCGGAGGATGCCGGAAGAACCCGGACAGCGCCTTAAAAATAAGGGCGTTTAAGATAACGGACTGGGATCTGGACAGATTGGGCGCGTGTCTTTCAAAAAGGCTTAAAACGGGCTTCAAACGCCATTTTGCCGGTATTGGGACACCAAACTCTGCAAATTCTACCACCTCCCCAGAACGTCATATAAACAAGGCATGTCGGCCATTTTTGCCGAGCCCGGCACCTTCAAATCTCGCTAAAATTGAAGTCTGGAACTAGAAAGTCGGCTTTTTTGTTCTCACTCGACTTTCTAGATAAGATTTTTACGCTTTAAAACAGTGCTATAGACAATTTCACACCGCCATTCACTGGGCTGAAACTAGAAAGCGATTTTGGAAAGATTTGCGGAATCATGCGCCCACCGGGACAGCTTCAAAATCGCTTTCTCTTGGCACTTCTGGCCTTGAACCGGCCGACCACGCATTTGGCGTCGAATGGCTACTCCCAGCCCAAAGCGGTCATGCTTATCTTTTTGGCGGCTAGGTCTTAGCATAGCTTCTTGACGCGATTAGGGGCGGTTTATTTCAAATGTGATCGTACCGTCTTCAAGTTGTTGCAATCTTTGCGCAGTTAAGTCTTCACGCAGAATATCCAGCTCATCCTCACTCAAAGGCGGCAGCGGTTCACTGGCCGAGAAACCTTCAGTCTTGTCGGGGATTCGTGTCTCGGCAAGTGCGGCCACGATATCTCTAATTTGTTGATTCACCAAACTATCGATGGCGTTTGATATGATTTCGGCATCATCATCAGGAAGGACAGAGTTTGGTGAAAAATACAATTTATGGAGCCCTATGCTTTCGCCCATTGCAGTATATAGCGTGCTCTCGAACCGGCGAGTCTTGCTTCCCGCTTTGGACTCATCAGAGGACAGGGATTCATGAACCAAGAAGTCGTCAAGTGTTTCGCTTGACGTCAATGAACGACCTAAAGCGGTTTCAACAATCGCCAGTTGTGATTCCTGCATCGCAGCCAATTCATTGTCTTGCAAGGACTGTAAATCCGCCATCACCTGGCCGAGCAGGTCGCCATTCGCGCGCTCGGTATAGGAGGGGCCGGTATAGGCTGGCGCGACGCTAACTGTGACCTGGGTGCTTGGGTTGGTATAGATCCCCTGCATCTTGGTGGATTCGGCAGGGCGGAGCGAACTGGCCACGTCTTTGGCCAGGTCTTTGGGCGCAGCCACGGCAGTAACGTCCTCCAGGGTCGCAGTCTGTGTGCTCATCGCGTATTTTGCCGCAGTTGCGCCCGTTTCCGGGGTGAGAAGTAAGCCTCCTCCATTTGCCGTTCTAGCGCTGAACAGGGCCAGTGTGTGGTCTCCAAAAATAGGATTAATCATAATGGGGCGTTCCCTCGTATATGAGTTCTAAAATTCTGATAACGTGCATTTAAAATCCCCCTAACTCTGGCAGAGGGGAGTTAATAAGCAACAACCAGAGATGGAGTGATGCAGTCAATTTTGTGAACAATCCAACATGAATGTTGTTTGGTTTTTAATTGGTTACGGCCTGTAACTTGGCAACCTCGGGGTATTTCTCGCTTCCGAAAACGCGGGCAGTCCTGTCCCTGGGAGGCGCCGACAAAGGCTGCCTTGGCTTGAGTGAGCCTGTGGGCATAAGCAAGGACATTCGGGCCTGGCTTCACTCCCGTCCAAGCGGTCAAATTGTCTGTCTTTTTGACGAAACCGACCACTTCATGGCGGCTGACACCAAGGACGACTATCCGCAGCTGAGTCGCCTCAAGGAGTTGATGGAAGACACCGACCGGGCGTTCAAAGTGGTCTTTGCCGGCTTACACAACGTCAAGCGTATGCATCGCCAGCCAAACTCACCTCTGGCGCACCTTGGTCGGGCCATCTGTATCGGCCCACTAAACCGTACCGAGGACGACAAACGGGCCGCATACGATTTGGTGATCCAGCCGATGCGGTCGGCGGGTTTCAGATTTGAATCGATGGAGGCGGTCGAAGAGATCCTTGCCTGGGCCAACCACTATCCAAGTCTTGTGCAGGAATAGGCCCACCAACAGATCACCACAGACCCCAAATAAAATTACACCCGATTTCTTTGCGGAACTAGGACATCAAGGATGTCTTCTAGAGGACCGCCCCCAAATATGCCCAACTGAAGCGAACCAGCGCTGCGGCGCGGCTTCTCCAAAGCTGTCATTGCAGCACATTTACTTTCGACTTACTTTTCGATTCAATCTTGTCTTGGAGCAATCATGGCATTCATGTATTTCGACGATAGTAAGCACCACAGTTGGGGGTTTTCACTTGGCACTTTTGTTATTTGCGAACACGAGCCCACATCAGATCTGGCTCGCATCCTCAAGAAATGTGAGTTTGATCTAAAAGGGTTTGAGTTCAAATCCTCAAGTCCCATGAAGGACAGCCCCGGATTACAAATACTACGTGACGAACTCAGAAGCTTCATCCAATGGAAGTGCAAAGTCGCTGTATGTGTTGTGGATGGGGACAAAAACCTTGGTCCTGCTGGTTTGAAACTTCTAAAAAGAGCACTTCCACACAAAATGTTCAACGGGCAAAGCCACCAAGTGTTCTTTGATCAGGGGCTATTTTCATCCAACAAAGCTGCGGTAAAGACCTCACAAAACATCGGAGAATTCGAGGGCTGCGAGCTTCACTTCGAGCAGGATTCGAAATCTATCATCGGAATTCAGCTAGCAGATCTAGTCGCTCATACTTGTAGCACAATGCTCCTCGATTCATTGGGCAAGAAGATGAAGTTGGTGAAGCTCGAGAATTCGGGGTACGATGATGACGTGGAAATCGACCTCGGATTTGAGCTATGGGCAGGATTACGGTATGCCTTTCTAAGCACCCCGAAAACAGACATAAAGGACGACTTTGATCAGGCAACTGTAGATGTGTCGTCTTATGGGCTATTCATAGATGATAGTGCGGGAACCGAAGTAGCTGCTGCTGCATTCATGCGCTTTAGCGAGATGTATCTTGGCTGCATTCACTGAATAATTCATTGCAACCGGCCCATTCCGGACATTGACCATTGAAAGGTTCCTTACGGCGCAGCGTTCGCATTTGGTCATACTGAATTTAGTAAGTAATTGATTTGTGATAGAAGTGAGTTGGACATCGAATGACAGGAAACACCAGTTTTCACGACAAATACCTACGAATTCGGCTCGAGCGCCTGATGTCTGGTGACGTTAGGGTTGAAGATGTGGCTCAACTCTACATCGGGAAGCGATTTAAATCGTATGGCCGGACAGGATTTCGAGAAATTGCAGATTTTGCAGCACACCCTGATGAACGTAGTCGAGGGCCTGTCACCGATCGGATTCGTGACATGCACGTTACTTTCAAACCGTTGTTGGATAAGTCACTGAAGAAAGAAGGCTCGTCACTGGAAGACATTATTGCAAGATCGGAATCGAACTTCCGGATGGCAAGCGACGACCAAATCGCGATACTGTCGAACGGTCGCAAACGACAACAAGTTGGGCGTAACCTGCGATCTGCCGTTGTGAAAATGCAGGCCGGGAAATTTCATGCCCTGACGGCCAAAGAACAAGAGGTGGCGATTAGTTTTGGGGACCGATTGATTTGGAATCCTGTACTCCGCGCCCAGGAAGTATTCGACGACTTTAAGTTCGTCCTTATCAAGAACGGACTACTCGAAGCGGGCGAAAGTGACAGACTTGAAAGCGCACGGTCTGTGATAGTCCTACATGCCATTGCAACGATGCATGGCACCAAAATTAGTAGCGGTCCAGATTTGACCGGGGAACTTCAAGCTGGGTTCGATAACTCAGAGGGGGTTCTCGAAGTTACAGCATGCCTTCAGCTGGAGGGTTATCCAAAAAAAGTTACCCTGAAGGTTGGTCTGTATTTGACGGACCTGATGGCTCGAGACCATGTCTCGCCAGCCCTCAACGATCATCCCGGCCCATGGGCTTTTCCAATCGAGATAAGTGAAGGCCAGATAATGCCGATCGGTGAGATTGTACCGATTGATGAACCACCTGAAGCTACAGCGGTAGTCGAAATCAAATGACATATCGCCGATGGCGGTGAGTTGGACGCTAAATACCCTCACTTCTCGACACATGCGAGAAGCTAGAAACCTACATCAACGTTGGCGTCCGGCCCAATCCTGACATGCTTAGTCCTAAACTATTGCCCCCGTCTCCCCCAAAGCAGAAAGTCATGAAAGGACGTCAGAAAACTGGAAAACAAAGACTACTCCGTGAGAGAACGCGACCATCAAGTTCATATCGCAAGTTGATCGGAGCTCCATATCTCCGAAGATACCGCCATTTTGTGCATATATTGAATTCAAGACAATCATGCTTGAATTGAATTGCTGCCGTCAAAATAACACCATAAGGTGCACGAGGTGTCCCTATCTAGTTCTAAATCTATGAGTTTAATGGAAAATACACGGGCCTTGAACAACCTGACGTTAGACGTTGTTGGTAAACTGCTCGGCATCATACTGCCAGCAAAAGGCATGGCCCGATGCCCGCTTCCAAATCATGATGACAGAACCCCGTCTTTTGAAATCCGGCATCAAGGACGACGCTGGGCTTGCTATGCCTGCGATATGCACGGTGGAACCATCGATCTCGTTATGGCCTACCATGGCATGGAGTTCATGGAGGCAAAAAACTGGCTTATTGATAGAAGTGGACTTTATGTTGATAAGAGCAAGCGCTCTCCCCTACGAACAAAGAACTTCAAAGTACAAACACATTCGCAATCTCCTGAGAATGCTGCCATTACTGATGAGACGCCTCCCGATCAAAATGTCTACAAAGAGCTGCTTGCTCGTGCCCCTCTCCGTGAAACTGGTGCAAAATATTTACAAAAACGAGGTATATCTAAACAAATAATTGACCGTTTTTTGATCGGTCAAATGCCAGGTTTTACTGAAATTCAGGAGCTAATTGAAAAATTTGGCTTTGATCGTGTGCAAACTAGCGGGCTTCTCACGAAGCAATCAACGCCTAGTCGCTTCCGGCCTATCTTACCCCAGGCAGCTATTCTTTTCCCATATTTTGAAGGCGGAGAAATTACCTATTTTCAATCACGCAGTATGAATGACAGTGACAAGAAAAATCGTTGGCGTAACCTCAACCATCGCCGTAAGCGCATCTACAATGTTGATGTACTGAGGGACTCGCGCATTAGCAGAGTAGCAATCTGCGAGGGCGTTTTGGACGCGCTCTCTTCGACACAGCTTGGATGTGAAGCCATTGGATTTATTGGCGTTTCCGCAAGGTTATCAGAAAGTGAAATGACATCTTTGCGCGGAAAGCAAGTTGATATTTTACTTGATTGGGATGACGCGGGCGAGAAGCGTGCAGCAGCGCTTCGCAAAGACCTAGCTCGATTTGGTATAGCCGCTACACGGAAAACTGCGCCTCGAAGTGGCGCAAAAGATATAAACGATTATCTCCGTGAGGGGCACGTCAGCATATGAGCATTCATAGCCTCTTATTACAGCCAGAAAACCTAAACTACGCTTGGATCAAAACGAAGGCTCTCCTTCGGGCTGCCGACGGCTATGTAGACAACGCTGAAGTGGCTGCCTTCGAAATCGACTTGGAGCGAAGGTTGCTCGAGATTCGCCGCCAATTTGAACAAGGCAAGTACAGGCTGAAAAAGTTGCGCCCTTTGCCTCGCCCGAAAAAGATCTCCGAAGACAGACCAATTGATCGGCAATACTATCATATCGCGATCGAAGATCAGGTTGCTTGGATTGCCCTTGTTAATGCTATCGGTCCTAAACTTGACCAGAAGATGGAACCTTGGAGCTATGGCAACAGACTGTATCGTCCTGCTTGGTACGAACAGGACGAAGCTGGCAAGTCTAAGCTCGAGATCGGGCCTTATCGCCATGCGAGTGGTCATTTGTATAGAAGGTTTCAGCATAGCTGGCCGTTGTTTCGTCGCCATGTCACGCTGACTGCACGTATGATGGTTCAAAAAGAGAAGCTACTCAGAGACGATATGGACATGCCGGACCAGCTGGCTACTGCCACTGCTGAGCGCGAAAAGCTCGCCTATTTCAAAGACGGTTGGTGGCGCAAGAATTCTACTTCAGGTAGCAAAAATGAGCTCTTTCACGCTTCCATTGATCTTGAGAAATTCTATCCAAATCTAAAAATGGAAGCCGTTATTAAGGGGTTGGGATTGGCCGAAGCACTGGCGGAACCCCAAATTCTGGATCTGGTCAGCTCAATGCTCGACTTTAGGCTCGACATGACAGGAATGCCTAGCACCGCACTTGAAAATGTAGAGCCGCCTTTCCTTAAGAGCCGCTTCGAAGGCCTACCAACAGGTCTGTTCGTTTCTGGGTTTCTCGCTAACGCTGCAATGTTACCGGTTGACAAGGCCGTAGCAGAAAGAATTTCTGAGTGCCGGAACACGGCACATTTCCGGTTTGTGGATGATCACACAATCATAGCGTACGATTTTGATGCTCTTTGTGATTGGATTCTTTGGTACGAAGAATTGCTTGACGGTCTGGGAATCGGCGCTTCAGTCAATGTAGAAAAATACGATCCACCGGAGCTCGCAAAGTGGATAAAACTACGTAAGGAGGGCAAATCCGCTGAACAATCACAAGACGACTACAGTAAAGCGATGCTGGAGACCCGCCTTGATGGAAGGAACCCAACTAAGCTGATGACCAAGACGCTGGCGCAAGTTTCTGCCGTTGCAACGACCGATATTCATATTCTCGATGATGATGATTTGGATGAACGACTTAGCATGCTTGAGTGGCTCTTACTGGCCGACATACCCGAACGTGAGATCCGCCCTGATACAAGAGCATCTTTTGCTGCAGGTCAGATCGCTTCTCTTGTGCCAGTTCTCGTCCAAGAGGCTGATGGCCTAATCGAAGCTGCGCGCCAACTCGCTGAACACAAAAACCGTAAACTGGACGCTGAAAGATCAACCAATGGGGATCGGGAACGCTATAGTGCAAAGATGACTGAACTTAACGAGGAGCTCAGTGTCCGCTTGCAAGAGCAGGATGATTCAGAAAGCAAATTGCTCAAACGTTGCTTTGAGTTACTCCTTCAGTCTTTGCGGGAGCACCCCGGCAAAGCACGCCTCTTTTATCGGATTCACCAGTACTGCCGTGTAACTGGCCATAAGGGGGTGAAAGCGATTGCCGGGTGGCTTACAGAAACGCGCGATGAAGAGCGCGCTACTTGGGCTGACTACTACACGGCACTGTCGCTACAAATAATGGCAAAGGGTTTATTGACGACAGTAGCCCGGCTCGTAACTCTCGATAGCTTGAGATCTGATATTAAAGCTGCTGAGAGCCATCTAGAGGACATTGCCAGCCTCGACACTAGCACTTTTGTCTTGCCCAAAGACCGCGAAACTTGGTTTCATGCTGCTGGTCGCAGAGAATTCGGAGTTGCGCTCATCCAAGCGGCTGAGATTCTCAGCCAGCGGCCAAAATATGAGCATCTCGGACTCAGATTTGGATCTCTTTCGCAATCCTTTGTGCCGGTAAAACCTGGCACCCGATTGGAAGTATGGCTTGAGGGAACTGGATGGGCTGCAGGGGTATGGGCACATCTCGCAGAAAACACTGTTGGAGGTGAGTCCGCCCCATCAGCAGCTTGGCTTGCCCTTTCTACTAGTTTTGACTTTGACCACAGGCTCGACCTAAAGTCCGCAAGGCGTTACCCAGAACACTTTCCCGACGCCGCCTGGCAGCATATCCTCACGTCATCCGAGGCACTTCCCCAAGATGACKCGGCTTGGTTACGCCAGGTCATCGGAGGTAATGAGGACAGACTTTCGGACGCCAGGAAAAGCACGAAGAGGACATTCACTCGCGCAACGCGTTCTTTAAAAGCCGTCAATAAGCACCAGATCACTCTCAGTGAATGGACCCTAAAGCTTCGCCAGTGTAGTCCATTCGATCCTCGCCGCAGCGAGTGGACCGCGCTCGAAATAGTAAAGCAGTTACTTGAGAATGCCGTTTCAGTAGGCGGCGATATTAGCACACTTGACCGCCTTCATCCGGACAATGTGCTTTTGCCAACCCGATGGGTCTCAGAGTTCAATGAACGTCGTGACGCTTCTCAATTAGGTTGGGAAGAATGGCGAAATTTCACTAAGGCAAATGACAACGACACGGTAGAGCTGCGAGCTGCTGTTTTTTGCCTCTGGGACTATCGCTTTGCCAATAACGCTATGTCTGGAGTACCCTTCTCGCTAGATGAGCGTAGGCTTACTTCGATTGGGCTAATTCTTCTCGGGCTCTTACGCAACGATCATACTGCGCTGAAAGTGTGGAACATTCGCGGCAATGAACTGGTCTACCAACTTCCTCGAGCTCGCTGGTTTGGTGATATCGCAATTTCGTCATCGACTACTCAGCTACTTGATGCTTGTTTGGCTGCGCGGCCTGCAGAATCCCGTTTCATTGCGCGTCAACCAAACTTATTTGCTAGGAATATTGGAGACCTGCTCAACGATGTCGCTTTTGATCCACTTCCTATTCTCGGCTTGAATGACTTAATTGAAAGCGTAAATGAAGCGCAGCGAGTGCTTCGAGACAATCAGCTTTCTGTGTCAGCTAATCAGCCGCGGCAACTCATCCCCTTCCGACTTGCCGATTTTGCTGCGGGGACGGGAGATACTGGCACAAACAACGATGCAGGAGGCGGCGATGGTGAATGATCATCTTCACGTAGGGGTAGTGCAGACGTCACTCAAGGCGGAAGCTGCTTGGGTCGACGATGGCTCTGGCAATTGGCAGAACTGCATCCGAATGTCCCAATATGAAGAGTTGCGCGCCAAGCGGGAAATTAGACATTTTCTCGCCTCGTTAAAGGGACGAAATCCGTCTCCAGATATTATTCTACTCCCTGAATTAGCAATACCGATTGGCTTCGAGCAACAGTTAAGGAAAGCAGCCGAGAAGCTTGAGGCAATTATTATTGCGGGCCTAGACTATAGAATCGAAACTGCCGCGCCTACACCGACGGTATCAAACGAAGCATTGATTATTGTTCCTCGTCGTTTGAAGGGAAAACAAATTGCTGGACAGACTCACGTTCGCAGGATCGGAAAGACTTATCCAGCTCCTGCCGAGAAGATAAAATTGGATACGATAACTGGTGGACCTGTTGCGTTTCGTCCACATCCAACAGTCTGGGTATTTGAGAGCTCCGAGCTTGGCAAATTTGGTGTGGCGATATGCTACGATTTTATGGATCTCGACCGTATCGTCATGTACCGCAACAAGATACAAACGTTGTTCATTCTTGCCTACAATCGAGATACGACGTCCTTTGATCATATGGCCGAAGCACTTTCACGCACGCTCTTTTGCAACGTAGTAGTATGCAATTGTGGCCAGTTTGGTGGATCACTTGCTGTTAGTCCCTTTCGAGAGCCATTTCGTCGTCTTATTTATCGCCATAGCGGGCAAAAATTAACGCATGCACAGGTTGTGAAGTTGCCGCTAGCTGCATTGTGTGACCACCAGAATGGGACACATCGTTCTGGTTTCAAGAGCCTTCCACCAGGATTCGGCGACGACCTGGTGCTAAGCTCTACGACCACCAAAATATGAACATACAACGGATCCTCTATTCACAAAGAACATTTAGGCAGCGGAGATATAGCGACTTCTTTCGAAATACTCGAAAATCTTTGGTATTGCCATATCGGCAGCACTTCTTGTCATGGAAAGCGAAGGGGCAAAAATCTTGAGCGAAGCAATCTTCCTTCAACACCCTGTTGTTACACATTCATTGTCGCTGATACTTGGCGCACTTGGCTCGTACGTCGTTTGGTGGTTTCTGAACCACAAATGGGTGCCAACCGTTCGTTTTGGTGCCGAAGTCTGTCGATATTCAGTTGGCCAAGATCATGCACTGTATGTGTGTGCCTTCGAAAATTCTGGTCGTCGAAATATGATCGATGTCGAGGTTATAACGAGAATTGGCGTCAAGAAATTTAATAATTCAGAAAGCTGGATTTACTTCAGCATAAAGTCAAACGCCTCTCARATTCCAGTGCTCGAGCCCACTCGAAGAGCGCTTGTGAGAATTTTTGATGAACGTCAGCCGCCAGTTTACATTGATGAACCACCGCCATCGTTGCGAGGCAAGCTAGATTCATGCAAAAATCTAGAAGAATTATGCGTTCTGAGTGCAGCGGTAGAAATTCGCCTCCACGTCTTTGGCTACGACAGCTTTAGTGGAGTACGTCATCACTTTGCCTCTCCATCATACTCCCGAAACGATATTCGTTCAGGACGATTAAAAGGGCTGGTTGTAGTCAAAGCCTGACGCAGCTTTCGATCGTGTGGGTTCTAATGCTCAACTAGCAGCTAGACGACGAAAATGGTCTCTTTGAAGCCATCTGTTCTATGAACGCTTCAATTAGGTCTATCAGCTCCTGATCAGACTCTGGTTTCGCCCGCAGGTCGTCAATAACGCGGGCAGCCAATGAGATGGTTGTCCATTCTGGAGCGGGCACATCTGGTGCGTACCAACGTTCGTGGACAAACTTATCAAATTTTTCGACCTCAAGCTTTGACAGAGTGTCTTGCCCATAAAAGGCAACTAGCCTTCGGCCAAGCTGGCGGAGGCGTAAATCTGAAAGTGAACTAACAATTTCGTGCCGCCGCGCCCAATCGACCTGCTGAAACTCAGCCAAAAGAACTTGATCCGCCTTTGAGTAAAACTCCCCATAGATTTGCTTCTCAACTGGTCCCAACGATGTAGTTTTTCTATCAACGTAGCGTGCGGTCATAGCCCGTCCGACACGTTCCCGAAAGGCCGGGTTTGCAGCAATTAGGTCTGCCTTCCGTTGATATTCTGGTTTAGGATTCAAAATCGAAAATAGCGCGGGGGCCTTGTTGGTGGCAATACTGCGGATAATTTTCGGAGAGTTGACGACCGCGTCGAAGATCGCAGCATCGTCGGCCATGAGCAACGCTTCCGGATCGCCTGCTTGTAGGTCGAAGAACGCTGCCTGTGTCGGACTGTTTTCGGAAGTACCGCAAAAGCACCCGACATAGGAACGTGGCGGACCACCGCCAAACCGCGAAACAAGTTCAACGGGCTGGAAGGTTTCCAGCTTAGCCATGACGTTTTTTTTGTCACGGTTGGCTAGGAGAGCCGACCAAAGCCCGGGATCTCCGTCCGAAATTATGCGAGCAAGATAGAGCGTAGCCTCCACGTCCCCAAGAGCGTCATGAGCATTGTGAGCGTTGAAACCATTTTCTGGTGCCAGGCGATCCAGCTTATAGATAGCTCGGCCGCTTTTATCGGTCGGCCATCTCAAAAGGTTCGGATTTCGACACCATACCGCATATATGGAAGTAAGGATGTCGAAGCGATTGTTACCATTGAACTGTGTAGCAAAAATATTTGGCTGCAGGTTCTGATAGAATGCCTGGCGCAGCATCTCTTCGTCAAACTGAATTGAGTTGAAACCAACCCACGTAGAGGGAGCCCACCTCTTAGTTAAGTCCATGACTGTCTGTGTGAATTCGAACAAGTTGGGCAACTTGGGATCAACTAGTTGCGCGGGCTCCACTCCAGTCACCACCAGTGCCTGCGGTGATGSGWTSAWSNTKTGGWGCRANCWNASAGCGCAAATTAACGCGCTCAATCTCGTTCAATTCGGCGTCCGTCCGAATTGCCGCAAATTGGAACGGCTGGTCAAATGCTGACGATATTCCAGTAGTTTCGAGATCGTAGAAAACAAAACCCATCGGCTGAACCTGTCGAGTAAGAGATGGGCACGTGCCCATAAGTATAGTACTGATCTTAGGTAGGAAATGCCATCTTTACATCCTCAGGTCGTGGACGCGTCAAGTTTGAAGAGATTACCTGGAGTTGCACTAATGGCTGCTATTTCAGCAATCAGAGTTATTGTCAAATCTGGTGTTTGAGACGTTCGGGTCATGCGGCGATCTGATCGGTTTGTGTGGTTTCAATTCCATCTTTGAATTTGACGCCTGTGATGACTTTGGCGAGATAATCGAAGCCGCGTAACTTCCTCCAGTTTTGCTCGGCACATTGCCCCAGTTTGAACATCATATGCAGCATGCCGTCGCGGGTTAGGCAGCCCTTTGAGCGTTTAGTTCGATGTCGGATTGTGGCGAAGGCGGATTCAATTGGATTGCTGGTGCGGATGCTCTGCCAGTGCTGGGCCGGAAAGTCGAAGAATGCCATGAGTTCATCGCGGTCTTTTTGCAGGCACAGTGCTGCCTTGGGGTACTTGGGTTCGTAGGTTTTGACGAACAAATCGAAGGTCTTTTCGGCATCCGCTTTGGTTTCGGCCTGCCAGATGGTAATCCCCCCGAAAAATGGTTGAGTTGAAAACTAGAATTTTCGCGGCAAGATATGCCAAGGAGATTCACTATGAAGAAGTCACGATATTCAGAGGCTCAGATTGTCTCAATTTTGAAAGAAGCTGAGAACGGCGTGCCCGTTCCTGAACTGTGTCGTACGCACGGGATGAGCAGCGCCGCATTTTACCAATGGCGTTCAAAGTTCGGGGGTATGGCACAGGTTTGGTGATGGCCTACAAGCGACTTGAGCAGAATATGTTCAAATGGCCAGCTATCAAAGACGGCGTTTTGCGACTTGATCCGGCGCAATTTGAGGCGCTGTTTGCAGGTCTGGATTGGCGGCGCGTGACGGCTTTAGAGACCCGTCCGCCAGCTGCGGCAGAATGACTCGGATGGTGTTTTGTGCGGGCGCGTCAGTGTGGTTTTTGGTAGTTATCGCCCATGACTTCTCGCTCTGATCTTCCCACAGATGTCGCCACGTTGCAAGCGCTTTTGATTGCAGCAGATGCACGACTGAGCGCACAGTCTCAGTCCCTTTTAGACCGCGATGGCATCATTGAGCGCAAAGAAGACCGCATCATTCGGCTGGAAAAACTGTTGGCCGACTTCAAGCGGGCGCTCTATGGTGCGAAGTCAGAGAAGGCCAATCCAGATCAATATCACCTCGCGCTCGAAGACATTGAGACGGCGATGGCCGTGGTCCATGCTGAGGATGAGGCGATTGATCCGTCAAAGGCAACGGCGTCAAAATCCCGCGCTGTTCGTGGCGTCTTGCCTAAACACTTACCGCGCGTCGAAGAGGTGATTGCACCAGAAGATGTCACCTGCGGCTGTGGTGCTGAGCGTCATGTCATCGGCGAAGACGTCAGCGAACGGTTGGATGTCGTGCCAGCACAGTTCCGTGTTCTTGTGACCCGCCGCCCCAAGTATGCATGTCGGTCGTGCGAGGCTGGTATCGTGCAAGCGCCAGCAAAGCCGCGTCTGATCGAAGGCGGCATGCCGACTGAGGCAACCATCGCCAGCGTGATTGTCTCCAAATACGCCGACCACCTGCCGCTGTATCGCCAGAGCCAAATCTATGCCCGACAAGGCGTCGATATTGATCGCTCCACATTGGCGTTCTGGGTCGGCAAAGCGGCTTATGAACTAAGGCCGGTCCATGACGCTTTGCTGGCGCATCTCAAAAGGTCGTCCAAACTCTTCATGGACGAGACCCCTGCGCCWGTCCTCGATCCCGGTCGCGGCAAGGTCAAAAAGGGATACTTCTGGGCGCTCGCCCGCGATGATCGCGGTTGGAGCGGACCGGAACCTCCGGGTGTGGCCTTTACTTATGCACCGGGACGATCTGGCACATATGCATCTGAGATATTGCAGGACTTTGAGGGCATCCTGCAGGTAGACGGCTATGCTGGRTATAACCGCGTGCTTGATCTGCGGGATAACGCACCCATTCAACTGGCATATTGCTGGGCGCATGCGCGTCGCAAATTGTTTGATTTGACCCATCACAACGTGGCACCTATCGCGGAAGAGGGCCTCAAGCAGATCGCAGCCCTTTACCGGATCGAGAAGCAAGCCCGCGGCACATCTGACGCAGATCGGCTGGCGCTGCGCCAAACCAAAAGCGCGCCCAAGATTGTGGTCTTCAAAACATGGCTGGATCACGCCCGCACGCAGGTCTCTGCCAAGTCCCCAACAGGCGCGGCACTTAAATACATCGCCAAATACTGGGACGGGTTGATCCTGTTCCTCGGAGATGGCCGCGTCGAGATGGACAGTAATGCCGTTGAGCGCACAATCCGCCCCATCGCGCTGCAACGCAAAAACGCACTCTTCGCAGGCCATGATGCAGGCGCACAAAACTGGGCCATGCTCGCGTCACTCATCGAAACCTGCAAGTTGAACAAAATCGAACCGCATAGCTACATAACCGGGATCCTCACGGCCATCGTCAATGGGCACAAGCAGAAGGACATTGAGCAGCTGCTACCGTGGAACTTCAAAGCCTGACGCAACGCTTACGGCTTGAGGCTAGGTTAGGAAATCAATGATCGTTCGACTGCCCAGCCGATCTCCCACCGAATAGGCACACAACCACCTGTAACCAATCCGGCCCTGAGCTATCATGGATCCATTTTCTAGAAACAATCAGAAAGGGGGGCGGGGTGCCCCCCTTGACCGAAAAGAYCCAAAACTTAGTAGGTCGAGCCGAGATTGCCACCAGCCCTTAAGTAGTTCACCGTCAAAAGCTTATAATTCTTCAGCCTATCATTTTCTCGTAAAAATGCGTCAAACAGCGGGTACACACGATGGCCTAACTTTATGGCACGACCTTTGCGATTTTTTTGCCAACAGTTCATCTCACTCACCACGCGTTTTCTAACGTCTGAACCTTCACCCACGCCGAAGAGGATTTGTTCCATCGGCAGCTTTGCTGAGTACTCGAACAAACGAAGGTGGTGATGCAAATCCAAACGTCTTGCAGGGTAAAGGCACCGCACCCCCTCCTTAAGCTTGCCAAAGTTGACCTCCTTACCCTCGTATGGCGGTTTAGCCATGTAACGTCCTAGCCGCCCGAAACTACCCTCCACCTGGTGTACCCTCACTGAGTGGATAGGCAGCTTGGTGATGCTAGACTTGAATCCCTTTGCATGTTTCTTGAGCATCGACACATCGTCCTTGGTCCCCCAGCAAAGGACGTGAGCATGCACAGACAACGCCTTCCCTTCCCGGTCCTCTGGAAAGTTTACAATAGCTTGGTTTTCGATGACGCCGATTGCACTGAACGATGTGTACTTGCCAAGAGCAGCCTGAACAGCAGTCTTTAGCTTGAAGACTTCAGCTGTCCCGCCACGCTCGTTAAACATGTAGCGATCCCCCACAAAAGTTACCCACCAAAACTTCAAAGAGGGGTCAGCTTCACCACGAATATACAAATCGTGCAGCTCATCGATTAGAAGTTTCCCCATGGCATTGCGAAGCTTCAGATCACTGGCAGGCATGTGGTCGGCGTATAGCTTTCCTTTTCCAAGCAGCGCCTCGAAGTCCTTGCGGTCTGTCAAAACGAACTTACGTTTTCTGAATGATCTGAACCATGTTTTCATATGATCTCTGCAGGACTTCAGATGTACCCTTTTACTATGGTCAATATCGTCATCWTACTTGGTAATATTTTTTGTGTTGGAAGAGATCGTAAGTTTTACTGAATTAGTACCACAGGTATCTTCGGAGGCATTAGAATTGGTCTGATGGGGAGGTTGGTAGATGGTCTTGGTACGTATACAAGCAGCAGTTCTTCTTTTTTCTCCATTTCTACACTTTTGAGGTTCACTATATTCGCCTCTTTGATTTTTCCTCTTAGCCATTTTATATCTTTCTGTGAGTATTTGTTTCCACAAGGCAAAGAAATGCCCCCCTACTCCCTCGCATATTGCGACGGGCGTGATGCGCTACTTACCGCGCAGGTTCCAATTGTTTGAAATGTTGAGGCCAGGCTATTACGCGATTGGCCCAAATTGGCAGGTCCGCCTAAATTGACACGGTCATTGTCGGACCTAGAGCGCCAATTTAGTGAAGCCTTGATAGTTTAGTTTACATACTAGTTCGGTTTGTATGGGCGTTTCGTTTGATTGTTGCATTCGCCCGTAAAACTGCGAGTGGAATCCCGAACGTACTCCTCCAAGTCCACAATCGGATATCGTACAGCGTGACCAAACTTCATCCATACCGGGCCGTGACCGTTAGCACGCTGTTTCCTCAATAACTGGACTGACACGCTCAAATACGAGGCTACCTGCTTTTCACGCAAAAATGCGGGGGGAACAGGGCCATTTCCGTTCATCACTTGAGCCTTGGGCGCTAATTTTTCGTCATTCATTTTCGTCTCCATGTTGTTCAAATTTGAGCTCTAGGACTTTGCGAAGCGGTGTGCATCTTGCGACCTTTCGCGCTCTCCTTCTCTACCGCCGCCTTCATCAGGAGCCCCCTATTTCTACTTCAGACAATCAGCACTCGTAAAGAGTAATAATTGAGTAAAATCAAAGTGTTAAAACGTAATTCTTCAATTTCGTAGAATTCTCATTCTAAGCACCTGGAGGGTCAATCCTTTCACACAAACGCAATTTTACTTGAAAAACGCCTCCCCCAAGGGATACAATGTCTTGAATTTTCAGTTCAGGTAACAAAGTTGTGAAAAGCGGAGATCATAAAATTGGTGCAGCAAAGCCGAATCAATCGAAGGGACGAAATCATTGAACTCACTCAAGATGGCGAAGTGTTAAGGTCCCTTTCCCCGACAAAAAGAATGCTCAGAAAAGACCTCGAATATCTCGCAGAATGTGGATTATGGGTTTTTGATGATCTGTTCAAACAGTCCAAATGCGATGAGGTGCCCTTTTCAAAGCCAGCAAATGTCCTAAGGAGGGCAGTCTATACATTAGGGACGCAAATTGCAGACGGAAAAAATGGATCGAGATTGGTCGAATTTTTGCGGGAAAATTCGGAAAAACATGGGTTTTCGCAAATAAACATAACAGCCCCTGACCCCGACGAGAACCCCTTTTTCTGGTGTTACCATTKAYWSCWMMRWKARRWWKSSTTRSYTMKWMCAYKYKRCYARYRSYYTMAKYMCYMKMKRYAACTCGTCTACGCTTATAAGAACAAAATACCTCCCGACCTGCTGATCGGCTTTATTCTTCAAATCGGCGGTGATCCAATTCTCGACTTATATGACAAACGGGACTGGGACGGCTGGCGTGTAGCAAAAAGGGTTTCAAAAAAGAAAAGGGAAAAGGAATAATCCTATTACTCACTCCCCAGATACTCCCTCATGTTACGGGCTGTCACTTTGGAGTAGGCAAAATTGCAGAAGCCTTCGGTGAGGTCCTTGTTGCAGTACGCGACCATCCAAGGAAACCCGTGCCACCGTTACTAGCCACGCCAACGTCGTGATCACCGTATGAGCCAGGGCCTTTTGATGAAGTCGCCTAGTCTGCAATGCCCTACATGATTTGGTGTCCGGCTTATGGCTCCATATTCATGGCTCACGGCGTTGGCAGCGCTCGCTGCCAACATTAAACTTGTGAAAGCGATCATTCAAATCACGTATGATCTTGAATAGGGCCAGCATTGCATTTCAAACAATGCGCTATCGTTCGCGTGATCTCATATACTTACGTTCCTGTACTATTAGGACGCAAGGGAAGCAGGCTCGTTGATGCGAGCCTGCTGGTGTTGTTCAGAAATGCTGCTCTGGCGGACTAATACTCGCTGTCGAGGAGCAATGTCATGTATCGTGTAGTTTGGTCAGGGTCTGTCGAGTCAGGCGACATATCATCCATAGCTTTGTTGTAGCAATTGATTTCCCAATAGATTCGGCGATTGCTAACAGTGATCTCGCCACCGTCATGCTCGCTGGCAACGTCACAACTACGCTCCCCCTCGCCTCCGCCAAGTCGTTTCATGATATTTTCAACTTCGGCACGGCCAAGCATGTGAATGCCCATCGAGATGGAGATGACTCCGCCCTTTGCCGTTTTTCGAAAGTTGTCGTTCAATACACGGTTCTTCTGCATTGGAGACATGGTCGCTGTCAGCTTGACTGGTTCCGAGACTGCGTTTCCCGTCATGGTACGCTCCTTATTTATGTCTTTGTGGTGAAAGGTTTGCGCTCAGATGTGATGCCCTGAAACGCACGACAACATGCTATGCMMWRYKMCYRYRTRSTWYSCWRYMAAATACAGTGTACCAAACTTCAGCCAAAAAGTCAAATTTACGCCTAATATCAACCAGTTAGGTCAACATCACGACAGGAGCATCGCCATACTTCTGAGGCACGCAATTCCACCGAAAACCACTCTTTTCTATACTGCGTGGTAGCTAGGTGGTTGCCATGAAMGRMTRWTGSRWCAGCAGTTTCCTGCTAACCCATTGAAATCTATGGTGCCCCCACACGGACTCGAACCGCGGACCTACTGATTACAAATCAGTTGCTCTACCAGCTGAGCTATAGGGGCTTTCGCGACAGGCACTAGCGGCTCTGTGGGTGGTGCGCAAGCAACAAAATGAGTGCAATGGCCCAGCGGATACGTATTCTTCAAAAAACCGTCCTGCACCACCTAGCGATTTGACCTGACCGGCTACTCGCATTATTCAATACAGGCTGTTGCAATCACCCGGAGACGTGACTTTCAGATGCAGGTTATTGTTCACACTGGCGCCCATGCGACCGAAGAAGACCGCCTGCTGAAAAGTCTGCTGCGCAACAAGGAAGATTTTTCCAAGCGTGGCGTGGCGGTGCCGGGACCGGGTAAGTACCGTAGCCTGCTGAAAGACTGCTTTGCCGCTTTGGAAGCTGGGACCCCAGCCGCAGATTCGCGCGATGTACTGTGGGATGCCATCCTGGATGAGGAAGAGGCTGACCGGGTGGTGCTGTCCAACCCACATTTCTTTGGCTCCCAACGCAGTGCTTTGCAGGAGGATTTGCTCTATCCGGAAGCGGTGCAGCGCATGCAATATATGCAGCAGCTATTCCCCTACGACCAGATCGAGATTTTCATNGGGCTGCGCAACCCGGCTGGGTTTCTGCCCGCCTTGCTGGAAAAAGCTTCGCCCCGGCGGTTACGTGAAGTCAGGAAGCAGACTGATCCACGGCAGCTCCGCTGGTCGGAGATGATGACCCGGCTGCGTCAAGCAGTGCCAGATATCGCAATCACCGTCTGGTGTTACGAAGACATGCCACTGATCTGGGGGCAAWTTCTGCGCGATATGGCCGGAATTGAACCGCACGAGGTCCTGCAGGGAGACCTGGACTTGCTGACCACCATYATGTCCGCTGAGGGCATGACGCGGCTGCGCGCCTATCTCAAGGCGCATGGCGATATGAGCGAAATGCAAAAACGCCGGGTCTATGCTGCCTTTCTCGACAAATTTGCGCTGGAGGAGGCACTGGAGGAGGAGCTCGACTTGCCGGGCTGGACTGACGAACTGGTGGACAGCCTGACCGAGATCTACGACGAGGACATTTATCAGTTGCAGCGCATCCCCGGCGTCACCCTGATCGCGCCCTGACCGCAGGGATGTCATTGCTTCGCCCCCTCTACCGCTTTGCCTCAGCCTTGGCTGTCTGTATGGCGATGTCCCCAGCGGCACAGGCAGCAGAAGAGGTCACTCTTTTTGCCGCAGCCAGCCTTAAAACTGCTCTGGATGAACTGGCCCAGAACTATACCACCAGCCCCTTGCGGATCGCCTACGGCGGCAGCTCGGCGCTGGCGCGGCAGATCCGTCAGGGGGCTCCGGCACAGGTCTTTCTATCCGCCAATACTGCCTGGATGGATGTCTTGGACCAGGACGGGCTGTTGACACCCGACAGTCGTATCGACCTGTTGGGCAACCGTCTGGCACTGATTGCAGCGCCGGGCAGCACCATACAACTGTCCCCTGCCCCCGGATTTGACTTGGCGACAGCCCTTGGTGATGAGGTGCTGGCGATGGCGCTGGTCAAGGCCGTGCCTGCGGGTATCTATGGCCGCGAGGCGCTGGTGTCGCTTGGAGTCTGGGACAGCGTACAGGACAAGGTCGCGCAGACAGACAACGTACGGGCTGCATTGCGATTGGTAGCCTTGGGTGAGGCGCCGCTGGGGATCGTCTATGCCACCGATCTTGGCGCCTCGCCGCAGGTGCGGTTACTGGGCCTGTTCCCAACAGCCAGCCACAGCCCGATCCGCTACCCGGTGGCACTGATTGATCCGGTCACCCCCGAGGCCCAGGCGGTCTATGACTATCTGCGCAGCGATACGGCGCGGGCGGTCTTTGCTCGCCATGGATTTAGTTCTTTGAAAGCCGCAAACTGATGGGCTGGCTGGGCCCCGAGGAATGGCAGGCACTGTTTCTGTCGCTCAAGGTAGCGTTCTGGGCCACCCTGCTGAACCTACCTATGGCGCTGCTGGTCTCATATGCACTGGCGCGGTGGACCTTCCCCGGCAAGCAGTTGCTGAACGCCCTGGTACATCTGCCGCTGTTCCTGCCGCCAGTGGTGACTGGCTACCTGCTGCTGATGACCTTTGGACGTCGCGCGCCGATGGGAGCCTGGTTGGAGCAAACTTTCGGCCTGGTGCTGGCGTTTCGCTGGACCGGCGCGGTGCTGGCGGCGGCCATCATGGGGTTTCCGCTGATGGTACGCGCCATCCGGCTGGCGATCGAGGCGGTGGACCCAAAACTGGAACAGGCTGCCGCCACATTGGGGGCCTCACGCGCCTGGGTGTTTGCCACGGTCACTTTGCCGCTGGTGCTGCCCGGATTGATCGCCGGAGCGGTGCTGGGTTTTGCCAAGGCGATGGGTGAATTTGGCGCCACCATCACCTTTGTCTCCAACATCCCCGGCCAAACCCAGACCCTGCCCTCGGCGGTCTATAGCTTTCTGCAGGTGCCCGGCGGCGACAGTGCCGCACTGCGGTTGGTGGCGGTGTCGGTTGCGGTTGCCATGGCGGCGCTGATCGCCTCGGAAGTGTTGGCGCGCCGCGCGACCAGACGGGTCAGTGGTCAATGAGCCTGTCTGTCGATATCCGCCACACTCTGGGTGATCTGACGGTTGAGGTGGCGTTTGAGGCCCCCGGCGGCATCACCGCACTGTTTGGCCAGTCCGGCTCGGGCAAAACCACGGTGATTAACGCGGTGGCCGGGCTGCTGAAGCCACAATCGGGCCGCATCACCGTGCAATCCAAGGTCCTGCTGGACAGCGCCACGGGGGTCAATGTGCCGCCCCACCGCCGCCGTCTGGGTTATGTGTTTCAGGACGCCCGGCTGTTTCCGCATCTGTCGGTTGAGGGAAACCTCATTTACGGCAGCCGCTTTGCGCCGCGTGGCAGCATCGGCCTGGCGCTCGCCGAAGTGGCCGGAATGCTGGGCATCACGCCGCTGTTGCAGCGCCGTCCCGGCAGCCTGTCAGGCGGCGAGAAACAACGGGTGGCGATTGGCCGCGCGTTGTTGTCGCATCCGCACATGCTGTTGATGGACGAACCGCTGGCGGCGCTGGATTCGGCCCGCAAGGAAGAAATCTTACCCTACCTAGAGCGGCTACGCGATGTGACCGGCCTGCCGATCCTTTATGTCAGCCATTCAGTCGCCGAGGTGGCGCGGCTGGCGGCCACAGTGGTGGTGTTGGAAAATGGCCGGGTGGCGCGGACTGGCTCTGCCGAACAAGTGTTTTCCGATCCTGCCATGGTGCGCCAACTGGGCCTGCGCGAGGCCGGTGCCATTCTGCCCGCCACGGTCGCCAGCCATCACGCCGACGGGTTGACCGAGCTGGCAGTGTCTGCTGGCAAGCTGTTGTTACCGCAACTTGATCTACCACCGGGCGCCAAAACCCGAGTGCGAATCTTGGCCCAGGATGTGATCCTGTCGCGCGACGCTCCCACCGGGTTGTCTGCTCTGAACATCCTGCCCGGCAGTATCACCGAGATCCGTGCTGGCAGCGGCCCCGGCGTGGTGGTGCAGTTGAAATGCGGCGATGATTTATTGCTGGCCCGGATCACCCGGCGCTCTGCATTGACGTTAGGGCTGGAACCAGGTGTCGCCTGCCATGCCATCATCAAATCAGTCTCAGTGGCGCGCCACGATGTCGGCCACAACTGATCGCCGCCCTGCGGTCATTTGCCAGGTAAATTGCCTACGGCGGGACAGATATTCTCTATTCCTGCCGTTGTTATCAGAGATTACAGCTTGACTACGACGGATACTTTAAGCTTARMRYYTWWRMMGRKSWRKKTTYSSARMKSMWRRAGSGYNACACAGAACTTCCAGATCTCAGGCCAGCATGCGGGTGGCGGAAAACTCTTCCCAGCCCCGCATTGCTGCGTAAACTCGCCAAAAACAATAATGATTCTGTCAGGGAGACATTTGATGAAACTGGATATCAAAACTTTTGCCAAAGGCGCCACCGTCGCAGCCGCTGCCATTTTGGCCACCGGAGCGGCCCAAGCCAAGGAATTCCGCCTCGGCCTGATCACCCCGCCACCGCACGTCTGGACCAAAGCCGCCGAGGCCTTTGGCGCCGAGCTGGCTGACCTGTCCGGCGGTGCCCATAGCATCTCCGTATTCCCGGCCCGCCAACTGGGCAATGAGGCGCAGATGCTGCAGCAGCTGCAGACCGGCGCGCTGGACATGGCCTTTATGACCGTCGCCGAAGTGTCGAACCGAGTGCCCAACTTGGGCGCTTTCTATGCGCCCTATCTGGCCAATGACATCACCCACGCCGCCGCCATTCTGCGCTCGGACACCGCCAAGGAGATGTTGGCAGTGCTGCCGCAAGAGGCAGGCGTTGTTGGGGTTGGCTATGGCTCAGCCGGTATGCGCCAGATCCTGACCCGCGGTGAAGTGAAATCGGTTGACGATCTGAAAGGCCAGAAACTGCGGATTACCCCGTTTGACCCGATCCTCGATTTCTACAACCTGATTGGTGCTGCCCCGACCCCGATGCCTTTGCCTGCCGTGTATGACGCGCTGGCCAATGGCCAGGTGGACGCCATCGACATGGATGTCGAGCTGATCAACGTGCTGAAATATTATGAGCACGCCGACACTCTGCTGATCTCAAACCACATGATGTTCCCCATGGTGGGCCTGATCTCGGCGCGGGTCTATGCCGGTTTGTCGGAGGACGACAAGGTGATGATTTCCGAACTGATGGCCAAACATGTCGACAGCACGCTGGACGCCTATGTTGCCAAAACCCCTGCCTGGACCGAAAGCCTGAACGGCGTTGGCATCAATGTGATGACCGTGGACGCCGAGTTCTTTGGCCCGGTGATGGAGGAATGGGAAGCCATCTGGGCCGCCAAAGCGCCTTCGCTGCCAGATCTGCGCGCCGCAGCTGACGCGACCAAATAGGACTGATCCGTCTCATGAGAACCGTCTGCCCGGCAGCGCCGGGCAGCGCCTGACCTTCCCCACTAAATCAAGAGGCAGCCAACATGCTGTATCAGGCATCCAAGGCCTGGGCGCGGGTCGAGATATTCTGCGCCGCCACCCTTGCCGCATCCGTATCCGGCCTAATCCTGTTAAACGTGGTCACCCGCGCCATGGGCCAGTCGATTTATTGGGTCGACGAGGCGGCGATCTATGCAATGGTCTGGATGACGTTCCTGGCCGCTTCGGCGGCGGTGCATCACCGCAGCTCGGTCGCAGTTACCCTGCTGCCTGAACTGGCATCACCGCGGGTAGGACACTTGCTGACCAGATTTGCAGACATCACCGTATTCATCTTTGCCACCCTGCTAATCTGGATCTGCTGGCGCTGGTTCATGCCGTTTGAGCTGGCTCGGCAGGGTTTTGACGTCAAAGCCTTCCAGGGCGCCACCTTCAATTTTGTTTACGCCGAACCCACCAACACTCTGGGCATCAAGAAAGTCTGGGTCTGGCTGGTGGTGCCGCTGTTTGCCTTTGGCACTCTGCTGCATGCCGGTGCCAATTTGCTGCACCCAGCCCCGGCAGAGGAGGACACCCCATGACCCCGATTCTATTTCTGGTGCTACTGTTTGCCTCGGTGCCTATTGCGCTGGTGCTGTCGCTAACCGCGATGTGGTACATCTATGACAGCGGCAATATCGTGCTCTACGACAGTTTCTCGCAGCAGATGTTTGCCGGGGTCGAGAACTACGGGCTTATGGCGATCCCTCTGTTCATCATGACTGGCGAGCTGATGAACGAAGGCGGCATGACCCAGCGACTGGTGCAGGCGGCGCGGGTGTTTGTCGGTGGATTTCGCGGTGGGCTGGCCTATATCAATCTGCTGGCCAATATGTTCATGGCCGCCATTATTGGCTCCGCCGCAAGTCAGATCGCGGTGATGTCGCGCGCCATGGTGCCGGCCATGACCAAAGAAGGTTATGATCCCGGCTTTGCCGCCGCCACCACCGCCGCCGGCGGGTTGTTGGCGCCGGTTATTCCACCCTCGATGCTGTTTGTGATCTACGGCGTGCTGGCGCAATTGCCGATTGGCGATCTGTTTATTGCCGGCATCATTCCCGGCCTGATCATGGCCGGATCGTTTTTTGTGGTGATAGCGCTGATTGGACTGAAACAACAATTCCCGCGTGGCACCTGGATGACCCGGCCCGAGGCGCTGGCGGCACTGCGCAACTCGCTGCCCGCCTTTCTGATCCCAATGGCCATTGTTGGCGGCATTATGTTTGGCATCGCGACCCCAACCGAAAGCGCTGCCGTGGCCTCGCTGATTGCTTTTGGCGTTGGCTGGCTGATCTACCGCGAGATCTCACCACGGGACATGGGCAAACTGTTTGTCCGCACCGCCACCAACTCGTCGCTGGTGATCTTCATGATTGCCGCCGCCAATGTGTTTGGCTGGGTGGTGATCTACGAAGAATTGCCGCAGAAACTGGCGCTGTTCATTGCCGATATCACCTCGGATCCGTTCACCTTCCTGCTGATCGTCAACGCCTGCCTGTTGTTTGTCGGCATGCTGATCGACGGTATTGCGGCGCTGATCCTGGTGACGCCTATCCTGTTGCCGATTGCGATGAACAACTATGATATTGACCCTTTCCAGTTTGGCGTGGTGATCTGCCTGAATCTGGTGTTGGGACTGCTGACACCGCCGGTCGGGGTTGGGCTGTATATCGCCTCGGCGATGTCCGGCGTGCGCCCCTTTACCATTTTTGTGGCGCTGTGGCCGTTCCTGTTGTCGGTTATGCTGATCCTGATCTTGCTGAGCTATTTCCCGCTGCTCAGCACGGTTCTGATCTGAGTTTGACTGCCCGGCGCCACCGCCGGGCAGTACCCCCAAACACCAATGCCAGCTTAATTCAGCGGCTGGCCCATGCGGTTGAACGTGACAGTTTCCTCTGACAGGTCGTCATAAGTCAGCTGAACCTCAATCTGGTTGATCGAGCCCAATTCAAAACTGCGGTACGGCAAACCGTCACCGTCGGTGATCGCATTGGGAGCCCCCTGATCCAGATGACACTCCGGCAGTGGCCAAATTTCAGGGGCGGCCCCGTTCAGGCCAATCTTGATCTGCACCAATCCGCAACGCCAGGCCCACAGATGGGTGACATAAAGCAAATCCTGCCCATCAAACTCACGCACCGAAATCCAATTGCCGCGGGTCATCCCAAAAATGGGCTTCACTTCGGCAGCAGTGGTAAACTGGCCCGAGGAAACCTGTGGCTCAGCCACCAGCGCGGTCTCGGATGCCAGCGGCACAGTGACCGAGCCTGTGGACAGGCCATCGCCGGTCGACTGGACTGTCGCCGCCAATACAGCCAAAATCAGATCAAACATTGCGCAACCTCCAAAAAAACACCTTCAAGGCACAGAAAAACACACTCTGGATCAAATTGTAGACTTTTGGACTGCCAACGCCACACCTATAGTCACAGCAACAGGCGAAGACAGCCCCTGGCAGAGGTGGCAAACGAGGGCGGCATGGGCAATAAATCCTTTAACGTGTTGATTGTAGGCCAATCCGGTCGTTTGCAATATGAGGCGCTGCTATTCGCCGCCTCGCTGCGGCACTGCTCACCGGATTTTGATGGGCGCTTGTTTGTGGCGGTACCCCAACCCGGGCCTAAATGGCGCGGCGATCCCAGCATCCGAAATGGCGATGTGCTGGCAGCTCTGGAACAGTTGGGCGCCGAAATTCTACCGTTTGAGAACACCGTGTTTGGCCAGGATTATCCCTATGGCAACAAGATCGAGGCGCTCAGGGAGATGCCCAAGGGCGAGCCTTTTGTGTTCTTTGACACAGACACGCTGATCACCGGAGACCTGATGTCGGTGCCGTTTGATTTCTCACGGCCCTCAGCCTCGATGCGCCGTGAAGGGACCTGGCCCAAGCCAACGCTTTACGGGCCTGGCTATACTGAAATCTGGCGGTCCCTGTACACTCGCTTTGGCCTCGATTTTGACAGCAGTATGGATCTGAGCCAGCCGGATGAGTATTGGCGACGATATCTCTATTTCAATGCGGGTTTTTTC
This sequence comes from Paracoccaceae bacterium, assembly GCA_002401945.1. Classification (GTDB taxonomy): domain Bacteria; phylum Pseudomonadota; class Alphaproteobacteria; order Rhodobacterales; family Rhodobacteraceae; genus Parasedimentitalea. The sequence goes on from NVUP01000024.1 coordinate 28,679, forward strand.
TACGGCGCCTGCCCCCGCGCCTTTGGCAAACGCTTTCTGGTCTATGCCCAATCGGTCCAAAACGACCCCCTGCCCGAGCTCATTGGCCAGGCCATGGACCCCTGGCTGGATCAGGTCGTACTACCGCTGGTCATTCATTCCTTTGGTGGCGGGCGCGAGACCTTGCCCTCCGGCTATTTGGACGGCGATGTCAGTTGCCATTACCGGCTATTGCCGATGCTCTATGCCCGCGAGAGTGATCATGTGGTCAAGGTGCTGCATCAGATCAGCGCGCCCAACAAGATCAAGAAGGTATTGAAGGGGTCAGAACCAATCAAGCGCATGGTCTATCAGGGGCGCGGCGACAAAGTGCGGGCGATGTTTGACCGCGAGCACCTGCCCCGGCGCGAGCAGGCGATCCGCAATCAGATCAAGAAAGCTGGGTTCTGGATGCGGTGATCGCGTCGATTGGGGCGCTGCCCCAAACCCCGGGATATTTGTGGCCAGAGGAAGACTGGGACCTGAGTAATTTCAGGTCGCTTGCCCGTATTTATCTCGCTTGCGTTGTGCGGGGTAATCGGGTGTTTTAGTGCCAAACAAAAATTGATTGTTCAGGGAGACAACACATGACCGAAACACCCACCTATGGATTTGACACATTGCAGGTTCACGCCGGGGCCAAACCAGACCCGGCAACCGGCGCCCGTCAGACGCCGATATACCAGACCACAGCTTATGTGTTTCGCGATGCCGACCACGCGGCGGCGCTGTTTAATCTGCAAGAGGTGGGCTTCATCTATTCACGCCTGACCAACCCAACTGTTGCAGTGTTGCAGGAACGGATTGCAACGCTGGAAGGTGGCACAGGTGCGGTTTGCTGTTCATCCGGGCACGCGGCACAGATCATGGCGCTGTTTCCACTGATGCAGCCCGGCTGCAATGTTGTGGCTTCCACCCGACTCTATGGCGGCACTGTTACCCAATTGAGCAATACCATCAAACGCTTTGGCTGGTCGGCCACGTTTGTTGACACCGACGATCTCGACGCAGTGGCGGCGGCGATCGACGAAAATACCCGTGCCGYGTTTTGTGAATCCATCGCCAACCCCGGTGGCTATGTCACCGACATTCGCGCCTTGGCTGATATATCGGACGCAGCCGGCATTCCATTGATCGTCGATAACACCTCGGCCACGCCGTATCTGTGCCGCCCAATCGAGCAGGGTGCGACATTGGTGGTGCATTCAACCACCAAATACCTGACTGGCAACGGCACTGTCACCGGTGGCTGCATTGTCGATTCTGGGAAATTTGACTGGTCGGCCAGTGATAAATTTCCCTCGCTCAGCCAACCCGAGACCGCCTATCACGGGCTCAAGTTCCACGAGACCTTTGGGCCGCTGGCCTTTACACTTCACGGCATTGCCATTGGGTTACGCGATTTGGGCATGACCATGAACCCGCAGGGGGCGCATTATACGCTGATGGGGATCGAGACCCTGAGCCTGCGTATGCAGCGCCATGTGGAAAATGCCGAGACCGTGGCGACCTGGCTGGAGAAGGATCCAAGGGTCGATTACGTGACCTATGCCGGTCTGCCCTCGTCGCCCTATTATGACCGCGCCAAGCGCTGTTATCCCAAAGGCGCTGGCGGATTGTTCACCTTTGCCATCAAGGGCGGCTATGACGCCTGTATCAAGCTGGTGAACTCGTTGGAGATTTTCAGCCATGTTGCCAACCTCGGAGATACGCGGTCGCTGATCATCCACTCGGCCTCGACCACCCACCGGCAGTTGTCGGCGGAACAACTTGAGGCCGCAGGCGCTGGCCCCAACGTGGTGCGCCTGTCCATCGGCATCGAAGATCCAAAAGATCTGATCGCTGATCTGGACCAAGCACTCACCAAGGCCTGCAGTTAAATTTAACTGACACCAATACAAAAGGCCGGGCAAACAGCCCGGCCTTTTTGCTACTCCGCTTCGGATGCTGCGATACCAAATACCACAGAGACATTATGTGAAAAACTCAGCTCACCGGTCGCTATAGGCATCGCAGAACTGCGCGCCATTTCCATTGCCATCGGCGGGCGTCCGCCACCATTACCACCCTGGTCGGTAATCGAAAACACCGCCCCCAGGGTCAAACCTGCCGCCGCCGCCAGTTGCTCGGCCTTGCGAATGGCATCTTTGACAGCTGCGCCGCGAATCTGATCTTGAACGCCCCCGGGATCCTGCACTGCAAATCGCAGCCCGCGAAACTGGTTTGCTCCGACCCGCAGAACCTGATCCAGCACCTCACCCAATTTGTCCAAATCGCGCACCCGCAACTGCAGCGTATTGCTGGCGATAAAACTGGTGATTTTTCGCTCTTTGCCGCTGCCGTAAGACCCGGATTGCGACCAATTCGGAGTAATCGAAATTTGCTGCGTTTGCATATCCTCAGGTTCGATCCCAGCGCTATGCAATTGGTCAATCACTGCCACCATTGTTTTTGACACTGCCGTCATTGCGTCTACCGCCTCGGCAGCTTCATCACTCACGCCCAGGGTAATCAGAGCCAGCGACGGCGGCACCTGAAGTCGGGCCTCGCCAGTGACTGAGATATACCGCTGCGACGTTGGATCAGCGGCCCACCCGACCCCGGCAGACAGTGCCAACACCAAAGCCGAAATTACAAATCTCTTACTTTTCATACTATAGCTCCCTTTCAATCACGTTAAATGAGATCAACAATTGCCTCTGGCAAGGCCAATCATGTGTGTTTTCCTTTTCCTCGGCGGCCTCCTGCTCTAGAGTTGGATTGCAAGCCGACATGGTTGCAACACTGTCGTGGGCACTAACGATTTGGATGGTCTGACCACATCATGAAACCGGGCTTTGCGCTATCGCTATCTCCGGATGGCATTTCCCTTTTGCACCGGGCCGCCGGAGGCTGGCGGCTGGTCGGTAGCGTGGAACTCGAATCCTCTGATCTGGCTGCGGCGCTGGCCAATCTAAGGGCGCAGGCCGAACAATTGGACCCAGGCCCGATATCTTGCAAACTGATTATTCCCAATAGCCAAGTTCGCTATCTGACGGTGGATACCGGGCTGGTCGATGACGGGGTCCGAATGGATATGGCGCGCGCCGCACTGGACGGTGCCACGCCGTATGCAGTGACCGAGCTGGCCTTTGATTTATCGCAGGACGGGCCGCTGACCCATGTGGCGGCGGTTGCCATCGAAACTCTGGAAGAGGCCGAGGTCTTTGCCAACGACCACGGATTTGGCCCCACCAGCTTTGTTGCGGCACCGGGGGAGATGGCGTTCCTGGGCGAGCCATTCTTTGGCACCGCCCGTGCCGTTCGAGGGACTGACGTCGAACCGGATGGCATAGCTGTGGTGAATATCGGCCCGGCAAAAATACCCGAGACCGTCGCTGAGGGGGCAACCAAACCCCAGGTCGAAGCCGCCGAGGTTGATGCGCAACCAATGATGGTGGAGCCCCAACTCGGCCCATCAGATACGGCGGAACCAAACGGAGCTTCCCGCAGCGATTTCAAGACGGCGCCCATTGTCGCGTTCAGCAGTCGCCGCCACAAGCCAGAAACGGCAGCGCCACCTTTGCAAGGCGCAAGCCGCGCGTCCTTTCCGTCGGAATTGTCCAGCTCCGCCGCGGACACAGCGCCCCTCCCACAGGGTAGCTCGGATCTACCTTTGGTTGGAGACGCAATCAGGCCAGAGTCGGTGGCAGGCACAAAAGCGCCTCCTCTGCTGGGCCCAGCCAAATCGGAAACCCCGGCCCCTTCGACCCAATTGGGTACAGATCCGGATGACGACCCTGCCACAGCGGCACCCATCACAGCCCCCACCAGCCCGACCTTTCTGAGCCGCCGCCAGGCCGGGCCTGACACGGGCAAGGCACCACAGGCACGGCCAGTGGCGGGTCTCCACCGGACAACAGCCAAAACAGCGACGCAGAGCAATCAAAACGATCCTTTTGCCCTGCGTGAGCCGTCTGACATTGGCGGTAAACCACGTTTTTTGGGACTGGTGTTGATCGCTGGACTGCTATTGTTTATGGCCGTGGCAGCCGCTTGGGCAGTCTATTCCAATGGCACCCTATTCTTCGTTGGCCAAAAGGATGGCCCCGAGACCTCCGCAGTTGCGGCCCCTTCTCCAGAACCAACCGAAGCGGCTGACCAACCACAGCTGCCCACCACGGCACCAATTCCAGCAGTGGAAACCACCCCGGATCAACTGCCAGAAATCATCGAACCACAGGTCAGCGCCCTGCCGGAAAACCTGACAGCGCGTGCTGCCCTCTTAATAGACGAAGAAATCCAATCCGCCGCCCTGACCGGCCCTGACATGGCCGTTTTGGATGCACTGCAAGAGCCTGCACACACCGACTTGGATCCCGAAGCTATCGCCGATGGCGTTGCAGAGATACAAGGCGGCGCGCGGCCCGCACTGTCGCAGGCTGCCCAATATGCCGCTGTTGGTATTTGGCAGAGCGTACCTCAGGTACCGGAATTGCCCGCAGTGATTGGCCTGGACGCTCTCTATGTCGCCTCAATCGACCACACTGATCTGTCACAGGACGCGGTAGCACTGCCGCCGACAAATAGTTTCAGCACCGATTCCGAATTGGATTTCATCACGTCTCCGACTGCAGCCGGCAGTGCCTTTGATCTGGATGAACGAGGCCTGGTGCGTGCAACCCCCGAGGGCACCCTGAACCCCGATGGAGTTATTGTTTATCTGGGCCATCCCAGCACAGTGCCGCCACCAACGCCCAACCGTCCCGACCCCGAGGCCGAAGCCGAAATCAGTGAACAACAGGCGATACTAGCGCGCCTGCGGCCACGCCTGCGGCCCGGTGATCTGATTGAACGGGCCGAGCGCGCACAACTGGGCGGTCTCAGTCTTGCCGAACTGGGTCAAAAGCGCCCACGCGCCCGCCCCGCCAGCTCCAGGCCTGCCAATGAAGACAGCTTGCCCACCACAGAACAAGCCATTGCCACTTCAGTGGTACCTAAAGCCCGGCCAGTGAACTTTGCCAATCTCGTCGACCGGGCCCAACGCAATACCAACCGCAACACACTTGCATCGGCAATGGCCTCAACTGCAGGCATCTTGACCCAACCGACCTCGGTCACGCCAACTGCTGTCGCCCCGGTCACTGTCACGCCGTCAATCCCAACGTCCGCCTCGGTCGCCCGACAGGCCACCATGGAAAACGCGATCAACCTACGCAAAGTCAACCTGATCGGCGTCTACGGCACCCCGTCAAATCGCCGTGCGCTGGTCCGACTGTCCTCGGGGCGCTATAAAAAGGTCAAGGTTGGCGACAGGATTGACGGTGGCCAGGTGGTGGCAATCGGCGACGCCGAACTGCGCTATCAAAAAGGCGGACGAAACGTGACCTTGAAAATTCCCAAAGGCTAGATATACGCCAGTAGCGTCAGCGGAACCGAGTTCTGTTGGTCCATGGTTCCGCCTAACTGTTTACGCGGCTTCGATCTCGCCATTTTCAATCTGTTCACGCTCAATCGATTCGAACAGGGCCTTAAAGTTACCCTCGCCAAAGCCATCATCACCTTTGCGCTGGATGAACTCAAAAAAGATCGGCCCAATCACGGTTTTTGAAAAGATCTGCAACAGGATCTTGGTTTCGCCGCCCTCATCAACCCCTTCGCCATCAATCAGAATGCCGTTTTTCATCATCCGCTCTTTGGGCTCGTCATGGCCGACCACCCGCTCATAAGACAGATCATAATACGTCTCATTGGGGCCCGGCATGAATTTCAGCCCCTTGGCGGCGATCGCATCGGTGCTGGCATAAATATCATCCGAGCCAACTGCGATATGCTGGATACCTTCGCCGTTGTACTTCTTGAGATAAGCTACAATCTGGCCAGCCTCACCACTGTCCTCGTTGATCGGAATGCGAATGCGGCCACAGGGTGAGGTCAGCGCGCGACTGCGCAATCCAGTGTATTTGCCCTGGATATCGAAAAAACGGATTTCCTTAAAGTTGAATAAATCCCTGTAAAATTGGAACCACTTGTCCATGTTACCCTTGAACACATTGTGGGTCAGGTGATCGAGATAAAAGAACCCGTCTCCGCGTGGTTTCGACTGGCAAAGCCACTCAAATTCCTCGTTATAAGGCGAGGTGTCGGAATACTGATCGATGAAATAGATCAGTGAGCCACCGATCCCCTTGATGGCAGGCACATTCATCGTCTTGTCAGCCGCGTCGTATGGCTCGGCTCCCTTGGTGACCGCATGGTCATAAGCCTGCTGAGCGTCCACCACCCGCCAGCCCATCGCCGAGGCACAGGGGCCATGTTCGTCAACAAAACGGGCTGCAAAGCTATCTGGCTCATTGTTCAGAATATAGGTCACATCACCCTGCTGCCACAGTTCAACGTCTTTGCTTTTGTGACGCGCGGTCAGCGCATAGCCCATGCGGGCAAACAGCTCTCGCAACTGCTGCGGGTCCGGGCTGGAAAATTCAACAAATTCGAATCCATCAGTACCAGCGGGGTTTTCTTCCGAAATCTTGGATTTTGCAGCGATATGGGGGAACGGACCCATGGTGTGGCCTCCTGTTTGCGCGGTTCTTAAGTGCCCTCATTGTACTGCAAACCGAATGCTTGTTTTGCGCATAGTTCATCGTGTATGGCTATATTTATACGCAACATTCACGCCAAAAGGCAGAATAGTGACGGATTCACGCATATGATTGATGCCACCGATACAAAACTCCTCGCCGCATTACAGACAGATGCACATCTGACCGCACAGCAGTTAGGCGAGCTATTGAACCTCTCGCCCAGTCAGGCCGGACGGCGCCGTCAGCGGCTGGAAAATGAGGGCTATATCCAGGGATACTTCGCCCGGCTTGACCCCGCCAAACTAGGGTTGCAGGTCCAGGGGTTTGTGCAGGTTCACCTCGGCAGTCATGGCCCCAAACAATCAGCCAGTTTCGCCAGTCTGGTCAGCACCCGCCMCGAAATCACTTCGGCTTGGACGATGACCGGAGAGGCTGATTATCTGCTACGGGTCTATTGCGCCGACTTGGCCGGATTGAATACTCTGCTGCACGATGTCTTGCTGCCACATCCAGCGGTGGCCCGGGTGCAGAGCCAGATCGTCATGGATCAATTGAAGCGTGACGCCCCACTCCCAACGTGAGGGTCAATTAATAAATTTGGAAGATGTCATCCTTAGAGTGGTTTGATAATCAGTAAATCAAACATTGGATTAGTAATTTGTCTTTTCATGATCGTCGCCAAGAACCCCGCCCCACAACTGGCGAGGCCCCTTTTGATTTGGGGGAAGTGTTTTTCTCTCGCACCGACGACCGTGGAAACATTCGAGCATATAACTATGTGTTCCACCGCGTTTCAAACTACGATGCAGAGGATCTTTTAGGTCGGCCGCATAAAATCATCCGCCACCCAGACATGCCACGCGGTGTTTTCCACCTGTTCTGGGAGACACTTAAATCCGGGCAGTTCATGGGGGCTTATGTTAAAAACAAAGCCCAGGATGGGCTGTATTATTGGGTATTTGCAGTGGTTGTCCCCTGCGAGGACGGCTATCTTTCCGCTCGCATCAAACCCACCAGCCCGTTGTTCGCTACAATCATCAACGAATATGAATTGCTTCTCGAAGCAGAGCAACAAGAAGGGTTAAGCCCTGAAAACAGCGCTGCTCGGTTGTTGCTACGGCTGCAGGAACTTGGTTTTGAAGACTACCAAAGTTTTGCCRCTCATGCGCTTGCCGAAGAATTGGTTGCACGAGATGCCGGGCTGGGCATTGCCGCAGATCCCAAAATCATAGAATTCCGCAACATGCTCAAAAATGCCGACGAATTGGCTCAGGAAACCGAGGCATTGGTGCAAGAGTTTGAAGCAATGCGCACGATCCCTCACAATTTGSGGGTCATTGCTTCGCGGATCGAACCGGCAGGCGGGCCGGTGACAGTTCTCTCCCAGAATTATGGCACCATGTCGCGGGACATGTCGGACTGGTTTGCCGCCCATGTTTTGGGCGAAGAAAGCAATTTCGCTGCCATCAAGGGCGCAGTAATCAATGGTATGTTCATTGAGTGCATGACCCGGATTCTAGTCGAATGTGATGTTCAACTGCAAAAAGAACGGCGCGTTCTTGAAGGAATCAATATGGAGGAAGAACGGAAAACACTGGGAAAGCTGGTATCTGACCAACGAGACCGCGCCCGCGTCGGTTTAATGGATGTCAACTTCGAAGCAGCCCGAATACTGACGGCCTGCAATGTGATGCATCGTCATTTCCTCGGGCTCAGTTCGACACGAGTACTGTGTAAAATTGAAAGCGCCCGGCTACCAACCGAAGGCGAAGCGCTAACAGCCATCATTGATCAGCTTGGTGTCTTCCAAAAAAGGATTTCAGCGCAGCTGGAGCGGATTGTTACCCTGAGTACAGAGATCCAGGCGATGGAGCTTTAAGCCGTGCGTTCAGCAATTGGGACCGACTGTGTCTCAAGTAAAGCTCTGCATTAAGGCTCCAAAAAGATTCGGCTGCTAAGACTGGAATCAGATCAGATTCACAACTCCGGAATAGCACCGTGTCATTTGTAGACCGTAACGTCAGAATCCGCCCCTCACGGGGCGAGGCTCCCTTCTCTCTAGAGGAAGTCTTCTTTTCTCGCACTGATGACCGCGGGATCATCAAAGCCGGCAATGCCGTTTTTAACCGCGTGGCGCATTATGACTGGGACGAATTGCGGGGAGCACCGCACAAGATGATCCGCCACCCAGACATGCCCAAAGGTGTGTTTTGGTTGCTGTGGGACACCTTAAAAAGTGGCAAGAGTATTGGCACCTATGTAAAAAACCAGTCCAAAGATGGCTTGTACTATTGGGTGTTTGCGGTCGTCACCCCGTGCGAAGGTGGCTATCTGTCGGCCCGCATCAAACCCACCAGCCCAATGCTTGCTACGATCGAAACAGTATACGCCGACCTACGTAAAGCCGAAGCCAACGAAAACTTAAGCCCCGAAGACAGTGCCGTACGGCTGTTGGCAAAGCTGGCTGACCTGGGTTTTGACGAATACGAAAAGTTTGCGACCCATGCGTTAAGCGAAGAACTGATGGCGCGGGATATCGGGCTGGGCCATGCGCCGGATCCCAAAATCAAAAAATTTCGCTCCATGCTCAAAAATGCCGAGGAGCTGACCGAAGAAACCGAAGCCTTGGTGCAAGAATTTGAGGCGATGCGCACAATTCCGCACAATCTGCGGGTCATCGCCTCTCGAATTGAGCCGGCAGGTGGACCAGTGACGGTGCTGTCGCAAAATTATGGCACCATGTCGCGTGATATGTCTGAATGGTTTGAAAAACATGTGTTGGGTGAAAACAGCAACTTCTCATCCATCATGAGCACCGTTAATCTCAGCATGTTTGTCGAATGTATGGCGCGCATATTNACCGAATGCGATCAACAACTGACCAAAGAACAACATGACCATGATCCGGAGAAAGAACACCGTTTGTTGCGCGATCTAATTGCTAGGCAGTCCAAACAAGCCGCAACTGGATTACGCGACGTAGGTATAGAGGCCAATCGGATCCTGAATGCTTGCACTGTGATGCACCGGCATTTTCTCGGCCTCAGCTCCACGCGCGTGTTGTGTAAAATTGAAAGCGCCCGTTTATCGAGAGATGGCGAAACCTTGACCACCATCATCGACCAACTTGGGGTATTTCAGGCCAGAATTTCTTCGCAGTTGGATCGTATCGCACAGTTGAGCACCGCAATTCGGGCGGCTGAAAACGATTAATCCCGCCTGTAGGGTATACTGCCGACGCGGTTGAGGTCGTCACCTGAACGATGCAAACCCTCGTCATTTAATAAAGCCTGCTGCATCTGTTCGGATGCGGCGGGCTTTTTGTTGTTTACCCTATTAGCGCTGCCACTAAACACATTGGTGCCAAAAAACCCGGACCGTCACTGGGTCACTGATCGCTAGGGATAAAAAATTCGCAAGCCTTGGACACCCAATGGGGATCACGAATTCGTCAGAAGCAGAACAGTCCATCTCATCGCAGTTATGTCCAACCGTACATCTGACACCAAGAAACTATGACGCCCCCACCACTCAAGCCAGACCTGCCCCAAAGGCAAACCCATTGCCAACGCCACGGGGCCTTGCGATACCAAGGATATGGAAGCTTTTTTGTACCAAGCCACAGTTTACCTTGCAGCTGCCGTGATCGCGGTTCCGATCGCCGCTCGATTGGGACTTGGTTCGGTTTTGGGTTATCTGGCGGCCGGGATCATCATCGGTCCTGTGCTCGGGCTGGTCGGGGCCGAGACCCGCGATCTGCAGCATTTTGCCGAGTTTGGCGTGGTGATGATGCTGTTCCTGATTGGTCTGGAACTGGAGCCACGGGCGCTTTGGGCGATGCGGCATAAGCTGATTGGCCTGGGCGGGCTGCAAATCCTGCTTAGCACCTTGGCGCTGATGGGAGCGGCAATGGTGGCCGGCCAACCCTGGCAGGTCTCGCTGGCGATCGGATTGGCGCTGTCGCTGTCGTCAACCGCCATTGTCCTACAGACCCTATCAGAAAAGGGCTTGATGCAAACTGGCGGAGGCCGCGCCAGCTTCTCGGTGTTGCTGACCCAGGACATTGCAGTGATTCCCATTCTTGCGTTCATACCGCTGCTAGCCGCCCAATCCGTCCTGCATATCTCCCAAGATGGCTCCATTGCGCGTGCCGTCAGCACAGTGACTGATCATGGCAGCGGATTGTCATTGGTTGACGGGCTGCCTGGTTGGGCTGTCACCTTAGTCACCTTCGGCGCAATTGCCTTGATTGTGCTGGCAGGCATCTACCTGACCCGCCCGGTGTTTCGCTTCATTCACGCCGCCAACCTGCGCGAGATGTACACGGCGTTGGCGCTGCTGATTGTGGTTGGTATTTCGTTTCTGATGACTCTGGTGGGCCTATCACCAGCCCTGGGCGCCTTTTTGGCCGGAGTGGTGCTGGCAAGCTCGGAATTTCGCCACGAGCTGGAAAGCGACCTCACTCCATTTAAGGGACTGCTGCTGGGGCTGTTTTTCATCACGGTCGGCGCTGGCATCAACTACCGGCTGTTTCTGGCCGACCCCGGCGATCTGATCGGGCTGGCGCTCCTGGTGATCCTGGCCAAGGGCATCATCCTGTATTTTGTCGCACGCGCTTTTGGACTGAAACGTCGCAACCGCTGGCTGTTCACCCTCGGCCTCGCCCAGGCCGGCGAATTTGGTTTTGTTTTGCTGTCCTTTTCGAGGCAACTGAACGTAATTCCGCCTGCGCTGACTGAAAAGCTACTGTTGATTGTCGCCCTTTCGATGCTGATCACACCGCTGCTGTTCATTACCTATGACATCCTGTCCAARCGTCTSGSWGASRCCAAAMCCGARYAYGAACCSGAYGAGATYGACGARGAAGSSACSGTGATCATCGCYGGCATTGGCCGSTTTGGYCAGATCGTCAAYCGTYTGGTKCGGGCCARYGGYGTCAARACCGTGGTGCTGGAYTAYGAYATGAAGKCAATYCAGTTGATGCGCCGSTTTGGGGTCAAGGGATTYYTGGGCGACCCCACCCGCCCMGARCTGCTCAAGGCCGCYGGYCTGGCMAAGGCSCGKGTGCTGGTSGTKGCRCTGGATGACCCRAAGAAAACCRTWCTGATGGTCASYCAGGTSMGMCGGATGMGRCCSGATMTSCATATCATCGCMCGYGCYCATGACCGCACYCATGTKTTCGARYTGTAYAAGGCYGGWGCCAATGACATCGTGCGCGARYTSTTTGACAGYTCYYTGCGCGCCGGGCGCTATGTRYTGGAAAACATTGGKCTCAGCGAATAYGARGCGGCGCAGGCCGAACAGACCTTCTATGCTCACGACCGGATGACCGTCCGTGATCTGGCCGACTATTGGATACCCGGCGTCCCGTCGAGCCTGAACAAAGCCTATATCGCCCGCGCCCGCGAGCTGGAAAAAGATCTGGAAACGGCGCTGCTAGAGCTAGCTGAGCAGAAAGATCAGGAACAGGCATGAGCCCTGCCTATATCCAGGTTCGCCGCTTTGGGATCAACCGTCGGTGACACCGGCTTCGGCAAATGTCGCCATGCCGCTGTGGCAGGCAACTGCGCCCTTCAGGATCTGAATTGCCAGCGCCGCACCCGATCCCTCCCCCAGCCGCAACCCCAGGGACAACAGTGGCTCTTTGCCCAGCTTCGCCAGTAGCGCCGAATGCGCATGTTCAGCGCTTTGGTGACCCGCAACACAATGATCCAAGGCCCCATCGGCGCTTTGCGCCAGACAGGCCGCAGCTGCACAGCAAATGAACCCATCCAGAATAACCGGGATACGCAACATACGGGCCGCCGCAATTGCACCGGCCATAGCGGCAATCTCGCGCCCGCCCAGACGGCCCAATGCATCAAGGCCGTCTTTGATGGCAGATTGGTGCAAGGAAACCCCCTCCGCCACAACCCGCGTCTTGTTGGCCAGCCCAGCATCATCAACGCCAGTGCCACGCCCCGTCCAATCCGCCGCCTCGCCGCCAAACAATACACAGGCCAGTGCCGCCGCCGGGGTGGTATTGCCAATGCCCATCTCACCCACAACCAGCAGGTCCGACACCGGATCAACCGAATCCCAACCCGCCTGCAGCGCCGCCAGCAGATCCGCCTCATCCATCGCCACCCCTTGGGTGAAATCGCCAGTGGGGCGGTCCAGCTCCAATGCCTGAACATCCATCCGTGCGCCAGCCAGCTTGGCCAGCTGATTGATCGCGGCGCCTCCGTGTTCAAAGTTGATCACCATCTGCGCAGTGACCTCAGACGGAAACGCCGACACACCCTGCGCAGTGACCCCGTGATTGCCAGCAAAAATGATCACCTGCGGGCTGTCAATCACCGGACGCCCGGTGCCGCGCCAGCCACCATACCAAATCGCCAGATCCTCCAGCCGGGCCAAAGCACCAGGTGGCTTGGTCAACTGGCCATTGCGCAGCTCAGCAGCGGCCACCGCTTCCGGGTCAGCGGCAGGGGCCAGAGACAGTAAGGAACGGAAGTGATTTAGATCGGTCAGCACTGGCAGCATAAAAAGCCTCGTTGCATCAAAGGGGGKGRYSMGKGTRRWSYKRGTGCMRAYYRTYKWMSSSSKSMWCAWYAYRYYGCMAKYMMMKCAAGAGGCCCGCAAATGCTAAAAAACGACATCATTCGGGATATTGGCCTGGCACTGGTGCTGTTGACCCGGCTGCCACTGCCCACCCTGCCCAAGGCCTGGTTTCAACACCAGGCCCAAGCCGCCTGGGCTTTTCCGCTGGCCGGACTGGCCGTCACCCTGCCCGCCTGCGGTGTCGCGGCGCTTGCCCTATCGCTCGGCCTTCCCGCAAGTATCGCTGCCGGGCTGTTGCTGACGGTACAAGTCCTGCTGACCGGCGCCATGCACGAAGATGGGTTGGCAGATACCGCGGATGGGTTTTGGGGAGGCTTCAGCCCAGAACGTCGCCTAGAGATTATGAAGGACAGCCAAATCGGCACATATGGGGTGCTGGCGCTGATCCTGACCGTTGGACTGCGCTGGCTGGCCCTGTCCGCGCTGATAATACAGGCCGGAGTTTGGCCTATGCTGGCACTGGCAATCCTCAGTCGCGTAACAATGCCAATGCTGATGGCCATGCTACCCCATGCCCGCAGCACCGGTTTATCACATTCAGTAGGTCGCCCCAGCACCGCAGCCTGGGCCAGTGGCCTGGTGCTGGCCCTACTGCTCTCGCTCCTGCTGATTGGCAGCACCACATTCACCGTTGGTGCAGCTATGGCACTGACCACGTGTAGCGTTGGCCTTCTGGCCCGCGCCAAAATTGGCGGCCAGACCGGTGATGTGCTGGGCGCCAGCCAACAAATCGCCGAACTTACCGGATTACTGATACTGCTGATTGCTTAGAAACACCCGTATCTGGCTTCATCAGGCTAAAAATATCCTGGGGGGTGAATTGGCCGCACGGCCATGAGGGGGCTGCCCCCTCGTCCATCCACTTATCAAAACCGCAAAAGAAAAGAGCCGCACCAGACGGCACGGCTCCTTAAAATCAATGTAACGACAGATCAGGCTGCAGCAGCAGGGGCGCGTGATGCCAGCACGTCGCCCACCTGTTTTGCGGCCAGGATCTCATCGCCACCAGCCACAGCGGCCACTTCGCGGGTCAACCGCTCCAGCGCCGCTTCATACAGCTGACGCTCGGAATAGCTTTGTTCACGCTGATCATCAGTGCGGTGCAGGTCGCGAACCACCTCGGCAATGGCGATCAAATCGCCCGAGTTGATCTTCTGTTCATATTCCTGAGCACGGCGCGACCACATGGCGCGTTTGACCTTGGCCTTGCCCTTCAGCGTCTTCATCGCATGTGCGATCACATCAGGCGAGCTGAGCGAGCGCATCCCCACCTCGATGGCCTTATTGGTCGGCACCCGCAGCGTCATCTTGTCCTTTTCAAAGGTGATCACGAACATCTCCAGCGAAAAGCCGGCCACTTCCTGCTCTTCGACCGAGATGATTTGGCCAACGCCATGGGCCGGGTAGACCACAAACTCGTTCGGGCGGAAGTCCAGCTTCTTCGATTTACTCATTCAGGTCTTTCCTTGCTGTCAACGGGCCACAGAGGCCAAAAATMKGRMYAKWWCCAWGSCSSRAMWMCMAWYASRWCRCSSMRKSSWYCMSRWWWSAKRWWKYRWGRSRWASCKWWAMCACCCAGATGTGCGCACCAAATGGCACGCGATCGGAGCGGGAACCGGTCGGTGAGTATGTTTGTTTCATCAGTATATCACAAAACACGCGCCATCAAAAGCCAAGCCGCGTCATAGGATGGTGAATACTTGTATCTTCAACGCAGTAGCGCGTTTTTAGACGGATCAGCGTGGACACTAAGTGGCGAATCACCCGGACGCAGCGCTGGCCAGTCTCAGCCGCCCTCGCCCGGCGCTTCCGAGAAATACTTCTCCATTTTACCGCTCTCGCCGTCCCTTTTCTCGGCATCCGGCAGCGGGTCTTTTTTGGAGATGATCACTGGCCAAAGTTCGGAATATTTGCGGTTGAATTCAACCCATTTGTCCATGTCTGGCTCAGTATCGGGACGGATTGCATCCGCAGGGCATTCTGGCTCGCAGACGCCACAGTCGATACATTCATCGGGATGGATAACCAGAAAGTTCTCACCCTCATAGAAACAATCCACCGGGCAAACCTCGACACAGTCGGTGTATTTGCAGGCGATGCAGTTGTCCGTAACGATGTAGGTCATAGGCCCAGTCCAGTTTGTATCATGCCGCCTAGCTAAATCAGAGACCGCTCCACTTCAAGATGTCAAAACACATCCCGATGTCGGCTAAGGTCAAGCTYMCGGCGATCTTTCTTACTTGGGCGCCCTTTTCCCTCAAAGCGAGGATTGGGCGGAACATCCTCCTGCTTTGCACTCATATCGAAGTACAGGGTCTGCGCCTCGGGCGCAGGCCCGCGCCGAGTGCCAATCGCCTTGATGCGCACCACCCGGACCAGACGACCCTGAGAAAAGGTCAGAACATCCCCCGGCACCACTATCTGCGCCGGTTTGTAAACCTTGGTGCCGTTGAGACGGACATGACCCGCACTGACCTGTTTGGCGGACAGGCTGCGGGTCTTGAAAAACCGCCCCTGCCACAACCATTTGTCAATCCGGATCTTGTCCGCCGCGTCAGACATCAGGTCACTTTCCCTGTTTCATCCCCATCAGAGCCGCAGCAAAGGGGTTGTCGGGATCGATCTTCTTTTCCGGCTTGGGAGGCCGCGCCGAGAAGGTCTTGGCCCCCTGCTGAGGACGCCCACCTTTCTTGCCTGGGCCACCTTTGCCCTGCGGCTTGCCACCACGGGGTTTGCCCTGAGGCTTACCACCGCGACCTGCACCACCACCGGCGTTTTGTTCACGGCGTTGGCCACGTTGACCGCCACCCTGACGCGTGCGACCCCAGGTAAAGGTAAAGAACTGCTCCATCTCAGGGGCAGAATCTGGCGTTTCCGTTGCCTCAACCACTTCAGCGGCATCAGATTCTGCGGCCACGATGCTGTCATCCTTGGCTGGCTCTTCAACCGCCTCAACAGCATCTGGGGCCTCGGCTGCCGCCTCGGTACTTGCGGTGGCCTCGGCTGGCGCCTCGACGGGAGTGGCAGTTTCGTCTGCCGGAGCCTGATCCGCAGCAGGTTCTGTCACGGTATCATCAGACCCGCTCGCCTTGGCTGCCTCTGGTTTTGGCTCGACCGGTGCCTTGACCTTAACCCGCTCGCCTTTTTCGGCCTTGTAGCCAAGGCCCCCCATTAGGTCGGCGAACTGCTCCAGCGTCATGCCGGTGATCGACAGCATGTCAGCCTTGGCCTCAAAACCACCACGGCTGTCTTCGCCGCGCAGCATATCGGCCAGACGTTCCAGCATATCGATACGGATGGCCCGGCTACCGGCTGCGCGATAACCGCACATCGTGTCATAGCCTTGCGGAGCATCTGTATCGGCAGGTACAGTAACCAGACCCGGAGGCGGTGCCTCGGGAAATTCCTGCAACCCCTTCACCAGTGACCACAACACCAGACGCAGGCGCGTCGGAGCGGGTTTCAGCAGCAGTGGCATAAAGATGGTGAACTGGCCAAAGCGRATGCCGTGCTTGCGCAGTGCCCCGCGAGAATCCTGGTCCAGATCTTTGACCTCTTGTGCCACGTCGGCGCGGGGTAGGATGCCCAGCGATTCGACCAAGCGAAAGGCAAAGCCCCGCGCCAAGCCGGTCAGCTCTTCATCATTCTGCAAAGCCAGCAGCGGTTCAAACAGCGCAGCAACTTTGCGGCTGATGAAATGCTGCAAACGGCGTTCCACCTTTTGGGCGACATCCGCGCCGGCAGCCTCGTCCACAAATACTGTGATCGTCGGATTCAGAGCGTCAGCGCCGACAGTCAATTTGCCAACCGCATGTTCGCCCCACATCAATCCACCCTGTTCGGTAAAATCGATCTCGGTATCGGGGGCATTGTAAAACCGGTCCGCACGCAGATGGAACTGCGGCGCCAAAGCCTGCATCGAGGCCGTTTTCAAAGCTTTCGCCTCGGCCCCCTGCGCGCTTTTGTCCGGTGAAAACCGGAACCCTTCAAGCCGACCAACGAATTCGCCTTCGATGGTCACGTCACCCTTGTCATTCACTTCGGCCAAGAGGGCCTCCTTCTGTTTGAGCCGGCGCAAGAGCACGGATGTGCGCCGGTCCACAAATCTCTGAGTCAAACGCTCGTGCAACGCGTCCGACAATCTGTCTTCTACAGCGCGGGTTGCACCACGCCAATGGCTTTCGTCACGAACCCAGCCTTTCCTTTGTGCGACATAGGTCCACGTGCGGATAAAGGCCAACCGCTTGGACAAAGTATCAATATTGCCGTCGGTGCGGTCAATCAACTTTATCTGCCGCGCCATCCAGTCGTCCGGCACCCCGTTGCGTTCGACCAAATGGTCAAAAATAAGCCCCAGCAAGTTGGCATGTTCCGCATGGGAAACCCCACGAAAATCAGGGATTCGGCACACGTCCCAAAGCAACTTCACCCGCGGGCCTGACCTGGCACGGGCCGCAATCAAGGGATCCTGAGACAGCATTTTTAGGGTTCGCAGATCATCCGCTTCACGCGCCTTGGTCAGGTGTTCGCCAACCGGGCTGACCTCTAATGAGCGGATAAGCGCTTCTGGGGTGCCAAATTGCAGATCTGCCGACCGCCAGTTCAACTTTTTAAGCGGTGCAAACTGGTGATTCATGATCGCCGCAGCAACATGGTCGTCCAGCGGCCGCGCATCGCCGGTGACGCCAAAACTGCCATGGCTCATGCCGCGCCCGGCCCGCCCCGCAATCTGCGCCAGTTCATTTGGTTCCAGAGGTCGCATCCTCTGGCCGTCAAACTTGCTGAGCGAGGAAAACGCCACGTGGTCAATATCCAGGTTCAGCCCCATGCCGATGGCATCAGTGGCCACCAGATAATCGACCTCACCATTCTGGTACATCTCGACCTGGGCGTTGCGAGTGCGGGGAGACAGAGCTCCCATAACAACCGCTGCCCCGCCTTTTTGGCGGCGAATCAGTTCGGCGATTGCGTAGACATTATCCACCGAGAACCCAACAATGGCGCTGCGCGGTGGCATCCGGCTGATCTTTTTGGAGCCCGCATAGACCAGTTGTGACATCCGTTCGCGGTGCATGAACTGTGCCTCGGGCACCAGCGCCGAAATCGGCCCGCGCATGGTGTCCGAACCCAGAAACAGGGTCTCGTGCAACCCGCGGGCGYGCAACAACCKGTTGGTGAACACATGGCCACGCTCRGGRTCKGCRCARAGTTGGATTTCGTCGATGGCCAGAAAATCACAGCCCATGCCCTCGGGCATCGCCTCCACAGTGCAGACCCAGTATTTGGTGCGCGGCGGCACAATGCGTTCTTCGCCGGTCAGCAGCGCCACCACCGAGGGGCCACGAATGGCCACGATCTTATCATAGACCTCGCGCGCCARYAGMCGCAGYGGCARYCCRATCACCCCAGTGCGGTGSSCCAGCATWCGTTCRATWGCGTAATGGGTTTTGCCAGTGTTGGTCGGGCCAAGGACGGCCACAACCCGAGATGCGCCAGTCATTGCGTCAGCCCTATTTACAGTTCTTTGCCCACAACCGCAGACCTTAATCTATCCAAGGCATTGGATACGTCCTCGTGATACGGATGTATAGCCTGCGCCCGCAGGTAGGCCTGATACGCGGCGTCGGGGTCACGGAAATGTTCAAACACATTGCCCAGCGCAAAAATTGCATTGTAGTCGTTTGGGTTCAAAAACAGCGCCCGTTCCAGATCCGCCACTGCCGGACCATAGCGCCCGGTCAGAAAATAGGCCTGCGCCCGTTGCAACCAACCATAGGCGAAATTTGGCGCATGATCGGTCAAGGCAGTCAGATGCTCGATCGCTTCCAAGAGATCCCCACGTTCAACCGCATCCCTGCCGCGTTTCAGCAGTAAATCCATCGCGGGTGAGCCGCTTTTGCTCCAAAGCGCCTGCAATTGACGGTCCAACCCGCGAGCCTCGGACGAATTTGCCCCGGCGAGCGTCGACAACAGTGCGGGCTCGTCAGTGGAATCCTGCGCATTTGCACAAAATGGCAGTAAATACACGACTGACAGCAGGGTTGCCGCCACGATAGCTTTGAGGTTCATAGTGTTTGTGATCATGATGCCGGTCAGTGTAACGAGGCATGCCACGATTTCCAGTGCTGACGGACGGTCCGTCACACAGACGTGTTGGCCACAGTTTGAAGATAAGGACACCAGATGAGCGATATACTTGCCAAAGCCGCAGAAGCGCTGAACGAAAAACTCACCGGCGGAGAGTTTGACGCCACGGCAAAATTTGCAATCGCCGATCTTGGCGCCATCGTGATTGATGCCTCTGGCGCCCGGGTCGGCGATGACGAGACCGATGTGACCCTGACCGCCGATGCCGACACCTTTGAGGAAATCCTCAGTGGTGAGCTGAACCCAACCAGCGCCTTCATGACCGGCAAGCTGACCATTGATGGCGACATGGGCGCTGCGATGAAACTGGCAGCGGTGCTGGCCTGATGGATGCGCGCCCGATTGACCTGTTGCCCGCTCCGTTTTTTGCCGAGATCGCCAAAGGACCGGAGGGCGGTCAGGCCCATTGGGTAAAGACAAGCGATGGCCTGCGCATCCGYGTGGGCCATTGGCKYCCYGARRSYGCGAMAAAGGGCACRGTTCTGCTGTTTCCCGGYCGCACMGAATACATTGAGAAATACGGSCCCGCCGCTGTGGAACTGGCGGCACGCGGCTACGCCACCCTAACCATAGACTGGCGTGGCCAGGGGCTGGCAGACAGACTGCTGCCGGAACGCAAGTTAGGTCACATCGACAGCTTCCTCGGCTTTCAAAAGGATGTTGCTGCGGCACTGGACCTGGCTGAGCGGCTGGCCCTGCCACAACCTTACTTTCTGATTGGCCACTCAATGGGCGGCGCGATTGGGTTGCGGGCTTTGATAATTGAGGGCCTACCGGTCAAGGCATGCATCTTCACCGGGCCTATGTGGGATATCCATATTGCCCCGGCAATGCGCCCTTTGGGCAAGCTGATGGGCAAAGTTGGTCCCACCATTGGACTGGGCGGTATTCTTGTCCCGACAATGAATCTACAGACTTATGTGTTGGCTAATGAATTCGAGGGCAACACCCTGACCAATGATCCAGACATGTACCAATTGATGCGCGACCAATTGCAGGCACAGCCGGATCTTGCCCTTGGCGGACCAACCATTGGCTGGCTCGGCGAAGGGTTGAAGGACTGCGCTATACTGGCCGCCATGGACTCGCCTGCACTGCCCTGCATCACCTTCCTTGGCGCTCAGGAGCAAATCGTCGACTGCCCTACCGTTCATGACCGCATGGCGCGCTGGCCCGGAGGTGAATTAGAGGTTCTGCCCAATGTCCAACACGAAGTAATGATGGAAAAACCAGACGTACGTACCCATGTTTTTGACCGCATGTGCAGCCTGTTCGACCAATACCGCTAACCTAGGGTTGGTTCCTCACCAAGCGTCCGTCTGACCCGAACAGTTTCAAGCAGTTCCTACCGCTTGTGATCCCCCATCGCGGCGCTTAGATGTTTTGCAAACGCAAGACATTGAGGTGCCCCATGTTCCAACTCCCCTTCCCCGTTCGCGACGCCAATGCCGCCTCTGGTTCTGATCAATTTGGTGATCTGCCGGAATGGGATCTCAGCGATCTCTACACCAGCGAAGACGCCCCCGAACTGAAACGCGATTTAGCGTGGCTGGAGCAGGAATGTGCGTCCTTTGCCAGCGACTATGAGGGGAAACTGGCGGGCCTCGACGCTGAAGGCTTGCTGGCCTGTGTGCTGCGCAATGAGAAAATCAACGGCATTGCTGGCCGCATCATGTCCTTTGCGGGCCTGCGCTATTACCAGATCACCACCGATGCTGACCGCGCCAAATTCATGTCGGACATGCAGGAAAAAATCACTGTCTTCACCACGCCGCTGGTGTTCTTCACGCTGGAAATCAACCGCATCGACGACGCTGACCTTGGCAAATTGTTCGACGCCAATACGGATCTGGCCCGTTACAAGCCAGTGTTCGACCGCATCCGCGCGATGAAGCCTTACCAGCTATCGGATGAGCTGGAAAAATTCTTGCATGATCTGGGCGTGGTGGGCGATGCCTGGGAACGTCTATTTGATGAAACCATCGCCGGGCTCACCTTCATCGTCGACGGCGAAGAGCTGACCATCGAAGGCACCCTGAACCTGCTGACCGAACAGGACCGCAGCAAACGCGAGGCCGCCAGCCGCGAACTGGCTCGTGTCTTTCAGGACAACATCAAGATTTTCGCCCGTGTTCACAACACCCAGGCCAAAGAGAAGGAAATCGTTGATCGCTGGCGCGGCATGCCCAGTGCGCAGACGGGCCGCCACCTGTCCAACGACGTGGAACCCGAGGTGGTCGAGGCGCTGCGCAGCGCYGTGGTTGCCGCCTACCCCAAGCTATCGCACCGCTATTACGAGCTAAAGCGCAAATGGCTGGGGCTGGAGCGCATGCAGGTCTGGGACCGCAACGCACCGCTGCCGATGGAGGACACCCGCACCGTCGATTGGGCCACCGCCGAGCAGACCGTGATGGAAGCCTATACCGCCTTTGACCCCCGCATGGGCGAACTCGCAGCGCCGTTCTTCTCCAAGGGCTGGATTGATGCGGCTGTCAAACCAGGCAAGGCCCCTGGCGCCTTTGCCCACCCCACCGTCACCGACGTGCACCCCTATGTGATGCTGAACTACCTTGGCAAACCGCGCGATGTGATGACCCTGGCGCATGAGCTGGGCCACGGCGTGCATCAGGTACTGGCCGCCGGTCAGGGGGAAATGCTGTCATCGACCCCGCTGACCCTGGCCGAAACGGCATCGGTGTTTGGCGAGATGCTGACCTTCCGTGCAATGCTGGACAAGGCCGAGACCCAGGAGCAGCGCAAAATCCTGCTGGCGGGCAAGGTCGAGGACATGATCAACACCGTGGTGCGCCAGATCGCGTTCTACGACTTTGAGTGCAAACTACACGCCGCCCGCGCCGAAGGCGAGCTAACCCCAGACGACATCAACGCCCTGTGGATGTCGGTGCAGGCCGAATCCTTGGGTGAGTGCTTTGACTTCATGGACGGCTACGAGACCTTCTGGGCCTATATTCCCCACTTCGTGCACTCACCCTTCTACGTCTACGCCTATGCCTTTGGCGATGGCTTGGTGAACGCGCTTTATTCAGTCTATGCCGAAGGTGACGAGGGTTTCGAGGACAAGTACTTCGATATGCTGAAGGCCGGTGGATCGAAGCACCACAAGGAACTGCTGGCTCCGTTTGGGCTGGATGCCTCTGATCCCAAGTTTTGGGACAAAGGGTTGAGCATGATCTCTGGCTTCATTGATGAGCTGGAAGCAATGGAAGATTAAGACCTTTCTTCTCACCCTTGTGGCTCGGCTGTAAGCCGGGCCGCGCCTGCCCTTCCCCCGGGAAGGCGCTTTGCACCTCCCCAAGGTCAGGCGCGCCCTAGCCTCTTTAATTGGGCCTACTTCAACTGGCTGTCCTTGGACCCACGCCGGTTGAAGCCACCGCGAGCCTTATAGACGCCATCGCGCTCTTGCTGGCACTCAACACAGAGCTTCACACCAGAAATTGCCACCCGGCGCCGCTCGGGGATCACCTCTTCGCAGTCAGCACAATGGGACAGGCTGTCACCAACCGGAACCTTGCGCGCCTGCATCCGCGCCAACTCGTCACTGATCGACGCCTCGATCTGTTCGCTGACCGCGCCGTCCTTTGCCCATCCGCCTGCCATGATACAAACTCCTGTTATTCCGACTAAGCCCTTACAAGGGCTGAGCCACCTCAAATACCTTATCGATCATCTCTTGCGTGCCACGTGAGAATTCCAGCGGACAAGGATACTCAGCCCCATCGCGGACCGAGCGGCCAAAGGCCTCGACCTGTAGCTTGTAATGATCATCGCCCGGGAACCGTGTCACCTGCACTTCTAGCCCTGAACCATGCACCTCGACCCGCGCCTCGCCAAACACCCGTGCATTGAACGGAGCTGTCAGGCGAATCACCCCGGTCTCGCCGTGGAACACCATCTCCTGATAGGGGTGCATGCGAATACTGACATAGGCAGAATAGGAAAATCCGGGAAACTGCGCCTGAACTTCGGTCAGAACATCAATACCGTTTTCCCAGCGGATACGGGCGGAAATCTCCTCAGGCTCTTGGCCAGTGGCATAACGCGCCGCGCCAAAGACATAGACGCCAATGTCGCGCAGCCCGCCGCCGCCGGTTTCAGCCTTGTTGCGAATGTTGCCCATATCAGACCGGTTATCGTAGGAAAACTTGCCGCTGACATGGGCCAGCTTGCCAATTGCACCCTCGTCGAGCAGACGTCGCACAAACTGCCACTGCGGGTGATGCACAATCATATAGGCCTCAGCCGCTATCAGGCCGGTTTCATCGCGTTTGGCAATCAGCTGGTCGAACTCTGCCGCCTGCATTGTCATCGGCTTTTCACACAGCACATGTTTGCCCGCCGCCAAGGCTTTCAGGCTCCACTCCACATGCAGGTGGTTGGGCAGCGGCACATAGACCGCATCAATGCTGGGGTCTGCCAGAAGCGCGTCGTAGGTGTCATAAACCGTCAACTCCGGGCAAAATGTCAAAAATGGCTCTGCCTTTTCAGGGCTTGAGGTCGCCAGCGCGACCAGCTGTGCCCCGTCAGCCGCATGAATAGCTGGTCCCATGAATTGGCGGGCAAAATTGGCCGCCCCTAATATTCCCCATCGCACGGGTTTTTGCATCATCATTCTCCTGGTTGAGCCGGTAACTTACCTTGGCTGCAGCCTAGGGCAAGAGGCCGATGCCCTGACGTTCTTCTTTGCAGCTGTCCGCCCCTGGCTTAAGCTGCCGCAAAATGGATTGAGAATAGGTGTTTTACATGCGCAGATTTGGAAAACGGCTGGGGTTTCTGCTGATCCTGCTGGCCGTTCCGGTGATAGGCTTTTTTATCTATGGTCCGGAATATGTTGAAAAGGACCGCAATGTTGTCACCGAACATGCCCCATATCCGGTCAGCCCTGGAACCTCAGCCCTGCACAAAGACCTACTAATTGGTGACTGGCATGCCGACACCCTGCTATGGAACCGGGATCTTAACCAGCGTGGCACCCGAGGTCAGGTCGACATTCCGCGGCTTATCGAGGGCAACGTGGCGCTGCAAATGTTCACCGCAGTCACCAAAACACCTGCGGGCATGAACTATGACCACAACGCAGCTGATGCACGGGACAATATTACCCTGCTTGCCATCGGCCAGCTTTGGCCCCCGCGCACCTGGGGTTCGCTGTACCAGCGGGCTCTGTATCAGGCGGAGAAATTGCATGACGCACAGGCCGCTTCGGACGGTCACTTGCGGATCATCCGATCCGAGGCTGATCTCGATGCGCTGATGGCCCTAAAACTGGCTGGGGTTCCGGTTGTGGGCGGTCTGTTGGGCATCGAAGGCGCACATCCTCTGGAGGGCAATCTGGATAACCTGCAGGGGTTGCAGGATGCGGGCTATCGCATGGTGGCCCTGCAGCACTTCTTTGACAACGAGCTGGGCGGATCATTGCACGGCGACGCCAACAGTGGATTGACCGAGTTTGGCCGTGAAGTGGTGCAGGCGGTGGTAAATCGAGGCCTTATTCTGGATCTGGCCCACTCCAGCCAGCAGGTGGTCCGCGACGTATTGGCGATGACCGACATTCCACTGGTGGTCTCGCACACTGGCATCCACAAGAATTGCCAGGTCAAACGCAATTTGCCGGATGAACTGATGCAGCATATCGCGGCCACCGGCGGAGTGATTGGCATTGGCTATTGGGCCGACGTCACCTGCGATGACAGCCCGGTCGGCGTCGCCAAGACCATCAAAGCCGCGATAGAGCTGCTGGGTGAGGATGCTGTGTCGCTGGGCTCGGATTTTGACGGGTCAGTGACAACGACGTTTGACACCTCGGAACTGGCGGCGCTGACCCAGGCAATGCTGGATGTAGGGCTGAGTGAAATCCAGATCCGTAAAGTGGCGGGCGAAAACATGATCCGAGTGCTGCGGGCACGGCTAGACTAACCCAAACATTTGTTTTGCACGGCTTCCAATTCTGATCCGCTCGCAGCGCTGCGAGCGGATGTTCTTTTGGCACACCGCAGTACTTGAGCTTTTTTGTCAGCTAATCAATTCTGACTATTATCCTCAAGTATATGATTTTACAGGTTTATATTGACCTCTCAGGCCGACTCGCCTAACAAGATGACAGAACATGCAGCAAGCCAGAATCACCAGGCCGCCCGCATCCAGCTACTCTCGCCAGTCCCTTGGGACACGCCAGACAGCCAGACAAGCCAGCTCCCCAGACGATTCCAGCCAGCCAGGACTTCTGTTCCTCGCAAGCCGTCGCACTGTGTGCCATGTAGCCACCCATCCCTGCCCGCTAAGCCCTTTTGCCAGCTAAACACGCCTGATTATCCTGGGCGTGGCCAGCAACAAAAAAGGCGGTGCTTAGGCACCGCCCTTCTCTTGTTCAAAACCCAATTAGTCGGCTCAGACTGTTGCCAGCATCCCCTTGGCCGAGGCCAGTTCACGCATTTTCTTTTGCAGCTTCTCAAAGGCGCGCACCTCGATCTGGCGGATCCGCTCGCGGCTGACACTGTACTGGCCGCTCAGCTGCTCCAGTGTCTTAGCCTTTTCGGCCAGACGCCGCTGTGTCAGAATGTCCTTTTCTCGGTCATTCAACACATCCATTGCCTGGGTCAGCAATTCACGGCGCGCCTCCAGCTCATCACGCGCCTCATAATCGCCAGCCTGATCAGCATCTTCGTCTTCCAACCAATCCTGCCATTGCATGGTGCCTTCGCCATCAGAGCCGACAGTGGCGTTCAGCGAGGCATCACCGCCCGACATCCGCCGGTTCATCGAGATCACCTCGGCCTCGGTCACACCAAGATCAGTGGCAATGCGTTTGACATTGTCCGGGTGCATATCGCCGTCTTCCAGCGCACCAATGCGGGCCTTAGCCTTGCGCAGATTGAAGAACAATTTCTTTTGCGCCGACGTGGTACCCAGCTTCACCAGCGACCAGGAGCGCAGGATATATTCCTGGATCGAGGCTCGGATCCACCACATTGCATAGGTTGCCAGACGGAATCCACGTTCCGGATCAAAGCGTTTCACTGCCTGCATCAAGCCAACGTTGGCCTCGGAAATCACCTCGGCCTGAGGCAAACCATAGCCACGATATCCCATGGCAATCTTTGCCGCCAACCGCAGGTGAGAGGTGACCATACGGTGCGCAGCACCGGTGTCTTCCTTTTCCACCCAGGCCTTGGCCAGCATGTATTCTTCTTCCGGTTCCAACAGTGGAAACTTACGGATTTCCTGCATATAGCGGTTCAGACCGCCTTCTGGTGTTGGTGCAGGTAGGTTCTTAAAATTCGCCATGTAGTGTGCCCCTCCCTAATGTATAAGGACTTAACATATCAACATATGGGTCAGCATGTCCTCCCTTTCAAGAGGTGCTGTACCTTTCTGATATACTAACACGGGAGAGGCAGTCTGTGATCTGCGTCACAGGGATGTGCAATAAGTTGCCGAATTTGTTGAACGATGCACCCTCACCTCAGAAAACTAAGGGCGCGCCCGGCCTATCGGTCGGGCAAATCCGTTCATTCCAAGTGTTTCTTCCACTCAGATTACTGAGCGGGTTGCCTCAACAACACCATCAACGCTTCCATATCGTCGGGCATAGGAGCCTCGAACCGAGTCGCCTCACCAGACACCGGATGCACGAACCCCAGCACCGCAGCATGCAACGCCTGGCGCGGAAAAGCGCGCAGGGCGTCATGCGCTGCCGGGGCCAGTGACTTGGCCGCCAGTTTGCGCTTCCCCCCATAGGTCGGATCTCCCACCAACCCATGCCCTGCATGCGCCATATGCACCCGGATCTGATGGGTGCGTCCCGTCTCCAGCCAGCACTCAATCAGCGCCACCACACCGGGAGAACCAAAGGGTTCGACAATTCGCGCCCGAGTCACCGCATGGCGCCCCCCCTGAAACATCACCGCCTGACGCTGGCGGTCAAACTTGTGCCGCGCCAGTTGGGTGGWCAGTTTCAGRATATTRCCSGGCTCRAAACTGGTGCCYTTGATGCCGCGYAGGCGCGGATCRTTGGCGTCCGGGACRCCRTAACAGATCGCSCGATAATAMCGCTCWACCGTGTGYTTYTCRAACTGCGCTGCCAACCCTTGATGGGCGACATCGGATTTGGCCACCACCAGCAAGCCGCTGGTTTCCTTGTCGATACGGTGCACGATACCAGGGCGCTTCACTCCACCAACACCAGACAGATTATCTCCGCAATGGTGCAACAACGCATTGACCAAAGTGCCCGACGGCGTGCCGGGAGCCGGATGTACCACCATGCCCACAGGCTTGTTGATGACAATCAGATCATCATCTTCATAGATCACGTCAAGCGCGATGTCTTCGGGGCCGATATGACTGTCCTCGGCCTCTTCCACATTGACCAGAATCACCGCTCCTTCGGCCACTTTGGCCTTAGGGTCCTCGACCACCACGCCATTCACCGAGACCGACCCGGCAGCGATCAACCGGGCCAGCCGGGTGCGTGACAGGGTGGCTTCCACTGGCACATTCCGTGAAAGCGCCTTATCAAGCCGGTTAGGCGGGTTTTCCGCAATGATGAACTCAATCTGGCGGCTGCCCATGACACGTCCTTCCGATCCCGAAATTCAAGAACCGGCACAGCTAAAGTTCCTGCGACGGCTGGTGACCACGCTCACCGCGGTCATGATTGGCGGGCTTGTAGTCGTAATCAGCCTGCTTGTCATCCGCTTGTCGGATAAAGCTGTGGCACTGCCCGACAGCATCACCCTGCCCGACGGCACCACACCCACGGCTGTCACCTTTGGCAAGGGCTGGATTGCGGTGGTCAGCGACGACAACCGCATTCTAATCCTTGATGCCGACAGCGGCGCATTACGCCAGACCATCATCATCGAATAAGCACCGTAACCGGGTTACGACCGCAGCAATACCTTGGTGGAATCAATTGCCTGAGCGATCTGCGCATATTGCAGCGAGCGGCTGTTMGARCCTTCRGCACTGCGCAGCAATTGCGTCTGTGCCTGCTCMAGAATGGCGATGGCCYGYTSCCCTACCTCCGCCTGTGCGGCGGCGGAAATCGGCGTCAGGGGGCGCGTGGTCCGCTCGGACGAATCACCCTGACGTGAGGCAGGCGCTCTAGGCAAATCTGCATCTCTATTATTGCGTGCCAGTTGCGCCATCTCCGCCGAGGCAGCGTTCAGCACCTGGCGCACTTCGTCATAATCACTGTCTTCGGGAATGCCGTCAGACACCACTTGCAACCGTTCAGCCAGACAATCAACACGGTATGCCGACTTGTCCAACCCTCCACAGAATGCCTTGGCTGTGGCCAAACTGGACACCAACTGTCGGGTGAAGTTCGCCGAGCCAAAATCACCTGCCGGAACAATAACCGTATATAAAACACTGACACCAGCCTGCGCCCAAGCCCCGGCGGGCGCGGTGCCAGTGGTCGCTGCAAGCGTCAGACCTACCACATGAAACCATCTCACCATTTTTCAATCTCCTCGTTACACCAGCACCCGTCCAGCCATATTCTGATTGGACTGCTTTCTGTCCCTTAGGACCAAGAGCTCCTGCCTTCACATTAAAAATAGACGTACAAAATCTGTGATTAACTCAAATCCATTTCACGGCTATCATAACCACATAACGATCATATCGGGTGGTGTTTTATGTTGATATATTTTTCGAGGGGTTTTTTATTTGGCGCGGCCCTGTTGGCCACGCCTCAATTGGCCCTGGCACAGGGGGCAAATCTGGCGTTGGCAGAGGCTAAGACACGACTGGTCTGCGGCACCGGAACTCCAGTTGCGGCCGAGTATCTTCCGGGCGGTTTGCTGCAGGTAACCTGCCGAGGCAAAGTTCCCCGCGACACGCTGCCCGACGGGCTCCAGGGCACTGGGTTAACCACAGCAACGGGAATTGGGATAATTGCGACAATCGCAGTCGTTGCTATTGTTGCTGGTGGCAGCAGCTCTAGCACCACCACAACCGTGTCATCTGGTTACTAACCAGAATCGATACGGCATCAAATTCACCTGTCAGGAATGCAGCTGTTCGCAACAGTGACTGCACCAGCGCCAAACTTGTCAAAAACCCGGACGTCGAATGAGACACCCATCTCTTTGCGGGTGATAAGACATGGCACCCAAAAACGCGGCAAGGATAGCCTTACACGACTGCTGGAGCGTCCACAGAGCACTCCAGCAGCGTATTTCACTGTTATCCTACCAGGGACGGCAGGTACAAAACGATACCCGGGAAGGCCACCAGCAGCGCGATGGTCACGCCATCGGCGATAAAGAACGGCATCACTCCACGGAACACGTCCTGCACTGTCAGATCATCCCGCACTCCAGCGACCACAAAGCAGTTGAGGCCAATCGGCGGGGTGATCAGGCAGAACTCGGCCATTTTCACCACCAGGATACCAAACCAGATCGCACACATGGTACCATTCATGCCAAAGGCGCTATCCGCTGCGGCGACGTTCTCGCCACCGTTCAGCGCCATCACCGCCGGATAGACCACCGGCAGGGTCAGCAGCAGCATGCCAATGGCATCCATGAACATGCCCAGCACTGCATAGGCCAGCAGAATACAGATCAGAATCAGCATCGGTGCCATATCCAGCGAGGTGATCCAGTCCGAGAACGCCCCCGGCAGGTCGGCAAAGCCCAGGAATCGCACATAGATCAGCACGCCCCAGATGATGGTGAAAATCATCACTGTCAGCTTAGCTGTATCCAGCAGCGCCGATTTCAGCTGGGTCCATTTCATGCCTTTATAGACCGCCATCACAAACACCACAAATGCCCCCAGCGCGCCGCCTTCGGTTGGCGTGCCCCAAGCCTCGTCGCCAAAGGGGTTGTAAACAAAACAGATGATGATCACGACGACAAAGATGATCGGCAGCGCACCGGGCAGCGATTCAAAGCGCTGGCGCCAGGTGAAGCCAGTCACTGGTGGGCCGACATTCTTGAACACCACCGCAATACCGACGATCAATATCACATAGACCACGGCGGAAAATGCGCCGGGGATGAACCCCGCCAGCAGCAGTTTGCCCACATCCTGTTCGACAATGATGGCATAGATCACCAGGATCGCCGAGGGCGGAATCAGCGAGGCCAGTGTTCCGGCTGCGGCCACCACACCTGCCGCGAACTGCTTATTATAGCCGAGCGCCAGCATTTCCGGGATAGCGATACGGGCGAACACTGCCGCCGTAGCAACTGATGCACCCGAGACCGCGGCAAAGCCAGCCGTCGCAAACACAGTTGCCACCGCCAACCCGCCGGGCAGCCATGCAATCCAGCGCTTGGCCGCCTCGAACAAGGCCTTGGTCAGCCCCGCGTAATAGGCCAGATAGCCAATCAGAATAAAGGTGGGGATCAGGCTCAGCGCCTGGGACGAGATCTTGGAGTGCGGCACCTGCCCCGCCACCTTGATCGACACCACCAGCGCCTTGGTGAACTTGTCCGGCGCATAGCCAAATTTGGCCCAGAAAATCCACACCAAGCCGACCAGCCCAGCCATGGCAGCGGCAAAGGCCACCCGCATCCCGGTCACCACCATGACCAGCATAAAGCCAGTGACCCAAAGGCCAATTTCAATCGAATCCATAGTCCTGCCCCTTAGTCTTCTGTGCCGCTGTTGCCCGAGCCATTTGCGACTCCGCTCAGCTGTTCTGCTTCTGCCGCAGCCTGCGCTGCGGCACTTTGGACCAGTGGCACCGCCACTGCATGTTTCAGCCCCAGCACCAAAGCGCGTCCATATCCCCAGGCCTGCAACATCAGTCGCAGGCACAGCACCGAGAACGCCACTGGCACCAACAGCTTGGCAGGCCAGATCGGCAGGCTGATATCGATTGAGCTGTCGCGGCTCCACAGCGGAGCAGCAAAATCAAACGAGCGCAGAAAATGCGACCAGCTGCCATAGACCAGCGCCACCATCAGCAGCAGGATCAGCAGTACCGAGATCAGCTCGAACAGCCACAGGGCGCGGCCACGCAGGGCACCAATAACAATATCCATGCGAATATGACCGCCCTCGCGCTGCACATAGGCAATGCCCATGAAGGCGAGCAATGGCATCACCTGCTCAATCCAGTCGACATAGCCTGGCAACGGCATATTGAATGCGTTGCGGCCCCCAACCGAGACCACGGCCAGCACCATCAGTGAGAACACCGCCAACCCGCTGACCAGCGCCAACAGACGCTCTAGTCGCAGCAACTGACCATCCACCCGGCTGATCAGGCTACCATCTTCCAATACCGCAGCGCTTATCGCCATGGGGCAGTTCCTTGTCTTATTTTAAATAAACCCAAATGGGCCGGGCAATGATGCCCGGCCCAGAAACAGGATGGTCCGCTTATTTGCGCGTTGCGGCCAGCGTATCCACCACCAGGTCATACAGCTCTTGCGCCGGGATGCCCTGAGCCGACATATCGGCAATCCACTGCTCGCGGATTGGATCTGCGGCCACTTTGCGGAACTCGGCCAGTTGGTCCTCGGAAAACTCGATCTTCTGCACGCCTTTCTCGACCAGCACATCATCCCACTTGGCCAGCAGCGCACCATAGTTGTCGAGGTAATGCGCGATTGCCTCGTCGATCGAACCGTCCAGCGCCTCACGTTCATCATCGCTGAGCGCGTCATAGGCGTCGATGTTGACCACCACCGGGCAGTTCACGGTGCCAGGGTTCAGGTTTGCGGTCCACCAATCAGCCCGGTTGATGGTGCCAAAAGCCAGATGCGCATGCTGAGCAAAGGCAACGGTGTCAACAACACCGGATTCCATCGCGTTATAGGCTTCGGTCGCAGTAACTGAAGTCGGCACTGCCCCCACCGCAGCAAAGGCTTTACCAATTCCGCCAGTGGCGCGCACCCGCATGTCTTTGAACGAGGCCAGAGTGTCGCGCGGTTCACCGGTGCCAACCAGGTTGTACTGCGGCATCGGCGAGGTCATCAGCAGCTTGGCATTCCAGCGTGCCAGATCAGCCTGAACTGCCGGATGCGCATAAACCGCAGTGGCCACAGCGACTTCTTCTTCCAGGGTGTTCACCCCCAGAAATGGCAGCTCCAGCACAGTGATGGTGGGGTTCTTGTCGCGGTGATAACCAGCACAGAACTGCGCCATCTCAAACGCGCCAATAGAAATCCCATCCAGGTTTTCCTTGTTCTTGGACAGACCACCATATGAAATATTCAGGGTGAAATCGCCGTTTGTTTTTTCGCTGACCAGCTCGGCCAGACGTTCAACATGTTCGGTAAAGGCACGCCGCTTGCCCCAGACGGACACATTCCATTCAGTCGCAGCAGCCTCAGAGACAATGGCAAATCCCGCAGTGGCCATCAGGGCCGCGGTCAACATCTTGGTCATGATACTTCTCCCAGTTTGCGCCCTTGTTGCAAGGCACTTGGGCGCCAAGCTAGCGACAAGCCCTGCCGCTGCCAAGCCCCGCTCCACCACAGTGGTTCCGCCTTGGAAAATGAGGATAAAAACAAGATCAGCGAGTCGCAGGACACGAGGTCCAAGCATCATCTTACTGCTCCAGATCCATAATGTTGGCACAAAATGTCGCACGGGGCAGCTGCACCAATCGACATATTGACAAACCATAGTTGCTGCACCCGCAAGTTTCTCATACAGCCGATCCTTGACAGTTTAAGTCTTTTAAATCAGTACTAAAGATACTATCTGAGCCCGTATTTTTACAACAACGGAAAACCATCGGAAAATCGTTTACAAGCAAATCGTTATTTTCCCGTCGCTTATTCACAAATTTGCAACCTGCTCTATGATCGTCGCCGAGGATGAAAACGGTTTGACAGGCCGGCCCAAAGGGCTGTGGTGTGGCAAGCTGATATTATTAAGAGGGAGGGACCCAGGATGACCACGCAACACGAGAGCCCCGTGTATCCGCCGTCGGCCGAAACCGTGGCCCGCGCGCATGTCGAYGCTGCCAARTATGAAGAAATGTATGCGGCCTCGTTGGCTGATCCGGCTGCCTTTTGGGGCGAGCAAGGCCAGCGCATTGACTGGATCAAACCCTATACTCAGGTAAAGGACGTCAATTTCAACTTTGGCGAGGTCTCGATCAACTGGTACGCCGACGGCACGCTGAACGTCAGCGCCAACTGCATCGACCGCCACCTGGCCACCCGTGGCAACCAGACCGCGATCATCTGGGAACCCGACAGCCCCGATGACCCGGCGCTGCACATTTCCTATAACGACCTGCATGCCAGCACCTGTCGGATGGCCAATGTTCTGGCCTCGATGGGGGTCAGCAAGGGCGACCGGGTGATCATCTATATGCCGATGATCCCCGAGGCCGCTTTTGCCATGCTGGCCTGCGCCCGCATTGGTGCCATTCATTCCATCGTATTTGCCGGCTTCAGCCCCGATGCCTTGGCCTCGCGGGTCAACGGCTGTGGCGCCAAAGTGGTCATCACCGCTGATTACGCGCCGCGTGGTGGCCGTCATACGCCGCTAAAGTCCAACGCCGACGCGGCTCTGCTGCACTGTCAGGACGATGTGAAATGCCTGGTGGTCAAGCGCACCGGCGGTCARACCACCTGGRTTGACGGGCGTGAYTATGACTACAACGCCCTGGCCGCCGAAGCTGGSGATACATACACGCCGGARGAGATGAACGCCGAAGATCCGCTGTTCATCCTCTACACTTCAGGTTCGACCGGCCAACCCAAAGGCGTGGTGCATACCACCGGCGGTTATCTGGTCTATGCGGCGATGACCCACGAGATCACCTTTGATTACCATGACGGCGATGTCTATTGGTGCACGGCGGATGTTGGCTGGGTCACCGGCCACAGCTATATCGTCTATGGTCCGCTGGCCAATGGCGCCACCACGCTGATGTTCGAAGGTGTGCCAACGTATCCCGATGCCAGCCGGTTCTGGCAGGTCTGCGAGAAACACAAGGTCAACCAGTTCTACACCGCACCAACCGCCCTGCGCGCGCTGATGGGAAAAGGCAACGAATGGGTCGAGAAATGCGATCTCTCCAGCCTGCGCATCCTTGGTACGGTTGGCGAGCCRATCAAYCCCGAGGCCTGGAAYTGGYAYAACGACATYRTCGGCGGYGGSCGTTGCCCGATTGTTGACACYTGGTGGCAGACCGAAACYGGCGGCCACMTGATGACGCCKCTGCCCGGSGCYCAYGCKAYGAAACCCGGYKCMGCRATGAAGCCRTTCTTTGGCATTCWGCCMGTSGTKCTGGAYCCRCAAWCCGGTGTTGARATCGARGGCAATGATGTCGATGGYGTSYTSTGCATCAARGACAGCTGGCCMGGWCARATGCGCACCATCTGGGGCGATCACGAGCGGTTTCAAAAGACCTATTTCTCGGACTACAAAGGCTACTACTTTACCGGGGATGGCTGCAAACGCGACGCCGATGGCGACTATTGGATCACCGGCCGGGTGGATGACGTGATCAACGTCTCGGGCCACCGGATGGGCACWGCCGARGTCGAAAGCGCGCTGGTGGCGCATATTGCGGTCGCCGAAGCCGCGGTGGTTGGCTATCCACACCCAATCAAGGGCCAGGGCATCTATTGCTATGTCACCCTGATGAACAACGCCGAACCCAGYGATGAGTTGCTGAARGAGYTGCGMACATGGGTGCGYACCGAGATTGGCCCRATTGCYASCCCGGATGTGATCCAATGGGCCCCTGGCCTACCCAAAACCCGCTCGGGCAAGATCATGCGCCGCATTCTGCGCAAGATCGCCGAAAATGACTTTGACAGCCTCGGCGATATCTCGACCCTGGCCGATCCCTCGGTGGTAAAAGATCTGATCGCCAACCGGACCGGGAAGTAGGGGGATGGGCATGAATTCAGAGGCTACCCCCTCCCCCGCAGTTCTGATCCTGCTGGGGCCGCCCGGCGCCGGTAAGGGCACCCAGGCACGGATGCTGGAACAGCGGTTTGGCTTGGTGCAGCTTTCCACCGGCGATCTGCTGCGGGCTGCTGTGGCTGCAGGAAGCGAAGCCGGCAAGGCGGCCAAAGCGGTGATGGAGGCAGGCGGTTTGGTCAGCGACCAGATCGTCATCAACATCCTGCGTGATCGGCTAACCGAGCCTGACTGTGCCAAGGGGGTTATCCTCGACGGTTTCCCCCGCACCACAGTGCAGGCACAGGCGCTGGACCACCTGCTGGGTGAATCCAGGCAGAAGATCAATGCTGCAATCAGCCTCGAAGTTGATGACGCCGCCATGGTCGCCAGAATTTCTGGCCGTTACACCTGTGGCAAATGCGGTGAAGGCTATCATGACAGCTTTAAAGCTCCTGCACAGGACGGCATCTGTGACAAATGTGGTGCTGCGGACATGAAACGTCGGGCGGATGACAACGCCGAGACCGTCGGCTCACGACTGGAGGCCTATCACGCGCAGACCGCGCCGCTGATTGACTACTACCGTGACAAGGGTGTGCTGAAATCGGTGGATGCCATGGGCGAGATCACCACCATCGCCAGTGCGATGGCAAAGTTGGCCGATCAAGCCATGAGCTGACCCTTGCGGCCCCCGCACTGTCGGGGGCCGTATTGATTGGTGGACAAAACCACGCCTGCGTGTCAGGTCAGCGTTTGGGACCATAAAAGAGCGCGCGGCATGTCCGAAACCAGTTTCATTCCAGGGCCAGAGACCGCCCGTGCCTATCGCACTGCGCTGGGGTGTTTTGGCACCGGCGTCACTGTTGTTACCACCATGACTCCCCGCGGTCCTTTGGCAATCACTGCCAATAGTTTTACTTCGGTTTCGATGGATCCCCCCCTGTTGCTATGGTGCCCGGCAAAAAGCTCGCTGCGTCACAACGCGTTTGTAAACGCCAAGGATTTCACCATTCACGTGATGGCTGAAGATCAACTGGACATGGCCAAGCATTTTTCCCGCAACGGCGAGGGGTTTGACGCGGTGGACTGGCAGCCCAATGCTGCGGGAACTCCGACCCTGCCCGACTGCCTCGCCCGCTTTGAGTGCCGCCACTTTGCCTGTCATCCCGGTGGCGACCATTCGATCCTTATTGGTGAAGTGCTGGAAGCGACCACCCGTCCCGGCCAGGGGCTGATCTTCAAGCACGGCCTCTACGGCGGCTTTCAAGAACAATCCTGACACGTGACCCTATTTATTATCCGGTTTACCGCCCGCGCCTCGGCTCAAACCCCATCCGCACCGTCACTGGCTGTCGATTGAAGCGCATGTCTTGAATTTCCTGGGCGCGGCACACGCTACATAAGTGGATCAATCGCGGCACGTCATCCGAAGCCTGTTCAACATGCCCCCCTCTAATTAGGGCCAGCAACCGATTGATCATGGATTTGACAACAAAACCCTCGCCGCAGGATGTGCACTGAAACGGCTCCGCCTGATGCAGAATCTGCCGCGCATCAGCTCTGGGCGAAGGGGCCAGCCTGGGCTTTAATTGCAGCGCATCCTCGGGGCAAATAGACCGGCACATTCCACATTGGATACAACTGTTTTCCACAAAAACCAGTTCGCTTTTATGCTCTCCAATAGACAGGGCGTCGGTTGGGCATAGCCACACGCAACTCTGGCACATTGTACAGGCCGAAACATCCAATTCCACTGTGCCGTACGGTGCATCGGCCGGCAACGGCAACGGCTTGTGCGCTGGGGGCAACAAAACCGCTGCGCAGGCTCGTGCGGTTGCCCGACGGTTTACGCCGATAACTGGCGCAGCATATCGCCAACGCCCAGCGGTCTCAGGCRCCGCCCCTAAAACGTCACGAAGTCGATGGAAAGAGTCAAACAATTCCAGCTGCCCATCGCCGCCCATCGCCCGCGCCAATTCGACCTCTTGGAGCTGAATAGCCGACGTATCTGGCGCTGACAGTTTTTGTATTAAAACACGGTCAAATCCCATGGCCAATGCCAGCAGAACATCAACGTGACCGACCCGCTCCAGGGCGCAGACCTCCACTGTTTGCACCTGTGCAGCAGCGCCAGAGCTTTCAGCCTGAGAAACGTCCTTATGCCCCATAGCATCATGCAAAATCAGAACCTGAGAATGTGGCGCCATTTTCCGCCGCTCCAGGGCCGCATGACAGACCGATTGCATCGGCAATTCAGCACGGCCAACCCGTGGTCGATAGAGATCTACCACATTGGTCCACTTGCGCTTCGAAGTGTGCAGGCAATGGCCAGCCCCGGCCACATCCACAGTGCGGCACAGGCAAAGACCGGATCGCTTCCACTCGGGCATTTTCACCCCTTCTGGGCTGACTAAATTTCCTGACCCGGATCCATGCCCAAGCTCACTCTACTCAAGGGAGTATTAGTGCGCTATGCGATCAAATCAAGACAACCCAARGCCTCTTTATCCTGTATTGATAAATATTAACAATTTGGCCCGCCGTGAAAATCCACGGCGGGCCAGTCAATTAATTATAGAGTGGCTGAGTTTCAGTTCAACGCCGCATCGGTGATGGCATGGGTCCAAGCGCCTTCCGGTACCTTGGTGATCACCGGGTCCGAACCACCGCCCAGCAACGTGGCCACGGTGCGATCGAAATCAGCTGGATCAAGGGTACCATTGCTACCCGCAGTCAGCTTGGCGATCTCGGCCATCATCCGCTGTTGGTGGGCCTCGGTCTGCGCGCCGGAAGCATCATTGTCCAGCACGATACCAGCCGCCTCATCCGGGTGCGCCTCGGCGTATTTCCAACCCTTCATCGAAGCCCGCACAAAGCGCACCATCTTTTCGACAAACACTGGATCTTCCAGGTTCTTCTCCAGCGCATAAATACCATCTTCCAGCGTCGCAACACCCTGGTCTTCATACTTGAAGGTCACCAGCTCGTCCTCGGACACGCCCGCATCCAGCACCTGACCATATTCATTATARGTCATGGTCGARATRCAATCAGCCTGACGCTGCAGCAGCGGATCAACGTTRAARCCCTGCTTCARCACGGTSACGCCRTCRKSGCCRCCATCRGTGCTGATGCCYTCTTTGCTCATCCAGCTCAGGAACGGRTATTCGTTGCCAWAGAACCARACWCCAATGGTCTTGCCTTTGAARTCYGCYGGGCTAGTGATGCCRGTGTCTTTCCAGCARGTCAGCATCAGSCCRGAGSTTTTGAAMGGCTGGGCRATATTSACCACCGGMAGRCCCTTTTCGCGKGCKGCCAGYGCCGARGGCATCCAGTTCAGCATCACRTCAGCGCCGCCCCCAGCCAGAACCTGCGGCGGAGCAATGTCCGGACCACCGGGCAAGATCGTTACGTCCAGATCTTCTTCGCTATAAAAACCCTTGTCCAGCGCCACATAATAGCCAGCGAATTGTGCCTGTGTCACCCATTGCAGCTGCAGCCGAACTTCATCGGCGGCCTGTGCGGTGCCAGCGGCACCCAGCGCCAGAGCGGCGGCTGTCAAAATGTGTTTCATTGGTAGTTACTCCCTGTGGTTATGGCCAAAGCTTGCGCGAATTTGACCATCCGTTCAAATTTTTTCTTATCACTGTCGCAAAGCACTTATTGCCTTGCACAGGTTTTGGGCACAGACGGCCACTGATATGGTAACCCCGGAGCACCAACCGGTTCTGCAGTCCCTTGTTTCGACAAGGAACTGCAGTATTTCAGACTTCAGCGCCGCTGCGACGGATGCCAGAAGGTCAACGATTTTTCTACCATTGCCACTGCGCCATAAAACAGCGACCCGGCCAGCGCAGCCACCACGATCTCGGCCCAGACCATGTCCAGCGACAATTTCCCGACGCTGGTGGAAATCCGGAACCCCATGCCCACGGTGGGCGAGCCAAAGAACTCGGCGACAATCGCTCCAACCAAGGCCAGAGTGGTGGAAATCTTCAGCCCATTAAACACAAACGGCAGTGCCGCCGGCAGGCGCAGTTTAAAAAAGCTCTGCCAATAACTGGCGGCATAGGTCTGCATTAGGTCGCGTTGCATGGCGCTGGTTTCGCGCAAGCCCGCAACCGTGTTCACCAGCACCGGAAAGAACACCATCACCACCACCACGGCAGCCTTGGAGTGCCAATCGAAGCCAAACCACATCACCAGGATCGGCGCGGTGCCAACAATCGGCAGGGCAGCCACAAAATTGCCCACCGGCAGTAACCCGCGACGCAGAAAATCGCTTCGGTCCATCACAATCGCCATAAGAAATGCCGCCGAACAACCAATCACATAGCCGCTCAGCGCGCCCTTAACAAAGGTTTGCAGGAAATCGGCCCACAGTTTGGACAGATTGGCCCCAAAGGCGACAGCAATATCCGTCGGTGCAGGCAGGATCACCAAGGGCACCTGCAACCCCTTCACCAGCAATTGCCAGACCACCAATAGGGTGACGCCAAAAATTACCGGCACCAGCAACTGAACCAGACGCGTATCCGCCTGCGGCCCATTGGCCAACCGCGCGTTCAGCCACCAGCCACCACACCAGACCAGACCAGCAAGACCAACCATCACCATGCCAATCCCCCCCACGTCTTCTTGTCCAAAATACCTCGGGGGAGCCGCATAGCGGCGG
>NVUP01000025.1 GCA_002401945.1 Paracoccaceae bacterium
GCAGCGGATATCCTGGCCCGCCGACTGTATGACGAAGGCTGCCGCCACGCCTTTGGCATGCCCGGCGGCGAAGTACTGACTCTGATTGATGCACTGCAGGCGGCGGGCATCACCTTTCACCTGGCCAAACACGAAAACTGCGCCGGCTTTATGGCGGAAGCTGTCCACCATAGTGATGGCGCCCCGGCGATCCTGGTCGCCACCCTTGGCCCTGGCGCACTGAACGGTGTCAACGTGGTGGCCAATGCGCATCAGGACCGGGTGCCGATGCTGGTGCTCACCGGTTGCGTCGATGCGGCTGAACAGCATAACTACACCCACCAGGTGCTGGACCACCAAGCGGTGTTTGCCCCGATTACCAAGGCCAGTTTTTGTCTCACCGCCGAGGCCGCCGACCTGATCGCGGACAAAGCAGTAGCGATTGCAACCGAGCCACGCAACGGCCCGGTCCATATTGATGTGCCAATCTCGGTGGCAGATGCGCCCGCCAGAGATCGCGGTTCCCGCCGCGCGCCTGCAAGTGACACCGTGCCAAGCGGTGCTGACCTGGTGCAGGCGCGGGAGTGGCTGGCGGCGGCAGAGCGTCCTATTGCAGTGATCGGTCTTGATGCGCTGCAAGAAAATGCCAGTGGCGCGATCAGGGGCTTTATCGAGACCCACCAGATTCCCTTTATCACCAGTTACAAGGCCAAAGGCATCCTGCCCGAGGATCATCACCTATGTCTGGGTGGCGGTGGGTTATCACCGCTGGCGGACACCCATCTTCTGCCCCTACTGCGGGCGGCGGATCTGGTGCTGTGCATCGGCTATGATCCGATCGAAATGCGCCCCGGCTGGCGCGATGTCTGGGATGTGAACAGCCAGAATATCATCGACATCGCTGCTGAACCAAACCTGCACTACATGCATCAGGCGGGCTTGAACTTTATCACCCCCATTAGACCAACCCTCACCGCAATTTCTGATGGTGTGACTCCACGCGCGACCTGGGCAGATGGAAAACCCAAAGCCGCCAAGGCCGCGCTGAAAGAGGCCTTCCCACATGCTGATACTTGGGGCCCAGCGGCCGTGATTGCAGAAACCCGCGCCGTAATGCCCGCCAATACTCTGGCCACAGCCGATAGCGGGGCACACCGCATTCTTCTGTCCCAGATGTGGGACTGCCATGAACCGCGCGGATTAATTCAATCCTCGGGGCTTTGCACCATGGGCTGCGCGGTGCCGATGGCCATTGGCCGCAAACTGGCGCAGCCAGATCGCCCGGTCATCAGCTTTTCAGGTGATGCAGGTTTCCTGATGGTGGCCGGAGAATTAGCCACTGCGGCTGAAATGCAGCTGGCTCCGATTTTTTTGGTTTTTGTCGACGCCAGTCTGGCGTTGATCGAGCTAAAACAACGCCAGCGCCAGCTGCCCAATGCTGGTGTTGACTTCGCCCGTCACGACTTTGCCG
Organism: Paracoccaceae bacterium; assembly: GCA_002401945.1. Classification (GTDB taxonomy): domain Bacteria; phylum Pseudomonadota; class Alphaproteobacteria; order Rhodobacterales; family Rhodobacteraceae; genus Parasedimentitalea. Next base: position 1,451 of record NVUP01000025.1, read on the forward strand.
CCATTGGCCGCGCCTTTAGCGGTAACGGCGTAACTGTTCGTAATCGCAAGGAGTTGCGCGCCGCATTAACAGATGCCATGACTGCGCAAAGCTTCACCGTAATTGCAGCTGAAATCGAACCTGGAGGCTATGATGGTCGGATCTGAACTACTCCCACACGGCGCACTCAAGGGAGTCAAAGTTCTTGACCTCTCCCGCATTCTGGCGGGACCAACCTGCACCCAGCTTTTGGGGGATCTTGGCGCCACAGTGATCAAGGTGGAAAATCCCAAATCCGGCGGTGACGATACCCGCCAATGGGGGCCTCCCTATGCCACCGATTCTGATGGCAACGACACCGATATGTCGGCCTATTTCATGTCCGCCAACCGCAACAAATTCTCTGTGGCAATCGATATCGCCACCCCCGAAGGCCAGCAGACCATCCGCCGTTTGGCAGCGCAGGCAGATATCCTGATCGAGAACTTCAAACCCGGTGGGCTAAAGAAATACGGCCTCGACTATGCCAGCCTGCGCAAGGAACTCCCCGGCCTGATCTACTGCTCAATCTCGGGTTATGGCCAGACCGGACCCAACTCCCACAAGCCCGGCTATGACCTGATGGCGCAGGGCTATGGTGGCATCATGTCACTGACGGGTGAAGCGGACGGAGAGCCCATGAAGGTGGGCGTTGGTATCACCGATGTGATGTGCGGCATGTATGCCACCGTGGGCATTCTGGCGGCGCTGCGGCATCAGGAACGCACCGGTGAGGGCCAGCAGATTGATGTTGCGCTGGTCGATAGCCAGATTGCCTGGTTGATCAGCGAAGGCGTCAACTATCTGACCTCAGGTCAGGTTCCTATACGCCGTGGCAACGGCCATCCCAACATCAAACCCTATGGCGTTTACGAGACAACCGACGGGCATGTCATTCTGGCAGTTGGAAACGACAGCCAATTCGGGCGATTTGCCGAATTCCTGGGGCTGTCGGGCCTGACCAAAGATCCGCGGTTCTCCAGCAATCCCGCCCGCCTGCAAAACCGCGAGGCGCTGGATGATATCCTGATCCCTGCAGTGCAGCGTTACGGCACGCAGGACATCATTGAAAACTTGGAAGCCCTGAAAGTGCCGGTCGGCCCAGTGCAGGATCTGAAAGCGGTGTTTGACTCGGATCAGGTCGCCGCACGGGGTATGCAGATCGACATGGAAACCGAGTCTGGACCAGTGCATCTGATTGGCAATCCACTCAAATTTTCGCGCACCCCGGTCACCTACCGCCATGCTCCACGCAAGTTTGGTGCCGACAGCGACGAGATTCTGTCCTCGGACACGCYGTTCGAGATCTAACCACCCAAGCGTTGGCCGTTTCTGACCAGCCNAGTGTTACAGAAAACATCAAAGCGGCATCTCTGCCCTGCCCACAATCAGGGCGGAGATGCCGGTATTGTGAAAATTGGCGGCATTTCGCCATCCCTTCGCAACAAAACTCACCTCCACACACACGCCCCTTCACCAATGCGAGAGCAGGCGTCGCTGGTTGGGTTTTCATGATCTAGAGTCCTCTCAAACAACAGTAAAACCTTTGTTCGCGATGATTGGACTCCTGATGATGCAAGATATCTTTGGCCAAGACACCAGCCTGACGAATGCGGCCGCGCTGTGCGATTGGAACGCGGTGCAGATGGGCGTTCTTGCCCATGCTGCCGCTACCCCGACCCATCTGGGTGCTCTATTGTCGGCGGCGCCAGACTTTGCATTAGGTCAGGCCTGCAAGGGCATGTTTTATCTTCTGCTGGGACGCTCTGAAATGATCCCCACTGCCCGCGAGGCGCTGGCATTCGCCAAAACCCGCTATGAGGCCGCCCTGCCCCGTGAACGTTTCTATATTGACGCCTTGGATGTCTGGATGGCTGGTCATCCGTCCTACGCCATCGCCAAGATGGAGCAGGTGCTGCGCGAGTATCCGCAGGACTCGCTGGCGATGAAGTTAAGCCACTCTATACGCTTCATCTTGGGGGATGGCGCGGGTATGCGGCGCTCAGTTGAGCGGGTTATGCCCGCCTATGACACCAGCCACGCCGGACAAGGGTACCTGCTGGGCTGCCACTCCTTCGCGCTGGAGGAAACCGGGGCTTATGAAAAAGCCGGGATTGCCGGGCGGCAGGCGCTGTGGACTGCGCCAGATGACGCCTGGGGCCTGCACGCTGTAGCCCATGTGCATGACATGACCGGCAATGCCAAGGCCGGTCTGGACTGGCTGGAGGGGCGCGAGGCGGCCTGGGCCCATTGCAACAACTTTCGCTATCACGTTTGGTGGCACAAGGCGCTGATGCATCTGGATCTGGGTCAGACCGATCGCGTATTGGATCTGTACGACCGCGAGATCCGCAAGGACAAGACCGACGATTACCGCGACATCTCAAACGCCACCTCGCTGCTGATGCGGCTACAGCTAGAGGGCATCAATGTCGGCAACCGCTGGGAAGAACTCTCTGAATTCTCTGCCAACAGAACCGAGGACGGCTGTCTGATATTCGCCGACCTGCATTACCTGTTGGCACTGGCCGGACATGACCGCCAAGCCGCAACCACCCGGCTGGTTCAACGCATCCATGCTGACGCACAAAACCGCCCAGACGAAACGGGTCAGCGGATGGCAACGCCGGGCTGTGCGATGGCTTCAGGTTTAGAGGCCTTTGGCGACGGCGACTATGCTGGGGCCTTTGCACATCTGGCGCAGGCGCGTGGGTCGATGCAACTGGCTGGTGGCAGCCACGCGCAACGGGATGTGTTTGAACGCATCACCATCGACGCCGGTCTGCGCGCCGGACAGCTTGACGCGGTTGAGGATATCCTTGATGCCCGTCGCAGCAAACGTGGCGGCGCAGAAGACAATTATGCCATGGCGCGACGGGACTTGATCGCAGCCGGTCGGGGCCATTCATCCGCGCAAAGCGTGCCTGCTGAATGATTTTGAAAGGCCAGACTTAACAATGGCAACTATTTTGCCTCATCCAGAGACACAAGTGACCACCCTGCCAGGCTCGGCCGCCAATCAGGCCGCAGCCCCGGCGCAGGTGCCAGTGCGTGTCCGCGATCCACGGCTGGACTTTTACCGCGGCATTGCCATGTTCATCATCCTGACCGCGCATATCCCCGGCAATCGCTGGACCGGCTGGATTCCGGCCCGGTTTGGCTTTTCCGACGCCACCGAGATCTTTGTGTTCTGTTCCGGCATGGCCTCGGCGATTGCCTTTGGCGGATCTTTCGCGCGGCGGGGTTGGGTGATGGGCACTGCCCGTGTTGGCTATCGCGTCTGGCAGGTGTTCTGGGCTCATATCGGGCTGTTCTTCTTTATTGCCATGATGATGGCGGCGCTGGATCTGTTTGGCGGCTTTGAGAAAAGCTATGTCGGTTCATTGAACCTTGGGCATTTTTTCAACGACACCAAACCGCAACTGGTCGGGCTTTTCACCCTGACCTATGTGCCCAACTACTTTGACATTCTGCCCATGTATCTGGTGGTGCTAGGGCTGATGCCGCTGCTGATGGCAATGGGAAAGATCAGCCTTTGGGCGGTGGCCGCGACCTCAATCGCGATCTGGCTGGCGGCCAACCCCTATGTCATCGGATTAGGCCCGGATGGGTTGGCGCTGTCGGCCGAGCCGTGGTCCCAGCGCAAATGGTTCTTCAACCCGTTTGGCTGGCAATTGCTGTTTTTCACCGGTTTTGCCTTCATGAAGGGCTGGTTGCCCAAGCCGCCAATATCAAAACTGCTGATTGCTGCCGCCATTGGCTTTGTGGTGTTCTCAGCCCCGTTTGGTGCGTGGAAAGTGTTTCGCTGGGTTGAGGCCTGGAACCAAGATCTGGCTGACACCATCCGCCCGGTCTGGTCCCTGACCAAAGAGTGGCGCAACAAAAGCGACTTTGGCCTGCTGCGCTTTGTTCACTTCCTGTCGCTGGCCTATCTGGGCTGGGTGATCGCGGGCGAAGGCGGCAAGCGGCTGATTGCCTCGGGCCATTCGGTCGGCGCCCGTATCTGGGCGGTGCTGTTAAAGCTAATCACCAAGGTCGGACAGCAATCTCTTGCGGTGTTTGTGTTCTCGATGGCGCTGGCACGATTGATTGGCTTTGTGCTCGACCAAACCGGCCGCGCCATCAGTACCACCGCTATTGCCAATCTTACTGGTTACGGCCTGATCATCCTGGTGGCTTTTGCCGCGGCCTGGTTCAAATCCCAACCCTGGAGAGCGAAACGATGACCGCTTTAAACCGCCGTTCGTTCATGGCTTCGGCGCTGGCCAGCACCTCGATCCTGGCGCTGCCTGTGCATGCCACCGAGGTGCCGGAGTTTTCCCGCGACACTGTTATATCGCTGGCCCGAGAGCTGGCCGCCCGGGATTATGCGCCGCGCCCCTCGGTGCCGCAGGACTGGCTGGACATGACCTATCAGGACTACCAAACCCGGTGGTTCCGCAATCGCGACGCGCTGTGGTCCGACACAAATCGCAGCTACAACGTGGATTTCTTCCTGCCGGGCCTGTACTTCCCGCGTCCAATTCAGGTCAACACCGTTGATAACAATACCGCTGAACGGGTGCCTTTCGACCTGTCCCTGTTCGACAAAACCGACAAGGCCCCAGATCTGAGCCTGGATGACAGTCTGGGATACTCAGGCCTGCGCCTGCGCACCGAGTTGGATCAGCCAGGTCTGAAAAACGAGTTCTGCGTGTATCAGGGGGCGAGCTATTTTCGCGCSRTKGSWCTGGGYMANGWCTATGGGCTATCCGCCCGCGGGTTGGCGCTGAAAACCGGCGATCCAATGGGCGAGGAGTTCCCCGAGTTCATCGAATTCTGGCTCGAGTCCCCGGCCCCCGGCCAGCGCAATATGGTGATCCATGCGCTGCTCGACAGCCCCTCGGTCACCGGGGCCTATCGATTCGACATCCTGCCGGGCAAAAACTGCACGATGGAGATCGAGGCAACGCTGTTTGCCCGCGACGAGCTGACCCATGTGGGGCTTGGCCCACTGACCTCGATGTTCCTGTTCGACCAAACCAACCGCAACCAGTTTGACGACTTCCGCCCGGCGGTGCACGACAGCGACGGGCTGCTGGTCCACAACGGCAACGGCGAAGTGCTGTGGCGACCGCTGGCCAACCCCAAACAATTGCAAATCTCGTCTTTTGTTGACGAGAACCCGCGCGGCTTTGGCCTGATGCAACGGGCCCGCAGGTTTTCTGATTTTGCCGATCTTGAGGCCAATTATCACAAGCGCCCTTGCCTGTGGGTTGAACCCAAGGACGACTGGGGCAAAGGCGCGGTGACGCTGGTGGAAATTCCGGCAGACCAAGAGATCTATGACAATATCGTCGCCTATTGGCGCCCCCGCACTCCCTATGCGGCCGGGTCACAGGTGGATCTAGCCTATCGCCTGACCTGGGGCGGGGAGCCAGACCTGCAGCTGCCAAAGGTCATCAATACCGCCGGCGGAGCCCGCGTGTTTGGCAATCCAGGCCGCATCATGACCTTGGATTTCACCGATCATCCGCTGTTGGAGGATGGGCCTGAAGGTCTCGAAATTCACGTCTCCTCGCCCCATGTGGAGACCAGCAACGGCGTGTTGCAGCGCAACCCGGAAACCGGCGGGTTGCGATTGGCCTTCTCTTTTGAACCCGGAGAGCGGACCCTGGTGGAGTTGCGCGCACAATTGCGCAAAGGCGGTCAGCCCGCGTCCGAAGTCTGGCTGTATCGATGGACGGCATGAACCGACCGCTCCTATTGCCGCCCGAGCAGCCTCTGGCGATGCCGGAGCAGGATTTTACGGTCGATTTTCGGGACAGTGCCGCGCCAAATCAGCGCCCTAAGCAAACCGTGTCACTATGGCGGATACTGGCGTTTTCCCCGGCAATGGTGGGCACCGGCCTGCTGACCTGGGTGATGCAGGACTGGTTTGCCGATGGCGGGTTCTCGGTGCTTGAAATGGTGTTGCTGACCTTGATCGCCTTTAACTTTTTCTGGATCTGCTTTACTGTCTCTACCGTGCTGTTGGGGCTGTACTCGCTTTCGCAACGCCCCCGCGTCCGTCGTCTTGCCCCCGCGCGCAAGATGAAGGTGGCCCTGTTGATGCCAATCTACAACGAAGTGCCGTGGTATGTGCTGGGCAATGCCCAGACCATGCTTGAGGAGCTGCGCAAACGGGGGGGGGCTCATGACTATTCCATGTTCATCCTCTCCGATACCCAAGATGACGCTATCGCCGCGCAAGAGCTGATCTCGGTCAGAGCGCTGCATGCAATGATGCCACCGGGGTTGAACCTCTATTACCGACGCCGTGACCAGAATACCGACCGCAAAGTGGGCAATATCGCCGATTGGGTTGGTCGTTGGGGCGGCGGTTACGAAGCCATGCTGGTGTTGGATGCTGACAGCCTGATGACGGGCCGCGCGATTGCCCGTCTTGCCAATGCGCTGTCACGCGATCCTGGGGCCGGGCTGATCCAAAGCTATCCTCAGTTGATAGGTGCCCAATCGGTATTTGGCCGCATGCAGCAGTTTGCCAGTGGTGTCCACGGGGCTGCTCTGGCCGAGGGACTGGCGCGCTGGGCTGGCCACGAGGGCAATTATTGGGGCCACAACGCTATCATCCGCACCCGCGCCTTTGCCGCCTGCGCCGGGTTGCCTCATTTGCGCAGCCGGTTGGGCGGCGGTGGCAAGCTGATCATGAGCCATGATTTTGTGGAGGCGGGGCTGCTGGCCCGGGCGGGCTGGTCGGTGCGGTTTTTGCCCCACATCCGTGGATCCTACGAAGAAACTCCGCCAACCCTGATCGACCACATCCAACGTGATCGGCGCTGGTGCCAAGGCAATCTGCAACACCTGAAACTGCTGCGCGCCAAAGGATTTCGGGCAATCTCCCGGTTCCATCTGCTCCACGGAGCCATTGGGTATCTGATGGCGCCCATCTGGTTTGCGCTACTAGTGATCTGGGCGTTGATCGGCCGAGGTGAAGAGGCCTCGGTGCTGACCTACTTCAGCGAATCCAATCCCCTGATGCCCTCCTGGCCCGATATGTCCGAGACCCGCCATGTACTGGTGATCCTGCTGATCTATGCGATGCTACTGGCCCCCAAGCTGCTGGCGATTGCCGCCCTGCCGCTGACTGGCAGCCGATTTGCCGATTATGGCGGCGGTCTGCGGTTTGCCCTGTCTTTCGTCTCCGAGATCATACTGGCGGTGCTCTATGCGCCAATCCTGATGGTGCAGCAAATGATCGCGGTGGTCCGGACTATGTTGGGGCTGCAGCGCGGCTGGGCACCGCAGGCCCGCGATGGCGGCAGCTACAACTTGAAGACCTTAGCAATCTGCCACGCACTGGAAACGGTCAGCGGGCTGGCACTGTGGGTTGGGATCCTGACCGGCATGGTGTCGCTCTGGTTGCTGCCGATTGCCCTGTCACTGGTGCTGGCAGTGCCACTTTCAGCGCTGTCAGGGATGCCGCTGCTGCGCCACCTCAACGGCTTGATGGGCACTCGCGAAGTTTTTGCCGAGCCCCAAATCACCCGCACGGCCCGCAGCTGCCGCGCCGCGCTCAAAGACATTCTGGACGGCGGCAGCCCAAGCCGCAGCGCCGCCGAATAGCCGCAACCGCCACTGCCTGCCCATGTCCGGGCAGGCCCTATAAATTTCTCGCAGCTCTCCAGCGTCCGTATGATCCCCGGCCTGCGCCCAGGCCCAACGGGAGGAGAGCCTCCGTCAGGAATCCGACCACTGGCGGGAGCACCGCCTTGGAAGAGATATAATGTGGTGAAAAGCACCAGACCAAAAGACCAAACGAGGCCGCTGCCAAGGCGGCAGGTTACTCTTTTTCAAACCAATCCAGCATCAGATCTGCCCAGCCCTTTGGCACCGTGTGACCACCTGGGTAAAGGATAAATTCAATGTCTGCGCCGGCACCGCAATCCCAACGGCGGCGTAAGACCTTGTCGTCTTGCCAAGCCTTGCCAGGCGCGTTGCTGTCACAGTGGTTTGTCTGCCGCCACAGCTCCAGCCCGGCATAGATATCACCCTGTTGGTATTGAATACCGCCAAGATAACGGCCTTCCAGTGGCACTGTTTTATCAGCCCATCCGTGGGTATGGAATAACCGCACCGGCGCAGAGCAACTCTCGGGTTGAGGCCGCCAGAAGCCGCCAGATATCGACGCATATGCGGCAAAATCATCCGGGTGGGCGCAGGCCAGGTAATTGACCATAAAACCGCCCGCCGAAAATCCTGCCAGCACGGTGTCCTGCTTTGAGACGCCAAACCTGTCACCTGCATCGGCCATCACATCGCGAAAAAACGTAGCCTCGTCACGACCCTCCCAACCGGGAAAGAACACCCAGGACCGGTTGCCATTGCGCCGCCGGGTGGCGTTGGGCGCAATCACCGCATAACCACGTGCCTTGAACGCATTGATCATTCTTGTGTTCTTAAGTGTTCCCGCGCCTGAGCCGCCGTAGCCATGCAGAAACATCACCACCGGCACCGGTCGTTGCGCCGCTTCGGGCAGAGCGATGTGATAGGTGCCACCACTAATTTCACAGGCTCCAGCCTGATCAGCGCAACCGGCCGCCGCTGCTCCGGCCCAAACACTCAACGCCATGGCCAGCGCTGCGCATTTCATTGCTGCCACCGCGCAACCGGCAGGTTGCTGGCCAACCAACCGGGGCCATCGCGCGAGCCAAGCATACCTTCGGGCACGTCGATGATATTGCTGAACCCAGCCTTACTCAGCGCCAAGGTCATCCGCGCCGAGCGCACTCCGCGGGCGCAGATCAGTGCAATCGGAGCGCTGCGGTCACCGCCAGTTACCAAAGCTACCGCCTCGGCGAAGTCCTGGCGCCGCATATCAATCTGATGGCTGCCAACCGGCACACCGACAGCGGTCCACTCGATGGGGGTGCGAATATCTATCAAGGTAATGTCTCCCGATTGCGCCTGCTGATAGGCCTCGGCCACGGTCAGCCGTGGGCGATCGTGGTCCGGTGCCTGACTGCGCCACCAGAGGCCTGCCATCACCACAGCCCCCACTGCAGCACCACCCAGCAAAATACGGCGTCTGGATTGGTTTATTTGTGGCATGCAGCTCTCCGGATCAACGTGTCCAACAGAAGCGGCGTAGCATGTTCCAACGCAACGGTCAGAAAAAGCCTCTGACAGAGGCATCAAGTTCTTGTTAACGCCCTATGCGAGTGCCACTTAAAGACGCAAGAATTCAACAAAACGCAGCGCAACTGCCGCATTCCGCATCCGCACACGCTGCGGGGGCTGGCACAGGCGCCCAAAATTGCTTAGGCAACTATAAATTTGCCTTGCCCAAGCCCGGAGATCATCACGTGTCCCTGTTTCTGATTGCGGCCCTGCCCTTTCTTGGCGCGCTGTTTCCCGCGCTGCTGATCCGCGCCGGGCGTAATGCTGCGGCGGCCTCGGCTGGGTTCACCACCCTGCTGGCCTTTGTTGGTCTACTTCTGAATGCCCCTGCCGTGTTGCGCGGCGAAGTAGTACAGGCGCGGCTGGACTGGCTGCCGGGTCTGGGCCTGAACGCCAACTTCTATCTCGACGGGCTGGGGCTGCTGTTTGCCGGGCTGATCCTGGGCATCGGGTTGCTGATCATCCTCTATGCGCGGTTCTATCTGTCGCGAGAAGATCCGATGGGGCAGTTCTATACCTATCTGCTGCTGTTCCAGGGCGCGATGGTTGGCATCGTTCTGTCCGACAACATCCTGCTTTTGCTGGTATTCTGGGAATTAACCTCGCTGAGTTCCTTCCTGCTGATTGGCTATTGGAAGCACCTGCCCGAGGGACGGCAAGGCGCGCGGATGGCGCTGGCGGTGACCGGGTCCGGTGGTTTGGCGATGATCGGCGGCATGCTGATGCTGGGTCATATCGTTGGATCCTATGACCTGACAGTAATCCTGCAGCACAAAGAGCTGATCCAAGCCTCGCCGCTGTATCTGCCCGCGCTGATCCTGATCCTGATCGGCGCCTTTACCAAATCGGCGCAGTTCCCGTTCCATTTCTGGCTGCCGCACGCGATGGCGGCCCCGACACCGGTGTCGGCCTATCTACACTCGGCCACCATGGTGAAAGCCGGGCTGTTTTTGATGGCGCGGATGTGGCCCGTTCTGGCGGGCACCGAGGCTTGGTTCTATATCGTGGCCACCACTGGCTTGATTACCATGGTGCTGGGCGCGGTGATTGCGCTGTTCAAAGATGACCTCAAGGCGCTGCTGGCCTATTCCACCGTCAGCCATCTAGGGCTGATCACCATGCTACTCGGCTTTGGCACCAAACCGGCTGCCATTGCTGCAATCTTCCACATCATCAACCACGCCACATTCAAGGCAGCGCTGTTCATGACTGCCGGTATTATCGACCACAGCGCCCATACCCGTGACATCAAACGGTTGGGAGGGCTGCGCAAACTGATGCCGATTACCTTTACCATTGCTGTGATTGCGTCACTGTCGATGGCCGGCATCCCACCGCTGAACGGCTTTCTCAGCAAAGAAATGATGCTGGAGGAAACCGTCAACACCCTGTGGCGTAACTCGCATTATCTGGTCCCAGCACTGGCCGTGTTTGGTGCCATGTTCTCGGCTGCCTATTCATTCCGTTACATCGTGCATGTGTTTCTTGGCCCCCAGCGTGACGACTATCCGGCGCAACCGCATGATCCCGGTGTTGGGCTATGGCTGGCCCCTGCCTTTTTGACGGTGCTGGTGGTGGCCATTGGCCTCAGCCCCAATCTGTTGTCTGGCCCTGTTGTCTCCTACGCGGCGGCGGCAGTGATAGGGGACGGCGAAGTCCCGCAGTTCCACGCTCAGTTGTGGCACGGCATCACCATACCGCTGATGATGTCGGGAATGGCGATAACCGGAGGCATCTTACTGCTGTGGGGCCATCCGAAACTGGCACACCTATGGAATGCCGCCCCTCGCCCCGAGGCCAAGGTGATCTTTGACGCGGTGCTGGGCGGGTTGACCCGGACCAGCCAACGGGTGACCGACCTGCTGCACAATGGATCAATCACCCGCTATTCAGCGATCATGTTGGTCTTTACCACCGCGATTTCGCTGTATGCCTATCGCACGGGCGTCGCCGCCGAGGCGACGCGCGGTGTGCAAGACGCTGGGCCACTGCCCATCATCGGCTGGATCTGTCTGGTGCTGGCCACCGGCTTTATCGTGCTGAACCACCGCAACCGGATTTTAGCGCTGGTGCTGATCGGTGTGGTGGGCCTGATTGTCTCGCTGTCCTTCAACTATCTCTCGGCCCCGGATCTGGCGCTGACGCAGATCTCTGTCGAAGTGGTGACCATCATCCTGATGCTGCTGGCGCTGAATTTTCTGCCCAAAGACACTCCGGTGGAAAGTCCGATTAGCACCCGGTTGCGTGATGCGGCGATTGCCGTCACCGCCGGTGCCGGTGTGGGAGGCCTGATCTATGCGCTGATGACCCGCGACTTCATCGCGCCGTCGATTTCGGAATTTCACCTCGCCAACTCGTACAAAGGCGGCGGCGGCACCAATGTGGTCAATGTGATCCTGGTCGACTTCCGGGGCTATGATACTTTTGGCGAGATCATCGTGCTGGGCATTGCCGCGCTGGTGATTTTTGCACTGACCGAGGCCATTCTGGGCTCAAGAGTGCGCGCTTACCTGTTGAACCGCAAACCCGACCTGCCGCAAGACGGTGACCCGCACCCGCTGATGATGGTGGTTGCAACCCGGGTGATGATGCCACTGGCCCTGATGGTTGCGGCCTATATCTTCTTCCGCGGTCACAACCTGCCCGGCGGAGGGTTCATCGCGGGGCTGATCGCGGCGATTGCCATGCTGATGCAGTACATGGCCTCCGGCTTTGGCTGGGCGGCTGAGCGGCAGAAAGTCTTTTACCACGGCATCATCGGATCCGGTGTGCTGATTGCGGCCACCACCGGTATGGGATCCTGGCTGACAGGCAAACCGTTCCTGACCAGCGCCTTTGGCTATCTATCCTGGCCGCCGCTGGAGAAATTCGAATGGGCCACCGCAGCGCTGTTTGATCTTGGTGTCTTCCTCGCCGTGGTTGGCGCGGTGATGCTGACGCTGGAAAGCCTGGCACGTCTGGCCTGGCAGCCGGGGATGCAGTCAGAGTTTGCCATGGACATCAACCCGGCCCGCGACGACGCGCCAAAAACTGAAGAGGAGGCCTGAGCATGGAAATCCTGTTTGCTTCTGCCGTTGGCATGCTGACCGCTGCAGGGATCTATCTGATCCTGCGCAAGCGCACCTTTCCGGTGATCCTGGGGCTGTCGTTGTTGTCTTATGCGGTGAACCTGTTTCTGTTCGCCACCGGTCGATTGATGGTCAACGCCCCACCCGTGCTGAACAAATACGCCGATGTGCCCTATACCGACCCATTGCCACAGGCGCTGGTGCTGACCGCCATCGTGATTTCCTTTGCGATGACTGCGGTGGTGGTGATGATCGCTCTGGGGGCCTATTTGTCGGCTAAGGATGACCGTATCGACATGATTGAAGACACAAAGCGCGCAGGAGATGACGCATGAACCACCTGCTGATTGCGCCCGTGGTGTTGCCTGCCCTTGTCGCGCCTTTTACCATCATGGTTCTGCGTCACCATCTGAGCCTGCAACGGATCTTCTCGCTGGCCAGCACCATCGCATTGCTGGCAATCACACTGGTGCTGGCCGCTCAGGCGGCTGACGGCACCGTACAGGTTTACGAGCTGGGCAACTGGCCCGCGCCTTTTGGTATTGTGCTGGTGCTGGACCGGTTGTCGGCGCTGATGCTGCTGCTGACCAGCGGCTTGGCTCTGGCGGTGGTTCTCTACGCCATCGGATCAGGCTGGGACGCCCGAGGCCGTCATTTCCACGCGCTGCTACAATTCCAAATGATGGGCATTCTGGGGGCCTTTCTGACCGGCGATGCCTTTAACCTGTTTGTGTTCTTTGAAGTGTTGCTGATCGCCTCATACGGGCTGATGATCCACGGTGGCGGTGCCAAACGATTGCAAGCCGGGGTGCAATACGTGGTCTATAACCTGCTGGGGTCCAGCTTGTTCCTGTTTGCTTTGGGCACCATCTACTCGGTGACCGGCACCCTGAACATGGCTGATCTGGCCGTGCGGGTGGCTGAGCTGTCCCCCGATGACACCGCCCTGCTGCGAGTTGGCGCGATCATGCTGCTGCTGGTGTTTGCCATCAAGGCCGCCGTGCTGCCGCTGCACTTCTGGTTGCCGGCGTCTTATGCCAATGCCCCCCTTCCGGTTGCCGCGCTGTTTGCCATCATGACCAAGGTTGGCGCCTATGGCATCCTGCGCATGTACACGCTGGTGTTTGGCCCCGAGGTCGCGGCCACCGCAGGTCTGGTCGGCGACTGGCTGCTGCCTGCCGCCATGCTGACGCTGGCCGTCGGCGCCATTGGTGTGCTGGGCTCGCGTGAAATCGGCAGGCTGGTGGCCTTTGGCGCTATCGCCTCGATGGGCACACTGCTGATCGCTGTGGCGCTGTTCACCCCGCAAGCGACCGCTGCTGCACTGTATTACACCGTGCATTCCACCCTTGCTGCCGCCCTGTTGTTCCTGGTGGCTGATCTGGTGATGGAGCGCCGGGGAGGCGACATCATCGCGCAACGCCCAATGGCGCAGTCCGGACTGATTGCCGCGCTGTTCTTTGCCGGTGCCATCGCCATGGCCGGAATGCCGCCGCTGTCAGGCTTTGTTGGCAAACTGCTGGTGATGGATGCGGCACGCGGACATGATCTGGTCTGGTACATCTGGGCGGTTATCCTCGTCGGCTCGTTGATCACCATCATCGGGTTGGCCCGCGCCGGATCCGAGATCTTCTGGAAAAGCCACGACGCCAGCCACATCGATGACGCAGAGCCGGACTTGGCCGGGGACGAGGGTTTGACCGGGTTGGAACAGCGTGTGGCCCCGATATCAGCACTACCGTTTATCGCCTGTTTTGGCCTGTTGGCTGGTTTGGTGCTGCTGACCGTATTCGCGGGCCCGATGATGGACTATACCGAGGCAACCGCCGCGCAATTGTTTGATCCAAGCCTCTACATCGACGCGGTTCTGAGGAGGGCTGAGCCATGAAACTGCTGCAACGGCTGCTGCCACACCCGGTCCTGACCCTGCTGCTAACCCTAACCTGGTTGCTGCTGGTCAACGGCTACTCGCTGAACTCGCTGGTGTTTGGCTTTGGACTGGGTCTGGTGATCCCGTTCGTCACCCAGCCGTTCTGGCCCGATCGGCCTCGTCTGGTCAAACCGCTCAAGATCATCGAGTACATTCTGCTGGTGCTCTATGACATCGTGGTGGCCAATGTGGTGGTGGCTAGAATCGTKKTKTKMARMWCMMWCSMWKWMCSTSMKSSCAASWGRGWCRCWRKCMMSYTGKMCCWRYSCMCMSCCKWGKCGATYACCGCGCTGGCCGGCACCATCACCATGACMCCYGGCACCCTRACGGCGGATGTYTCGGCCGAAGGYCATGCGCTGCTGGTGCATTGCCTGGACGCSCCMGACCCSGATGCRGTGCGCGACGATATCAAACAGCGCTACGAGCGCCGCCTGATGGAGATTTTCGAATGATCCACTACGCYRCYAYATTCGCCTTTGGYTGCTTTGGSYTSTCGGTKCTGATGAACCTGTGGAAAGTGYTGYTTGCSGAAGAGATCGCMGACCGCATYCTGGCGCTGGACACCATGTTCATCAACGCCATCGCCCTGATGGGGCTSTATGGSATYWCSYTGGGCACCGGCATTTATTTTGAGGCCTCGATGATCATCGCCATGCTTGGCTTTGTGTCGACCGTGGCTTACGCGCGCTTTATCCTGCGCGGCAACATCATCGAGTGAGGCTGACATGGATCTGTTTTTCGAACTTCTGATCACCGCGTTTCTGATCATGGCTGGCATTTTTGGCCTGGTTGGCTCGTTTGGCCTGCTGAAACTTGACGACGCTATGTCGCGGCTGCATGCCCCTACCAAAGCGACCACTCTGGGGGTTGGTGGGGTGCTGCTGGCCTCGATGACCTACGCCTTTGCCATTGGTCCACATTACTCGGTGCACGAGCTGATGATCACGCTGTTCCTGCTGCTCACCGCTCCGATCACGGCGAATTTCATTGCCAAGGTGCACATTCACCAGAAAGAAAGCCGCGACAGCCTGCCGGCGGCGGGTGAAGATGGCACCTGGGCCACGCTAGATCTGGAAGAAACTGACGACAAAAGCTAAGGGGTCGCGCACCGCTTGGATGAACATTAGAAATCTGAGACGAGGCCCTGTTGACCATGAATGATCCTCATCTGCCGCTGACCCGAGATCTGGTATTGATCGGGGGCGGCCATGCCCATGCGCTGGTGCTGCGCAAATGGGGCATGTCACCGCTACCCGGTGCGCGGCTGACGGTTATCAATCCCGGCCCTACCGCGCCCTATTCCGGCATGTTGCCGGGATTTGTCGCTGGTCACTACAGCCGAGACGAGCTGGATATTGATCTGGTCAAGCTGGCTCGTTTCGCGGGCGCACGGATTGTGATTGGGGCCGCCACGGGCATCGATACTGCCGCCCGCCTGATCCATGTCCCCGGACGCCCGCCGATTGCCTATGATGTGACCTCGGTTGATATTGGCATCACCTCAGAAATGCCCACCCTGCCCGGCTTTGCCACCCATGCGATACCAGCCAAACCGCTGGGGGCTTTCGCCGCAAAATGGGACGCCTTCCGTAAYGGCGACGGCCCCGCTCATATCGCGGTCATTGGTGGTGGCGTCGCCGGGGTCGAGCTGGTGTTGGCGATGGCCTATGCGCTGAAGGCCAAGGGGCGATTGGCGCAGGCAACGTTGATCGACAATGCCCAAGCCCTGACGGCGWTSGGCRMMAAGGCSCGCGCCMAKCTKCGSRCMGCRCTRACCGAGCARKCYGTGACCCTKYTGGAAGAKGYWGAGATTGCCRRYATYGAGACCGAYCACATCCGCCTGAARGATGGYCGCGASGTGCTGTCGGATTTCACCACGGGCGCCGCAGGAGCACACCCCTATGCCTGGATCAAGGAAACCGGGCTTGAGCTGACCAATGGCTACATCACTGTGGATGCTCAGTTGCAAAGCTCGGACCCGGCGGTGTTTGCCACCGGTGACTGTGCCCACCTGAGCCACGCCCCACGCCCCAAGGCCGGGGTCTATGCGGTGCGGCAGGCACCAGTGTTGTTTGACAACCTGCGCGCGGTACTCAGTGGTGGTGATTTGCGCTCCTACCAGCCTCAGAAAGACTATTTGAAACTGATCTCGCTGGGATCAAAATCGGCGCTTGGCGAACGCTTTGGCCAGAGCCTGTCCGGGCCTATGATGTGGCGCTGGAAAAATCAGATCGACCAGAAATTCATGACCAAGTTTCGCGAGTTGCCTGTGATGGGACTGCCACCACTGCCGCGCCATCATACGCTGGGCATGGCTGAGGTCTTAGGCGACAAGCCTATGTGCGGCGGTTGTGGCGCCAAGGTTGGCAGAAATGCTCTGCGCGCCGCACTGGCACCACTGCCCGGCAGCCTGCGCGACGATATCACGCCACTGCCTGGCGACGACGCAGCGCTGCTGACCATGGGCGGGGTGAAGCAGGTGATCAGCTCGGACCACCTGCGCGCGTTTTGTCATGATCCGGTGATGATGACCCGCATCGCAGCGGTGCATGCTTTGGGCGATATCTGGGCGATGGGTGCGCAGCCACAGGCCGCCACTGCCACCCTGATCCTGCCGCGCATGTCGCCGAAGCTGCAGCAACGCACTCTGCGTGAAATCATGGAGACCGCCAGTGCCGTCATGCGCGACGCGGGTGCTGAAATTGTTGGCGGCCATACCTCGCTGGGTGATGAGTTGACCATCGGCTTTACCGTGACCGGCTTGTGCCCACGTCCAGTGATCACATTGGCTGGGGCMMARCCYGGAGAYGTGYTGATCCTGACCAAACCKATYGGSTCCGGCGTGATCATGGCGGCAGAAATGGCTGGCCTTGCGGATGGCGCCTGGGTTTCTGCGGCACTGTCGCAGATGTCACGCCCACAAGCGCGGGCAGCTGAGATCCTGCAAAATGCCCATGCGATGACCGATGTCACTGGTTTTGGCCTATATGGACATCTGGCTGGGATCTGTGAGGCCTCGGGCGTTGGGGCTGAGTTGAGGTTTGACACCGTGCCACTAATGCAGGGCGCTGCACAGTTGGCCACTCAGGGTGTTCGCTCTTCCATATTTGCCGACAACCGCGCGTTAGCGCCTGATTTGCACACAACCGGAGCGCAGGATCTCCTGTTTGACCCTCAAACAGCCGGAGGGTTGCTGGCCGCCGTTGCTAAAAGTGATGCCCAGACGCTGCTACAAGACCTGCAACAGGCGGGCGAACCCGCAGCTGTCATTGGGTCAATCACTCAGAATGCTGCGGGTATTATTCTAGCATAAGCCCGTTACGCCGGTGACGCGGGCCTTTGTGGTGACAATTAGGCCGATGTATAGCCCTGCATGAGGTCCGCAATCTGGTCCGCTGCACCTGACAKKCYRWCACYGNNMAKWWCANCMACCTGCANCCNKMYRMSWKCRSYCRSGSATYCWYWGTMTGYYGYGNTKYCSCWKAARCNAANGNMYSAYAKWRCTGCACCATCAGGGATTCAGTCAGCGCGGCCTTGTCTCCCGCTTCAATCAACTCAAGCCAAAGATCCACCACCGCATTTGAGCGATGCGCCCGCAGTGGCTCCAGCTTGAGGCGCAATGTGTCCTGATTCGACAAAATATCGTCATAGGCCTGCACCAGATACCGGCAGCGCGCGGCCACCGGTGCGGTAACCTGAATGCGAGGTGCAGTCTTCATCGCCGCCCAYAGTGACGGCGGAATAATGCGCTCACCAATCTTGCTCGACTCGGCCTCGACCAGCACTGGGCGGGTGGCATCCATCCGTGTCAGCTGAGCCGCAAGTTCCGTTTCAAACGCCTTTTGGCTTGGCTGTGGCCCGGCCATGCCGCCCAGCAGTGAGCCGCGATGGTTGGCCAACCCTTCCAAATCCAGCACCTGCACACCACGGTCCTGTACCAGTTTCAGCAGATCGGTTTTGGCGGTGCCAGTATAGCCATCCAGTGCCACCAGTTGATGCGCCAGCGGAGTGTCGTACAGATAGGCCTTCACCAGCCGCCGGTAGGTCTGATAGCCGCCGTCGATCAGCTCGGCGCGCCAACCGATTTGCTGCAACAACCAGGTGAAAGATCCCGAACGCTGGCCACCACGCCAGCAATAGACCAAGGGCTGCCAGCCACCGTCTTTGTTCACCAATGCGGTTTCGACATGATGGGCTGTGTTGCGAAACACCATCGCCGCGCCCAGTTTGCGCGCCAGAAAGCGGCTCTGTTGCACATACATCGTGCCCACCTGAGCCCGCTCATCATTGTCCAAAACAGGCAGGTTGATGGCACCGGGCAGGTGATCTTCGGAAAATTCTCCCGGGCTTCGGACGTCAATCACACTATCATAAGAGTGATCCAACAAGTCGATCAAAGAAGAGAATGCCAAAGCCATGCGCCACCTCTAGCTGCAGTCAGAGGTAAGGGAAAGTGCCGTTTGACCATAAAAATAGGCAAAAGCTGCTTGCCTAATCGATCCGATGAAAAGTAACCTTAAATAGAGCGTTCTCACTGATGCTCGCAATAGGGTGCCCTTCCACCCCAAAACTAGGACAGACTATATGAACACGATGGAGTTACATCCGCTGGACATTCACAGCATGCCTGGTCACCTGATCCGCAGGCTGAACCAGATTTCTGTGGCGCAGTTCATGGAACACATTGCCACGGCCGGGCTGTCCCTGACCCCAGTGCAATATGCGGCACTCTGCGCCGTCCGCGATAATCCGGGTATTGACCAGGCCTCGGTGGCCGGGCTGATCGCTTATGACCGGGCGACGCTGGGCAAGGTTATTGACCGTCTGGATGTTCGCGGGTTGGTGCTGCGCAAAGTGTCCAATGCCGACCGTCGCGCGCGTGAGCTGTTTTTGTCCGAAGAGGGCGCGGCGTTGCTGAACAAAGCTCACCCCTTGGTCAAAGCCGCGCAACCGGAAATCCTGTCCGGGCTGTCACCGCAGGAACAAGAACAGTTTGTGCAGCTGCTGCAAAAGGTGATTCAGGCTGGCAACGGCCTCAGCCGGGCGCCGCACCGGGGTTTGGACCGTGGGTTGGACAAAGCCAGCGAATAAGCGCCGCTACAATAGCTGCCCCCTTGGCACATCCTCTGGTTCAAAGGGCTCAATCAGCTCGGGGCCTGCCGCGCGGTTTGAATTCACCGCTGGATCAACCCGGTGATACTCCAAAATCGCCTCGTTACCCGGTTGCATCAATGCCGCCGCACCCTGCCCCGCCTCGCCCAACCAAAGCGCCCAATCCTGTGGTTCCAGAACCAGCGGCATCCGGTGATGGATCGACGATATGTACTGATTGGCGCTGGTGGTGACGATGGCACAGGTGTTGATCGGGTCGTCCTTGCCCCAGCTTTGCCAGATCCCGGCAAATGCGATGGGCGCGCCATCACGGCGTTGGATATACCACGGTAATCTGCGGTCTTGATCGTCCTTGGTCCATTCATAGAACCCAGTGGCAGAGATCAGACATCTCCGTTCGCGGCAAGCCGATGCAAAAGCCGGTTTTTGGGCGAGGGTTTCCGCCCGAGCGTTGATCAACAGCGGGCCTGCGGAAGCCGTTTGGTACCAATGCGGCAGAAACCCCCAACGCATGGTCACCAGCTGACGCCCCGTTTCACCAGACTGCACGACGTGTACTGCAGTGGTGGGGCAGACGTTCAAATTGGGCACGACGGGCAAATTATTGGCGGGCTGCGCCGCAAACAGCTGCGCCATCGCGTCATTGAGTAAGGTGGTGGCAAAGCGTCCGCACATGGCTCAAGACTATCGAGAAAATGACCGGTCRTCAGCCATCATTTTTCCAACTAAGCACCCTCCCGGGGCGGGAAAAGGTACAAGATCGAAGGAGATCTCGGTTAAACAAAGAAAAACCCCGCCAAATCTCTCCGGCGGGGCCTATGGGTCACGTCAAACGTTGATTATTTCTGTTCGATGCGGCCATCTACATAAGGCTTGTAAGGCGAATTTACCGCCATGTATTCAGCCAGAACATCGGCCAGATCAGGGCCAAAGTCATATGCGTTCTTGTCGTCGCCGGCGAACATCTTGTAACCGTCACCGCCWTTGCGGACATAGTTGTTGGTCACCACCATATAGATCTTGGCTGGGTCAACCGGAACAAACCCGTCGCCCTCGGCAACCATGACYTCYTGAATACGCCCCTCACCGGCAGCAACACTTGCATCCCAGGTAAACTTGATCCCGGCAATCTGTGGGAACCGGCCTTTGACCTCTTCCACCTGACTGACGCCATTCTCTAGCGCCGCTACCAATGTTGCGCCATCCAGTTCAAAGGTCGCCAGGGTGTTCTGGAACGGCAGCACAGTCAGCACTTCGCCCATGGTCACCTGGCCGGACTCGAGGCTGGCACGCAAGCCACCCGAGTTGGCAATGGCGATGGTCACGCCCTGATCCTTGACGCGGGCCAGCATGGCATCGGCCACCAGATTACCCATCTGACATTCCTGCACCCGGCAAACCGAACGGTCGCCGTCAACAGCCGAGGCCACCTTGGCCACCACCTTCTGGCGAATTTCGTCCAGTGGTTCGGCCAGTTCGGCAATGCGGGCAACCGTGGCTGCATCCTCGGCCACACTGCCATCCATCACCAGCGGCTCGCCAACGGCTTCGATCATATTGCCGTCATCATCAAAGGTGACGTTCAGCTCGCCCAGGAATTTACCATAGGCATAGGCCTGCACGATRGCRRYATCGTTRACCATRGTTGGGTAMGGRCCAACCGCACGGTCYGAKACATTSGACAGRTAGSTGTTSGAGTGSCCRCCAACAATCACGTCMACACCRGTKGTSYCAGCTGCAACCYTYTGGTCWACWWTATAGCCCGARTGGCTGAGCACGATGATCTTRTTMACRCCYKCSGCKGTCAGWYKGTCRACTTCRGCCTGMACYGCRGCAACSGGATCGSMAAAGGTGATGTTCTTGCCSGGGCTGGCCAGATCSKGGGTGTCTTSYGGMGTCAGRCCAATCAGRCCGATTTTCTCGCCGCCACGTTCRATCACYGTGGATTTYWTCAGYRCAYCRGCCAASGYMGGCTCGGCRCTGACGTCGGCRTTGGACATCAGMAYSGGAAAGTCGATGGTATCCATAAACCCGCGCAGCACTTCGGGACCATCGTCGAACTCGTGGTTGCCAACGGTCATGCCGTCATAGCCCATCTTGTTCATCATCTCAGCCGCAACTTTACCCTTGTAATAGGTATAAAACAGCGAGCCCTGGAACTGGTCACCACCATCCACCAGGATCGAGTTGTTCGAGCGCGCCCGCGCGTCCGCCAGCGCAGTCACCAAACGGCCGGAGCCACCAAAACACTTGCCCTCGGCATTGTCACCTTCGCGACAGCCGCTGTCATATTTRCTGATCGGCTCAAACCGGGAATGGAAATCATTGGTGTGCAGGATGGTCAGCTTGTAGTCCGCAGCCGCGAAACCGGCCGTCAGACCCAAGGCCGCCACTGAAGTCAAAATTCGCATCATCATAATAGAGGTTCTCCCTGTTATTCTTGTTATCGCCCCTATGGCGACGATAGTGGCGTCAACATTGGGGAATAGGGCATACTTGCGCCCAGTTCTCGATTTCGCAAGGTTCTTGTCGCGGCATCCCAGCCCCTGCACCCTGGTTAGGCTGCAGGCATGACGCTGCAATGACGATACAACCAAAGCAAACCTGAGGTTCGTAGCCGGATGGTCAATCACTTGACCCCACCCAAACCGCAGGGCATCAGGCAAGCATGCTGATTTACAAAATCTTCCGTGCCGACGAATGGGCGGCATTCGACTCTCAGGGGGAAACTCTGGGCGCCGCAATCGACCTCAGCGATGGGTTCATTCACTTTTCCACTGCCGCACAGGCCGCCGAAACCGCCGCCAAACATTTTTCCGGAGCCGAGGGCCTGATGTTGCTGGCCTTTGAGACCGACACATTGGGTGAGGCTTTGGAGTGGGAGGTCTCGCGCGGTGATGCGCTGTTCCCACATCTGTATCGATCGCTTAAACTGTCCGAAATGATCTGGGTGAAGCCGCTGCCACTGGTCAATGGCGTGCATCAGTTTCCGGCTAAGTTCGAATGAATCTGATCGAGAAACTGGGCCTYAAAGCTCTCCATCAGGTTGACCCGGAAACGGCTCATGGGCTGTCAATCAGGGCCTTGAAGATGGGGTTGGTTGCCACACCTGGCCCGGTGACATCTCCGCGATTGAAAACCACGCTGGCTGGGATGGAATTGCCCAACCCGGTTGGGCTGGCCGCCGGGTTCGACAAAAACGCCGAAGCGCTGGCGCCGCTGGCGCAATCGGGGTTTGGATTCATTGAGGTCGGCGCTGCTACCCCACGCCCGCAGCTCGGCAACCCCAAACCGAGGTTGTTCCGGCTGAGTGAGGACCGTGCTGCGATCAACCGATTTGGCTTTAACAATCAAGGCATGGAGCAGATTGGTCAACGCCTGTCGCAACGCCCCAAAGATGCCGTGATTGGCCTGAACCTTGGTGCCAACAAGGACAGTGAAGATCGCGCCAGCGATTTTGCCCGCGTGTTGGAGCATTGCGGCGCGCATCTGGACTTTGCCACCGTCAATGTCTCATCTCCGAATACCGAAAAGCTGCGCGACCTGCAGGGCAAGGCCGCCTTGTCGGCTTTGCTGACCGGAGTGATCGACACCCGAGATCGGCTGGAGCGTAAAATCCCAATTTTCCTGAAGATCGCCCCGGATCTGAGTGAAGACGAGTTGCAGGATATTGCCACGGTTGCTGTGGAGACGGGCATTGATGCCATCATCACCACCAACACCACCCTGTCGCGTGACGGGTTACAAAGCGCGCATAAAGGTGAGGCTGGTGGTTTGTCCGGCGCGCCGCTGTTTGAGAAATCAACCCGCGTTCTGGCACAGCTGTCGCAACTGTTGGATGGTCAAATGCCGCTGGTCGGCGTTGGTGGTATCAGCACCCCTGAGCAGGCCTATGCCAAAATTTGCGCCGGTGCCAGCGCGGTACAGCTGTATACCGCCBTGGTCTATCACGGCTTGTCACTGGCAGGCCACATNWGYMCSTKSAMTGKASRATTTGCTGGCCCGTGACGGCTTTGACACTGTGGCACAGGCYGTRGGCAGCAARCGAAGCGACTGGYTATGATYAYCTATTGGCACAATCCAMGCTGCTCAAAATCCCGCGCCGGGCTATCCCTACTGCAGGATCAAAACGTCGAGGTCCAACAACGCCTCTACCTGCAAGACCCGCCCAGTTTAGATGAGATCATACAGGTTCAGGCCGCACTTGGTGTCTCAGCTATCAAGATGATGCGTTCGAAAGATGCCCTTTTCAGCGAGCTGGGTCTGAACAGTGACAGTCCTGAGGCCGAGTTACAGGCCGCCATGGCCGCGCATTCGGCGCTACTCGAACGTCCGATTGCTATTGCCGCTGACCGAGCGGTGATTGGTCGTCCAACAGAGATGCTCTTGGCCTTGCTGTAACCAAACCATCCGTTTTCTGCGCGGAAAACGGATGGGAATTTTCGAGAACTCCGGGTTAGATCGCCCGGGCTTCCAGTGCTGGATAGCGCATCCCCAGACTGATTCCGCGCGCCACAAAGGAAATCAGCAAAGCCAGCCACAGCCCGTGATTGTCAAACACAGGCAGCAGCGCAGCAACGGCGACAACATAGACGACGAAACTGACCACCATCATATTTCGCATGTCTCGGGTGGCCGTTGCGCCGATGAAGATGCCATCGAATATCCAGGCCCCTGCGCTCAACACTGGCATCGCGACCATCCATGGCAAATACAATCGGGCTTCAGCCCGCACCACGTCTGACGTCGTCATCACGTCGATGATCAGACCTCCAAAAACGGCAAATCCCAGCGCCGCCACCACGCCCAGTCCTACTCCCCAGATCCCCGCCATTTTGGCACTCTGTCGCAAAGCAGCGCGCCTGCGGGCGCCCATCGCCTGCCCCACCAATGTCTCGGCGGCAAAGGCAAACCCATCCATGCCATAGGCGGTGATCATCAGAAATTGCAGCAGCACCTGATTGGCCGCCAGCACCTCATCGCCGAACCCAGCGCCAAAGAACATGAACGAAACAATGATTGCCTCAAGCAGCAGCGAGCGGATCATAATATCACGGTTGACCAGCGCCATGGTTCGCAAGCGGGCCCGGTCGAACACCTGCGCCCAATTGCGCCAGGCGGCTTGCCAAAAGATGCCTCGGCAAAGCCACAACCCCACCACCAACCCGGAGCATTCCGCCAGAACTGTTGCCACAGCCACGCCGCTGACACCCCAGCCCAGCCCCAGTACAAACCACAGGTCCAACCCTATATTAATGCCGTTCATCCACAGTTGCAGCACCAGCACCGCACCGGTGCGCTCTTGCGCGATGAGCCATCCATTGACGCCAAACAATGCAATCGCCGCTGGCGCTGACCAGATGCGGATTTGCAGATAGTCCCGCGCCAGCATCTCTACTTCGGGCGAGGCCGGGGCAAAGTGGAAAGCCAGCCAGATCAGCGGCATTTGCAACAAGATCAGCGCCAGCCCTGCCACCGCCGCGATCATCAGCGCTCGGGTCAACAGCGCCGCAACTTCGCCATGGTCCTCTTTGCCCAGCGCCTGCGCTGCCAGCCCAGTGGTGCCCATCCGCAAAAAGCCAAACATCCAGTACAGCGCGCCAAGGATAATGGCGCCAAGGCCCACCGCGCCAATGGGAGCAGCGGCGCCCAATTGGCCAACCACCCCAGTATCAACCGCGCCCAGGATAGGCACAGTGGCATTGGCCAAAACAATCGGCAGCGCAATTTTCAACACGCGGCGGTGGCTCAAAGGCGTTTCAGCCTTTTTGTGCATCACGCTTGTCTTCCCCCTGCGGCATCAGGAAATGGCCAACGGCCTGAGCAAACGGTCTGTCCTTATGATCCTGCCAGGCCTCGACCCGGACACTGGCAAAACGGCGCCCGGACCGGGCCACCGTGGCACGGGCATAAGCGTCGCGAGGCAGGCCCGAGCGCAGGTAATCAACGGTGAAGTCAATTGTTTTTGGCTGCCGTGGTAGTTTGCCCGCCGCCATATCTGCCGGGTCCAATTCCCCGGCCTCAATCTTGGGCCAGAGATGTTGCCAATTCAGWGCCATCATTGCGGTGACTTCCAGAAAAGCAGCGGTGGCCCCCCCATGCAAAGCAGGCAGAAAAGGATTGCCTATCAGCTTTTGATCAAAGTTCATCTGCCCCGTCAGCTCATTGCCCCGACGGTCAAAACTGATGTTCAAAAAGCGGATGTAGGGCACCGAGTTGACCAGCGCGGCCAAGGCAGCGTCGCGGCGTTGTTTGACCACTTGCATCGGTTCGGGACGGGGGCGCTTCAAAACCCTGCCTCCACCGAAAAGGCGGCCGTCGCGGTGGCCACAGGACGATCACGGTCCTCATCCATCGCCACTGCGCGCACAAAGGCAACATTGCGGCTGATATGATGGCAGGTGGCCTTGGTGGTGATGGTCTGCCCCGGCGTTGCCGCCCGCATATACTCGATGCGCAGATCAATAGTGGCTGTGCCGCCGGGCGCCTCAGGGTGACTCATCACCGCAGCACCACAGCAGGTATCCATCAGAGCCGACACGGCGCCGCCATGAATAACGCCAGTATCCGGATCGCCAATCAGTTTGACGTCATATGGCATGGAAATTTCGGCCACACCGTCGCCAATGTTTGTCACTACCAGGCCCAACTCCTGAGCATGCGGAATCGCCTCTATAAACTGACGCGCCAGTTGCGATTTGTCGCCCATGCTGCTGTCCCTTTCGTTATACGCACAACTTTATTGCTGTGGCCCGTTTAATGAGCAATCCCACCTGTTGCACTACACAAAGCAAGTGCCTAGGTTGCCCCCAAGGAGGATGGTGGATGACCGAACCAAGATTGTCATTCAAAGAGATGTGCGCGGCGTTTGATGTGACGCCACGTACCCTTCGTTATTATGAATACATAGAACTTTTGCAGCCCGACCGCGAGGGCAGGTCCCGATTCTATACTGCCCGCGAGCGCGCGCGGATGAAGCTGATCATGCGGGGTCGCAAGTTTGGATTTCAACTGGAAGAGATCCGCCAATGGCTGTTGATCTACGAAAATGAAGGCAATCAAGCGCAGGCGCAGGCGTTTCTGGAAATGGCCGATCGTCAGATGATCGAGCTCAAATCGCAGCGTGAACAGCTGGATGAAGCAATGAGCGAGTTGAGCGCCCTGCGTGAAACAACGGCCCACGGTTTGTCCTAACGATCTCCACAGCCCACAGAGCTCTGAAATCCAAGCCCCATCCTGTATGGGGCTTTTGCACTTTGGCAGCAGGGACAGCCGCATTGGCAAGAGCCGTAGAACCCTGGTCGCACACCCGTTTTAGATGTTATCGGCGCTGCTCTGCTCAATTTATTGGGCCAATACTCGCTTAGACCAACAGCGATTTCATACCAGAACCACCAAACCCCACGTCACACGGCAAACTGACGCAGCGTACAGATCACGTAAACGTTAAGAAAATGTTGTAAGGTGATTTCTAACTCCTCAGCTTAAAATTGCAGCGGCAACGAGAGTAACCGAGATGACTGAAGAAACTATGAGCATCCGTGAGATGTGCGATGCCTATAAGGTGACGCCCCGTACTTTGCGGTTCTATGAATCCAAAGAACTGTTGTTTCCGATCCGTGAGGATCAGAAACGGCTGTTCACCAAGCGCGACCGGGCGCGGTTGAAACTGATCCTTCGGGGCAAGCGATTTGGCTTTAGTCTGGAAGAGATCCGTCAATTGCTGGATCTCTACCACATGGGAGATCAGCAGCACACGCAGTTGTCTCGCACCTACGACATTGGCTGCGAAAGGCTGGCTGACATGGAACGTCAGCGCGACGAGCTGACCGAGGCCATCAACGAGCTAAAAAAGCAATTGAAATGGGGCGAGAGAGTTATTGCCTCGGCAAAAGCTGGCAAGAAGGCTGCCGAATAGGCCCTCTGCCCGACCTTAACAGCCACTCCGACCTGTATGGCTCCGACAACACCGTTGTATCGATTTTCCAGAGAGGCCCTAATGCCCATTTATAACGCCCCCACCAAAGACATGCAGTTTCTGTTGCACGATTTCCTGAATGTCACTGCCTCTAGCGTGCCCGGCTATGACGAATTGGACGCGGACTTTACCAAGGCCATCCTCGACGAAGCCGGCAAGATTGCGGGCGAAGTTCTGCAGCCGCTGAACGTGGTGGGTGATACCGAGGGCTGTAGCTTGGAAAACGGCGTTGTCCGCACCCCAACTGGTTTCAACGCTGCGTTTGAGCAGATGAAAGAAGGCGGCTGGACGGGTCTGGATATGCCCGAACAATACGGCGGTCAAAACATGCCTTACGTCATCGGCACTGCCGTGGGCGAGATGTTCTCGGGCGCCAACCAGGCCTTTGTGATGTATCAGGGGCTGACCCATGGTGCTGCCTCGGCCATTCTGGCGCATGGCACCGATCAGCAAAAAGACACTTACCTGCCAAAAATGGTCTCCTGCGAGTGGACCGGCACCATGAACCTGACCGAGTCGCATTGCGGCACCGATCTGGGTCTGATGCGCACCAAGGCGGAACCTCAGGATGACGGCAGCTACAAGATCTCGGGCGAGAAAATCTTTATCTCGGCTGGCGAGCACGACATGGCCGACAACATCATTCACCTGGTGTTGGCCAAAATCCCCGGTGGCCCCGATGGCATCAAGGGCGTCAGCCTGTTCATCGTGCCCAAGTTCATGGTCAACGACGACGGTAGCCTGGGTGATCGCAATGGTGTGTCAGTTGGCAATATCGAAAAGAAAATGGGCATCCACGGCAACTCGACCTGTGGGATGAACTATGACGAGGCCACCGGCTATTTGCTGGGCGACATGCACAAGGGCATGCGCGCCATGTTCACCATGATGAACGAGGCCCGTCTGGGGGTCGGCATGCAGGGTGTGGCACAGGCCGAAGCCGCCTATCAGAACGCGGTGGAATACGCCAAGGACCGTCTGCAGGGCCGCGACGTGACTGGCACCAAGAACCCCGAAGGCCCTGCCGATCCGCTGATCGTGCACCCCGACATCCGCCGCTCGCTGATGGATCAGAAAAGCTTTGTCGAAGGCGGTCGTGCCTTCCTGTTGTGGGGCGCTTCAATGATCGACGCCGCGCATCGCAATGACGACAAGGACGCCCACGGGTTGGTGTCACTGCTGACCCCGGTGATCAAAGGTTTCCTGACCGACGAAGGCTATGACATGACCGTGCGCGCCCAGCAGGTCTATGGCGGTCACGGCTATATCGAAGAGCACGGCATGAGCCAATTCACCCGCGACGCCCGCATTGCCCAGATCTATGAAGGGGCCAACGGCGTTCAGGCACTGGATTTGGTGGGCCGCAAGCTGGCTGCTGATGGCGGCAAGCACATGATGGCGTTCTTTGAGCTGGTGAAAACTTTCTGCAAGGAAAACGGTGACATCTCGGAGGAGATTACAGCCGAGTTTATCACACCCCTCAAGGCCGCCAGCAAAGATTTGCAAGCCGCTGGCATGTATTTCATGCAAAACGGCATGAAGAACCCCAACCATGCTTTGGCTGGTTCCTATGACTTCATGCACATGTTTGGTCATGTCTGCCTCGGCCTTTTGTGGGCGCAGATGGCTAAAGCAGCCCAGGGCGCGCTTGACGCCGGGTCTTCTGACGCGGCGTTTTATGAGACAAAGCTGACCACCGGGCGGTATTATATGGCACGTCGTCTGCCTGCCACCACCATGCATCTGGCCCGCATTCAAAGCGGCTCCGACACGGTAATGGCATTGGACGCTGACCAGTTCTAAAAGGGATGGCGGGGGTCTCTCCCGCCCTTTCACTCCTGTATTACGGATCTGACATGCCCAAACGATTTCGCCTGACCCGACGCTTTCCSGTKGCWATGACCGARGACGGCTATCGCCGCCTCAAACGCTTTGCAACCGACGCCGGGCTGGACGAAGGCGAGGCACTGTCGTTCCTGTTCGAGAACTTCGACAGTGTCACTGACACCGAAAACCTGACCCACCGGCTGCGCCTGTTCAACGCCGACCTGGACGACAGAAAACGATAGGCAAGCGCTGAGACGAGCGCCCCTAGGAGAGAGACATGACACTTACGACCACCACCCAATCCGCCTGGATGACCGACGAACATCAGATGCTGGCCGATATGACGGCGCAGTTCATCACCAACGAATGGATGCCCAAGTATGATGCTTGGCGCAAACAGGGCATGATGGACCGCGACACTTGGAACCAGGCCGGAGAGCTGGGCCTGCTGTGCCCCTCGATCCCGGAAGAATACGGCGGCCCGGGTGGTGATTTTGGCCACGAAGCGGCCATCCTGATCGAAGGCAGCCGCGCCAATTTGGCCAGCTGGGGCGCTGGCATCCACTCGGGCATCGTCGCCCATTATATCCTGGCCTATGGCAGCGAAGAGCAAAAACAGCGCTGGCTACCCAAAATGGTCTCAGGTGAAAGGGTTGGTGCATTGGCGATGACCGAACCCTCGACCGGATCGGACGTGCAGCGGATCAGGACCAAGGCGATCCGCGACGGAAATGCCTACCGCCTCAGCGGTCAAAAAACATTCATCACCAATGGTCAGCACGCCAATCTGATCATTGTCGCCGCCAAAACCGATCCCTCACTCGGCTCCAAGGGCATTTCCCTTGTGGTTGTCGAAACCGACGGGGCCGCGGGCTTTCAGCGCGGTCGCAACCTCGACAAGATCGGGCTGCACGCGGCTGACACTTCGGAACTGTTCTTTGATAACGTCGAAATCCCACCCGAAAACATCCTGGGCAATGCCGAGGGTCAGGGGTTTTACCAGATGATGAAACAACTGCCGCAGGAACGGCTGATCATTGCGGCCGGCGCAATCGGCGCCATGGAAGGCGCGGTTGAGCGCACCATCACCTATTGCAAAGAACGCGAGGCCTTTGGTGGGCCGTTAACCCAGTTCCAGAACACCCGCTTCAAACTGGTTGAATGTCTGACCAAGACCAAGGTGGCGCGGGCTTTCTTTGACGAATGCATGATGGAGCATCTGCGCGGTGAGCTGACGGTCGAGAAAGCCGCGATGGCGAAATACTGGATCACCGACACCCAGGGCGAAGTGCTGGACGAATGCCTGCAAATGCACGGTGGCTATGGCTATATGCAGGAATACGCGGTGGCTGAAATGTGGACAGACGCGCGGGTGCAGCGGATTTACGGTGGCACCAACGAGATCATGAAAGAACTAATTTCGAGGTCATTGTGACAATAATGGCCAACTACGGCACAAACAAAATTTGCGAGGCCGCCCACATTCTCGTTGCCACAAATGGCAAACGAGCTGGGTTGGTTGATGCCTGGGAATGTGGGCTAATGCATGTTTTAGAAAAGGATGTTTCACCCCACATTTGGGAGCAATTATCTGTGTTTAAATCAGAAATAAGCACCTTTTCGCCGACCAAACACCACTCTCAAGTTTTTTACTGCATCCAATCGATGCACCATACGAAACTGAACGTCATAAGGCGAAATATCGTCGACTGGGCGATTGAATTGGGGAACCTATGACCATAAAACTGCATTGCTTTGGCGAAAGCGGACATTCCTATAAGGCCGCACTGGCGCTTGAGCTGTCAGGCCTGAACTGGGAACCGGTGTTTGTCGACTTCTTCAGCGGCGTTCATCGCACCACCGAGTACCGAGATTTGAATGTCATGGCTGAAGCCCCAGTTATGGTGGACGGCGATGTGCGCCTGTCGCAGTCCGGCGTCATCCAGCAGTACATCACCGATAAAACTGGCAAATTCGGCGGCACGCCCGAGGACAAATACGAAGTTCTGCGTTGGGTTCTGTGGGACAACCACAAACTATCCAGCCAAATTGGCATGACTCGTTTCCTGATGAATTTTGTGCCCGAAGAAAAACGCCCTGCCGAAGTGATTGGTTTTATGCAGGGCCGCCTAAAGGCCGCCTTCACCACCCTAAACCAGCACCTGGAGGGACGCGAATGGATAGTTGGTGACAGCCTGACCAACGCTGACCTGACCTGCTGTGGCTATCTGTTTTACCCCGAACCATTTGGCTTCGATCGCACTGAATGGCCCCATATCGACGCCTGGCTGACCCGCATCAGCACCCTGCCCGGCTGGAAATCCCCCTATGATCTGATGCCCGGCAATCCGTCGGACCGAGTTTGAGGAGAGCATCATGACTGAAGCTTATATCTATGACGCGCTGCGCACCCCACGTGGCAAAGGCCGCAAAGACGGCTCCCTGCACGAGGTCACCTCGCTGCGCCTGTCCGCCTTGACCTTGAACGCGATTAAAGAACGCAACAATCTGGATGGCCATGCCGTCGAAGACGTGATCTGGGGCAATGTCACCCAAGTGATGGAACAGGGCGGCTGCCTGGCGCGCTCGGCTGTTTTGGCGTCTGATCTGGACGAAAGCATTCCCGGCCTGGCCATCAACCGGTTTTGTGCGTCGGGTATGGAGGCGGTGAACCTGGCCGCCAACCAGATCAAAGGCGGCGCAGGCGATGCCTATATCGCTGGTGGTGTAGAAATGATGGGTCGGGTGGCTATGGGCAGCGATGGCGCAGCCATTGCCGTTGACCCCTCGCTGGCGATGGACAGCTATTTTGTGCCGCAGGGCATCTCGGCCGATATCATTGCCACCGAATATGGCTTTAGCCGCGACCAGGCCGACGCGTTGGCGGTGGAATCGCAACGCCGTGCCAAGGCAGCCTGGGATGATGGGCGGTTCGACAAATCTGTGATCACCGTGCGCGATCAAAACGGGCTGCCGATCCTGGATCGCGATGAATACATGCGCCCCGGCACCGACATGCAGACCCTTGGCGCGTTGAACCCGGCCTTCCAGATGATGGGCGAGATGATGCCCGGTTTCGACAAGGTTGCGATGTTGAAATACCCGCATCTTGAGCGGATCAATCACATCCACCACGCCGGCAACTCGTCTGGGATCGTCGACGGGGCCGCTGCGGTTCTGATCGGCAACAAGGAGTTCGGCGAGAAATACGGGCTGACGCCACGCGCCAAGATCAGGGCCACCGCCAAGATTGGCACCGACCCCACCATCATGCTGACCGGCCCGGTTCCGGTGACCCAGAAGATTCTAACCGACCACGGCATGACGATTGGCGACATCGACCTGTTCGAGGTCAACGAAGCCTTTGCCGCCGTGGTGCTGCGCTTTCAGCAGGCGTTCGACGTTGATCCTTCGCGGGTTAACGTCAACGGCGGCTCGATTGCAATGGGCCACCCGCTGGGTGCCACCGGTGCGATCATCATTGGCACCCTGCTGGACGAGCTGGAACGTCAGGACAAGCAAGTTGGCCTGGCCACCCTGTGCATCGCCTCCGGCATGGGTGCCGCAACAATAATTGAGCGCGTCTGATGCCCAAGCTTGACCTGTCCAAAATCCCCTTTGTGTCGAGTTGTTCTTACCCAGGCAAACTGGCGCAGCCGTTTGATGACCGATCCACCCAGCGTTTGGGAGCGGCGAGCGGGCTGACCCAGTATGGTGTCAACATGGTCCGGCTGGAGCCGGGAGCCCCGTCGTCGCTGAGGCATTACCACGTACAACAGGATGAGTTTGTGATGATCACCGAGGGGGCTCTGACTCTGATCGACGATGATGGCGAACATGACATGCTGCCCGGCGACTGTGCCAGTTTTCCGGCTGGCGACGCCAATGCACACCAGTTGGTGAACAGAACAGACGCGCCTGCCGCCTTTTTGGTGGTGGGAACACATACCGAAACAGAGACCGCTTTTTATAGCGATATCGACATGATGGTGAAAGTTGACCAGAGCGGTTTCGACTTTACCCGCAAAGACGGCAGCCCGCTGACGGCTGACCAGATCGGAGATGAGACATGACCGATTTTACMTATGACGTYGACGCAGATGGCRTYGCCATCATCACMTGGGAYGCCSYYGGCAAAAGCATGAAYRTSCTGACYCKMGAAGCCTWTGKGCTGGTYGAKGAKTATATCGANNSCGCGCNNTGGCYGATGACKCYGTCAAAGGYGTGGTGMTSACCAGCGGCAAGAAAGACTTTGCCGGCGGTATGGAYCTGAAYGTTCTGGCCACCATCCGSSAGSARTCCGGYGACAACCCGGCSCAGGGSYTGTTCGAYTTYACCATGAACGGYCACCGCATYCTGCGYAARCTGGAACGCGCYGGYATGGACCCAAAGACCAACAAGGGCGGCAAGCCAATTGCCTGTGCCATCAACGGCACCTGTGCTGGTATCGGCACTGAAATCGCACTGGCCTGTCACCACCGGGTGATGACTGACAATCCAAAAGCCAAGATCGGRTTGCCGGAAATTATGTTGGGCATCTTCCCCGGCGGCGGCGGCACCATCCGCTATTCGCGCATGGTTGGCGCCATGGCGGCGGCTCCGGTATTGCTGGAAGGCAAGATGCTGGATCCCAAGAAAGCCAAGTCTGCCAGTCTGATTGATGCTGTTGCAGGTGATCCGCTGCAAGCCGCGCGTGAGTGGGTGCTGAACGCCAAGCCAGCTGACATCATCAAACCCTGGGATACCAAAGGTTATAAAATGCCCGGCGGCGCGCCGTACCACCCTGCTGGCTTCATGACCTTTGTTGGCGCCAGCGCCTTGATCCACGGCAAGACCCAAGGCGCCTTCCCGGCAGCCAAAGCCCTGCTAAGCGCCATCTATGAAGGCGCGCTGGTCGACTTTGACACTGCCCTGAAGATCGAGGCGCGCTGGTTCACCAATGTGCTGATGAATCCGTCCTCATCCGCCATGATCCGCAGCCTGTTCATCAACAAGCAAGCGCTGGAAAAAGGCGCTGTGCGTCCGGCAGGCGTTGAGGATCAGTCCGTCACGAAGATCGGCGTCTTGGGGGCTGGCATGATGGGCGCGGGTATTGCGCTGGTATCGGCGCAGGCCGGTATGGAAGTTGTGCTTATCGACCGTGATCAGGCCTCTGCCGACAAGGGCAAGGCCTATGCCGAGACCTATATGGACAAGGGTATTAAACGCGGCAAAGCCACGCCTGAGAAGAAAGAGGCGCTGCTGGCGCGGATCACCGCCACCCCGGATCTTGAGCATCTGAGGGGCTGTGATCTGATCATCGAAGCAGTGTTCGAAGACCCCGCGGTGAAGGCAGAGATGACCAAGAAGGTCGAAGCGATCATCCCCGACGATTGCATCTATGCCTCCAACACCTCGACCCTGCCGATCACCAGCCTGGCCGAGGCCTCGGTGCGGCCCGAGCAATTCATCGGCATCCACTTCTTCTCGCCCGTTGAGAAGATGTTGCTGGTGGAGATCATCAAGGGGGACAAAACCGGTGATCGTGCAGTGGCCAAGGCGCTGGATTATGTGCGCCAGATCCGCAAGACACCGATTGTGGTCAATGACGCGCGGTTCTTCTACTGCAATCGCTGCATCATTCCCTATATCAACGAAGGTSKKYKGAKGNKSWSCGAGNRRTSKSTCGNYMRGYRYKGWTCGNRCWWYRCCRCCNSGCNCAKCTTGGCTTCCCTGTGGGGCCGGTGCAGCTGAACGACGAAACCTCGATTGATCTGGGCGCCAAGATTGCCCGCGCCACCAAGGCAGCGATGGGCGATGACTATCCGGATAGCCCCGGCGATGATCTGATCTTYTGGATGGAAAAAGAGGGCCGTCTGGGTCGCAAGGCCAATGCCGGYTTCTTTGACTATGACGAMAARGGCAAACGSGTCGARTAYTGGAARGGCMTGCAGGAGAAATACCCGCTGGCCGATGAACAGCCTGATCTGATCGAAGTGCAGGAACGGCTGATGTTTGCGCAGGTTCTGGAGGCCGTGCGGGCACTGGAAGAAGGGGTGGTGGAGGATATTCGCGAGGCCGATGTCGGGGCCATTCTGGCCTGGGGCTTTGCGCCTTGGTCTGGCGGCCCTCTCAGCTGGCTGGATATTCTTGGCACGCCTTATGCTGCCGAGCGCTGCGATGCATTAGAGGCAAAATTCGGCAAACGCTTTGCCTGCCCACCACTGCTGCGTGACATGGCTGCCAAAGGTCAAAGCTTTTATGGTCGGTTCGATCCGGCGAAAAAGGCCGCTTAAGCCTCCTAAATTCAAACCTGGCCATCCCTATGGGGTGGCCTTTTCATTTCGATTGACCCTCGCGACTCGCTTAACAGCAAAAAAGGGGCCGCTGAACAGTGTCATGCCCCTTTTGATACCAACTGCACCTGTGATTTATCTCGCCGAGACAAACTGAACTTCGCCCGAAATTCCAGGCCCGGAAGATACATCCGCGGCCCAAAAGGCTTCCTCGGCCATCATGTTGGCTATCAGCTCGCGCGCAGCATCCTGATGCAGGATGCGATATAACCCGTCCTCTGTCGCTGCCGCATCCAGAAGACTGCTGGGCGCCGGGCTAAACCCAAGTAGGCCAGCCTCGAGATAAATCACCTCATCCATAGCAAACCGTGGCATCACCAGCTCAAGCCGCTGCCCCGGACAGGCCCGGTGAATCCCCCGGTACCCCTCTAAGGTGCAGGCGGGCACAACCACAAAGGGGTCTCCCATGGCATCCACCGCAAGATCGCTTTCCAGCAGGATGCCCTGATCGGGCATCACCCACATCGGCACGCGATTGTGCAGTGCGTCCTGCGGTACCAGCAACGGGCACTGCGCATCTGACTGATCCCCCTCGGGCACCAACATGGTTTCGCGGTGCATTTCTGCAATTGCCTGCATGCCATGATCAAAAGTCAGCACCCTGTCACCGACACTTAACGCTTCGACCGACCGCCAGCCCAGGTTTGAGGCCACATGTGTGCCAGCAAGGAAACCGCCCTGCCCTGTCGACACCATCGGATACTCGGTGCTCAACGCCGAAGCCACCGGCGAAGCCTTGCGTTTGGTGATCCAGTCAAACATCGTCTTTTCCTTCTAAAAAGACGGCTTTGCCCGATGGCAAAAGCACGCAGTATTCTTATCAGTTCCAAAAGGCCTGGATTTCAGGCCACAATTGGGCCGGAAACGAGGCATCTCGGGGTCATTGTCACTTGCGGGCACTCAATTCCTACCAAGGCAGAAGATTAAACGCTCATCGGCGACAACAACTCAATGTCTGATTAAACGGATAGTGGAAAATCATTAAAAGAGTATTCAAATTGCGCGATATCTTCGGCGCAGCTTTGCGTCACAGCCTCAACCGCACAATCATCGTAATAGTCTCGCCAATCGCGCTGCCGGATTGACACATTGGCCAATGGCAGGGTCAGTTCAAATCCAAGATGATCAAACAACGGCTGCGCATCAGTGGCGAAATGTTCCAGCCGGATATACAGGTTGCACTGCTCGACCCCATCACGATGTCGCATATAAGACGCTGCCGGAGCGCTCCTGAAACTCGCCATAGTCTGCGAATGGCAGGTGAATTCTGAAAAATTCAGTGTCTGTGCCAGATGCACCGCCGGATTGTCAAAGTTTTGTTCCCTAAGCCAGTGATAGTAGCTTACCGCCCGATCCCAGGGATTGCGTACCATGGTAAAGGCAAACAAACCGAACAATGTCTGATCAGGCACCAGACCTTCAATATCGGCCAGAGTCGAATGTTTCCACTTGCGCCCTTGCGTCGGCACATCCTTTACCCGGTGACGTCGCCGCTGCGCCTTGGGGGTATCGCCCAACATGATGTCATCTGCCCTGGCCCGCGCCTCAAGCGCCTGCGCCAAAGCGGTACCGCCGGTTTTGGGGATATGAATAAACACATAAGAACGGCCAGGCGACAGGATCATGACGCCACGCTATGGCACGGCGGAACAAAAGGAAACCACGGCAAATGCGCTTGCCAGCGCAGGCCTCCGGCGGGAGTATTTATCAAAAGATGAAACAGCAGGACGTACCTTCATCTTTTTCAAAATACTCCGGGGGGTGAAGTGGCCCCATTTTGTTGCGGCAAAGAGGGGGGCAGAACCCCTTTTCAACCGCGGTCAGATTGCGCAGTATCGCCCTCAGAATAAATTGCCCAAAACGGGTGAAAGGGAGGACTTAGATGGGGTGGATGATTGATGAGGACGGGCTGGAGAAAAACGCTGCGAACCATGTTGCGTTAACACCGCTGTCGCACCTGCGCCGGGCGGCAACTGTATTTAAAGATCATTTGGCGATCAGTTACGGCACACATCGCAAGACCTATGGTGAGTATTACCACAGATGCAGCCAGCTGGCCTCGGGGTTGGTGAAGCTTGGGGTCAAACCTGGTGACGTGGTGGCAACACTGATCCCCAACCTGCCCGCCCA
Organism: Paracoccaceae bacterium; assembly: GCA_002401945.1. GTDB lineage: Bacteria > Pseudomonadota > Alphaproteobacteria > Rhodobacterales > Rhodobacteraceae > Parasedimentitalea. The sequence continues at coordinate 39,008 of NVUP01000025.1, forward strand.
GGCCGAGGCGCATTTTGGCGTGCCTGCTTGTGGTGCGGTGCTTAACACCATCAATACCCGGTTGGATGTAAGCACGGTGGCCTATATTTTTGATCATGGTGGCGCCAAAGTGGTCTTAGTGGATTCACAGTTTCTGGAACTGGCAGTGGCGGCGGTTGAGGCAATGGAGGGCCCCACCCCGATCCTAATCGAAGTGGCTGACGATCAGGCGGGATGGCACGCCAGCGGAAAATACACCACTTACGAGGATCTACTGGCTGGCGGTGATCCCGGATTTGACTGGATTCTGCCACAGGACGAATGGGAAAGCCTGGCCCTGAACTATACATCGGGCACCACCGGTCGCCCCAAGGGCGTGGTCTATCACCATCGCGGCGCTTACCTGATGACCATGGGCACCGTCATCTCTTGGCGCATGGTCTTGCATCCGATCTATCTGACCATTGTGCCGCTGTTTCACTGCAATGGCTGGAATCACACTTGGATGATGCCGCTGCTGGGAGGCACTCTGGTCTGCTGCCGAGATGTCTCAGCTAAGGCCATCTATAATGCTATTCACTATGAGGGCGTCACGCATTTTGGCGGCGCCCCAATTGTGCTAAACTTAATCGTCAATGCGTTGGACGAGGACCGCCGAACTTTTGATCACCAGGTCGAGGTGTTCACCGCCGGCGCACCACCCGCCCCTGCGACTCTGGCCAAGATCGAGGATCTCGGTTTCAATGTCACTCAGGTCTATGGGCTGACCGAAACCTATGGCCATATCACCGAATGCTACTGGAAAGGCGGCGACTGGGACGCGCTGGACAAGCCCGGTGTGGCGACGATCAAAGCGCGCCAAGGGGTGGCCATGCCAATGATGGAGCATGTGATGGTGCGCGACAGCGACCACAATCCGGTGATAATGGATGGCACCACTCTGGGCGAGATTGCCATTCGTGGCAATTCAGTAATGAAGGGCTATCTGAAAAACCCGGCCGCCACTGCCGAGGCCTTTAAGGGTGGCTATTTCAATTCCGGCGATATCGCGGTTCAGCACCCCGACGGCTATGTGCAGATTGCCGACCGGGCCAAGGATATCATCATCTCAGGTGGCGAGAATATTTCTTCGGTGGAAATCGAAGGCGTGTTGATGGCACATCCCGACGTCAATCTGGCAGCTGTGGTGGCCAAACCCGATGACAAATGGGGCGAGGTGCCCTGCGCCTTTGTCGAACTTAAACCTGGTGCAACTGCCGATGAAGCTGAGTTGATCCGCTTTTCCCGACAAACACTCGCCGGGTTCAAGGCTCCCAAAAGGGTGCTGTTCCAAGAGTTGCCCAAGACCTCGACCGGCAAAATTCAGAAGTTTGAACTGCGCAAACTTGCCCGGGCTCTCTGAGCCCAAAAGCCGTCTGAATATTATGACCCTTTGGCGGCAAAGCCGTTTGCCGCCAAAGGGTCAACCGTGTTAGCCTCACCCAACAATTGAGGCACGGACAAGAACAAGCAGATGACTGCACTCAAGGAATATGAACGGCTTGAGGCTGCGGGCCTGTGGCGCGCCAGCCCCGAGGACCAGCGCCGGGACGTGATTGTCTCGATCGGCGACGCCACTCTGACCATCACCGATATTCGGGACCAACCGCTGGCGCATTGGTCACTGGCGGCATTGGAGCGATTAAATCCTGGTCAGTATCCAGCCATTTTTCATCCCTATGGTGACCCCGGCGAAACACTAGAGTTCGCCGAAGATGAAACTGCCATGCTCGACGCGATAGAAAAGGTGAGGCAGGCCATCGAAGGCGCCCGCCCTCATCCGGGTCGTCTGCGCTCTGTCAGCCTGCTTGGCAGTCTTGCGCTGATTGCAGCCCTGTTGGTGTTCTGGCTGCCCGGTGCGATGATGCGCCATACCGTCAGTGTGGTGCCTGAGATCAAGCGAAAGGCCATTGGCCAGGCCCTATTGGGCCATATCGAGAGGGTCTCGGGCCAGGCCTGTTCAACCCCGGAAACGGTGCCAATTCTGGCTCGCCTGGCCGAACGCACCGGCGCCCGGCAGGTTGTGATCTTGCGCTCAGGTGTGACCTCCAGCCTGCATCTTCCCGGCGGCATCATTTTGCTGAACCGCTCGCTGATCGAAGATCACGAAGACCCCGCTGTAGCCGCTGGTGCGGTGCTGATTGAACGCGCCCGCGCCCAGGCCAAGGATCCGCTGGCTGAAGTGCTGACCTCTGGCGGCATACTGGCCTCGTTCCGTCTGCTGACCACTGGCAAACTGGACCGTAAAAGCCTCGACCACTACGCCGAGACCATGGTTAGTGCTGCGCGCCCTGAAATTCCCGAAGAGCTGRYCYTGGCCATTTTTGCCCAGGCCGCAATTCCCTCAACTCCCTATGCCTATGCAATGGACATCACTGGCGAAAAGGTTCTGGGGCTGATCGAAGCGGACCCGATGGCAGGGCGCAGCCTGGAACCGGTGTTGAACGATCGTGACTGGGTGCAGTTGCAGAATATCTGCGGCACATAAAGACACGCTACAGCGTGGCAGAGGCACTTTGAAAGTGGCCTGATCGACTAATTTACTTGCTAAGACGAGCGCCTGAATAACCCGCGGCACGAACCTTGGTCAGTGCGGCCTCGGCGGCGGCCTCAGCACGAAACGGTCCGGCCAAGACAACCTTATAGACCTGCCCTTTGCGAGTAACGCTTCCCAATCGGACCGGTAGGCCGCTAGCGGCAAGCCCCTGCGCTGCGGCGCGTGCGGCAGCCGGGTCAGCATAGGTAGCGGCACGCACATAGCGGCGCGATGTGCGTGCCGCAAAAGTAGGTGCCGCGCCAGGAGCCGAGCGGGTGGACAGGCGAAGCACCAGACCCTCTTGCGTCTCGGCCTGACTGCGCGCGGTGTTTGTTGACAGATTAATCACCGGGCGATCCAGCGGCAGCGCCACCAGTGTGCGCGGCACGGTCCGGGTCCAGATCAGGTCGCTTTGCGCATTCCCGGCCTCGGTTCGCAAGGCACGCTGGGTGTTCAGCCGGTCGTCGTCACGGCTTGCCAGCACATATCCCTGCGGGACTTCGACCATACCGGTGATCACCGCAGGCTTCAGGCCACGTTCTGCGCGATGCAGGTTCAGCCGATCATCCTCCCACACTGTGCGATACCCCGCAGGTGCGGTCAGCCCCTGACTGTGACGGCGGGCCTGGTACACATGGGTCTGCACCACACGAGTGTTGGGCGTCAGTCGCAGCGATGATTGAGGGCCTATTCCCGACCCAGTGCCATAAGTAATCGGCGATTCAGCCTGAGGTCCACACCGGGCACCCTTGTTGATATACTGCTGGCTGAGGGATGACGCATTGGAACAGCTGTTTGGAGCTTGAGCTGCAGGCACGGAAGTGCGGGCGGTCGGCGCAGCCGCCACCGGTTGCGGCGCGGGCCTTGCCACCGTGACCGGTGCCGCCGCCGGAGCCGAAGTTCTGGCTGTGGTTGACGTTGGTCGCTGCGGTTTGGTTGGGGCCGGAGTCGTCGGAGCGGCAGTGCTGGCCACCGATGTCGCCGGTCTGGTTTGGGCCGTCGGCTGCTGACTGGCAGGCAAGGTGATCAACTCTGGTGCTGGCCCGCGTTGGGTTGGCGTGCTGGTCGCCCCTGACACCACCGTAGGCTGTTGATTGCAAAGCTGCTTGCGGGTGCGACTGACGCGCGGCACCCAGGTTACATTGCCATCAATGCCAGCCCGAATGAACACACAGCCTTTACTGTCGATGTATTGCTTGCCCTTATACGAAGCCGGAGGGAACTCGGCCGGAGGCCCGGTCCGGCTCTGCGCTTGGGCCTGCATTATCGGCAAGCCGATCATGCTCACCACTATGCTCAGTGCAATAACTCTAGTGATCTTCATAGCCGCGCCCCACAAAATATGGGTCAACGATGCCCGAAAAGTGATTCGGAGTAAAGCACGGTTTGTGGACAATAATGTGGCAACCGGGCAAATAGTTGCCCAATCACCCCTATTATTTACGTCCAACCCGTCAGTTTTTATTTGGTGCCGAACATGCGGTCACCCGCATCGCCCAGACCAGGCATGATATAGCCCTTCTCATTCAACTCACGGTCCAGCGATGCCGTCACAATCGGCACATCCGGATGCGCCTCTTTCATCCGCGCAACCCCTTCGGGGGCGGCCAGAAGACAGAGGAACCGAATGTCGGTGGCCCCCTCCTTTTTCAACAAGTCAATCGCCGCGACCGAGCTATTACCGGTGGCCAGCATTGGATCCACTGCAATCACCATCCGGTCGTGCAGCCCCTTGGGCACTTTGAAATAATACTGCACCGGTTGCAGGGTTTCCTCGTCGCGGTACARMCCGACAAAWCCAACSCGRGCCGARGGGATCARYTCMARCACGCCRTCCAGCATGCCRTTRCCSGCCCGCAGRATMGACACCAGYGCCAGYTTCTTACCGGCSAGGATYGGMGATTCCATGTCCTCCATCGGGGTCTCAATGGTGGTGGTGGTCAGCGGCATCTCGCGGGTGATCTCATAGGCCAGCAGCTGGGTGATCTCGTGCAGCAGCCGGCGAAAGCCAGCGGTCGAAGTGCCCTTGTCCCGCATCAGTGTCAGCTTGTGTTGCACTAGCGGGTGTTTAACGATGGTCAGATGTTCACTCATTTAAGTCTCCAGTCTCTTCTTCACCCGATCCCGGGTGGCATCATCACAAAAAGCGGCCGCTAGCGCGGTCGCATTCAGGGCGGCAAAATCATCMRCGTCCCAGCCAAAGGCCTGGTTCAGCATCTCATAYTCRCGRCGCRTCGTTGTGTGAAAAAACGGCGGGTCATCAGTGGACACCGTGACCGCCACTCCCGCATCGCGCAGGCGGGCAATCGGATGTGAGGCAAAGTCTGGAAACAGTCCAAGTACAACGTTGGAGCCGGGGCAAATCTCAAGAACGACACTACGATCAACCAGCTCCTGCACCAGATCGGCGTCCTCGATGGCGCGCACGCCGTGGCCGATACGTTCAACGCCCAGGATCCGCACCGCGTCACGGACGCTCTCGGGGCCACCAAACTCACCTGCGTGGGTGGTCAGATGCAACCCGGCCTCGCGGGCACAGTCAAAGCTCCAGACAAAATCGCCCTGATGCCCCATGCCCTCGTCGCCGCCCATGCCAAAGCCGACAATCCAGTCGCCAGCCGTATCAGCGGCACAGAGCGCGGCTTTCTTGGCGCTGTCCGGTCCAAAATGGCGCACACAGGTCACAATACCACGCAGGGTGATGCCAAAGCGTTTCTCGGCCTCGTCTGCGGCATCCTGAATCGCAGCCAGATAATCCCTCCAGGCCACCAGATCACCACCACCGCAGAAATCAGGGCTGAGGAAGGTTTCAGAGTAGACCACACCGTTGGCGGCGCTTTCCTCAAGAATGGCCAGCGTCAGGCGATGAAATTCCTCGGGTCCGGTCAGGACTTCGCTTGCAGCCTCATACACCGACAGAAAATGGGTGAAGTCGCGGAAATCATAGCCTCCATCATCACGAAAAATGCCGCTCAGATCCATTTTCTTTTCATGCGCCAACTGGCGAATGAAGTCTGGTGGTGCGGCGCCCTCGTGGTGCAGATGCAATTCGATTTTGGGCAGGTCTGCGACAGTCATAAGAAGCTCCTTCCCGGGCCTTCTGACACAACACCCAGATGCTCTGCAATACTTGCCGCGACATCGACATAGCCCACGGCCCCAACAGGCCCCGCACCCAGCCCGGCAATCAGCACMGGCACCTGTTCGCGGGTGTGATCKGTGCCCGGCCAGCTGGGATCATTGCCRTGATCGGCMGTCAGCAACAACATGTCCCCGTCACGCAGRTTKKYAATGATCTTRCCAATCKCARMRTCRAACCAYTCCAGCGCGCGGGCATARCCSGARATGTCGCGGCGRTGRCCGTAAAGGCTGTCGAACTCGACAAAATTGGCAAATGTCAGGCTGCCGTCAGCAGCGTTTTCCACCCGGTCTGCCAAATGCTCTATCAACGCCGCATCAGCCCCTTTTTGCAGGGTATCAATGCCTTGCATGGTGAAAATATCACCAATCTTGCCAATCGCATGCACCGCACCGCCGGCATTCTGCACCCAGTTGGTCAATACCGGCGCGGGCGGCGTAATCGCAAAGTCGCGCCGGTTGGTGGTGCGGGTGAAACCGTCCTGTGCGGTGCCAACAAAGGGGCGCGCGATAACCCTGCCCACCTTCATCTTATGAAGATGCGGCGCAACCGCCCGACACAGGTCCAACAATCGGTCGAGCCCAAAACTCTCTTCATGGGCGGCGATCTGCATCACGCTATCAGCCGAGGTATAGACAATCGGTTTGCCCGTTTGCATGTGTTCCTCGCCCAGACGTTCGATAATGGCGGTGCCCGGTGCGTGGCAGTCCCCCAGAATTCCGCCTACCCCCGCAGCCTTGGCCACATAGCGGCTCAGATCCGCTGGAAATGCGGGCACAGTGTCCGGGAAAAAGCACCAGTCCCAAGGCACTGGCAAGCCAGCCAACTCCCAATGCCCCGAAGGCGTATCCTTGCCTTGGCTGATTTCTGCGGCGCAGCCCCAACGTCCCTGCGGTTCAGCGTCAAAACCCGGAAACGGCACTGATGAGGCCAGCCGCATCGCCGCCCCCAACCCCAGACGGTCCAGGGTGGGCAGCATCAAAGGCCCGCTGCGCCCTTCCCAGGCCCGCCCCTCAGCACAGGCCTGCGCAATATGCGCCAGCGTATTGGCCCCCAGATCCGGCAGATCCCTGTTGTAGAAACTGCTGGCATCCGGCGCACCGCCGATGCCTACGGAATCCATCACCACCAAAAATGCGCGCGGCATCAGGAAATCCTCTCGTGAATCAAATCCGGTACCGGCTGCGCCTCGGGAGAGATGGTGATGGCGGCATGCAACGTCGCTTCGGCGGCGCTTGCTGCATCCTCGCGGGCGGCATGGACCACGGCCAGTGGCGTATTTTTGTCCACCTTCTGACCCAGACGCACCATCCCGGCCAGACCAACCGAAGGATTAATCCGGTCGGTCTCGACCATTCGGCCACCCCCAAGACGTACAACGGCAAGGCCCAGTGCCTCGCCATCAATCGCAGTGACATAGCCTGTTTGTTTGGCAGTGACCTCATGGATGACCGTCGCCTCGGGCAGAATACGTTGCCAGCTGTCGACAAAGTCTAGTGGACCACCAACGGCAGCAATCATCCGGCCAAACCGCTCGGCCACATGGCCGCTGGCTAGCGCGTCGGCAATTTTCTTGACCCCGTCCTGCTCGTTCTTGACCATGCCTGCATCCGACAGCAGCATCCCGCCCAACACTGTAGTGATCTCAGCCAGCGGGCCAGCCACCTCGCCAGTCAGCACCTTCATCACCTCAGCCACTTCCAGCGCATTACCCAACGCAGAGGCCAGTGGCTGGTTCATGTCCGTTATGACTGCCGAGGTTTTGCACCCCGCAGCATTGGCGGTCTCGCTGAGAGACAAAGCAAGCGCCCTTGCCTCGTCGATGGTTCTCATAAAGGCACCAGAGCCGACCTTAACATCCAGCACCAATCCATCCGGGCTGGCGGCCAGTTTCTTGGACAGGATCGAGGCGGTGATCAAGTCCAGGCTCTCGACGGTCGAGGTCACATCACGGATTGCATAAAGCCGCCTGTCCGCCGGTGCAATTTGGGCCGTAGCACTGACAATGGCGCAGCCAGCCTCGTGCATGATCTGCACCAGACGCTCCTGCGGCACTTGGGTGGTGACGCCGGGAATGGCCTCCATCTTGTCCAGCGTACCGCCGGTATGGCCCAGCCCGCGCCCCGAGATCATCGGCACATAGGCCCCGCATACCGCCAGCGCCGGCGCCAGCAGCAGCGACACGCAATCGCCAACACCACCAGTCGAGTGCTTATCCAGCACTGGACCATCCAGATCCCAGCTCAGCACTTCTCCACTGTCGCGCATGGCCAGGGTCAGAGCACGTCGGCCTTCGGCCCCCAGCCCACGCAGGCAAACGGCCATGGCAAAGGCCCCGGCCTGGGCATCGCTGACTGTGTTGTCCGCCAGCCCCTGAGCAAACCACCGCAGTTGAGCCTCGCTTGGGGTTTCGCCGCGACGCAGAGTGGCAATGATCGCACGCGCGTCCATTCTGTTAGCTCCGATCCATGTGGCTAGCGTCAAACTTACCCGGCAGCAGATCGCCAATTGTCGTTTCCTGTTCATGGCCGTCTATCGTGGCCAATGTCACGGTGACATCTCCCGCGCCAAATTCCGCGAGCTTTTGACGACAACCGCCACAAGGAGGGATCGGTGACGGGCAATCAGCAATGACAAAGACTTCAGTCAAACGCGTCTCACCTGCCGCCACCATGGCAGCAATCGCCCCTGCCTCAGCGCAGGTGCCCTCGGGATAGGCGACGTTTTCAACGTTACAGCCGACATAGACCTGGCCCGAGGCGGCACGGATCGCCGCCCCCACCTGGAAGTTCGAGTAGGGGGCGTGGGCGTTCAGGCGCACGGCGGTGGCGGCAGCTTTCAGGCTCATGTGGGCTCCAAAGTCGTTGTGAAACTGCCCGGCAGGCAGACCTCCAAAAGTTCCAGATCATCCGTCGCATTTGACAGTCGGGTTTTCATACCCGGCGGGATCACAAAGGCATCTCCGGCTTCCAAATCATAGGGCTCTCGCCCCTCTCCGTGCAAGGTCACCTGCCCCGTCATTACAAAGGAAAACAGGATATCGGTGTCATGACTGGCGAAGGGACTATCGCCCTGCCCCTTGCGCACCACCTGCACCCCGGCGACGCCCTTGGTATTGGCGGCAATTGAGGTGTCGCGGCAGATGAACCCCGGCAGGCGAAAATCCTGCCACTCGGCATCTTTGGCCTGATTGTAGACAAACCGCTGCCCCTGCCATTCGCGATCCGGACGCAGATCCGACGTGGGCAGGATCATGTCATGGTCGATTTCGGTGACATGTTCCGCAGGCACGCCGATTTCGATCACCTGAACATTATCACTAGCCTCGAGTACGCGGTGGCGGATCTCGGGCGGTTGGATGAAGCAGTCGCCAGCGGTCAGGCGCATTTTTGGCCCCTGATCCTCGTAAACCACATCTACCCAGCCGTGGATGCAAAAGATCAACTGAAAACCAACCCGGTGGAAATGAACCATATCCGGCACCGGGCCGCCATCGGGGATGCGAATATGGCTGGCAATAATCGACCCACCCAGCCGCGACGGCACCAGATCGCGGTAATGCATGCCTGCACGACCAATGATCCAAGGCGCCTGATCCTTGAGCCTGCGCACCACAAAGGAATGCACCGTCTCTGGCATCACCAGCGGTGGATGGCGGTCTTCGATTTCGATCAGGGTGCCATTCGGGGCGGTCAACCGACGCTGACCATCGGCGAAACCATCGGGGTTCTCGGTCAAAATGCGCAGAGTGCCCGGCGCCTCAGTGGCCCCTTTTTCAATACGCAGCCGCAACCCGTGGCCGGAAAACACCGCAACGCTTGGGTCATCCGCCGGATAAATCGAATCCATCCGCATCCCCAAAACCTTGGTATAAAACGGAATATCGTCGCGCAATTCCTGCGTCGGCAATCGTATTTCGGCTATTGTATTGCCCATCCAAAACTCCCCTATGCTGTTTGCAGCAGAGTGAGCATATTAAGGAAGATGTGCAAGAAGCCGTGCGAAGGATGGATGGCAATAATTCAACCATTTCCCCGACGTAAAAATTAGTTTAGCACTAAACTACATATTTTTGGAGCGCCCCATGTCCGACACGCCGAACCTCCGCCAGGCAGCCCTACATTATCACGAATTCCCCAAACCCGGTAAGTTGGAAATCCGTGCGACCAAACCGATGGCCAATGGCCGCGACCTGGCCCGCGCCTATTCTCCCGGAGTGGCCGAGGCTTGCACCGAAATCCTGGCCGACCCCGCCAATGCCACCCGCTATACCATCCGCGGCAATTTGGTGGGGGTGGTGACCAACGGCACTGCGGTGCTGGGACTGGGCAACATTGGCCCGCTGGCCTCAAAACCAGWGATGGAGGGCAAGGCGGTTCTGTTCAAGAATTTTGCCGGCATCGACTGTTTCGACATAGAGCTGAACGAAAGCGACCCTGAGAAACTGGCCGACATTGTCTGCGCGCTGGAGCCAACCTTTGGCGCCATCAACCTTGAAGACATCAAGGCACCCGATTGTTTTATCGTCGAAAAAATCTGTCGCGAGCGGATGAATATCCCGGTTTTCCATGACGATCAACACGGCACCGCCATCGTGGTTGGGGCTGCTGCAAAGAATGCGCTGCACGTGGCTGGCAAAAGCTTTGAAGACATCAAGATCGTTTCAACCGGTGGCGGTGCTGCCGGAATTGCCTGCCTGAACATGCTGCTGAAACTGGGCGTGAAGCGCGAAAACATCTGGCTCTGCGACATTCACGGGTTGGTTTATGAGGGCCGTGTCGAGGACATGAACCCGCACAAAGCCGCCTTTGCCCAAGACACCGACAAACGTACGCTGGATGACGTCATTGACGATGCAGATCTGTTTCTGGGTCTGTCTGGTCCCAATGTTCTGAAACCGGAAATGGTTGCCAAGATGGCCGATCGGCCAATCATCTTTGCCCTAGCCAACCCCAACCCGGAAATCATGCCCGAGGCCGCCCGCAAGGTAAAACCCGACGCCATCATCGCCACCGGGCGCAGCGATTTCCCCAATCAGGTCAACAACGTCCTCTGCTTTCCCTTCATCTTTCGCGGTGCACTGGATGTCGGCGCAACCGAGATCAACGACGCCATGCAGATTGCCTGCGTCGACGGCATCGCCGATCTGGCCCGCGCCACCACCTCGGCCGAGGCCGCAGCCGCCTATAAGGGCGAGCAACTGACCTTTGGCGCCGATTATCTAATCCCCAAGCCGTTTGATCCGCGACTGGTGGCGGTTGTCTCCTCGGCTGTGGCCAAAGCGGCAATGGAAACCGGCGTTGCCACCCGTCAAATCGACGACATGGAAGCCTACAAGCAAAAGCTGAACCAGACGGTGTTCAAATCTGCACTGCTGATGAAACCGGTGTTTGAGGCCGCCCGCGTCGCCTCGCGTCGGATTGTCTTTGCCGAGGGCGAGGATGAACGGGTGTTGCGCGCCGCTCAGGCGATCCTGGAAGAAACCACGGAAACCCCCATTCTGATCGGTCGCCCCGAAGTAATCGACGCCCGTTGTGAAAAGCTGGGGCTGGATATCCGTCCAGGCTCGGACTTTCAGATCGTCAATCCCGAGAACGATCCACGCTATTACGATTACTGGAACAGCTATCATCGCCTGCTGCAGCGCCAGGGTGTCACGCCGGACATTGCCAAGGCGGTCATGCGCACCAATACCACTGCCATTGGTGCCATTATGGTGCAACGCGGCGAGGCTGACAGCCTGATCTGCGGCACCTTTGGCGAATACCGCTGGCACCTGAACTATGTGACCCAGATGCTGAGTGGCAAAAGTTATGAACCCCATGGGGCGCTGTCGCTGATGATCCTTGAGGACGGCCCCCTGTTCATTGCCGACACCCATGTCCGGGTTGAACCCACCCCCGAACAAATTGCCCAATCGGTGATTGGCGCTGCCCGTCACGTACGGCGCTTTGGTATCGAGCCTAAAATCGCCCTGTGCTCGCAATCGCAGTTTGGCAATACCAACTGCGATACCGGCACTCGGTTACGTGCTGCATTGAAAATCCTCGACGGCAAACAGCGTGATTTTGTATATGAGGGCGAAATGAACATCGACTCCGCTCTGGACGCCGAGCTGCGCACCCGGATTTTCCCAAATTCACGGATGGAGGGCGCGGCCAACGTGTTGATCTTTGCCCATGCAGATGCCGCCAGCGGTGTGCGCAACATCCTGAAAATGCGCGCCGATGGGCTGGAAGTGGGTCCAATCTTGATGGGCATGGGCAACCGCGCCCATATCGTCTCGCCCTCGATTACTGCGCGCGGGTTGCTAAACATGGCGGCCATTGCCGGCACCCCGGTGACCCATTATGGCTAACCCTGCGTAGCAACAAGGGGTTGCAGCATACTCGTTTTTTGATCTGAGGGAAAAGATTCTGAACGAGCTTGCAGTGGCAATCAATCGGGGCGATTTCAACGGGTCGGTGCAACACCTACTTGGAGACGCTTAGCAGGTACTTGTCAGTCGGGCGTCTTTCCAGGTTGCCCATTACGCTTACTGGCGACAGCACTCGGCTTTGTTTGGCAATGGCAGGCAAGTCCGTGTCCTTTGGGACGTGCTGACGCAGCAATCAGTTCGTGTTTTCGTCGTGCCGGGTTGTCATGCATTGCCCGGCGCGCAATTGCGATTACCAATCGATCAAGAGGMAGCCAGGGTTAAGTTTCTATGCCCCGACATTTCACCATGCCCCTCGGCGATACAGCCCCCTTGGGGGCTCGTGACCACTCAGGGTGAACATCATATGCGGTAGCCTGACCGTGATTGCCCTGCCTTTAAATGGCACCAAAACCGTTCTCACCGCTCTGCGAACCAACCCCGATGCCCTCACCACGGGCCACGCTTTAGAAAAGTGCCACAGCCTTTGTCACGGGGAAAATGGAAAAAGGGCGCGCCATCCTTACTGCGTTGCACGGTCACTGCATCTCGCAACACTCGCAACACTCGCAACACTCGCAACACTCGCAAAATCCGGAGCGGCTCGATAAGAAAATCAATGCGATTCCGACTTGCGCAGCCCCATCATTCCTGATGTTCCCCCGGAAAATGGTGGAGGCATTTCCGTGAACACCTCCAATTTGAATTCAAAGGAAAAGGAGCAAAACTTGGCGACTAAAAAATGCCTAGTATGAACCATTGTTCACGCTGGGGTGTGAAGTCTAGTTAACGAACCAACTTGAACCGGTTTTGCTGGAACCAAATCGTTAGACCCGCTCATTTACGGCACAGGCTCTTGGGCCTGGGAATACAGGTCGGCGCCGATGCATCGCCTTCAGTTCATCAAGGCACAGCCCATCGTCAACAGAAAGAACGTAATAGATCGTTAAGCAGGCTCATCCTGGCGATGATCGGTGGTTGGTTCGGCATGGTCCAAAGCGTTACCGGTTCGGCGGCTCCAGAATGGGCTGTCGGACCAGCGGGTTTGTGCGTCATAGTGCAGGCGATGCTGGGATTTGTAGGCCACATACTCGGCGTTGACATGGTCGCGATGGCGATCGAACGCGGTCTTGTCCCCCTTGATCAGGCAATCATACAACGCATAGCCGGCAAACAGCCCAGAGCGCAGCGCCTTGACGATTCCTTGCGAGGATGCAGGGTCAAAGCAGCTTGCGGCATCGCCGACGCACAGGTATGCGCAGCTGCCTGCCGCGGCAGGCGCACGTTGGGTCATCGCCGGGACAATCCGCCAGGTATCAAAGCGCGCGCCGCGGGCAAGGGATACCATGATCTTGGATGCAGCAAGCGCCTGGTGCCAGCGCGTGCGATCTCCGGCGGGCTGACTGCGCAACAGATCAGAATCTGTCATCCAGACCCAAATCCGTCGGCCCGGTGAGGTTGGGGCCGAATACCACCACCCTTCGGGCGCGGCGTCCACCACCACACCGGTCTCGGTATCATCTGGAACGGTGCCTTCTCTGACTACGGCGACCAGTTTATCCTCTAGCCTTGGGCGGTTGCCCAAAAGTCGGGTGACAACCGCGGCTCGACCCGTGGCGTCGATTATGGTGCGGGACTGCACGGCCTGACCATCCACCGTCGCCTGCCATTCGCCAGCAGCCGTCGCCTGCAGATGCTGCAGCCGCCCGGTGATCATTTCGTCGACGCAGGCTGCGGCACGGGCGTGCAAAAGCCGGTCAAAGGCGGGTCGGTCAAGTGTCCAGCCGCATCCCTTGCCAAGCAGCAGAAAGTCGTTGGTTTGTAGTATGGGACTGCCCCAGGCTGCCTTGCTGTGTTGCGCTTCTGTGTGTCCTTGGGCCAGAAAATCGTCCCAAAGCCCAAGCTCTTTCAGCATCCCCCGGCCAGGCGGCGGCAATCCCTCGCCGACGGTGGGCCCCGATTGTCCGGGATCAACCACGCAAACGCTCAGATGTGGTGCCATCCGTTTGATGCAAAGCGCGGTGGCGGCACCGGCCGGTCCCGCACCTGCGATTAATACGTCAACCCGCACGGGCGTTTGTGTCTAACTGTCTACCTTGACGGCATAAAAGGACGCGACAACGCCGGCTGGGTGAATTGACCCATCCGACCCTGAATGCGGGATCGTGCGGATCACCGACCCAGTCATGGCTGGTCGCTGCTGCACGCCATTGGGCCACGGGGTGACAAGATAGCCGTCGTAATCATAAACCCACTCTTCTCCGCCGACGACGCCGGTTCCCTGGAACCGGGCGCGCATCGGCGTGCCGTATTGGCGCGATCCTTGCAAATCAAGACTCCACCCCGGGCCACCAATCGTGCCGGACAGCGCATCAAACGGGCCATCGTCGATCACAATTGTGCCCTCGCCAAATTGCAGCGCGCTAARATCTTTTGACACGTCGGGGTCGTTCAGCAAGGCCCGGTAAGTCCATGTTCCGACAAAAGGGTTATCCATCGTAATGCTCTCCAATTTAATCGGATTGTTCGACGCCAATATATTTGGCAGGGTTAGGGCCAGCGACGTATTTTTGGTCGTCCGGCAGGTTTAGGTTGTTGACGACAAAAGCCAGTCGCCACCATTCCGTTACCATTTTCAGATCGCCCAGGTTGGTTTGCGGAATGCCGCGCGACCAGTTGACGATCCCCGAAGAGGCTCCGTCGTTGAGTTCCATATAGACCTGCATCGGGTGGTGGGCTGGCCACCACAGCGTTTCCCAGGTCTGTTGCTCGTTGGCGAGCCGGGTATCGCCGTCGGTGTTGATGCTGTTCCAGCCCTCATAGGTGACATCAATCGGCTGCGTTGAGCATTCGTTGAAATCGGCCTGCCATGGGCAGGACATGTATTTGGTCAAATCGCCAGGCTGCAGGCCGGTGTTGAAATTGTTGTTAAGCGACAGGGATTGGTCCTGATAGGCGGTGTATTCCTCGGGGGGAACAGCGCCTGACAGTGACGAGGCCCGGGCCGCTGTCATGCGGAAGGTCGAAAACTGCAAATCTGCCTTTACACGGTAGGGCTCGGTGTAGATCGATGGGTTSCGCATGACCCAACCAACCTCGCCGCCYGGGCAAAAYGCCCCGCCAAGGATGTTGCCAAGCACACCCTTGTCCARCGCGCGCCCGGTTTKSGGGGMGGGGCCGGGGAAGGGYTTGAACGGATTATAYCCCTTTGGCATCTGTTTCAGATCGTCATGGAACTTGCCATCGGCCCACTGGCGCAACATGAACAATTGCCGTTCTGTCAGCCGCAGAAACTGGCTGGGAAGCTCATTGGTGATCGGGTTATCGCCACACAGCAGCGGCATCAGCGGCAGATTATGCAAACGCGAGTTGATCTTGCCGGTCAGGCGAAAATCGTTCTCTTCTCCGGGCATCCGCAAAAGATCGAACAGGAACATTCGCATCGGTTTGAACGGATCGCTTTTGCGTTTTCCTTTCCCCTCGGAGGAGCCTTTGACAAGGTACTGAGAGTAGCGTCCGAGATGCGCCGCGGTTTTTGCCACATTGGCCTCGGCCACATCAGCGTCTTCGTTCTTGACCACGCCTGGCGGCTTTGACAGGTCGGTTGGGTTGAATGTGCCGCGTGTTTCTTGCGAGTGGGGGTAGTTCGAGGCTTCCAGGATCAGCGTGAGAAAGTTGAACTCGTTGGGGCGGAACAGGATCGGCCAGATGTCGGCGTAAAAGCCCGGGAAATAGTCGGGGTTCCATTCYAGCCGCTCGGTCTTCCAGAACCGAAGCGCCTCTGGGTCAGAGCTGTCGACACGCGCGGGATCACCAAAGCTGCCAACAGGGCCATACATGTCAGAGTCATAGGCCATTTCCCGAACGAACATGTCCTCGACCGCCTCTTCCATGGTGATGATGTCGAGGATCTCGGGCACATAAGATGGATAGCCGGTCAGCACCCAAGCGGGGTATTCCACATCCACATAGCGCAGCGCCTGCACCTCTTCGGAAAACATCACCAGGCGCGCCATGACCGGGCCGTCGCCGGTGTCGTCATACCAACCATCGTTGTTGGCATAGTTTTGGATCGAGGGCTGACCAGGGCCGGTTAGCTCTGATCCCGAATGGCCGTGTCCGCCTAAAACAAGCAGGCGCGCCTCGTCATCGACGACCAGATCCCCCAGTGTGTCGATCGACATCGGCTCAAGCGGGCCGGGGAAATTTGTGGTAATAAGACCGTCGCCGGTTCGGTCAAAGCTGGCACGGCGGTTGCTCTGACTGTCCACGATCCGGGCACCGGGATCGATAATCAACCGGCTGCGGTCGGCGCTGGCGACCGAGGCATTGCGCAACGGATGGGATCTGGAATAGCCATGTTCGCCCTGCAATTGCTCGAACTTGTACCATGACGCTTTCTTGTTCGCGATATGGACGCGCCATTGGATTGCAACCAGCGTGCCGTGGTTACCGCCTCCGGCTATCGGATCCCCAATTTTCAGCGGCCGTTCGCTGCCTGCCTCTTGGTCGTAAACCCAGACCTGAAATCGGGCGGCCTGTCGTTTGATCCGACCTTGGGCATCCTTGAATTTCTTCACCGGCACCTGAGATTGCAGATCCGGGGATAGTTTCGGATTGCCCATCTCGTCGCATTCAGTTGGCCAGCCCCCGGCGGTTTCCGGTCCTAGATAAAACGCGTCCGGCGCATTGCCCAGCCGGGCAATACCGATCGCGGGATGAATTTTATACGTTGTTTTCATGGCTCCGTTCTCCCGCTGGATCAATCGAGGAAAGTGAGGGTGACGCCCTCGGTTTTTAGGAAGGCGTCGTCGTCTGCGCCAATCACAACAAGGGTGACACGCAAACTGCCACCATCCTTCAGCGCCCGGCGGGCGGCGTCGGTTACGTCAATCCGGTGATTGCGCGGCGTGTTGTGGGGGCGCTCTCGCAGGTCGCCGGGGCGCGTCTGGGGNATCGCGCAATGACCGGGGCCTCCGATGCACTCGCCATGGCTAAAGATCGACAGATGGCCAGCAAAATGCGGATTGCCTTCAACCGGGGTAGAGGCATCCGCGCCCGGGTCGTTCAAAAACACCCGAACCATGCAGGATTGCGTCAGAACGGGAACCCGGTGCAGGCGGACCTCGGCGCGTGAGAAGCTCTGCATCCCTTCGGGGGGAGCGATCTCTGCCGACACAAAACGCCCGATTGGTGCGGCATACCCGACCGGSATCAGGTACGAGCCGCGCACATATTCGTAGCCAAAGGGCTCGATGCTGAGCATATCGCGAACTGTGTAGGACCAGGGCGACATCACCGCATCAAGGTCATGTGGCACCGAATGCGGGTTGCTTTGCTGCCACTTCCACCACAACCGGTCCACGTTGGCATGAACCGGCCAGAATACCGGGTCGAACCCCGCCGTCAGATTAGAAAACATGTCGCCGTTCTGCGGTTGGCTGACTAGGTCCTCTTGGGAATAGAAAACACGTTTGGACTGAGCGGTGTTTTGCGGCACCCGTGTGGCTGTATCGCCGATTTCGTAGCTGGCTTTGCTATAATACGGATTAATACCGCCGGTCCAGATATGCATGGTGTTGTGTGGGTTCTGGTCGAGAAAACCATAGCTGTCATTGTACATGCTGCCACCACCAAAATCCCGGAAGTTGTTGAGCGACATGATCTGGGCAATATCACTTTTGGTCGGGTAGTGGTAATGGATGACTTCGTTAATTGTCGACGGCTTGCCATCCCTGAAATAGGTCCCGGGGTATCGCAACGGGTACCAAAGCGGGTTTGATGTCATCAACGCCTTGATCGCACAGGCCCGGTTTTTGTCGCCCGGGTCAGGTGTCAGATGCGTGTAGCCTATGACGTTATAGAGATGTTCTAAAAATTTGGCCTGATCACAGAACAGCTTGCGCGGCTCTGACAGCGCGATGATGGCGTTGCGTTGCGTTTTGCTTGGATTGGGCTGCAGCGCACCAGTCAACCACTCGGCTTGATCACGGGTCAAAAACGCCTTCAATGACAATGGAACGCGCCACCCTTTGTCGGGGGTTGCAGGCGCATATTGGTCCATGGTCCAGTCCCAATAGGGCACCATGACATTGGGATTAAAGTCGCGCAGATTGGACTCGAATTCATACATATAGGCGCGGTGCCACGGCAGAAAACGTTCCCAGCCATGCTGACAATGGTTCTGATGCACCAAGGCCTGATTGGAATAGCTGCGCCGGTCATGAGCCTTGCTGTTCAGCGCCATGGTACTGCGCATCGCCTCTCSMWGYWCYTSWRYCWGAYYWTCSGGSWKCASSKSKWTRKYKCCRMSSYSRMRGMCMKCRGMWWKCGMRRRSGSRWRMYCRKYSAMSMCACCGTCAAAGATGCCAAATTCATCGGGTTGCAACACTTTGGTCTTGGCGGAACAGCAGGTGGAACTGGTGCTTGGACCATCCTCTGCCACAAGAGGCGCATCAAATTGCTGGGCCTTCTCGGGGCAGCCATCGTTGATCCAATCCGCGATATAGTCGATGTCCGCTTCAGCAACCGAAGTGCCGCCCCAGGGCAGACGTGGAAAGCGGTCACCATCGAACGGCGCCTGTCCCCGCAGCCCCTTTATCAGGCCAGACGCCTCGGCGCGGGAGCCGATCATGGGAATTCCAAAAACAACCGCCGATTTGAGGGTCTCTATGCCATCCTCCCAGAACGGCCCCAACCCGCCGTAATCTGCATCACTGCCAGCTGCAGCTTCCGTCAGAATGCCGCAGACGCGGTCATAGCGTTGCATGGCTTCTGCCATTTCGCTCCMYWWYSKWKGTTCTNTRKYKCGGGTGGCGGCTTTGCGCTTTCACCGAGTTGTACATTTAAGACGTAAATTGGGCGGTGGAGATTGTCTGGCGATTTACGCAGACAGCCCCGGTTCGGACAGGTGTAATCCCGCGTGTCAGCCTGGACCCCAAGCAGCTCCAACGTCGCATTTAACTGGCGATACGCAGGACGCACAACCATTTGAGGAGTAATGCTTAAGGCGATTGAATYTATCAGTMTTGTCGCATTCGACACCACTATACCTTTCAGTCAAATGAATCTTCATGCGTCCCTGAGGAGCCGGTAATGCGTTGATTAATATTTAATAATCCACACTATCAAATGATTTATTTTGATGTACATTACCCGCATTGCAGCTATTTGGCTACAGGGGATTCAACTATAATGAGARTTACACATCATTCATTTTCTGTCGGCGCAGCGTTTCTCGCTCTCGGCATTATTGCGATACCCGCACAGGTTGTCGCGCAAACCCTAACCTTTGGACCGGACGTTCCACACGATATTGAACGCAAGGCACCCTCGGACGAATACAACACTGAACTGGCGGTCTGGGCCTGGCAGCAATTTGTGGCGCTAGGATGGAAGGCGACATATGACGCGGGCTCGCTTAATTTTCAGCGCGGCACGGCGGATACGTCTTGGAACCTGTCGGATGGCACCCCCGATACCGTCGTATGGGAGACATTCGCCCACCGCTCTGAGCTTCGCCCTTGGGGCGTTCCGCTTACGGCTTCATTCGATTCTAAACCAGACTACCTGACCGAAGTGCGCGCCAATGGCATGCTGTCACAAGGCATGGATCAGAATGGCAATCCAGCCAGCTTTACGCTGCTGAACAATCTGGACGAAGACAACGAAATCGGCTCTGCGGATATCTACGTTGGCGCTGTGMCTGMTCCTRCGACCACAYCGYTGATCYTGTATCAGGCCAAAACAAACCGCGACGARTACGACTATATTAAGAAYRTCTTTGGCGCAGGRCAGGCCGATCCAAAGGGTGCTCTTGCCRYGGCTGCGGCAAACAATCWGGCCAACATCAAAGCGCACAAGGCCTATTTCTTGGATCAAAACGGACAACCCGTATATAATATCTGCCAGACTCCGACAGGCGTTGCCGCGGATTCCTCGATCACGCTGCCCTGCGGCGTGACCGGTGGTCAGGAAGGGGCCATCGAGATCAAGACCGCCTTCATGCTGATCCCAGACGGGCAGGAAGCCGCGTACGCCGATTATCTGGTGCGCGAGGCGATTTATTACACCCAAGGCCTGAACGCCGACGGTACCGGAAACGGTGAATTCACCTACCACAACGGTAGTTTTGCCTTGTTAGGGATCCATATCATCCACAAGACGACGAATTTCCCGGCGTTGATCTTTACATCATTCCAGCACAAGGATCTTGAGAATCAGGACCTCAACTACGTCCTGCTATCGTCACCGCCGCCATTGTACGGTGATTTCAACATCCATGGCGCTGTTGTCGAGCCTGCAAATGCGGGCGGCGGAACTCAGTTTGGTGGAATGGNGAAAATCGTACGCCAAGATGGGCCAGATCCGGTGTCCGGGGGAGACCTGTATCCAGTACCCACGACGATCCAACAGATCAACGCCGAGGCTCAAGAGTCCCTGTCCAGTTCTGGTTCAATCTGGGCAAATTACGCACTTATTGGTGTTCAGGCCCTGCAGACCAATTCCTATGCACCATCCCCAACCACAAATGCCGGTCCGAACCATTACATGGCCAACTTCGTGATCGAATCCGATGGGTTCCTTGGAAACTTCTTTGGACCTGGGTTCACCAGCACAGACGCAGTCTTTCCGACCGGGCCGAAATTCTCGGATGGGTCGCAGAATGGCGGCAATGGCATCTATATGGGTGACACCTTTAACGTCGGAGGCTGCAAAGGCTGTCATGGTGTGGCGGCAACCGGGTTCGGAACGGATTCAAGCTTTTTGCTTGATTTCGGCGCCGGAAAACCGGTGGCTGAACCTGACACGATCTTCTATGTGAGGCCAAAACTTGTCGCCTGCTTGCAACCCAACCTACAAGGACAAAGCGGGTCGTTACAGTTTTTTGAGGGCGTGACCTGTAAGCAAGCGCAAGAGGTTGCGAAGCAGAGCCCGCCATGTGGGGGTCAAAACTACGAACCCTACACGGTTGCCAACGGGCTTGGAACTTGGGGAACGCAAGACCAATGTAGCGGCCAACAACAGCCCTATAGCTCGGCAGATAGCTCCAAAAGTTTCGAGTGGTATGCTTGCGCCCGCTATCCACAGGATTGTGAATGATGGCCTGAGCGACAATCTAGATCTCACTCGTTCAATACCTGTCCGTTCAAGGAGCGAATATATCGACGACGAACCGCAATCGAATACGCGTCCAATCGAACTCATCGGCTCGCCACGTTGCCATCGATCCCAAATTTCTGGCTTCGGCTTGTCTGTGGACAAATATTCGTCGTCGATAGGCCATGATCTACACTCCATCTTTCTAAAAAGACTAAAGTGTTGCGTCGGCCCATTGAAATCGCCGGTAGAAGTGGTCGTTAGACGCTAAACACATCAAAGGCCTCAATGGTGAAGGATCTTCGACCCGGGCCAGAGTGCAAGATTTCAACGTGGACCGGCGGTGGCCCGCGTTGGAAATCCTCCCAAGCTGTAAGCTGCGTGGGCCCGACGGTCCTTATGGGGAAAGCATGACCAGGGCTGTGTCGGGTGAGGCTATTCGCGGGGGCAGCCAACGGCGCGTTGATGAGGTGAGAGCAGGTTGTGGTGTAGTTTTTCGGTACTGATTGATAGATTTTTCCGTCGTTTGGAGCCAATTGAGCGTGTTCGCGACGGCAGAGTGCAAGTCGGTTTTGGCCCGTAACGAGATGCGTTTCAGGAAGTCCTCTTGGCGGAAACTCCTCGGGTGTGGCCATGCCCGGCGGCCTCTTCAAAAACTTCGCAAATCCTTGATCGCCCTGATATGAGACTTCTGGGCTTTGTCACCCATCCCTCGGATGCGCATATCTTCCATCATCCACTGGCGCAGCGGCGTCACTTTATCCTCTGTTATCGGAACCTCTGGTCAATCGACTGAGAAGTTTCCAATCGTCAGACAGGTCGGTCAGATCACAAAATCAAGATGCCCTGATCAGGGCAGGACATCAAACAATCGCGCCATTGCCGCGGCAGCAACTTCGCCCAAGGGCCGTTCGCTTCCGGGCTAGTCGTGCCGCTGAGTGTTTTCGATCCCGATGTTCAGGATGGTTTTCAAACTTAGGAAGCAGCCTCCACATTTTTGGGTGTTGCGCGCCAGAATTCGACGGCGGCATCGTACTCTGCCACGTAAAATGCGGGGCCCTCGGATCCCGATGGATCCCCGTCGAAGCGCCCAACACGCCGCGCGCAATCGAAAAATCCCGGTGCAGGCAATCCCCCCCGTGCCTTACTGACCACCAGCGCTGCAATCAACGGATGCGCGGTGGCGGCGTCCTCCTCTATCAGGCATTCCAATGCCACAGTGAGCTGAAGGATCGTGTTTGGCGGCGCAAGGCCCAAAGCCTTGGCAAGAGCTTGATATGTGATGGGAGTCGCGTAACAGACAATTTGGCAGAGATGTGTCCGAACGCGCAGCGCCAATGTGCTGGCCGTGCCCGTGGCGGCGTTGTCGGAAAAACCAACAGGTCGCATTTAGTTACTCCCAATTTACACCAGCTTGCAACGTCGGCTCTAATCAGTCAATTTTCAAAAAGCAGACCTGTATCGAGACTCTCTGCGAAGGTTCGCAACGGGCCGTGTGCACAGTGTGGTCAAGCACGAACGGCGTCAAATGACACGCCGCACGCCTCATGTCTGCAGTCAGCCCCAACCTGGGCATCGGCTACGCAATCGAATCGCCCCAACACCAATACCGCGATCCGACCTCACAATCCAAATTCTCGGAACAGAATTACCCCATCCCGCCACTATCATTCCTAGTCGTATAGCTTAAGGGAAGTGGTACGTTAAGGAGAATGAATGATGGAAGCTTCACAGAGCTTACTTGAACTGGTTGCGGCGGCGCAGGCCAATGCAAAGACGTCTGAAGATCGCATTTCAGAAATTTTGAAACTTATGAATGGGCAGACCGCGTCCGACGCCCAAGTTGAAGACCTTCGCGCCGCGACTGTTTCGCTTGAATTGGCCGCGGTCGATATATTCTCTCTTTTCGAAGCACGGATGCAGCACCACTTTAGGCGAGGCCCGTTCTCCCGTAAATTGAAGTCATTGCTGTTGGAGGCTAAGCAAACTGACCTCGCCGATAGAGTCCACCACTACTATCTTGCGATCAACGTGCTGAAGCATGGAAAAGGCGCAAGTTATCGGGAGTTGCTCAAAACCCCAAGCCCTCTTGTTGTTTTAAAACCAACCGAAGACATCATCGCCGATGAAGCTCACGCCCCCGCAGGCCTGGTAGATGTCGCTGTGCCGGGCTTTTTTGATGGGCTGACCATGACTATTATTGAAGCTTACCATTTCCTTGAAAACAGGCAGGTTTCTTAGCTCTGTTCACCAGATTGAATACGCGATGTACGGCTAACGCGAATGTCTGGCTCGCCCCCTACTGCAGCCAACCTCACTGCGCACGGCTTGGCGAGGCGACGTCCCACCCAATGCAGGCACCGGCGCGTCCAAGGTCTCGCGATAGTGCTTGTCCAAGCGGCGGGAGCATAGCGCGCGGCAGCGCGGTAAACAGCCAGGCACTGGTGAACACCGGAGTGCAGCCCTGTAGTTGATCCGTGGTGAGGCGCATTGCATCGCGCTTCTTCAATTTCGGTGCTCCACACGATCCATCAAACAGCAGCTCGACTGTGTATGCCGTGAATGCCAGCAATACGCCCGATATGACATGGCGATCGGGACCGGCCACGATGCGGACCGCAATTCGGTCCCATTTTTTTAGCGAACGCGTGGCCGACTGTTCGAGAACCGTCATGGGTTCTGCGCCACCAAGTAGGTCCTGCAGCACTATCGACACGCCAGGCCGCCCCTCCCAAAAGTTCAGAAAGCTCATCGTCATCAAGCTCAAATTCCTCGTATGCAGGCATCAGGTGTTCGGCAATTACGCCCTACAGTTGATCTCGCCAGACATCTTCTCGGTCAGTGAAGCCAAACAAATCCGATATGTTGTTCCGCACGCTCATCCTCGAAAGTTGTGTCTCGGCAACAGCGATGGATCAGTCATGCGCTGAAAGACACCGTCGCTGTGGCCTGTCAGCTCAATGAAAGACCGCGCAAGACCTTGCAATATCAAACCCCAACAGAGAAGTTTCCAGAATGTGTTGCGAGCATCGATTGAACTCACCAATCATTCAAGCCATTTGCCGCGAGGGTCCGCAATCCATCTTTCGCGCCAAAATGTGCATGGTGCAGTAATCGAACCACGTCCCCCTCCCGTCATGGTAACAAACAGCGCTGACCTGTTCGAAAGTAACCAGCTCATAACCGCTTTTAGTAAGTGGTCACACCCATGACAGAAGGATGCAGGGTTTGTCGTCAGGGTGTGAGATGGACCGCCGTACTGTTGCCATTCATCCTGAAGCACACCACAAAATTCAAATCCCAAAGCGGGCTCTGGAAGTGACGGTACAAGCCCCTTCTGTTGGGCGCTCTGCGGACGGATAATACTTGCCACAACGCCATCGATAGGCATAACTTTTCCCTCAGGTCCCACCAGTCTGGAATATTTGGTAAATTGAAATTCGGATATGGTCGCAGATCAAAACTCTGGAATTGGAAAGGGGCTCATTGTGCCAGCACAGAAAAAGCCAATTGAAACCACCACCATTGGAGCCTTCCCCAAGCCATCCTATGTCCCGGTGCGCGACTGGTTTGACTTTGCCCGCGCGACCGGAGGCATGAACACCAGTCAGACCACGCGTGAATTCACCACTGACAGCCAGAAAAATGCAAATAACCATGAAGCGCTGTTCATCCGCGCCGCAAGAGAGGTGATCGACATTCAGGTTCGGGCTGGTATTTCCATCCCTACCGACGGCGAAGTGCGGCGCGAGAATTACATCCATTACCATTGCCGTCATCTGGACGGGTTTGATTTTGTCGATCTGGAAAATCGGGTGCTGCGTGACGGGGCTTATGAGACTGACCTGCCTGCAATCCGCCAGGCGGTGATCCATACCGGTAAATTCTACGGCGCGCATGATTTCAAGGCCAGTCAGGCTGTCAGCACACAGCCCGTCAAGTTTACACTGCCAGGCCCGCTTACGATCATGGACACAACCGCTGACTGTTTCTACAACGACCGGCCGAAGCTGAACGCCGCCCTGGCGGAAACGGTGAACAAGGAGATCCTGGCGCTGGTCGATGCCGGGTGCCAGTACATCCAGGTCGACGAGCCGTTGTTTGCCCGTCAGACCGACGATGCACTGAGCTTTGGTATGGAAGGGTTAGAGCGCTGCTTTCACGGTGTGCCTACATCGGTGACCCGCGTGGTGCATATGTGCTGCGGATACCCGGACCACCTGGATGATCACAACTACAAAAAGGCCGACCCGGACAGCTATCATCGGCTAAGCGCGGCGATTGACGCCGCCGCCTTTGACCAAGTGTCGATTGAGGACGCTCATTGCTGCAACAATCTGGACCTGCTGGACAAGATGCCGTCCAAGACGGTGATATTTGGGGCGGTGGCCATTGCCAGCAGCCGGGTGGAAACAGTGGACGAGGTGGTCGCTCGTCTGCGCTTGGCGCTTGACCACATCGACCGCGATCGTCTGGTGGTGGCCCCGGACTGCGGTCTCGGGCTGTTGCCAGTCAATCTGGCCGAGGCCAAGCTGGCTGTGATGTGCAAGGCAGCGCGTTTGATCTGACATCTGAGATAGAATCCCACGCGGGTTTTGAACTGCCGAGCGTTTCCATGCCTGTGTTGCGGCAATCCGTTGAAACCGCAGCGCAGTGCAGTCGTTCATACAGACCGCACCGAACGGTCGGAATCCGCCCTTCGTGTCGAAATGTGCCTGGTGCAGAAATCGGGCCCCTTTTCTCTCCCACCACTGTCGAAACCGGCCCAGAGCCGCCTTTCATTTGGATCGCAGCGAATGGCTGGCCAGAGCCTATTTTATCATTTTCGGCGGCGCAGTCACGACCCGCTCCCTGGCATAGTGAAGCCTTTTGATATGAATTCAGGCGCGTTTGCCTAAACATCACTCAAGGCAGTGATAGCAGACGCTTTAGTGGTATGTCGGGTGCAAACAGCGAAGATGCGCACCCATCATTCTGGCTTAGCTGGCGTTCTGAATGTTTTGAACGGCCTCTTCTGTCGTCCAGACGGCATTCGCCATGTAGCGAAAGTTCGTGAGTGCTGCAAGGTATCCGTCGCCTTCAGGTAGCATCGCTGCTGCGGTGGCGTCTTTGACCACGGCGACTTCGAAGCCGTTTTCAAGCAGTTCACGCATGTGACTTTCGGTGCAGAGGTTTGCTGACATACCCGCTAAGATTACCTGGTCAACGCGATTCTTGCGCAATTGCAACGTCAGATCATTCGAGTCGTTACCGTACAGTTTATGCGGCGATGTGATGATGGTCTTTCCGTCTTCGATGTATTGTTTATACTCCGGCATCCAGTCAGCGCCCGAATTTTCGAAACCGTCCAGATTCAGCGGGCCGGCGCGGTCGAACATGCCAATTTTGTGCATCARTTTTTCMAGGGCACCTTCAAATTTCCAACCATGGTCAGTTGGGTAGTAGTAGTGCGGTGAAATCGCGACCGTGATGTCCCTCTGTTTGGCTGCTTTAAAAAGGCGTTCGATGTTTCCAACCGTTCCGTTCCTTGTTACCGACTCGCCCACCACGCCCCATGTCACTCCCTCCGGGTGAAGGAAGTCTATCTGTGGATCGGTGACCACGAGAGCAGTACGCGACAAGTCCAAAACCATGTCACTCGGAGGCAGGGCTGGATTAACCGGATCCGCATAAGGATCTTCGGCGTTTTGTGCGCTAACTGTGGTGGCACTGACTGTAGCAGCTGCTAGAGCAACGCTCCCTGYCAAGGCCTGACGCCGGTTTATCGTTTTATCATTGTGATGTTCACACATTTTGCAGTCCTCCGTCGTGTTGCTATGCAAGCAACATGGTRACAAAGATGCGCCTTTTAGGCCGAAATTCGAGCCCATTCAGCCAAAAGGCGTACTTACATTCGCCAGGCACCTAGAAATTCGGTATGTCTGTTGCACATATTCTTGATGAACTGGGAGTTCTGACAGGAGTGATCCTGCTTTTCTGGGCGAGTTTGCGGGACTATAAAATATGCGTCTAGGTAAAAGCAGACACCCTTCAAAGGGGAGGTTTGTCCGGCACTACAGTCGTTGGTGTTGGACGCACCCACGCCAGCACAGCGCAGTCAGCACGCTTTGCACATTCTCTCGGATGCGTCGAAGCGGACATTGATCCTTCGGTTGTGGAGGGCGGACTTACGAGGCGGCAATGCGCGATAGGCAGGTTAGTGGTCCACTGTTGGTCGGTGGAGGCTGCATTCGGTTTGATTTATGTGAGTGACAAGGCCCGGCCATCATAGGTCCAGGGTTCGCGCCGTTGGCTTTATGCCCTCAGCGCCAGTGGTGATGATCACCTGAGTGTCAACATTGCCGGGAGTTGGGGTTTGAGCCTAACACCGAGAAGGCTTGGCTGGGAACGGTGCTCAATTTGCGCGGGTTGTTCAGTCGACGGTCTTGCATGGGGTCTGAACAACAAACGCGGCCCCAGTGTTCTCAGTGGGACCGCGGATTCTTAACCGCCGTTTCGCTCTCTGCTGCGTCTAGAACGCGAGGCTATAGCCCAGGTTGAGGCCGTAACTTTCATAGCCCTTTGCCCCCAGACCATCCAGAAAGGTCGACACGGTAAAGGTTCCATAGCTATCGCTCGCATAGTTCAGGCCAAGGTTCACCTTGGACCGCCAACCGGCGTAGCCCGGCAGGACGGATCCTGCGACCTCGGTGCCACCGGTGTTGGACCAGATGCCAGAGACCCCGGCGCGCAGCTCCAGATCGCCGGTTTTCAACGGCACTGGCTGGGCCACATCCAGACCAACAGCGATCTGCATCAGCTCAACCTTTTGCAGCGGCACAAGATTACCCAGGCTGTCCTGGTAGGCCTCCTGTTTATCCGCCGCATAGGCCGCATTCAGATAGGGGCTGAGACGTGTGCGACCCTGCTCAAAACTGCCGACCACTTTCACCTGCGCCAGCAGGCGTGTGGTGTCAAAATCGTCCCGATAGGTGCCAAAGGGCGACACCGTGTTGGAGGATTGACCATAGAGCAAACGCGCCTCAAAGAAGAGCGGCTGATCGACCATCTTGGCGACAACATAGGGCCCTGCAAGCCAGCCATTGCCCTCTGCCGT
>NVUP01000026.1:0-5018 GCA_002401945.1 Paracoccaceae bacterium
AAATCCACTCAGGAACATTACCAACCGCGCCCCCGCCAATTTCACGGATCGAACCAGATGTCAGGATCACAAAGAACACCGTTCGGCGACCTTCCCCCTGCCCAACAGGCGGGAATGCTCTGCAATGATCCCAGGTTCGCTGAGTTCCTGCGCAAGGTTCATCACTTCCCCGGCG
This sequence comes from Paracoccaceae bacterium, assembly GCA_002401945.1. GTDB lineage: Bacteria > Pseudomonadota > Alphaproteobacteria > Rhodobacterales > Rhodobacteraceae > Parasedimentitalea. The sequence goes on from NVUP01000026.1 coordinate 176, forward strand.
AGCCCAGCGCCTTTGTCATTGGCTGGTGCAGGATCGTCAGCCGCCGCGAGCTGGGGACTGATCAGAATGCCGCCGAGCGTTTTCAACATTTGCGCTCGGAATACGACGCCTGGCGCGGCGCCATCCCCAAGCCCGCCCCCGCAAATTAATCCAACAAAGGAACCTTAAAATGCAGAATTTGGACCACTCGATCAATTTCATGGAATTTCTGCGGACGTTCCGGCGCGGCCAGCTGCTCAGCGAGTGCGATGAAAAGCTGAAAACAGTGATTGCCGCGATGAAAGACACCGGTGGTGACGGTGAACTGACCATCAAGTTTCCGTTCAAACTGAACAAGGCCGGTCAAATTGAATGCACCCCAAAAATCACACCCAAGATCCCCCAGCACCAAATGGGCACCGGCATCTACTTTTCTGACGACGAAGGCCGCCTAAGCCGCCGCGACCCAAATCAGATGGACATTGAAGACGAAATTGAGCGTCGGCGCCAAGCCGCAGCTGAATAAGAAAACCCCAGTCAAAGGAAACCAACATGAACGACACGGCTCAAATTTCACCTCGCAACGCCCTGGACGCAGGCATCGACGCGGCCCGGCTTCTCAAGCCAACAATCACGCTCGATGACGGGCGGGTACATGCATTTGTCCCGAGTGGCTACACATTGAAGGACATCAGCGATCCGAACGCGCTGCCCAATTTCATCGCACAGACAGTAACAGTGGATGATCGCGACTCGCTGACCGCATACGCCAACCGCTTCCGCGATGATCGATCAATCATTGTTGCCGATTATGATGCTGGCGAGATCATCGCGCAATTGGACTGGCACCAAGACAATGAACGCGGGCTTGAGCGACAGCATTCTTCCCACAAAGCTACACTGAAACTACGCAACAGCGAGGAATACGATCGCTGGAACAGCATGGAAGGCGACATGCACAGCCAGGAAGAATTTGCCCTATTTATCGAGGAAAATGTCTGCGACGTCAGCAACCCCGATCACTCCGTCTTACTGGAAATCTGCCGGGATCTTGAGGCCACCCAAGGCGCAAAGTTTCGCAGCGGCATCCGGTTGGAAAATGGCGACCGCACGTTTGTGTATGAGGATGAAACTCAGGTCAAAAATGATCTGACAGTACCGACAGAAATCAGCCTTGAGATCCCGCTGTATAACGGCGAAGCGCCCGTTAAAATCCTCGCAAAATTCCGGTTCCGCGTAACCCCATCTGGCCTGCAGCTTGGCTTTCGCTGGCACCGGGTCGAGTACATGCGCCAAGCTACGTTCCGCGAAATGGCAGTCCTGACTGCCGACAACACAGGCCTGCCCGTCTATTTCGGGCGCACATAATCAACCACCACCTAATCAGTTGTTCTGACTGATACCCCCGCCACCGTAATTCCTTTGGCCAGGTGGTGGCGGGGTTCCTGATCTCTCTCTGTGGCCCCGCGCATGGGGCCAGCGACGGAAACCAGGAGGACGACATGAACGCACCACTGATCATCGACAGCTTTGCCGGAGGCGGTGGCGCCAGCACTGGGATTGAAATGGCTCTGGGCCGCAGCCCGGACTATGCCATCAACCACAGCGCCGCAGCCTTGGCGCTGCACGAGGCCAACCACCCGGACACTGTCCATCTGGATAGCAATATCTGGGATGTAGAACCGACCGAGCTGGTTCAGGGCCGTCCTGTCGGTCTGTTGTGGGCCAGCCCGGATTGCAAGCATTTCAGCAAGGCCAAGGGCGGTGCGCCCCGTGATCGCAATATCCGCGACCTGGCATGGGTCATTGTCGACTGGGCCGAGAAGGTGAAACCCGATGTGATCCTGATGGAGAACGTCGAAGAGTTCAAAACATGGGGCCCGGTGGGCGAGGACGGCCAGCCGATCAAGGAATTCGCTGGCATCACCTTTGAGCTGTGGATGAAGCGTCTTAAAAAGGCCGGGTACAAGCTGAAATCGGGCGAGTTGCGGGCCTGCGACTTTGGCGATCCGACAATCCGCAAACGGTTCTTCATGGTGGCCCGACGTGACGGCCGGCCAATTGTCTGGCCCAAGCCAACCCACGGCGATCCCAAAACTGCTGCCGTCAAAAAAGGGAAACTGCTGCCTTGGCGCACCGCGGCTGAATGCATCGACTGGGCGCTGCCCTGCCCGTCCATCTTTCTGACCAAGGGAGAAGCCAAGGCCTACGGTAAAGAAAACAACTGTCGCCCCCCGAAGCGCCCGCTGGCAGATAACACTATGGCTCGTGTGGCGCGCGGTATGCAGCGCTATGTGCTGGARGCTGACAATCCCTAYGTGGTCGAGCTGCCGGGCGGCCAGATCACTGCGCCCTCAGTCCAGCGGTTCAATTCTGGTGCTACCGGTCAGGATCTACGCGACCCGCTGGCGACGATCACGGCAAACAGCTGGATCAAGAAGCCGGGCGGCGCTGCACCTCTGGGGATTATGTCTCCGGTGCTGATGAATGTTGCGAACAGCAAGACCACCGGCAGAGGGCCCAATGTCTGGGATGTGCAGGAACCGGCACGGACAATCACCAGCGCCAGCGGCCTGAGTATCATCGCCCCTGCACTTGCAACATTTTACGGACATGGAGGCGGTAGAGGCAAGCGGGCCGCCAGCCTGCAAGAACCCCTGCGAACTGTGACAACTGCGAACCGTCATGCTTTAATCGCCCCGGTCCTGACCTATGCCCAACAGGGTGGCCGGTCGCGCGACATTGCAGGGCCCCACCATACGATCACCGCCAGCAACAAAGATCAGAACGCGGTAATCGCCCCGATTCTTGTCGGCTGCGGCGGCCGGGCGGCACAAAGTCGCCCGCGGGGAACAGATGAGCCAACCGCCACCATAACTGCAAAAGCTGACACCTGTGTCGCTGCGCCGTTTTTGGCCCAGCACAACAAAGCCCGCGCCGGGCATAACCCAGGCCGCGCCATCAACGCGCCGATTTCCACCCTCACCTCCACAGGGTCGCAGCAAAACGTCATCGCGCCATGGATTGCCAAATACTATGGCACTGGCGACGGGGCCCGCAGCGATGAACCACTGCACACGGTCACAGTCAAAGACCGCATGGGCCACATGCAAGCCGAGCTGGCCGCCCCCGAGTTCTCAGCGGAGCATCATGAGCGGGCCCGCCAAGTGGCCGAGTTCCTGCGCAGCCAAGGTGTCTGGGATGGCGGCGAGTTTGTCACCGTCACCATCAAAGGCATCGAATACGTGGTGGTCGACATCGGCATGCGGATGCTGGCCCCGCGCGAGCTATTCAACGCCCAAGGGTTCCCGTCTGATTACGTGATCGAAGGTGTCTGGCACCAGGACGGCGAAGACTGGACGTTCAAGCCCTTCACCAAGAGCCAGCAGGTCAGCTGCGTCGGCAACAGTGTCTGCCCGGGTCTTGCCCGAGCACTGGCCGCTGCCAATTGCGCTCACCTGGTAGCCGACACCCACCCCGAACAGAAAGAGGCGTAGATGCAAACCATTTGGTTGCTCATGGCGAAACACGAAGGCAGCGCCGTAATTTCCGCCGACAGAGTGCGCCTTGATTATTTCGAGGGAATGAGCCGCGAAGTGTTCATCAAGAAGGTCGACAGTGGTGAAATTCCCCTCCCACTGACCCGCCTCGGGCAAGGTCAGAAAGCAACAAAGTGCATCCACATCACTGACCTAGCTAAGTACATTGACGACTGCACAGAAGCGGCCAGGAAAGAGCTGAAACGCAAAATCAACTAGGGAACCATGCCCTAGCTGGCCCAAAATACCCGAAAAAGTATGCCTTTTAGTATGCCTCAGAAATGAGGCGTACTTTTTCTTTTAAAAACAAAGGAATACAGGCACATCAATCCGATAACAAATCGCCACGAGTTCTGTACTTTGCAATTACGATGATTGCTTGCCGCCGTCAAGTTTCCGCGACGCTTCATAGGCTTTGAGACATGACAATTGCGGCATATTGATCCCGGATCACACTCTATTGTCCCTGCACAAGTGCCGCGCGCTTGCCGGAGAGACCAAAACGTACAAGATCGCAGTCGATCACCAAGGGGAGATTTTTCATGCCGGCGCCAATCCAGCTTTATTACTGGCCAACTCCAAACGGATGGAAAATCTCCATCGCGCTGGAGGAGATGAGGCTGCCCTACGAGGTGAACCTGATCAACATCTCAAAAGGCGATCAGTTTGACGCTGAATTCCTGAAGATTGCCCCCAATAACCGAATGCCTGCAATCACCGACCCCGATGGCCCCGGTGACGCACCGGTGTCACTGTTCGAAAGCGGCGCTATTCTGATGTATCTGGCGCGCAGAACCGGACAGTTTTACGGTGCGGATGAACGCGCCCGTCTGCGGGTTGATCAATGGCTGATGTGGCAAATGGGCGGAGTTGGGCCAATGGCAGGCCAGGCGCATCATTTCCTGAAATATGCCCCCAACATGGACCCGCCGCAGGACCTCCCCTATGCCAAGGAYCGCTWCYSGRYSGAGGYYRMSCGGCWWTWKGRYGTGCTGGACCGTCAACTGGCCAAAAACAGCTATGTAGCGGGCGACAGCTATACTATCGCCGATATGGCGATTTGGCCCTGGGCCTCGCTWTGGGAGGGKCAGCARCAAACRCTRGAGGACAAACCTCACYTSGCSCGCTGGMTTGAKCWRGTYGGCARCCGTCCMGSSGTGATMGCSGGYCACGCACTGGCGCTRGARYTGCGCRSCGGMCAGMARAGCAARGCARCGCAGGATCTWYTRTWCAAACGYTAGCSSYWMYSCRSMGCGCGNCNCARGCGCGCTGCSRSGCCCAAGGCTTTGGGGCACATCTKTGATGTGRCGCAARAGGCGCGGGAG
>NVUP01000026.1:5023-66483 GCA_002401945.1 Paracoccaceae bacterium
GTTTTRCTTAKTCRGYAGSRTCYGGGCTGTCTTYRCTCTCTTCGCCGTATTTCTGGAACAGTTTGCTTTGTGACATGAAGAAAATGAAAACTGCTGCCGTGAGGCCAAAGGTTTTAAAATAGACCCAGTTGTCGGTGGTTTGAGTGCGCCAAATTACCTCGTTCAGCACCGCTAGCCCCAGAAAGAACCCACACAGCCGTTTGGTCAGGATCATCCAGCCTTCCTGCTTCATCGGCAGGACTTCCTCCATCACCACCTYGAGATAACTTTTGCCGCGCAGCAGGCCAAAGCCCAGCATACCGCCGAACAGCAGATAGATCATCGTTGGTTTCATCTTGAAGAACCGGTCATCATTGAACCAGACCGACAGGCTGCCAAACACAATGACCAGCACCAGCGTGGCAATTTGCATCTTCGACAGATGGCCGGTCAGCTTCCACAGGATGCCGGTCGACAGAATCAACAGCGGGATAAAAGCAGCGGTGACAACGATAAAGCCCTGATAATCAATGCCAGCAATGTGAAAGCTGCTGTCGCGCAGCTTGAGGTAGCCGATAAAGAACAGCACGATGGGGCCCATCTCTAGCACCATCTTTAGCGTCGGGTTGATCTTGGTCTTGGCCATTGCCTGTCCTTTTGTACAATTCTGCAGAGCGTGCCAGGCGGCCCGCGTCTTATCCGCCCATTTCCACTATCACGGCGCCCAGCGCGATCAAAGCCATCAGCGCAATACGGCGTGGCCCGACGGTCTCTTTCAGCACCAGCCAGCCGATGAGGGCGGCAAACACCGTTGAGRTCTCGCGCAGCACTGCCGCCTCGCCAACCTTGTCCAGCCGTGTCGCCAGCATCACGGCGCCAAAAGACATAAAGGCCACCAAGCCGCCAAAGACCCCGCGTAGCATTAGCGGCCCCAGAGTGGGTTGATCCACCATTGAGCGGTAGCGCAGATAGGCAAACACCGGCATAGCAGCGCCATCGATCATAAAGAACCAGGCCAGAAAGGTGAACGGATCGGCAGTGGCGCGGATGCCATAGGCATCATAGGCGGTGTAGAGTCCCACAAACAATCCGGTGACTCCGGCCAGCCCCAGGGCAATCACCAGAGTGTCGCGATTGCTCTCCAGATACCGCAGATTATAAGCAGCCAGGCCAAATATACCCAACATCAGCACCAGAACCCCGGACCACTGGATCAGGGTGAATGTCTCGTCAAACAGGAAATAGGCACCAATCACCGTGACCAGCGGCCCGGTGCCGCGCACCACAGGGTAGACCACGGTGTAAGAGCCCTTGGTATAGGCCAGCCCCTGCAATGTTTTATAGAGGATATGGATTAGCCAGACGGCGGCAAAAATGGGCCACATATGCGACTCGGGCCAGGGCACCACAAACAACGCAAAAGGGGCGGCCATCAAGCAATAGCAAAAGTCGATGGCCCCGCGTGACAGCCAGGGGTCGTGACGGCCTTTTTGCAGCGCTCCAAACACCGCATGCAGCACGGCAGCCATCAACGCCAGGATCAGCGCCGCCTGGTGGCCTGCTTCGGTGCCTTCTAATGAAATCAGCCAATCGCTCAAGTAATAATATGCCTTGTATCAGGTGGGTGGCGCCGGGGGTTTTCCACCCCCGGAAGGTATTTTTAACAAGAAGAAGGGTTTAGGAGGGGTCAATCCCGGTCAGCGCGGCGGCAAATTCCTGCGGGTCAAACGGGGCTAGGTCATCGATCTGCTCCCCCACTCCAATGGCGTGGATCGGTAAGCCAAATTTATCAGCCAGCGCCACCAGCACGCCGCCACGGGCGGTGCCGTCCAGCTTGGTCATCACCAGCCCCGACACATCTGAAATCTTGCGGAAGACTTCGACCTGGTTCAGCGCGTTCTGGCCGGTGGTGGCATCCAATACCAGCAAGGTGTTGTGCGGCGCAGTGGGGTCCTTTTTGCGGATCACCCGGACGATCTTGGCCAGTTCCTCCATCAGGTCGGCGCGGTTTTGCAGCCGGCCGGCAGTGTCGATCATCAACAGGTCGGCACCGTCTTCCTGTGCTTTGGTCATCGCGTCAAAAGCCAGCGAAGCCGGGTCCGAACCCTCGGGAGCAGTCAGCACCGGCACCCCAGCCCGATCCCCCCAGACCTGCAGCTGTTCCACCGCTGCGGCGCGAAATGTATCGCCTGCGGCAATCACCACCGATTTGCCGGACGCCTTGAACTGGCTGGCCAGCTTGCCGATGGTGGTGGTCTTACCCGATCCGTTGACGCCCACCACCAGCACCACCTGTGGCCGTTTTGAATAGATCGGCATCGGTTTGGCGACGTTTTCCATGATGCGGGCGATCTCTGCCGCCAGCAGCTGTTTGATCTCGCGTGTCGACAGCCGCTGGCCAAAACGCCCTTCGGCCATGTTGGCGGTGACCCGCAGCGCTGTATCCACTCCCATGTCCGTGCTGATCAGCAGTTCTTCGAGCTGTTCCAACATGTCATCGTCCAGCACCCGGCGTGGCTCATCCGGTTTGCGCCCTAGCAGACGACCTACCAGGCCCGGGGGCGTGGGTTCGACAGCAGGTGCCGACACAGGTTCTGGCGCCGAATCGGAGGCATGAGGTGCTGTCTCGACCGCTTCCTCGACAATTGCGTCCAACCCCTGTTCGAGTTTTGAGGAGGACTTGAACAGCCGGTCTTTTAGCTTGGAGAAAAACGCCATCATGGTCTCCGCAAAGGGTTTCCCCTTCACCTAATGCGGATTGGCGACAGTTGCAAAGCGCCTCAGGCAAATGTTGCAAAAAACCCGGCCTGGGCCCCCCAATAACTCACCCAGATGACATAGGGGGTGACCTGGCGAGCTGTGTGATCCGGGGCCAAAACAAAGGTCTCAGTAGCCAGAGCCAGATCCGACAGCACGAACATCAGCGCCGCAGGCAAYRSMYMSWSMRMRYYSMYSWGCMMSRGCARGCKGMSKKMSSSYWRCCCYATGCCCAGAATGATCGGGATATAACACAAGACTGGCCCTTTCAGCGCTCCGGCGCGCGGCGCCAGCACAATGGACATAGCGACTCCAACGCCGATAAGCGCCAATACAAACGCCAGTTGAGGCATCTGCAGCAGCCGAATTGGTGCCCTATCTGAGTGGCTTAGAAATAACGCGATATAGCCCAAGTGTCCCAGCGCAAAAGCCCCGACACCTGCCATGAAAAATCTTTCGCCATCGCGCGACAGGCAGAAATCGCCAACCGCGCAGGCAGCAAGGGCCAGCACCAGCATCAACGGTGCTCCTGCCAATCCGGCGGCCAATGCCAACAGCGCCACTGCGGTGGTTTTGGTTATACTGCGCAAAGCGCTCTGAGCCTGACGGGTTTGCCATAGGTAAGACAAGGCACAGAGTGCCGCTGCCGCCAGGAGGATGTGTTCAACGGCCAAGGGCATACTCCGGTTGATTGTCCACAGCTTGCCTCGAGCTTCGGMTTGGGTCAAAGGTAACCCTGCRAAAACACCGTTGTTTTGAGGGAGACTTGCCTTGATCTGGTTTACCATCGCCAGCCTGTCGCCACTGGCCCTGCTGGGAGGCGCCTGCCTCTGGGGGGGGCTGTGGCCGCTGTTGGCGTTGCTGTATATGAGCGTACTGGTGGTCTTGCTGGACCAGATTGCGCGAGGTTTGCAGGCAGGCACGGCTGGGACAGCGGCGGATCTGCTCTCGGTTTTGCTGGCACTSGGGCATCTGGCGCTGTTGCTGGCGGGKCTKCGCGCCATCCCCCAAATGRCYTGGRCAGARGYGCTGCCGATGGTGTTGGCAATGGGTCTGTTCATGGGACAGGTGTCACACCCCAACGCGCATGAATTGATCCATCATCCCCGCCGGGGAATGCGGCGATTGGGGGCGCTGGTCTATATCTCGATGCTGATCGGCCACCACGTATCCGCTCACCTGCGTGTGCACCATGTCAAGGTGGCGACAGCGCAGGACCCCAACACTGCGCGCAGAGGAGAGGGGTTCTATCGCTTTTTGCTACGAGCCTGGCTGGGGTCATTGCGGGCTGGGCTGCGGGCTGACGCTGCGGCGCGAGCGCGGCAATCGCCACCGCCTGCGGCCTGGACCCACCCCTATGTTGGATATTTTGGCGGTGCGGCTGTTGCGCTGGCGCTGATCTGGAGCAGCATTGGGTCGGAGGCTGTCGTCGCCTATGTGCTGATTGCAGGCTTTGCCCAGTCGCAGATCTTTCTGGCGGATTACGTGCAGCATTATGGACTGGTCCGCGCAGTAGATGCATCGGGTCGGGCTGAGCCGGTTGGGGCGGCTCATTCCTGGAACGCACCGCAGTGGTATTCCTCGGCCATGATGCTGAACGCGCCGCGACATTCCGACCACCACCTACACCCCAAACGGCGCTACCCTGAGCTGGAGCTGCGCCCTGATATGCCTGTGTTGCCCTATTCCTTGCCGGTGATGGCGGCAATCGCCCTGGTGCCGCCCTTGTGGCGACGCATAATGGCGCGGCGGCTGGCGCAATTGGGACACTCCGAGCCCATAGCCGGATGACACTGAATCTGGCACACTTGCCCCATGCGTATGATCTTGATGATTCCTTTGATGCTGTCGCTATTGCTCCCCGTGCCCCTGGCTGCCGGCGAGCCGATGACTGGCGAAGCTTTTGATCGCTATACCCTGGGGCGAACACTGTTTTACGGGTTTGATGGACGCAACTATGGGGTGGAACGCTACCTGCCAGGACGCCGGGTACTGTGGTCCTTTCTGGATGGACGCTGCCAAAGGGGACGCTGGTACGAAGACGCTGGACAGATCTGCTTTGTCTATGAAGATCGGAGCGACCCACAATGCTGGAGCTTTTCGCTGGAGCCGGGCGGGCTGGTGGCGCAGTTCGAGAACGATCCGCAAGCGACCGAGCTCTATGAGGTCGAGGACTTGGACGAAAAGATGTTGTGTTACGGCCCGGAAGTCGGCGTCTGAGGCCAAGGTTGGAATTTGAGTATTTTTGAAAAGATGAAGGCCGATGTTGCGGCTTATTCTGCCGCGGCACCCAGCTTGACCGAACCATCTGCAAATTCGATTTCCAACGTCGCAGCACTGGCTGCCTCGGCCTTGCTTGTCAGCACCTGACCTTTGCTGCGCACCACCGCATAACCGCGCTCCAGCGTCGCCCTGTAGCTGAGGATTTCAAGCTGGCGACCGGTGCTGTCCAGGTGCTGGCGTTTCTTTTCAATCCGAAGCGACTGGGCCATATCTAATTGTTTCGACAAATGCTCTAGGCGTTCTTTCTGCTGCGATAGTTTCTGTGACGTTGGGCGCAGGCTGAGCCGCAAGGACAAGTTGGTCAGACGATCGCGCCGGTTGGCCACCAACTGTTGCAGGGCTTGCGGGCGCAGGCCAGCGGATTTCTGACTGAGCAGCACGCGCCGGTTCTGCACGCCACGGATCAGCGCATTGGGCAGCTTGTCTGACAGGATGTCGATTTTCTGGCGGGGATCATCCAACAGTCGTTCAGGTCTGGGCAAGGCCCGCGAAATATCCTTGAGCCGCTGTTTTCGTTGTTGCACAGACTGACCGACAGCATGGGTCATCCGTGCGCCCTGCTCGCCAGTCCAGGCCAGCAGTTCAAGCCGCACCGGCACCGCCAATTCGGCTGCCGCCGTGGGCGTGGGTGCGCGTTGATCCGAAACGAAGTCAATCAAGGTGGTGTCGGTTTCGTGGCCCACCGCCGAAATCAGCGGGATCTGCGAGGCTGCGGCGGCACGGGCAACGATTTCTTCGTTGAACCCCCAGAGATCCTCGACCGAGCCTCCACCACGGGCAACGATGATCAGATCCGGGCGCGGCAGCCTGCCTCCGGGGGTGAATGCGTTGAAACCATTGATCGCATTGGCCACTTCAGCGGCGCAATTTTTGCCCTGCACCGCCACCGGCCAGACCAGCACCTTGCGCGGGAACCGGTCGCGCAACCGGTGCAGAATATCGCGGATCACCGCCCCCGAGGGTGAAGTCACCACACCGATAAAGCGCGGCAGGTAGGGCAGCGCCTGCTTACGCTCGGCAGCAAACAAGCCTTCGGATTCAAGCTGCTTCTTACGTTTCTCCAGCAGCGCCATCAGCGCGCCCTGGCCCGCCACCGAGACCTCTTCGACGTTCATATTGTATTTCGATTGGGCACCGAAGGTGGTGAGCCGACCGGTGACGATCACCTCAAGCCCCTCCTCGGGGACTACCGCCAGATTGGCCACCTGGCCTTTCCAGGTGGTGCAGGCCAGCACCGAGCGGTCATCTTTGACATCATAATACAAATGCCCGGATCGTGCCTTGAACACCCGGCCCACTTCGCCGCGCACCCGAATCCGGCCAAAGGTGCCCTCCAGCGTGCGCTTAACCTCGCCCGACAGCTCGGAAACGGTGAATTCGGGGGTGTTCTGACCCGGTGATGGGTCGTCAAACAGGTCTGACAATTGGGTGTTCCCCTACAGGATAGGTTATTCTTGTTCTATGGCTTCGCGCAGCATAGAACGCCCGACAAGCAAGGCCAAGCAGATCGGAGCACTCACGATGAATATCCTTATCCTCGGCGGCGGCGGGCGAGAACATGCGCTGGCCTGGGCGGTGATGCAAAACCCCAAGTGTGACAAGTTGATCGTGGCACCGGGCAATGCTGGCATCGCACAAATCGCCACCTGCGCCGATCTGGATATCAATCACGGCGGCTCGGTKGTCASTTTTGCCGAAGAAAACGCCATCGAYTTTRTYATCGTCGGCCCCGAGGCCCCGCTGGCSGCKGGTGTYTCCGACCGSCTGCGCGACGCTGGCCTGYTGGTGTTYGGCCCCTCCGAGGCYGCCGCCAAGYTRGARRTYTCMAAAGCCTTCACCAARGAARTYTGCGCYGCMGTMGACGCCCCCACYGCAGGATACGSCCACTTTACMGASGCCGAGRCYGCYAAGGCCTATRTCCGCCAGCAAGGCGYRCCSATYGTGGTYAAGGCSGAYGGTYTGGCYGCCGGCAAAGGCGTGATCATGGCCTTTGACGAAGCCACCGCGCTGGACGCCATTGACGACATGTTTGGCGGTGCCTTTGGCGAGGCCGGCGCCGAGGTGGTGATCGAGGAGTTCATGGAGGGCGAAGAAGCCTCGCTGTTTGTGCTGGTCGACGGCACCGATGTTTTGTCGATGGGTTCGGCCCAGGACCACAAGCGGGTTGGCGAAGGCGACACCGGGGTGAACACTGGCGGCATGGGCGCCTATTCCCCCGCCCCGGTGCTGAGCGCCGAGATCGAAGCCAAGGCGATGAGCGAGATTATCCAGCCAACGATGGATGAGATGGTCCGGCGCGGCACGCCGTTTCAGGGCATTCTCTATGCCGGGTTGATGATCAAAGATGGCCAGCCTCGGCTGGTGGAATACAACGTCCGCTTTGGCGATCCTGAATGTCAGGTGCTGATGATGCGGCTGGGCGCGCAGGCGCTGGATCTGATGCAGGCCGCAGCCGAAGGCCGTTTGGCCCAGGCGCAGGTGAACTGGGGCGATGATCATGCCATATGCGTGGTGATGGCCGCCAATGGCTATCCGGGTACTTATGATAAGGGGTCCGAGATCAAAGGGTTGGACGCCCTGTCTGAGGATAGCAGCAATATGGTGTTCCATGCAGGTACCACCGCCAAGGATGGCAAGGTGCTGGCCACAGGCGGCCGGGTTTTGAACATCACCGCTCGGGGCGACACCCTGCAAGAGGCACGCGACCGTGCCTATGCCACAGCGGATGCCATCGACTGGCCCGGCGGATTTATGCGTCGCGACATCGGCTGGCGCGCGCTGAAGTAAACGACAATAGCGTTGCCGCCTGCCCTGCGGGGCGGGCGGTGTTTAATGGTCGGCAATCCGAATGTGGCCTGCTGCGTTGATGCGTCGTTGAAATCACCCGGACGCTGATGACTGACGCCCCAATGTAACCCATGGGTTACCTCCTCAGCGAACTCTCCCGCCCGTCGTCCGACATCTGGCCGATGCCGTCTCCCGTTGGGCCACGCGCGGCTGCGCGGCGGGGTTGCCCAGTTGGGGAGCCGCTTAGTTTAAATGGCCGCCTCCAGTTCTTTATCCAAGCCTAAAAGCTGGCTGCGTATTTATAGAAATTATTGCATATTGAGCTGGCCAAGGGGTAATCCCCCCTAAAATTAGTGGTGTTCAGGCGTAGAATTTTCTCGGCGTAATATCTGAGGAGATTTTGATGAAGAACAAACAATATAGCGATGCACAGATCGTGGGATTTTTGAAGCAGGCTGAGAGTGGCGTGTAAGTCTCAGAGACTTGCCGTGAACATGGTATAAGCCATGCCAGTTTTTACAAATGGCGGGCGAAGTTTGGCGGCATGGATGCATCCATGATTTCCGAACTGAAAGCGATGGCCGAAGAAAACCGCCGCCTGAAGCGCATGTATGCCGAGATGAGCATGCAAAATGATTTACTGAAGAGGCCTAGAAAAAAAGCAGCAGGGCCATCCCTGCGCAAGGAGATGGCCGTGAAAGCGGTCGCCAGCTGTGGCGTAAGCATTGCGCTGGCCTGCCGAACTGTCAGCATCAGCGAGAGCTGTTATCATTACGAACGCAAGCTAAGCGATGGAAACGCCCAGATTGCAGATTGGCTTGAAAAGCTAACCGACAACCGCCGCGCCTGGGGCTTTGGCCTGTGCTTTTTGTATCTGCGCAACTTGAAAGGCTTTGGTTGGAGCCACAAGCGCGTTTACCGGATTTGCTGCGAACTGGACCTGAACCTGAGGATAAAGCCCAAAAAACCCCTGAAACGGGATAAACCAGACGCACTAGGCGGTGCCGGGTATGGCCAACCATACGTGGTCGATGGATTTCATGGCAGATCAACTGGGGGATGGTCGCTCAATCCGCACGCTGAATGTGCTGGATGATTTTAATCGTGAAGGATTGTGCATTGAAGTGGACTTCTCTCTGCCCGCCGAACGGGTGGTGCGCAGCTTCAACCGGATTATTGAATGGCGGCGCAAGCCACAAACCATTTGGGTCGATAACAGCCCAAAATATATCAGTGGCAAGCTCATGGCGTGGGCAGAACTGATGGGCATCTACATTCAGTATATCCAACCTGGCAAGCCGCAACAGAATGCTTATATCGAGCGCTACAATCCAACAGTTCGGCATGAATGGCTGGATCAGAGTATCTTTGAAAGCATAGAGGAGGCTCAGGAACAGGCCACAAACTGGCTCTGGACTTACAATAACGCCCCACATGGGGATAGGTGGGATCACACCCGCTATAAAACTGAATCTAGCCGCGTAATTCTACAAGCGGACCCCATTAAAAATGGGAGGATTACCAAGGGACATTGCTTACCTTCACTATTTTCCCTTTAATTGTGCGGCTTGGTCGTTAGTCAGTCAACATGAGCCCGTAAAACTCCCTCCCAGACCTACCGACAGTCCAACGCCCGCTCCATACTCGCCCGCCCCGCGAACACCCCAATATCCCGGCTGGTGATTTCGGCATCCTTCAGCGTCGAGGCAACAATCCGCGACCAACTGCCGTCAACCGTGATTACCTCAGGACCCTCATCACAATCCCGAATACCGGAAGTGATGAAATCCTGCCCGATCTGGTGATTGGTCAGTCCGGGCATACTGGCAATCTCGATCAACTCACCCTCTTGCAGGCTCCAGATCCGCAGCGTCTTGGCTAAATGTGGGCGGTCGATATAAGCAATCTCTGGCCAGCCGTCTCCATCCAGATCCGCCGAGCCAATCGGCGCCAGCCAGCGGTGGCTGCGACCAATAAACGGCGTGGCAGCATAGAGTCCGCGCTCGTCATACAGAGAAAGCCGCGCGCCCTGTGTCAGGCTGCTCTCGACCACCATCACCAGAGTCGGGCCATCGTCGCTCTCGATGATCCGCGGTTCCAGATCTTCGAATACGTGACCTTCGGGCAGCCGGATGATAAGTTTGTAGTGCTGACTATCTTTGCAGCCCGCGCAGGGATCGACCGTCAGCAGCAACGCGCCCCATTCCACATCATCGCCCAGAATGGCGTGATCATAGCGGGTGGTGGGTTCGATGAAATCAGCGGATACGATCACGTCCGGTGGCGTGGCCAGTGCCGTACCGGCAACTGTCACCGCAAACCCGCCAACGCCAAGCCACAGGCGCAACACCTGCAGCGCGCGGCGGGTAAGACCGGGCCAAGGGCGATGCGTCAGACGCCGCGCCACCGGACCCGRWKYARRSRWYWKMKCKRKWTTTMYSGCRWMTGCACNACCNASGSCKKYCAMMGCMWCSRWSMMSTWKWTSWRRCAGGNSMGMCGCGAGCGRGCGGGATCGGGCTCAAAGGCAAAGTCCAGCATGTCCTCTTCCATGTCGTCCTTGGCCGGGACTTTCTCGACCCAGTCAGGATGCACATAAACATGGCAGGTTGAGCAGGCGCAGGCACCGCCGCAATCCGCCTCAATGCCTGGAATGTTGTTGTCGCGCGCACCTTCCATCACGGTCAGCCCACTGGCGACCTCGACGACATGTTCAGTGCCATTGTGCTCGACATAGGTAATTTTTGCCATAATCAGGTCTTCCCCTTTCGGTACTCGACCGCCTGTGTAGCCAAGCCCCCCTATTAGCGCCAGACCCATTTACGACGCAGCTGGGTCAGGGCTGGACATTTGTTATTAATGTTCTATTTTTGTTCTCATTCTTTTCTCATCGCAAAACGACCTACCTCATGCCCTCCAGCTCCAGTCCTTCCATAGCTATGCCCCAGTATCCCTCGCACAGGACCACCAGCTGGCCACGCCCGCCTGCTTGTCTGGTGGCGGGTCGCTTGCAGGAGCCTCCGGAGAACGCCCGCATCACGGTTGCCGGACTGGTGATCCTGCGTCAGCGACCGGGCACTGCCAAGGGGGTGATCTTTCTGACACTTGAGGACGAAACCGGCGTGGTCAACGTCATCGTCTGGCGCAAGATCTACGAGGCCTTCCGCCGCGCGGTGATCGCGGGTCGACTGTTACGGGTCACTGGCCGGTTGCAGCGGGCGCATTCCGTCACCCATGTGATTGCCGAACAGATTGAGGATATCTCGCCGATGCTTGACCTGCTGCTGACCGAGCAGGGCCGACAGGAAGAGGACGCCTTTGCGCCGCTGGTGGATCTGGGCTAGTCTGCGCCAAACCGCCCGGCATAGCTGCCATCAGAGGCTTTCGAGCATGACCCTGACCCGCCCTTTTCTCCTGGCCGCCTTGCTGCTGGGTGCTCTCAGCGCCTGCACCCCTGCAAACACAGAGGGCGGCGTGGTCACCCGCACCGGTCAGGCCGCACCTCCGGGGGCTGAGCCGGGCAGCTGCTGGGGCAAAATCACTACCCCGGCGATCATTGAAACCATCACCCATCAGGTGATGTTGCAACCCGCCGAGGTGCTGGCGGATGGCACCGTCATTCGGCCAGCAATGTTTAAAACCGAAACGCGCCAGGACATTGTCCGCCCGCGCCGGGACACCTGGTTCGAAGCTCCCTGCGACAGCGACCTGACCCCAGAATTCATTGCCTCGGTGCAGCGGGCTCTGGTGGCGCGCAGCCTGTATCGCGGTGCCATCAATGGCGAGATGGACCGTGCCACCCGCGCTGCGGTGCGCCGCTACCAAAAGCCTCAGGGGCTCGACAGCGGCCTTTTGTCGCTGGCAGCGGCCCGCCAACTGGGTCTGGTTGCCATTGAAGACTAATCCCCACTCAGAGACTATGCCAACATCGCCGGGTGCGCGCGCAAGACGCCTGACACGGACTGGAGACAAGTAATGCCACGCGACCACCTTCCGCAAACCGGCTTTCTGTCGGGAATTTCTGCGGGACTGAAAGAAATGTTGGAAAGCCAGGCCACTGAGGTCCGGTTGGTTCCGGGTGAGGTGTTGTTCGAGCAGGGCGACGCTGGTGATGCCCTGTTCGCCATCACCGGTGGGGCATTGGAGTTCTCGATCTTGTCTGCCGCTGGGCGCAAGCTGTCGCTCGACATTATGCGGACCGGTGCTGTGTTTGGCGAGATCGCCCTGTTTGACCCGGGGGAACGCACCGCCACCGCCACCGCGATGSMRYMMMKMYGNGTSCKRCRGTTGCGCAACCGCGACGTGCTTTCGCAGGTCCTGCGCCACCCGGCGTTGGCCGAGGACCTACTGCGGTTGGCCGGTCAGCGTATGCGCTGGATGGGCAATCAGTATAACGAGCAGGTTTTTCTGGCCATGCCAATCCGGCTGGCGCGCAAGCTCTTGCACCTGACCTCTGAAACGGGCAACCGCCGGTTGGCGTTGTCGCAATCCGAACTCGCAGAATTCATTGGTGCCACACGCGAAGCGGTGTCCAAAACTCTGGCTGCCTGGAAGCGCGGTGGGGTGATCGAAATCACCCGTGGCGGGGTGACTATTCTTGATCGCGCCGCTTTACACGGATTAGCCGAACCCGAGCTGATCTGATCTGACACCGTCTCACCAACCAAAAATCTGAGATTATTCTCTGTCCTGTGAACTGGTTCACAGAGGCCGACAGATCAATCAGGCACAAAGGGGCCACGGCGAGTCATGCGAGTTCCATCCCATTGCCCCGCCGTTCCCAAGAAGAGTCATGTGCCCCTCGCACATGGCTCTTTGTCTTTGCCCCATAACGCAAAAGGCCGGGCGTTGTGCCCGGCCTTTCAAATCATGCAGGTTGAGCCAACTTAGCGTTAGCCACCCAGGTTCAGCGCCACAAACCGCGGCTGGCCATTGCGACGGACCAGCAGCAGCAGCGATTTGCGCCCGGCCTCTTTGGCCTCTTCGATGCGGTCTTCCAGATCACCAAGGGCTGAAACTTTCTGCTGCCCCGCTTCGGTGATGATATCTCCGCCCCGCAGGCCTTTTTCCCAGGCCTCCGAGGTTTCATCCACCGACAGGATCACCACACCACCCGAATCTTCCGGAGCGTTCAGCTCGCTGCGCATCTCGTCCGTCAGCGTGCCAATGGTCAGGCCCAACAGCTCCTTCTCGGCAGTTTCCGGAACCGCGTCATCCTCAGGTGCCTCGGCACTGCGCTCAGCGTCTTCACGCCGTCCCAGAGTGACCAGCAGTGTCTCGGTTCCCTCTTCACGGTGCACAACAACACGCACAGCTTTACCGACCTCAGTGGCGCCAACCTGACGCACCAATGCGCGGGTGTCTTCCACATCGACACCGTCAAAGGTCAGGATCACGTCACCCGCCAGCATGCCTGCGTCTTTGGCCGGCCCGTCCGGTACATCGGTGATCAACGCGCCAGCAGCACTGGCCAGCCCAATGGCCTCGGCCAAATCCTCATCCACATCCTGGATCCGCACTCCCAGCCAGCCACGGCGGGTTTCGCCGAACTCTTTGAGCTGGTCAACAACCTTGCTGACCACATTCGACGCCATCGAGAAACCGATACCAATCGAGCCACCATTGGGCGACAGGATTGCGGTGTTCACGCCAACAACCTCGCCGTCCATGTTGAACAGCGGCCCGCCCGAATTGCCCCGGTTAATCGCTGCGTCGGTCTGGATATAGTCGTCATAAGAGCCGCTGAGTTCACGGTTGCGCGCCGAGACAATCCCAGCCGAAACCGAAAACCCCTGCCCCAGTGGGTTGCCCATTGCCACCACCCAATCGCCAACCCGCGCGGTATCACTGTCACCAAAAGTCACAAAGGACAGCGGGGTCGAAGCCTCGACTTTGAGCAAAGCGATATCGGTTTTCTCATCCGTGCCGATCACCCTGGCCGGCAACAGCTCCTTGGGCTGGCCTTCACCGGGGAAAAACTCGATCTCAATCTCGTCTGCTCCGGCGATCACATGGTTATTGGTGACGATATAGCCGTCCTCGGAGATTACAAATCCCGACCCCAGCGCCGAAGACCGGCGTGGCCTGCGGCCTTCACCATTGCTCTCACCATTGCGATCCTGGAATTCGCGGAAAAAGTCTTCAAACGGCGATCCCTCGGGCACGATACCCTGAGGTCCGGTTCGACCCTCAATTACTGTGGTGGTGGTGATATTGACCACCGCCGGGCTGATCTGTTCGGCCAGGGGAGCAAGACTCTCGGGGCGCGCCTGGGCCACCAGTGCCTGAGCCAGAACCATCACGATGGTTACCAGCGCCAGCCACATCAGCCGGGGGCCAGTGGCCAATCTGTCTTGGCTGATAGAAATTGCATTTGCCTGAGGCTGCACGGAATTACTCCTTGTCATTTTTGTTCTCCTCCTGAGCGCCAAAGCGGCAGTGCCAAGTTTCGACCCTGGGAGGCATAGGTAACAATGTAGTCACTTCCACGCCTGCCGCAATAAATGTTGCACCCGTTCAATTTGATGTGAGCGAAGTTTATCCCTCGCATCCTTAATCCGGTCGCAGGATGCGCAGGAATTCGCYCATSCRRYRTTTCNAGSCKKAMWSKYSCMYSSYWAARSTCMGGKTYASRCCCCYARWWGAWRKGCGATCCACARCAGGATCAWCCCCAGWRCMRTYGCYATMGCCCCSACCTGMCGSCGCTCTTGCANGYCCMAYTGCCGCATCATCTGYAGCAGTCGCTCAACAAGCGAAGGGGCCAGCACATAGGCCAGCCCCTCTACTATAAACACCAGCCCGAGGGCCAGAAATATCATCGCCATCAGTTGTTGGAGGCCCCGGTCGAGGACTTCAGATAGTTGAAGAACTCCGAGTCAGGTGACAGCACCATCGAGGAATTGCCTGCCAGCATCGACTTGCGATAAGCAGCCAGCGTCCGGTAGAACTCAAAGAACTCGATGTCCTTACCGTAAGCCTCGGCAAAGATCGCGTTGCGTCGGGCATCTGCCTCACCGCGAATGATCTCAGCTTCACGCTCAGCCTCGGACACCAGTTCGACCTGAGTACGGTCGGCCTGCGCCCGAACCCGCTGCGCGGCTTCCTTACCACGAGCGATTTCGTCTGCGGCTTCCCGTTCCCGCTCGGCCCGCATCCGGGCAAAGGTGGCTTCCAGGTTGGCCTGTGGCAAATCGGTGCGTTTCAGCCGCACGTCGATTACCTCAAGTCCCAGACTGCGGGCCTGAAGAATGGCACCGTTACGGATCCGCAGCATCAGAGCAGCCCGGTCCGACGACAGGATGTCGTTGGAGCTGACCGAACCCAAAACCTCACGGATTTCCGCGCGCAGGATCGAATCGAGCCGGTTTTCAGCAGTGGCGATACCACCGGCACCCACCGCTTGGCGGAACTGGCGGATATCAGCGATGCGATAGCGCGCAAAGGCGTCAACCACCAGGCGACGATCATCCAGTGGAGTGATCTCGAGTGGACCGACTTCGCGGCTCAGGATGCGGTCATCATAGGTCACGACCTCCTGGATCAGCGGGATCTTGAACGCCAGACCAGGRTYTTCCTTGACCGAAACAACCCGACCAAAYTGCAGWACCAGCGCYTTTTCACGCTCGTCTACGATGAACATTGCCGATAGGGCTGCAACAASGGCAAGCACYACCARGGGCAGCAAAAATGTAGTTTTCCGCATTAGTTGCCCTCCGTCCGGCGTAATTCGTTYAGCGGCAGATAAGGCACGAYGCCCKRACCRYTRCCRCYRATRCTGTCATCCAGGATGATCTTGTCGACCCGGCYSAGAACCTCTTCCATGGTTTCCAGATACAGACGTTTGCGCGTCACTTCTGGSGCCTTGRKGTATTCTTCCAGCACGGCGGTGAARCGGCTKGCTTCACCTTCRGCTTSGTTCACCACCTGGGCGCGATAACCCTCGGCCTTTTCCAGTGTCTCGGCAGATTGGCCACGGGCCCCCGCCAGTACCTGGTTGGCATAAGCGTCGGCCTGTTTCTCAAGGCGATCACGTTCCTGACCTGCCGATTGCACGGCGCGGAAGGCATCTTTGACGGGTTCAGGCGGATCAGCCTGGTCAAAGTTAACCCGCACGATATTGACGCCACTGTCATAGCTGTCGAGCGTCAACTGGATCAGTTCCTGCAGGCTGTCCGAAATGATACCCCGGTCCCGGTTCAGGATCGGTGCCAGTTCAGACTGCGCGATGATTTCACGCATCGCCGATTCAGACACCGCCTGAATGGTCTGCTGTGGATCGCGCAGGTTGAACAGGAACCTTGCCGGATCGTTGATGTTCCAAACAACCTGGAAATCAATGTCGATGATGTTTTCATCACCGGTCAGCATCAGTCCGGCATCATTGCCGCGCGATCCTGCACCAATCGTCTCGGTTTGTTCAACCTTGACTGGGATCACTTCAGCCGTGACCAGCGGCCATGGCGCAAAGTTCAGACCTGGCTCGCCAGTGGCTGAATACTTGCCCAGAAACAGCTCAACTGACTGTTCTTCTGGTTTGACCGTGTAAAAGCTGGCCATGCCCCACAGGATCACAGCAGCAAGTGCTGCCAACCCTACGGTGCCCTTGGTGAACATCGGCCCAGTGCCGCCACCGCCGCGATTGCCGCCGCCCTGACCGCCGCCACGTCCGCCCATCAGCACACGCAGTTGTTCCTGGCCTTTTTTCACCAGCTCGTCGATCTCGGGGRTCTGTGGGCCGTCATTACCGGGGCGTTTACCGCCGCCGTTGTTGTCGCCACCATTGCCCCGGTTTCCGCCACCGGAAGAGCCTCCGCCCCCCCAGGGACCACCACTATTATCCGCCATATCCGTCCTATCCCTATCTCGCCGCCAAACGCGGCATTTGTGCTAAACTGAGGCCTCGGCAGCGCAATTTCAAGCGCTGCGCACAGGTGTTTTCAGTGTCACCAATTCTTCGGACATGGTCGGGTGTACCGCCACAGTCCGGTCGAAATCTTCTTTGGTGGCGCCCATCTTGACCGCGATGCCCGCCAGCTGGATCATTTCACCCGCGCCTGGCGCCACAATGTGACAGCCCAGAACCTTGCGGCTGGCCTTGCTGACCACCAGTTTCATCAGAACACGTTGCGCCCGGCCTGCAAAGGACTGTTGCATCGGTTTGAAGCTGGTCGCATAAACCTCGATCGGTTCCTGCTCGGCCGCGTCTTCCTCGCTGAGCCCCACCGTGCCCATCTCGGGCTGGGTGAAAATCGCGGTTGGGATCAGCTCGTGATCCGGTTTTGTCGGGTTGCCCTTGAACACGGTTTCGACAAAAGCCATGCCTTCGCGGATCGCCACCGGGGTCAGATTGACCCGGTCGGTCACATCGCCAATGGCATAGATCGACGGTACAGCGGTCTGGCTGTAGTCATCCACGATGATCTCGCCCTTGCGGCCGCGCTCAACGCCAAGGCCCTCAAGCCCCAGATCATCGGCATTTGGCGCACGGCCAGTGGCAAACATCACCTGATCAAACAGCCGCTCGTCGCCATTGGTAGCTTTGACCCAGATCTGGTCGCCCTCTTTGCGCATTTCCAGCACATTGGTGCCCAGATGCACATCGATGCCAGCCTGGCACATTTCTTCACAAACCAGCCCGCGCGCCTCGTCATCAAAGCCCCGCAGGATCTGCGCACCGCGATAAAACTGAGTGGTCTTGACGCCCAGGCCATTCATAATGCCGGCAAATTCACTGGCGATATAACCACCACCAACGATCAGCATCGTCTTGGGCAGCACGTCCAGGTGGAAAATCTCGTTTGAGGTGATCGCCAGCTCAGCACCCGGAATATCGGGTTTCACCGGGTGACCCCCGGTGGCGATCAGGATGTGTTTGGCCGTTTTGCGGCTGCCATCCGACAGCTCAACCGTATSGGCATCCACCAGCTTGGCACGGGCATCGAATGTCTCRACMCCGTTGTTTTTCAGGATRTTGCGATAGATGCCTTCSAGMCGGTCCAGYTCGGCRTGCAGYTTGACTTTGAACTTGCCCCAGTTGAAGCTACCGGGCTGGATATCCCAGCCATAGGCCTGCGCGTCTTCGACCATGGTGGCGTACTCAGACGCAAACACCATCAGTTTCTTGGGCACACAGCCCCGAATTACACAGGTGCCGCCGTAACGGTCCTCTTCGGCCAGCGCCACTTTGGCACCGGTGTCGCCCGCCGCCACCCGCGCGGCACGTACACCGCCGGAGCCGCCGCCGATAACAAACAGATCGTAATCAAAGCTCATGGTCGTCTTTCCTCAATCCGTCAGATCAGTGAACAGGTTGTCGCTTTCGACAAAATCCAGCCGATCATGCTCAACAGTGCCCTTATTGATGTCGCGCACCTCGACCTTGCCATCGCCATAGCCGATCACGACGGTGTCACAGATATCAATGAACAAGCCATTTTCAACCACGCCCGGCATCTGGTTCATCACCAGCGCCAATTGCCGAGGGTTGCCGATACGCTGCAAATGAAGGTCCAGAATATGGTTGCCCTCGTCGGTGATAAAGGGACGGTCACCGTTCATTCGCAGAGTCGCAGACCGGCCCAGCACATCCATGGAAATAAGGGTTTCCTCGATCAACGCGTGGGTCGTCTGCCAGCCAAAGGGAATGACTTCCACCGGCAGTGGAAAGGCCCCCAGGGTTTCAACCTCTTTACCAACATCGGCGATCACTATCATTTGATCGCTGGCGGTGGCGACGATCTTTTCTTGCAGCAGCGCCCCGCCGCCACCCTTGATCAGGTTCAGGTCACTGTCAAATTCATCCGCGCCGTCGATGGTCAGGTCCAGCCACTTAGCCTCGTCCAGCGAGATCACTTCGATGCCMACTTCSCGCGCCAGCTCRGCGGTGCGGGTCGARGTTGGYACRCCYTTRAWCTTMAGSCCCTCGTCGCGGACCATTTCGCCCAGACAGCGCACCAGCCAGGCGGCGGTTGATCCGGTGCCCAATCCAACGCGCATTCCATCTTCGACAAAATCAGCAGCGCGTTTGGCAGCAACAAATTTGGCCTTATCGATGGGGGACAGTTCTCCGGTCATGACAGTGACTCCGTAGGGATGTTTGATGGCGTTATAGGCAAAGCGCACCAGGGTTGCGAGCAGCAATTCACGCCCACAGCCACGGCCCATTTGTTGAACCCGTGTGATTGAGTATTTGTGAAAAGATGAAACACCATCCCAAGCCTTCATCTTTTCCTAAATACTCATCCGCGCTGTCACCACTGCACCACCGTTAATCTTGCCCGTGACAGCCCCCGCTTGTTCCGCTAGACACGCCGAATTACGTGTTTCCTATTGGAAACGTCGGAAACGGACACCTGCCCGGCCCGGCCTTGACCTAGGACTATGGCCATGACCGCTCGCTATCGCCTTCACTATGCTCCTGACAACGCCTCGCTGGTTATCCGGCTGGCGCTGGAGGAGCTTGGTTTACCCTATGACACCATCCTTGTGGACCGCAGGGCCAAGGCACAGAGCAGTGACGAATATCGAGCACTGAACCCCAATGGGCTGATCCCTGTATTGGAAACCCCGGACGGGCCAATATTTGAGACCGCGGCCATCTTGTTGTGGCTTGCTGATCGTCATGGCGCATTGGCGCCCCCTGTCGATAGCGATCAGCGGGCCGGGTTTCTGAAGTGGCTGTTCTTTGCCTCCAACACCCTGCATGCCGACCTGCGCATGCTGTTTTATCCCGAGATCTATATCGGGCCGGATCAAGCCCAACAGAAACAGCTACGCAGAGTACAACGCCGACGATTGCACGTGCATCTGACCAACCTTGAGGCTGCGGCGGCGGATCATCCACCGTGGCTTGGTGCCGAGACACCCTCAATTTTGGACTTTTACCTGGCGTGCCAATTGCGCTGGATGGCCCTGTATCCAGCAGGGTGTGACCGATGTTGGATGGTGCTGGCACAATACCCGAACCTCCGTGCCCTATGTGCCAATCTGGAATTGCGCGCTTCGGTCACCGCCGCTCGCCTTGCCGAAGGTCTCGGCGCCACCCCGTTCACCAATCCCACCCTAGCCATTCCGCCAGAAGGGTCCGCTACCTGATGTTTCTCTCCGTTTTTGACATGTTTAAGGTGGGCATCGGTCCGTCGTCCTCACATACCATGGGGCCAATGGTGGCGGCGGCACGGTTCCTGGACCTGATGCGCGCCTCGCCATTTGAGTTTCACGGGGTCAGGGCCTCGTTGCACGGGTCGTTGGCCTTTACCGGAGTTGGCCACGCCACCGATCGCGCCACCATTCTGGGGTTAGCCGGATTTCTGCCCGATACCTATGACAACGCCAAGGCCGAAGCGGCACTGGCAGCGATCAACTCCGAGAACCTGGTGCATCCCGAAGGGCTGGGGGGCCTGCAGTTCAATCCAGAAACCGACATGATATTTGACTATGATCACGCGCTAACTGGCCACGCCAACGGCATGACCCTGATGGCCACCGATGCCCAGGGCGACATTATACTACAGCAGGTCTATTATTCGGTTGGCGGCGGCTTTGTCCTGACCGAGGAAGAATTGGCCGAGGGCAAGGACATCAACGAAGGCGCCCCGGTTCCCTTCCCGTTCCAATCTGCTGTCGAAATGCTGCAAATGGCCAATTCCAGCGGCAACAGCATCGCCGGGATGAAACGCGCCAACGAAGTGTCACGCGGCAGTGCGCAAAGCCTGGCCAAAGGCACAGCGCGGCTCTGGCAGGTGATGAATGATTGCATCGAACGYGGSWTKRWGSGKGMTGGCATWYTGCCSGGYGGSCTRAACGTGCGCCGCCGGGCCAAGGGTATCCATGATGCGCTGCAGGCCGAACGCGGCATGAACCAGGTGGCTCCGCATACCATCAACGATTGGATGATCGTCTATGCCATGGCGGTAAACGAGGAAAACGCCGCCGGTGGCCAGGTGGTGACTGCACCGACCAATGGTGCCGCCGGGGTGCTACCCGCAACCCTGCGCTATTATCTTGATCATGTGCCCGGCGCCTCAACCAGCCATATCGAGGATTTCCTGCTGACCGCCGCCGCCATCGGTGGGCTGGTGAAATACAACGCCTCAATTTCCGGCGCCGAGGCCGGCTGTCAGGCCGAGGTCGGATCCGCCGCAGCAATGGCCGCTGCAGGTCTGTGTGCGGTGATGGGTGGCAGTCCGGAACAAGTGGAAAACGCCGCCGAAATCGCGCTGGAGCATCATCTGGGCATGACCTGCGACCCGATCATGGGACTGGTGCAGGTGCCCTGCATTGAGCGCAACGGTCTGGGTGCCATCAAGGCCGTTGCGGCTGCGTCACTGGCGCTGCGCGGCGACGGGCAGCATTTGGTGCCACTGGATGCGGTGATTGAAACCATGCGCCAGACCGGACAGGACATGCACGAGAAGTACAAGGAAACTTCGCTTGGCGGGCTGGCCGTCAATGTGCCCAATTGTTGAAATAGCGCCACCACTTTCAACCACCACTTGCATTCCCACAGATCTGAGCTAGCCTAAAATGATGACACGAGACCATCCCACACTTGGTATCCTGCTGATGTTGGGATTTTGCATTGTCGCCCCACTGGGAGACGCGGTGGCCAAGTTATTGGGCGGCACCGTACCGCTGGGCGAGTTGCTGTTTGTGCGCTTTGCAGTGCAAGTTGTGCTACTGGCGCCTTTGGTCTGGGTTGGTCGGCGTCAATGGCGCATGAAGGGCCGGGTGTTGCAGCTGACATTTTTGCGCACACTGCTGCATATTGGCGGCATCGGCGCCATGTTCACCGCGCTAAAACACCTACCACTGGCGGATGCCATTGCCATTGCCTTTGTGATGCCGTTCATCATGCTGCTGCTGGGCAAATACGTGCTTGGCGAAGAGATTGGCCTGCGGCGGCTGGGCGCGTGCATCGTTGGCTTTGGCGGCACTCTGCTGGTCATCCAACCCAGTTTTATCCAGGTCGGCTGGCCCGCCCTGTGGCCACTGCTGATGGCGGTTATCTTTGCTTTCTTCATGCTGGTGACCCGACAAATTGCCAAACACACCGACCCGATTGGCCTGCAGGCGGTGTCAGGCGTGATGGCCTGTGTATTGCTGGCCCCGGTGCTGCTGATCGGCAACTACTTGGAAATTGCACCGCTGATGTTACAGGCTCCCGATAGTTATGGCTGGTTTCTGCTGGCGGCCATTGGCGGGCTTGGCACGGTGACGCATCTGCTGATGACCTGGAGCCTGCGTTATGCGCCGGCCGCAACGCTGGCCTCAATGCAGTACCTCGAGATTCCGGTGGCAACCCTATTTGGTTGGCTGATTTTTGACCAACTGCCCAACACACTGGCCTCGGTCGGGATTGCGGTGACCATGGCGGCTGGGCTCTATGTGATCCTGCGTGAACGGATTGCCGCCAAACAACTCAGCGCGACCAAGACGGCGCCTGCGCAATCAGCGGCATAAGCTGCGGCAGGTAGCACCGCGGCAGGATCCCCAGCAGCCCTGGTCCATCCATCGTCAGTGACACCGACCCCAGCGCCTGATTTGAGGTACCAATACGCCCCATAGGCGACAGATGCAGCCCCTCCAAAGGCCATTGCAGCCCGGTCGAGCGCCCGGTAACCGCCCCCATCGGGAACAACGACACAATATCCCCGGCCCGGGTCGGCAGGCTGATCTGGCGCGGGACATGAAAAACCACTTCATGTGCGCCCAGCAAGATGCAGGGCGTGTCCAGCTCCTGAACCAGCGTGTTGAACGTGGCCAATTGATGGTCCACCCGCGCGCCCAGAACCCCAACCGCCAGCACCACAGGCGCCTTTATAAGGCTCAATGCCTTATAAAAGTCGGTGCTGGTCTGTTCTGCGATCTCAAAAACCGTATTTGGCGCCAATTGCTTGCGCACTATACTTGAGAGAGAGTCCAAGTCGCCTATCACGGCCCGCGGCCTATGCCCCTCGGCCAAGGCCCGTTCGGCACCGCCATCAGCGGCGACCAGAAAGGGCGCCAGGGATATGGCCAGATCCAGATCCCCAGCGGCAACCGCGCCACCACCGATCAAGGTTACCGGTTCTTTTTGTTCAACAATCAACGTTCTTTCCCCAGATTTCCCACAGGTTTCGAAACAAGCCACAATCTGGTCACAAAATGATACGATCAATTGCACGGATTCGGACAGAATTTGACGCTCTGCGCCCATTATGTAAACGGCAATGGCTTTGGCGAGGACAGATTCCTATGGTACAAAATAACAAAGTTTTAACTGTTTCTTATGGAACKTTCTCTTGCACTCTGGAGGGGTTCGACGATTCGTTCGATACCATGAAGGCGATTGCCGAGTATTTCCGCGACCTGGCATCGGATGATCGCTATTTTGGCGCCGAACCACCCCAGCCAGATGCTGAAATGCTGACCCGCATCGCCCAGCGCGAAATCGACCGACAGGTCGAAGCCCGCACCAGCGATGGCGCCATTCACCTGCGTGCTGCTGCCCCTGTGGTGGTCAGCGTGCCTGTCCCTGCTGAAGTTGAGGCCCCGGAACAAGCAGGTGAAGCCGACGCGCCAGAGCAGTCAGTGGTCGAAGTCGCCAGCATACCAGCCGTTCAAATAACCGGGGAACTCAGCCCAGACCTTGCTGAAGACGTCTCGCAAACCCCGGTCAAAGATCCCACGTCCTTGGACGTTAAGCCAGTCTCTGATGAAGCCGCCCCAAAGGCCGAAACGCCTGAACCAGTTGAACAACAGGACAATGGCATTGATTTGGCTGCCGTGGCTGCGGCGGTTGCAACGTCAGAAGCAACAGGCCTCCCTCCTGTCGAGGATATTGCCGTCGCCGAAGATATCGTCGCAGTGGCTGATAAGCCTGACGCCGGGGATGATACGGTTCCAGCTGCCGATAGCATTGCTGCAAAACTGCAGCGCATCCGTGCTGTGGTGGCCCAAGCGCCGCGCGACGAAGAGTTTTCAGAAGACCAGCATGCGGATCTTTTCATCAGTGAAACCGCAATCGATATTGCAGCAGCAATGCGGGTGGGCGACGATGTTGAGCCGGGTGAGGAAAGTCAGGATCAGCCAGAAATTGCTCTGGCGCTCGACCAAATTGACCAGCGCCAGTCAGACTCCAGCACCGAAACGGCTGCGACCGACGTTGAAACCGATATTGAAGTTGAGGTGGACGCCGAAACTGAGGTCGAGACAGAGGCTGACAAGCCCACCGTCGAAACCGCCGAAGACAACGACAGTCTGTTTGAAGATCTGGAAGACACATCCAGTAGCGTTGAAGCAGACAGCTCCGACGAAGACGCCAATATTCTGGCCGAGGTTGCCAAACACACCGAATCCGCAGCCGCTAAGGCAGAAAACACCAAAGACAAACCGTCGTTGCGTGCCAGAATTGTCCGGGTAAAGCGGGCTGACATTGACCGCGCCATTGAATCCGGCGCGCTGGAAGAGATTGTAGAAAACGCGCAACAAGAGGCGCTTGAAACCTCACTGTCAGAGGCGGATGAAGCTGATCTGTTGCGGGAACTTG
This sequence comes from Paracoccaceae bacterium, assembly GCA_002401945.1. Lineage (GTDB taxonomy): Bacteria > Pseudomonadota > Alphaproteobacteria > Rhodobacterales > Rhodobacteraceae > Parasedimentitalea. The sequence continues at coordinate 29,356 of NVUP01000026.1, forward strand.
CCGCTGTAGAAGCTGAATTATTGGCCACCGACGAGATCTCTAAACGCTCCGCAGAGCCAGCAACAGCAGAAACCTCCCAGGCTGCAGAAGCTGAAACCGAGCAAGAGACACCAGCTGCACCGCAAACCCCGACCGCAGCGCGACCGGTTTCTGACACCCCGGACAACGATGTATCGCGGCTCATGGCGGCTGCCGATGAAAAGCTGGAAGACCCCGAATCCTCGTCTTCCCGCGACACCTATGACCACCTGCGCGCCGCCATGGCAGCGGCGCAGGCGGACCGCGCAGCTGGTGGCAGCGTTGGCTCAGGCGTTCGCGACGAGGCCTATCGTGAAGATCTGGCCAGTGTTGTCCGCCCGCGCCGCCCAATCGCTGCCAAAACGGCATCCCAGCGTCCTGTTGTTGCCCAGCGCCCGGCACCCTTGAAATTGGTGGCCGAGCAACGCATCGATGAGGCACCAGTGAAATCAAGCGGACCCGTTCGCCCGCGCCGGATTGCATCCTCGCAGGTCGATGACGCTGAATTTGCCGACAAGGGCCGCGAAGGCGGGTTTGCCTCCTATGCCTCAGAAAGCGGTGCGGTTGAATTGCCTGAGCTGCTGGAGGCCGCCGCGTCTTACATGAGCTTTGTCGAAGGTCGCGATCACTTTTCTCGCCCGCAGTTGATGAACAAAGTCAAACARYTGGACAGYGCCGASTTCAATCGYGARGACGGGTTGMGRTCTTTTGGTCWGYTGYTGCGCGAGGGMAARATCGARAAAACCARCAAYGGSCAGTTCACYGTTTCGGGGCAGATCGGATTTCGCCCGGGCCAACAAGCAACGGGCTGAACCTCACAGGTTCAACACACACAAAAAGGCAGGTCATACGACCTGCCTTTTTGTTTTATGTTCATGTCATATCACTGGTCCGGCGGGGCATCCGGGTCGGGCTGGCCAATACCGCGAAACAGCGATTTGAACGGCAGAATCCAGACAATCCCCAGAACGACATAGACAACCAGCTGCAGAAGCACAGATTGCCCGCTAAACAGCCCCCCCAACGTGGTTGCCAAGATAATGTAGAGCGGCAGCCCTACGACCAACACGACCAAGGCCCAGCGCCGTTTGGCCTTATAGCTGAGAGCGCGTTTACCAGCCATCAGTCTTCAAACGGGTCGGTTACCAAAATGGTATCCTCCCGCTCCGGTGAGGTCGACAGCATGGCAACCGGGCAGCCAATCAATTCTTCGACCCGTCGCACATATTTGATCGCATTGGCGGGCAGATCGGCCCAGCTACGCGCGCCTTCGGTTGATTCGCTCCAACCGGGCATTTCCTCATAGACCGGAGTGCAGCGGGCCTGCTGATCGGCCGCAGTGGGCAGATAGTCCAGCGGTTTGCCGTCCAACTCGTAGCCGATGCAAATCTTCAGGGTCTCGAACCCGTCCAAAACGTCCAGTTTGGTAAAGGCAATGCCGTTGACGCCCGAGGTGGCGCAGGTCTGGCGAACCAAAACCGCATCAAACCAACCACAGCGACGCTGGCGTCCGGTGTTGGTGCCAAACTCATGGCCGCGCTCGCCCAGGCGTTGGCCATCGGCGTCGTTTAGTTCTGCCGGGAACGGGCCCTCCCCCACGCGGGTGGTATAGGCTTTGACAATGCCGAGGACAAAATCAATGGCGCCTGGCCCCATGCCAGTGCCGGTTGCGGCCTGACCGGCAATCACGTTCGACGAGGTGACAAAAGGATAGGTACCAAAGTCGATGTCCAGCAGCGCGCCCTGCGCGCCTTCAAACAGGATCCGTTTGCCAGCTTTGCGTTTGTCGTTCAGAACTTTCCAGACCGGAGCGGCAAACTGCAGGATTTTTGGTGCAACTTCCTTGAGTTGCGCGATCAGGGCGTCGCGGTCAATCGCCTCAATACCCAGGCCCTTGCGCAGCGGATCGTGATGCTGCAGAGCGCGGTCGACGCGAGCCTCTAGTGTGGCCTCATCCGCCAGATCAGCCACCCGGATTGAGCGGCGACCCACCTTGTCCTCGTAAGCCGGGCCAATACCACGGCCAGTGGTGCCAATCTTGGTGCCCTTGCTGGCAGCCTCTTCCCGCGCCCGGTCCAGCTCGCCATGGATAGGCAGGATCAGCGGAGTGTTCTCGGCAATCATCAGGGTTTCGGGGGTGACGGTCACGCCCTGCTTGCGAATCCCCTCAATCTCTTTCAGCAGGTGCCAGGGGTCTAGCACCACACCATTGCCAATCACGCTCAGCTTGCCACCGCGCACAATGCCCGATGGCAGCGCGGCAAGTTTGAACACCTCACCGTCGATGACCAGCGTATGGCCGGCGTTATGGCCGCCCTGAAACCGCACGATCACATCCGCACGTTCGCTGAGCCAGTCTACGATTTTGCCCTTACCCTCGTCGCCCCATTGGGCGCCGACTACGACAACATTGGCCATATCCGGTCCTTTGTATTTGTCTGAAACCGGCCCCCCTATAGCGGTGCAGAGAGGCCAGTGGAACCACTAAAGTCGCCACAGGAGCATCGATAACAAAATATTCCTCGGTAACTGTGCCCGTCAGCGGTGCGTGCAAGCACGCACCCTACACGCAGCGCGGCGTGGTTAAACGAACCACATCGCCATGCGGCGTGTCCAAATAGGCTCGTTCCCAGTCGTCCCGGAGACGATCCACTTCCGGCGCAGGGGCTGCTCCGTCTTCGGCCAGAATCGCTTCCAGTGTTGCCAGCCAGGCGGTGAAGTAGTCGTCTCCACCATCCAGATCCTTATCCAGCCCATGCTGCGCCAGAACATCTGAGAACCGGGCCACCCACTCGGGCCAGCTAAACCGACCAATTTCGTTTAGCGAAATGGTGAGGGCGAAGACCTGTGCGTGCCAGGGCTGCTGGAACACTGGTTCGGGAGGTGAGGCGGGGAGACAGGCGCTCATATCGGCATCAGGTAGCTTTGCCATAGATCTATGATCACCTGATCATTGGGATGTTCGGGATTAGCCCAAAGCTCGGCGGCGGCAAAGCGCACCGCGTAGAGAGGCTCAGGTGCTTCGCCCAAACCATGTGCATTGCTGTCTGGCAGCACATGCGCACCGTGCAACCGCAGGATATAGCCGCGCGCCCCCGCCGCATAAGCGGGCAGCCGAGTGTGGCCCCCGTCCACCAAGCAACTGTCGGCAGGGTGTCGGCAGCGCACCGCCTGTCCCAGAGAGAACCTTGGGGCAATGTCGCTGGCGCGGTCTGTCGGGCCACCTTTGGCTAGCGTCGCCGCCACATCATTTGCCATCAGAACCTTAGAGGCCAGCGGATGCGGCCTGTCATCGCCCTGCCCCAGCAGATCCTCAACCGTTAGAACGCCCCGCTCCACCAACAGATCTGCCAGCGCCGAAATCCATTTCTCGTAATAGGAAAATCCGGTGTAGTCCTTTGGGGACAGCCTCTCGCGTGCATGGCGGGAAATGTCGATATTCCATTGCCCCAGAGCCCCACAGGCCAGAGTCACGGCCAGGGCGCGCGCGTGCCACTCAGCGGCAAACACCGGCGCGTCTGGTGCATCGGGCACCACTGGACCATCACCGAATCGCCCGCCCATGTCATGCAGGCGGGTCATTTCGGCACCTTAGCCAGCCCAGTGCCGATCATGCTGTCGCGGGTGACCAGCGCCGCCAACGCATCTAGGTCCAGACCTTCGCTGCCAGCCGGTCGCATCGGCACCACCAGATAACGGACCTCGGCCGTCGAATCCCAGACCCGCACAGCTGTTTTTTTGGGTAAAGTCACGCCAAAATCGGCCAGAACCCCACGGGGATCGCGCACCACACGGGCGCGGTAGGCATCAGATTTATACCAGGCGGGCGGAATGCCAAGCAGCGGCCATGGGTAGCAACTACACAGAGTGCAGACGACCATATTGTGAATGTCCGGGGTATTTTCGACGGCAACCATATGCTCGCCCTGGCGACCAAAGTAGCCCAGATCCGTCACCGCTGCGGTAGCATCTTCCAGGAGCGCCGTGCGAAACTCTTGATCATGCCAAGCCCGCGCCACCACCTGCGCCCCGTTCTGCGGGCCGATCTTATTCTGATAGGTGTCGATAATCTCGTCCAGCGCTGCCGGGTCTATTAGCCCCTTGCGTGTGAGAATCGTTTCCAGCGCCTTGACCCGCAGAGCGGGATCGGGCGGCAGTAGGGCATGTGGGTGATCTGGGAGGTCATGGGGCATGAGATCAGACTGCGAGTTTGCCTGCGGCCTGTCCAGCCCCATTGCCCATAACAAATCAAGCTAATGAGTATTCAACTCCGCAATCAGTAAACTCTGGTCTTGCCCCGCCCCACAAACTTGCCTACATACCGCTCGATACTCAGCCAATTGCCGCAGGGACCCATGGAAAACGTTGTTCTTATCATTCACCTTTTTCTGGCCCTTGGCCTGATTGCCGTCGTTCTTTTGCAACGCTCCGAAGGCGGAGGTCTGGGCATGAGTGGCGGTGGCGGCGCCATGTCAGGCCGATCAGCCGCGACCGCATTGAGCAAAGTGACCTGGATCCTTGCCATTGCCTTTATTGTGACGTCGATCAGCCTGACCATTCTGGCCGCGCAAAAATCCGCTGGGTCCTCGGTTCTGGACCGCACTGATGTGCCCTCAACAACCGAAGGCAACGACGGCACTCCGGTTGCACCTATTGTGCCATTGGGCAGTGACTTGCTGCCACCGGCCGAAGGCGACAATGCACCACTGGTTCCCAGCGCCGACTGAGCTACCATACCTAGACGGGGATTTTGAGCCGCAACAGCATCTTGCGGCTCCCTTGCGTTGAACGCACGAATCCTCTATTAGCGAAGTCCCGTGATGCTTGGGTTTTTCGAAACCTGATGGGCACCTGAATTCTGTTCTCTTCATGACTTCTCACGGGGGCTGCCGACACTCATGGCGCGTTATATATTCATTACTGGCGGGGTGGTTTCCTCCCTTGGCAAAGGTCTGGCTTCGGCGGCACTGGGCGCACTGCTGCAGGCGCGTGGCTATTCGGTGCGTCTGCGCAAGCTGGACCCCTATCTGAACGTCGATCCTGGCACCATGAGCCCCTATGAACACGGCGAGGTCTTTGTCACCGACGATGGCGCCGAGACCGACCTTGATCTGGGCCATTATGAGCGTTTTACCGGCGTCGCCGCCCGCAAGACCGACTCGATTTCTGCCGGCCGGGTCTACTCCAACGTGCTGGAAAAGGAACGCCGCGGCGATTACCTGGGCAAGACCATCCAAGTGATCCCGCATGTCACCAACGAAATCAAAGACTTCCTGAAAATCGGCGAGGACGAGGTTGATTTCATGCTCTGTGAGATCGGCGGCACCGTTGGCGACATTGAGGGGCTACYGTTCTTTGAGGCGATTCGTCAGTTTGGCCAGGACAAGCCGCGCGGCCAATGTGTGTTCATGCATCTGACCCTGCTGCCCTATATCAAAGCCTCGGGTGAGCTAAAAACCAAACCCACTCAGCACTCGGTGAAAGAGCTCCGCTCGATTGGTCTGGCTCCAGACATCCTGGTCTGCCGGTCCGAGGGACCAATCCCGCAGAAAGAGCGTGAGAAGCTGGCGCTGTTCTGCAATGYGCGTTTGGAAAGCGTGATCGCCGCACAGGATCTGAAATCAATCTACGAAGCCCCCCTAGCCTATCACCGCGAAGGCATGGACCAGGCAGTTCTGGACGCCTTTAACATCTCACCGGCACCAAAGCCCAATCTGACCCGCTGGCAAGATGTGGCTGATCGGGTCTACAATCCCGAGGGCGAGGTCAAAGTCGCCATCGTCGGCAAATACACCCAGCTGGAAGACGCCTATAAGTCGATCGCCGAAGCGCTGATCCACGGCGGCATGGCCAACCGGGTCAAAGTAAAGATCGAATGGGTCGACGCCGAAACCTTTGACACCGAGGATGCCACTCCGCATCTGCAAGGCTTTCACGCTATTCTGGTGCCCGGCGGATTTGGCGAGCGCGGCACTGAAGGCAAGATCAAGGCGGCGCAGTACGCCCGCGAGCATAAGGTGCCCTATCTGGGTATCTGCTTGGGGATGCAGATGGCGGTGATCGAAGCTGCCCGCAACGTGGCTGGAATCCCTGAGGCGGGATCAGAGGAATTCGACCATGAATCCGGCAAGAAACGCTTTGAGCCAGTGGTCTACCACCTGAAGGAATGGGTGCAGGGCAACCACAAGGTCGAACGCAAGATTGGCGACGACAAGGGCGGCACCATGCGGCTGGGCGCTTACGACGCCGTCTTGGCCGAGGGATCAAACGTGGCGCGGATCTACGGCAGCACCCATATCGAGGAACGCCACCGGCACCGCTATGAGGTGGACACCAAGTACCGCGAAAAGCTGGAGAGTGTCGGTCTGAAATTCTCGGGCATGTCGCCCGATGGCAAGCTGCCCGAGATTGTCGAGTGGGAAGATCACCCCTGGTTTATCGGCGTGCAATTCCACCCCGAGTTGAAATCCAAACCCTTTTCGCCGCACCCACTGTTCAGTGACTTTGTGCGCGCCGCAATGGAAGCCTCGCGGCTGGTTTGACCGATCCGCGGGTGCGTGCAAGCACACACCCTACGCCAATGCTAATCAGGGCGCGCCGGAGATCCGGCGCGCCCTGATTAGGTTTTGGATTGGGCCTAGCAACCCCAAAAAATGACCCTTTAGCACCAATTGCTAGAATTCTCCTGACTGTTAGCGCAACCCTCCAGGCGGCCTGGTTGTTTCTGCGCAAAACGGCGTGATAGACGGTCCATGACTGAACATTTGCGGAGATCCGGGCATATGACAAAAGACAATTCCATTCAGCAGCAGCAATTTGATCGTATCTCCAATGGCCAGGGCTTTATCGCCGCGCTGGATCAGAGCGGCGGCTCGACCCCCAAGGCGTTGGCGCTTTATGGGGTAATGGAAGATGCCTATTCGAATGATGACGAGATGTTTGGCGAGATCCAGAAGATGCGCGCCCGAATCATTACGGCACCAGATTTCGACCACTCAAAAATCCTTGGTGCGATCCTGTTTGAAAAAACCATGGATGCTGAAATAGACGGTACTCCGGTGGCCGCATATCTGTGGGACCGCTGCGGCGTGGTGCCGTTCCTGAAGGTCGACAAGGGCCTGGTCGATGTCGCCAATGGCGCCCAGTTGATGAAGCCGATGCCCGAGCTTGACGCGCTGCTGGCCCGCGCAGTCAAAGCCGGTGTTTTTGGCACCAAAATGCGCTCGGTGGTCAAGGGTGCCAACAATGATGGCATTCGAGACGTTGTCGCCCAGCAATTTGCAGTTGCCAAACAGATCGCCGCAGCAGGGCTGCTGCCGATTATCGAACCCGAGGTCGACATTCACTCAACAACCAAGGGCGAGGCTGAAATACTGCTCAAAGCTGCCTTGCTGGACCAGTTGAACGCCCTGCCCGCCGAAACCAAAGTTGCGCTAAAGCTGACCTTGCCCAATGTGGCCGACCTGTATGACGATCTGGCTGATCACGCCAATGTTGTGCGCGTTGTGGCCCTATCAGGCGGCTATTCCACCGATCAGGCCTGCGCGTTGCTAAGCCAGAACACTAAGATGATCGCCTCTTTCTCGCGGGCGTTGACCGAAGGGTTGAATGCCGCAATGAGCGATGCGGATTACAACACCGCGTTGGGATCCAACATCGACAAGATCTACAAGGCCTCGATGTAAAGTCCCGCCTATTTGCAAAGACCAAAGGCTGTGCCATTAACGGCGCGGCCTTTGGGCTGATAAGATATTTGAAATATCAATTGCCAGATTTCAACCCAAACTGCTCGCCAATACTCAAGTGCTACRGGCTAAATGTCTCGGCGGTGATGCATCCGACGCTGAAGCGGATAAACTATCTTTCGATCTTCGAAAATACGTGGCGGAAATGCATATGCGGATAATGTGCCTGAATGGCTGGGGCGGAACGCTCCATAAAGAGGTGGTAGACTACATCTCCCAAGACCGCCCAGATATCTTATGCTTACAAGAGGTGGTCCATAGCCCTGAAAGTGATCAAGACTGGCTCACCTACCGCGACGGCGACCATATTCTACCGCAACGGGCCAACTTCTTCAGAGATGTCTCCAAAGCGCTCCCCGATCACATTGCCACCTTTTGCCCCGCCGCACAGGGGGTACTATGGGACGGCGCGCATTCAATACCCTCCCAATGGGGTTTGGCAACGTTTGTCCACAAATCTCTGCCGATAATTGGCCAAGCCCAAGGCTTTGTTCATAAGGGTTTTTCGTCACATGGCTATGGTGAACACCCGCGCTCTCGTAGCGCCCATGCGATCCGCGTCTTTGATTTTGCTCAGCAACAGCCCGTTAGCATCACTCACATGCATGGATTGCGTGATCTTGGTGGAAAAATGGACACCCCGGAGCGCGCGGATCAGGCAGGGCGTCTCTTACAGCTGTCAGATCAGGTCTCGGGACCGGACGATCTCAGAATCATTTGCGGCGATTTCAACGTCGAGCCGGATAGCGAAACGCTGACCATTCTAACACGCCGAGGTTTCACGGAACTTGTGACGACACAGGGCTACCAGAGCACGCGAAATTCTTATTACAAAAAGCCGGGCTGGTTCGCTGATTACATGTTGATCAATCAACTGAGTAAAGTCAGCAAATTTGAGGTTATTTTTGAACCAGAGGTATCCGACCATTGCCCGCTAATTCTTGAAATTTAGCCGGGCCAAACAGCGACCTAGCTCTGCTCAGTGGCCCTCCAAAATCGACACATTGCCGTGAAGGGCATTCTTTCACCTTCAAAAATCCCCATGAAAATTGCGCCACAAATGCAAAGGGGGGCGCACAAGAGGTATTCCAAGGCACAACCTGGCAGGGGCTTGCTCTGCGCCATGCTAATTTCCTGACCGTTTCAGCTGGTCCTATTTACACTGTATTTCACCTCGCACCTATTTCAGCCAARYRRKSRGCTRTGRTNNWSRSTTGGGCTTTCTCTTTGAAAGATAGCAAAGGCCATCCAGCTGGAACCAAAATGCCCCCACGCAGAAGCGACGTGGGGGCATAATTGCGTGGTAAGCGTGAGGGCTTTAGCTCCCCAGCAGACCGGCATTTTGTGCGAAGGTGAGTTCTGCGACGTCCACGATTCCATCTTCGTTTGTGTCAATGGAGGTAAAGACGTCTTCTGGCACATCAGGATAGGCCGTTTGCAGCTCGGATTGGCTGTAAATGCCATCCACATTTGTATCAATGGCGGCATCGGTCTCTTGTGCAATCACAGGGACACCCATGGCGACAAACGTTGCCAGGCTCACAGCGGTTATTGTCTTAGTCATCGTTACTCTCCGAATAATCAGTTACAAAAGGAGGCGCCGGACTAGCGTCCCCGGGGTCACCAAAGACGTGAACCACGGCAGATGACGAGATCGAAAAACAACACCTGCTAAAAGTTGCGGATAACAGCCAACGACTCGCGCGCAGTTAGCGAAAAATCGCGTAACAAAATCGGAAGCGGTCAACTCAGCGGAGAATGACCGACTGCGACATGCCAAATCGGCAGAATTTTTCCACATCCGAAACAGATCGTTTGTCATAATGCTGCACTGAGCGAAGATGGCCGGTCCAGAAAAGCGATGATACAGCGGCGCATGGGGTCAATCGCGGCAAAGAGGTGGCCAGCTCCAGCTGGACTGATCCGATTAAAGGCCGGAAAATTCGCTCCATTGAAATAGAAAAATTGATAATTTGCCCTGTAGCTTTCTTTGGTCTTCAAAAGTTCCAGGGCAATTGCGCCAAGGCTGCACAGGGCCCCCTCCCCTTATTTAAACACCGGCTTACGCCCGCCCATCTGTGCCGCGATCACTTCCATTTGGTCCGCTTTGCCAATCAGGTTCACCTGTTCCTCCGATTCCGCCAGCAGAACCGCTTTGCGATCCTCAGCCTCAGCCCGCTCAATCAACCGTTTGGCGGCGCGAATACCCGAAGGACTTTGATTTGCGATCTGCGCAGCCAATTCCTGCGCCCGTGCCAGCGGATCACTGGCCAACTCAGTCACCAACCCCCACTCCTGCGCCTGCTCTGCACCAACAACCTCGGCGGTATAGGTCAGTCGCCGCAACACATCGGACCGCAGCAATCGAGGCAGCAACACCATGCCGCCCATGTCGGGAACAATGCCCCATTTCATCTCCATCACCGACAGTTTGGCATCTGGCGCTGCAATCCGAATGTCGGCACCCAGCGCCAGTTGCAGCCCGCCGCCGTAAMTGGCGCCTTGCAACGCGGCGATAACCGGCACCGGTACCCGGCGCCAAACCATCGCCACTTCTTGCATCTCATTGGCATCCTCAAAGCTGCGCTGCATCAGCCAGGTCTTGGGGTCGACCTGCCCCATCTGGGCAAAGCTCATCAGATCCAAGCCAGCGCAGAAGCTCTTGCCTTCCCCCGCCAACACCACGACGCGGGCATCCGAGACCGCCACCTCTTGCCCCGCAGCAATGATCGCCTTGACCATATCGCTGTCCAGCGCATTCATCTTGTCACCCCGGGTCAGGGTCACATGGGCAATGTGGTCTTTGTACTCGATTGATACGCGTGCCATGGGCCTGGCCTCCTGTCCTTGTGCAAGGTTCCAACCTGCCTTGGAACCGCCCCCCAATCCAGTGCAACGTTGGGGCAGCGGGGCCTTGCCGCCACTGCCGCGTTGCGATTATCTACTGCCATGACAGATCCGCGCTACACCCCGCTTGCCCTCTCCCTGCCCTCCACCGTGCCCTTTGTTGGCCCCGAAACCCAGGAACGCGCCCGTGGCGCGCGTTTTTCGGCACGGCTTGGCGCCAATGAAAACGTCTTTGGCCCCTCGCCTAAGGCCATTGCCGCTATGCAGGCCGCGACAGCCGACATCTGGATGTATGGCGACCCCGAGAACCACGATCTGCGCCAGGCGCTGGCGGCGCATCACGGCGTCACCCCAGATAACATCATGGTTGGCGAAGGCATCGACGGATTGCTGGGCTATTTGGTTCGGCTGCTAATCTCGCCGGGGGACACCGTGGTCACCTCGTTGGGCGCTTATCCGACTTTCAACTATCACGTCAGCGGATTTGGCGGCACTATTCACACGGTGCCCTATGTCGATGACCACGAAGACCCGGCCAGCCTGTTTGCCAAGGCGGCAGAGGTTGGCGCCAAAATCGTCTATCTCGCCAACCCGGACAATCCAATGGGCAGCTGGCACCGCGGCGAGGATATTGTTGCCGCCATGGAGCACCTACCCAAAGGCTGTCTGCTGCTGTTGGACGAGGCCTATGTCGAATGTGCCCCCAAGGGCACTGCTGCGCCCGTTGACGCCGATGATCCACGGGTGATCCGCATGCGCACCTTCTCCAAGGCCTACGGCATGGCCGGAGCACGGGTGGGATATGCGCTGGCGGCCCCCGGTCTGATCTTGGCCTTCAACAAAGTGCGCAATCATTTTGGCATGAACCGCGCCGCCCAGGCGGGAGCATTGGCGGCCTTGCAAGATCAACACTGGCTGGCGCATGTGCTTGATCAGATCAGCATTGCCCGCAGCCGCATCACCGAGATCGCCACTGCAAACGGGCTGACTGCACTGCCTTCGGCGACCAATTTTGTGGCTCTGGACTGCAAGTCTGATGGCGTTTTTGCCAAACGGGTGCTGGAGGCGTTGAGTAGACAGGGGATCTTTATGCGGATGCCCTATGCGGACCCACAGAATCGCTGCATCCGCATCAGCTGTGGCCCGCAAAACGATCTCGACGCCTTTGCCGCTGCGCTGCCACTGGCGCTGCGTTCAGCGCAGGCTCCGGAATGACGGATTTTTCACGCTAGGATCGCGGCTCTTTTACCGGACATTGCCGCCTTTTGGGCTAGATTGGTACGGGTATCCCCCGAAACCGGAGGCCCCTATGCACGATCAAAAACTTCGCCGAACACCTGACCTCCTTGCGGCGGCTGTTACCTTTCTTGGCATCAACATGATGTGGATCTTTTTTGTAGTCTGGATGCTCTATGGGCTGGTCCCGGTGCTGGTCTTAGCGGTGCTGATCAACCATGTTATCACCCGCTTGGAACAGCATCTGAACTGAGTGGCCACCGTGACGAGTGGGGTAAATTCCCCTTCTCGCCAATCGACGCAATAATCCTTAGCCCTCCGCCATTTTCTTGGCCGCCGCCTCCAGGGCACCTGATCCATGCGGGATTTTCAACGCTTGCAGGCCGGTCTCAATCCCTCCCAGTAGCCCCATCACCATCTGTCCGTTGACATGGCCCATGTGGCCCAGCCGGAAATAGCCATGCCACTCTGGTGAGGTGCTGGACGCCATGCCAAGGCCAATGCCAAGAGTCAGACCCAAATTGCTCTCCAGCCACTCACGCAGCCGGGTGCCGTCCGGGGAACCAATATGCAGCGCCGTCACCGCATGTGAGCGCATCGCCGGATTGGTTACGTTCAACCGCAACGACCCACCATCCTGCCCCCAGACCTCGCAAGCCGCCCAGATCGTCTGTGCCAACCGTTGATGTCGGGCCCAAACATTCTCCATCCCTTCGTCATGGATCAAATCCAGTGCAGCCCGCAACCCATAGAGATGATGGGTGGGCGCAGTGCCACAGAAATGCAGATAGTACTCTTGCGGATTGACCCTTGGCTGCCAGTCCCAATAACAACTGACCCGCGGCATTGCCGCCCGCACCTCAGCTGCTTTGTCATTGAAAAACACAAAGCCCATCCCGGCGGGCACCATCAGCCCTTTTTGGCTGGCTGCCACCATCACATCAACGCCCCAGGCATCCATCTCAAAGCGGTCACAGCCCAGCGAGGCCACACAATCCACCATTAGCAAAGCCGGGTGCTTCAGCTCATCCAGCAGCATTCGCAGGGCCGCAATATCGTTGCGAATGGAACTTGAGGTATCAACATGGACTGCCAACACTGCCTTTATCCGGTGTTCGGGGTCGTTTTTCAGACTGTTTTCAATGCCCGCCAAGTCCCAGGTTGAATGTAGGTCATGCTCAAGCAGTTCGACCTCGGCACCCAGCCCCCGCGCCATTTGCGCCCAACCCGTGCTAAAATGCCCACCAGAGGGCACCAGCACCCGCTCGCCCGGAGAGATAACATTGGCCAGCGCCGCTTCCCAGACACCATGCCCATTGGCGATATAAATCGCCACCTCATGACAAGTCCGCGCCACCCGCTTCAGATCCGGGATCAGCCCATGGGTCATCTCGATCAATTCGCCGGCATAGATATTGGGCGAGGCGCGGTGCATCGCTTGCAGCACCTGATCCGGCATCACCGAAGGCCCCGGTATCGCCAGATAACTGCGCCCTGCCGCCAGTTTGACTGTCTCACCCATAGGTCTGCCGTCCTTTACCACATACCACCCGTTGGGGAGGTGATTGGATCCATTGAATTTCGGCCACCCTACCCCTGATCCCCGGCGCGTCAATCAGCGGTTTTTCTGGCCAGCCGCCCACCGGCCATTCGCAGCAATGCTTGCGCCATCTGGCACAGATGTTTAAATGGCGCAGGAGCATCAAAAAGGCCCCTAAATGATACACATGTTCTGGCGAAAGTTCCCCGTATGACCGTTAAACCAAAGTCCACCCGCGAATTGATGGGCTGGCTCTGGCAGGGCTATTTGCGCCACTATATGCCCCTGCTGGCCCTGGCGATCATGTTCATGCTGATTGAGGGCGGCACCGTCGGTGGCCTCAGCTACATGATGCAGCCTATGTTCGATCAGGTCTTTGTTGCGGGCAACACGGACGCTTTGTTTTGGGTTGCGCTGGCGTTTTTTCTCATCTTCACCCTGCGCGGCATGGCCAGTGTTGGCCAAAAGGTCATCCTCAGTAAGATCTCGCAAACCTCGGCAGCACATCTGCGCAAGGATATGTTGGCTCGGTTGATCCGTCAGGACCCCTCATTTCACCAGGTCAACCCTCCTGGCTTCCTGATCCAGCGGGTCCAAAGCGACGTCGGGGCGATCAACCAAGTGTGGCAGGCGGTGATCACCGGAGCGGGCCGCGACATGGCGCAATTGGTGGCGGTGATCGGAGTGGCCATCAGCGTCGACTGGCGTTGGACCCTGATCATGTTGGTGGGGCTACCACTGCTGCTGGTGCCAATTGCGGCAATCCAGCGTTATATTCGCAAAAAGGCCAGTCAGGCCCGCGATCTTGGCGCGTCACTGGCCACCCGTCTGGACGAAATATTTCACGGCATGGTGCCGATCAAGTTGAACAATCTTGAGGAGTACCAGACCGAACGCTTTGGTGCTCAGACCAACACCTTTGTGCGCGCCGAAGTGCGCGCTTCTTTTGGCACCGCCTCAATCACTGGCATGATCGACATCATGGCTGGGCTTGGGGTGATGGGCGTGGTGCTTTACGGTGGTGGCGAGATCATTGCCGGCGAGAARACTGTTGGCGAGTTCATGACCTTTTTCACGGCCATGGGCCTGGCGTTTGATCCGATGCGCCGACTGGCCTCGATCAGTGGCACCTGGCAGACAGCGGCGGCAGCGCTGGAACGGATCAAGGAGTTGATGGATGCGCCGATCCTGCTGCTCTCCCCGGCCAAACCGCTGGCACTGCCCAGCGGGTTGCCGCAGATCCAACTGGATGCAGTGACCCTGCGTTATGGCGAGGCGGCAGTTCTGAACGATCTGTCGCTGGTGGCCGAGGCGGGCAAGACCACGGCACTGGTTGGCGCCTCAGGGGCCGGCAAGTCGACTATATTCAACCTACTGACCCGATTGATCGACCCGCAAGAGGGCACGGTGACGGTTGGCGGCGTTGCGGTCAAAGACCTCGCTTTGGACAAGCTGCGCAACCTGTTTTCTGTAGTCACCCAAGAGGCCCTGCTGTTCGACGAGACTCTGCGTGAGAACATCCTGCTGGGCCGCACAGACGTCAGTGATGCCCGCCTGCAAGAGGTGCTAGAGGCGGCGCATGTGGCCGACTTCCTGCCCAAGCTGACCAACGGGCTCGACACCCTGGTTGGGCCGCGTGGCTCGGCGCTCTCCGGCGGTCAGCGACAGCGTGTGGTCATTGCCCGGGCGCTGCTGCGGAACAGCCCAATTCTGCTGCTGGACGAGGCCACCTCGGCACTGGACGCACAATCCGAGAAAGTCGTGCAACAGGCGCTGGACAGGCTGTCCGGCGGGCGCACCACACTGGTCATTGCCCACCGACTGTCGACCATCCGCAATGCCGACAAAATCATCGTGATGGAGCGCGGCCAGGTTGCGGATCAGGGCAGCCATGACGAGTTGCTGGCCCGTGGCGGCATCTATGCCGATCTGTACCGGTTGCAATTCCAGGACGGCAAGACCCTTGTTGATCCGGTGGGAGTCGCCGCTCAGATACCCGCCGTAACACAAGATGCGACCATCCAACCCGGCTGGTGGCGCCGCATCAGCCGCAAGATGTTCAGGTAAGGGCTGTGTAGGGTGCGTGCTTGCACGCACCTCTGCGTCACTTGCCATAAGACCGGGCCAGAGTGTCAGGACTTGCGCCCGCGAAATACCGTAACAGCAGCCATAGGTTCCGTGCCCCACGCCGCAACCAGCCTTGCTGTTGATAACGCTGTGCACTGGTCAGGGCACGCGCAGGCAACATCACCAGCCCGCGCAGCCGCCGCACCAGTGCCACGTCCTCCATCAAAACCTGATCCGGATATCCACCTGCTGCGTCATACATACTGCGGCGGATCAACAGGGCCTGATCGCCGTAAGGCAACCCAAAAACCCGAGAGCGCAGGTTGGCCCAGCCTGCCACCAGGCCGGGCATCACACCACTCGCCCGAAACCCCAGCTTGAAATAGGCGGGCCTACCCTGCCCGTGTTGCACATGCTGCGACACCACTTGACTCCAGCCGGGGGCAAGCTGGGTATCTGCATGCAGCACCAACAGCCAATTACCCCGTGCCTCGGCACAGCCACGCCGCAACTGCCCCCCGCGTGAGGCAGGTCCCTCGACCACCCTGGCACCAGCCGCCTCGGCAATCTGCAGTGTTGCATCCTGCGAGCCGCCATCGCTGATTACCAACTCACGGATCAGCCCCGCCGCCAGCCCCTCCATCAACGCTTCAAGGCAGCCTGGCAACTCGGCGTCCACGTTCAGGGTTGGAATAACGATGCTGATCTCGGCAGGCATTTTGGGTTTTCCTGTGTTCTTCCGTCGCTGTTGCTATATCACTGCCGCAGGATATCACCACGCCAATGGAGCCCCCCAATGAGCCACCGCCGCATTCTGCGCCTGTCCGGCCCTGATACCCGCACCTTTTTGCAGGGACTGGTAACCAATGACGTGGCCAAGATCGACCAGGGGTTGGTCTATGCCGCGCTGCTAACACCCCAAGGCAAATACCTGGCCGATTTCTTTCTGCTTGCCGAGGGCCAGGACGTGCTGCTGGATGTTGCGGAGGATTTGGGCGAGAGCCTGATAAAACGCCTATCCATGTACCGGCTGCGCGCTCAGGTCGAGATTAAGATGACTGAAATGCAGGTGCGATGCGGCACCGGAGCCGCGCCAGAGGGCGCGCTCACTGATCCGCGACACGAGGACATGGGCTGGCGGCTCTATGGCGATGAAAGTGGCGATGACGGCAGTGACTGGGACGCAATCCGGGTGGCCCGCTGCATTCCCCAAACCGGCATCGAGCTGACCCCAGATAGCTATATCCTGGAAGCCGGGTTTGAAGCACTAAATGGTGTCGATTTTCGCAAAGGCTGTTATGTCGGCCAAGAGATCACTGCGCGCATGAAACACAAGACCACCCTGCGCAAAGGCCTGTGCCAAGTCGAGATCGAAGGCCAAGCGGCACCAGGGACAACCATCACTGCGGATGGCAAAGTAGTTGGCACCCTGTTCACCCAATCCGGYCCCCACGCCATCGCCTATCTGCGCTATGRCCGCGCCAGCGGCGACATGGCAGCCGACGAGGCCACCGTTCGGTTAGTCAATCCGGGTTGAGCTTTATCGCCACCCGGTCCACCATCCGGCATCTCTGGTAACAAACGAGGCCACCGGTGTTGCAGCTTTATACCGCCATTTGGCGTGTCAGCGGTCGTCGCCAGCTTGTGCTGATCGCCCTTTCGGTTGCCATTGCGGCTCTGGCAGCCCTGCCGCTGAAGTTTCAGCAGGACATCGTCAACGCGCTGACTGATGGCGAGGCAACTGCAGACACTTTGTTTTGGCTGGGAGCAGGCATGATGGGGGCCATCCTGCTCAGCCTAGCGCTGAAGTGGCTGATGGGGGTGCGTTCAGGGGTGCTGGGCGAGGACATCATCCGGTTTATCCGAAAGCGGTTGTATACGGACACCAACCGCAACCAATTGGAGCCAAGCGCCATACAGACCGGCACTCTGACCACCGCGATATCCGCCGAAGCCGAGGAGTTGGGAAAATTTGCCGGCAGCGCCTATTCCGAGCCCGTGGTGCAAATCGGCACTTTGATCAGCGTGATCGGCTTTATTGCCTCCACTCAACCGGGATTGGGCGCAATTGCGCTGGCGATGATTGTGCCGCAGGTGGTGCTGGTGCTGTTCACCCAGGGACGGATCAACACTCTGGTGGCCAACCGCGTGCGCCTCTTGCGTCAGGCCACCAATCAGATCGGTGCAGCCGAAACCAACACCGTGGTGCAATCGGTTCTGGACGAATTCGACAGTATTTTCGAGGCCCGCCGACGCATGTTCATCTGGAAACTGTCGACCAAGTTTCTGCTCAGCACAATCAACGGGGTTGGCACCGTGGCTGTGCTGATGCTGGGTGGCTGGCTGGTGCTACAGGGGCGCACTGATGTCGGCACCGTGGTTGCCGCAACTTTGGGATTAGCACGACTGCAGGCTCCAACCGCCTTTTTGATTGCCTTTTACCGGCAAGTCAGCGCCAATCGGGTCAAATTTGAGCTATTACGTGATATTCTACCACCTCCAGTAAAGTCTCGTTAATATCATGTACATACATGCGCAAAATCCAGGCTTCCCCTAGGGAAGGCGCCGCATAAGCTAAGTCATCTCGTTAATTTTAGATGAACACAAATAGCCAATCGCAATCCCTCATGCCAGTTTGCAAATAGATAACAGAGGATGAATTTATGCGATTATTGATTGCAATGGCTTTGGCCGCTGCTCCCGCCCTTCCTGCCGCTGCCGCTGCCGATGACAACTACTGGCACTATGACGACTGGCATGTTTCGGTAGATCGGATCGACACCGGAGAAGACCTGCGGGTCACCTGTTATGCCCATACGGKCGGGGATGGAAACCCGGTCTGGGCCGTGGAAGTGTCCAATGGCGATGCTGGGCCACCCGAATATTTCCCGACTCCACGCCTGATTGAGATTGCCCCGGGCCGCCACCAGACAACAATGTATAACCAGCAAGCCATCGAATTCACATTTGACTCGGGCAGTTCGATCCATGGCGAAGCTGTCGCTTATATTAACGACGATGGTTTTTTTCAGGCCGAAAGCGCGCCCAAGTACAGCTCGGTCCTGTCGATGCTGATATCGATGCGCCGCGGAACGTCGGTCGAGGCGCGGGCTGATGGCCAAATTATTGCCACCGCATCCCTAAAAGGGTTCACCGCGGCTTATGGTAAAATGATGGATGAATGCGGCTTTGCGCTGGCAATGAATTAACCTGTCGCTGACAACAGCAAAAAGGCCCCGCGCGGGTATCCGCACGGAGCCTGTTTCTATTGGATGTACCGTATCGTTTAGGCCCGTTCAGAATATTCCATGGTGTCGGTGTTGACGACGATCATTTCGTCTTGGCCAACAAACGGCGGCACCATCACCTTGATGCCATTGTCCAGAACCGCTGGCTTGAATGACTTCGCCGCGGTCTGACCTTTAACCACCGGCTCGGTCTCAACAACTTTACAGGTCACCTTTTGTGGCACTTTGGCATGCAGGGCCTCGGTGTCATAAAATTCGACCACAATGGTCATGCCGTCCTGCAGGAACGGRCGACGRTCRCCCAGCAAYTCGSWTGGCAGTTCGATCTGYTCGTAGGTTTCGRTGTCCATGAACACCAGCATCCCGTCGTTCTCATAAAGAAACTGCTGGTCTTTTTGCTCCAGACGCACCTTTTCAACTTTATCGGCGCTACGGAAGCGTTCGTTCAACTTGGAGCCATTACGCAGGTTGCGCAGTTCAACCTGAGCAAAGGCACCGCCCTTGCCCGGTTTGACGTGATCGACCTTAACAGCCGCCCATAATCCACCGTTATGCTCCAGCACAGCGCCGGGGCGGATTTCGTTTCCATTGATCTTGGGCATGAGAAAAATCCTGTCCGGAGGTTGATGGTTTGTTAACCGATCCTATATCTGGCAGGTCCCATGCTGGCAAGACAACGATATTTAGTGGTTGGCAAGAAAAAGCTATGCTAAATTTGCATAGCAGTCATGCAATAACAGCCTATCCGAATCGTTCTAGATCAGTCATAAGGAGCGCCACGCCAAAATTGCAATAGCAAGAACAACAAAGGAAACGGGATGAGAGATTTCGTTGACGGCACAGCCTTTAACAATGAGCAAGGCAACCGGGCCCGCAAACTGTTCGCAGCTGTTGTCCTGGCTGCATTGGATGACGCCATTGCCGATGACAAGAAATATGGCAATGGACCCGAGCAGATCGCTCGTTGGGCCCGCTCACGGGATGGCCGCGAAGTGCTGTCCTGTGCAGGCATCGACCCAAGCGAACGGGTAGTATCGGGACTGATGGACTTTGTCGGTCGTGGGGTTCGCACCTCGGTGGCTTTGTCCCGTGAGGAAAGTGAGCGGCGCAATGCGGCTCAAGCCGAAGCCGCCTAAGGCGAAACTGCCAAATACACTATAAAAAAACGCGTCCTGGGGGGCGCGTTTTTTTCTATTCAGCCAAGGCGATCATCCTGACCCAAGAATATTCTGAATTTTCTTACCAGAACTATTCATCCAAATTTTGCGCCCCCCCGGACTTCCCAYAGCCTGCAAAATGGGTCATGCCAAAGGCAACACAGGAGGCAGGCCATGGCGCGGGCAATCATGATACAGGGCACCGGCAGCAATGTTGGTAAATCACTGATTGTTGCGGGGCTGGCACGTGCCTATGTGCGCCGCGGGTTGCAAGTGGCGCCGTTCAAGCCGCAGAACATGTCCAACAACGCCGCAGTAACCCCCGAGGGCGGCGAAATTGGCCGCGCACAGGCCCTGCAGGCGCGGGCCGCCAAGCGCCCTGCTCACACTGATATGAACCCGGTGCTGTTGAAGCCAGAGAGCGACACAGGTGCTCAGCTGATCGTGCAGGGCAAGCGACGCGGCACCCAAGCTGCCGGATCTTTCATGCGCGACAAGAGTGGCCTGCTGGAGGCGGTGCTGGAGAGCTATCATCGGCTGGCGGCAAGTGTTGACTTGGTGCTGATCGAAGGCGCCGGGTCCCCTGCCGAAACCAACCTGCGCAAAAATGACATCGCCAATATGGGGTTCGCCTGTGCGGCTGATGTGCCGGTGATACTGGTGGGGGACATCCACCGTGGCGGGGTGATTGCACAGATCGTCGGCACTCACACAGTTCTCGAACAACAGGATCTAGACCGGATCAAAGGCTTTGCAGTAAACCGATTTCGCGGTGAGCTCAGCCTGTTTGACCAGGGACGGGACGACATTGCCCGCCGCACCAATTGGCCATCGGTGGGGGTCATCCCCTGGTTCTTTGACGCCTGGAAACTGCCCGCCGAAGACATGATGGACATTGCCTCTCACAAGGGTGGAGCCTGCAAGATTGTAGTGCCACAGCTGGAGCGGATGGCAAATTTCGACGATCTCGACCCGCTGGCGGCGGAGCCCAATGTGACGGTCGAGATTATCCCCGCAGGACGCGCCCTGCCCGGTGATGCCGATCTGGTGCTGATCCCCGGCAGCAAATCCACCATTGGCGATCTGGCTTACCTGCGGGCTCAGGGCTGGGACATCGACATCTTGGCCCACTACCGCCGTGGCGGTCATGTGCTGGGCCTCTGCGGTGGCTATCAGATGCTGGGACACAGTATTGACGACCCGGATGGCGTTGACGGCGCTCCGGGCAAGGTGTCGGGACTTGGGTTGCTRAMWWKSMASRCRKWSRYKKCKRRSRAMRWASWWRWYGYCMYSARAMAWRSCWWWGSCATKGGTGGCAACGAGCCGGTGTCGGGATACGAGATCCACATGGGCCGCAGTGAGGGACCCGACTGCGCCCGTGCCTGGCTGAACGTTGAGGGCCGACCCGAGGGGGCAGTTTCACCAGACGGACGGGTGCGTGGGTCTTACTTGCACGGGCTGTTCAGTTCCGACCCATTCCGAGCGCGTTTTCTGGCGGATTTGGGTCACGAGAGCAGCATCAGTTACGATGATGGGGTTGAGGCTACGCTTGACGCGCTGGCGGATCATCTGGAGCGCTATATGGATCTGGATCAGCTGCTGGAGCTGGCGCAGCCGGTCGATGGCCCAGCAAAGGTCCGAACCTCAACAACACCAGCCTGAGGATACACAGGGCAACACAGATATGAAAGTAAGGGCGACTATTGCGAGATCACCCTAAGATCCTGTGGTAGTAAGGCCTTAGCCCAAATCCTGCACAGCCAAGGCACGGTGGATTTCCCGGCGAACCAGTTTGCGCACGTTGCGGGTGATCCGCTCACCCAAGGCCCCCTGCAATTCTTCGCGCACAATATCGGCCACCAACTCGCGCAGGGTCTCTTCGTCCATCACGGTCTCATCAGCGGCAAATCCGCCTAACACTTCGTCCGCAACGGCCTGCTCGGCCAGTTGATCGGCATCCAGCATGTCGGTTTCGGGCGGATCAAACGCAGGCGCAGCCTCTGCTTGCGGAGTGGTCTCGACCACATCATCATCGGCGCTGACCTCCGGCTCAACCGTCTCGTCCTCAAGATCTTCCCAGGCAAGCGTTTCAACCGCAGTGCCCGAATTGTCCTCACCGGTCTCGCCATCCGGCTCCCAGTCCTCGTCCACCTGACCAATGGCAGCCTCCAAAGCGGCAATTTTCTCGGCAAAACTCACCGCCGACTTAACCTCGCCTGCGGCTTCTGCTCCGCCTTCGGCAAGCATGTCTGGGACGGACGCAGCAGCAAACAGGGTTGCGTCGGGGTCGCGCCATGGGGCGTCCTCCGACTGCGTCACGTCGGATTCAGGCGCATTCTGTTCTGCCAAGTGCAACACAGTGTTGTCACCATGAGACGCCGGCTCGACAGCCGCGGCGTCAGCAATCCCTTCGGCAGCAATCTCAATTCTGCCCTCTGAGGTCGATACGCCCACCTCAGTCCCGTCGTCCGGCCCGTCCTTAAGCTCCGCCCCGTTGGGAATGGCTGCGGTCTCATCCGGAGTGTTATCAGGCTGGGGTTCGGGTTGGCTGCTGGAGGTTTCTTCTGCCACAGCAGCCTTAGTCGCTGTATCCGGCGCCACATCCGCCACCCGGAACGAGGGCGTCAGGACCAGACGTGCCGGAGACTTGCGGACTGGCGCAGGCACACCTGCCAAAGCAGAGTCGCGGCCATCCTCACTCACCAAACGGCGAATCGAAGACAGCACATCCTCTATCTCGGCATGGGTTACAGGTTCGGACATATTTTGCTCACCACTTTCGCCTCTTACGCGAAGTGTAACGGGCTTAGCTTTATCGCACAACCGATAGAACGAATTGTCAATTTTTTCCCAGGGCCTTCATCACCCGATCCAGATCTCTGCTGCGCTGACTGACATAGGCCGGCGCGTCTTTGACCAGATTGTAATACAGGATCGGGTCATAAATCTCGACCGCCAGCCCCATGTGTTCAGCGGTCAGCAGGCCCTGAGAACTCAACAGTCCGTAGGCCGCGATGACCTGATTAGCACGGGCCTGAACCCGCGTGGTCTGGGCGTCCAACAGCTCTTGCTCGGACTGCAGGACATCCAGCGTTGTCCGTGCGCCCAGGGTTGCTTCTTCGCGAATCCCATCAAAGGCAACCTGCGCAGCGCGCACCCGTTCGTTCGACGATACCAGGCTGGCGCGCGAAGTCTCAAGGATCACATAGGCCTGGCTGACAAACTGCACCACAGACCGCTGCACGGTGATCAGCGCACCTTTTTGAGCATCCAGCAGAGCCACACTGGCCCGGCTTCTGGCCGCAATGGCACCGCCGGCATAAATTGGTTGCGACAGGGTCACGCTGGCACCGGATGTATCCGTCCCACCCGAGCTGCCCCAGGCTTCTGAATGGGTGGCATTGGCGCTAAAGGAAACGCTTGGCCCCAGTGACTTGGCAGTACTTTGCGCGGTGAGATCCGCCGCCTTGACCGCATGTTGCTGCGCCAGCAAAGCCGGGTGATTGCGTACAGCAACGGATTGTGCCGCCTGCAGCGAAGCAGCCCGCTGAGGCAAATTGGGCTGTCCGGCAATTCGGCCGACTGCGTGCCCAACCACCTCGATATAAATCGCCTGTGCGGTCAAAAGGTCGCCCCGACTTTCGGTCAGGCTGGCCTGAGCCGCAGCCACCCGGCTTTGCGCCAAAGCGACATCGGTGCGGGTCACTTCGCCGACGTCAAAACGGTCTTGCGCCGCCTTCAATTCCTCTTGCAACAACCCCAAGTTGTTGATGCGCAGCGCCACGTTATCTTGCTGCAAAAGCACATCCACATAGGCCCGCACCGCGGAGAACAGCACCTGTTGTTCAATGTCGATCAGGGTCTGACGGGTCGACAACACGGTCTCTTGCGCCGACAGCTGGTTCAGTTGCGACGCGCCACCATCAAACAACAACCATTGCAGGGTGAGCCCGGTGGATATAGCGCTGTTGGCGCTCGACACAGCCACAGTTCCGGTGGTCGAACGGCTATAGCTACGCCCCGTCGAAAGGGTCCAGTTGATCACCGGACGCAACTGCGCCACCGCAATCGCCACATTTTCATCGGTGGCCCGCAACAGCGCTCGGTTCTGCTCAAGCAACCCGCTGGTTTTGTAAGCACCGATCATCGCATCCGAGATATTATCGGCCTGCGCCATCTTGGGGACCAGCGCTACAGCAACCAGGCCGCCCGCAAACACAAAGCTCTTGAATAGTCCCACTGTCACCGTCTTGCGCATCTGTCGCCTCACCTGTGCAGAGCCGTTGACGGCCCATCATTGCAGCCCCGACCGGCACAAATAGTGGACCCGTGGTCAGAACACTTGTCTGGTCACCACAGCACCTGGCTGCAGATCAAGCCCCACCCCAATTATGGGATCAGAGCGCGAATTCTTTTGCCGCGGCAAACCCCGGCAGCACCGGAGCGCCTGCGTTGAACGCAAAGCGCCAGGAGATCTGGTCGCCAGTTTTGTAACCAACTTTGACCTGCCCCAAGGCTCCGGTCATAAAAATGGCAGCTACCCGGCCACCGTCTTTCAACTGGGCTAGCAGTGGTAACGGCAACTCTTCGACGCCACCCTGCACCAGGATGACATCATAAGGGCCGTGCTCGGCAGCGCCGTCGCAGTGATCTGCGACATGCACGATGGCATTGTCAGCGCCGATCTCGCTTAGCTGCACCTGGGCCTCGGCGGCCAGTTCTTCGTCACCCTCAACCGCAATCACCATCTGCGCCATACGGGCAACAACCGCAGTGGAGTAGCCCATACCGCAGGCCACATCCAACACCAGCTCGTCATTCTGTACGTCCAGCACATCCAGCATTTTGGCCAGGGTGCGCGGCTCCAGCAAAGTGCGGCCCTGCCCCAGGTCGATATTCTGATCGGCATAAGCGGCTTCACGCTGGGCGCCACCCACAAAATTCTCACGTGGCACGCTCAGCATTGCCTCGATGATCGGATACTTGGTCACGTCCGATGGGCGGACCTGAGTATCAACCATCATGCGGCGGCGTTCGGTAAAGTCAGTCATGTGCTAAACTCGTCTGTTCAGTCAGTTGTAAAAGGTTGTGCCACATCCCCGCAGGCGCGGCAACGGGGCGAAAGGGAAATTGCGCCGGGCTGACGCTGCGCTGCTATTTCTTTTTCACAAACTGGGTCAGGATGACAATACGCTGGCCTTCGACCCGACCCTCGATATGTTCGGGAGTGTCCGCCACCAGCGAAATGCTCCGCACCGCGGTACCGCGCTTGGCCGTAAACCCGGCGCCTTTGACCACCAGATCCTTGATCAAAACCACAGTATCGCCCTGGTTGAGTTTGACGCCATTGCTATCCTTGTGTTGACTGACAGTGGCGACATTATCGACCCAGGCACGCGTATCCTCATCCAGCCACAGTTGCTCGCTCAAGTCGCGGGCCCAGTTGTGATCTGCCAGCCGGCTCAGCAATCGCGCCGCCAATACCTGTACTGGCACATCCTCGGACCACATCGACGAGGACAGGCAGCGCCAGTGATTGGGCTCCAGATCGCCTTCGATTTGGGACTGGCAACTATCGCAGAGGGCGGCAA
The DNA here is from genome assembly GCA_002401945.1 of Paracoccaceae bacterium. GTDB lineage: Bacteria > Pseudomonadota > Alphaproteobacteria > Rhodobacterales > Rhodobacteraceae > Parasedimentitalea. The sequence goes on from NVUP01000026.1 coordinate 54,805, forward strand.
TGGCGCCATCCGGGCCACCGGTGACGGGGTAATCGGACAGCGGGGCGTCAGCGGAACAAAGGGCGCAGGTCATCGGGGAGACTCCGGAAATCAAAGGTCAGAGCCGCTATAAGTCAGCTGCCTGGCAAAGGAAAGCAGTGGCGGGTCAGCTGTTGCAGCTATGACAGAAAGGGGTTGCCGGGCAACAATCCAGCCGCGCATCATCGATGTCGTTCCCGCAGATCTGACAAAACCCATAGCTGCCCTCGCGCAGCCGGGCCAGCGCCACGTCGATCTGACGCAACTCATCCACTTCATAATGCGGCAACATCTCACCACAGCGCCGGGCTGGCGGCTGCTGCGGATTGCCAGGCAGAATTGCGCCGGCCAATCCCCGCCCCACGTGGGGCAGATGCCCGGCCAACATCTTCCGCTTAGCCTCCAACGCGTTTCTGCGGGCGGCAAAATTCATTCCCATCGCTCCCATCGCAATCCGCGCCAAGTGGTGACGTTAAGGAAATCTTAATTCGTTAACCTCTGCGGATAAACTCGCTGGATATGAGGATGCTTGCGCCAGCCAAAACCGCGCTAGTTTGCCGCAACTGGCGCAACGTGGGGAATGCTGGTAGATCTCGACGCAACCAAATACGGAGACGATTATGACCAGACTTATTGCCCTAGGCCTGACCCTGTTGAGCCTTGCAGCCTGTGAAACCACCAAGGGGGCAGGCAAAGACATTTCCAAAGCGGGCAGTGCGATCAGCGATGCCGCACAGGATGTCCAGAACGCGCTGTAGGTCCCGGGCACAACTCAATCGCCATATGATTGTTCAGATCAGGTACTCAACCCCCTAGGTGGAGTTCTCCGATACCTAGCTCCTGCCCCGCAGTTTTGCTTGCCGGGCAGAGTCGTCAGGATCGAACGGACGGACGGGCCCCATGGCGCTGCCAGAAATGCAGAAAATCGTAAGTTCTCACAAATGTTTCTCACGTATCAAAAATACAAGAGCTCAGCATTCACGAATAAAATGTCGTATTAACTGGGGTTGAAATCAAACCAACTCAAAGGCACCAAGGGTTCATTGAGCGCCTCGGGGATTTGCTTGTGAAGCGCTTCACAAAGTGTATCAAAATCTTGCCAAGCGCTTGAAGCTAGATCAATGGCGGTGCGGGACTTGGCGAACCTAGCATTGTATTCTTCTTCTGTGACTATATGGCGGGGTTTAAAACCCACTCTCCATCGACCACCAATCTCTTCTGGAACTGTATTTAGGCCAATGAAGCTCTGAAAAGCTTCAAGTTTCGCACAGAAACTCCCAAACAGCTCATTCAACTCTCTATTCTGAAATACGAACTGCCCAATTTCCCATCGGTTCAATAGACGGTTTGCACAACCGTAGTACTCCTCCATTAGAAACTGGAAAGTATCATGCTCATTCAAAAGGATGCGAAACTCCTCAGAGTGTAATCGAAGAAGATCCCTAGCATTTCTTATGTCATTTGGTGAAGCATGGGCAGGAACTGCTTCCTCACTAGTTTTAAATTCAGTGAAGACCCAAACCACCGTTGCTACTGAGAAGGCAAATAGCGGCTCGGGGTCCCAGAAACTCGAAAGATCGTCAGGCCAMAACAACCWGGCCAACGTGCCAAGCGAGGAAAACCCTGCACCTAAGCGCGCTAGTGTCTGGGAATACCTACCCATCCATTTTCAACGCCGATATGAAGGCTTCCTGCGGAATATTCACCTTCCCAAACTGGCGCATCTTCTTCTTACCCTTTTTCTGCTTGTCCAGCAACTTGCGCTTACGCGATGCATCACCACCATAACACTTGGCGGTCACGTCTTTGCGCATGGCAGACAGAGTTTCGCGGGCGATCACTTTGCCGCCAATCGCCGCTTGGATCGGGATCTTGAACATGTGGCGCGGGATCAAGTCTTTTAGCTTTTCCACCATGGCACGGCCACGCGCGTCGGCGCGGTCCCGGTGCACCATCATCGACAAGGCATCCACCGGCTCGTCATTGACCAGAATGGACATCTTGACCAGATTATCCTCGCGGTAGCCGAACATCTGRTARTCRAACGAGGCATAGCCCTKGGTCACCGATTTCARCCGGTCGTARAAGTCRAACACCACCTCGTTCAGCGGCAGGTCATAGACCACCATGGCACGGGTGCCGGCATAGGTCAGGTCRAYCTGCATGCCGCGRCGGTCCTGGCACAGTTTCAGCACATCGCCCAGGTATTCGTCRGGCACCAGRATGGTCGCCTTGATGCGCGGCTCTTCCAGATGGTCGACGAAGGTCATGTCCGGCATGTCGGCGGGGTTGTGCAGCTCGCGCMTRSWGCCGTCSCGCATRTGCAGGTGATAGACMACYGAGGGCGCGGTGGTGATCAGAYTGATGTCATATTCGCGCTCGATCCGGTCGCGCACCACTTCGAGATGCAGCAGCCCAAGGAAGCCACAGCGGAAGCCAAAGCCCAGCGCCGCCGAGGTCTCCATCTCGAAGGAGAACGAGGCATCGTTGAGGGCCAGCTTGTCGATGGCGTCGCGCAGGTCTTCGAACTCGGCGCTATCAACCGGGAACAAGCCACAGAACACCACCGGCTGTGCCGGTTTGAAACCGTCCAAAGCCACTTCGCAGCCGTGACGGTCATTGGTGATGGTGTCACCAACGCGGGTGTCGCGCACCTGTTTGATCGAAGCGGTGAGGAAACCAATCTCGCCTGGGCCAAGTTCGTCGATGGGTTCCATCTCGGGGCGGAACACGCCAATGCGCTCGACACTGTGCAGGGTGTCATTGGACATGAACTTGACCCGCATGCCCTTTTTCAACACCCCGTCGATGATGCGCACCAGCACGATCACGCCCAGGTAGCTGTCGTACCAGCTGTCCACCAGCATCGCCTTGAGCGGTGCATCGCGGTCGCCCTTGGGAGCGGGCAGGTCCTTGACGATGGCTTCGAGGGTGGCGTGGATGCCCTGCCCGGTTTTGGCCGAGACCCGAATGGCGCCCGAGGCATCAATGCCGATGACATCTTCGATYTGTTCMGCMACGCGATCACAGTCASWGGCCGGCAGGTCGATCTTGTTGAGGATCGGCACGATCTCGTGGTCGGCCTCCATCGCCTGATAGACATTGGCCAGGGTCTGCGCCTCGACCCCTTGCGAGCTGTCGACCACCAGCAGCGAGCCTTCRACCGCRCGCATSGAGCGGGAGACYTCRTAGGCRAAATCGACGTGGCCGGGGGTGTCGATCAGGTTCAACACATAGCTYTCGCCGTCGTCVGCCBTGTAGTCGATCCGCACCGTGTTGGCCTTGATGGTAATGCCGCGCTCGCGCTCGATATCCATAGAGTCGAGCAGCTGCGCCTTCATATSACGGCCCGCCACCGTGCCGGTCTCTTGGATCAGACGGTCAGCGAGGGTGGATTTGCCATGGTCGATATGGGCGACGATGGAGAAATTGCGGATTTTGGACAGATCGGTCATGCAAGGGGATATGATTTGCTTTGCTGACTTGGTCAAGCGGGCGTGTAAGGTGATACGAGGTTATTTGGTCTAAGGGCGCATTGGTTTGGCGGATTTTGACAAGATTGAGAATTTGGAGCAGCTGCAAGGCTGGTTGAAGACGCAAGATCCGCGGATGAGCCGGGCGATTGCGGCGCGGGTGTCCCTGCGCAGTTTGCCTGCTGCGATGGCAATTGTGGATCAAAACTTCGAGAGTTTGAACCCCCCAGACTTGATTTTGGCTTGTTTCAGGGCGACGCTCATAACGGGGGTTGCGAGCACTTGTCCAACCCCCGTTATGACAAAGGTGAATGCCGCCGCCGACTCCGCCGCCCTCTCCGCCGTTTTTGCAGATGCGGCTACTGGGAAAAAAGGGCAGCATGCGGATGTATTCGCTTGGAGACTGTGGCCTTCGACCAAAAACATCACGCCTTTATTAGAGTTCTGGGAAGGTTTTTCCGCGCGTCCAGATCCAGACGCGACCTGGGCGTTCTGGCGAAAGTGGTATCAAGGCATGCTGGATGGCACGCCGATGGATTGGGATCTGCAATTGCGGGTGGCGCTGATTGACGATGCGGTTTGGGAGGAAGGGGCTGGGGCCGTTGCAGAAGCGATCCGCGCCATCCAGCTCAAACGTCAAACGTCTGTCGCACCGGGTTTGGTCCGCGATAGTGAAAATCTTGCCTTTCACATCGAGGCCGAGACCGCCWWGYSKMRRRAKRTYSTYGARTWCGNCNGNCWCAAGSKCNAKTRRMGGGGCCTTGGAAAATGCGCTTCAATCGGCAGGTCCGAATGRCCTGCGCGATGATTCCTATGAAAGCATCACCCTGCGCCGCGCTCTTGACGAAAACCCGGAAAGTGCGAGCCTGTTGGCAACCGGTTTTTATGATGCCTGCTTAAGTTTCCAGTCAACAATTGGAGAACAATATCCCGAGGACATCGCGCTGATTAATCTGAGAAACGCGCTATGGGGAGTGGTTGAGGAAATTAACGAAGTTCACCCAGATGCGCGACGCCGCTGTGCCCGTCTAGCCGACGCCACAAATTCGGCAATTGGACTTGTACACCACATCCGAAAGTCCAACGGTCAGGAAGCGGATGTCGACAGTATCCGCGGTGCTGGGTCGTTGATAGGGGCAGCCAGGGTCGCCCGGATCATTAATAAGATCACCAAACAAGATGCTGCGAAGCTGGGGATTGACGAGGAAACAGCAAAGTCTGTCTTTCGAGTGGAGAACGGAAAAGCCAACCTCTCCCCTCCGGCGGAGAATTCAGTTTGGCGGAGAATGAAGGGAGAACACCTGGCAAATGGAGAATGGGTGGGTGTCGCACACGCTTACCAAATTCCAACCATCGAGCCCCTTTCTGAACATGATCAACTCAAAGTTCAGCGCGCAATCGAACTCGCCCCTGAACCAGCGAAAAGCTCGGAGAAAGCCAAGGATTGGGCGGGATACATTGCGGCAAATGCACTTGGCGTCGACATTGGACACGGAACTAAGGCTGACCGCAGTCACGATCAAGAAATTGAGCGGGTGAGAATTCGTGATCTGTTCGGCTTGATGGTGAAATACTCATTTCTCAGGAAGTCCGAATTCTACGACAAACGTAATGGGAGACCTGTTCCAATCTACGAAGTGGGTGACAGCATTGAGGATGCTTTCAAGTGCGGAGAATCGCCGTAGTCGGCTGAGTAGTACGTCGGGTGGCGGGCGGGCGTGAAGCGCCGCCGCCGCAGTCGTATACTTAAGGGAAATTTGTGTGCGGCGGAAAGCTGCACCAATCTAAATCGACCAGTTCATCAAATAATTGAGGTAAAAAAATGAGCAAAACTTCTGGAGCCAATCTGTTCAAAGAACCAGCCAAATGGCCGCAAATTCCGCCCTGGTGGTTGCTGTCGTCACCGACAGCTGCAGCGTTGATGAACGTAACACCGGCTACCCTTCACAACTGGAGGGTTCGGGGAGAAGGTCCCGCAGCAGTGCCACCCATGTATCTCAAGCCGACCCAGGGCGACCCTATCTACTATCAATATGGGGTGGTCAGGTCTTGGGCAGCTGAGCGCCTCGGCCTGGACTACTCAATCGAGGACCAATGTCATGACTTCTACGAACCGCTGCTCCCATCATTCGCTAGGAGCACCGCATCAATTAACGAACTTGCGGTGAGCTTTGACAACAACGTCGCGTCAGAAAGAGCTCGAGTTAGGTCCGGGAAACCAACGCGATACATCCCACTTGAGCGACTCGAAGAAATGGATATTTACTATTCAAAACAACCTAGAACACTTCAGCAGATCATGATGAAACCCTTGGCACAAGTAGATGATGGCGTGGTCACCATGCAAAGCTAAAGGTTTGAGGCACTCGAGTGAAAACCGAGGCCGTGTCGAGATTTCTTCCTCAATACCAATCCGCGTCTGAACGACAAATTTTCAACGCAGCGAGGCCAGGCAATTTCCTCTGATATGCTGTGTAGAGAGATCACAAAAAGTTTGGTGACGGAGAGAGCTCGGCATACTTCCTACTGGATGTAATCTTGGAATCGGCGTCTACTTTTCAAGACAAACTCAGGAAAATTCCACCCACCGGCGACAACTTGAAGATGTTGTGAATGATGATTTCCACCTTGAGGTGGCTTCGAATATTCCTTAGCTTGATCCATGATCATGAGGCACACTTCAGCGTTTGGAAAAACACTGCAAGCACCCGAATTGGGTCTCTACATAGCGGCAAGTGGGTGGGTAATAAATTGAGTAAGACAAGACTGTCTCCCCTTTCAAAAATTCTCGAGTTACGACTTCTTGTTGGGTTTCTCGGGGAGGAAGCTCAGTTTGGATGGTGGCCGACATCTTTCTATGGCTCCTCGAGCCGCCCTTTTCTGGAACCTGTTTTTGCCAGAACCTCGAAACTGGCTCGGTACTATGCTGTCGTCGACGCAGCACAACGCGCGCATGACGAACACCTGCAAGCGGGTGCATATCACCTCTTTCGTCTTCCTGAGGAAATCGAACAAGACCTTCATGAAGCCTTGCAGACGGCCACGGCGGACCTATTTGTCGCCGAAAAGGAAACGGCTCTGAGCGCCCTTATGCAGCCCGGCATCGAAGCGAGTGAAGGTGTTGGCCCTGTYCTAGTTGGGCAAATCGAAGATTTGAGAACCGAAGCTCTGCTAAGCCGCATGGCAGAGATTTACTACTCGGCTTTCACTTCTGGCAACAATACGTTCCCTTACTTGGTGAAGTGATGAGCCGCGCGCGCTATACAACTCAGCTGCAGGCGGGCCTGGGCCTCGTAAACGAGACAAAAGCTCTGCTCGAATTGTGGTCGCCAGGGATGACCTCAAGCCGTCTATTCAAAATCGCCCTGGAGTCCGGGCGCTTTCCAGGTGTCACCGCACGCCGCCTGAGAAACATTGTTTCGGAGTGCTTTGCACCCAGGTATCTTGTGTCAGATGGGGAACCCGCCCATTATCTCCAGAAGTTGTCGAAGAGTTTGTCGACGGCGGAACAGATCCAGTTGATGTTCATATTTACGAGTCGTGCCAACCCAATATTGGGTGACTTCGTTCGCGATGTCTTTTGGGCTCGATATGCAGGCGGTTACCAAGAGATTTCAAACGAAGATGCCAGGGTGTTCGTAGAGCGTGGAATAGACGATGGGAAAACGTCAAAGAGATGGTCTGAATCCACTATACGTAGAATTTCGGCCTACCTTACGGGATGTTGTGCCGATTATGGATTGCTCGAACGCGGGTCTAAGTCGAGGCGTAAAATGCTACCTTTTCGCATTTCGCCTTCGATTGCAGCATATCTTGCCTACGAACTTCATTTCCAAGGAAACGGAGACAATGCCGTCCTAAATCACAAAGACTGGCATCTTTTTGGGTTGGATAGGGACGACGTTGCCGAGGAGATGAAGCGCCTTTCTTTAAATGGCTTATTGATCATTCAATCTGCCGGAGAGGTTGTCCGGATCAGCTGGAAGCAAAATAACATGGAGGAACTCTGCGATGTCCTCACTCAGGGCTAATTTCGACGAACTTCGTGAGCGCATCCGGCACGGTCGCGAACTCGGGCATGCGAGCTTCGAGCCAATATACTACCTTATTTTCCCACCGGAACAAATCTTAGAGGTCAAGCGGATGACCCCGGCGTGGGAGGCTAAACTCCACCAAGAAGGATGGGATGTACATGTATTTTCCATAACAGAGCATCTCTGGGAAGTTCTGCAGAACGATCCATTTTGGTCTTTGTGTGTTCAGCAAGATATGGCTGCACCAGCAGATTGGTCTAGAACGAATTCGGCACTAGCAGACATTGTCACAAACTGTGACGGGCTTCTAAGCCGCCTAGAAGAAGCTCTTAGGTCTCTCGAAGGCAGCTCAAATGCTCTTCTTTTGGTTACGGACCTTGAAGCGCTGCACCCGCTCCTGCGGATAGGTGTCATCGAAAGCCAACTTCAAGGTCAGTTCCACGTGCCAACAGTGTTTCTCTACCCTGGCGTCCGTACCGGCAAGACACGCCTCAAATTTCTCGGATTCTATCCCGAAGACGGAAACTATCGATCCGTCCATGTCGGCGGCTGAACGCTGAGAATTTACAAGGTTAATATTATGAAAATCAGATCTCTATTCGACCCAACCAAGGACATCTATCGGACTATAGAGAAGGTCATTTCTTATGGTGCAACCAAAGAAGATCGTCTCAAGGCAGAGATTACTGAATATGTTGTCACGGACAATATTGAAGCACAGTTTGAGAGACTCCTAAGCCTCATGCGGGATGGCATGGAGGCCGGTGGTGAAAACGAAGTTGGTGTTTGGGTTTCGGGCTTCTATGGCTCAGGTAAAAGCTCTTTCACAAAGTACCTCGGACTGGCCTTTGATGAACAACAAACTATTGATGGCACCCAATTCAAAAACTTTCTGCAAGATCGATTGCATAAGCCACAAACAAAAGCCTTGCTGAATACAGTCGTGCAACGCTTCCCTGCGGCAATTGTGATGCTCGACTTGGCAAGCGATATGCTTGCCGGAGCTACCATGGAAGATGTTTCCACGGTGCTCTACTTTAAGGTACTTCAGTGGGCAGGTTACTCTCGCAATCTGAAAGTTGCAGCCTTTGAACGCATGGTCGAAAAGGATGGGCGAACTGAAGAGCTGCACCGTTGCGTAGCAGCAGCCATGCCCGGCGCGACTTGGGATCGAGTGCAAAATAACCCACTCGCAATTGATGGCCTCATTCCAAAAATTGCGCATGAAATGTATCCCGCTCTTTTCCCCGACGCGAAGAGTTTCTCGTCAAGCACGGAAGGATTCCTTCAGTTTGAGGCTGATCGGGTCCAAGAGATGATCGACATCGTCCGGTCGAAAAGTGGAAAACAGAATATCATTTTCATCGTCGATGAAGTCGGCCAATACATCGCTTCCCGAGATAATCTTATTCTCAACCTTGATGGCCTTGCCAAGAACCTAAAAAGATTGGGCGACGGCAAAGTCTGGATGATCGCGACAGCACAGCAAACGCTCACTGAAGACGATCCGCGAGCGGTTCTGAATTCAGATAAACTCTACAAGCTCAAAGACCGGTTCCCAATACAGATTGACCTCGAATCAAGCGACATCAAAGAAATTTGCTATCGTCGATTGCTCGAAAAATCACCGGCAGGTGAAGTGCAACTAGGAGAACTCTTCGACGCTCATGGCCAGGCACTCCGCCAAAACACCCGACTACAAGACGCGAAATACTACGATGCAGACTTCAGCTGTGAAACGTTCGTAAATCTCTATCCCTTCCTTCCAGCCCACTTCGACATTCTCCTCCATTTGTTGGGGGCTCTTGCTAAGTCGACGGGCGGCATTGGCCTTCGGTCCGCCATCAAAGTGGTCCAGGATGTCTTGAAGGGCGAAGGCGGCTCTACCGCTATGGCTGATCAGCCTGTTGGCTGGCTAGCCAATTCAGTAACCCTCTATGATGAACTCGAGAAAGACATCAGACGGGCTTTTCCATCTATTCACCAAGCTGTTGGAAAGGTTCYTATTCGCTTTCCTGATGTACAGATTCACCAAGACATTGCGAAAACCGTCGCGGTATTGCAGATCCTAGGCAACTTGCCGATCAGCGTAAAAAACGTTGCAAGCCTTATGCACCCGTCGATCACCGCCCGGTCGGAAACCGGTGTAGTGCAAGAAGCCGTTGCTCAATTGCTCGGCGACCCCCTGGTCCCACTCGGGGAGAAAGACGGAAACTTAGTTTTCCTTAGTGAGAAGCTCCGAGATATTGAGCAGGAGCGCGGCGCACTGGCACTCCGGTCCGTCGATGTAAGACGGATCTTCAGTGACTCGGTTCGGGAAGTGTTCGATCCTTTGCCCAGGGTTAGCCTACATGGGTCTCTGACAGTTACTTCAGGAGTTAAAATTCAATCAGGTAGCACAATAACCAGCCTCGCTGGAGATCAGAACACTGTCCAAATGATCATGGAGCTCGTTTCCACCGCCGAATACGACGCGACACGAGACAGGCTAGTCGACGACTCTCGAAGGCGGTTGCCGTAATTGTGCCCTTTCGCCACCAATGGCGCAAAGCCCAAATATTCAAAGAACCCGATAAGGGCTTCAAAGCCCTGTTGGTCTAAATCCTTCACACTCGCAACGCCGCCGATCTGAACCAGCGCAGACCGGAAACTCGCCTCTGTAAGTTTCAATTTCCCCTTTGCAACGTGGAGCAGTGCGATTTGTTTGCGGCTAAGAAACATGAACAGCCTCCTTATAGGTAGCAGTTTCCTTAAAAAATGCGTTTCCCAGAGTTTCTGCGAAATCCATGGCCTGATTAGCCTTGCCACCCCAATGCAGGTTCATCGCGTCGTCGAGTATCGCGATCTGCGCATAGAGCAATTTTGGATTGTCCAGATCGCCGCCTTCGCAAACACGGTTGCGCAAATATCCAACCATCTCCCCAACATGCAGATAGAAGTGCAATAAGTCAGAAAGGTCAGAGCACCGTTGCGAAATTTGGTCCGGGGTTTCGGATACCTCAATTTCAACCGCCATGGTCCCGCTCATAGTTTCGTTCCCCTTGGTGCTAACTTCATATCTTGTATTGCAGCCTTCAAATGGGCTGGTGTGGGGTTGGCGGTTCCAGCAAAAAGCTGGGCAAGGCGTGTGACATTAGCCACGTTGCGCAACCCACCTTTCAGGCGGGCTATGGCTCCAACCCCTTGCAGGTCACGCGCTCTTATCATGGATGCCATATGTAGAAACCTTGCCTTCAAACGAAAGAGGGTGTACTCTGTCAATAAAGGTATACCGTAATTATTTACGGTAATCAACATTTAAAAACGGTACATGTCTCATGCCCATCAAGCAAGCAGCAATCACAGAAGTTGACATCTCAGACCGTCTGCGGTTGCTCATGCTTCAACACAAGCTAACAGTTGCGGACATGGCCACATGTGGAGGAGTGTCAAAAAGTGCAGTGGAGAAATATCTGGCTGGGCCAAGCTCGCCGCGTGCTACTGCAATAGCCTCTATCTGTATGGAACTTGGAGCGAACGCTCATTGGCTATTGTTCGGAGAAGCGGACAACGACCTCGCAATAATTTCCAATTCTGTGGAGGGTGTAGTTGTTGCGCTACTAAATGAACTCAGACAGGACACTGAACTAGCCCGTAAGTTTGAGGCCAGCGAATTTGGCAGTGAGGAGTGGAGAAAGTTCACTTGGCAAACTGGGAATTTAAGGGCACGGGAAGCTCTCGGCCGGATTGTTGATGCCCGGAAGCAAGCACTCGAAAAAGTGGCAGCTGGTGAACGCATTATACGGTTGGAGCCACACCCACTGAATACGATGAGCGATGAAGAGTTCAAGGCCAAGGAATGACCGTTAATCGTTAAGTTATAGCTTAACCAGCAGGTGGTCTGTGGATGCTAGCGACTACGTCTATCTGTTGAAATCATTCAATAATTTCTAGACATCTCAAATACCCAATCCAAAGTAATTGCATGAATTCCCTTAAAGGTATCAAACCTTAAGAAATTCACCTTCTGTAAGCTGTTGATTTAATGGCGAAAAATATTCAAGGGGTATCAAACCTAGTTGTTCCATCCCGGATGGTCACATAGACCCTCGCCGCTCCGCGCTTTTCATGGCACGTTCGGTTCTGAGGGACATTCGGGAGGGCGTTCAATGCTA
>NVUP01000005.1 GCA_002401945.1 Paracoccaceae bacterium
TCTGTTTATCTGTAAAAAAATGTCTGCGGCGATAGGCCATGATTTACACTCCATCTTTCCATAAAGACTAAAGTGTTGCGTCGACCCGTTGATACCGCCGGCCAAATCAGACTTTGAGAGAAATTACTCAATGATTTTAAGGAGTATTTGGTGCGCTTTAACAGCGCAACTTCGAACACTTTGTTTGAGGTTTTGGCGGATTGGGAGACGTATCTCAAGGCTGAAAATATAGATATCCACAAGTTGGAGGAAACTAAGCCAAAACCGACGTACCCACGAGGGCCGTCACTATGAAAATGGTCAAGGATTTAGGCATTTCTATTGATGTGGCTGGCGAATTTCGTGCCGCTGCTAGCATTGCCCCAAACAAGCCGAAAAAGACATATCCCCGGATCACCTTGCGGCTGACAGAAGAAGAAAACGCAAAGCTGCGGGAATTGTCCGAAGGCATGGCGGTCAGCGCCTATATTCGTAAATGCGTGTTTGGCGAGAATGTAGCGCGGCGCAAGCGGCGTTCACATACGCCAGTGAAAGATCAGGCAGCGATGGCAAAAGCGTTGGGGTTGCTTGGGAAAATGCGCATTGCTAATAATCTGAACCAACTTGCTTATAATGCCAATACTGGTTCGTTGCTGGTTGATGATGAAACATTGGCCCAGATCACTGAGGCGCATGCACATGTCAGCTTCATGCGTCGTGCTTTGGTACAGGCACTTGGCCTGACTGACGGGGCGGGAAAATGATCCTGAAAGGCTCGCAACGATCCGGCGGTATGCAATTGGCGCTGCACTTGCTTAAAACCGAAGACAACGAGCATGTAGAAATCCATGAACTCAAGGGGTTTGTTGCCGACGACCTGATCGGGGCATTCAAGGAAGCACATGCAATTTCTACAGGCACAAAATGCAGGCAGTTTTTGTTTTCACTGAGCCTTAGCCCGCCAGAGCGGGAAAGCGTGCCTGTGGAGGTGTTTGAAAAGGCCATTGCAGATATTGAGTCCAAGATGGGGCTGACGGATCAGCCCCGCGCCATTATTTTTCACGAGAAAGAAGGTCGTCGTCATGCACATTGCGTCTGGTCGCGGATTGATGTGGAGCAAATGAAGGCGATCAACCTGCCGCATTTTAAACTGAAACTGCGGGATGTTTCGCGCCAACTCTATCTGGAACACAATTGGAAAATGCCGCGTGGGTTGATGAATTCAAAGGAACGTAATCCGTTGAATTTTACCCAAGCAGAATGGCAGCAAGCCAAACGCGCCAAACAAGACCCACGAATTTTGAAAGAGATGTTTCAAGATTGTTGGGCGGTGTCGGATTCTGTGTCTGCATTTGCCAATGCTCTGAAAGAGCGCGGGTTCTATCTGGCAAAAGGAGATCGGCGCGGTCATGTAGCGGTTGATTGGCGCGGCGAAGTCTATGCGATTTCACGCTGGGTTGGTGTGAAAGCCAAAGAGGTGCGCGCAAGACTTGGGAAGCCGGATGCTCTGCCCTCGGTGGCGGATACTCAGAAAACGATTACCGAACGCTTCACTGACAAGCTGCGCGAGTTCAGTGCTTCGGCTGAGACACAACATGATCGGCGCAATGATGTTCTCACTCAAAGGCGGCAAAAATTGGTATCAGCGCATCGTTTAACACGTGAAAATTTACGTACCAACCAAGTCGAACGCCTTATTGTAGAAACCAAAGCGCGTGCGTCGAATTTGCCAACAGGCTTGAAAGCGCTCTGGTTTCGGGTGACGGGGAAGTACAGGGAAATCAAATTGGAAAACGAAAATAAAGCACGAGAAAGCAAAATTCGCGACGGTCAGGAACGGCAAGTAATGATCGAAAAGCAACTCCGTGAACGGCGCGCCCTGCAACATGAATTTCTGCAACTTCGCCATCATCATGAGATCACCATAAGGAAACTAAGTCGCGATATGGGCGCGTATTTAGAATTATCGGGGCAAGATCAGAACGAAGCCTTACAACCCCAAAGGCAGAAAACCATAAAACAGATTCGAAATCTCAGGCGGGAATAGCGGTGTGATAAGAATGTTGAATTTGACAATCTTTGCCAATTTATGCCATAATAGCACTTGGAGGACAAAAACATGGCAACAATGAATGTATCCCTGCCGGATGGCATGAAAGTCTGGGTTGAGGCGCAAAGTCAGACCGGGCGTTACAGCAACGCCAGCGATTATGTGCGCGATCTGATCCGCCGTGATCAGGAGCGTACCGACAAAATTGTGGCAATGCAAAAGATGGTCGACGAAGGTCTGGCCAGCGGTATTGGCACACGCTCGAAAGATGAAATATTTGAAGCGGCGCGCAAGCGTGTCAACACGGTTAAAGACGACGCATAATGAGTTTTAGCTTGACGCAAGAGGCCGAGGAAGACCTGATAAACATCGCCGAAAAAGGTCTGGAACTATTCGGAGAACGTCAGGCGCGATTTTATCACAATGCACTGTATGATCTGTTTGGGGTGCTTTCTGAAAATCCAAAAATGGCGCGTGAGCGGAGCGAATTGTCTCCGCCTGTTCGAGTTCACCCTTTCAAGACACATGTGGTTATCTATCAGATAAAAGGCGATGATATTTTAATCATCCGTGTGCGCCATGGGCGTGAGGATTGGCTTGCCAGTCCTGTTGACCCTTCAAAACAAGCTTAACTGACGAGAAGCAAATTCCCGTGCCTTCCAAACCTTACTTTTGGCTTCATGATCCAACCATGCGCGCACGTAATCCGCTGCGGTTTCAAATTCCCCCAAACCTCCTGTCGGGAAAAAATGCGATTTATAACCTGTCTCAGTGATCGAAACAGATGTTTTGCTTTCGGTATGGATTTCGATGTGATCCATGCCCTCAAAATAGTTGGTAACATGAATGACTTCTATGCTGATACCGCGCCAGATAATCGTTTCAGTTATCGTGCTTTGGGAGTGAGAATTTTCCATGAGCATCCCCTTTACCCGCACCGATAAATGATGCGGGAACCGGCAATAACAGCCTCGGAATACTCGACGGCCAAATCACGGGCGATGGCATCATAATCGATGTAAAATTGCAGGCTTTCGGGGATATCGCCATACAGCCCGTCTTCGACAAACTGCTCGGCAAGTTCGCGCAAGCTGTCCACCTGAAAGATATCAACGCCCAGATGGTCAGGGCTCACGTCAGGATCAAAATCATAGCCACAATCCCCAACAGCGATGATAACATTAACCTTTTCCCATTCCTCCCAAGCCTCAGAACATTCCAAAAACGCCCCGAAATTTACTTGGTTCAAACCAATGGCCTTTGCCAAATCGCAATCGATGGTTTCACCGTCAATAAATTGGATTTCAAACTCTTCGACAGAATCGCCGTAGTCATTGCGCAAAGCAGTTGCCTTTGCCGCATATTCTTCCGTTGCCGCAAAATAGAAGCCTGTAGCGGCAATATCATAGGGTTGTGCGTAAAGCTGTGTCATCTTTCTTCTCCTCCAAATGGGGTTGGGTTTCGCGTATGAAACCTTGCCCTTCGGCGAGAATGGGTGTGCAAACGGAGGGAAAAACCGGCGAAAGAAAGTTGCGTTGTTGGGGGAAACCTTTAGGGGGAACCGACAACGACATTTTCTGTTCGATCTGTTTTTATCGAAGTGCGCTGAGGGCTAAGCCCTAAGCCTTACTTCTGTCAGGGATGGAAGCCGTATGGTCGAGACAAGCCCGCGCGCAGGCTCGGTTCACGACAGCCCGCTCGGACAGCACTGCGGGATAGACTCCGAATTATGTGTTAAAATCGCCAAAGAATAGATAACCAAGCATTCTGACTAACTCAGCTTCCAGCACCATGAAAATAGGAGGCATTATTAGTCAATACAGATTCCTTCTCTCCTGGCTTTATCTAATATGGCAACAAGAATGATGCTTTGCTTCTCCGTTGGTATTTTCAAAGGGATTTGACGTGCAATGTTCAAAATGCCAACTTCTTTCGGAGTTAAAATTCTCCGACTGCGACCCTCTGATAGGATAAGAGCCCATTTGGATGCAGCTAACTCGCAAACAATCTTTTGAGCAACAATTCCGTCATCAATCATTTGAGTTTTTTGTGCTGTTTTAGTTTCAAATTCAAGTTCTTCAGTTGAAATTGAATCATCCCAAAACTCGGACGAAACAGTCTTCAAAAAACTCGGTGCTTTTGCAGCGATCCGCTGCCAGCAGGCCTCTTTCTTGCACCATTCCGATATGTTTGAAATGCCCTGTGGGGGTTGTGAGATATCGTCGCTTACAAATTTCGCGGCTATGGCAATTGTATCGAGTAGTGAAGAATAAAGCTCTTGAGAATTCCAAATTCGGGCATGGTCGATTGACTTTTTTCGTCGCTTACAGCACTCATTTATCATCGCTATTGCATAAGCCACAATATTGGCTCGGTATCCACCATTATACCAAGGCTGGGCCGAAACCAGCTTTTCTGTTTTTCGGAATATCATGGCGCGAACAATCGAGCGCTTAAAATAATGCTCGTTGAATTTTTCAGGTGCGTTTTTCCATTCGCTACCTATTCTAGCTGCGTATTTCGCAAAATTTTTCTGGGCCCCAAGATTTACCCATCTTGGATGCTCATCCCAAACATTCTCAAATTTTGCAAGATCGGTTTTTGTGAACATTTGAGGTTTTGGATACTCTGCCTTATAGCGCCTTTGTTCAGCGGGGGTTAGTTTGGATTGTGCATCAGCATACTGACCTCTTGCACGTTCATAAAACCACTTTGTCTCTCTTTGAGCTCCATGTTGAGCAGGAGCCCAAATACGTCTTGAAAATTCCTCAATCCGTATATGAAATGGCGTATTGGAGAAAAAATCCGCGGCATTTACTCGGTTTTGGGTGTTTGCATATTCAGATATTTTAGGGACTATTTTTTCACTCAATTCGCTATCAATAACCGATAATTTCATTTGTACAAAAACCTTCTCAAGAGAAATCTTGTCCTTTCGCTGGGTATGATAAAGTGACGCGGTAGTCTGACCACCATTCACAATTTGCAAATCTTTGATACGAATAATCTGAAGACCGTCTTCATTGGTTATTGTCTCCAGCTCTTGAGCTGTTGCTGTAATTCCGTTGTTATACGAGAAAAACATCTCAGGTTCCGACAGCAGCGTGGTCCGAATACCTTTGTTCACTTTCCCTCTTGCCTGAAGAAATGAACGCACATTCTGCTCAAGAAGCCTGGCCCCGTATTTTTCATACAGGCGGCTTAAGATTTCTCCGGGCATTACAGCCAGATATGATTTGTAGGAGACAGACCCCAAGTGAGCCGGTAGGCATGTAATTCCTTGACCGAACATC
The DNA here is from genome assembly GCA_002401945.1 of Paracoccaceae bacterium. Lineage (GTDB taxonomy): Bacteria > Pseudomonadota > Alphaproteobacteria > Rhodobacterales > Rhodobacteraceae > Parasedimentitalea. The sequence continues at coordinate 5,323 of NVUP01000005.1, forward strand.
TCAACAAAATCAATATCCAGTGGTTCTTTCTGCCCACGAGAGCTCCGTTGGCGCTGAAGTCTGGAAATATCCCAGATATGATAAGTTGCGGGCACTCCCGCAATCTCATTTTCCTCTAGAGATTGAAGCCGTTCGCTCAGCGCTCTTTCTGAGAGGAGATGGCAGTTTATGCGTCGTATTAGTCCTTTTCTCTCTGCTATCTGGCGGGATAGACCATACTCAGGCGCTGTTTCCTCCAGTTCCTTGAACAGCTCCTTTGAACGACTTGCTTCAAAAAAATTTGTAAGCCGTTTGAAGRCTGAAACAACATCRGTCYKCGTYAAKGAWGCAAGTTCRTYTCTACTYTCAAAATCGGCAAYAAAAAGWTCWAGAGTYCCTTCRTCATTRAACCARTARCCGTCAAYCCGCATWCCTCTTTGRGCRCGAAARTGGCAAAAATCAAAYCCCTCAACAAARCCMGTATCAACCAGYTCWCCAGWGAYGGCTTCCATAAATTCTGCCAACTGRAAYGCRCTRTTRGCCTCAGCACCAGCCATCARCTCYTGTCTRAAATCGTGAAAAAACTCTTGKGTWGTCTGTTCCAATCARYCRCTCCAAATCTCTRMRRTRTTACACTCRAATTYTGARATRCTTTCCAGYTCGATTTCATATCCRACACGKRCGATTCCRTCTGMWAKTTCWGAYCGAAYAAGGCGGGGRAATTCATCAYRRACRCGRTAGCRTYKSDVYSSHRRYMCMMRWWRWMMHKSSWSWTCRTMYKMDMGYWKTTCCACGTAACCATTCGCKGCGAGTCTCATCGAAAACTCTTCAAGCGCCTGTGAATCAGTTATCTCTTGTTCGATCTGTGAAACGAGCAAATTAAGCGACACCGACTGATCTGAATCAGGTTGTTCTGTAAGTCTAAAAATCACAAGAAAAAGGTTGTTAGAAAGGGCCTCCAACTGATCTTCAGATGATATTCTGACACTATTCCGCTCTCGACCGCTCAGAGATTTGATCTCAACCGCCGTATCTTCAAAAATAAAGTCCTGATGAACACCTTCAGGCCCACACCAAGCGTTTACGGCTTCCGGCTGAGTCAAATGTTTGCCATACAACATTCGTAAAAACTGCAATTCAGCAAACAGCCCTCTGATTTCGGCAGGAGACAGAACACGCCTTTTTCTTCCTGCAAGGAACGCCTTCCATCGATTGATATGCGTCAAAGCAACAGCAAGGGCGGTTGAAGCATCTGTTACAGGTTGAAGGTTTGAAACCAGTGTTTGGCAAAGGCCCGAAAACAGATCTTTGTCCACTTGATTTTCAAGCGTGAGAACTAAGCCCTGTAATTGTGTTGCGCTGCCCCCTCTGAGGTCAACGTCAATACCATGTACAGATGTTCCGTTYTTTTGAAARTTTTTGCTRTGATCYCCTTCKAGTTCAATCARAAAAAGACAGCGCCCGTTRMTATCYTTGCCCCAATACAYYGRMRTAGCAGAAGAACCRGCTATCAAMCGGACATTATARTCAGACTCMGGAGTCGCAATTTCRTCCCAAGGTGTTGAACGTGSKGTCATTCTTCATCATCCTCWTCTTCAGGRYYATCAAAAKAASCGCCATGCATACGWTCAACCCAAACGGTRTTTGCAACCACATTRATTTCGGTTTCRTAGAACCCGGGTGGAAARCTGATACCAAAKGCCGGAACACGATCCGCYGGATTRTCYTTTCCAACWGGSCCAAGYAYGTGRATCATCARSAGRGGYTTTTTCCTGACTGAYCGRTARTGAAAATCTGATGGGGCTTTTGGTAGGGCRAYTTTTWYAGCTTCASMTTTTTGWRKWTCCGACARRCCAAGTTTCTCATCATTTCTGCTGGCRACYCTATCYYKRCTGGTTCGCCARGCGCCYTCWATTCTCCTTGCGCTTGATCTTTCCTGAGTCCCCAAGCGAAAGTTTTTGATGTCCTCTCCATTCTTCTGAACCGAAATCAGTAGAATATCCCCTTTCGGGGCATCTTCCGAAATCGCCTGAAGATAACTAACCGCAGCGGCTTTTCTTTCCGCAAAAATGGAATGCGGGCGGAATTTTGTAATAAATCCCTCAATGGTTTCCACTGGAACATCTTCAATAATCCAGCCTTTGCCTGTGGGTCGTAATTCTTTCCCGCCAAATCCGTCCTTCCAATACTTGGCAATCAGTTCTTCGTTCTGATGGTTTATTTTGTTGTCAGTAGGAAGGATGTAACTTTCCAGAAGGCGCCCACTGAAATTCTGTTTAAAAGCAACCTGTTGCCCGGCCCGCATTTTATTCCTTGCCGTTATCAGAAGACGGTCAGGATGCGACATCACATATAGTCCGAACTGTTTTGGGCTGAGTCCGTCTTGTCTCATTCTTGTAATCTGCTGCTTCAGCTCTTCAGACGCACCGGCGATATGACCGTACCAGTCAATTGAATCCTGCGAAAGATAGACGCGACAAAGGTCTTCAAAGCCCGGGCGATATCCAAACCATCGGCCCATTTGCATTAATGTATCGTACATTTTGGTGTTCCTATACATGTAACTCATGCACAGGCCCTCAATGGTCAGCCCTCGGGATAAGCTTAGCCCTCCAATTGCTATGGCAGTCAGACCGTGCCCATCCTTCTCATATTTTTTGTAATCAAGTGGCTCATCGGATTTACTATTCACRACAAACAARCGCAGGTTTTCAAACACMCYRAACAGCGCRCTYTTGACMTCCRMCCARYCAAATTCACARTCAGAATACTCACTTAGAAAGGCAKTCTTTAARRCGCTCATATAYTTRTTTTGGYCKGAGRTTYCTTCAGGCATTGCATAATTTGCTTTAACAGCTTGCCGAAGTTTAATTTCGTACACACTGATTATGTCGCGAACGGTCTTTTGAATATTCACAAATCGCGAAACATTGACCATCATCGAGCAGTGTTTGTTTTTCTGACCCCGCAAATTTCTGATGGCGCGGGCCACAATAAACTGGTCAATAGCCCTATAAAGGCTAGGTGGCAAATCCGCCACTTCATCGTCCTTTTTATGTGAAAACGGCAGGTAGTCTTCGCAGTCTGTGATCGGCTTTGTGATAAATTCGCTCCGGTCCTCGTCCAAGAAGACTTTCTCCGGTCCAAAATATGTGGTGGGAGCATCAAGGCAATAAATAAAGTCTCGTGGAAATAGTTCGTCGTAAACTTCTTGATCGTATGATTCTGGGTTGATAAAAATGTTTGCAAACGGGGTCGCTGTGTATCCAACATAACAAGACTTATCAAACAGCCCTAGAATTTTTCTGATCCAAGCATTGGTTTTTGTGGGATCGACATCTTCCTTGTTTGTATTCACAGATGCGTTGTCTGCTTCATCATCAATCATCAACATGGGGACATCCGCGATGCGGCCATTTCCTTGGGCATTCATTTCTTTCAGCCACTTGTGAAGCGCATTCAGCGTATGCACGTTTTTCTTAATCACAAGAATAATGGGCTTGCTGAAATCATTTAACTTCCAACCACTCTGGTCTGCTGTTTTTTTCTTAAAATCATCGCTAATATTGGTTAACATCGCAGGGTGTGGGTAGTCTTTTTTCAATCCGACCCCGATATTCACACGATTTTCCGGGTCGCTTGACCTCCCAACAAACCCCTCGTCAATTCGTTCCTGCGTCTGCTTTCGCAGATTGTTGYTAATACCGGCACTGACAATWATGAACTTGTAACCRGCRTCTGCCGCCTTTGCTATCAGYCCCATATAATTKGCTGTCTTACCTGATTGAACACTYCCAATCACAAGGCCRCGCCGGTCCCAGGAATCTCCTACACTATCGGGGTCTTGAAGATGACCAAGTAATCTGGTGCTGACATTGCTAAGCGATTGAACCATCGTCGGATGCCARCCATCACTCTTAAGATGTTCGTCATAYGCATCGGAGTATGTTGYAGCGAAGTCATCTCGATTGAACACCCAATCTTCGTCGTGGTCGGCTTCCACGTTAACAAGGGAGACACCTTCTCCCATTCTTGTATCAACAGCGATCATTGCCTTTTCAATGATACCGCCCAATTCACCTTCATACCCAAACACCACTGCCAGGGCTTCAGCTTTCTTTTTCACGTCGTTCTTGGTTGGAACATCGTCAGAAATTGCGAGAGCGGTAATGAGAGAGCTTGCAAAGTTCTTTTCTTTTTCTAAATCGTTCGTGCTCATTTCAATTCCTCCATAATGAATTTATCAACAATTTCAGGGTGATTCTCAAATAACTTCAATGACAAAACCACTTCATTGAATTTTTCAGCATCAGGAGAGTTGCCTCCAAAAAGGCTCTCCTTAAGAATCTTCAACTTTTCCACAACTTGTTCTTCATTAACTGGAACCTGCTTTATATCGCGTGGATTGGTTGAAAAATCAGAGTATATCATTTCTACAGGCAAGGAGGACGATACAGAATCAAGTAATAAATTCAATTTCGCCGGCAAATCTAAATCCAGTTTTTCCAATAAGTTTTGAACAAGTGGATGTTCCTTGTTCAAAGCGTACCTAATGGTTCCCTGATCAGCGTACCTTTCCCAAACAGGGGCCTTGATTTCTTCAAACAGTTTTTTGCCTCGTCCTCGATGGACCGATGTGCTTCTGCTGGAAATCTTAGTGATTATTTGTCTTAGTCTGTTCCTGACCTGTTGAGGGGGGCGTGCTCGTGATTTCTTGATATCTATCGTCCACGATTCATCAAGCGTATTAGGGAAGTCAATCTGAACGCGCGCCAATTTTGTAGCCTCCCCTTTAGGTATCAAGCGAAACCAGTCCCCCCATGCCATGAGTCGCCCACCACGATAAATATATGCTCCCTGGTTGGAAATATAATCGCTGCGATTTTGGTAGTAGTCATATTCCTTTGCTGACAGCCTGCTGTGGTGGGGAAGGATATAGGGTTGCATTTGAACCAGCTCATCATCAATTCTTACAATTTCCTCAGGAAGCAACTGGGTTGCAGAATTCTTTTTGCAAAACGGATCAAAGGGCTCCACGCCATGTCCATTCAGAGAAATCGTGATTTTATTTCTTCCCCTTACTTCACCAGACAGAAAGCGATGGAAGACAAGCGCGAGATGCTTTTCAACTATATCAAGTTTTTCGTTTACGATTTCATCTCTCTTCTGACCATGCTCGCCCTCAAGCAGCCTGTCCATATTTCGCCAGATTACGATTGCGCCATTGGCTTCAAGTAGTTCGATAAATGGCAATTCGGCAATCTCATCTTCGTCAAGAATTGAGATGATCCAATCGTCCTTTTCATCAATGATATCTAAGTTCCACTCCGCGCAAACTATTTGGCCATTTTGTGCACTTGCTATTGCCATTTGCCTGCACTGGGAGAAAGACGCTGTTTTCAGGCCTAATCCAAATCTCCCCAGATCGTTAACGCCTCGTTTTTCTTTTGGACTGGTGGAGCCATGTTTCATCGCAACTAGCAGTTCATCTGCATCCATGCCGACTCCATTATCGATGATCGCAAGAGCCGGAATCTGACGCGTTAGGTCACAGAAAATATCAACTGTTGTGGCATTGGCTGAGATGCTGTTGTCTATAAGGTCGGCGACCGCTGTCTCCAGAGAGTACCCAAGATCACGCATTGACGCAGACAGAGATGAAGCGCTTGGGGGAAGTAAATGTTCACGCGCCATTAATCAGCTCCCTTTATTTCTCGTGCTAACCCATGGGGAAGTATATCTGGGCTATTCTCAAGTTCACATTCCCAGACAGTTATCACATGCCAGCCTGCCAGCCTTAACTCGCGGGTTTTCCGTTGGTCGCGCTCGATAGTTTTTTCGAATTTTTCTTGCCAAAAACTAATTCTGGTTTTGGGCATGGTTGCTCGCGAGCAATTTTTATGCCGATGCCAATAGCAGCCGTTCACAAATATTGCTGTTCGGTATCTGCGGAGAACAATGTCAGGCTTACCGGGCAAACCGGAATCGTGAAGTCGAAAACGAAAACCCTTACGGTGTAATAAAGATCGAAGCAGCAACTCAGGCCTCGTGTTTTTGTTCCGTATTCTGGACATATTCCAGCTTCGGTGTATTTTTGAAATTCKATCTACCATCAATTTCCACCCTTTATGGCATCCAGAACTTCACCGATAATCTCAGCTATTTGACGCGCTAGGTAAGGTGGAATAGCATTGCCAACCTGATGATATTGAGATGTACGCGGTCCTTGAAAGCTATAGTTGTCAGGGAACGTTTGAAGGCGCGCAGCCTCCCTAACTGACAAACTTCTGCACTGAACCGGATCATAATGAATAAAGTAGTGACCGTCTTTCGATATATGTGACGTAATTGTTGTTGAGGGTCGGTCGGGCAACTGAACCCTAAATCGATCTGAAAACATTTTTCCAGCTCGCCCTAGTTCCACATTCTGATGGGCTGGAAGCAACACTTCAGGGAAATCCGATAATTTCGGACTAGTATTGGTTGCTTGGCTAAATGCAGCGGCAAACATATAGCGACGCAAATCAGATGGCATGTGCCCTCTGGATTCATGCCCGGTCAAAACTGAAAGGCGCGGGTCATATAGACCACTGACAGCCTCATGCCGACTACGGGGCTTACCAGGATACTTTGTAGAGAAACGTTCTTCAGGTATTTTTTCGCAACTGATGCTGGCAACAATATTACTGAAAATTTCACCACCATATTCAGTACCATTCATTCCTTTTTTTATTCCCATTCTGGCCAGTTTTGCGATCTCCTTCCGCCACTTGATTGGATCATCTTTGCCACGTGATAAACCGCTTCGGATAGGGGGAAGACTGCCAATAATCTGTTTAACTGTAGGTGCGGTATGACGGGATAGCCTGCCGGGCCTGACATCAATATCGTTACGTATACCTACTATAAACATTCTGTGGCGGCATTGAGGAACGCCATACTCTTCAGCTTTTACAAGAAAAAGGCGGGGGTCAAATTCTTTTCCCGGAACTTCATCCTCAGACAAAGAATACAGTTTGTAACCGAGGCCGTTTAGCTGATTTCCCAACGCCGCTTTTGGATTTGAAAGGTCAGAAACAATCATATCAATTACGAGTTTATCTTTAACGCGTGCAGAAAGAAGACCCTTCACATTTTCCATCACGAATACTGGCGGTCGATGGTCAATGATAATTTTCAGATACTCTCGATAAAGAAAGTGCCGAATATCTTTCTCGAATTCAGGATCACTCATCATCCTAGAGCGCCCAACCAAGGAATATGCCTGGCACGGAGGACCACCTACCAGCACCCATTTTTTCTTCTTAACCAGTTTATGATTGATCAGTTTTCTGACCCTAGCGTGGTTTTCTGGCCCAAGTGAAATTTTGAGTGCCGTTTTATCAGCTTCTTCCTTTGAGTCTGGAAACAGAGCAAACAATTCCTCCAACGAAATTTCATCCTTGAGAAATTTGTAATATTCATCGGGAAATTCTCCTTCAGGAAATGTTCGAATAAAATGTCTCAGGTGGAGTGTCCTGTGAGAAAATTCATCTACTTCAACTGAAGCGATACTCTCAAATTTTGGATTTCCTTGTTCATCAAGAAAAGAAGCAAAACCCTCACCCAGACCGCCAGGACCAGCAAACACATCAACGATAGGATATTTTGATATATTTTTTGGCACGTAGGACTCAGTTCATATTGCTTTTGATCTTGAAGGCTGGCGTTTCACCCGCGACGATGGATTTTTCCGTTCGTCAGCTTTGACTGCGCCGCAACCTCACAAGAAATTAGAGCAAAACTCGACCGACCTCAAATGGTTGTGACAGCTTATCCACATGCGTCCAAATTGTGAAGGGTTGTAACACCCAATCGACGGAAGGTTAGCCTGGGGTCTCAAGGGGCGCGATAGCCCTTTGATCAGGTTCAGCTTTGACAAGTTGGCGGCATCCAAACCGCGCAGGGTTGGTCTCAATGGAATTGTCTGGGGTCTTGGGGGCAGGAACACCCTTCAAGTCGATGGGTGCAGGGAGAGCGAAGTCTCCTTGTGAGGGGTCAACCGCCGATACGGTTACATGGTTGGTTAAGGGTTCAACACCCTGTCCGGCCATCTGCCAGAGGNATGCAACGGGAGAGCGCCAGCGTCTCCCTTGCCAAGAGGTTCTGCTTGACCCGATAGGGTTCGGATAAAATTTCAATTTTGTCTGACAGAACACATCTTGCGGGTCACGTTATCTATTGTCTCTTCTAATTCGGGAAACGGTTCTCGATTGTTTGCCGGGGTTCAGAATTACAAACCCGATGCTTTTGGATCGTAGTCTAAAGGCCAAGGTCTGGACTAGCCGAAGTTGTCGCTTTGAATGGTGTGCATCCTTGGGCACTATCACGGCCAATCCGTGGTCTAGACAAGTAGTGCGACACTAGATAAACTAAATTTTTGGCAAAGGGACTCGTGGTTTGGCTAAAACAAGCAAGATTGGGGGGCTATATGTCACCGATGACTACATTGATGCCACCTACGGTGAAGCGGACGTCTTACAAAAAGGTGCGCCAGCAGGTCTATTCAGTTTGAAAATCCTTGATTCTGAGCGATTTCTGTTTCGGGATCAAAAACCAAGCAAATTTGGCACAAAGCGCATTGAGGCGACTTTTGATCTCGCGACGGCATGGATGTTTGAAAATACTGGTGGAATCGAAAAACTAGGTATTGGGTGTTATGGGCCATTCAAAACGTTAGACTGGTCTATACCTACATCCGCGAGGATTGATCAAGGCTACGGCCATATTGATAGCACAATCCACCCCAAATTGGCGCAGCGAAATCTTTTTCTAATCGTAAAGGAAAGCTTCGAACGAATTCAAGAAAGTGTGCCAGAAATCCGCATCCAAACGGATGCCAATGTAGCCGCACTTGGCGAACTCTATCATCGTCATGTTCTCAATGGACAATGGATTGATGACGGGAAAAACCAAGTCATTAGTTTTCTTAAGTTTAGTCGTGGAGTAGGTGGCGGTGTCGTTTATGGCGATAAGCTATGGGGCGGCAGGCTACATCCCGAAATGGGTCAAATACGAGTCGAGCGATGGAAAAGCGAAATTGAGGCTGAAACCAAAGCAGAAGAAATTTTCCCCGGTGTCTGTGAGTACCACGGCGGTTGCCTAGAAGGTCTCTCCTCTTCAGGTGCGTTTACTCGGCGTTGGGACAAAGAATACTGGGCAATAAAAGACAAGGATCATGTAGCGTGGGATAGACAGGCACACTACGTGGCTCAGCTCTGTGTGAATGTCACTTGCCTGTTTGCCCCCAGTAGAATTGTGTTGGGGGGTAGTCTAGTGGCTGACGGAGACGTAATTACCAAAGTGCGCGAAAAGTTTTCCGCGCTCATGGGCAAAACCCCAAAAAACTACTATCCATCTTATCCGGACCTTTTTAAGGACGACTACATTGATGGCTTTACCATCCCTGAAGATGGCATTGGCTCAGGAGTGCGAGGCGCTACTATTCTCGCAGCAACTTTATTTCCCAAGTTGGATGTTGTTTCGGAGTTTCAGTCACGATGAAAAATTTGCAACGGGGTGACAAAAGTGCGTATACTTTTGATAAGAAAGGGGAAATGCCAATATCTGATGGTGAACACTTTGGAACTTTGCACGAAGGAATTGATTTCAGTAGTTACAATAGAATATCAGAAATACCCCAATTCAGGGAATTTGCTGATGAAAATCTTTGGATAATTCGAAAAGAATTTGGTTACCCGAGAAACGTTGATGTCTTCAAGTTTCTCAGCAAAGTTTACAAGGACTGGTTTGAGGCCGCAGCAAAACACAATTTACCTTTCACGCAGGCAGACCTGTCTGCTGTTGACTTGCCAGCTTGGCGACAGGTTCAGCAAAAAATAAAGTGGGAAAAAGAGGCTAACCCTGACATGGAAAAGGGCATCATGCCATATGGCGTGTATTTGCCGAACGAAAAAACTGCCGCGTTTAATAAAATAACTGATCCAGACGAACAAAGAGATTTTCTTCAAGAAAGAGAAGTCCTTGCACGAGTTAAGGCTCGGCAGCGCTCTCGAAAGCCACCCGGCCCATAGTTTATGTCTAATATGGACTCTTGTTAAACTTTTCCATAAGTGCTAAATATGGTTATCTCCTGATTCTCAGGCGATAACTTAGCAAATGGAGAAGAAAAATGCCAAAAACACATTCTGGAATTCAAATACTCGCTGCTGCAGGTGGTCCCGCTCCGGGTCCATCTGCACCTGCATCCGAACGTACTTCCCACGCAGGTGGGGTTCCAAAGTAAGTTAAAGGCGGGATCGGACAGCACTAACTGCCCGGTCCCTGCGTCAAAAATCAAACTTGGAGAGCTCAATCATGACAATGCACAGCATAACTGACAACATCGCAGATCGAAAGGTCGATTTGCTGTGTTCCATCACCAGCGATCCGATTTTCCCGAAACCAGATTATTTGGCGCAGGGGAGTTGCCACGCCTGCAACGGAATAGGCTCCGTCTTTACGGGAATGCCCTGTTTGCAATGTGGCGGCACTGGAAACATGTAAATGTTTTCCACCGTGCCAAGCGCAAAGGGCTGATCTGGTTTAGCTGATCAGCCCATTCCAAAAAAATCAAAGGAGCATCGTTATGATGAAGGAACTGGCGGAAATTATCCCGCTCAGCATAATTTTTGCTGTCGGAATCTGGGGCTTGATATGCTTCATGATATTAGGACCTGAGGCTGCAACGCGCATCGCACATGCAGACTATATTGAGCAATGTGAGACCAATCTGGTCGCAACCATCCGCGCGTCGTCGCGTGAACAGGAACTGCCCTTCAATCAGTCAACCCGAGTTGAAAATGAAGCGGCACAAACCAACTCGGCTTGGAACAGTATGCGAGGCGAGTATAGCGAACATACTCAGCTGCTGGATATGCTAACCGGCGGCGGATTTAGCCAGACCATCCAAATCCAAAATGAAGCTGCCCGAAGAGCGCGCCAAGCGCGTGAGGATGCCCGTGCAATAATTCGGGCGCGTGCGGTACGTGCTGCACAAACCGCGCCCGATCAATGCGCATGTCAGGTCCAGATGGCCTTGGGCGAAAGCCGGTCCGAATGGGCAATGTATGTGGCCACTTTCACTTTGATTGAACAAGAAAAAGTAACAGGATTCCCAGCGCTTATGCGCGTCAGTGCCCGCTATTGCTCGGAAAGGGTAAACTCATGAAGAAACCTCTTTATAAGGGTGGTGGTTTTGAAGTCACCGCAAATGTTCTCAAAACATGGAAGCGAACATACAAGTTAAAGAATGTTGAAATGGTGACCTTACACCAACCGTTTTTGATCATTACTGGATTTGTCGGTGCAGGCCTGATCGGATTTTCAATCTCGCTGTCACGCTATCTTTATATGGGCGAGAAAATCACCCTGATTGGCGGATCAATTCTGGCAATAATTGTCGCATCGAATTTTGGTTCAATCAAAGTTCAGTCCTTGGCGCTTCGGGAAGATCAAGGCCAGATTATTGGCCTGTTCCGCCACTTAAAGCTCGTCAAAATGGCCGTTGATACGGTGATCGACCAGCGCGGTAACGCAGAACGGTAACGCCAAGTTTTTAGATAAGGACAAGCATCATGATACCGGAGAAAACCTCAGAGGGTGAAGTTCTTAAGGTCAACGCCAAGCTGTTATCCGCCTTTGTTCTGGGTGGGGCGGCTTGGTGGCTGATACCAAGTAAATCAGAAATGTGGGGTTTGAATCTACTCAGCATCCTACTTGGACTAGCTGCATCGCGAAAGTTTGTAGAAGCATTTCTTGCTATCCGTAAAATCCGCGTTCGTATGCGGGCCGTATCGGCGATGAAGCAAGATACCGTTGAACCCAAATCATCATCGCTGGTTTCCGAAGATGCGTTGAGAAAAGCGGGGATGATCGAATGAGCAAGATATTCAGACGCCCAATTGGCCTTCTTGAAAATGGAAAACTGATCAGTGATCCATATCCAAATACGTCATCTTTAATTTATGGCGCAAGCGGCGCGGCGAAAACCACAACGGTTGTTTTACCCGTTGTCCAAGCCCTGATGGGCAGCGCGGCTATTGCCAACATTATCGCTGACGTAAAGGATGCCGAAGTTTATAGCCAGATTTCAGCCATGTGTGACAAATACAATATCCCGCATGGATGTCTTGATGATTTCAATATTCTGGGACGCGATAATCCTAACGCAAAATCGCTCAACCCATTCTGGGCCATAGTCGAAACCGCAAAAAACAACCCTGCTGACCTGCTTTTTGCTATTGAAACCGCGACGTTGGCGCTTATTCCCGAAGTTGGAGGGGATAGCAAAAACAAATATTTCCGCGATACGCCGCGCGAAGAACAAGACCTCGGAATTAGAATCCTTCTTGATCATAAACCCGATATGGTCACACCCGGCGCGCTTTACAGCCTAATGGCTGATCCCAAAGTTTGGCGCAGTGCGCGCGAAATTGCAGCAGAAGAAGGTGATGCGGCGCTAATGTCACGCGCCCAACAATCGATTGATATGCAGGACAATGATCCCGAACATTTTTTTCTACATTCGCGGGCCGCGCTTACATCATTGCGCATCTATGAACCCGGCTCCGCTCTTCATAATGCAGGTCGTGATTCAGACCTGACCCATGAGCAAATCATCAATGAAAGTTGGATATTCTGCCTAGTCCTGCCGCAACGCCACGCTGCACGTGTTGGAACTCATCTTGCGCTTCATTTACAATCTTTTATGCATGCGCAGCTTACCGCAGGTTCTGGGCGCTGCATTTATACACTCGACGAGCTGTGTAATGCCCCTTTGAAGGAAGCCGTGGACCGCGTCACGATTCAAAGATCGTTCAAAGCTTCAAGCCTGTATATTGCACAATCCCGCGCTGATATTCAGCGAAAATATGGCAAACTGGAAGCCGCGATTTTAGAAGAAAATAGCCCTGTGGTTCAATGGCTAAGTTTTACTGATGTCGATGAGTGCGAGCGGATTTCCCGCGCTATGGGAGAAACCAAAAGCGTTTCACAAAGCATTGGCCTTAATTCCGACAAGCAGGATTTCACCAGCAATTTCAGCACGGGCAAAGAACGTCTTTTTACTCCTGATGAATTGATGAATCTTGACCCCAACTATCAGATCATAAGGATAAAGGGGCATGGATATATTCATTGCAAAAAACTCTACCAGAACCAGATCGCCCCGACCTGCTACGAGCTTGGCGTAAATCCGCTTGAAGGCGGGATTTTGCCGCCTGACCCGAAGGTCACTCTTCCCGTCTTTAAGCGAGGCGGCTGATATGATGTCATTCCTATCAAATGCAAAATTCCTGATCTGGATTGTTGTTCCGTTGTCCTTGTGGGGCGCAACAGAAACTTTTGGCCTGCCCCATGTTCGCTGGTCGTATTCTTGGCTGGATGAGGGGCAAGGGCATGATCCATTTGCGGATCGTTACTATACCAGTTGCACGTTTTGGGGGCCGAACGGCAGTTTTACCATTCACCCAAATGGCGGAAATTGCACGTGGATTCAACTCTTCAAAAGGAACGGTGGTCGCTAATGGCTTTCAACCAGTTGCAACCATGGCGTAACCGGGCGGCGTTTCAACCCCTGCCTGTCGGTCAATTCTCGCCGCGCCATGTATTTGAGAACACTCAAAACGGTGTCTTCGGCAACTTCACCCCCGGCAATCTGTTCCGCACAATGGTCGCGGTCTTGCAGCACCAGATCAAAGGGTTCAACCGCATACCAGAATTCCTCAAAACTCATTGGATCAAGCCAATCATCAATATCTTGTATGTACTTAAATTTTTTCATTTTTCCAAAATATCACAAACGGATTCAACCGTGCAAATCCTTTAGCAAAATGGAGATGGGATATGACTTCCAGCATATCAGACGATCTGAAAAAGACCTTTGGTCTAAAGGCCGCAAGACATGATGCGGCAAAAAAACTCAACAAGAATGAATGGAAATCCTATGAGCAAATCAAGAAGCTGATCGATGGCGTGCGCCAATATGAAGAGCGGCAATATAAGCTTGAATACAAAACCCGTGTGGAAACAGTCGCCAAACGCCTGATCAATGAAGCAGGTTCAAAAACCAGAGCATTCAAGCCGCCATGGGCGCGGCATGACAAGTTCGACAAAAGCGCCATCATTCTGCAAGCGCGGCGCGTTGTTCATGATCAGCATGACAAGGTGATGTCATTTCTGGATCGGCAGGAAACGCAAAAGATCGAAGAACTGGTTCAGCGTTCCGAGCATAACATCCAAAAGCGTGAAAAACCCAAGCTCGACTTTCAAAAGGCTGTGGAGCGCCGTTCGGGATTGGAGCGCCGTATTCGCACTCGTTCCCGCAGCTAAATATATAAAAACATGAGATTTTTCTTGCTTTTATAGGAATTTATCCCCAATATGTTCTGCTTATGTTCTCAACGGTGAGATCGTCAGAACGGAGAGAAAGAAGAAACGGAGTAAACGCATGAAAGACGATACAGACAAACTGGAAAATGGCGCGATAGTGGAAAAACCCACCCCGCCAGCGCTGACCATTGATTGGGAATTGTATGGCACGTATCTGGATGAATCTGATCTTTCTGACGCCGACAAGCAGGCTTTTGTTGAAACCCTCTGGTCAATCGTTGTCAGCTTCGTTGATCTCGGTTTTGGGGTGCATCCCGTCCAACATGTTTGTGGGCAAGAGGATGATTTACGTGAATTGATCACCGCCAATGCCGATGCTGTGGTAACATCAAAGAACAATTCCAAACCTGAGTTTAATGCCGCCGCTRACGCGCAATCTGGTCCGTCACAGACAAGGATTCCAAAATGAATACTGAAACTGAACGACCAAAATACGCAGTCATATACTGTCGCGTTTCCTCTGCCGCGCAGGTTAATCGGGGTCATGGTCTGGAAAGCCAAGAAACCCGTTGCCGAGAGCATGCTCTTGCCAATAATTATCACGTAGAGGCCATGTTTCCAGACGATGTATCCGGTGGCGGCGACTTTATGAACCGTCCCGGCATGGTGGCATTGCTGAGTTTTCTTGAAGCCCAAAAAGACAAATCTTACACCGTCATTTTTGACGATCTGAAACGCTTTGCCCGTGATACAGAATTCCACATCAAACTGCGGCAGGCTTTAGCCGCGCGCGGCGCGTCTGTGGATTGCCTGAACTTCAAATTTGAAGATACGCCTGAGGGTGAATTTATTGAAACCATCATGGCTGCTCAAGGTCAGTTGGAACGCAAACAAAACGGACGTCAAGTTAAGCAAAAAATGCGCGCGCGCCTCTCAAGCGGCTATTGGGTATTCAAGGCACCCGTTGGGTTTAGATTTGAACGTCAGGCGGCGCATGGCAATATTCTTGTCCGCGATGAGCCTTTGGCCAGCATTGTACAAGAAGCCCTTGAGGGCTATGCCGTGGGTCGCTTTGAAACTCAGGCCGAAGTGAAACGCTATTTTGAAAGCCAGCCAGCCTTCCCAAAGAACGGGCGCGGCACTATCAATCAGCAGCGCGTCACCGATATATTGCTGCACCCGATTTATGCGGGCTATATCACCCATGAAAACTGGAAGCTGAATTGGCTCAAGGCCAAACACGAGCCGCTGATCTCGCTGGCAACCTATGAGGCCATCCAAAATCGCCGTGCAGGCGTGGCCAAAGCTCCAATCCGCAAGAATCTGAACAAGGATTTCCCGCTGCGTGGTTTTGTGTTGTGCAACGATTGTCAAAAACCCCTGACCGCCTGCTGGTCGCAAGGTAAGATGAAGAAATACGCCTATTACCTGTGTGATTCCAAAGGCTGTGTGAGCTACCGCAAATCCATCCCACGTGATCGTATGGAAGGCGAGTTCGCCGATATCTTGCGCACTCTACAGCCCACCAAGGGTCTGTTTGATATTGCCAAGGCAATGTTTAAAGACGCGTGGAACCAACGCTCACGCCAAGCTGAGGCGATGCGGGCGACATTGAAAGCCGATGTGAAGGGCATTGAGAAGCAAATCGATGCCCTGCTGGAACGGGTCATGGATGTTTCCAGCCCTACCGTGATCACCGCTTATGAAGCAAAAATCGAAAAACTGGAGCGCAATAAAAGCGTTCTGGTCGAAAAACAGCACTCTGGCAGCAAATCCAACGGTAGGTTTAATGAATCTATCGAACACGCCCTTACATTCCTCGCAAACCCTTGGAAAATATGGGATTCAGGTAGGTTCACCCTACAACGTACAGTCCTCAGACTGGCCTTTTCCGAGCGCATCGCCTACTGCCGGAAAACAGGTTATCGAACACCAAAAACCACCTTACCATTCRAGGTGTTACAGGGGTTTGGTAAGGGGGATAGTGAAATGGTGCGGTCGAGAAGACTCGAACTTCCACGGGTATTACCCCACAGCGACCTCAACGCTGCGCGTCTACCATTCCGCCACGACCGCACTGTCAGGCTTGGTAGGGCGGCGTATAGACGAGCAGCGAGGCGATGTGAAGCCGAAAATCACGCCCTTCGGAAGTTTGTGCACAGGCCAGGCAAAATCACCTGTGCAGGCCTGTGCCACCCCCGAAAATCTGATCTAACCCATTGGGACAGACGGAAGAACCATCTGTCCCCGTTGCAATCACTTTGGCACGTCAGACATGCTTTCCGGCGTTATAACCTGCTCATTTAGTTGCAGGTGCTGCCGTGCGGGCCAAGAATAAATCCCCCGACATCTGATCATAATAAGCTGGAAACTGGTCATGATTAACCGTGGCCGCCAGGTTCTGAACGTCCCGGCGCACCTGCTTGGCCAATTGGTGCAGGGTCATGTTCGGATCCTGCAACCGTGGCAATAGCGCCCGGGTAAACACCGAATTGGGATCAGAATCGGTATCAGACAAGCGGTCCAATGCGGTCTGCCCTGCGCCTGCGGAATAGAGAATAAATGCCCCCTCCGGCGGAGACATTCGAACCAGGCCCCGCTGGCCGCCAACCGACCGCTTTCCATCGGAGGGGAACGGGTTATTGCGGCAGGCATCAAGGATCATTACCGTTGTACGCGCGCSCCGCTTTTGAAAGGTATCAAGAACCCGATCCGCCGCAATGCTTTCACCGGTCAGAAAACTCTCATCCCCCAAATTGATCATTGGAACGTCCGAGGGCAGCAGAAAGTTGCGCCCATCGACCTCCACCCCATGGCCTGCAAAATAGAACAACACCTCGTCGCCAGGGTCGATCTGATTGGCCAGAGTGGACACCGCACCATTGATGTCGCGGCGACTAGGGTCATAGAGCGTGCGCACCTCGAACCCCAAGCCCGACAATACACTACTGATCGCTTGCGCGTCATTGCGGGCTTTTTGCAGGTTTTCGAGATTTTGGTAGCCATCAACGCCAATCACCAATGCCCATCTGTGGCTCAACGGCACCGCCATGGGCTGGGTCTGCTGCGGGACAACAGCCTGAGTTACAGCCGCTGCAGTGTCTGGCAGGGCAGCAAGAGCAACGCCCTGCTGCGTGGATTGCATCTGTCCAGGCTGCTGCACAAGCTGGCCCTGCGGCGCAAACTGTTGTTGTTGCGAAGCAAGCTGTTGCTGTTGCGGAGCAAATTGCTGCTGTTGCGGGGCAAATTGTTGCTGAGCCCCATATGTCTGCACATTCGGCGGCACAACCCCATAGGAGGGCTGCTGAACAGGTTGACCGTATTGCTGCTGGGCTCCGTAGACATTGATATTTGGCGCCCCAAACGCAGTCTGTGGCTGCCCATATTGCTGTTGACCGCCATAGGCGCCAGGATTTGTGTTGACCATCGTGGTGGGCGGCTGGGTCTGCTGCGGGAAATTGGGCTGTGGCACCCTCCGTTCAGCCAAATATAYCTTTAACAACCCCCTCGACCCGTCGGGATGCGCCATGGATTGCTGCGTTGCCAGATAGCCGCTGGCCATCGCACGCTGATACGAACTGATGAGAAGCTCTTGCCCATAGGGGCTGAGTTGGCCGGACACCGGGTAGCCAAGATACGCCTGATATTGCGAAACCGCTACTTTGGACTTTCGGCCCAACTGGCCATCCACAGACCCCGCGTCGAACCCGAAATAGTTAAGCGAGGCCTGGATCTGCTTGCCTTCCTGGGTCGAAGGCAACCTGGACCGCTGAGTGCGGCTTCTTTGCCTGCGCTTACCACCCTGCGAAAGGGCTCCGCCAATCAACCCTCCAATCAGGGCCCCGGCGACAAAATCGCCTGCGTCTGCCATTACCCGTTCAGCGGGCATCACGACCAACGAGCAAGACAATATGGCAGCTGTTAAAGACTTTAATCGCATTTCAACCTCCAAAATCACTCATACTTTTAAACTGCCCCCATGTTATCAGGGAAAATCATTCTGAAAAGGCTGGAATCCATCACCCTAAAGGCCCTATTAAAAGGAAAAATTGAGAAGATGGACTAAACATGGTTGAATGGATCACCACCGATGGGCTGACCGAATATGACGTCGCGGTCACTTTCATGGAGGCCCGCGCCGCCGCTATAGCTGCTGGCGAAGCCGACGAATGCATCTGGCTGGTGGAACATCCGCCACTCTACACCGCAGGCACCTCGGCCAAACCCGCAGACCTGATCGATCCGGATCGTTTCCCGGTCTATGACAGCAAACGGGGCGGTCAGTATACCTACCACGGCCCCGGTCAGCGTGTGGTCTATGTGATGCTCGACGTTGGCAAACGCGGCCATGATGTGCGCCGGTTTGTGCAGCAGCTAGAGCAATGGGTGATCCTGGTTCTGGCCCACTTCAACCTCACCGGACATATCCGGGACGGACGGGTTGGCGTTTGGGTTGAGCGTGACGACAAACCGCTGACCATCTCAGGTGCCAAGGCCGAGGACAAGATTGCGGCCATCGGTATTCGGCTGCGCAAATGGATCAGTTTTCACGGCATCTCGATCAATCTCGATCCAGATCTCAGCCATTTTGACGGCATAGTACCCTGTGGCATCACCGAACATGGGGTGACCAGCCTGATTGATCTGGGCTTGCCTGTCTGTATGGAGGATGTCGACCTAGCCTTGCGACGCAGCTTTGAGCAGGTATTTGACTCGGCCTGACAATAGCGGCGGCCATGCTGGTGGGTTTCACCTATCCGCCAGTTCCTCGAGAGCTGCAAACACCAATTCGGGGCGAGAGTATAACAGCATTGGCCCCCCGCCTCGGCATAGCCGCACCTGCACGTTGCTACGCCCGGTCATTGTCCGTTGCAATCGATCGACCGAAGTCACCTGATCATCATCACCATGCAGATATATAACCGGCGCTGAATACCCGTCAATGTGACGCTGCCAATCGTTCACAATCCAATGAAAGTCGGCCATCAACCCAGCCCCCTCTTGGAGCAGGGACAAATTGTGACTGGCCTGCAAAAGAGCCGTCAATTGCGGGCCGTCGGTCAGCTCACCATTCTTGTTGCCCGGTTGAGGTTTCTGCCTCAACAGCACCATTGGCCCGTGCTGGCGAATGGATCGCGCCCAGAGTTTCACCACCAGCGGCAATAATCTGGGGCTGTAGGTTGCAGCAACGGCCATTATCCAGTGATGCCCTTTTAAGGCGGACAGATGTCCCAATTTCTGCACCGGGCCCATACCCGACACGATCACTGCCCCAGCAACCCTGTCGCGCAATCTTCGTGCTGCGATATGTGCAAAAGCCGCCCCGCCCCGGTGCCCCAGGATAATGGGCCGTTGCAGGTTTTCCCGCACAATCAAAGTTTCCAGCTGGTCGATAAAAACATCAATACTGCGGTCAGAGCTGGGCACAGGGCCGGACTGTCCATAGCCGCATCGCAAGGGAGCATAGACCCGAAACCCGCGTTTCCTGAATTGCGACTGCAGTCGCTGCACCCCAGCAATTCCGTCCAACAACCCATGTAGAAAGATCACTGGCTGACCGGTGTCCGCACCCAGCTTGTAAAACTGCAAGCACTGATCATCAGAACAATCCAAACGACCCTCTGGTGGCGCCACCTCGCCGCTCGCGATCCTGTCATCCGAGGCGACCTCGGCAATCAAAAAACAAAACAACCGCAACATCTCTTCCAGCCCTGGTGCCCCAGATTTGGCCATGATGACCCGCAATTGCACTTTTAGGCTGGAAATGCCGCCACGGGTTGGGTTTGCCAACTCGCTCAGACTGTTGCCTTCGAGGATCCCCCCCAACAATTGCACTTCCTGGCGGTGCAGACCAAACGTCGCCGACAGCATGTCCTGGGCGCGACTGGACCACTGAAAATCCAGAGCTTCAATCATCAAACCATACGACGCCTGAAGACCCTGCCCGCACTGAACGGAGCGGCACATCAACTTGCGAGATTGGTCCGGGGTCGCCAAAACCTCTGGGATCAGACCCTGAATTTTTTGCTGCCTCAACTGCGCCAAACGTTGCTCTATCCGGTCTTGCGCCGCATCACCAAGACCCAGAGCCACGGGCATCGCCCCTCCTCCAGTTTCTTGAAAAAAAGCCCGGGCGAGACGGCTGGCCCGGGCAACTTTGCCAGAGGCCGTCAACAATATCCAAAATTGATCATTGTCGTCAAAAAACTGTTCCGGCGCGGGTCGACCTGATCTGATCCATTGTTGCTCCAGAATTTCGGTCGCGCGGGCAAAATGCAGTTGCAGATCCGGATTGATTCGATGCGCCTGCCCCAGTGAAACCGGCGCTGCTTCGGAAAAACCCGAGACGGCCACTTCTGGAGCCCGCAAAAACCGATCGCATAATTCGGCGCGGATCACCGTCTCATAGATCGCGGCAATAGTCTGATCCTGAGACAGGGCATGCGCATGCCGCGGAATTGTTACACCGTTCATCAAAACAAATCCAATCAGCCCAATGCAGGGCCGCGTGATAAACCTTCTTGTCTATAACGCGAGCTTACTTACATCACTCTTGGCAAAATCCTAGCAGAGCCGCATTAACATTCTGACAGAGACATTAAGTCAGCAATAATCAGCTCATTAAAGGGCAATTATCGAATCGTCCCCACACAACGTAAAATTGTCTTTGCGACCATTACCAACCAGCCACCTATATTCAAGCCGCAATCACGCGAAAATCGACAGTTTTTTCGACCCAAGCTTAAAGGGCTGTTAGCGCCGCGCGGATTTTATTGGCATTCTGTTGGATTTTCGCCTGATCACCCATTTTTCCTGGCGCCCCAAGGTGATCGCCATCGTGTCGAGCAAGCACATGAAAATGCAGGTGATAAACCTCTTGGCCACCGGCCTCCTCGTTGAATTGCTGCAGGGTAATCCCATCAGCACCAAAGGCCACCATCAAGGCGCGCGACATCAGCTGGACTGTTTTCATCACCGCTGCCATCTGCTCGGTGGTTGCGTCCAGCATATTGCGGCAGGGTGTCTTGGGAATAACCAACACATGTCCGTCGGCACGCGGCATTATATCCATAAACGCCACAGAATCGGCGTCTTCGTAAACCCGTATTGATGGAATTTCGTTGCGCAGTATTTTTGCAAAAATATTGTCCGGATCATAAGTCATGGCTTTTCCTTGCTGTCATCGCGCTCGAGTTCGGCTGCTTCTGCAGTTGCGTTATTGCACCGTCAAATCTTGCAGCCCGCCGAACATCGCCCCCAACCGGAGGCACACCATCCACACAGTCATGCGCGTAAGATGGTTTCCCATAACGCCTGCCGACACTTTTTCAAGCCGCACAAAGGGGGGGCGCGTCAATTTATCTTGATGCAGATCAAACTCCGCCATTGAAGGCACAGCCTTGCCACTCTAAAAACCGTATGAATCAAGGTGCCCAGAGTCCGCTCTCGGGGCCTTTCTATATATAACAGGAGGCACCAAATGGCAGACGCAGCCATTCATGGTCACGAGCACGCGGACGAGCGGGGGTTTTTCACCCGCTGGTTCATGAGTACGAACCATAAAGATATCGGCATTCTCTATTTGATCGTTTCGGCGTTTGTCGGTCTGATCTCTGTCACGTTCACCGTTTACATGCGGCTTGAACTGATGGATCCCGGCGTTCAGTACATGTGTGCCGAAGGCGCACGACTGTTTGCTGATGCCTCAGCGGAATGTACCCCGAACGGACACCTGTGGAACGTGCTAATCACTGCGCACGGCATCCTGATGATGTTCTTCGTGGTTATTCCGGCGCTGTTTGGCGGTTTTGGCAACTATTTCATGCCGCTGCAAATCGGCGCACCGGACATGGCCTTCCCGCGGTTGAACAACCTCAGCTTCTGGCTCTATGTGGCCGGCACCACACTGGCGGTTGCGTCGGTGGTTTCGCCGGGCGGCAACGACCAGCTTGGATCGGGCGTGGGCTGGGTTCTGTACCCGCCGCTGTCCGTGAACGAAGGCGGCTATTCGATGGATCTGGCGATTTTCGCCGTTCACGTCTCGGGTGCCTCGTCGATCCTGGGTGCGATCAACATGATCACCACCTTCCTGAACATGCGTGCCCCGGGCATGACCCTGTTCAAGGTGCCACTGTTCAGCTGGTCGATCTTTGTCACCGCCTGGCTGATCCTGCTGAGCCTGCCGGTTCTGGCTGGCGCCATCACCATGCTGCTGATGGATCGCAACTTTGGCTTTGCCTTCTTTGACGCTGCCGGTGGCGGTGATCCAATCCTGTACCAGCACATCCTGTGGTTCTTTGGTCACCCCGAAGTCTACATCGTGATCCTGCCGGGCTTTGGTATCATCAGCCACGTGATTGCCACCTTCTCGCGCAAGCCGGTGTTTGGCTATCTGCCGATGGTCTGGGCGATCATTGCAATTGGTGTTCTGGGCTTCGTCGTCTGGGCACACCACATGTACACCGTTGGTATGTCACTGAACCAACAGGCCTACTTCATGCTGGCCACCATGGTCATCGCGGTACCGACCGGCGTGAAAGTGTTCTCTTGGATCGCCACCATGTGGGGCGGCTCGATTGAATTCAAAGCGCCAATGATGTTCGCCTTTGGCTTTCTGTTCCTGTTCACCGTTGGTGGTGTAACTGGGGTGGTTCTGTCGCAGGCAGCCGTGGACCGTGTCTACCATGACACCTACTACATTGTGGCCCACTTCCACTATGTGATGAGTTTGGGCGCGGTGTTTGCCATCTTTGCTGGGGTTTACTTCTACTTCGGCAAGATGACCGGGCGGCAGTACTCCGAGAAGTTTGCGCATCTGCACTTCTGGATGTTCTTCATCGGTGCCAATGTGACCTTCTTCCCGCAGCACTTCTTGGGTCGTCAAGGCATGCCGCGCCGTTACATCGACTACCCAGAGGCCTTCGCCTACTGGAACTACGTCTCGTCGATTGGTGCGTTCATCTCGTTTGCGTCGTTCATCCTGTTCTTCGGGATCGTGTTCTACGCGCTCAAGCGTGGCGCCCGTATTACCCAGAACAACTACTGGAATGAATACGCCGACACGCTGGAGTGGACGCTGCCGTCACCTCCACCCGAGCACACCTTTGAAATCCTGCCCAAGCAGGAAGACTGGGACAAAGCTCCGTCGCACTAAGACGCGGCAAACGGCACATACAAAAGGCCCCGGAGCACCAGCTCCGGGGCCTTTTTCATTGACCCGTGAAAGGTCATATTCGGCCGTGCCAACGATCTTTGCCTTGAACAACCTCGACATACCCCTGCCCTAGGCTAACATGGTTTCCATGCCCTATGACTGGATCCCCTCGTCCTCTGATACCACAAAAGAGCTGCATCTGTGGCCGCACCAATCGCTGCCGCCCAAGGGCTATTTCCGAATCCTGCTGGCCACTGCGGTGCTGATCTCGCTGCCACTTTTACCTGTGCTGGGAACGGTTGTGCTTTGGGGCCTACTGCCCTTTCTACTGCTGGCGCTGTTTGGCTTAAAATGGGCACTGGATCGCAATCGACGCGACCATCAGATCCTAGAGATCCTGACCCTCACCTCTGACAGTGCCCAACTGCTTCGTTACAATCCACGCGGAAAGCCGCAAAGCTGGCAGTGCAATCGCTACTGGGTAACCGTGCAGCTGCACAAGACCGATGGCCCTGTGCCCAATTATGTCACTCTGCGCGGCGATGGTCGTGAGGTCGAGATCGGCGCCTTCCTCTCGGAAGACGAACGCAGCACGCTGTATGATGATTTGCTTAGCTCCCTGCGTGCAGCCTGACTGAAATGCTGATTCGCCCCCTTGATCCGGTGAACGACCTGGATGCAGTCATCGACTTTTATCACCACACCGCTGACTACTGGCTGATGGTCGGCGGACGGCTGCCTGGGGCGCAAAAGGCCTCCGACTTTTTCACCGACGGGCCACCGGGATGCGACCCCTTAGCATCAGCGCGGCTCGGGCTGTTCCTGAAGGATGAGCTGTCCGGCCTGGCCGAGCTTTCCTTTGGATTTCCGGAAGTGGATGCCGCTTACCTGGGCCTGATGCTGCTAGGCACCACAGCGCGTGGTCTTGGTCATGGGACAGCTTTTTCATCCCACGTGGAAGATCTCGCCCGCAGGGCTGGCGCGCCCCGGCTGTACCTTGCCGTTCTGCAAGCCAATCCGCGTGGCCGAGCCTTCTGGACGCGCGAAGGCTATGTCTCGGCCGGCCTCAGCCGCGTGGACAACTCCAACGGGTTGGAACATGTCATCATCCGGCTGGTGAAATTACTTTGACCCGAGAATCCCCGCCAACAAAAAAGCCCCACAGCGAAGCTGAGGGGCAAATCTGGTCTGGGTGTTGAGGTCTTGTTTAGCAATCACCGCCCGAGCAGAGCTGATCCTTGACCAGCGGCCCTACTTTACCAAAATCCATCTGGCCGGTGTATTTCGCTTTCAGCGCGCCCATCACCTTGCCCATGTCACGGATGGAACTGGCACCGGTCCCTACGACCGCTGAACGCACCGCTTCCGCCACCTCATCCTCCCCCAACTGCTTGGGCAGGAATTCCTTGATGATGGTGATTTCCTCAAGCTCTCGCTCGGCCAAATCCAACCGTCCACCTTCTTCATAGGCGCGCGCGCTCTCGTTGCGCTGCTTGGTCATTTTGCTGAGGATCGCAAGCACGTCGCTGTCCGCAATGGTGATCTCTTCGCCACTGCCGCGCGAGGCGATTTCCATGTCTTTGATCGCAGCATTGATCAGGCGTAATGTGGCCAGACGGCTGGCCGCCCGATCCTTCATTGCCTGTTTCAGGGCCGTGTTGACCCGCGTGCGCATATCCATCGTAGATTCCATCCCCATGGCATTGGAATTCACAGCCTTACCCAAACAACCCTCCCTAGACAAGGGCAGCCAGTTCAACCTGACGCGATGGAACATATCGTGTTGGCAAGTTTTGGCCGGGCTTGACCCGCCAGAGCCCTGCCCTTAAGAACCCATGAATTTATCCCACATGGAGACTCGCGTTATGGCCGATACCGCCCCGTCCAAGCCCACCGCATGCCTGGCCCTGGCTGATGGCACCGTGTTCTACGGCGCCGGTTTTGGTGCCACTGGACAAACCGTGGCCGAGCTCTGCTTCAACACCGCGATGACCGGCTATCAAGAGATCATGACGGATCCCTCTTATGCGGGTCAGATCGTCACCTTCACCTTCCCTCATATCGGCAACACCGGCGTGAACCCCGAGGATGATGAAACCGCTGATCCGGTGGCTGCAGGCATGGTGGTCAAATGGGATCCCACTCTGGCCAGCAGCTGGCGCAGCAATGAAGAGCTGAAGGATTGGCTGACCCGCAACGGCCGTATTGCCATCGGCGGCATCGACACCCGCCGCCTGACCCGCGCAATCCGCCAGCAAGGCGCGCCGCATGCGACGCTGGCACATGATCCAGACGGCAATTTCGACATCGAGGCTATGGTGGCTTCGGCCCGTGCCTGGGCGGGGCTGGAAGGTATGGATCTGGCCAAAGAGGTGACCTGCGCACAGAGCTATCGCTGGGACGAGATGCGGTGGGCCTGGCCCGATGGCTATCCACGTCAGGAGGCGCCCAAGCACAAAGTTGTAGCAATCGATTACGGGGCCAAGCGCAATATCCTGCGCTGCCTGGCTTCGGCTGGCTGCGATGTCACCGTGCTGCCTGCCACTGCCAGTGCCGAAGAGGTCTTGGCGCATAATCCGGATGGGATCTTCCKMYCYWRYSGTCMMRRYGRKCSKSMWGSCRCWKKYWRRTACGCGGTGCCTATGATCAAGACACTGCTCGACACCACCGACTTGCCGATCTTTGGCAKTTGCCTGGGACACCAGATGCTGGCGCTGGCGCTGGGGGCCARGACTGTGAAAATGAACCACGGCCACCACGGTGCCAACCACCCGGTCAAAGAACTTGAGACCGGTAAGGTCGAGATCACCTCGATGAACCACGGCTTTGCGGTTGATGCCCAGACCCTGCCCGACGGCGTGGTGGAAACCCATGTGTCCCTGTTCGATGGCTCTAACTGCGGCATCCGGTTGGCCGACCGCCCGGTTTATTCGGTGCAACACCACCCCGAGGCCAGCCCCGGCCCGCAGGACAGTTTCTACCTGTTTGAACGCTTTGCCGACGCAATGGAGACCCATAAATCGGTCACCGCGTAAGCCTAAAGTAAAACCCAGCCAGTGACCGTTCTTGGTTAACTGGCTGTTAACCCACCGCTGCTCAGGCTGACCAAACAGTTAACGGCAAGCGGTGGAGTTATGCGGGATCAATCGATACATCTGTTCGATCCCCGGCTGGCTCGGACGTCACTGCGATCACGATTGCCGCTTGGACATCACCTTGTTGACGCGCAGGCGGTCCGTGACACCGACCTGCTGCGAGCACTGGTTCTGCAACGGCATCAGGACGCCCCGCTGGGTCACATCCTGATAACTCAGGGCTGGGCCAATCAGGATCAGGTGCTTGATGCCCTGTCGCGGCAATATGGATTGCAACGGGTCGACCTGACAAACCACAGACCAGACAGCCGGTTATTATGCCGCAAACCCGCGCAATTCTGGCTGCAACACCTCGCCATTCCCTGGCAGCAGATGGATCGCCAACTGGTGGTCGCGGTTGCCCACCCCGAACGTTTTGACGCGTTGGAAAAAGCTTTGCGCAGCAGCTTTGACCAAGTCAGGCCAGTGCTGGCAGCCGAAGACCAGATCACCGCGCTATTGACGGCCCATTTTCGCAAACCCCTGGCGCAAAGGGCCAATACGCGGGTGTCTCTGGAGTGCAGCAATCGCCATGGGCAAGCGGCCAACCGTCCCCACCTGCCCCTGATACTCTGCGGCGCGCTCGTTGGGTTGGCGGGTTTTGCACCGATAGAGATCTTTACCGCTCTCTGCGCCCTCGCAGTACTGACGCTGGTGTTATTCATCGGGTTGAAGGTCTCCGGGTTTGTGACCCATCTGGCAAATAGCGGCGAGATCCAGGGCAACCAATTGCCGGCGAATTTGCCACGCGCGCCCCATCGCCTGCCCCGAATGTCGATGCTGGTGCCGCTGTACCACGAGGCTGAGGTGAGCAAGGATCTGCTGCGGCGCCTGCAACACCTGACCTACCCGCGGTCCTTGCTAGAGGTGATTCTGGTGCTTGAAGAACACGACCAGATCACGCGCGCCGCGCTAACCAAGGTGACTCTGCCTCCGTGGATCAAGATCATAGAAGTTCCGCAATTTGGCACGTTGACCACCAAGCCACGAGCCTTAAATTATGCCTTAGATTTCTGCCACGGCGAAATTATCGGGGTCTGGGATGCCGAAGATGCACCAGCACGCGGGCAGCTCGAACATGTCGCCCATACCTTTGCGCAGGCGGACGAGGACGTCGCCTGCCTGCAAGGCGTGCTGGACTATTACAATCCGCGCACCAATTGGCTGTCGCGTTGCTTTACYCTGGAATACGCYAGCTGGTTCCGCATTGTGCTGCCCGGTCTSGCCCGGCTGGGGCTRGTGATMCCWYTGGGCGGCACCACATTRTTTGTRAAACGCGCCGCACTGGATCGCTTGGGCGGTTGGGATGCCCATAACGTCACCGAGGACGCCGACCTTGGGGTGCGTCTCTGCCGGGCCGGATATCGCACCGAGATGATCGCCACCACCACCCATGAAGAGGCCAATTGTCAGGCATGGCCTTGGATTAGGCAGCGGTCTCGCTGGCTCAAAGGCTTCATGACCACCTATCTGGTGCATATGCGCCAACCGCGCCTCTTGCTTGCACAGCTGGGGTGGAAGCGGTTCCTCGGCTTTCAGGCTTTCTTTCTGGGCACAGTTGGCCAGTTTCTGCTGGCGCCATTCCTGTGGTCGTTCTGGCTGATGCTGCTGGGCCTACCGCATCCCAGCGCAGCACTGCTCCCGATGAGCGTTCTCTACGCTGCCGCCGCCGTCTTGGTGCTGTTCCAACTGCTTGAGATCAGCATCGGCATCACCGCTGCCTTTGCCTCAAATCGGCGCAGTTTGGCCCTATGGACACCAACCATGATGTTCTACTTCCCGCTTGGTGTCATTGCGACCTACAAGGCCCTGCACGAGCTGATCTGGCATCCGTTTTTCTGGGACAAAACCACGCATGGTCTTAGCAAGGCAGACCCCAATCCTGCGCAAACACCGGTCCCTTAACCTCGACTCAACTGCCGCCCCGCTGACTGGCGTCCTGTTTCAATCGCGTCATGTAGGCGGTCGAGATGTGGTCATTCAGCGCCTGCCCTGCAGCCTCTTCGTCGCGTCGCGCTATGGCGTCGACGATGGTCTTGTGTTCGCTCTGAGCAATCTCACCCCGGCCTTTGGCCGCCAGTGAGGTTGTCGCCATCAGCGCCATGGTGCGATGCACCAGGTTCAGCTGCTGCACCAAATAGCGATTGTGTGAGGCCAGGTGGATCTGCTCGTGAAAGCGGCGATTGGCCTTGGACAGCGCAACCGGGTCACCAACCAGCGCATCATCGGCAGTCACCATGTCACGCAGCACGGTGATCTCTTCTTCGGTGGCGTGGCGGGCCGCCAGTTTCGCCGCCAGCCCCTCCAGCTCACGCCGAACTACATAAAGCTCGGCCATCTGGTTATGGTCCAGCGAGGCTACGATCAGCGAGCGGCCATCGCGCTCCAGCAGTGATTGTGTTTCTAGCCGTTGCAGCGCCTCGCGGATTGGGGTGCGCGATWCTCCAAAGCGTTCCGCCAGATCGCTTTCCACCAGCCGGTCGCTGGGTTTGTAGATGCCAATATCGATGGCTTCCAGGATCAGGCTATAGGCGTCTTTCTGATTTTGTCGGCTCTGGCTCATGATCACTCTCAACTTGGGTTCTGTATTTCTATATGGCTGATCCCCTTGCAATCAAGCCCGGGACCCTGTTGCGGGGCAATTCAACACAGCAAGACACGCTTTTGTTTGCAAATCCGCTGCGTGCTGCCTAAGCCGGGACCATGGTCAAAGATAGCTTTTCTCACGTCAATCACTGGGTGTTCGATCTCGACAACACCCTGTATCCGCCCTCGGCCCGTCTGTTCGATCAGATTGAGGTCAAGATGACCCGCTACGTGATGGACGCGCTGAAGGTGGATAAGGCCGAGGCCAACCGGTTGCGCGATCTCTACTGGCGTCAGCACGGCACCACCCTGGCTGGGTTGATGCGCGAGCATGATCTGGATCCGGTGCCCTATATGATCGAGGTCCACGATATCTCGCTGGATCATCTGCAAAAAGATGCCGAACTGGCCAGCAGGATCGCTGCCCTGCCCGGACAAAAGATCGTCTATACCAACGGCAGCGCGCCTTATGCCGAACGGGTGCTGCAAGCGCGCGGGCTGAACGGGTTGTTTGATGGCATCTATGGGGTCGAACATGCCAGTTATCTGCCCAAGCCCGAACAAGCGGCCTTTGAACAGGTGTTTGCCCAAGCCGGTGTGACTCCGACCAGCGCCGCGATGTTCGAAGACGACCCGCGCAATCTGGCAGCACCGCACCAGATGGGCATGCGCACCGTGCACGTGGCACCTGACCCGCATAGTGCTGATCACATCGAGTATCACACCGACGATCTGACTGAATTCCTGCGGCATTTCGACTGACACTGCGGTAATTGGGCCCGGACACCCGCGACCGCTTGCCATTGCTCCATTCACCGGCCTAGATCAGCCCCATAAACGGAGGGCTGACCAATGGCCGATACCTGCGACATCCTGATTTCCGGCGGCGGCATTGCGGGTCTGACCGCAGCCTGCGCCTTTGCCTCGGCAGGGTTTGACGTGATCTGCGTCGACCCAACAGCACCCGTGACTGAGCGCGACGCCGAAGGGTCTGACCTGCGCACCACCGCCTTTTTGCAGCCTGCACAGGAGCTGCTGCAACGGTGTGGATTGTGGGACCGGCTGGCAGATCACGCCGCAGCCTTGCAAATCATGCGCATCGTCGATGCCGGTGGGGAGCTCCCGGAACCGCGCATCATCAAGGATTTCAACGCTGCCGATCTGTCGGACAAGCCTTTTGGCTGGAACCTGCCCAACTGGCTGCTGCGTCGCGAAATGCTGGCCCGGCTGGCGGAGTTTCCCAACGTCGATTTTCGTCCCGGCGTGGCGACCACCAGCCTGTTCACTCGCACTGGCGAAGCGCGGGTGGGTCTAAGTGACGGCAGCCGGGTCATGGCCAAGCTTGTCATCGCTGCCGACGGCCGTAATTCTCCGATGCGCGACGCCGCTGRAATATCGGTRAAAACCACTCGCTACGGGCAAAAGGCGCTGGCTTTTGCTGTCACCCATCCGACACCTCATGACAATATATCAACCGAGGTACATCGTTCTGGCGGCCCCTTCACKCTGGTRCCGCTGCCCGATTATCAGGGYAAACCCAGTTCRGCRRTTGTCTGGATGGARCGCGGCCCAAGAGCAC
Organism: Paracoccaceae bacterium; assembly: GCA_002401945.1. Classification (GTDB taxonomy): domain Bacteria; phylum Pseudomonadota; class Alphaproteobacteria; order Rhodobacterales; family Rhodobacteraceae; genus Parasedimentitalea. Next base: position 36,125 of record NVUP01000005.1, read on the forward strand.
AGGMATTGCRGGCCCTGCCAACCGAAGAGTTCGAGATGGCCATGACCCAGCGGTCCTGTGGAGTGCTAGGTGATTTAAAGCTCGCCTCGCGCCGCACCCTCTGGCCGATCATCAGCCAATCAGCCGAACGGTTGAATGGGGAACGACTGGCGCTGATGGCCGAAGCGGCCCATGTGGTGCCGCCAATTGGCGCGCAGGGTCTGAACATGTCACTGGGAGATCTGGGTTGTCTGCTGGACCTGGCCGCGGCGCGCCCGGGGGGATTGGGCGATGCGCAGATGCTGCAAGCCTATCACAAGGCCCGCCACAATGAGATCAAGCTGCGGGTCAAGGGTATTGATTTGCTCAATCGCGCCTCGATGCTGGAGACACGGGTATTGCGGGACGCGCGGGCCTTGGGGCTGAATGCGCTTTATTCCTTGGCACCAGTACGCCGTACCTTGATGCAGATGGGGCTGGGCGTGAAGTAGCCGAGTGATCCGGCTTTCCCTTGCGGAAAAGCCGGTGCCTCCGGCGGAGGTATTTAAGACAAGAAGAAATCCTGCAGGGCGCGTCCGCCTTTACAGAACTTGATCTACCGCCACTTGCAGACGGGCAAGGGTGGCATCGACATCGTACAGCTTGTCCAAGCCGAACAGCCCCAGACGGAAAGTCTGAAAATCGTCAGGCTCGTCACATTGCAGCGGCACCCCAGCGGCGATCTGCATGCCAAGCGCGGCAAATTTCTTACCGGTGCTGATGTCCGGATCAGTGGTATAACTAACCACCACGCCCGGTGCACCAAAGCCATCAGCCGCAACCGACGTCACGCCTTTGGACTTGAGCATGGCCCGCACACCGTCGCCCAGTGCCCACTGCGCGTCGCGCAGCTTGTCAAAGCCATAGTCGCGGGTTTCCAGCATGGTGTCACGGAAGGCGCGCAGCGCGTCTGTCGGCAGGGTGGCGTGATAGGCGTGGCCGCCGTTTTCATATGCCACCATAATCTGGCGCCATTTCTTGAGATCAATGGCAAAGCTGTCCGAGGTGGTTTCCTCAAGCCGCGCGGCGGCACGTTCGGAGAGCATCACCAGACCGGCGCAGGGCGAGGCACTCCAGCCTTTTTGCGGCGCTGAGATCAGTACATCGACGCCTGTGGCCTGCATATCGATCCAGGCACACCCAGATGCGATACAGTCCAGCACCATCAAAGCGCCGACCTCATGCGCGGCAGAGGCCATCGCGGTGACGTAGCCCTCTGGCAGGATCACACCCGCAGCCGTTTCCACATGTGGTGCAAACACGATGCCCGGCTTTTGCTCATGGATGGCTGCCACCACTTCGTCGATTGGGGCGGGGGCAAACGGCGCCGGGCTGGTGTTGCCACTTTGCCGCGCCTTCATCACGATTGCCGAAGCGGTCAGCCCGCCTGTCTCGAAAATCTGGCTCCACCGGTAGGAGAACCAGCCGTTGCGCACCACCAGAACATCTTCGCCGCGCGCAAACTGACGAGCCACGGCCTCCATCGCGTAGGTGCCACCGCCGGGGATCAGGGCAACGGCKTCTGCCTTGTAWACCTCTTTGAGCATCGCATTGATGTCCAGCATCACCTGCTGAAAAGCCTTGGACATGTGGTTCAAGGAGCGGTCGGTAAACACAACCGAGAATTCTTGCAACCCATTGGGGTCAACTGGGGGGCGATTTTCTGACATCAAGCTACTCCGTATTTTCTGCCACCGAGACCTAGCGCGAGACCAACCATTTGGCAAAGCCAGAGTCGACAAATGTGCAGTCGTCAATGCCGCAGGCCAGTTCGTAAGTAGGGTAGAGTAGGCAGTATGTGCCCTGCCTGAAATGGAATTTCATCCTGTGACGTAATTGCCCTGATACGAAAGTGAAATCACCCTATAGAGGAGTGTCCCTATAATTTGCTGCCTAACCAGCATATTGGCAAAGTAAGATTTCCTATTAAGGGGTCCCATTGTGGCTGATTTTATTGTTTTTGGTATCGACGTTTTAAATGGTGCATCTGAATCCACACTAAGTGGGGCCGGGAATAACGGCCAAGGCACACTAACCATAACCGGCGGAACTCAACCTTTTGAGGACGATGATATCGTCGTCATCTCGGCGGTGAATGAAACGGTGGATGGCCAACTGGATGCTGGCAGTGCCATCGCCAACATCACGGTCTATGAAACACGCGCGGATTACGAAGCGGGCATCCCCAAATTCACGTATGTACCGCAAAACCCAGGGCAAACCGCATCTATTGAAAGCGATGTCAGCGGCCTTGGCGATGGCTATGTCAACTTTAACGCCAATATCCTGATTCCCCAGGATGGCGGGCCTTCGTTTACCCGGCTGATAGTTGCGCCGGGCACGGATCTGGCAGATGCCGCAAGCCAGCCCGGCGGGATTACATTGGATCGCAACGAAGACTTTGATTTTAATGACGACGGTGATTTTGATGATCCGATCGAACAGGGCGACAATCTGTTCTTTGTCGGMGAYTATACKGWTSYKGTTCCSTGTTTCACCGCAGGGACACTGGTGCGCACYCCATCNGGGANATGTYGMRATCGAAASCCTTGYACCAGGGGATYWGGTGATGACCYTGGACGATGGCSCCCAACCGATCCGYTGGGTYGGSCGRCGWCGRGTWMRYGCMCRGSGGCGAATGGCKCCGGTWCAMATYGCCGCYRATWCCTTTGGCCAACATGACRMRCTGRWRGTGTCGCAAAATCACCGGGTTTTGCGCAGTGGTCCGGCAATCTGGTTGCTGTTTGCCTCGGCCGAGGTGCTGGTTGCCGCCAAACATCTGGTTGACGGGCGCAACGTTACCATTCGCACCGGCGGCTGGGTGGAATACGTGCATATCCTGTTTGATGATCACCAGCTGATCTGGGCAAACGGGCTTCTCAGCGAAAGCCTGTTTCCGGCCGTCGACAATCTGTCCAGCGACGGCCCGTCTCAGGCGGCTTCCATGGAGGAACTACGCCACTTGTTTGGTGAGCTGTTTGACCCCGAGACTGCGCTACACTTCCTGGCTGCACGACGCTGCCTGAAAAAGAACGAAGCCAGGTTGCTGGTATCTGCTGATTAGACCACCCCAAGCGGCCCTGGGCGGCGCTCTTCGCTGAGCAACACATTGGCCTCGACATCGCCAACACCGGGCAGGGTCATGATCCGGCGKCGCARSACCCGTTCAAAATCGGAAATATCGCGGGCGGTGACGCGCAAGCGATAATCATACATACCCAGCACATGCTCGACCGTTTGCACTTCGGGAATGGCAGTCACCGCGCGTTCAAAATCGTCGAGGCTAACCCGCCCCTTGGTGGCCAGTTTGATGCCCAGAAACACGGTAACGCCAAAGCCCAGTTTCTCGCGATCCAGATCGAGACGACGGCCAGCAATGATACCCGCCTCGGTCAGCCGTTTGATGCGGCGCCAGGTGGCGGGTTGGCTGAGGCCAAATTTACGCCCCAGGGCASCRSCAGRCYSRMNGGCMKCCAGCGCCAGCGCCCGCAGCAGCTGATGATCAATATCGTCCAGGTCAATCACAGCGGCAGACCTTCGTCATTTTTGATCCGGGCCACATGCATCAACGCCTCGATATCGGCGATATGCGGCAAGGTGAGAATACCGGCCCGGTAGATCTGCTGATAATGCGCCATGTCGCGAGCGATTACTGACAATCGCACATCAACCCGGCCTAGGAACGTCTGGATCTCCAGCACTTCGGGGATGTCGCGAGCGGCGGCGATGAATTCGTCAAAAGCGCGGCTCTGGGTTTTGTCCAAGGTCACCCGCAGGCTGACCTCGACTGTATAACCCAATGCGCGCCAGTTGATCACCGCCTGCTGACCGCGCAGCACGCCACTGTCGCGCAGTTTCTCCAGCCGCCGGGACAGCCGTGAAGTCGACACCCTAAGACGGTCGCCCAGGTCCGGAACCGATTGGGCTGGGTCGCTTTGCAAATGGCGCAGAATGCGCCGATCGAGATCATCAAGCATGATTGAGCCACTATACGGGATTTAGGCACATGAAAATAGCGAAGTTTCATAGAAAAACCACCCATACCCTCTCGAACCTCACGGCCACACCGCTATGATCACCGCAGATATCAAAACTTTCATCAAACAGAAAGGACGTGGACATGCGCGTTTATTACGATCGCGATTGCGACATCAACCTGATCAAAGACAAAAAAGTGGCCATCCTGGGCTATGGCTCGCAGGGCCACGCRCACGCACTGAACCTGCGTGACTCAGGYGCTAAGAACCTYGTCGTCGCGCTGCGCGAAGGSTCMGCCAGCGCYGCCAAAGCCGAAGSCGAAGGCCTSAAGGTYATGGGCATTGCCGAAGCKGCWGCCTGGTGTGACCTGATCATGTTCACCATGCCMGATGARCTGCAGGCYGAAACCTACAAGAAATACGTCCATGACAACATCAAACCCGGYTCGGCYATYGCYTTTGCCCACGGGTTGAACATCCACTTTGGCCTGATTGARCCSAAAGAAGGCCTCGACGTGATCATGATGGCGCCCAAAGGCCCAGGTCACACCGTACGCGGCGAATACACCAAAGGTGGCGGCGTGCCTTGCCTGGTTGCGGTCGACAACGACGCCTCCGGCAAAGCGCTGGAAATCGGTCTGTCTTATTGCTCGGCCATCGGTGGCGGTCGCTCCGGCATCATCGAGACCAACTTCCGCGAAGAATGCGAAACCGACCTGTTCGGCGAGCAGGCAGTTCTGTGTGGCGGCCTGATTGAGCTGATCCGCATGGGTTTCGAGACTCTGGTCGAAGCTGGCTATGCGCCAGAGATGGCCTATTTCGAGTGCCTGCACGAAGTGAAGCTGATCGTTGACCTGATTTATGAAGGCGGCATCGCCAACATGAACTACTCGATCTCGAACACTGCCGAGTATGGCGAGTATGTTTCCGGCCCACGGATCCTGCCMTACGACGARACCAAAGCCCGGATGAAAGCAGTTCTGACYGAYATYCARAACGGYAARTTCGTRCGTGACTTCATGCTGGAAAAYGCTGTTGGYCAGCCTTCGTTCAARGCMACGCGCCGTATCAACGACGAGCACATGATCGAAGCAACCGGCGAAAAGCTGCGCGCCATGATGCCTTGGATCTCGGCTGGTAAAATGGTCGACAAAGCCAAGAACTAAACCGCGCGGGCGGCCCTCCCGCCCAAGTGAAAAAATCAGGGCGTCCCAGATCGGGGCGCCCCTTTTTGTGGCTGGAGAGATCGACATGAGCGCATCTGCAGGACTGGTAAACTGGGTCAAACTTCTGGCGCTTGGCCTGATCTGGGGCGCGTCGTTCATGTTCATTTCGGTGGCACTGCGCGATCTGGGACCGCTGACCATCGTGGCAGGACGTGTCGGGTTGGGTGCATTGGTGCTGCTGATCGTCATCCGGATGCGCGGCATTGGCCTGCCAAGTTTTAGAACCAGCATCGGTCGCCGTGTCTGGATCTCGGCAGCGGCCATGGGGTTGTTTTCCAGCGCCCTACCCTTTGCCTTGCTCAGCTGGGGTCAAAAATACGTGGCCAGCGGATTTGCCGGCGTTTGTATGGCGGTGGTGCCGCTGTTTGTGCTGCCGCTGGCCCATTTCCTGATTCCTGGCGAGCGTCTAACCCTGCAGCGCGGCATCAGCTTTCTGGTCGGTTTCGCCGGGGTTGTGGTGTTGATTGGCTTCGACGCCCTGCGGCTGGTTGGCAGTGATTACGAGGCGCTGGCCCGGATCGCCTGCCTTGCGGCCTCGCTGTGTTACGCAACCGGCGCAATCATCACCCGGCTGTGCCCCAAGGTGGATATGCTATCGCTGTCGGCGGCGGCGCTGCTGTCGGCGACCATCATGATCCTGCCCTTTGCCTTGGTGATCGAAGGCGTCCCCTCAATGCCCTCGGCATTGTCGCTGGCGGCAATCTTATACCTGGGCCTGTTCCCAACCGCGCTGGCCCAAGTGCTGCTGGTGCAGGTCATCCGCGATGCGGGGCCCAGCTTTATGTCGCTGGTCAATTACCAGGTGCCCGTCTGGTCGGTGCTGTTTGGGGTGGTGCTGCTCAACGAGCTGCTGCCGCCACAGCTGTACATGTCTCTCGCGCTGATCATGGGCGGGCTGCTGCTGAGCCGCAAACGACGTCAGGCCGTGCCAGCCACTTGACGACCCCTTACTGCGGATCTCTTCGACGCGGAACGAAGGGATGGCAATTGACCCTAAGACACATCCCTGTGCTAGTGCCCNAAGATTGCGAGGGGCGCATATGACTGACATCACCGGACGACATTGGCTGATGATTGCCGTTCTGGGGCTGACCTGGGGTGGCACGTTTCTGATCATCGAGATCGCCCTGCGCGGTATCACCCCGTTTTGGCTGGCCGGGGCTCGGATTGGCTTTGGCGCAGTGCTGACCACGGCCATCTGGCAGTTTCGCGGTGGTAGATTGTTTGTTGCCCCACTTCTGCCCTCACAGAAATTGTCCCTTTGGGTCCTTGGCATGCTCAGCTCGGCCATCCCATTCATGTTGCTCAGTTGGGGACAGCAATTTGTCACCTCCGGCTTTGCCGGGGTGTCGATGGCCTCGATCGCGCTGATAGTGCTGCCGCTGGCGCATTTCTTTGTCCCCGGAGAGCAGCTGACCTGGCGACGCGCCTTGGGATTTGGAATTGGTTTTGTCGGCGTCAGTATCCTGATTGGCGGTCAGGCGTTTAGCTCCAGCGGTATGGCGTTAGAACTTCCCGGCCGACTGGCCTGTGTCAGTGCAGCTTGCTGTTACGCCATTGGTTCAATTCTGATGCGGCGGCTGCCAGCGGTTGATCCGATTGGCCTGTCTGCGGTCCTGTTGTTGATCGGCGCTTGCGCAGTCATTCCAGTGGCGTTGGTGGTCGAGGGGTTACCACCTGCAATAAACACAAAAACCTTGGTTGCGGTGGCGTTTCTCGGACTGATCCCAACAGCAGCGGCCAGTGTGCTGCGGGTCGCGGTTGTCCGCAGCGTCGGGCCAGTCTTTATGTCATTGGTGAATTACCAGGTGCCGGTGTGGTCGGTGCTATTGGGAGCGGTCTTCCTGGCAGAGCCGCTGTCCGGCACGATGGTTTGGGCACTGGGGCTCATTCTCTGCGGTGTGGGCCTTAGCCAATACGGCGCATTGGCCCGGTTGTTTGGTGCGCGCTCAGCCAAATTGCGACAAAAGGCCCAAACCTGAGGCCCTTGTCCAGACCTGGCGTCMGACCGCCACTGCGTCAGTGACCGCATCAACAACGGAGTTCACCGTTTTCTTGAGCAGGCCTTCGTCCTCACATTCGGCCATCACCCGGATCAACGGTTCGGTGCCCGATTTGCGGATCAACAAACGCCCCTGCCCGTTCAATGCCTGCTCAGCCGAGTGGATGGCCTGCTGCACGACATCCATCTCCAACGGCGTTTGGCCGGCCTGAAAACGAACGTTCTTCAGCAGTTGTGGCACCGGCTGAAACTGCCGCGCCAGTATTGAAGCTGGCTGCTCGGTGCGCACCATCTCGGCCAGGAAATGCAACCCGGCCATCAGGCCATCGCCAGTGGTGGCATGGTCCATCATCACAATGTGACCTGATTGCTCGCCACCCAGATTAAAGCCACCGCTGCGCATCCGCTCGACCACATAGCGATCACCAACCGACGTGCGCTCCAACCCGATACCGCGGGCATTCAGAAACCGTTCAAGGCCAAGATTGGACATCACCGTGGACACCAGCGCATTACCCGCCAACTGGCCCTGCTCAGCCCAACGCGAGGCCAACAACCCCATCAGTTGATCGCCATCGGCAACATCGCCATTCTCATCAATCATGATCACCCGATCCGCGTCACCATCCAGGCAGATCCCCACATGGGCACCATGGGCAACAACCGCTTCAGCCGCAGCCTGAGGATGGGTCGAGCCGCAGCCCCGGTTGATATTGACGCCATCCGGCGACACCCCAATCGGCACCACCTCGGCACCCAACTCCCACAGGATCTCGGGCGCGGCGCGATAGGCGGCGCCATTGGCGCAGTCGATCACCACTTTCAGCCCGTCAAAGCGGATATCCTTGGGCAGCGAGCTTTTGACCCGCTCGCCATAGCGAAAACGGGCATCGTCAATCCGCTTGGCGCGGCCGATGTTTGCGGATTTTGCCGGCTCCACCCCGGCCTCGATAAGCGCCTCAATCTCCATCTCGGCACTGTCGGACAGCTTGAACCCATCGGGGCCAAAAAACTTGATGCCATTGTCTTCGGCTGGGTTGTGACTGGCCGAGATCATCACCCCAAGGTCCGCGCGCATGGACCGAGTCATCAGCCCAACGGCTGGGGTTGGCACCGGCCCCATCAGCAGCACGTTCATGCCGGTGGAGGTCAGCCCAGCGGTCAGCGCGTTCTCAAACATATAGCCAGACTGCCGCGTGTCTTTGCCAATCACCACCCGGTGCACACCCGAGGCATCGCGGCGGAAATAACGCCCCACCGCAGCGCCGATGCGCAGTGCCATTTCAGCTGTCATCGGATGAATATTGGCGGTGCCACGCACGCCGTCGGTGCCGAATAGTTTGCGCATTGTCTTCTTTCTTATCGGGTCTTAACGGGTCGCTTGCCACAGCCGCACAGCCTGCGCCGTTGCGGCGACATCATGCACCCTAAGGAATTGCACGCCTTGGGCCAAGGCTGCAAGCCCCACCGCAATCGACCCCGGAGCCCGCGCCGTCGCCTGCGGTTCCTTGCCGATTGTCCCGATAAAGCCTTTGCGTGACACGCCCAGCAGGATCGGACAGCCTAGGGCGTGAAACAAAGCGATGCCGCGCAACAGAGTCAGATTATGCTCCAGCGTTTTGCCGAAACCGATGCCAGGGTCGATGACGATCTGATCGCGCAACACACCAATGGCCTCCAGCCGGTCAATCTGAGCCGACAGGAAATCATAAACATCCAGCAGGACATTATTGTAGAACGGTTCGTCCTGCATCGTCTCCGGGTCACCCTGCGCATGCATAATGCAGACCGGAACCCCAGCCTGCGCGGCCAGCGGCGCCAGCGCCAGSYMWWRSGKSAMCYSMKRSACATCATTGAGCAGAGTGGCACCCGCAGCCATCGCCTCGGCCGCCACTGTGGCCTTACGGGTGTCAATTGAAATGGCAATGTCACTGGCTGCATGCAGCGCCGCAATCACCGGAGATGTGCGGGCAATCTCATCTTCCTCGGATACAAACGCGGCCCCCGGGCGCGTGGACTCCCCGCCGATATCAATCAAGCTGGCACCCTCTGCAATCATCTGGCGGGCCGCATTCACCGCGCCGTCCAGGCCAACATGATCGCCACCATCAGAGAAACTGTCCGGGGTGACATTCAAGATACCCATCAACTGCGGCTGGCTCAGGTCCAGTCCGGCAATTGTTGGCCGATGCCCGGACAGGCGGTGCAGGGCGTGATCGGGGATCAACCCGGCGGGAATGATATGCGATGGCGTGTCGCGGCTTAGAACCTCGGCATGACTGAACCACAGCGCCCCGCCAGCCAGCTCCACCACGCCTTCGGGGCGGGCCTCGCCGTGCTGAACCAGGGGGCGGAAATAGGTCATAACTCGGCTTGGTTCTCCGAAACCGCGCGCAGTGGCACGCTGGGGTTTTCCGGCAAATCGGCGCCAATCACGATCAGCTCTCCGGCTTCAAGCGTCGCCGCAAACCAAACTGCCAGTTCAACCGGCTCGGACGGCGGCGCCGAGGGACCATCAACCGCGTCCAGCACGATTTTGGACGGGGCCCAAACGCTAATCTGGCCATTTTTCATCGCCCAGTCCAGCTCGGTCCGGGTCGAAACAACCACACAACGGTCATCCCGCGCCGCCAGCCGCCAGGCATTTTGTTCGATGGCCAGCAGATCAATCCGGCGTTCCGTCATCTTATGGCCGGTGCGGGGAACCTCCAGCGCATGGGCACCAACGCAGAGGATCAGTGGCCGCTGACGGCATTGCATCTGATCAATCCAGCCGGTGAAATTGTCGCTATCGATGGCCGCATTGCTAAGGTACATCAGCCGCGGATGTGGTGGTTCTTCCAGCTCCGCCTCATGGTGCAGCTGATCGCGAGAGCGGACAATCTCAACCCCAAGCGCGCCGGGACCACGATCCAGCTTCTCAATCCGCACAAAGGACCGCACTGCCTGTGGTTCCAGCAAAATGCGTTCAGCAACTCGCTCGGCCAGGGTTTCCAGCAGGTTCAATCGCTCTTCAGAGAGCTCGTGGGCGATGGCCTCGGTGACCCGGTCATAAGACAGGATGCGATCCACATCGTCGTCAATATCATCGGGCAGCGGTGTCACTTCGACCACCACGTTAAAGCAGATCCTCTGGGTGCTGCCGCGCTCGGCTTGAAAGGCCCCAATTTCAACGTCAACAATGTGATCGCGCAATGAAATACGGTCCAGCACCCGACCGGACGCCGTCGCGGCGGCGCGTTCCGAGGGATGCTCAAATGCAAGACGGATTTCTGAACTCATGGGATGGTGCCTTTGGCTGGCGTGGCAGAAGATGGTATCCCACTCTAGGCTATGCGCCACTGGATAGCAGCCCCACATACGCCATGCCAGTGACTAAAAACGGCGGGCCGAGGTCCTGCACCGCATTTTATCCGGCGCAAATCACGGTCCTCTATTCGCTAGAGGCGGTGCGATACCGTTCGTCGCGATAGAACAAGTGCACACCGATCCGGGCAGTATTGGTGAAAACACGGCTCCAGCGCGGTCGAACCGCCGTGGTGTGATAATAGGTGGCGCCGTCAGTCAGAACGTCCTCGGGTCCGTCCAGAATTGCTCGGGCCACCTTGGCGACCCGCTCATAGGCCTGGCGCTCTCCAATTACCTCGGCACGCCCGTCGCAGGTATAGCTGAACTGGCATTGGTTACGGCGACCAGTGCCCTGTTTGATCACGGCGCAGACAGTGTTGGGAAATTGCGGGCTTGCGACCCGGTTCATCACCACTTCAGCCACCGCAAACTGGCCCATCACGGTTTCCCCGCGCGCCTCGAAATACAAGGCCTGGGCCAGGCATTCAAAATGGGCGTCGCCAGCGGCCGATGGCTGAGTGTCCAACCAGGCAGTGGTATAGCTAAACGGCACTTCTTTGGATGGATTGCGGCCAAAAAACAGAAATCCCCGCTTTTGGGTTTTTGGAGCCGTACCGGGCTCTGACTGTTCGCGCTGGAAAAGACGGGAAAAACCCGTTTCGGCGGCGGCCATGTTTGGCACAGCCACAGAAACCGCCAGACCAGCGGCCAATATAAGAGATTTCATTTCGGATACCCCCAGGTACCAAATGGTCGCGCCAACCGTCCCACTTCTGCGCGCCGATCATCTAACCCAAACCTCAGGGAAGGTCCAGTTTTGCCAAAACTTACAACCCTAATCTGAGGGTTACGGGGCTGTTAACCAGAAGTTTCTATGCTCAAGTCTGATCGACATCCACTATATCTAGGAGCCGAAAAGGGGTTCTCCCCCCATCTTATGTGCAATCGCCAATTGAGCAGCCGCCAAGCGCGCCACTGGCACCCGGAACGGCGAACAGGATACATAGTCGAATCCTGCATCGCGGCAAAAGGCGATTGATTCGGGGTTGCCGCCATGTTCACCGCAGATCGACAGGGTAATGTCGGGATTGGCGTCCCTACCCCGCTGCACGCCCAGTTTCAATAATTCGCCCACCCCTTCGACGTCCAGCACATGGAAGGGATCTTCGGGGAATACCCCCTGGCGCACATAGTCCGACATGAACCGGCCAGCGTCGTCGCGCGACAACCCATAGGTCATCTGGGTCAGATCATTGGTGCCAAAGCTGAGAAAGGCCGTTAGCGGCGCAATATCAGCGGCGCGCAGCGCGGCGCGCGGGGTTTCCACCATAACGCCCAGCCGGAACTCAAATTCAGCGCCCCGTTCGAATTTTACTGCAGATGCAACGGCATCAATGCGGGCCTTCACCAACTCGACCTCGCGCTTTGCAGACACCAGAGGGATCATGATTTCAGGCACCACCGGCTCTGCATCCTGCGAGGCATCCAGCGCAGCCTCAAAAATGGCCCGCGCCTGCATGTCATAGATCTCGGGCACGGTCACTCCCAGCCGCACCCCGCGCAGGCCCAGCATTGGATTGTATTCGGCCATTTCCTCAACCCGGCGGGTGACATCGCGGACCGGAATGCCCAGCGCCTCAGACAGCTCGCGCTGGCCCGTTTTGGTGGTGGGCAGAAATTCGTGCAGAGGCGGATCGAACAGCCGGATGCAGACCGGCATGCCCGCCATAATGCGGAACAGTTCATAAAAGTCACCGCGCTGCATCGGCAGCAGCCGCGCCAACACAGCCGCCCGCCCAGACGAGGTTTCGGCAAAGATCATCTCGCGCATCACTGTCAGGCGACCGGGTTCAAAAAACATGTGTTCGGTGCGGCACAGCCCGATGCCCTGGGCATTAAAATTACGCGCCAGCTGCGCATCTGCCGGGGTATCGGCATTGGCGCGGATGCCAATGTCACGCTCGGCGTCAGCCCAGCCCATCAGGGTTTGAAACGCATCATCCAGCGCCGCCTCCAGCATCGCGGGTTCGCCAACCAATACCTGCCCCGAGCTGCCATCGATGGTGATAATATCGCCCGTGCTAAACACCCGCCCCTCAGCAGTAACCAGTTCCTTTTCTTTGCTGTGAAATTTCAACGACGAAGCGCCAACGATACAGGGCAGGCCCAAGCCACGGCCAATCACCGCCGCATGGCTGGTAATACCGCCCTTTTGGGTCAGCACCGCCACCGCCGCATGCATGCCGCGAATATCCTCGGGCGAGGTTTCTCGGCGCACCAATATGCAAGGTTCGCGCCGCGCCGCGCTGGCCTGCGCCTCAGCGGCAGTAAACACCAGCCGTCCGCTGGCCGCACCGGGGCTGGCGGCAATGCCAGTTCCAATCACCTCCCGCGGGGCTGTGGGGTCGATCTGCCGATGCAGCAATTCATTCAGAGAATGCGGATCAATCCGCATCACCGCCTCTTGCGGGGTGATGATGCCATCCTCGGCCAGCGCCACTGCAATTCGCACTGCTGCCCGCGCCGAACGCGCCACCCTCACCCCATCAAGAATATGCACATGGCCATTTTCAATGACAAACTCGACCTGCATCGCCTCACGCAGACGCTGACGCATCAGTGCGGCATGGGTCTTTAGATCGGCAAAGGCGGCAGGTGCCACATCCGCCAAGGCCGGGCCTCGGGAATCCTGCTCCAGATACATCGCCGCAGCCCCTGCCCCCAAGGCATCGCGGCCCTGTGATTGGCTCAGGTATCGCCCGGTGATCTGCGGTTGACCGGTCTGTGAATTGATCAGTTGCAGCACCCCTGATCCACATTCGCCCTGGCCCAGACCCGGTATCATTTCCTGAACCACAAGCCCCAGCCCGGCATCCAGCGGAGCCCCCTTGGCCTGACGCAGCAGTCGCGCCGAAGTGCCATCCCAGGCCCGCGCCATCGAGCGCAGCACCGCCGCCAACTGCTCGCCACGATCCTGCGGAAACGCCTCGTCGGTCTCTGCTTCATAGGCTTGCAGAATCCGCGTCAACGCCTCTGGTCCATCCTCGGCCACCGCGTCGAACACATCCGGGTCCAGCCGCGCCACATGCACCGCATAAGACTGCACAAACCGTACATACAGCGCCGCCGCCGCCTGCGCGCCCAGGCTGTCACAAAGATCCACATAGCGGGCATCATTCATGCCAACGTTCAGCACCGCGCCAGGTCCGCCCNAATCAGGATCCTCGGATGAAGGGCGCACACAGAGCAGCGCATGGTCCGAAAACTCACCCAGGATCGCCGCCAAATCCGGCATCTGCCCCTCGGCAATGCCACGCACCGCATCAAACGACAGTGCCACAGTACAGGGCACCGGAAGATCCAGCCGCACCAACCGCTGCAAACACTTTGCGCGGCCACCATGGCTCATGGCTGCAATCGGAGCATCCGGCGTGATCAGCGCCGCAAACGGGATCNCTGGCAATTGTTTCTGCACTGCAGCACCTTTCCTTTGCCCCGCAGCATAATGCGGTGCGCCTATGGTGCAAGCGCCGAGTGGTGCGTGCAAGCACACACCCTATAGATTGGAGGGGCTGAGGAGGAAACAAACAGCGCGGTTGAATTCCTGCCAGACTTCTTCTTGTCAAAAATACCTCGGGGTCCGGGGCAGCGCCCCGGTTATATCAATAGTACACCAAGGCCATAAACGAGGCGGCCCTTGCTCCGGGGCTCCGCCCGTTCGCGGCGAAAAGGCTCCCCCGGAGCCTTTCCTAGACGCCGCTCACCCCTCGATACGGGTAAAATCAGCAACCTGACCACAGACCTGGCGGATCTGATGCAGCAGGTTCAACCGGTTGCGGCGCACCACCTGATTGTTGGAGTTCACCTGCACCGCCTCAAAAAACGCATCAATCGGCGCCCGTAGCGCCGCCATGCTGCCCATGGCAGCCGCGAAATCTTCGGTCTCAACGGCCGAAGAGATCGCCCCCTCGCTCAAAGCAAGCGCTTCGAACAGAGCAATCTCTGCTGGTTCTTCGGCAAATTTCACATCACCGCCATAGGAATATTCGACCCCATCCTTGGCCTCGGCCTGAGTCAGGATATTGTTAGCGCGCTTAAAGCCCTGCAACAGGTTGCCACCGTCGTCGGATGTCATGAAATCCTCAAGCGCGCGGGCACGTTTGACCAGCAGGGTCAGATCGTCACTGCCGTCCATGGCGATACAGGCGTCGATAACGTCATGGCGAATACCCTGATCACGCAGGAAGACTTTTAGGCGGTCGTGGAAGAAGGAGAGGAGGTCAGAAGCGCGACTATCAATGGTAAATATGTTCTGTTCTGAATTGATAAAGGCGTTTTCAGCCTCACCCCTGCTCCCAGCTTCGAATTCAACATCCTGAGCCCAAGCCAAATGATTATTCTTGATTATTTCCAAACTCACGCCGTCATTGAGATTGATCCAAGCCTCGGGATCAGCTCCCTCTTGAACTTCTTCTTCTGAATATTGACGCCGGAACAGGCTCCAGTCATCGACAGAAAGCTCATTGTCGTCATTTTCGTCTACTTCGTAGAAATTCAGATACGCCAACTTTCCTTGCTTTGCGAATATTAGAAATACTCGCGCAAACGCCTGTTTCAGCTCATTGGAGATACTTGTTCGAACATCATTCTCCAACACCAACCGAATAACACCCAGTGCTGCGCGACGCAGCGCAAAGGGATCTTTCGATCCGGTCGGCTTTTCATCAATCGCCCAGAACCCGGTCAGCGTGTCCAGCTTATCCGCCAGTGCCACTGCAACCGAAACTGCCTCGCTCGGCACATCATCCGATGGACCCAGCGGCGAGTAATGCGCTTCACAGGCATTGGCGACCTCTTGCGGCAGGCCTGCGGCCTCGGCGTARTARCGSCCCATCARSCCCTGCAAYTCGGGRAATTCATAGACCATTTCSGACGAYAGATCMGCCTTGGCGACYTTWGCSGCTTGYTCRGCCARRTCCGGGTCRGCGCCAACCGATGGCGCAATCTCACGCGCCAGGGCGGCGATGCGAGCAATCCGCTCGGCTTGTGTTCCCAGCTTGTTGTGGAAGGTCACGTTGCCCAGCGCCTTGGTCCAAGTTTCCATGCCCTCTTTGGCAACGCGAAGATCGTTCTCCCAGAAAAACTTGGCATCGGCCAGACGGGCGCTCAGCACCTTTTGGTTACCGGCCAGAATGGTGGCGCCATTGTCGGCGGTGTCGCGGTTGGCGACGGTGATGAACCGCTCAATGCGACCACTCTTGGGATTACGAACCGAGAAAAACTTCTGGTGCTCGCGCATGCTGGTTTGCAGCACTTCTGGCGGCAGCGACAGGAATTCCTCGTCAATATGCCCCATCAGCACCACCGGGTGTTCGACCAGCCCTGCGACCTCAGCCAGCAAGCCCTTATCGTCCACCACTTCCAACCCATTGGCAAAGGCTTGGTTGGTTGCGTCCTGCCAAATCGCCTCAGCGCGCTCATTTGGATCCAGCACCACAAAGGCGCGTTTCAGCTTGGCGGCGTAGTCGTCAAAGCCACTGACGGTGAAAACATCCGGAGCCATAAAACGGTGCCCGCGGGTGGTATTGCCCGCGGCAATGCCGTCGATATCCAGCGGCACAACCTCTGCCCCGGTCTCATCCGACAACAGACACAGGATCGAATGTAGTGGGCGCACCCACTTCAGGCTGCCGGTTCCCCAGCGCATCGATTTGGGCCAGGGGAAAGTGCGAATGGTGGTTTCCAGCACCTCGGCGATGATCTCCGCCGCCGGGCGACCTGGCTTTTCAATGCTGGCGAAATAGACTGCGCCCTTGGGGGTGTCGCGCTCTTCCAGCTGATCCCGGGTCAGGCCCGCACCACGCAAGAAACCCTCAATAGCTTTGTCTGGGGCGCCGACCTTCGGCCCTTTGCGCTCTTCGCGAGTGGTGGGCGAGGCCGCCAACAGCCCGTCGATGGCCAGGGTCAGGCGGCGTGGTGTCGACAGGGCATGAGCCCCTGCATAGGTCAGACCCGCCTCGACCAGACCATCGGTCATCCGCTTTTTCAGATCCGCCGCAGCACGCAGCTGCATGCGGGCAGGGATTTCCTCGGAAAACAGTTCAATCAGCAGGTCGGGCATCTGGGATCCTCAGAAGTTCACAATCATCTGGATGACGATGGCATTGGCGATATCAACAAAGAAGGCGGATACAAGGGGCAATACAATAAAGGCAATAGGCGATGGGCCGTAGCGCTTGGTGACGGCGGTCATATTGGCAATGGCGGTGGGGGTGGCGCCCAGAGCGAAACCACCAAATCCGGCGGCAAGCACCGCAGCGCGATAACCACCGCCCAGCAGCGGAAACAGCACCAAAAGCACAAAGACCACGGTAAAGGCGGTCTGCGCGGTCATGATGACCGCAATCGCCAGGCCCAGTTCAGCAATGGTCCACAGTTGCAGCGCCATCAGCGACATTGCCAGAAACGCGCCGAGCGAGAACTCCGAGATCAGCGCCAGCGCAGGTGTGCGCGACACCGGGGCTGCCTTGGGGAAGACTGCATCGCGGATATTGGCAATCAAAATGCCCGCAATCAGGCAGGGAACAAACAGTGGCAGTTTCAACCCAGCCGCCTCGATCAGCCCGGAGCCGATGTAGCCCAGGATAATGGCGAGGTTCAGATACAGCATCACCCGCATCACGGTGAGATGGTCCATCTGCGTCGCCGGGCCAACATCTGCGTCCGGCAAGCCAACGGTTGTGACTTCATCCGGACGTGATGGTGCCAGATTGTTGCGGGTGATCAGGATCCGCGCCACCGGGCCACCAACCAAGGCGGCCAGCACCAGACCTAAGGTGGCCACCGCCACCCCCAGTTCGGTGGCACCAGACAAGCCGGTGGCCTCGGCCACATCCGGAGCCCAGGCAATGGCAGTGCCATGACCGCCGATCAACGAGGCCGAGCCAAACAGCACCCCGGCCTGCGCCGGATAGCCAAACAGCACCGCACCCGCCACACCGATAAGGTTTTGGKMSAYGATGGCCAGCAGCGTCAACACCAACAGGATCACCAAGGTTTTGCCACCGGCAATCAGATCACTCAGCCGCGCATTAAGGCCAATTCCGGCAAAGAACAGCACCAGGAAAAAGTCCCGGCTGGCCATCTCAAACTCAACCGAGCGCCCCGCCAGCAGATAGATTCCCAGTACCACCAATGACGCCAGCAAACCGCCGGTCACCGGTTCAGGGATATTGAAACGCCGCAGCACCTCGATCCGGGCATTCAGCCGCGCGCCCAGCAGGAACACCGCAAATCCAAGGGTTACGGTGAGAAATTCCGGTACGATAAGTGCAGACGTCATATCACTCTCCTCCCGGAAATCGGGCCTGAGTTACGGGTTTGCCTGCGGCAATTCCGGGCAGGTCTCACCAACCACGGTACCGTCATAAGCCTTTTTGCCGCAATTGTTCAGCTCATGCCAGACATAGCCTTTGCCCTCGTCGGTGATGGCGACAATACGGTCGACCCCGTAGGAGATATTCTTGATCGACAAAAATGCCGTGGCGGTGCCTGCTTCCAGCGCGGCACCAATGGACTGGGCGTCAAAACACTCAAACCAGCCCGGTGCGATGCGCGGCAGGTGCTGCTGTGTCACGGTATAGGTCTGGGCCAACTCGTCGCGCGTGAGCGTTGTGGTGAAACAGGCGCGGTAGCGAATTGGCGAGCTGCTGGCGTCGATGGCCTGAAACTCATCATAGGCAATGGCGACGCCTTCTTCACCACCTTGCGGAACCAGCACCACGTCTTGGCCAGGGTTCAGTTCGACCTCTTCATAGTAGCCATAGACCTGCAGGTAGTACATTCCGCCGCCCGCAGCCACTGCGCAGACGATGATTAGGATAGCAAGAAACTTACCCATAATGATTGTGGTCCTTTTGACCGTAGTTGTGGGGCTCTGCCCCTTTGTGTTTCATCTCAGTGAGATACCACTGCCTGCCCTTCTCACTAAGGGCTGCGGCTGACCTTGGGGAGGCGAGAGGCGCCTTCTCCGTTTTGCCTGAAGCAAACCTTAGGTTTGACGGCAAGGTCAGGCGCGGCGCGGCCTCTCGGCCCGGCAGAACCAATAATCGCCGAGCCACCAACAATCAGGCCGCCCAGCCACCCGCCGTTGTCTGTACAAAAGCATCGGCACATTGCTTGGCCAATGCCCGCACCCGCCCGATATAAGCCTGACGTTCGGTGACCGAGATCACTCCGCGCGCATCCAGCAGGTTAAAGATGTGGCTGGCCTTGATGCACTGATCATAGGCCGGGTGCACCATGATAATGCGCTTGCCGGTCTTGGGATCTTCAGGGGGCTGCGACAGGATCATCGCACATTCGGCCTCGGCCTCTTCAAAATGGCGCAACAACACCTCGGTGTTGGCCGTGTCAAAGTTCCAGCGGGCATATTCTTCCTCGGTCTGCTTGAAGATATCGCCATAAGTCAGCGGGATCGGCGCGTCCGGATCGTTGAACGGCATGTCCATCACATGATCGACGCCCAGCACATACATTGCCAGCCTCTCCAGACCATAAGTCAGCTCGCCCGAGACCGGGTTGCAGTCATACCCACCTACCTGCTGGAAATAAGTGAACTGGCTGACTTCCATGCCGTCACACCAGACCTCCCAGCCCAGCCCCCAGGCACCCAGCGTCGGGCTCTCCCAGTCATCCTCAACAAAGCGGATGTCGTGCAGCTCCATGTCGATACCAATGGCGGCAAGCGAGCCAAGATACAGCTCTTGCAGGTTGGGCGGGCTGGGTTTGATCAGAACCTGATACTGGTAGTAATGCTGCAACCGGTTGGGGTTTTCACCATAGCGTCCATCGGTGGGACGGCGCGAGGGCTGCACATAAGCCGCCGCCCAAGGCGTCGAGCCCAGCGAGCGCAGCGTCGTTGCCGGGTGAAAAGTCCCGGCGCCAACCTCCATGTCATAGGGCTGCAGCATGGCGCAGCCCTTGCTGGCCCAATAGCTCTGAAGCCGCAGGATGATCTCTTGGAACGAGCGCGGAGCGCCATTGGTCTGGGTCATGTCTCTTTCCCTATTGGGGCTGCAAATGCGGGGTCTTTCCTATGCAAGCCCCCGGTCAGGGTCAACGACGCATGTGATATGAAAGCAAGCTCAATCACAAAAATGTCAGAATAGCCCACAAAGGGGCAAAACATCCCATATTGCAGCGTCAAGGCACGAATTCCCCCCAGCATCAGGCATTCCCTTTGAGGCGCTAAAATGCTTATCTGCCCAAAAATTTGACTCCCCAGGGATAAAGGATCTGCAATGAGGACTTTCTTTGCTTCGATGGTGCTGACACTGATGGCACTGGCCGCAACTCTACCGGGAGCGGCACTGGCGCAGCAGGTCTCACCAGACTCGGTCTGGATCCAAATTGCAGCCCACCCCTCGCTGAGCGAGGCCAAAGGGCGGGCCGCAAGTATGTCGGCACAACTGCCGGACGTCAGCGGCTTTACTTTGGGCGGTGGCTGGTTCGGCGTTGTGCTTGGCCCCTACAGCCGCGCCGACGCTGAACGCGCCATGCAGGTTTATCGCAGCCAGGGGCAAATCCCCCGCGACAGCTTCATTGCCTTTGGCCGCAACCTGCGCCAGCAATTCTGGCCCGAGGCCCCCACTGCCGCCGTCACCACTCTACCGACCATCCTGCCGACCATCCTGCAACCAAACACCAGCCAAACCCAGGTGACTGAAACCATCCCAACGCCCGCCCCCGCCGATGAAACCCCGGCTGAGGCGCGGCGCAGTGAACGCCAGCTGACCGCGGACGAGCGCAAAGCCTTGCAGATCGCGCTCAAGGCGGCTGGTTTTTACAACTCCGCCATTGACGGGTCTTTTGGCCGCGGCACTCGTGGCTCGATGAATGATTGGCAGGCTGCCAATGGCCACCAGCTGACCGGCATTCTGACCACCCGGCAACGCCAAGCCCTGATGACTGAATACAATGCACCACTGATCTCGGTTGGCATGGCAGCGATGACCAATGCCAGCGCCGGTATCTCGATGCGGATCCCCGCCCGCGAAGTGGCCTTCTCCCGGTTCGAACCACCCTTTGCCCATTTTGACAGCAAGGGCGACATTGGTGTTCGACTGTTGCTGATCTCGCAGCCCGGCGACAAACGCACATTGTTTGGCCTGTACGACATTCTGCAAACGCTGGAAATCGTGCCGCTGGTCGGCCCGCGCGAGCGTGGCTCGGACAGCTTCACCATCGAAGGCCGTGGCAATGACATTGTCTCCTTCACTCAGGCCAGCCTGAAAAATGGCGAGATCAAGGGCTTCACCCTGATCTGGCCGGTTGGCGACGAGGATCGCCGCGCCCGGGTTCTGACTGAAATGCGGAGCAGCTTTACCCGCATCGACGGTGTTCTGGATCCCGCTGCTGGCGGCGATGCACAACAGGACATCGACCTGCTGTCCGGCCTGCAGATCCGTCAACCCCGGATGTCCCGCTCGGGCTTCTACGTCGATGATCAGGGCGCCGTGCTGACCACATCCGATGTGGTGGCCAGCTGCACCCGAATCACCCTGGACCACGATTACGAGGCCGAGGTGCTGCGCAATGATTCCGCCAACGGTCTGGCGGTTCTGCGCCCGGCGACACCGCTGGCGCCGATGGCAGTGGCCGAGCTCAGCACCTCATCGCCGCGCCTGCAGTCCGAGGTGGTCGTCTCAGGGTTTTCCTACGAGGGAATACTCGGCGCGCCCAGCCTGACCTGGGGCACCTTAGCCGATGTTAAAAACCTGCAAGGCAATTCCGGTGTTGCGCGTCTGGATCTGGCGGCCCAGCCCGGCGACGCTGGCGGTCCGGTACTGGACGGCACCGGTGCAGTATTGGGCATGTTGCTGCCTCAGAAAATTGGCTCTCAGCAACTGCCACAGGGGGTTAGCTTTGCCGCCAATGCCGAGGCAATCCGCGTGGTCATGACCGAGGCAGGTCTATCCGCCAGCAACCGCAACCCCGAAGCGAGCACCCTGACAAACGCAGCGATGAACCGGCTGGTCAATGGCATGACCGTGCTGGTCAGCTGCTGGAACTGAGCCTCAGAAAAACGTCTGCAAAAGAAAAACGCCGATACTTTAAGTATCGGCGTTTTTTATTTACGCCCCACCTTGGCGGGGATCGCAGGGTGCGTGCTTGCACGCACCATCTGGGGTCAAAACGCGTGTATACGTCCGTCCCAGGTATGAAAGCAGCCCGAAGTCGCGACGTTCAGAACATCAAACTCCTTCAACAACCCTTCTGCTGATTCCTGCACCGAAATCTCGCCCAGATCACCGCCCATATCCGTGCGCACCCAGCCGGGATGGTAAATTCCCACAGCGATGCCTTCAGGTTTTAGATCCGTGGCCAGATTGCGCCCAACGTTCAACGCCGCAGCCTTGGAGGCGCGATAGGCATAGCTGCCGCCCGGGGCCAGCGCATGGCTGGCCATTTGCGATGAAATAATTGCAATCTTGGGCTCTTTCGCCAGCCGTAAATTGGGCAAAAGGGCCTGCACCGTCAGGAACACCCCGGTCACATTGGTGGCCAGAGAAATGGCCCAGACCTCGGCGCTGTAATCCTCCAGCGCCATGTTTTTGTCGAGAAAGACCCCGGCATTGCAGATCAGCAGATCCACTGGCTGGTCCTTAATCTGGGCGGCGAATCGCGCCTGCTGACCCGGATCAGAGACATTCAGCCGGGTGTTGGTGGAATGGTCCCGCGAGGTGCCGGTGACCTCATGCCCCGCATCCCGCAGCTGCGTCACCATTTCGCGACCAATGCCACGGCCGGCCCCTGTCACTACAACATGCATAATGCCAATTATCCTTGTATTTATTCAGTTGTCAGTTAATTTTTCGATGCGGTAGAAACGGCAGCGGCAGCACCGATATTCCCTCTTCAATCAAGGCCTTGGCATCGTCCAACTTGGCCTCGCCGTAAATCGCCCGCTCTGGCGCATCCCCGTCATGCATCGCCCGCGCCTCCGCGACAAAATCCTTACCCACATAGTCCGAACTATCTTCCACCTTGCGGCGAAATTCGGCCAGCGCCTGCTCGGCTGCATTGGCAGGGGTGCTCAGCAGACCAGTTCGTGGCCCCTGCGGCTTGGCCCGGTCAAACGCCTGCGTCGCGCCAGAGGACACCGCGTTGTCCGACGGCTGCGCCTCAGGCTCACCGCGTCCCGAAACCGCCTTGCGCCCAGGCCGCACCCTCGGCGTCATGATTGCCTTAGCGACCGTGTCGCTGCCACAGACCACGCAGGACACCAGCCCGGTGGCCACCAGCTTGTCAAAAGCCGCGGCAGACTGGAACCAACTGTCAAAGGTATGGCCATCGCCACATTTCAGGGCATATTGTATCATCTATTGCTCTCGCTTTGCGAAACCTGATTAAAGCCCAGACTTCTGCAAGATCAAGTGCAATGCGGTGCCCATTGCAGCAGATCCGGGTGAAACTCTTGCAAAATGCGAGCCAATTCCGGCTCTTGCACAAGGCTGGCAGCCCGCGATGGTGAAAACCACTTGCGCAGCCGCTGAGACTGCTCCGGAAAATCATCCGCCAATTCGCTAACCGCCACCGGATAGACCATCACGATAATCGGCAGCGGCGCAGCACGGTCGAGCCATTTTTGATAGGAATACAGCCCCAGACATTGATCCCCAGCACGGCCACGCACGCCGGCCTCTTCCCAGGCCTCCTGCGCTGCCGAGGCGGCAGGCGTGCGACCATCCATTGGCCAGCCTTTGGGTACAACCCAACGCTTTGTCCCACGGGACGTCACCAACAAAATCTTGGGATTTCCCTTTTTGTTGACACGATAACACAGGGCGGCAAACTGGCTGCGTACGTCCCGCTTGTTGGCCGCATTTGTGGTGATCGGCAATTGGGTGATCATTGGTGCGGTCCTTTGAAGCTCCTCATTGAATACACCGGCACGCCTGCCTCCGCATGTAAAACATTAATGACATCCACTTCAGGGCCAAATAGTGCCATACGCTCGGGGCTCCACTGGGTCAGCCCTTGGACACCGCAGGCTGCAAGCGCACCTGCAACTGTTGCACCAGATCCTGATGCGGCACGTCGGCATCAATCGCCAGCCGCCGCAGGCCAAAATGAACCTGAGCCATCTGCTGGTAATAGCCGGAAAACACATAGTTGGTGGTCGCCCCGGCCACCGCACCCAGCACCGGTACCGCCTGAGCCGCCARTTTCTGACCCATGACAATTCCCAGTTTGGGTGCCACCTGRGCGATCAGCTTCTGCAAGGCRCCSCCTGACAGGCTCARCCGCARAGTCAGAAACCCCAGATCGGCGCCATCGTCATGCGCCAGTGGTCCGGCGGCGGCAAACACCCGGATACAGTCAAAAGTCACGCTCTCAGCCTCAGGATCAAAGCCGTGCTCCGCCGCCACGCCCTGGATGGTGCGCAGCAGAAACGCAGTGGTGGCCGGCAGTTCCACCAGCGCTCCTGGCAACCCGCCCAGACCACCAGCCGCCCCCATGGCGGCGCTCATCACCCGGTTCACCCCAGGCTTTTGATCCGGCACCATCCGGCGCGAGCGGACAGCGGCCCCCATGGCCAGTCGCAGGGCCCGCTCGGTCGCAGCCCCTAACCCGGCTCGCACTGGCTCGGGCAGTCGGTCCAACAGGCTCTCGGCCTTGCTGCCCACCAGATTCAACAGCTGCAACCCAACACCTGAGGCATTGCGGTAGCGCAATGCCAGTGCGTCCAGTTCAGTCTCGGTCTGCTGCGGGTCAAGGACCCGCGCGGGTGACAATATCTCGGTCAAATCAGCCTCCTCTGTCCACTGAACATTGGCTGGCCTGGCTTGAATTTCAACCCTGCCAGCGACGCACCATGCCACGGACACCATCCCAGCCGCCCCGTTGCAGGGACAATCCCAGCACCCGGTCCGGGTTGGTCGGTGGCGGCATTTCTACCTCGCCAAGGCGGGCAAAACCAAACCGCTGATAATAGGGCGCATCCCCCACCAGCAGCACCCGCGCCCAACCGCGGCTCTCGGCCTTGGCCAATGAATCGCGGATCAAAGACCCGCCCAGCCCTTCGCCCTGGTGGGTCGGATGCACTGCCACCGGCCCCAACAGCAAGGCATCAGTATCGCCGATATGCACCGGCCAGAACCGGATCGCCCCAGCCAGAATGCCCAGCTCATCGCGGGCCACCTGGCTCAATTCCGTCACCGGCACAACATCATCGCGCAACCGGTACGACGACAGCGCCTCGCGCCCGGGCGCAAAGCACAGATCATACAGTGCCTCGACCTCCCAGCGGTCCTGCGGCTGTTCCGCTGTCAGCTCGATCACTTTGCCCGGCCTCCCACATCTCAACTCAGACTGGCAATCGCCCTAACACGGGCTTAAGTCTTGGGCAAACAATTGGAGACACACATGTTCTATCGCCCCGAGGATGGCCACGGATTACCCCACAACCCATTCAACGCCATTGTCACACCACGCCCTATTGGCTGGATCTCTACACGCTCGGCAGATGGGGTGAACAATCTGGCCCCCTATTCGTTCTTCAATGCTGTCGCCTATGATCCACCACAGGTGATGTTCGCCTCGACCAGTGCCAAACCGGATCAAGAGGGCACCAAGGACAGTGTCGCCAACATCCTGGAAACCGGAGTGTTTTGCGTCAATATTGTCGAATATGCCATGCGCGATGCGATGAACGCCTCCTCGGCGGCCCTGCCCCGCGAAACCGACGAGTTCGCTCATGCGGCTCTGGAAACACAGGAATGCAATGGGATTCCCTGCGCCCGTGTGGCTGCAGCCCCTGCGGCGCTGGAGTGCAAACTGACCGAAGTTATCACCCTGCCCGGCGTCGCAAATCGTGTGGTTTTTGGCGAGGTTATTGGCGTCCACATGCGCGACGATTGCCTGCGCGACGGGTCGTTTGACATCACCACATTTCAACCCTTGGCCCGATTGGGTTACCGCGATTACGCAAAAATCTCCGAGGCCTTCTSCCTCACCCGCCCCGACGATTGAGGCACCACAGATGCACATGCCTGACCCAACCCGCCGCACGCCAATCACCCTGCCCGATGGCTCCGAGCATCCGGGCACGGTGATGCTGTCGCAGGTGATAGATCAGCAAAATTTCAAGGTCGGAGACTACACATATGCCTCCGACTTTGACCCACCACAGGACTGGGCAAACCACCTGGCCCCTTATCTATTTCCAAATGGCGGAGAACAGTTGGTGATTGGCCGTTTTTGCCAAATCGCCCATGGGGCACGGTTCCTTACCGCTGGCGCCAATCATGCAATGGACGGGCTGACTTGTTACCCCTTCCCGATTTTTGATGCGGCGCAGATCGGCGCTTTGCAGCCCGACACACGCGATACAGTAATCGGTCATGATGTCTGGATCGGCTATGGTGCGTTAATTCTGCCAGGCGCCCAGATCGGAAACGGCGCCATCATCGGAGCTGGAGCAGTGGTTCGCGGCACCATCCCGCCTTACGCGGTGGTGACAGGCAACCCTGGCAAGGTGGCGCGATACCGCTTCAGGCAGGCCCAAATCGACCAACTCCAGACGCTGCAATGGTGGCACTGGCCAGCCGACCAGATCGCTGCAGCCAGACCGGCCCTTCTCAGCGGTGATCTCGACGCCCTACAGCACCTGAGCTAAAGATCGCTGTTTCGGAGCCGCCGTCGCCTGATATCGCAGCGCCAGCTCGACTGCACCGGGTCAAGTCAAATCACCGAGGGGCCCCGCCTTGCGGGGAGACGGTTATTTCTCTTGGCGCGGAGTGGCCGAGATGGCAGCCAGAGTTCAGACGACAGCGGATCTGACACGGCGCATCGCTGTTTTGGTGAGCCCCAAGCCCCTTTCCCTGTATCCCCCAAACCAAAAAGGCCGACCTGAACAAACAGGCCGACCCTTCCACAAATTCCACTCAAACAATCCAGCGTGCGCCGTCAGGCACACTCCGCTTTGCTAAGACTCAATGGCCACCCAAAATACCGGTGCGCACGGAATAATCCACCGCGATCTCGTAATCGGGGTCGTCGTCGCTGTCGATCATCAGATGACCCGCCTTGGACAACAACTGATGACAATCACGGCTCAGGTGACGCAAAGCCAGTTTCTTGCCCGCATCCTCATACTTGCCCGCCAGCGCCTCGATCGCCTGCAGAGCCGACTGATCGACAACCCGGCTACGGGCAAAATCAACAATCACGTGGTCGGGGTCAGCCGCAACGTCGAACAATTCGGTGAAWCCCTCGGTCGAACCAAAGAACAGCGGTCCGTCGATTTCATAGACCCGCGCGCCCTTGTCGCTCTCCGAATCGCGGATCACCGCGTGAATACGCCGCGCGTTGTTCCAGGCATAGGCCAACGCTGACACAATCACCCCAACCACCACCGCAATGGCGAGGTCTTCCAGCACCGTCACCACGGTGACCAGCACAATCACAAAGGCATCCACCAGCGGAACTTTGGTCATGATTTTCATCGAGTTCCAGGCAAAGGTCCCGATCACCACCATGAACATCACCCCAACCAGCGCGGCCAGCGGGATCTGCTCGATCAGGCCGGAAGCGGCAACAATGAACAGCAGCAGGAACAGCGCCGCCACAACGCCTGCGATGCGCGTACGCCCACCAGATTTAACGTTGATCATCGACTGGCCAATCATCGCACAGCCGCCCATACCACCAAAGAACCCCGTCACAACGTTTGAGGCCCCCTGCGCGATACATTCCTGGCTGGCACCGCCACGTTTGCCAGTAATCTCGCCCACGAGGTTCAGTGTCAGCAGGCTTTCGATCAGACCAATTGCGGCCAGAATAACCGAGTACGGCAGAATGATCTGCAAGGTGTCCCAGTTAAACGGTGCCAAGGCAGTGCCATAGATCCCCACACCCTCACCAAAGGGATTGTGGAAACTCGGCAATCCACCTTTGATCGAGGCCAGGTCTCCAACCCGAGGCACATCCAGGCCAAAGACGATCACGATGGCCGCTACGATTCCGATCCCTGCCAGTGGYGCCGGGATCACCGARGTWATCTTGGGCGTGCCCCAGATGATCAMCATGGTCAACCCGACCAATCCCAGCATCAGAACCAACGACATACCGGYCAGCCATTCGGTCCCGCCCGTCCCCGGCACTTTGAATTGTGTGAGCTGGGCCAGAAAAATCACAATAGCCAGCCCGTTGACAAAACCCAGCATCACYGGRTGMGGCACCAKGCGGATAAATTTCCCCCAGTGCATTACCCCGGCAAAAATCTGAAAAATCCCCATCAGCACCACAGTGGCAAACAGGTATTCCACGCCATGTTCAGCGACCAACGCCACCATCACCACCGCCAGCGCCCCGGTGGCACCCGAGATCATACCCGGACGCCCACCAAACACCGCCGTGATAAGGCCGATCATAAAGGCAGCATAAAGACCCACCAGCGGGTGCACCCCAGCAACGAAGGAGAACGCCACCGCTTCGGGCACCAGCGCCAGGGCCACGGTCAGCCCCGACAACAGCTCGGTGCGCACACGGGCCACAGACCAGCCCTCGTCCTGCATGATGGAAAGATTGGGTGGAGACATATGCTTGGCCAACAAGGCCAGGGCGGCGCGTTTCATCGGGGACTACCTGTGTCTGGGGGTTTTGGGGTTCGCTGCCCGCCCCTAGCGAAAAAAAGCCTATGATACAAGGCGGCGGCACAACAACCCAATGGCTGTGCGTCCTTTTGGTGCGTGTTTGGGCCTTGCTTGGGGCGCTGCCCCAAACCCCGGGATGTTTCATGCCAGATGAAGGTGGGATGCCGTCCTTTGTAGTATCCACGGCTTGCCAAGTCAGATGTTGCCCGGCAAAACTGTGGGAGGTTTTCAAACGAGGTATGACACCGTGACTGACACCACCATGATTGCCGTGATCGGCGGCTCGGGACTGTATGAAATTGACGGTTTGAAAGATGCAAACTGGGTCACGGTAGACACGCCTTGGGGCAGCCCATCAGATCAGATTCTGACCGGCAGTCTGCAGGGTGTCAAAATGGCGTTTTTGCCGCGCCATGGGCGGGGTCATGTGCATGCGCCGTCAGATGTGCCTTACCGCGCCAATATTGACGCGCTGAAACGGCTGGGGGCAACGGATGTGATCTCGGTTTCGGCCTGCGGTTCGTTCCGCGAACAGATGGCGCCGGGGGATTTTGTSMTKGTSGAYCAGTTCATTGAYCGCACYWTCGCRCGSGAMAAAWSSTTYTTYGGMWCYGGCTGTGTSGCWCATGTSWSCRTRGCCCATCCSACYTGCCMSCGSCTGRGYGMKGCYTGYKAKRMMGCRGCACRKGMCGMSGGTATMACYGTGCAYMKSGGYGGYACCTATCTGGCGATGGARGGGCCRCAGTTTTCMACSSTGGCYGAAWSCAAAATGTACCGCGAGSWYTGGGGCKSTGATGTGATYGGCATGACCAATATGCCCGARGCCAARCTSGNNCGCGAGNNGCCGAGYTKTGTTATGCYTCKGTSGCSATGRTSACSGATTTTGAYAGCTGGCANCCCNGACCACGGWGMSGTKGATATCACCGCCATTCTCGCCACCCTGCAGGGCAACTCCAACAATGGCGCTGAACTGGTGCGCCGCCTGCCAGCCCTGCTGGGCGAAAATCGCGAGCCGTGCCCACATCTCTGTGACCGGGCCTTGGACTACGCCATCATGACCGCCCCGGAAAAACGTGACCCGGCACTGCTGGCAAAGCTGGATGCGGTGGCGGGACGGGTGCTTTAATAGAAATCCATGTACATGGATTTAAGAGTTGTGGACCAACTAGGACTGAGAAGCTGGTCCAAGGTTGCCGAAACATTACAGTTTGGCTTACAGCCATCTGGGACGAGGGGTTGGGGTTTGAATTCGACCATGAAGGGACCCAGTTGATCCCCTTGTACAAAAAACACAGTTTCGACGATGTATATCCTAGCATCCCGGTGCTCGAGCTTTTCCTCGATTTTGGTCCAGCAATTTTCCTCAAAAATCCATTCAGAAGCAATATTGAAACGAGCATCAAGCACCCATGACTTAGACGGCTGATCAATTCTCAACCAAGACACGATCTTAGCGCTGAGAAACCCTGAAGAAAATTCAATTGCATTGTTAAAACCCACCCCCAAAGAATTCACCCCTGTTATTGTATCTGCTACTTTGGCCTCACTAATTTCCTCGGGCCCACACAATGAATCTTTCTCAAAGGCGCCCACATTAACATAATAAACATATGCCTTTCCCGGCGACGGCAGATGAAGCCTGGCAGCATGAATAGTTGCACTATTGAGGAGCAAGTCATTCTTGTCAGCGGTGAGCAACCTATCTTTTAAAAAGACACCTACGGTCAACACGACTATAATAACGGAAGAGTAGGTGAGTTTTGAGATTTCCATTGTACCTACTCACCTAGGACAGCAAATAGATCCACCACAGTTATAGTATCCTGCTGGACACGCACTAACAATGGTGGGGGAAACTAAAATTACCGCAAGAAAAAATAAAATAAAGAGCTTCACGTTACACCTCCGATACGAGAATCAAAATTCAGAAGTTTCAACTATACATAATTTCGAGTTAATTTGACACCTCCCCGCATCCAAAACAGGTATGGAATTTCTCCGCTTTCATTTTTAAAGATCATTTTTTATGATATCTTGACTGATTCTCCTGAACAGATCCGCTCATTACTGTGAATGGAGGTTAATTCTGTACAGGCCAACTGAGACGACGATGTCGAATGACGCTCATTCCAGTACCCCAAAGGGGCTGCTGAACACTAAATCAGAAAATTCAACCGTTGACGCAGATGCAAAGCGCTGTCTTTGCTGTGCCGGTAACTTTTTGGACGGGACGGTTTCGACATGGACATAAACCTCTGGCTGGCTTTTGTCGCAGCCTCGATGGCACTACTGCTGATCCCCGGACCTACTGTGCTGTTAGTTCTTAGCTATGCACTGTCCAAGGGACGGCAGGTGGCTGTGGCGGCAGCTCTGGGCGTGGCGCTGGGGGATTTCATCGCAATGACCGCCTCGCTGGTAGGACTTGGGGCGCTGGTGATGGCCTCGGCGACGCTGTTCATAGCGCTAAAATGGGTCGGCGCCATCTATCTGGTCTGGTTGGGGATCAAGCTATGGCGCAGCGCGTCCGCCGATGGGGTCACTGAACTGGCGACCACTCGCGACGTCCGGGCAAGTGGTATTTTCAGCCATACCGCAACCGTGACCGCCCTGAACCCAAAATCGATTGGGTTTTTCATCGCTTTTGTGCCGCAGTTTATCCGCCCCGAGGGCCATCTGGCACCGCAGTTTGCCATTCTGATCGCCACCTTTGTAATCCTCGCCGGATTGAATGCACTGGCCTATGCACTGTTGGCCGACCGGTTGCGCGGTTGGATTGCACGTCCTGCGATGGTGGCCAACCTGACCCGTGGTGGCGGTGTTGCCCTGATCGGAATGGGCCTGACCACTGCGTTCCTGCGCCGCCCGGCCTAGGTTCTGGCTTGCAGGACGGGCTGATATAAGACAAACCAGCTTTGGTTTGGCCACACGGGTCAGCCCTGCGCCATTCCGAACCGACCACCAAAGAGGCCCCGCCATGCCAAAGCACACCGCCGTCAAAGATTACATCCGCACCATCCCGGATTTCCCACACAAGGGCATCCTGTTCCGCGATGTGACCACTCTGTTTGCCGATCCGCGTGGGTTCCGTATGGCAATTGATCAGATGCTGCACCCCTATGCCGGCATGCGCATCGACAAGGTTGTCGGGCTTGAGGCGCGCGGCTTTATCCTGGGCGGTGCCATTGCGCATCAATTGGGCACCGGTTTTGTGCCGATCCGCAAAAAGGGCAAGCTGCCCGGAGCCACCCTGAGCCAGGACTACAAGCTGGAATATSGCGAAGAGACTGTCGAAATTCACGACGACGCCATCCAGCCGGGCGAAAAGATCCTGGTGGTTGATGACTTGCTGGCCACCGGCGGCACTGCGGCTGCGGGTATCAAACTGATCGAGCGGCTGGGCGGTGAGATCGTCTCGTGCTCTTTCATCATCGATCTGCCGGAATTAGGTGGCGGCAAGGTGCTGGAAGCCATGGGCATGGATGTGCATGTGCTGTGCGAATTCGAGGGCGAATAACGCCACGACATTGACGCGAAACTGCTTGCGTGCCGTTTCGCGTCTGACCTAGCCTGTCGCAATGAACACCACATCCATCCATGACAGTCGCTATTCTTGGCTACGCCTGATTGTGACGCTGGCCATTGCGATGGTGGCCAATGTCGGCATGTGGGCGGTGATTGTGATCCTGCCCTCGGTTGAGGCGGAATTTGGCGCCAGTCGGGGTGAGGCCGCGCTGCCCTATACCCTGACCATGATCGGCTTTGCGGTGGGCAACCTTGTTATCGGGCGGTTGGTGGACCGAGTTGGCGTGACACTGGCGCTGAACGGTGCCGCACTGATCATCGCGGCTGGGTTTGCGCTGTCGGTTCTGGCGCCCTCGATCACCATTTTGTCTCTGACCCATCTGCTATTGGGACTAGGCACAGCAGTGGGATTTGGACCGCTGATCGCCGATATCTCTCATTGGTTTCTAAAGCGGCGCGGCATTGCGGTGGCCTTGGTGGCCAGTGGCAACTACCTGTCTGGCGCGATCTGGCCAACTGCGCTGTCCGGTATCCTGGCCGAGAGYGGCTGGCGCAGTGTCTACCTAACTCTGGCGATGGTTACTCTGGTGGTGCTGATCCCGCTTTCGCTGTTGTTGCGACGCCGTCTCCCGACAGAGGCGCACGAGGCCTCTGCTGCCGCGTCCTCCCTGAATGCCCGGTCGTCCGGTCTGACACCGCGACAGCTGCAATGGTTGCTGGGGCTCGCCGGTATCGGTTGCTGTGTCGCCATGTCGATGCCACAGGTCCACATCGTCGCCTATTGCGTTGGTCTGGGCTATGGGCCCGCTGTGGGGGCCGAGATGTTGTCGCTGATGCTGCTGGGTGGCGTGGTCAGCCGGGTCATTTCAGGCTTGCTTGCTGACCGTCTGGGCGGCGTGTTGACGCTGATGGTCGGGTCAGTCCTGCAGTGTATCGCGCTGTTCCTGTACCTGCCCTACGACGGCATGGTCTCGCTCTATATGGTCAGTCTGGTGTTTGGACTGGCACAGGGCGGTATTGTGCCCAGCTATGCGCTGGTGGTGCGCGAATACATGCCCTCGCGTGAAGCCGGCGCGCGGGTGGGATTTGTGATGATGATGACCATCCTTGGCATGGCCTTGGGCGGCTGGATGTCGGGCTGGATCTATGATGTCACCGGCAATTACCAACTGGCCTTTGTCAACGGCATCTTGTGGAACGGGCTCAACATCGCGATCCTGATGCTGTTGCTGCTGCGCAGCCGCGCCGCACAACGACAAATCGCAAGTGCCGCTTTAACCTGAGCGCCGGTGCGTGCCAGCACGCACCCTACACTGTCRGCGGTCTCGCAGCACGGCGCCGGGGTTCATGATACCATTAGGGTCCAGCGCCTGCTTGATCGCCCGCATCGCCGCCAGCCGGACCGGATCGCCATAGTGCTCGACCTCCGCAACCTTCATGCGCCCCACCCCGTGTTCGGCACTGATTGATCCGCCCATCTCATGCACCAGATCATGCACCGCGCGCATCACTGCACCACGTTGAGCCTTATAATCATCGCGGGATCTTCCCGGCGCCGGGAACACGTTGTAGTGCAGGTTGCCGTCGCCAAGATGGCCAAAGCAGTTGATGCGGAAATCCCCCATTGCAGCAATTAAGTCACCGCCACGCACAATGAACTCGGGGATCGCAGACAGCGGCACCGAGATGTCGTGGCTCGCCACAGATCCAATCAGCCGGTTGGCCTCGGGTATCTGCTCCCGCACAGTCCACAATTCCTGCCGCTGTGCCTCGGACTGAGCAATCACCCCGTCCAGCGCGATGCCCTGCTGCATCGCAGCCTCAAACAATTCGGTCAGCGCCACCTCTGGATCTTGCCCACGGGCCAGGCCCAACTCAATCAACACGCACCATTCGGGCGGTTGCGCAAAGGGTTGCCGAAGCTGCGGCAATGTCTCCGCCATGAACTCCAACCCCTGACGATGTATCAACTCAAATGCACTAACACCCTCGCCCAGCTGGTCGCGCGCCAGTGACAGCAAACCCAGCGCCGTTTGCGGCGTGGGCACTACTAACATCGCTGTACCGCGCGCCGCTGGGACCGGCGACAGTTTCAACGCCGCTGCAGTGATCACCCCCAAGGTGCCCTCAGCGCCAATCAGCAATCCGCGCAGATCATAGCCGGTGTTGTCCTTGCGCAATCGGCTCAACCCGTGCCAGATATCGCCATTGGGCAACACCGCCTCCAGCCCCAAACAAAGCTCACGGGTATTGCCATAGCGCAGCACGTTCACGCCGCCTGCATTAGTGGACAGATTACCGCCAATCTGCGCCGACCCTTCCGAGGCCAGCGACAGCGGGAACAGCCGTCCCTCCCCTTGCGCAGCGGATTGTACATCCGCAAGAATCGCTCCGGCCTCAGCCACTAATACATTTTCCTGTGGGTAAACCCCGCGAATGGCGTTCATTCTCTCCATCGAGATCACCAGCGGAGCTGGCCCCTCAGGCATCACCTGRCCGCCAACCAATCCAGTGCCRCCGCCATARGGCACMAYCSSMAYSCGYGMNNCWTTGSMSRYRMKYWRMAACACCGAGACCTGYTCAACAKTCTGCGGCAATGCCAACAGCCCTGCCTGGCCAAGGTAGCGACGGCGCGGCTCTTCCAGGTATCGCGGCTCGACGTCGCGCAATACGCCCTCAGGCAGGATGTTTTTCAAACGAGCCACAAAGGCGGGATCAACGGGGTTCAATGTCATGATCAATCCATGTCCATTTGACTGCTTTAGTGCAAGCCCTGGTTACGCCTGTAATCTCAGACGTCGCACCAGAAACCTCCCGACCATAACATTTACACGGCTCCCGAAGGGGCCAACCCAATGTTATATTTTTGCCTTAAATATCCCGGGGTTGGGGGTAAATCCCCAAGACACCAGCTCAAATCACCCCGCCTCGGTACGCCCCCGGCGATCACTGCGCAGCGCCGCATAAAGCACATGAGACCGCCAACGACCGCCGATCTGCAGATAAGACTGCGCCACGCCCTCATATTTAAAACTGCCACTTTCCAGCAGCCCACGCGACGCGGTGTTTTCCGGCAGGCAAGCGGCCTCGATCCGGCTGAGATCCAGTTTGGTAAAGGCATGGTGCACCACTGCGCCAATGGCCTCACGCATATAGCCCTGGCGGGCAAAGGGCTGTCCAGTCCAATAGCCCAAGGTCCCGGCCTGCGCCGGACCGCGGCGGATATTATCCAGGGTAATTGCCCCCACCAACACCTGATCGTCACGACGGCACAGGAACAGCGGCAGCGCGGTGCCACCACTGACCGAGCGCTGCGCCCAGTAAACCCGGTTGGTAAAGGACTTTCGGGTCAGATGATCCACCGCCCAATTGGGCTCCCAGGGCACCAGATAGTCCTGGCTGTCCTGACGTAATCTGGACCAAGCGCGAAAGTCGGAATGCACCGGCGGCCGAAGGGTCAGCCGCTCGGTTTCAATCCGGACTTTGCGTTTGGACAGCAGCATCAGGCGACGCGCCTCTCCTGCAACCGGGCCAGGCTGGGGGCCTCTGAAACCGGACCATACAGCGCCAGTGCAGCGGGTGCTTGTGTCGCCATTGTTTCGGCAAACTCGCGCACATCTCCAGTTGTCACGGCATCAATCCGCGCCACGGTGTCCTCCAGCGGCGGCACCTTATCCCAGATCTGCACCAGACGGGCCAGCCGCTCGGCGCGGTTTGAGGGGCTTTCCAGCCCCATCAGCATGCCAGCTTTCATCTGCGCCCGCGCCCGCGCCACTTCTTCCGGCCCCATATCCTCGGCGGCGCGCTTCATCTCGTCGATGGTGATCTCGGCCAACTCACCCAGCTGCGAGGCCGAGGTACCAGCATAGATGGTGATTGTTCCGGTATCGGCATAAGCACCGGTCTGGGCGAAGATCGAATAACACAATCCGCGTTTCTCGCGCACCTCCTGGAACAGACGGCTCGACATGCCGCCACCCAAAGCGCTGGAGTAGATTTGTGCGGTATAGATCGCGTCATCGCGGTAACCGGGGCTTTCAAAGGCCAGCGCAAAATGCGCCTGCTCCAGCGATTTTTCATGCCGTGCCTCACCACCGGTAAACCGGGCTGGCTCCACCAGCTTGCTGTCGCGGGACTGCAGATGGCCAAACAATTTTTCGGCGGTTTTGACCAAAGCATCGTGATCCACCGCACCGGCTGCCGACAGAATCATCTGGCCGGGGCCGTAATGCTCACTGACAAACCCAGCCAGATCCTCGCGACCAAACGCGCTGACCCGCTCGGATGGGCCAAGAATGGTGCGGCCCAGCGGCTGGTCGTGATAGCTTTCTTCCTGCAACCAATCAAAGATCACGTCATCCGGCGTATCCAGCGACTGACCAATTTCCTGCAGAATCACCCCGCGCTCGATCTCGATCTCTTTGGGATCGAACACCGGGTTCAAAACGATGTCGCTTATCACATCCAGCGCCAGTGGCACGTCGTCCTTCAGCACCCGCGCGTAATAAGCGGTCACTTCGC
The DNA here is from genome assembly GCA_002401945.1 of Paracoccaceae bacterium. GTDB lineage: Bacteria > Pseudomonadota > Alphaproteobacteria > Rhodobacterales > Rhodobacteraceae > Parasedimentitalea. The sequence goes on from NVUP01000005.1 coordinate 72,399, forward strand.
GGCTGGTATAGGCGTTGATATAGCCGCCAACGTCTTCGATCGCCTCGGCAATTTGCAGGGCTGACCGGGTTGCGGTGCCTTTGAACGCCATGTGCTCAAGGAAATGGGCAATGCCATTTTGCTCAAGCCGTTCATGACGACCACCCGCAGTTACCCAAATGCCGATGGAGGCAGATTGCAGCCCCGGCATGTTTTCAGAAACGATACGAAAGCCGTTGGACAGCTGGTCTTGTTGAACAGTCAATTCGGGATGTTCTTTCTGATATGCTCTTCGAGAGTCGTTAGGTCGTTGGCGATCCGGGTCACCCGTTCTGATCTGTCATACAGATCCGCCATGTGTGTGGGAAGAGGCGGATGAATGCCACAGGCATCTTTCACAGCCGTCGGGAATTTGGCCGGATGCGCAGTGGCCAGCGTAATCATCGGCACCTCCGCCTTGCGATGCTCCTCGGCAACTTTGACAGCAATCGCCCCGTGCGGGCACAGCAGATCACCGCTGGCAGCCAGTTGGCTCTTGATCGTCGCCAAGGTTTCATCCTCGGAACAGCGTCCCGAGTTGTAGGTCTCGCTCAGCGCCTGCATGGCGCCCTGAGACACATCAAAGCCGCCACTCTGCAGCTCGTCCATCAGCTGCGCCACAGCACCACTGTCCTGGTCATAGGCATAGTACAGAGCACGCTCAAAGTTCGACGAGACCTGAATATCCATTGAGGGTGAGATCGACGGGATGGTTTCACCTTTGTAGTAGCCCTGCCCCCCCAGACAGCGGTGCAGAATGTCGTTCTGATTGGTGGCCACCACCAGCTGATCAATTGGCAGGCCCATTTGCTGGGCAATATAGCCGGCAAAGATGTCGCCAAAGTTACCAGTGGGAACGGTAAAGCTAACTTTGCGATGCGGCGCGCCCAGCGACACCGCAGAGGTGAAGTAATAGACCACCTGAGCCAGCACGCGGGCGATGTTGATCGAATTGACCCCGGCCAGCTTCACCCCGTCGCGAAAGTCAAAATCGTTGAACATATCTTTGACGCGGGCCTGACAGGCGTCAAAGTCACCATCCATCGCCAAGGCATGTACGTTGGCCTCCGCCGGGGTGCTCATCTGGCGACGCTGCACTTCGGACACCCGTCCATGCGGATACAGGATAAACACATCGACATTGCTCAAGCCTCGGAAGGCCTCGATCGCGGCAGACCCGGTATCGCCCGAGGTTGCACCAACAATCGTCACCCGCTCGCCACGCTTGGCCAGCGCGCTCTGGAACAGCTGACCGAGCAGCTGCATGGCAAAGTCCTTGAACGCCAGTGTCGGGCCATGGAACAGTTCCAGCAGGAAATGGTTTGGCGCCAATTGTTTCAGCGGCGCCTGGGCAGCGTGATCAAAGTTGGCATAAGCCTTGGCGATGTTATCGCGGAATTCCTCGTCGGTAAAACAGTCCCCCAGAAACGGCCGCATCACSCGRAATGTGGTCTCTTCRTAGCTRAGCCCKGARAGKGCTGCGATATCGTCRTGGCTCATCTGMGGGATYTCAGMAGGCACATAYARCCCSCCRTCMCGGGCCAGNCCCNGTCAGCATSGCCTCTTCAAAAYTCARYTCRGGCGCYTGCCCACGGGTAGARATRTATTTCATCACGTCAGCTTTCGGTGTTGGCGTTTGAGCGCCACAGGAAGTAGGCGGTCATCAAGGCCCATATCAGGGCCAGCGAAAACCAGGTGATCGCATATTGCAAGTGGTCATTGGGGATCGAGGCGGTGTTGACCGGCATCCGTATCACGGAGCTGTCATTTACGGGGTGATCGCTCAGCACCACCATGATGGGCAGGGTGTCCAGCGCCGCCGCCATGGCGTCAACATCCCGCGCGTACCAAATGTTGGACGCCAGATCTGCGGGCGGAGTGTAACCGTCGGTCTCATCGGGCCAATGCAGATTGCCCAAAAATTCAGCCTGACCAGTGTAACGGGCCGTGTTTTTGGCAGAAGTTCGGATAAAGCCTCGGTCAACCAAAATCCGGCGACCATCTTCGGTAACGAAGGGGGAAATCACCCGGTAGCCCGGTCCAATCATGGGCAATGAGACCAACACATGCAGCTCGCCCGGGGCCATTTGCCCGACCAGTCTCACCGGCCTGTATTTGTCATTTACGGGATCGAGATCGACGGGCAGAGCCACCGGATCGGCGGCGGCACGGGAGTCAATGGTATCAAGGATCTGCTGCTTCCAGGCCAGCCGCTGCAGCTGCCACGTGCCCAGACTCAGCAAAACCGCAAGCCCGGCCAGGCCAACCACCAGTAGGAAAATCAGACGCCGCATCACAGCCCCCTGCCAACAAAAAAGCGCGCGGAGCAACCCCCGCGCGCTGTGCTTGATACGCTGTGTCTGYGGTTTTTCAACCGCAAACATGTACCCSTTACATTCCAGCAGTGCCCCAGAGGTACACGGCGAAGAACAGGAACAGCCAAACCACGTCGACAAAGTGCCAGTACCAGGCAGCGGTTTCAAAGCCGATGTGTTGCTTGGGGGTGAACTCACCTTTCATGGCGCGGATCAGGCACACGGTCAGGAAGATGGTTCCCAGCAGCACGTGGAAGCCGTGAAAACCAGTGGCCATGAAGAAGTTCGAATAGAAGATATCGCCGCCAAACTCCCAGCCATCATGGGCCAGCAGTTGGTAATACTCATACCCCTGCAAGCCGGTGAAGGCGATACCAAAGGCGATGCCGATAGCCAGGCCCTGCACCAGCGACTTGCGGTCATTGTCGTGCACCAGCGCGTGGTGTGCCCAAGTTACCGCACACCCCGACAGCAGCAAGATCAGAGTGTTGATCAGCGGCAGATGGAACGGGTCAACAATGTGGATGGCCGGCTGCACATACTCGGTGCCGAAATACTCCTGCATGGGATAGATCGCATGTTTAAAGAACGACCAGAACCARGCAAAGAAGAACATCACTTCGGAAATTACAAACAGGATGAACCCATACCGCAGACCGATGCTCACCACGGCGGTGTGATCGCCAACATGGCTTTCGTTCACCACTTCGGCCCACCAGCCATACATGGTGTAGAGCACCGTCAGCAGCCCGCCCCAGAACAGCCAGGCGGTGATACCGTGCATCCACAGCACCGCGCCGAACAGCATGGCAAAACCACCTGCCGCGGCCATCAGCGGCCAGATCGACGGCGGAAGAATGTGATAGTCGTGATTTTTAGCGTGCGCCATTTAAGTGTCCCTCACCTGCCAGGCTAGTTCATGTTGGTTTCTGCCCCGGTGTTTTCACCGGGCTCAAGGGCGGCATAACCCTCGGGCAGATCTACTTCGTAAAATGTGTACGACAGCGTGATCGTATGCACGTATTTACCGTCCCGATCGTTAACGATTTCCGGGTCGACAAAGAAGGTCACGGGCATTTGCACCCGCTCCCCTGGTTGCAGGATCTGCTCTTCAAAGCAGAAACACTGAATTTTCTCAAAAAACGCGCCCGCCGAATAGGGGGTGACGTTATAGGCCGCTGATCCGGCGATGGGGCGGTTGGTTGGGTTGTAAGCCTCATAAAAGGCCAACCCGGTCTCACCGATCCTCAGTTCCATTTCGCGCACCACGGGTTTGAACTCCCAAGGCATATCGCGATCTTTAGAGGCATCAAAGCGGATGGTGATAGTCTGATCCAGAATCATATCCGACTCGGCCAAGGCCACGCCAGTGACACCACCAAAGCCGGTGACCCGGCAGAACCAGTTGTAAAACGGCACCGAGGCCCAGGCCAACGCCCCCATAACGATGACAACGCCAACCAATTGGGCAGCGGTCTTCTGAGGGGCGTCAAGCGCCATCAGTTTTGCTCCGTCGTTTGGATTTTGGGCATTTTGAAATCATCCGAAGTGACCTTGACGATGGTCAATGCCAGGATCAGCACCACAAAGGCACCCAGCGACAGGCCGACGCCCAGGTTGCGGCCAAAGCGGCGTTGATGCAGTTCGTGTTGTGGCTTGAAGCTCATGTTACCAGCCCCCCAGTCCAAAAGGTTTCAGCAGCGCTTCGGTCAGAATGGCACCGAAATGCAGGAASARGTARAGCAGSGACAGCTTGAAGAAACTGCGCTCGACCTTGAAGTTATCGCCTTCGGAATCATCCTCATCGCGGCGCCAGATTTTCCAGGCGCCATGCAGGAACAAAGCGTTCAGCACCAGCGACACCGCCAGATAGATCGGTCCGCCGATACCCGAAAACGCCGTCCCAACTGCCAGCACTGCCAGCAGAATTGTATAAGCAAGAATATGTTTGCGGGTGGTACGGCGACCATGGGTCACCGTCAGCATTGGTACACCGGCGTCGTCATAATCATTGCGCATGAACAGCGCCAGCGCCCAGAAATGCGGCGGCGTCCAAATGAACGTCAGGGCAAACATCAGCCAAGGCTCGATCGACATGGTTCCGGTGGCCGCGATCCAACCGATCACCGGCGGAAACGCCCCGGCAGCACCGCCGATAACGATGTTCTGCGGTGTCAGCCGTTTCAGCCACATGGTGTAGACGACGACATAAAAGAAGATGGTAAAGGCCAGAAACGCGCCCGCCAGCAGATTGGTCGCCAGCGCCAGCATGATCACCGCCATGCCCGACAGAGCCAGCCCAAGGCTCAGCGCCTCGCCTGCTTCAATCTTTCCTGCGGGAATCGGTCGGGATTTGGTGCGTTTCATCACCTTGTCGATATCAGCGTCCCACCACATGTTCAGCGCGCCCGAGGCGCCGCCACCAATGGCGATGAACAGGATGGCGCAAAAGCCAATAACCGGATGCACTGTCACCGGTGCGGCCAGCAGGCCAACCAGCGCAGTGAACACCACCAGCGACATCACCCGTGGTTTAAGCAGGGCAAAATAATCGCCAAAACTTGCCTCATCCTCGCGGAGAGTGCTGGCGTGAAGGCTTGCGTCGCTCATCTTTGGTCCATTGGTTTTCTGGCTGCGCGTCATACACGTAGCCTAGGGTAGTTTGAAAATCAGACAAGGCGCGGATTACATCGCGCCCTGTCGGGGTAGGATAGGAGGCGCCTCAGCGCCCGCCACACCCGCTTAGTTTGAGGCAACCTGAAAGCTTTTCGGCAGCCCAGCATATTCCTCAATCGCGCCTTTCAGCCAAGCGTCATAGACCTCTTGGCTGACCACTTTGACGGTGATCGGCATATAGGCGTGGTCCTTGCCACACAGCTCGGAACACTGACCAAAATAGATGCCTTCTTTATCAGCTTTGAACCACAGTTGCGCCAGACGTCCAGGCACAGCGTCTTGCTTTACAGCAAAGGCTGGGATCGTCCACGAGTGGATCACGTCAGCACCGGTCACTTGCATCACAATGGTTTTGCCAATGGGAACAACCACCGCAGTGTCGGTCGCCAGCAGATATTCATCTGCAGCATAGCCATATTCTTCCAGCTCATCTTTGGCCAACAGGAAGCTTTCAAAGCCAAATTCGTGGTCGACATATTCATATCCCCAGTACCACTGGTAGCCGGTGACCTTGATGGTGATGTCGGCCTCGGGGATTTCCTGCTGGTTGAACAGCTGTGGCAGCGAGAACGRACCGATGAACACCAGAATCACAATCGGGATCAGCGTCCAGGCAATCTCGACCGGGGTGTGATGGGTAAAGGTCGAGGGTGTCGGGTTGGCACGGCGGTTAAAGCGCAGGATCACGTACAGCATCAACCCGGCAACAAACACGGTGGTTGCGGTGATGATTATCAGAATCATCCAGTCCAGCGACTGCATGCCCCGCGCCAGTTCGGTGGCGGCCGGCTGAAAGCCAAGGGCACCGTCCACGGGTTTACCAATGGTCTCCAGACCATCTTGAGCCATGGCGGGCAGGCTCGACAGGCCTACAAAAAGGCCCGAAAGCTTCAAAGCATTCTTCATATTATGTCCTGATCGTTTGATCGCATTGTTCCTCGCGCCGCTGCAGTACAGTCTGGAATCACTGATTCCACAAAACGCATTGGCCCCGTTGTCTTTGTCGACGGTAGAAATCATATTCCAGTCATCAGATAAAGAGCAATGCTTGCGTCAAATGGGCGCTTTGTTGATTTAGATCAAAATAAATGAGGTCCACACCATGGAAAATGCAGCCTTTCGTCCCTTTGAAACCGCCCTGCCGGCGGACGAGGCGTTAAACGTGCTGAGATCGGCCTTGGCCGGGGCCGATGATGGCGAGATATTTGCCGAGCGCCGCAAGTCCGAAGCGCTGATTTATGATGACGGCCGGTTGCGCAGTGCCAGTTATGATGCCTCCGAGGGATTTGGATTGCGCGCCGTCAACGGTGAAGTGGCGGGCTATGCCCACTCCACCGAGGTCTCCATGGCGGCGCTGAAACGCGCATCCGAAACGGCCCGGATGGCGGTCGGCGATGGCGGTGGCACCCTGGCCGACGCGCCCAGCGCCACCAACCGCAAGCTTTATACCGATAACGACCCAATAAGCGCGATGCCGTTTGCGGTGAAAATTGAGACGCTGCGTGCGATTGACGCCTTTGCACGGGATCTGGATCCGCGGGTGGTGCAGGTTTCAGCTGTGTTGGCGGCTTCGTTGCAAGAAATCGAGATCCTGCGCGCCGATGGGGTGCTGGTGCGCGACGTACGCCCGATGACCCGCCTTAATGTCTCGGTGATTGTCGAGAAAGGCGGCCGCCGTGAAAGCGGCTCGGCTGGTGGCGGTGGCCGGATCGGCCTGGACGGGCTGGTGGACCCCGTCGATTGGCAGGCCAAAGCGCGCGAGGCGCTGCGTATTGCATTGGTCAATCTGGATGCGGTGCCCGCCCCTGCCGGCGTTATGGAAGTGGCCTTGGGACCTGGCTGGCCCGGCATTCTGCTGCACGAAGCCATTGGCCACGGGCTGGAAGGTGACTTTAACCGCAAGGGCAGCTCGGCCTTTGCCGGGTTGATGGGCCAGCGCATCGCCGCCAAAGGCGTCACCGTATTGGATGACGGCACCCTGCCCGACCGGCGTGGCTCGATCACTATTGATGACGAAGGCACCCCGTCGCAGGCCACCACCCTGRTCGAAGACGGCATTCTGGTGGGCTTAATGCAGGACCGTCAAAATGCCCGGCTGATGGGTGTCGCCCCCACCGGCAACGGCCGCCGCCAAAGCTATGCCCACGCGCCGATGCCACGGATGACCAACACTTATATGCTGGGCGGCCAGACCGACCCGGCAGATCTGATCGCTGATATCAAGGATGGCATCTGGGCGGTTGGCTTTGGTGGCGGTCAGGTCGACATTACCAATGGCAAGTTCGTGTTCTCCTGCACCGAAGCCTACCGGGTGGTGAACGGCAAGGTCGGCGCACCAGTCAAAGGGGTCACCCTGATTGGGGACGGTGCGACTGCGCTGCACCGGATTCGCGCCTTGGGCAACGACATGGCGCTGGACCCCGGCATGGGCAACTGCGGCAAGGCCGGGCAATGGGTACCGGTGGGAGTTGGCCAGCCAACGGTGCTACTGGATGGGCTAACGGTCGGCGGTGCAGCGGCCTGAGGTTGGTGTCTGAATAAGAACCAGAAAATCTACGCAAAAAATGGCTTCGCGAGACCACAATCTGGCCCCGCGCAGTCGAAACCTCCCTCCCGTCAACTTGATTTGGAAGGTTTTTAGAAAATCTTCTGAAAATTGGCCCTTGTTCATCCCCTGTTAACCGCCTTGGCGTTAAACCTGATCTTGCATACAGGCGGAGCGACGGATGACCGAAGAATACACTTCTTCCACTCACCCCCCACTCCCACCCACCACGGAAGATATTCGTTATTCCTGGCTTCGTCTGTTGCGTTCTCGCAGGGTTGGTGCGGTGACATTTCACCGTCTGATCGCCGAGTTTGGTTCAGCGCAGAATGCGCTGGACGCGTTGCCTAAAGTGGCACGCGACGCAGGAGTAAACGGGTATAAAATATGCCCAGCCTCTGTGATAGACGCCGAAATCAAGGCCGCAAAAGCCGCTAAAGCGCGGCTTTTGTGCCTTGGTGACGTCCACTACCCCCCGCTACTTGCCCAGTTGAAAGATGCCCCGCCGCTGCTGTGGTTTTTGGGTGATCCCAAAATATTGCAGTCCCCCATCATCGCCTTGGTTGGGGCGCGCAATGCGTCGTCTCTGGGCACCCGCATGGCACGAGCCTTGGCGCGTGATCTGGGAGAGCAGGGCTATGTGGTGGTTTCAGGGCTGGCACGTGGCGTCGATACTGCGGCCCATCTGGCGGCTCTGGACAGCGGCACCATCGCCATCATGGGCGGGGGCGTCGATGTGATCTATCCAACTGAAAATACCGATCTGGCGCAGGATATCGCCCGCCAAGGCCTGTTGTTGTCGGAACAACCTATGGGCCTGGCACCTCAGGCGCGGCATTTCCCCCGCCGCAACCGGATCATCTCAGGCCTTGCCAGCGCCGTTGTGGTGGTCGAGGCAGCAGCAAAATCCGGCAGCCTGATCACCGCCCGCGATGCTTTGGATCAGGGCCGCGAGGTGCTGGCAGTGCCCGGCCACCCGTTTGACGCCCGTGCCAGCGGCTGCAACATGTTGATCCGCGATGGGGCTCAACTGGTCCGCAACGCCGATGATATCATTGCCGCCCTGCCCGCACCCGAACTTCAGGTCCCGGACCAACAACAGCAATTGCCACTGGACCACCCCCCAAGACCACCGCAGCAGCGCAGCCTGCGTGAAACGGCAACCCTGCACCAGCAGATCCTGGCCCGCCTTGGGCCGTCCCCCACCGCCGAGGATCAACTGATCCGCGATCTGGCGACCTCTGCGCGCGAGATTTCACCAGCCCTGACCGATCTGGAACTGGAGGGCGAAATCATCCGACAGCCCGGCGGGCTACTGTCACGCAATACCCGTCAGTAACAGAACTCGGCAATCACCGCCCCCCAACTGCTGCAGAACGGCTCACCCGCAAACCACACATCTGTTGCACCGATGGCATGTTCCATCACCACCCAGGTCTGCCCCGAACGCACATACAACGCCTGCATTTGCGTGCCATCCATCATATCAGTGCTGAATTCTCCACGGACATAGCCCGGCGTAGACTGGATATCGATTTGTTTGCCGCCGGGCCGTTGCGGCTGCACCGAGGCAAAAGCCCGGTTGCCCGAAACCCGCAGGTCATAGACTACAAACTCCACCGGAGTGCCCAGATCAACCTCGGCCAGTGGCCGTAGCGCATTCATCAGCGCCTTGCGCTCTGCTGTGCCACGTTGAGGCTCGTACCAATCCTGCACGGACTGCTGTTGGGCCTTTTCAACACTTTCGCCGTGCCACTCTTGGATTTACTCAAACCTTGCGCCGTTATAGGAGTAGCGGCCAACAGGCCGACCAATACCCATCCAATTTTCATTTCTGCCCTCAATTTTTTACGTTAAATTTCCCATCAAGCCTGCGCCCAAAACTCGCGGATTGACAATACCCTCTTGCGCCCCACATCTTGCCCGGCCATAGAACGTGCCGTGTATGCCCCATAAGGTTAAAGCTAAATGCCCGTAGTTGTTGTAGAATCCCCTGCCAAAGCCAAAACAATCAATAAATATCTTGGCTCAAACTACACGGTTTTGGCATCCTACGGCCACGTGCGCGACCTTCCGCCCAAGGATGGATCGGTCGATACCGAAAATGATTTCGAAATGAAATGGGAGGTCGGGGCCGACAGTCGCAAACATATGAAGGCCATTGCCGACGCCCTGAAAGACGACAACGAACTGATCCTCGCAACCGACCCCGACCGCGAAGGCGAGGCGATCAGCTGGCACCTGCAAGAGGCGTTGACCAAACGCCGCTCGATCAAAAAGGACACCCCAGTCAGCCGGGTCACCTTTAACGCCATTACCAAAACCGCAGTGCTCGAGGCGATGGCCAATCCCCGTCAGGTCGACATGCCGCTGGTCGAGGCCTATCTGGCCCGCCGCGCGCTGGACTACCTGGTGGGCTTTAACCTGTCGCCAGTGCTGTGGCGCAAACTGCCCGGTGCCAAATCGGCCGGCCGGGTGCAATCGGTCTGCCTGCGCCTGATCGTCGAGCGCGAGATGGACATCGAGGCGTTTAATCCACAGGAATACTGGTCGGTGCGCGCCCTGCTGACCACCCCGCGTGGTCAAGAGTTCGAGGCCCGCCTGACGGTGCTGGGCGGCGACAAGCTGGACAAGTTCAGCCTGGCCAATATCACCGCCGCCGAACTGGCGGTGCAGGCCGTTGCCAGCCGCGATCTGATGGTGAAATCGGTCGAGGCCAAACCCGCCTCCCGCAACCCCTCTGCGCCCTTCATGACCTCGACCCTGCAGCAAGAGGCCAGCCGCAAATTTGGCATGGGCGCGCGCCAGACCATGAACGCAGCGCAGCGCCTGTATGAAGCAGGTTACATTACTTATATGCGGACAGACGGCATCGACATGGCCCCCGAGGCAGTGATTGAGGCCCGCGCAGAAATCGATAAGCGCTATGGCGCCATGTATGTGCCCGACAGCCCGCGGGTCTACAAGAACAAGGCCAAAAACGCGCAAGAAGCCCACGAATGTATCCGCCCCACCGAGATGGGCCGCGATGCTGCCAGCCTCAAAGTGACCGAAGCCGACCAGCGCAAGCTGTATGATCTGATCTGGAAACGCACCCTGGCCTGCCAGATGGCCAGCGCCCGGATGGAGCGGACCACCGTCGACATTGGCTCCAACGATGGCCAGGTGGTGCTGCGCACCACCGGTCAGGTGGTGCTGTTTGACGGCTTTATGCGGGTCTATGAAGAGGGCCGTGATGATGTGGTTCAGGATGACGACGACAAGCGCCTGCCGCAGATCATGCAGGGTGAAGCTGCCAAGTTTGCCAACTCGTCGCTGACCGCTCAGTTCGACAAGGCTGCCAAAGACGGCACAAAAACCACCCAGAGCGGCGATCTGCGCAGCAATGGCTCGGCGCTGCTATCACAAAATGAATCGGTGCTGTCGCTGCAACACCACACCGCGCCACCGCCGCGTTATACCGAAGCCACCCTGGTCAAAAAGATGGAAGAGCTGGGCATCGGCCGCCCCTCGACCTATGCCAGCGTGATCACCACCATCCAAGAGCGTGAATACGTCCGCAAAGACAAAAACCGGCTGCACCCGGAAGACAAGGGCCGCATCGTCACCATCTTCCTGCTGAACTTCTTCCGCCAATACGTCGGCTATAACTTTACCGCCGACCTGGAAAACCAGCTTGATGAAGTCAGTGCGGGCAATGGTGACTACAAGGCGCTGCTCAGAACCTTCTGGCGTGATTTCTCGGCGGCGATTGCCGAAACCTCGGAACTGCGCATCTCCGAAGTGCTCGATGTGCTCGACGACGCGCTGGCGCCACAACTGTACCCCCCGCGCGAAGACGGCACCGACCCACGCATTTGCCCCAAATGTGGTGCGGGCCAATTGCACCTGAAATCCTCGCGCACCGGCGGCTTTGTCGGCTGCGGCAACTATCCCGAATGCAACTACACCCGTCCGATTTCCGGCGAAGGTGCCGAAGGCTATGAACGCGTATTGGGCGAGGATGACGGCGACGAGATCCATCTAAAGTCCGGGCGTTTTGGACCATACGTCCAACGGGGTGAGCCGACACCAGAAAACAAGAAGCCGCCACGCTCATCGCTGCCGAAACAGAACAAGGACTACCTGCCCGGCTGGGGGCCAAACGAGGTTACACTGGAACAGGCTGTCACCCTGCTGACCCTGCCACGCGAAATTGGCCAGCACCCAGAAGGTGGCGCCGTTGCCTCCAACTTGGGCCGCTTCGGCCCCTACATCATGCACCAACTGCCCGATGAGGAAAAACCGGTCTACGTAAACCTCAAAAATACGCTGGACGTCTTCGAGGTTGGCATGAACCACGCGATGGAAATGCTGGCCGAGAAGCGCGCCAATCCGGGCCGTGGTCGTCGCACCGCTGCCAAGGCGCTAAAGGAACTCGGTGAACATCCAGATGGTGGCGGCGCCGTAAATATCATGGACGGTAAATATGGGCCTTACATCAAATGGGAAAAGGTGAACGCCACCCTCCCCAAGGACGTCGAACCTAAGGACGTCACCATGGACATGGCTGTGCAGCTGATCGCTGAAAAGGCTGGCAAGAAGCCTGCAAAGAAAAAAGCGGCGCCCAAGAAAAAACCGGCTGCAAAAAAGAAGCCCGCTGCCAAGAAAAAGGCTCCGGCGAAAAAAGCTGCCGCCAAAGAGTAAGCGCAACGCCAGTTTCACTTCATCTTTTGAAAAATACTCCGGGGAGCGCGAGGGGCTGGCCCCTCGCCCGTCCCGCCACAAGTCACCTCCGTAGTAATACTCAGTACCCTCGGTATTATTGACTCACCCCCACCCCAGCGTCAGAACCCATGCCAAAGGGATGTTGCTGGGAGTTTTCTATGAAAAAGATCTACACCAATGCCGCAGAGGCGCTCGACGGGCTGCTTCACGACGGCATGTTCATTGCGGCAGGCGGCTTTGGCCTCTGCGGCATTCCAGAATTGCTGCTGGACGCGATCAAAGAGGCCGGCACCAAGGATCTGATTTTTGCCTCCAACAACGCAGGCGTTGATGATTTTGGCATCGGCATCCTGTTGCAGACCAAACAGGTCAAAAAGATGATCTCGTCTTACGTGGGCGAAAACGCCGAATTCATGCGCCAGTACCTGTCGGGTGAGCTGGAGCTGGAATTCAACCCCCAAGGCACCCTGGCCGAACGGATGCGGGCCGGCGGCGCAGGCATCCCTGGCTTTTACACCAAGACCGGTGTGGGCACGGTGATCGCCGAGGGTAAAGAGCACAAAGACTTCCCCACTGGTCCCCAAGGCCAGCCCGAGACCTATATTCTGGAACAGGGCATGATTGCTGATCTGGCCATTATCAAAGCCTGGAAAGCCGACGAGACCGGAAATCTGGTATTCCGCAAAACGGCCCGCAACTTCAACGCGCCTGCTGCCACTTGCGGCAAGGTCTGCGTGGTCGAGGTTGAGGAAATCGTGCCGGTTGGCTCACTTGACCCCGACACCATCCACCTGCCCGGTATCTATGTGCATCGCATCATTCAGGGCGACCACGAAAAGCGCATTGAACAGCGCACCACCCGGCCAGCGGTATAAGGAGAGCGAACATGTGGGATCGTAATCAAATGGCCGCACGCGCGGCACTCGAGCTGCAAGACGGCTGGTATGTGAACCTTGGCATCGGCATTCCGACGCTGGTGTCCAACCACATCCCCGAGGGGATTGAGGTCACCCTGCAGTCGGAAAACGGCATGCTGGGCATGGGCCCCTTCCCAATCGAAGGGGACGAAGACGCCGACCTGATCAACGCGGGCAAGCAGACCATCACTGAGCTGCCACAGACCGCCTATTTCGACTCGGCACAAAGCTTTGCAATGATCCGCGGCGGCAAGATTGCCATGGCGATCTTGGGCGCAATGGAAGTGGCCGAAAACGGTGATCTGGCAAACTGGATGATTCCGGGCAAGCTGGTCAAGGGCATGGGCGGCGCGATGGATCTGGTCGCCGGTGTAGGCCGTGTTGTTGTGGTGATGGACCACACCAACAAACATGGCGCCTCAAAGCTGCTGAAAGCCTGCACCCTGCCGCTGACTGGTAAGGCAGTCGTGGATCGCATCATCACCAACCTCGGTGTGTTGGATGTGGTTGAGGGCGGTTTGAAAATCGTCGAGACTGCAGACGGCGTCAGTGAGGCCGAGTTGCGCGCCGCGACCGAGGCGACCATCGTCGATTGACCCTAATCCACTTGACTTAGGTACAGGCCCGCCTTCACCGCGGGCCTGTATTGTTTGCCACGCCACGATAGCGGTGCATCGGTCAGCGGAGTAGTACGCTCACTGCATGGTCCGGAACACACACCCATCCGAGATCAGCTGCGGCGGTGTCAGACACAGGCCTTTGGCGACCTGAAACGCCGCCAGCACCCTGGGCACATAATTGCGGGTCTCGGCAAAGGGCGGCACCCCTTGATGGCTGCGCACAGCCCCCTCCCCCGCATTGTACCCGGCCAGCACCAGGATCGGGTCGCTGTTAAATTCGCCCATCAGCCAGTCCAGATACCTGACACCGCCCTGAATGTTCTGCTGCGCCGCCAAAGCATCGGTCACCTCAAATCGCGCCGCAGTGTCGGGCATCAATTGCATCAACCCCTGCGCGCCGACGGGGCTGACAACATCCGCCTGCCCCGCCGACTCCACCGCAATCACCGCTAGAATCAGCGCAGGCGACACTTGGGTGCCAATGCTGGCCGTCAGGATCGAGATCCCCTGCGCCTGGGCAATGTCCTGCATCAGCTGCAATCGCGGCGCAGCCACCCCTCCGTCACCAGCCAGCACCATCAGGGCATTGTCCAGCCGGCCCGGCCCCGAGGCCTCCAGATCAGGTGAGATCTGCTCCCAGAACCATCCATAGCGTCCCGACAGTAGCCTCTCGTCACCATCACCAGGACTCGCCGGGCTATTTTCGGCAGCAACCGGATCCTGCGAACCTTCTATCTGTATGGTTATACGCTGGCTGGTGCCCGGTTGCGGCGGACGCACCCGCTTTGCCTCAAAACTTGGGAAAGGCGACGGGGAATCCCCCAGCGCCCACTGCGGGGTGATGGCGGAAAACACAGCCAGTGTCGCAACACGAAGAAACATGGGACTGCCCTAATATTGTTGTTTTAACGATTTAGCCGCGAATGGGGCTTCAAAACCAGATCTCAGGCCCGAATTTTGACGATTTCGCCACATTTGCCACGTCCTGCCGCGTATCTGACACGGACATTTACAAATAATAAATCATGTAACTCTTTAATATCAGCACCTTACCCCAATCCCTTCCAAAAAGTTAAATTAAGGCGTCAAATTCCAGTTTTTGGCCCAAATGCTGCCACGCTCCACAGGCTATAAATACCCATACCAAGTCGGACATGAGCTTCGCAGGAGAGAGCAGGCTCAAACTGGACGGCAAGGTGGGAACAAAACCTTTAAATCCCTGGAGGGACAAACAATGATCAAATTCTTCAAAAATTTCCGCAAAGACGAAGCTGGCGCCGTGACTGTTGACTGGGTTGTGCTGACCGCTGCTGTTGCTGCTCTGGCCGGCGTTGTCTACACCTCGATCGAATCCGGTGCGTCCGACCTGACCAGCACGACTGGCGCCTTCATTGCAGGCAAGACACCGACCTAAGTCGCCGCTCTTGTTGATATAAGTTTGGGGCCGCGTCTTTGATCCAAAGACGCGGCCCTTTGCCCAGGAACCCTCCTTAAGCGAGGTTCGCAATGAAAAATCTACAGTCGTTTTATTTCGATGATGACGGTGCGGTGACGGTCGATTGGGTGGTGTTGACAGCTGCCGTAATTGGCCTGTGCGTGCTGATTGCCTCAGCGATGCAGGACAACGCCCTAGGGCTGGCAAACGCATTGTCTGATTACATGTCAAACTGGACCTTCAGCTAACTGAGCAGGTGCGGGTCAGCACAGCTCAGGCAACCGATCATCATCTAAACCCCTTACTCAGGTTTGAGTGATAAAAATCCGGGCTCGCCCCCCACTGTTACGGCGTAACCAAAGAGAGGTAACACAATGCGCGCAGTTTTCGGACTGGTTTTGATTGTCGGTGTCGCCCTGGCTGGCGGCGCAGTGATGATGGCCAAAAACTATATTGCCACCTATCAGAACGCTCTGGCCCAAGCGAACGCAGAAAAGGTCGAGAATATCGCCACTGTGGACGTTTTTGTTGCCAATCAAGCTTTGAAATACGGCGAACGGCTGACCAAAGACGCGGTGCGACTGGTGCAATGGCCACAAGCCAGCGTTCCCGAGGGCACCTATTCCACTCTGGACGCATTGTTCCCGCCAGATTTCAAAGGCGAATCTCGTGTGGTGCTGCGCACCATTGAGAGAAACGAAGCGGTTCTAAGGGTCAAAATCACCAAACCCGGTGAAGACGCCGGTATTACGTCGCGCCTGAAACGCGGTATGCGCGCCTTTGCCATCAAGGTGGACGTCTCCTCAGGCGTGTCGGGCTTCTTACGGCCCGGTGACCGCGTTGATATTTATTGGACTGGCAGCCTCGGTGATACCGATGACCGCCGCCGCGGCGAATTGACCCGATTGATCCAGCCCAATATCGAATTGATTGCCATCGACCAAAGCGCCGGCGGCGATATCGACAGCGCCATCATTGCCCGCACAGTCACCGTTTCTGCCCTGCCCGAACAGGTTGCCGCCTTGGCGCAGGCGCAGACCACCGGCAGCCTGTCACTGTCACTGGTTGGCGCCGGGGATGACACCATTGCCTCATTTGTCGAGGTGGACCAGCGGTCTTTGCTGGGGTTGGGTGAACGCACCATAGCCCCCGAGCGCGAGCAGGAAAGGATCTGCACCATTCGCACCCGCCGTGGCGCCGACGTTGTGGAAATTCCAATCCCCTGCAACAACTAAGATCGAAAGCTATCGCCCCTGATCCCTTCACAGATCACTGTAAACGCTTTTGCMSMSSCGCTCTATTTGGGCGGCTCTCTTTCGTCTCTGTTGCCCAGCCCCCACAATGCAGGCGGCATCGGGGGCAATGATTCTTGCAAAAATCTGCGAACTAGCCCACAGTGACGCAAAAGACGGGCAAAAGACCCGACAACGAGGCGTGATCGGAGAGGCAGGTCACATGGCATTTAGAACTATAGTAGCAGCAGCCCTAACTGGGTTTGCTTTGATATGTACACCAGTGGCAGACACCGCTTGGGCCCAAGGTCTGCGCGTTGTCAATTCGGGCACACCAACCCAACTGGATGTCCCAATGAATCGGGCGGTGGTGGTCGAAAGCGATGTTCCCTTTGCGGAACTCAGCATCGCCAACCCTAGCATTGCGGATATCTCGTCGCTGTCTGACCGCACAATCTATGTGTTGGGCAAGTCACCAGGACTGACCACCCTCACCCTGCTGGACGCAACCGGCAGGCTGATCACCAATGTCGAAGTGCGCGTCGCCGCTGATGTTAGCGAGTTCAAGGAACGGCTGCGTCAGATCCTGCCCAACGAAAGAATCGAAGTCCGCACCGCCAATGATGGCATTGTCCTGTCTGGCACCGTGTCCAGCGCCGCACGCCTGCAACGCGCCATGGATCTGGCCGAACGCTATGCCCCCGAGCGGGTCTCGAACCTCATGTCCGTCGGTGGCGTGCAGCAGGTGATGCTCAAGGTCCGTTTTGCCGAAATGCAGCGCGCAGTGTCGAAGTCACTCAGCGCCTCCGTCGCATTGGGAGGAACCAACTTTTCGGCCGCAACCGGCACTTGGCTGCAGAACGGCAACAGCCTGGGCAACCCGGTTACACCAAAAGGCGACTCCCTTGGTGCCATCTTGTTTGGCTTTGACATCGGGGCCACTCAAGTTGGGCTTCTGTTGGAAGCGCTGGAACAAAAAGGCATGGTTCGCATGCTTGCCGAACCCAACCTTTCGGCCCTGTCAGGGCAAGAGGCCAAATTCCTGGCCGGTGGTGAATATCCTGTCCCTGTGGCACAGGAAGACGGGTTGATCACCGTTGAGTTCAAGCCTTTTGGTATCGAAATGAGCTTTATTCCGAGGGTTGTTGATGGCGACCTGATCAATCTGGAACTCAAGACTTCGGTCTCTGCAATCGACCCCTCGAACTCTCTGGTGTTGAATGGGCTGACGATCAGCGCGTTTACCCGCCGCGAGACATCAACAACGGTTGAATTGCGAGATGGCGAAAGCTTTGCCATCGCCGGGCTAATCCAGGATGATTTTCTCGACAATTCGGCGCAAGTGCCTTGGCTGGGTGACGTGCCAATCTTAGGTGCCCTGTTCCGCAGCGCCGACTATCAGCGCAACCAGACAGAACTGGTGGTCATCATCAGCGCTCATCTGGTCACCCCAACCCGAGGCGAGGCGCTGAGCCTGCCCACCGACCGGGTCAAACCGCCCAGCGAAAACGATCTTTTCCTGTTTGGCCGGGTCGCCCGGACCCAAAGTGGCCCAGCCAGTGAAGTCGCCAGACAAGACTTCAGCGGCTCCTATGGCTATGTAATGGACTAATCGAAGGATGGCGCGGATGATCAAACATGCAGTGATTCTGGGGCTGAGCCTCTCGGCCGCCGCCTGTAGTTATGAAGCTGGACACGAGTTGGACCGGGGCAGTTTTGGCAATGCGGCTCTGAACAACTCGCTGGTGATGAGTGGGCAACGGTCCTACGCGGTGCAGCTTGCCAACCGGTTCGCGCAGGAAGTCCCACCGACCATCAACTTTGACTTTGACAGCGCCCGCTTGGACGCCAATGCCCGAGCTGTTCTGGATCAGCAGGCGACCTGGATCAAACAATTCCCCGAAGTCCGCTTTCGCGTTTACGGCCATACTGATGCCGTTGGATCAACCCCGTACAACAAATCCCTTGGCCTGCGCCGGGCCCGTGCAGCCATCAGCTATCTGTCGACCCGTGGTATCAGCCGGTCGCGCCTGGAAGCAGTTGTTTCTTATGGCGAAACCCAGCCTCTGATCGCCACTCAAGGACGCGAGCGGCAGAACCGGCGCACGGTGACCGAGGTCTCTGGATTCCTTAAAAACCACCCCTCGCTGCTGGATGGGAAATATGCCCAAGTGGTCTATCGTGAGTATATTAAAAGCGCGGTTCCAGGCTCCACGCTGACCACACAAGAGTCGCTGGCATCCACGCTGGAATAGTCTAGCCACGCCCTGACTGTTTAGACTTTCCCAACTATTGGGGCAATTTGGCCCAACTATCGCCAGAATTGCCCCCGATATTTATCCTCAAGAGGTGACATGCGCCGCGTGAGTCGCATGTAGGAGCGGACAGGTGAAACCTGCCGTTACCCCCAATGAGGATAAYKRSRAYRWGCWGYRTWAYGCMRSWWMMASAAAMSWRSRCRAWTRTTKCMWKYRYMRYSMSKSRWGRYGTKMARMRCYTTGATCTGCTGATCGAAGACATGGAAACCGCGATGGGCGAAAGCTGGGGCGACCTCGGATTTGCCGAGGCCTTGGCATTTTTCAACCAGCCCGAGGCTGAAGCGCTGGAATTTGTGGCACTGGCCATTGATGGCAGCGACGAAGACAATCTGGTTCTGATGGGAGAAATCATCTCTCAGGCCAAGTCCCGCGATATCAAAGTGATCCTGATTGCCGAAGATGTCACCCCGGCGTCGTTGCATCAGCTGCTGCGCCAAGGCGCCGACGAATTTGTCCCCTACCCGCTTCCAGAACAGGAATTGCAGGCAGCAATCGATCGCGTGACCACACCGGCACCCGAACCGGAAGTTGTCCGACCCAATCCACACCAATTGCAATCAGGCAGTGCCCGCGAGGGTGCTGTGATCGTCTGTCAGGGACTCGCCGGGGGGGCTGGATCCACCACTTTGGCCGTCAACCTGGCCTGGGAACTGGCAATCCTGAGCGACCACGACGAGCCCAGCGTCTGTCTGTTGGATTTTGACATGCAGCACGGGTCAGTTGCGACCTACCTGGACCTGCCTCGCCGCGAAATCGTGATGGAAATGCTAGGCCAGGTAGATGAGATGGACGCCGAAATGTTTGGTCAGGCCCTGTTGTCTTTCCAGGATAAACTGCAGGTTCTGACCGCCCCATCCGAGATGGTGCCGCTCGACTTCTTCTCTTCCGACGACATTGAACGCATCATCGCCATGGCCCGCAGCCATTTCGATTTTGTGGTGATCGACCTGCCGCGCACCCTCGTCCAATGGTCGGAATGCGTGCTCAATATGGCGCATGTCTATTTTGCATTGATCGAGCTCGACATGCGGTCGGCACAAAATGCCCTGCGTATGAAACGCGCGTTGCAGGCCGAAGAGTTGCCGTTTGAAAAACTGCGCTTTACYCTGAACCGRGCGCCRAAATTYACCGAYTTAAGYGGCAARAGCCGKGTCAAACGRATGGCTGAATCSCTTGGCATCTCRATTGAYCTGCAACTKCCRGATGGWGGCAARSCCRTKRYCCAAWGCTGTGAYCACGGRCTTCCYTTGGCRATMTCRGCYGCCAAGAACCCGCTSCGYAAGGAAATCGCCAAGCTGGCTTTGTCACTTCACGAACTGGGGCAGCAAGACGCCGCTGCAGCCTAACTTAAAGTCATCCCTTGGGGGGGTAACAGATGTTTTCCAAGTACAAGAAACAATCGGCAGCAAAGAAGTCTCCAGGCAATGTCGCCCAGCTGAAGGCCGCCACGCCCACGGCTTCGATCACGCCAAAACCAGCGGCCAATCAAAGCATGTCATTGCGTCGGCCAATGCCCCAAAAAAGTGCCGAGACAGCCCCTCAGGACAAGGAACGCAAGCGCAAGGAACGGCTGGGCGAGATCAAGATACAGCTGCACCGGGAATTGCTCGAACAGCTCAACTTGGCAGCCTTGGAAAATGCCAACGAGACTGAGCTCCGGGCGGAAATTACCTCAATTACCAATGAGATTCTGGAAGAAAAGGGCATAGTTCTCAACCGCGATGACCGCCAGACGCTAACCAAGGAACTGTATGACGAGGTCACCGGTTTGGGCCCGTTGGAAGCCTTGCTGAAAGACGATACCGTCAACGATATTCTGGTCAACGGCCCACATCAGATCTTTGTGGAACGCGACGGCAAGCTGGAGATCAGCGATGTTGTGTTCAAGGATGAAAAGCATCTTCTCAGGATCATTGACAAGATCGTCTCTGCCGTTGGCCGTCGCGTCGATGAATCCAACCCCTATGTGGATGCCCGTCTGGCCGATGGGTCTCGCTTTAACGCGATGGTGCCGCCGATTGCAGTGGACGGATCACTGGTGTCGATCCGAAAATTCAAAAAAGACAAGCTGGGCATCGATGATCTGGTGAACTTCGGCGCCTTCACCGAAGAAATGGCGGCCTATCTGCAAGCCGCAGTCGCCACGCGCCTGAACATTATTGTCTCGGGTGGTACCGGTTCGGGCAAGACCACCACCCTGAACGCGCTGTCCGGTTTCATCGACAATGCCGAACGGATCCTGACCATCGAAGACACCGCCGAATTGCAATTGCAGCAGACCCATGTGGGCCGGATGGAAAGCCGCCCGCCCAACGTCGAGGGCAAGGGCGAAGTTTCCGCCCGCGACTGTCTGAARAACGCCCTGCGGATGCGCCCCGACCGCATCATAGTCGGMGAGACCCGCGGCGAAGAGGTGATCGACATGCTGCAGGCGATGAACACTGGCCACGACGGATCGATGACCACCATTCACGCCAACTCGGCCCGCGATGGCATCAGCCGCTTGGAGAACATGATTGCCATGGCTGGCATCGAAATGCCGCTCAAGGCGATGCGCAGCCAGATTTCCTCGGCAGTGAACCTGATTGTGCAAGTCTCGCGGCTGCAAGACGGGTCGCGCCGCATGACTTCGATCACCGAAATCACCGGGATGGAGGGCGACGTGATCTCGATGCAGGAARTWTTCMRSTATCAGCGYGTYGGCCTKASCCCSGASAACAARATCATYGGCCAYTTCACCGCMACCGGYGTKCGCAGCCATTTYTCSGAACGGTTCCGCATGTGGGGCTATGACCTGCCYGCSKCKATYTACGAACCCACCAMCAYRGAGGYGCACTGATGSAACTKAGCGCAGAACCAATCATTTATGGTCTGATTTTTGTCGGCGTCCTGGTCCTGGTCGAGGGCCTGTATCTGGTGATATTTGGCAAATCCATCAGCCTCAACAGCCGGGTCAATCGCCGGTTGGAGATGCTCGACAAAGGCGGCAATCGCGAACAGGTGCTGGACCAGCTGCGCAAGGAAATGCAGCAGCACATGAAGACCCAGTCGATCCCGCTGTATTCACTGCTGGCCGAAAAGGCGCAGAAAGCGGCAATTGCCTTTTCGCCCCGACAGTTGATCATGATTATGGGAGGATTGGCGGTCCTAGCCTTTATCGGGCTCAGCATCGGCACCGAAACCATATTGCCTGTGCGCATCATGGGGTCGGTCAYCATCGGCGTCGCGGCGGTGTTCATCTGGGTCAATAACAAGGCCAAGAAACGCATGGCCATGATCGAGGAACAACTGCCCGATGCGGTCGAACTGATCGTGCGCAGCCTGCGCGTCGGACACCCATTCACTGCGGCAATTCAGATGGTTGCCAGAGAGGTCGACGACCCGCTGGCCACCGAATTTGGCATGATTGCTGACGAAAGCGCCTATGGCCGTGACATCGGCGAGGCGCTCAAGGAAATGGCCGAGCGGCTGGACATGCAGGACATGCGGTTCCTGGCGGTGGCGGTGACCATCCAAGCGCAATCGGGTGGTAATCTGGCCGAGGTTCTGGCTGGGCTGGCCAAGGTGATCCGGGCCCGTTTCCGCCTGTTCCGCCGGGTCAAAGCGATTACCGCCGAAGCGCAATGGTCCGGGAAATTCCTCTCGGCCTTTCCATTGCTCATGCTGATGGGCATTCTGGTCAAAGATCCCGGGTTTTATGACGACGTCCTCGACCACCCCTATTTCATTCCCTGCTGCTTCATTGTCGGGGGGTTGCTGACCGTCAACCTCTTTGTCATGCGCGCGCTGACAAACATTAAGGTATAGGGGCAACATGGATTTCCTGACAAATATCAACACCTTCCTGACCGAACAGCTGGGTGATTTTGGACCGCTTCTTGTGGTTGGGCTGCTGGGTCTGTTTATGATCCTGCTGACAATACCGCTGTTGATGAACCAACCCGAAGACCCCATGAAGAAGCTGAAAAAAAACAGCACCCGGGAGAACAAGGCCAAGCCGCAAAAGGAACGCCTGCGCCAAGGCAACCGCAACGAACAGCTCAAGAAATTCGCAACGTTCCTTGAGCCGCAAAATGCCGAGGAACTTTCGGCAATGGAACTAAAACTGCGGCAAGCGGGATATCAGTCCAAAGACTCGGTCCGGTTTTTCCATTTTGCCCAGTTTGCCCTTGGTATCCTTGGCCTGATCGCCGGTCTGCTCTTTGTCTATGTGCTGAAAGCGGATGTGGAATTCGACGGTCAGCAGATGATGATCCGGATCATTGGCCCCGGTGGGGCTGGCTATATGCTGCCCAAATACTGGATCACCCGCCGCATCGCCGAGCGCAAGGACAGGRTCACCTCCGGTTTCCCCGACGCGCTTGATCTAATGCTGGTCTGCGTCGAAGCGGGGCAGTCGCTGGATCAGTCCATTGTCCGTGTCGCCAAAGAGCTGCACGCATCTTATCCTGATCTGGCTGACGAATTTGATATCGTTGCCTACGAGATGAAGGCGGGCAAGGACAAAGATAGGGTGCTGCGCGATATGGCCACCCGATGTGATGTCCTGGATCTGTCCTCGTTTGTCACCGTGATGATCCAATCTGCCACCTTTGGTACCTCAATTGCCGACGCGTTGCGGGTCTATGCCTCTGAAATGCGCGACAAACGCGTCATGCGGGCTGAAGAGGCCGCAAACAAGTTGCCAACCAAAATGACCCTTGCCACAATGGGTCTGACGCTTCCGCCGCTGCTGATTATTCTAGTCGGACCGTCGATGAAGAACATCGCGAATTTGGGCAACACGAGCAACTAAACATGAAAACAATTGGTGAGGCAGCGCCCACACCGTTCCGCAAGACCCTGATCGCCATCGCCGCCTGCGCGGTGGTGGCCTCTTGCGGACCTGAGACACCGGATCCCATGAACCCATGGGCGCCAGGTGTCGATCACCGGGGTCAGGCCGAAGACGGGTTGGAAGTCGGACACCGGCTGATGGCGGCCCGTCAGTACGAACTGGCCCTGGAGGCCTTTACCCGGGCGGCATTGGATCACGGCATGACCGGCGAAGTGTTGTCCAGCATGGGCACTGCCAATCTGGGGCTGGGTCGGCTTGGCCAGGCCGAAATTCTGTTGCGCCGCGCAGTCGAAGCCGAGCCGGATTGGCCCGAGGCGATGAACAATCTTGGCGTGCTGCTGATGGAACAGGGCAAATATGCCGAAGCCGAACAAGTTCTGCGCCGCGCCTATGCGTTGGACAATGGCGAAAGTGACCCAATCCGCGAGAATCTGCGCTTGGCCCTCGCAAAATTGGAAAATACTGCTAATACTTCTGGACAAAACCAAGAATACGAATTGGTGCAGCGCGGACGCGGAAATTTTCTGATCCGACAGACACCATGACCGAGGCAGAGCAGTAAAGGACGCAAAAATGCGCCAAATTTTTCTTGCATCAGCATGTCTGGCCGGGGGCTTGTTCCTGTCGGCCTGTGCCGAGAATGGTTCCGCAACCGTTGATCGTGCCTTTCAGGATATCAACGTGATCGATGAAACAGATCTCAACGATGTGATGCTGACCGCCGCTGACCCCAACGAAGCCGTGAACTATTTTTCTCGGGCTCTAAACGGCAACGCCAACCGCATTGACCTGCAACGCGGGCTGGCCAAGTCCCTGGTCCGCGCCAAGCGCAATACCGAGGCCGTCACGGCCTGGAAAAAAGTCAACACTCTGGACGGCGCCACCAATGATGACAAGGTTGATCTGGCCGATGCGCTGATCCGCAGTGGCGACTGGGACGCTGCCAAGGTCGCGTTGGACGAGGTCCCGCCAACCCACGAGACATTTAGGCGGTATCGTCTTGAGGCAATGGTTGCCGATTCCAACCGAGACTGGAAAAAGGCCGATAGTTTTTATGAAATTGCGGTGTCGCTGACCACGCGACCGGCCAGCGTGATGAACAATTGGGGTTACTCAAAACTGACCCGCGGCGATTTTGCCGATGCCGAGCGTCTGTTTGGCGAGGCGATCCGTCAGGACCAATCTCTGTTCACCGCCAAAAACAACCTGGTGCTGGCGCGTGGCGCTCAGCGCAACTACAGCCTGCCAGTGATCCCGATGGGACAGATCGAACGCGCGCAACTGTTGCACACCCTGGCTTTGACAGCCGTCAAACAGGGCGATGTCACCACCGGTGAAGGCTTGCTGCGCGAGGCCATCAGCACCCACCCGCAGCACTTTGAAGAAGCCGTCCGCAGCCTGCGTGCACTGGAAAGCGTCTAAACCATGCTGGCAATTCCGGCACATGTGGCGCTGTGGTTCCTGCCCTTTGTACTGCCGATCTGCTATGCAATCGCGCTGACCGATCTGCGCGGCATGCGGATCCCCAACTGGGCGGTGGATCTTCTGGCGGTGATATTTATCATCGTTGGTCCATTTCTGATGTCCTGGACGGATTACGGCTGGCAGTTGTTACACCTGCCTATCGGCATCGGTCTGGGTTTTCTATTCTATAGCGCCGGCATGATCGGGGCTGGGGATGCCAAATTTGCCGGTGCCGCCGCGCCGCTGGTGGCCTTTGGCGACCTGCGCCTAATCCTGCTGATCTTTACCGCCAATCTGCTGGCCGGGTTTGTCACTCACCGCATTGCCAAACACACACCCTTGCGGAAACTGGCCCCCGAATGGCAAAGCTGGAACGTCGGCAACAAGTTTCCCATGGGCCTGTGCCTGGGGGGCTCTTTGGCGATCTACCTGATCCTTGGCGCCCTTTATGGTCGCTAGCGCCGCTGCGCAATGATCCCGAGCCCGGCGCACTCGCCGGGCAACGCCTGCCCGCCCCCCAACAATCGCCGAATTGCTACAGCTTTGCCCCGGTAATGCCACAGTACTGAATAGACTGTTCCAAAGCCGCACCCCATGTTTTTTTTGGTGTGTCCCGACACAGCGACCAGCAATAGGCCGACACTCATGAATATGCAGACCTCTCACGTGATGGCCCCGCCTGCCCCCAAGGGGCTGGAACAAATGCAGCTGCCGCCGGTGATGATGCGCGACATCCTGCTAAAAACCATCTTCCGCAAAAACGTCAATATGGTCACCGAAATATCCGAGGCCATCTGCCTGCCAATGTCGATCACTCAAGAGCTGGTCGATATCGCCCGTGAACAAAAGCTGCTCGAGGCGACTGGTACGTTGAACGCCAACAGTGGCAATGAAATGGGCTATCAGCTGACCGATGCGGGCAAGGCGCGGGCGCTGGACGCGCTGACCCAATCCGAATATTTCGGCGCTATGCCAGTGCCGCTGGATATCTACCGCGAGCAGGTCAAACGCCAGTCGATCCGCAACATCCAGGTCACCCGCGATCAGTTGACCAATGCGATGGGCCATCTGGTGCTGCCGCGCAGCTTGCTCGACCACCTTGGCCCCGCCGTCAGCGCCGGCCGCTCGATCCTGATGTATGGCCCGCCCGGCAATGGTAAATCCGCAATCTCCAATGGCATCCGTGATGCCCTAGGTGATCAGGTCTATGTGCCGTTTGCAATAGAGTATGCCGGTCAGGTGATCACCGTCTATGACCCCATCGTGCACACCACAGTGGAGCAGGTGCCGGACGATCCAAACGCCCTGCGCCGCGTGCGCCGCTTTGACAGCCGCTATGTCTGCTGCGAGCGCCCCACCGTGGTCACTGGCGGCGAGCTGACTCTGTCGATGCTGGATCTGGTCTATGACCCCACCGCACGCACCTATCAGGCCCCCCTGCAGCTCAAGGCCACCGGCGGCATTTTCATCGTCGACGATCTGGGTCGGCAGGCCGAATCTCCGCAGGCGCTGATCAACCGCTGGATTGTGCCGCTGGAAGAAAGCAAAGACATCCTGGCGCTGCAGTCTGGTGAAAAATTCGAGGTGCCGTTTGACACCCTGGTGATTTTCTCCACCAACTTTCACCCCAACGAGATTTTCGACCAGGCGGCCCTGCGCCGGATCTTCTTCAAGATCAAGATCGACGGCCCCAGTCAGGAAAACTACCTGAAAATCTTTGCCATGGTGGCCCGCAAAAAAGGCATGGCGCTGGACGAGGCAACCCTGGTGCATCTGCTCAAGACCAAATACCCAACCATCGACAACATCTATGCCAATTATCAGCCGGTGTTCCTGATCGACCAGATGATCGCGGTCTGCGAATTTGAGGGCATCCCCTATCAGATGTCCCCCGACCTGATTGACCGCGCCTGGGCCAATATGTTTGTCAAAGACGAGACCATCGTGCGGTAACCCGATCGCGGCAACGGTCAGCAATAACCAAACGGATGGGGCTGCGTGTTCTTGGCCGTTTGATCAGCACGCAACCGCTGGAACACCCAATGCCCGGACAACACCAAACAGCGCCACGTCAGTCACCTCGCCAGGACTAAATACCCTAAGCTGCCCGCAACACCACTGCAGGAGCCCCAGATGACTGAGACCAACAAGCGCATCCGCGACAGCTTTGCCGCCCAAAGCATGATGATGACCTTCGGCGCCGAAATATCCCAGGTCAGTGACGGAGTTGTCGTYATCACCGCCCCAATCCTGCCCGGCAGCCGCCAGCAACATGGCGTCGCCCACGCTGCCCTGACCTTTGCTATTGGCGACAGTGCCGCGGGTTACTCCGCCCTGACCAAGCTGCCCCCCGACCAAGAGGTGATGACCGCCGAGATCAAAATCAACCTGCTGGCCCCCGCCACCGGAGATTACTTGCGCGCCACCGGCAAGGTGATCAAATGTGGCCGCCGCCTGGTGGTGGTGTCAGCCGAAGTTCACGCCATCAAGGACAACCAGGAAACGCTGGTGGCCATACTGCAGGGCACCATGGTGCCAGTGCCAGCCTGACCCCAAACGCACCAAAGGCGGCCCATCCGAGCCGCCCTTGTTTCATCTTTTCATAAATACTCAAACCCAACACCACAATGGGCGCAGGATCAGGCTGTCAGCCCTTCGGGCTCGGCCAGATCATTGGCACGGCAGCAGGCAGTGACAGTATTGGCCAGCAGACACGCGATGGTCATCGGACCAACGCCACCCGGCACCGGGGTGATGGCRCCGGCACGCTCAGAACAGCTGGCGAAATGAACATCGCCCACCAACCGGGTCTTGACCGATCCATCTTCCTTCAGGCCTTTTTCCGGCGCATCAATCCGATYGATGCCGACGTCAATCACTGTGGCGCCTTCTTTGATCCAATCCCCTGGAACCATCTCGGGGCGACCAACAGCAGCAACAACGATGTCAGCGCGCCGCACAACATCCGCCAGATCCTTGGTGCGGCTATGCGCGATGGTCACGGTGCAGCTATCACCCAGCAGCAGCTGCGCCATCGGCTTGCCCACAATGTTGGAGCGCCCAATCACCACCGCATTCAACCCTGACAGCGAACCATGGTGCTCGCGCAGCATCATCAAACAGCCCAGCGGCGTGCAGGGTACCATCGACTTCTGACCGGTGGCCAGCAGACCAACGTTGGAGATGTGAAACCCGTCGACATCCTTGGCCGGTGCCACCGAGTTGATCACCAGATCTTCGTTCAGATGTTTGGGCAGCGGCAGCTGCACCAGAATGCCATGCACCTTTGGGTCATTATTCAACTGGTCGATCAGCGCCAGCAGATCAGCTTCCGATGTGTCCACATCCAGCTTATGCTCATACGAGTTCATGCCAACCTCAACAGTCAGCTTGCCCTTGGAGCGCACATAGACCTGMGACGCCGGRTCCTCKCCSACCAGCACYACGGCCARACCCGGAGTRATRCCGTTTTCYTCYTTCAGSCGGGCAACGTGASCWGCCACTTTCTCRCGCACGGTGRCGGCAAARSCYTTACCGTCGATAATASTWGCTGCCATARTTCTCTTCCTTTTCCCCGAGCTCAGATCAAAGCCCGCTCACGTTTCCCGAATAACCCGCGCTTCCCGCGCAATCGACCAGTCAATCAACTGCCGCCACAGGCTGTCCACCAGATCGGGGTCCAGCCCTTCGGCTCCGGCTTTGCTGCGAACCTTGGCAACCACGTCTTCCACCCGTTCAGGTATCCGCGCGGGCCAACCAGTGACTTGCTTCAGCGCGATCGCCTGATCAATGTACTTGGCACGGGTCGCCAGAAGCGCAACAAGACGCTCATCAAGAGCGTCTATTTGTCCCCTCAACTCAGCCATGTCCCGGCAGTCTTGCGGTGGTATCAGTTGGGTCATSTCTCAATACTCCTACGGCCCGAGGAACCCCCCGGGCCGTGAGATCGCGTGTTTTGTATCTTAGAACAAGCCTTGGATTTCGCYTGCGWCGTTTAGACAGATGCTTTTTGCCGCCGGATTACGTGGCAGTCCTGGCATGGTCATGATGTCACCACAGACCACAACGATAAATCCAGCCCCAGCCGACAGGCGCACTTCGCGCACTGGCACCGAGTGACCAACCGGCGCGCCGCGCAATGTCGGGTCAGTCGAGAAGCTATACTGGGTCTTGGCCATGCAGACCGGCAGATGGCCATAGCCCTGCTCTTCCCACTCGTGCAACTGCTTGCGGATCTTGGCGTCAGCCAGCACCTCGTCAGCGCGATAGATACGCTTGGCGACGGTTTCGATCTTTTCAAACAGCGGCATGTCGTCGGGATAGATCGGCGCAAAGTTGGCCATATCCGCATCGGCAATTTCTGCCACACGGGTCGCCAGCTCTGCCGAGCCTTCCGAGCCCAACTCCCAGTGACGCGACAGGATCGCTTCCGAGCCCTGCTCGACCACGAAGTCCTTGATCGCCTGAACTTCGCCGTCGCTGTCCGTGACAAAATGGTTGATCGCAACCACAACCGGAACACCAAAGGATTTCAGGTTTTCGATGTGACGGCCCAGGTTGGCACAGCCAGACATCACGGCCTCGACATTCTCGATGCCCAGATCTCCCTTGGCCACGCCGCCGTTCATCTTCATCGCCCGCACCGTAGCAACCAGAACCACCACAGATGGGGCCAGGCCTGCCTTACGACACTTGATGTTCATGAACTTTTCGGCACCCAGGTCAGCACCAAAGCCCGCTTCGGTGACAACATAGTCAGCCACTTTCAGCGCGGTTGTGGTGGCGATGACTGAGTTACAGCCATGGGCGATATTGGCAAAGGGTCCACCGTGTACAAAGGCCGGGTTGTTCTCCAGCGTCTGCACCAGGTTGGGCTGCATTGCATCTTTCAGCAACACCGTCATGGCGCCATCAGCTTCGATGTCGCGGCAATAGATCGGTGTGCGGTCGCGGCGATAGGCAACAATGATGTCGCCCAGACGCTGCTGCAGGTCTTGCAGGTTGTTGGCCAGACACAGAATCGCCATCACTTCCGAGGCGACGGTGATGTCATAGCCGGTTTCACGTGGGAAGCCATTGGCAACGCCACCGAGGCTGGCAGTGATCTGACGCAGCGCGCGGTCGTTCATGTCGACGACACGGCGCCAGACAACCCGGCGGGTGTCGATTTCCAGATCATTGCCCCAATAGATATGGTTGTCGATCATCGCCGACAGCAAGGAGTGCGCCGAGGTGATGGCGTGGAAGTCACCGGTAAAGTGCAGATTCATGTCCTCCATTGGAACAATCTGCGCATAACCGCCGCCTGCAGCGCCGCCCTTCATACCAAAGTTCGGACCCAGAGAGGCTTCGCGGATACAGACCATGGCGTTTTTGCCAATGCGGTTCAGTCCGTCACCCAGACCCACGGTGGTGGTGGTCTTGCCTTCGCCAGCAGGCGTTGGGTTGATCGCGGTCACCAGGATCAGCTTGCCATCTTTGCGGTCCTGAACCGAGTTGATGAACGACTGGCTCACTTTGGCTTTGTCATGGCCATAAGGCACCAGATCGCTCTCCGCGATGCCCAGTTTTTTGCCAATCTCCTGGAYCGGAAGCTTCTGCGCTTCGCGCGCAATTTCAATATCGCTCTTATAGCTCATAGCCCTAGCCCCTGATCTCACATGTTACATTTCTCGCGGCATAAAATTTACCGACACTGTTCAAGCCATAGCCGCCTCAACACTATTGTAGCGCTTGGTTTCCGACATTTTCAGGACGCGAAACGGCGTTGGCAAGCCTATCGGTTTCAGATTGGAAATTTGACGGTGCCAGAGATTGCGATTATGGCACCCAAGCCCTTTGATCCGGAATAAAAAGTCGCAGCGCGTCACCAAGGACCAGTGAACCTGGCCGTTCAACCCAGGCTGTGATTCCCCGCCGGTTCTTGGCCGCAGGTTTAAATTTGGGCCCAAACCCGACATGATCGCGTTCAATTTCCTTGCCGGGGAATATGCAGGGCCGGTTTTCCATATCGACAACCATAGTGGCCCCACCCGGTGCCTGCAGCCGCGACGAAGGTGGCACAAAGGTAAAGTCTGGAATGCCACGCAGCACGATTGAGACACCCAGATGCGACGGATCCACCGCATCCATGCCCATCTCAGCCGCGATTACCGCCAGTTCTTCTTCGGATAGGATCGTCAATTGCCGCACGTTGCGGATTTCTGTGCCCTGCGGATACAGATTTTTCATCCGCACGCAGGAAGGACGATTGACGCCCGCGTGCCGCGCGCCAGTTTCACCGTCAAAGCCAAGATTCAGCTGCTCCACCGATTTGGTGCGAAGCCCGTCACCTGCAGGCACATGGCCCAGCCAAGTAATTTCACCCAAAAATTCGGTCTCAATCAGCGTCGGCATCAAAAAGGTCCTTTATGTTCTTAAACTATGCAAAGTTCTTAACTATGCAAACTCGGTCTGTTCCTCGCGCAGATGTCCAGCTTGAAAAACAGCAGCCGGAAAGAAAATAACATCAAGGCGAAACAGCACAACCGCTACTTCCTTGTGCCACAGACACTCCATTCCCGATCACCACTGGATCGCATAAAAAAAGGCCCGGACACCTATCAAGGTATCCGGGCCATTCAATTTATCCCTATCAAGCCGAGGGTTCTGGTTCCATATCCCCTTCAGGCGGGGCCTTTTTTGGCTTGGCCTTGGGAATTGCGGTGACCGAGGCATTGCCCTGATCTGCATCGTCATCCTCATCGTCATTTGCGCTGGGAAGCTCGCCCTTCATCACCCGCTTGATCTCTTCACCGGTGAGGGTCTCATACTCCAGCAAGCCCTGCGCCAACCGTTCGAACTCTTCGCTCTTCTCGGTAAGAATATTGTGCGCGCGCTCATAGCCATCGTCGATCAGGCGTTTGACTTCGCCTTCGATCATTTCCTTGGTCCCGGCCGACACCGAGAAGCCTCCAGCGCCACCATTGGGTTGATAGCCTGCCGCGGCCTCCTGATAGTCAATGTTGCCGATCTTGTCGGACATACCCCATTGCATCACCATGGCGCGGGCCAAGGCCGAGGCTTGCTGAATATCTCCTGCAGGTCCGTTGGACACTTCGTCCTCGCCATACTTGATGATTTCAGCAGCTTTACCCGCCATGCTCATCGCCAAGCGCTGGTGGCACTCTTCCTTGAACATGTTCAAGCGATCAAACTCAGGCAGGCTCATCACCATGCCCAGTGCCGAGCCGCGCGGAATGATCGTAGCCTTATAGACCGGGTCACATTTTGGCAGCGAAATCCCAACAACGGCGTGGCCGGCCTCGTGATAGGCGGTCATTTCCTTTTGTTCCTGGGTCATCACCATCGAGCGTCGCTCGGCGCCCATCATCACTTTGTCCTTGGCGCTTTCAAAATCATCCATGGTGACAAAACGGCGTCCGATACGAGCCGCCAACAGCGCTGCCTCGTTGACCAGATTGGCCAAATCCGCACCCGAGAACCCCGGCGTACCACGTGCGATGATGCGCAGATCCACATCCGGGCCCAGCGGCGTCTTGCGGGCATGCACGCCCAGAATCTTCTCGCGACCTTTGATGTCGGGATTGGCAACGGTGATGGTGCGGTCAAACCGACCCGGACGCAGCAGAGCCGGGTCCAGTACGTCTTTGCGGTTGGTGGCCGCCAGGATGATCACACCCTCGTTGGCTTCAAACCCGTCCATTTCAACCAGCAGCTGGTTCAACGTCTGTTCGCGCTCGTCGTTGCCGCCGCCATAACCGGCCCCACGATGGCGACCAACAGCGTCAATCTCATCGATGAACACGATGCAGGGAGCGTTTTTCTTGGCTTGCTCAAACATGTCACGCACACGCGATGCGCCAACACCCACAAACATTTCCACAAAATCCGAACCCGAGATGGTGAAAAACGGCACTCCTGCTTCACCGGCGATGGCCCGTGCCAGCAGCGTCTTACCAGTACCCGGAGGGCCCACCAGCAGCGCACCCTTAGGGATCTTACCACCCAGACGGCTGAACTTCTGCGGATTGCGCAGGAATTCAACGATCTCTTCCAACTCTTCCTTGGCTTCATCAATGCCTGCGACATCGTCAAAGGTCACCTTGCCATGCTTTTCGGTCAGCATCTTGGCCTTGGACTTRCCAAARCCCATCGCMCCRCCYTTRCCGCCGCCTTGCATCCGGTTCATGAAATAGACCCAGACMCCRATCAGCARCAGGAAYGGCARCAGMGTRATCARRAACGCCTGAAACCCGGAYTGKGTYTGYTTYTCWGCSCGKAMCKGRAYRTTGTTYTCSATCARCAGSKTKGTCACCTSRGCRTCSGTCGGYTTGATGRYSAGATAGCTWTTRYYRTCSGAKCCRGCRWASCGRATCTGCTCGCCATCCAGGATGACRTTGSTCACMYCRCCRCCTTCAACYGCGGTSACAAATTCRGAAAAGGTTTTTTCCTGGCTCTGCATMGTGCTGCCCGAGCCGCTGAACATATTGAACAGCGCCAAGACCAGCAGAAACAGAATAACCCAGAAGGCGATATTACGTGCGTTGCCCAAGGCAGCTCTCCTAGTTTTCGAAGCATGYCATTCGRCACACCTGCKTTGWCYCTAAAATAAGGATCATTCGGTSAGGTTCAATGCGATAAAAGGCTTGTATAGAACTCTTCGCCAGATTTTGCCAATTTAGCAGTCCAACCCTTGGCCATTTCAGCCAGTGGCGCGGCCACCAATTCCTGGTCTTTCCACAGGGCCGGCGTGGCCTCAAGCACCGCTGCCGGACAACCAGTCTGACGCCAGTTCGGGCAGAGCAGCAAGCCCTCCTTGCCCAATGCCCGCACCTCGATGCCAGTAGTATTGCCGCCAGACAGCTGCCAGCGGTTGTCCCACAATTCCTCAGGCAGGGTTACCTCATTGCGCACCGCATTATATTCGCGACAGATCCAGACTTGGCCCGCGCGGCACAGAATGCGACAGCCGNCAAGGGTCAGCCCACCGCCAGTGCGGACAGTGTCCAGCGCCTCGCCCATCACCCGCCGACGCAGTGGATACCCTGCCCCCGACATCCATTGTAGCGCCCGCAACAACACCCGATGAATAATTTCATCCGGCAGCTCGCAGAGCTTTTTCTGGTCGATAACCACCGCACCCGCCACAATTTCTGTCAGATCACGAGCTGCAATAAATGCGGTATTATCAAGTGCTTCACGGGCTTTGTCCATATTTTTTGCCACCACTGACAGCGCTTCGACGGTCAATCCCAGCGGCTCGAGCACATCCATCGCCTGACGAATCCGAACCCGCTCAAACCGCTGATCATGGTTTGATGGATCCTCGATCCAGCTGAGCTCATTTTGCCGTAAATACCTGCGCAACTGCTCTCGCGTTACATCCAGCAGGGGCCGCAACAACGTCACGTCATTTACCATGCGCCGCACCGGCATCGCCGCCAAACCATCAACCCCAGCCGACCGCGCCAGCCGCATCAGCACGGTTTCGGCCTGATCATCCGCCGTGTGCCCCAATGCCAGAATTGCGATATCATGACGCTTGGCCCAATCGGTCAGCAACCGGTATCTGGCACGGCGCGCCTGATCCTGAAGATTGCCTTCGCCCTGCCAGCCCTGCCACTGCAGAATCTGATGATTGACGTCCATCTGAGCCGCCAACCCGGCGACAYGCTGGGCCTCCTGCGCTGAATCAACGCGCAGCCCATGATCGACGGTTGCAGCCAGAATTTCAACGTCCTGCCCCAAAAAGCACTGCGTCAGGACATGTAGCAGTGCCATCGAATCGCCACCACCAGACAAAGCCACCCCCAAACGAGGGGGCAACGTCCCGTGAAAATGGCTCCGGACTTCTGACAGAATATTCATGGTCTCGGCGGTCAAGAACAGCTCAGCGTGGCCATTTCCTGTTCCGCCGCCATAACCGCCGCCGTATCGGGAAAGCGCGCCTTGACTTCGGACAGGGTCACGCAGGCCTGGCTGGATTGCCCCAGACGGCCCAAAGCAGCGCCCAGTTCGAACAATGCCTCGGGTGCGATGGTGCCGGTGGAATTGCCGGTAAAGGAGGCCAGATAGGCCCGTGCTGCCTCGCGGGTGTCGCCCAATCCGTCCAGCGCCTTGCCCCGGTTATAATGCGCCTCAGCAGCCAAAGGGCTACCGGGATAGGCCACATCAAAACTGGCAAATTTGGCAGCGGCATCCTGATAGTTGCCGTCRCCCARKGCCCGTTTSGCMGCGTCAAAATCWGAMAGYTCMCCCACYGCCAGCTCATCCGASGTRTCAACMGGARCSGGWCCAATCAYYGGTGAAGTTTCGGGCTCGCCGCCCAGGGTCGAGGTTTCTCCCAACTGGCTGATATCGCCGCCCTCCAACTCGACCAGGCGAAATTCCAGATCGCCGATCCGATTGGTGCCGTCCGCCACCACCCGTTCAATCCGATGTTCCAGCCCTTCGGTTTGCGAGGTCAGCCCCTGCAGCGCGTTCTCAATCGCACCAACCCGGTCCAAAACGGTACCGCCCCCCAGGCTGGTCCCCGGGGCACCGGTGGTCGACAGCTCGCGTTTCAGGCGCTGAATTTCGACGTGCAAAACAGTCAGTTCCTGGCGGATATCGGCCAGGGTTTGCTGATCCTGCGCCCGCAGGCCTGCAGGAACAAAAGCAACAGCCGCGACAACGGCAAGAGCAAAAAGACGCATCACTTACCCCGTTAGCCCGCCAGTTAGAATGGTCACCGCGCGGCGGTTTTGCGAATAGCAACTCTCGGCCGAGCAGATCTCAATCGGGCGCTCCTTGCCATAGCTCACCACTTTGATGCGATTGCCCGCGACGCCGCGCGACACCAGATATTCGCGCGCGGCGTTGGCCCGGCGCGCACCCAGGGCCAGGTTGTATTGCCGCGTGCCCTGCTCATCGGCGTGACCTTCGATGGTGGCGGTGAAATCAATATTGGCCAGCAGCCAGTTGGCTTGTGACAACAAGATGCCCTGGGCCTCACTTGTCAGGGAGGACTGATCCACCACAAATAGCACTCGATCGCCGATCTCTTGCTGGAAATAAGCCGGGCTGGTCTGGTCGGCAACACTGCCAACCCCGCCGCCGTTCAGGGTGGTCGAATTGGAGTTGCCCCCAGCCAAATTATCGCAGGCCCCCAGGCCCAGTGCCGAAATAACCAGGATTACCTTTGTCAAACCGCTCATGATGTCAGCCTCATGCTGTTGCCTTGTGTTTCGTTAACCCTATCACAGGCCAATTTGCCTTGCTATGGGGGTGATCTGCTTCTTATTTTTGTAACGGTGACCAGGCCGGGTCCGACGCACCGTCAGGCGTGCGCACCGGTTTCAGGTTGCGACCCGAGATATCCACCGAATACAGCAGCGCCCGGCCATTGGCGCCTTGGGTTTCGCGGGTAAACATGATCACCCGGCCATTTGGCGACCAAGTAGGCCCCTCATCCAGGAACGAGGCCGTTAGCAGACGTTCCTCGCTGCCATCGGTGCGCATCACGCCAATGTGAAACCGGCCCTTGTTCTGTTTGGTAAAGGCCAGCAAATCGCCACGCGGCGACCAGACCGGCGTGCCATAGCGCCCCTTGCCATGGCTGATCCGCCGCGCATCACCGCCGGTTGCCGCCATTACATAGAGCTGCTGACTGCCCGAACGGTCGCTTTCAAACACAATCTGACTGCCATCCGGCGAGAACGACGGCGCGGTCTCGATTGAGGGGGCGCTGGTCAGCCGGGTCCGGTTTCCATTGGCAATGTCCATGGAAAACAAATCGGTATTGCCCCCCTCCGACTGCGAATAAACCACGGTGCGCCCATCCGGCGAGAACCGGGGCGCAAAACTCATAATGCCGTCACCCGACGACAACACCCGGCGCTTGACCTTGCCCACATCCATCACATGGATCTGCGGAAAGCCGCTTTCATAGCTGGTATACAGCACCCGGTCGCCACTGGGTGAGAACCGCGGTGCCAGCACCAGCGAGGCGCTGTTGGTCAGATACTGCACATYGGCACCATCATAATCCATGATCGCCAACCGTTTGCGGCGGTTGTTTTTGGGGCCGTTTTCCGAAACATAGACCACGCGACTGTCAAAATATCCGCCCTCACCGGTGATCCGGCTATAGATGGAATCCGCCACCTTGTGGGCCATGCGACGCCAGCCTTCGGTGGTGCCGGTGAACTGCAATCCACCGCCGTCCAGCTCTTTRTCGGCAAAYACATCRTAGCCCCGGAACCGCACCGTCAGCCGGTTGCCATTGACGCTGACCGCGCCGGTGATCAGCGCCTGGGCGTTGACCGCTTTCCAATCGGCATATTGCACAGGTGCATCAAAATCGGCGACTTTCGAGATATGCGCCGAGGCCGGAACCTCACGGAACAACCCGGTGCCGCTGAGATCCGAGGCCACCACCCGCGCGATCTGCGCCGCCAGATCCCCTGCGGCAGCGGTCTCGGGAATAAATCCGGGCACCGCATAAGGCAGCGGCTCAATCACCCCGTCAGTGATTTCAATCCGCAGCGGCCCATTTTGCGCCACAGCGGCCCCAGCGGGGGTCAACAATGTCACTGCCAGCAGAACACCTGTCAGAAAAACCCTCATTTGATCCGCATCCTTTCAGGATTGAACGTCATCTCAATATCACGCCATTGACCATATTTTTCAGGGGGAAGTTGGAACCCCTTTGCACCGCAGCGGATAATCGCCCGTCGCGCTGCCTCAAATGCTTGTTTCGCCGCATCACCAGAGCCGCCAGTGCTGGATAACATCCGGATTGTGCCGACTTCCGGCTTACCGTCCTGGCTTAGTGACACCCCCACTACCACGGTGGTGCCCAGTGCATCCGTCGACAAAGACCCAACATTCCAACAATTCGACACGGCAATGCGCAGGGCAGTCATCTCAACGTCCGTCAGCGGCGGTCCCGAGGGCTCTGGCGCGATGACGTCGCCGCCACCCGCCACAGCTTCGGCAACGGCATCAGCGACCGCGTCATTGCTTTGCTCTTGGGGCTGTTCGTCCGGTTCAGCCGGAGGACGTGTCTCAACGTCAGGCGCGACAGGCGCCGGACGGCTGGGCCGGGTCTTGGGCCGCAGCGATTGCGTCGGCGCAACACTGGCCTGCGGGTCCTGCTCATCGGCTTCGGTGACAATCCGATCACTCGCCGCTTCCGGGGAGGTGGCCTCTTGCACCTCTTGTTCGGTTTCAGCGCCCTCATCTGGCGCGATCTCCGGCTGTACAACCTCATCCACAGCGGTATCCAGCGCGGGTGGTGCAATCGGCACCGGTGCCACCCGGTCGGCAGGCAAAGCCACCGGCGGCTCGGCTGTCTCGGGCACCTGGGTCGGCACATCCGGCAATGACGGAGGCTCTGGCGCCCGTGGGACAGGATCCGGCGCAGGCGCAGGTTCAGGCCGCTCAACCACTTCGGGGTCCGGCGCAGGTGGAGCAATCGGCGATGGCACCACAGTCTCCGGTTCAACATCGCTCGACGGTGTCACCTCGGGCACCGGGGTCTCGTCCTGCGGGACTGCCAGCACAGCCGGTTCAGCGGCTATCTCAGGGGCGCTATGCTGTTGGCTCAGCAAGGCAAACTCGGCACTGCTGATCATGGTGACCTGCTGCACCTGAAACGGCAATGGCTCGGACGGGAACCAGGCGCCAAACACCACCCATGCCATCAACCCAACATGAGCCGCCAGTGAGATTTTGATCCCGGTTTGCAAAGCTCCGCTCCGCTATTGTCCGGCCGCAGCCGGATCAGCCGGGTCAGCCAGCTCGGACCCGCCAATTTCTGTGACCAATCCAACGTTTGAGAACCCACCGGCGTTCAGCGCGCCCATGACTTTCATCACCTGTCCATAAGGTAGCCCGGCATCGGCGCGTAAAAACACCCGATCAGAGCTGCGTTCAGCCGCAATCGCCCGCAGCTTCCCCACCAATTCATCCCACGCCACTGGCGTGGTCATGATCTGCACCTCTCCCTCCAGGGTCAGGGTCACCGTCAACGGCTCCTCCTGATCCCCCGGCAAGGCACCGGCAGCGATCTTGGGGAGATTAACTGGCACCCCAACCGTCGACAATGGCGCAGCCACCATGAAGATGATCAGCAGCACTAGCATCACATCCACAAAGGGCGTCACGTTGATCTCAGCCATCGGCTGGGTTCGACCCCGGCGGCGACCCCGGCGGCGTCCACCGTCCGAGGATTGCTGTACTGCGGAGCCCATCGCTCAGGAATCCAGCTGGCGGCTAAGGATGGTGGCGAACTCATCGGCAAAGGCCTCATAGCCGCCAATGAGACGGTCACTATCCGCGCTCAGCTTGTTATAGAAAATCACTGCGGGCACCGCAGCCAGCAGGCCCATCCCAGTCGCCATCAGCGCCTCGGCAATGCCCGGCGCCACCACCGCCAGATTGCTGCTCTGCTGCTCGGCAATTTCAATGAAAGAGGTCATGATACCCCAGACCGTGCCAAACAGCCCGACAAACGGCGCGGTTGATCCCACCGTGGCCAGCACTGGCAATCCCTTTTGCAGCGCCTCCGCCTCTTTGGCGATAGCCACATCCATCGACCGGTCAATGCGCGCCTGCGCCCCGGCAATCAGCCCGCCATCGCCACGATGACTGCGCCGCCATTCGGTCATGCCCGAAACAAAAATCTTCTCAGAGGCTTCCTCGGGCTGGGTACCAATCTGCTCAAATAGCCCATCCAGCGGCTCGCCCGACCAGAACAACTGATCAAACTGATCGGCGCCACTGCGGGCCAACCGATAGGAGATGTGTTTCTGAATAATAATCGCCCAGGACCAGACCGAGGCCGCCATCAGCAGCAGCATTACCAGTTTTACGGTGAATGTGGCCCGCGCAAAAAGCCCCCACATAGAGAAATCAATCTCCTGCGCCAACGCCAGAGTTTCTGCTTCCATTAGCCTGCTCGCTATATTTGTGGCCAGTTTTCTGACCTTATCTGGCCGCAATTTAACCTAGATCCGCGACAAAATCCAATCAAACAGCTGTTAGCGGCCAAAATCTTACAATAATGCGCGGATCTCTGCCGGAAGCCGCACCGGACGTCCCTCACCTGTGACACAGGCAACGGTGACTTTAGCACAGAAGATTTCCGCCTCACCGCGCAGCACCCGTTGCCCCATGATCAACCGCGCCGGGGTGACTTTCAGCACTTCGGTCTCAACCATAAGCTCATCATCAAACCGCGCCGGAGCGCGATAATCCGCCTCAACCCGCTGCACCACCCAGATCAACCCGGCCTGCCGCATGGCGTTCTGGTCATTACCCAGATTGCGCACCCAGTCGCTACGCGCGCGCTCAATGAACCGCAGATAGTTGGCGTAATACACCACGCCGCCCATATCGGTGTCTTCATAATAAACCCGGATCGGAAATCTGTGCATTTGCGCCTCACCCAATTGCCATACCTGAACGACACCACGAAAAATTCTTCAAAGAATTTTGTCCAGAAAATTCGATTTTTCTGGTGACACGACGTTACGACGTCTCTCCCTGAAGCCGGGCAAACAACCGCAACGCATGTGACCTGTCATCCGCCGAGGGTGGCATCATCCGGTCATAAGCCGCCGCAATCACCCCAGCAATCTCGGGCCGCAGGATGGTGGCACCACTGTCCGGCAAAACGGCCAGCGGCGAGACCTCAGCAAAGGCGGCATCTCCCCACATCACAATAACCTGCACCGACTGGGTCAATGCCAGTGTCTCAACTGGGACATCCGCCATCTCACCCGTCATTTGCAGAAACACAAAAGCCGCCTGAATGGCACCCCGGTTATCAAACCGAAACGCCCGGTACTGGCTGGCATCAGCGGCCTTTAGCCGTGCAACCAATGGCTCCAGGTCTGGGATCAACCGTCCCAAATCTGGCACCGCCAGCAATTCATCCCAATCGCGAAAGAAAAAGAACATCAGGTTGGCACCCAATTCGGGATCCAACCCGTCCATCTCAGCTCCAGCCAGCGTCACCACCGCCTCAACCGCGCCTTTGACCACCGCCAGGGTCTCATCCTTGACCCCAAACACCACCGGCACAATCGGCCGCCCCCAGCGCGCAAAGGCATAAGACCCATCTTTGCGGGTAAAAAGCTGTTCGATCTGTTCCGGAGTCATCTCAGCATCCTTAATCCAAGCTCCGCGCTCTATGCCGCGCGCCCCGACCACAAACAAGACCCGCATCTTCTTCTTGTCTTAAATACCTCCGCCGGAGGCTCCTGCCCCTTCAGGAGAATAAATCATCCGCAGTTCTGGGCGCATTCAACCCCAAGTGAGTCCAGGCCTTCTGTGCCAGCATCCGCCCCCTCGGGGTCCGCTGGATCAGCCCCTGTTGCAGCAGATAAGGCTCGATCACCTCTTCCAGTGAATCGCGGCTTTCCGACAGCGCCGCCGACAGGGTCTCGATCCCCACCGGCCCACCGCCATAGTTCTCGGCGATCAGCGACAGATACCGCCGGTCCGCCCCGTCCAGCCCCAGATGGTCCACCCCCAGCCGGGTCAACGAGCTGTCGGCCAGCTCGCGGGAAATTGTCCCGTCCCCTTCGACCACGGCAAAATCCACCACCCGGCGCAACAGCCGTCCGGCAATCCTCGGGGTGCCACGACCCCGGCGGGCAATTTCGCGGGCCCCATCGTCATCAGCGGGCGCCCCCAGCCTGCGGGCATTGCGGCTGACGATCTCGTGCAACTCGTCCACGGTATAAAACTGCAATCGGATTGGAATGCCAAAGCGGTCACGCAAAGGCGTGGTCAGCAGCCCCATGCGGGTGGTCGCTCCAACCAGTGTGAACGGCTGCAATTCAATCCGAACGGTGCGCGCTGCCGGGCCTTCACCAATCACCAGATCCAGCTCGAAATCCTCCATCGCCGGGTACAGAATTTCTTCGACCACCGGGTTCAGCCGATGAATTTCATCGATGAACAATACGTCATGCGCCTCAAGATTGGTCAGGATAGCCGCCAGATCGCCGGCCTTGGCCAGCACCGGCCCGCTTGTCATCCGGAAATTCACCCCCAACTCGCGGGCAATGATCTGCGCCAGAGTGGTTTTGCCCAATCCCGGAGGCCCGTGGAACAGCGTATGATCCATCGCCTCACCGCGCTGGCGGGCCGATTGGATAAACACCTTCAAGTTGGCACGTGCCTCGGCCTGACCAATAAACTCGGATAACCCCTGCGGGCGCAGCGCGCGGTCGTTGTCCCCGGGCTGCTGTTCAGGCCGCAGGGTGGGGTCTGCATCAATCATTCACGTCTCTCCCGCCATCTGGGCGTCGGGTCTTCCAGCCATTCAAGCCTTCGGTGCCAGCAGCTTCAGCGCGGCACGGATCAGCATTGCTTCATCTGCCCCCGGTTCAGCGCCTGCGGCCTCGGCGACTGCCCCAGCCGCATCACTGGGGCTGTAGCCCAAATTTGACAGCGCCGACAGAGCACTGGCTTGTGCTGCGGCATCTGTATTGGGTTTAGCGGCTCTCTTTGACTTCGCCTTAGCAGCGGGTTCAATGGGTTCCACCACCTCTAGCTCCGGGCCGTCCAGTGCTTCGACCACAGTGCCGCCCATCGCCATCACAGCTGGCGCCTTATCTTTCAGGTCCAGCACAATGCGCTGCGCGATTTTGGGACCAATGCCCTTGGCCGC
This sequence comes from Paracoccaceae bacterium, assembly GCA_002401945.1. Classification (GTDB taxonomy): domain Bacteria; phylum Pseudomonadota; class Alphaproteobacteria; order Rhodobacterales; family Rhodobacteraceae; genus Parasedimentitalea. Next base: position 115,151 of record NVUP01000005.1, read on the forward strand.
CTTCACACTGGCCCAATCGCCCAAAGCAATGGCCCGGCCAACCGCATCCGGGCCCAATGTGCCCAGGATCGCCATCGACGCCTTGGCGCCAACCCCCTGCACCGAGGTCAGCAGCCGGTGCCACTCTTTCTCGACCAGGGTGCTAAAGCCAAACAGCTGCAGCAGATCCTCGCGCACCAGCATCGAAGTATACAGCGACACCGCCTCACCCACACCGGGCAGCGCCATCATGGTGCGGCTTGAGCAATAGACGATATAGCCAACGCCGCGCACATCGATCAGCACATGATCCTCGGCGCGGTAATCYAGCCGCCCGGTCAACTTGCCAATCATGCCCGCACCTCGCGCAAAACCCGCTCGGCGGTGCCGCGATAAAACGCGTGACAGATGGCAATCGCCAGCGCATCCGCCGCATCGGCATTTTTTGGGTCACACCCGGGCAGTTGCATCTTGACCATATGCAYCACCTGTTTTTTGTCCGCGTGACCAACCCCAACAACCGTCTTTTTCACCCGGTTTGGCGCATATTCGCCAACTGGCAATCCCGCCTTGGCCAAGGTCAACAATGCCACCCCGCGCGCCTGACCCAGCTTTAGCGTGCCAGCCCCATCTTTGTTGACAAAGGTCTGTTCAATCGCCGCCTGATCCGGCGCATAAGCTGCAATCACCTCGGTGACCTGATTGTGCAGCGACAGCAGCCGCTCGCCCAGATCATCCCCATCCGAATGGCAAACCCCGTTGGCAACATGGCTCAGCTTTGAACCATGTGATTCGATTACGCCCCAACCAAGGTTCCGCAACCCCGGATCAATACCCAAAATCCGCATGTTTTGCCCGGCCCCTGCTTATGGTTTGAAATTATTTCTTGTCGATTAGCACAAACCGCGAACATGTCCAAACCCTTTCCGTAAACAGAACGTTATCAAAATCGCGGAGTTTCAGCCGGGAAACGACCGTTTTCAGGGGCAAAACCGACATTTTGAGACAGCCTGTCGCAGGTCACTCATAAGCCTTGTTTATATAGCCCAAAGCTATGCGCTTTACGCATAGGACTGTTGCGATTTCCCCCCTTGCGCGACGCAATTTGCATCACTAAGTGCCGCTCATCGAGACAACACAACCCACAGCAACACCAATCAAAGGACAAGGATATGGCTGCTTTTGACACCACCCGCCCCACCTATGGCACAACTGGCCTGATCGGCCGTATCGGCACGATTTATACCACTTTTGTGGCAACACTCGTGCAGTGGAACGACACCCGGATCACCCGCAATTCGCTGTCGGTGCTGACCGACCGTGAGCTGACAGATATTGGCCTGTGTCGCGGTGACATCGAGGTCATCGCCACCAGCAAACCGCTGATCTAATAGGTTTTGGCCTCATCTCCTCCCTTGGGGTAAAAACCACAACGCCGCGTGCCCTTTGGCCGCGGCGTTTTTTTGTGCCCTCACGGCAGGATCACACTCACCAACAAAAGCCGCAGGGCAAAACACCGCTGCGGCTGTCATTGGTGCATTCTTGGGCATTGTGTTTAGCGCAGAATGGGCCCGATTTCCTGAGCGATCATCTGCGACAGCGGATCCGCGGTCATGATCACCGCACCGCCCTGTTCCAACATCGATCCGGCCTGCAATTTGGCCAGCCGATCCTGGTAACCGTCCAGCCCAATCGAGGCGATCAGAAACCCTTTGAACAGCAGGAACGCCGCCAGAAACAATACCACGGATCGGGCAGAGATCCGCGATTGTATTTTCTTAGGTGAAATAACGATAAGACCATCCGACCTTACCTGAGCTGTATAACCATAGCTCATTTCGTTGTGCTTACGCTCAAGACGGCGCACACGCGACAGAAATTGATGATGCTCTTCACTCATAACAAACCCCGAACTGGCCCCCACCAGCGGATAAGGCATCCTGCGTCGAAACTATGGCAAATCTGTGGCTAACCGCTAAAATGCGGTATAAATTTGCCCCATTCAGCCCTGTCGCTGCAATAACAGGGTGCTCCAGTCACCAATCTCATCTTTTTGGGTCAGATTGATGCCATTTCGTGCATAAACCTCTGCCACAGTTTCGGCTTGTTCGTTGAGAATCCCCGACAGGATGGCATAGCCACCGGGGCGTAGATGGGTCGCCATCTCAGGGGCCAGTGCCACCAGCGGACCTTTCAGGATATTGGCAAAGATCAGATCATAAGGCGCTGCGGCAAGCAGGTCCGCATGATCAAAGCCAGCCGCCTCGACACAGCCAACCCGCCCCGCCATGCCGTTGGCGCGCAGATTGACCTCGGCCACCTCCACCGCCACCTGATCAATATCGCTGGCCAGGATGGTGCCGTCCCAGACCCGCGCTGCAGCCATCGCCAACACCGCGGTACCGCAGCCGATATCGACGACAGTCTTAGCCTCAAACCCTTCGCCGATCAGATGATCCAGCATCCGCAGGCAGCCAAGGGTGGTGCCATGATGGCCGGTGCCAAAGGCCATCGCCGCCTCGATCAGCAGCGGGATCTTATCAGCGGGCAGTTTATCAGCGTCATGGCTGCCATAAACAAAGAACCGCCCCGCCTCGACCGGCGCCAACTCGCGCCGCACATGCGCCACCCAATCGGTTTCCGGCAGTTCCGACACGGCAAACGGCCTGGCATTGTACAGGGTCGCCAGCAGCGCCAGCCCGGCCTGGTCGGGGGCCTCGGTGAAATAGCCACCAACCTCCCACAGGCCAGATGCATCTTCGAGATCAAGGATGCCGACGCCCGTGGGTTCTGGCAGCAAGTGCTCCATCGCCTCGCCCAGCGCCTCAGCGGCGGCTCGTCCAGATAGGGTGGTGAGGGCGGTAAAGGTGGGCATCACGAACTCCTGAAACTAATCAGATGCGCCTAGGCTGGCTGGGCTAAGAGGTCAAGGAAAAGGGCTGTGGGGCGTAGCAGCACGCCCCACACCTCGCCAAGGTCAGGCGCGGGCATTGTGTCGTTCTACTCCGCCGGAGCAGGCATTGCGTATTTGCTCAGCACCGTCTCATTGCCCGGCTCAGGATGTCGTGGCACCAGCAGCGACAGCCCCAGCGAGGTCAGCGCCATCAGCGAGGCCAGCCCAAACACCGCCGCCGGAGACACCATCCACAGCAGCCCCAGCAGCACCGGCAAGAACACCGCCGCAATATGGTTGATGGTAAAGGCCACCGCCGCTGTCGGCGCGATATCCGCCGGATCAGCGATTTTCTGGAAATAGGTTTTCAACGCCAGCGCCAGCCCAAACAGGATATTGTCGATCACATAAAGCACCGAGGCAAACAGCACGCCCCAACCAAACCAGTAGATGCCGCCATAGGCCATGAACACGACGGTCAGCCCGACGTATTCCCAGATCAGCGTGCGGCGTTCGCCAAAATACCCGACGGCCTTGCCCAAGAACGGCGCGATCAGCATCTTGGCTACCAGGTTGATCAGATACAACCCGGTCAATTCGTGCACATCAAAGCCAAACTTCTCGACCATCATAAACCCGGCAAAGACCATAAAGATCTGCCGCCGCGCACCGGCCATGAATTGCAGCGCGTAATACAGCCAATAGCGTTTGCGCAGCACCATGGATTTGYTCTGCGGCGTAGGAGACTCGAACTGCGGATAGGCAAACAGCGCAAATACCGCCAGCCCGGCAGTGGTAAACCCGGCCATCATGAACACGATGTTATAGCTCAGGCTCAGCGTCTCCCACATCAGCACGATCAGGATAAACACCACCAGCGTGACCGCCGATCCCATACCCAGCAGCCAGCCCAGGATCTGAGGTGCGCGGTCTTTCGGCAGCCATTGCAACTGCAGCGACTGGTTCACCGTCTCGTAATAGTGAAAACCCAGCGAGCTGAGGAAAGTCAGGGTCAGGATGCCGGTCAGACTGGGAAACCATGCGGTGAAAGCTGTCGCCACCCCCAGCAGTGCCAGCGCCACCATGCCCAGCACTTGCTCGCGCACAAACAGGATGATGGCAATCACTCCGATGGCAAAAAAGCCTGGGATCTCGCGTACTGTATGCAGCAAGCCAATATCCGAGCCATCAAACCCGGCGGCCTCAATCACGAAATTGTTCAGCAGGGCGTACCAGGTGAAAAACGCAATCGGCATCGCTGCTGACATCAGGAACAACAGGGTTATCGGGCGGCGCCAGAATGGCAGGTGGGAGGCATCGGTCAGAAGGAATGGCTTGAACATCATTTGCTCATACGCTCCAAAATGGACCTTGGATAGAGGCGGCAGGCGGATGCACATCTGATCTGCATCAATGCAGAGGTCGGCCAGAAATCATATATCGCAATGCGTGAATGAATCGGAGAGCCCTGATGGATCTGGTCAGCTTAGTTGAACATATCGGAGAAGCCCCCACTGCCGCTTTGTTTGGCCTGCTCACCGGAGTGGTGTTTGGCGTCGCGGCACAACGGTCCCGGTTTTGCCTGCGCGCTGCCACGGTGGAATTTGCCCGCGGCAAGATGGGCGACAGCGTTGCCGTTTGGCTGCTGACCTTCTCCACCGCGCTGGTCTGGGTGCAGGGTGCACAGATGCTGGGGCTGATGGATGCCTCCAGCGCCCGAATGATGGCGGTGCCCGGCAGCTGGTCGGGGGCGGTGATTGGCGGGTTGATTTTTGGCGTTGGCATGGTGCTGGCGCGCGGTTGCTCGGGGCGACTGCTGGTGCTTGCCGCCACCGGCAACCTGCGCTCGGTGGTGTCGGGGCTGATCTTTGCCGTGGTGGCGCAGATGAGCCTGTCCGGCATCTTGTCATCGCTGCGCAACCAACTGGCCGGGCTCTGGGTCACCAGTGGAGGCCGCAACATGGATCTGCTGACCGCCACCGGACTGCCAGATCATTCTGGCCTGCTTATCGGTGTTGCCATTGCACTGCTGGCGTTGGTTCTGGCGCGACACAACCGCATTGGCGCGACGCGGCTGGTGTTTGCCTCGGGCGTTGGCTTTGCGGTGGCCCTGGGCTGGGTGCTGACCTATGCGCTCAGCCTGGTGGCCTTTGACCCGGTGCAAGTCGAAAGCGCCACSTTCACCGGCCCTTCGGCCAACACGCTGATGTTCTTTCTCGAGCACGGCTCGGTGCTGGAATTTGACGTCGGCCTGGTGCCCGGCGTGTTCATCGGCGCCCTTGGTGCCGCCGCATTGGCTGGTGAGTTGAAATTTCAGGCCTTTGATGATGCCCCCACTATGCGCAAGGCGATGGCTGGGGCGGCGCTGATGGGTTTTGGCGGCATGCTGGCCGGCGGCTGCGCCATTGGCGCCGGCGTCACCGGCGGATCCATCTTTGTCGGCACCGCCTGGCTGGCCCTGTTCTGCATGTGGATTGGCGCGATGGTGACGGATTGGCTGGTGGATCAACGCGGCGCGCCGCTAACAGCGTGATTGCAGGGTCTGCCCCGCAGCAAGCCGCACAGGCAACCAGGCTGCCAAGGCTTTTGCCCCGTCAGTTTCGATCTTACCAGTTATGATATCACTCGGTTGCCAGTCCCAATAGGTGTTAGAAGCGGCGGTACCGCCAAAGCGGATGCGGACGGGAGATCAGTCCCGCGTGCTAAACGTTGTCTTTGCGCGCCCCTTTTCCACTGGGGCCCTGTTCCAAGTGCCAGGGATGTCAGTCCCGGCGGTAATCGCGATTGCCAGTTACTCTGACGCGCAATCACAAATTCCGCGTGAACCGGCCGTGCGCGGCCAACGCAACACCTTTGCCAAAAACCCAGCCTGCGCGGTCAGGTCGCGTTATGAGAATTTACGGCAAAAAAACCATCGGCTCGCCGCCCCACTTGTGGGTCTTTTTGCTAAAGATACTCATAGCGCGAAGCGGGCAGCGCCTTTAGAAAAAATTCTGCGGATCAATGTCCACACTCAGCCGCAGATCCCCCTTCAACCGACAGGGCGCAATCCAGCGCGAGATYGCCTTTTGCAACGGCACGTCCTTGGCAGCCTTGACCAACAACCGCACCCGGTGCCGCCCGCGTATGCGGGCAATTGGCGCCGGCGCCGGGCCATAGACCTGCGCACCGATGGCGCGTAGCGGCCCGTCATTGCGGGCCAATGCATTGCCCAGATCAAACACCTGCGCCAGATCAGGCCCCGACAGGATAATCCCCGCCATACGGCCRTAAGGYGGCACCCCSGCGGCCTGACGCTCRGCAGCYTCRGCYTTCCARAAGCCTTCYTCGTCSCCTGACAGGATCGCCCGGATCACCGGATGCTCGGGCTGGAAACTCTGCAACAGCGCCTCTCCCGGTTTTTCGGCCCGTCCCGCCCGACCCGCGACCTGCCGCATCAATTGGAACGTCCGCTCAGCGGCGCGCAGGTCCGAGCCCTGTAGCCCCAGATCCGCATCAATCACCCCCACCAGGGTCAGTAGTGGAAAGTTGTGACCCTTGGCGACCAGCTGGGTGCCCAAAAYAATATCAGCCTCGCCCTTGGCGATCTCGAAAATCCGCTCTTTCAGCGCCCGCGCCGAGGCAAACAGATCCGAGCTGAGCACCGCAATCCGCGCCTCGGGGAACACCAGTGCCGCCTCCTCGCCCAAACGTTCAATGCCAGGTCCAACCGGCGCCATCTTGCCCTCGACCTCGCAGGACGGGCAGATGGTCGGCAGCGGCTTGGTCTCGCCGCATTGGTGGCACATCAACCGGTTCTGAAACCGGTGCTCAACCATCCGCGCATCACAATGATCACAGGCCACCTGACTGCCGCAGGCCCGACAGATCGTCACCGGCGCAAAGCCACGCCGGTTCAAAAACAGCAGCGACTGCTCGCCCCGTTCCAACCGCTCGGCCATGGCGCGACGCAGGGTGGGCGAGATCCAGGTCGCCGGGGCCAGTTTCTCGGCGCGCATATCAATGGCCCGCATGGTTGGCAGCTCTGCCTTGCCATAGCGCGAGGCCAGATCAAGGCGGCGGTATTTGCCCGCCTCGGCATTGGCCCAGCTCTCCAAGCTAGGTGTGGCCGAGGCCAGCACCACCTGCGCCGAGCACATATTCGCGCGCAGCACTGCCATGTCACGGGCGTTATACAACACCCCCTCTTCCTGCTTGTACGAGGTGTCGTGTTCCTCATCGACAATGATCAGCCCAAGGTTCTGAAACGGTAAAAACAGGGCTGAGCGGGCGCCAATCACCAGCTGCGCCGCCCCCTGCCCGACCATGCGCCAGACCCGACGGCGTTCTGTCATGGTTGCGCCGGAATGCCATTCTGCCGGGGTGGCGCCAAACCGCGCCTCAACCCGGGTCAGGAATTCTGCCGTCAGCGCAATCTCGGGCAACAGCACCAGCGCCTGCCGCCCGGCGCGCAGACAGGCCGCCACCGCCTCAAGATACACCTCGGTCTTACCCGAGCCGGTCACCCCCTTCAGCAAGGTGGTGCCATAAGCGCCACTTTGCACTGCCGCCGCCAAAACCGCTGCGGCCTCGGCCTGATCTTCATTCAGGGATTTTCCCGGCAGTTCAGGGTCCAGATGCGGATAAGGCAGATCGCGCGGTGCCTCTTCCTCGCGCAAAGCCCCCTGCTTCACCAAGCCTTTGATGACCGAAGGCGTAACCCCAGCCAGATCCGCCAGTKMWTYSRSRNNGTAMMSRYYRNCMCGCYGYNATTCYTCNNCAKCSYKGCCNGYAMMYKSGCMSRKRCWTCGGTCATCCGCTCAGGCTCAGACGCACCACGCCGCAGGATCTTGCGCATCGACACCGGATCAGACAGGCCCGGTGCCCGCGTGGCCAGCCGCAGCATCGCCGACAGCGGCGTCAGAGTGTACCCCGCCGCCCGGCTCAGGAACTGGTGCATCTCGTCCCGCATTGGGGCGACATCCAGCACCCGCATCACCGATCGCAGCTTGGCCGAATCAAAATCTCCCTGCCCTGGCCCCCAGACCACGCCCAAAACCCGACGCGGCCCCAGCGGCACCTCGACATARGCCCCACGRAAACARCCGCCCTCRGGMGCGCGGTAATCCAGAACCCGATCAAGCGGTTGCGTGGTCAGAACCCCGACCCGCTCGCCTGCATGAAAAAACTCCTGTCCGCTCACGCCGCTGCCTTTCATCCTCAGGGGTTTTTAATGCCTCGCTATTGCGYTAAAGGCTAGCGCAAACAMNGGCCAACCCACCCAAAGGAWCSSTCCCATGAAATTTTTCGTAGACACCGCCGAGATCGACGCCATTGCCGAGCTGAACGAATTGGGCATGGTTGACGGCGTCACCACCAACCCRTCGCTGATCAARAAGTCYGGYCGTGACATCMTCGAAGTCACCAAAGARATCTGYGCKCTRGTCAARGGTCCGGTSTCCGCCGAGGTCACYGCCRTCGAYGCMGAGACYATGATYGCCGAAGGCCGCAAGCTGCTTGARATCGCCGAAAACATCGCCGTCAAAGTRCCGCTGACMTGGGAYGGMYTGAAAGCCTGTAAGGCCCTCACCGAYGAYGGCCACATGGTCAACGTSACCCTGTGYTTCTCRGCCAATCAGGCGCTGCTGGCMGCMAAAGCTGGYGCRACCTTCATCTCGCCYTTCATCGGTCGTCTGGATGAYATCAACYTGGACGGCATGGAGCTGATCGAMGACATCCGCACCATCTATGACAACTACGGYTTTGASACYSAGATCCTGGCCGCSTCGATYCGCTCGGCSAACCACGTTCTTGACTGTGCCCGCCTTGGCGCCGACGTGATCACCGCACCGCCCGCCGTGATCAAGGCCCTGGTCAACCACCCGCTGACCGACAAAGGTCTGGCAACTTTCCTGGCCGACATCAAAACGGCAGGCATCAAAATCCTGTAAGCACAGTAACAGCTTACAGATCAAGGGAGGTGCCTAACGGTGCCTCCCTTTTCATTTGAAACGGCAAGTCAGCTTTGCAATGTCGCGCGACCGACCCATTGCCCCCTTTCGTGTACGGCGCAGCAAATGGCAGCAAGGAGGGGACGTTACATTCATTGGCTGTTTATAGGTCCAGCACCAAGGCCCTCAGCCCATGGTGCTTGGAGAAAATCGGTGTGCAGGGTATGAACGTATAATTCTAACCTACGGATCCTGCAGTCGGGTTATAAAACAGGCATGAAATGAAGGACACCAAATGAACCTCGAAAAACTTTCAAAACGAGTGAAGCAAGAGTTGGAAGCTGCGCTTTCCGCCGATCTTCCGGCCACTGAGCGGGAGGCGATTTTTGAAATCGTTCAGCGGGCGATGCTCGACGCATCTAATCGCACGCACCGCGAGATGAAAGAAACTGCAGTTGTCTGCTGCGGCCCTGAGGCCGACCTCGCCCACAAGATTCAAGAGCAAATGGACAAAAAACGTGCCATGTTAATTGCCAACTTGAGTGCGATGCGTTGACGTGACGCAGAAGACTGGCGCTTTGTCCGCATAAGGTTAACGCGACCGTAGCGGTAATTCGGCATCCCCGACGGGCTTTTGGAGCCGTCGCAGCACCCTATGGTTGGTTTATGGTTGGTTTCTAAACTGCGGATTTTTCTGCATCTGGGACATCGGCGCCGCGCGCAGAGAATGTCAGGAAGCGCCCCTTCTACACGGGCGGACAGGTTGCCTTGGCGCCGGGCGTACGGCCCAACCGGACATAGAATCTATGATCCCACTCCCCGGACGGGCGCCCTCTGATCACCCTGCATGCGCAAAAACCTGCCCCTGTGCGGAATTTTCCCAACCAATCGTTAAATCTCATGTTATAACCTGCGCCAAACCCACCAGAGGTCATGACATGAGCAGCAGCCCTAAATTGGAAGACGCCCTGCGCCGGGCCATTGTCGACAAGCCGGATGCGGTGCTTGACGATCAATTGGCGATGAACGCGCTGGTTTCGGCCAATGAACGTGCCATGGGGGCAAATATTGTCGATCTGCGCGGCATCGCTATGGAGCGGATGGAGGCGCGGCTGGATCGGCTGGAAGATACCCATCGCTCGGTCATTGCCGCGGCCTATGACAATCTGGCCGGCACCAATCAGATTCACCGGGCTGTGCTGTCGCTGATGGATCCGACCAATTTTGAGGACTTCCTGAAAAACCTGCGCGGCGACCTGACCAGTGTTTTGCGGTTGGATGCCGTCACACTGGTGTTGGAAACGGTGCAAACCGATGAAAACCCCGCCGTCAAACGCATGGGGGAAGTGCTGAACATCGTCGAGCCGGGCTTTATCGATGATTACATCAGCCAGGGTCGCGGCGGCATGATCCGCCCGGTCACCCTGCGCCAGGTGCAAGGCGCCACATCACAGCTCTTTGGTGATAAGGCGGATTGGATCCGCTCTGAGGCCTGCCTAAAACTGGACTTTGGCAATGGCCGCCTGCCCGGCCTGCTGGTGATGGGCGCCGAGGATCCGCATCAATTCACCCCGCAGCACGGCACCGACCTGCTGACCTTCTTTAGTGGCGTGTTTGAACGGTCGATGCGTCACTGGCTGTCGTGAGCCTGATCTCGCCCGCCTGCCGCGACGCGCTGCAGCATTGGTTGGCCAGCCAAAAGGCGCTGAACGGCGCTGCCGACAACACTCTGACCGCCTATCGCGGCGATCTGGGTGAATTCCTCTCGTTTATGACAGTGCATTTTGGCAGCCCTCAGGGATTGGGCGCATTGCAAACCATCACCACCGCCGACATGCGCGCCTGGATGGCTAAGACCCGCAATTCCGGCACCGGTGCGCGCTCGCTGGCGCGCAAGCTGTCGGCAGTGAAAAGCTTCTACCGCTGGCTGGCCGAGCGCGAAGGCTTTGAGCCAACCTCGGTGCTGATGGCCCGCGCCCCCAAGTTTCAGAAAAAGCTGCCCCGCCCCTTGGCAGCCGAGGCGGCCAAGGCGGTGCTGGACACGGTTGAGCATCAATCCACCTCAGATTGGGTCGCCGCGCGCGACGTGGCTGTGGTGACCCTGCTGTACGGCTGCGGCTTGCGGATATCCGAGGCGCTGGGGCTGCAGGGCAAAGACGCGCCGATTGCCGCAGTGCTGCGGATCACCGGCAAAGGCGGCAAGGAACGGATTGTTCCGGTCATCGGTGTGGCGCGCGTCGCGGTTGATCGTTACCTGACCCTGTGCCCCCACCCGCAAGAGGCAGACGCGCCGCTGTTTCGCGGCGTGCGCGGCGGTGCGCTGAACCCGCGACTGATCCAGGGCGTGATGGCCAAGGCCCGCGCCCAATTGGGCCTGCCCGCCACCGCCACCCCCCATGCGCTGCGCCACAGTTTTGCCACCCATCTGCTGGAGGCGGGCGGTGATCTGCGCACAATTCAAGAGCTGTTGGGGCATGCCTCGCTGTCGACAACCCAGGCCTATACCGCCGTCAACACCGCGCATCTGATGGAGGTCTACAACCGCACCCACCCCAAGGCCTGACCGCGTCACAGGCTTGTGTACCATCGTGCACTGTAGATCCGCCGGAAACCTGTAGCTTTGCCAAACCAAGCTGGTGATAGCAAAATGACGGGAGCCAACACCATGACCAATACACTGAAAATACTGGCCGTAATATCCGCCACCGTGATCTCGGGCACCGCCGCACATGCGCAGGATTGTCCGGTATCAACCACTGACCCCTTTGATCTGACAGAGGCCGATATCGCCAGCATTTATGACTGCATCGGCGATAAGATGGTCGAGGGCTATGCCAAGGGCGGCGATATGGTGGCCAAGAACTACCGCAACTGGACCGTCACCGGCACCCGCCACGGCGTGGCTGGTGCCCATGGCAACCGGTTGTTGTTGACCTATGCCAACGACATTGCCGCCGAGGACTATCTGAAATTTGCCGAAGAGGGCGTGGTGATGCCGGTTGGCTCACGCCTGGCCAAAGAAAGCATCAAGATCAACAAAAAGAAAAATGCCGCTGTAGTGGGGCCATTGTTCATCATGACCAAACTGGAGGCCGGGGCTGCGCCCAAAACCAACGACTGGCTCTATGGTGGTGTGCTGCCCAATGGCAAACCGATGAAATTCAAGCAGGCTTTTTGCCACGACTGCCATCAAAGCTGGGAAGATCAGGATTATCTGGCCTATCCCCTGGAAGAAGTCCGCGTCGGCAACTGACATCACCTCCCGGCCTTGTGTTGTGGCAGGCCGGGTCGGGGCAGAAAGATAAAATGCAGGATATTTTTCGCCAACCCAACAACCTATGGTTAAACCCTTTCAGGTGTCTTGGCTTCATATTATTCCAGAAAGGAAGCCAAATGAATATTTCCACTGCTGCATCATTGCCCACCACCACCACTGCTCCAGCCCCTTCGCCCGTTGGGTTAAAAGATCATCTGGGTCAGCTCGATTTCAGTCATGTGTTAAAAGAGCTCGACCTTGATGGCGACGGCCAGGTCTCGGACCAGGAATTTGACGTTTATCGCGCTGCCAAGGCTGCGCGCGGCGAGTTCATTGCGGCGGACGGCCCAAGCGATCTGAAGACCGGGCGCCACAGTGCCAGCGAAGTGACCGAGACCCTGTTTCGCGAAGTGATGGAAAACCGCCAATCTGACAGCTGAGCCCTTGCAGCCCGAGGGGAAATTCGCCATCACAGGTAAATGACCCCTCAGATCCGCGCCCTTTGTGTCCACCTATTCACCGCCACTGGCGCCGTTTTGGCGATGCTGGCGATGTTGGCGGCTGTTGAGCAAAAATGGGACCTGATGTTTCTGTGGCTGGTGGTGGCCTTTGCCGTTGACGGCGTTGATGGCCCACTGGCCCGTCACTTTGATGTCAAAACCTATGCACCTGAATTTGATGGCGTGCTGTTGGATCTGATTATCGACTATCTGACCTATGTGTTCATCCCGGCTTTTGCGCTGTTCAACTCGGGGCTGATGGCGGGCTGGACAGGCTGGTTCGCGATCATTGTCATCACCTTTGCCAGCGCGATGTATTTTGCCGATACCCGGATGAAAACCAAGGACAACTCGTTCTCAGGCTTTCCCGGTTGCTGGAACATGGTGGTGCTGGTGATCTTTGCGCTGCAACCCAGCCACTGGACCAGCCTGGCGCTGGTCAGCCTGGTGTCGGTGGGCATGTTTGTGCCGCTGAAATTTGTCCACCCGGTGCGCACCGAGCGTTGGCGCGTGGTGTCGCTGCCAATGGCATTGGGCTGGACCTTCTTTGCCGGCTGGGCCGCCTGGGTTGATTTTCATCCCCAAAGCTGGGCCCACTGGGGGCTGGTGGTGACTTCGATCTATCTGCTGTTTGTTGGCATCGTTCAGCAGATCATTCCGGTGCAGGCCAAAGTTCAGAACAACTGATACTCAGTCCACTGACGGAGCCGGCACCGCCGCGCCGCGCCTGCCTTGGCTCTGCCTGTTCAAACCTGAAATGATCCCCCAGGAAGCCGCGTCTCATCACCCCAAGGTCAGACGCTGCCCGCTGTCATTCTCGGTTCGCTCGGTTCAGATCCGCGTCAGCACCACGCCGCCAACAATCAACACCGTGGCTATTGCCTTGCTCCGGTCAAACCGCTCGCGGAACACCACCACGCCAATCAGCACCGCAAACAGGATCGAGGTCTCGCGCAGCGCCGTCACCAATGCGATCGGTGCCTGGGTCATTGCCCAGACTGCAATCCAATACGCCCCCAGTGATGCCCCACCCGCCATGCTACCGCGCAACCAATCCCGACGGCCTGCGGCAAGGCCCGACGGCCCCCGCCGCCACAACGCCCAGGAGCCAAAGATCACCCCGTCGATCAGGAACATCCAGGCGACAAACACCGTGGCATCCCCCGCCACCCGCGCGCCCAGCCCATCAATCAGCGAATAACAGGCGGTCATCAGCGCCGAGGCCAAGGCAAACCGCAGCGTATGACGGCTCTCATCATTGCTGAACACGCCGCGCGCCATCGCGATGATACCAATGCCCAGCGCCGCAATCCCGAGATACTCCTGCATCGACAGTTGATCGGTCAGGAAAAACACTCCAACCAGCGCCACCAGCATCGGCGCCAACCCGCGGGCAATCGGATAGACCCGGCTCAGATCACCGTGTTCATAGGCTGAGGACAGAAAAAACTTATACAGCGAATGCACCAGCCCCGAACCCAGCAACCACAGCCAGACCTGGCCCTGAGGCAGCGGCAGGACAAGTGTCATCAGCAGCCCCATCAGCCCCTGCGAGGTCGACAGGATGAACATCGCCTGAAACTTGTCATCGCCGGTTTTGACCAGCGCATTCCAGCCCGCATGCAGAAAGGCGGCAAACAGCACGGCCAGAAAAAGTGTCGCGCTCATGCAGTCCTCAAATCAACAGCCCAGCAGCACCTTCGTGTTTTAACAGCACCACCTTGGTCTCCACCCCGCCAGCGCCGGAAAATCCGCCCAACCCAGTGGCGCCCAGCACCCGGTGGCACGGGATGATCACCGGAATAGGATTGGCACCGCAGGCATTGCCCACCGATTGTGCTGCACCACCCAGATCACGGGCAATTTCGCCATAGGTGCGGGTTTCGCCAAAGGGGATCGCCGACATGGCATCACAGACCGCGCGCTGAAAATCGGACCCCTGCACCTGCAAGGGCAGGTCAAAACCCTGCAATTCTCCGGCAAAATAGGCCCGCAACTGCTCCAGCGCCGCATCCAACAAGGTGGAACGCGCCTGGCCTGCATTGGACCACTTTACGCTCACAATAGCCCCGTCCCGCTCTTCAACTGAGAGCATACCAACGGGAGTTTCAAGCGACGCAATGGGCATGAGATGCACCCTCATTCATTCCTACGATGAGCGCAAGAGGACACCAAGGTTAACACAATCCCTAACAAATCTGAAGCTTGAGACACTGGGCAAACGGCATTCTGGCCCACCTCCATTAACCTTTATTAAGATTTCTCCCCAGCTCTTCTAAAATTCTAGTAAAATAAAGGAAGGAATTAAAACCAAAGGCTAGGCAAATGATCTCGGTAATTTCCAGCGGCATCAGCATTTACAACCCAATTTCCCGGGCTGGTCAGCCTGCGCTGACCCAGGTTGAAGCCGTCCTGGCAGCGGAGAATACCAAACAACTCGCCCGTGAGTTGGCCCAGGCCAAAGCTGTAGAAGATGCACGTCAGAAATTCCTGCAAACACAATATGTCGGCCCTGCCCGCACGGTGGCTCGTTCAACCGCACTGGGATCAGAACGCCCTCAACCTCTGCAGACGCAGTATGTTGGGCTGGCCCGCTCTGCAGCCCGGTTGGCGGCACTTGGTCAAGACAAAATTGGCGCCACGGACATGCAAAATTATTACCAGGACCTGCGATCTGGCTGTCATGTCGGCCCAAAACCCGCCAGCATAATTGCAGCCGAAGAGCGGGCCCGTTTGGTCCTGAATATCACGGTCTGATAGACAGCGCCCCGTCGCCATATTTGAGAAAACAAAGGGTCGTCGCCGCCGGCCTTTAAGATTTTAGACGTCTCACCAGCTGCGGCAGAGGGCGATTTTTCTGCGGGAATTCCAGACCTTGCAAATACCGTATGAATTCTATGTAAACTGACCCACGCCCAGCGCGCTCTTTCAGTCGCATTTTAACAAGTTTCCCACAGTATCAAGGCAAGCGCTCACTCCGCTCCCTTTTACTTTGGAGAACCACCCATGCACTCTGTCTCAGCTGTTGGCGGGCTCAACACCGCACAGACTTCGGCCCCCCACAACAAACAACCCGGCCCACCAGATCACGCCAAGGCCTGGGGGTGGCGGGCCAAACAGGCTGCATCGGCCGAAGAAACTCAAGCCACCGCAACAACAACAGAACCAGCCGTTGCGGCTGAAACCACCACTGCAGTTAAAGCTGTTGGCGATGTGGACCAGATTTCTCAGGACGCAACCACCACCCTGCCGCTCCCCAGCGAAGCGGATATGGAATCGGTCCTTCTGGGGCTGGCCTCTGGAACCACGGATGGAACCAGCCAGGACGCTGCCGCTGGATATGATATCGCGGCGCTGTTCGTCTAAAACAGTTTTGCCCGACCATAGGCATATCTGAAACAAAAGCGCCGCCCGCCCCCATCGAGGGGAAGGGCGGCGCGCAGGACCCTGATGGGCCTGCAGGTTTTAACGGTTAGCCAAGTGCTTTATCGCAACGATCACAGACGCCATCGTGGCCATGCTGGCCAACATCGGGCAGGATTTTCCAGCAGCGCTGGCATTTCTCGCCTTCGGCCTTTTCAAACACCACTGTAATGCCGTCGACTTCGGGCATCCGGAACGCCTCGGCTGGCGCGGGGTCGCCGGTCAGCACCAGACCTGAAGTGATGAAGAAGTCTTCCAGCGGCAGGGTCCGCAGCAACGCCAGGACCTCTGGATCATTGACATGCACCACTGGTGCCGCCTCCAGACTGGAGCCGATCACCTTATCCTGCCGCTGAACTTCCAGCGCCGAGGTGACCACCCGCCGTACCCGACGGACCTTGGCCATATCCTCGGCCAGTGGTTCGTCCAGCCAATCCGCCGGGGTATGCGGGAAATCGGTCAAGTGCACCGAGGCGTCGTCGCCCGGATGCCGCTCCAGCCAGACCTCTTCCATGGTGAACACCAGGATCGGCGCCAGCCAGGTGGTGAGACGGTGATACAGCATGTCCAGCACCGTGCGCGCAGCGCGGGCATTCAGCGTATCGCCRTCGCAATACAGCGCATCCTTGCGCACATCAAAGTAGAAGCTGGACAGATCCACGGTGGCAAAGTTGAACACCGCCGAGAATACGCCCTGGAAGTCAAACGCCTGATAGCCGCTGCGCACCTGGTGATCGAGCTCGGCCATCCGGTGCAGCACCCAGCGCTCCAGCCGTGGCATATCCTCGGGGGCAACTTTCTGATCTTCTGTGAACCCGTTCAGCGACCCCAGCATAAACCGCATGGTGTTGCGAAGGCGGCGATAGCTGTCCGAGACACCTTTCAGGATCTCCGAACCAATGCGCTGATCTGCAGTGTAATCAGTCTGTGCCACCCACAGGCGCAAGACATCAGCGCCGTACTGCTGGATGATCTTCTCGGGCACGATGGTATTGCCCAGCGATTTGGACATCTTCATGCCCTTMKCGTCCAGGGTAAAGCCATGYGTYACMACATTGCGRTACGGCGCGCGRCCSRKGGTGCCACAGGCCTGCAACAGCGACGARTGGAACCARCCCCGGTGCTGRTCGGTGCCTTCCATATAGACATCGGCRATGCCGTCYTYGGTGCCGTCTTCRCGGTCGCGCAGYACAAARGCRTGGGTCGARCCWGAGTCRAACCAAACGTCGAGCACGTCAAACACCTGATCCCATTCGTCGGCATTATAATCACTGCCCAAGAACCGTTCCGTGGCGCCATCCATATACCAGGCATCGGCACCTTCGACCTCAAAGGCCGCGACGATACGGGCATTGACGGCATCATCACGCAGCAGGAAGCCCGGATCGGTTGGCAGTAGGCCCTTTTTGACAAAGCAGGTCAGTGGCACGCCCCAGGCACGCTGGCGCGATAGCACCCAGTCGGGGCGGCTTTCGATCATCGCATACAGCCGGTTGCGGCCCTTTTGCGGCGTCCATTTCACCAGCTCGTCAATCGAGGTCAGCGCCCGGTCGCGGATGGTCTTGCCATAGGTGTCCTGACCGTCGCCGATTTCGCGGTCCACGGCAGCAAACCACTGTGGCGTGTTGCGATAGATGATCGGTGCCTTGGAGCGCCAGGAATGCGGATAGCTGTGCTTGATCTTGCCACGTGCCATCAGCCCGCCAACTTCGATCAGTTTGTCGATCACGGTCTTGTTGGCATCGCCCTCGCCGCCCTTGCGGTTCAGGATGTATGTGCCACCAAAAAACGGCAGATCGGCGCGAAAGCCACCATCGTCCATCACGTTATAGGTGATGACCTGCTCCAGCATGCCCAGATCACGGTAGAGTTCGAATTCTTCCATCCCGTGGCTTGGCGCACAATGCACAAAGCCGGTGCCTTCGGTGTCGGTGACAAAGGGTGCAGCGCGGAAGTCGCGAATGTCGTCCCATTCGCCCTTGCCGCCTTCGGCACCTGCGAGGGGGTGGGACAGGCCAATGCCTTCGAGATCTTCGACCGGGACATCGGCCACACGTGTATACTGATCGTCCGCCAGACGTGCGCGCTTCATCACATCGCCAGCCACGGTGTCGGCCAGAATGTATTTGTCGCCGACATTCACCCAGGATTCTTCGGGTGTGCCGGTGACTTCGTACAACCCGTAGGCAATATCCTTGCCAAAAACGACGGCCTTGTTCGACGGAATCGTCCAGGGGGTTGTGGTCCAGATCACCACTTGCGCCCCGGCCAATTTGTGGTCCGCATTGGCCACCTTGAACTTCACCCAAATGGTGAAGCTCTCTTTGTCGTGGTACTCGACCTCGGCCTCGGCCAGCGCGGTCTGTTCCACCGGCGACCACATCACAGGCTTGGAACCCTGATACAGGGTGCCGTTCATCAGGAACTTCTGGAATTCCGCCGCGATCACCGCCTCGGCGTGATAGTCCATGGTCAGATAGGGATTTTCCCAGTTGCCCGTGATGCCCATACGTTTGAACTCTTCACGCTGGATATCCACCCAACCCTCGGCAAACTTGCGGCATTCCTGACGGAAATCGACAACACTCACGTCGTCCTTGTTCTTGCCCTTCTTGCGGTACTGCTCTTCGATCTTCCACTCGATCGGCAACCCGTGGCAATCCCAGCCCGGCACATAACGCGCGTCAAAACCCATCATCTGATGGCTGCGCACGATCATATCCTTGATGGTCTTGTTCAGCGCGTGACCGATGTGCAGATGGCCGTTGGCGTAGGGCGGACCGTCATGCAGGGTGAACGGCTCGCGGGTGTCCTGGTCTTCGCCCTGACTGGCGAGGGCTTTTTCGCGCAGCCGGTCATAGACGCCAATCCTGGCCCAGCGTTCCAGCCACTGCGGCTCGCGCTTGGGCAGGCCAGCACGCATCGGAAAATCAGTTTTGGGCAGGTTCAGCGTGGATTTATAGTCGGGGGCTTCGGGCGTGTCGGCGCACATGGGAGGCGTCCTTTAGATGGTCTGTTCGGGAATATCAAAAGCGGTCGGTGCGAGGGATCAAACACCTTTGCCCGGCGTCTCATGGGTCAGAGAGCCGGGGATATAATTCGAATAATGATGGCCGCACGATGGGTCATAGCGGCGTTATAGGTTGCGCAGGCGCTAGTATGAAGCGGTTTTTTGCCCGGCACCGCCGCGCCGCGCCTGACCTCTCCCCCGGGAAGGCGCGTCGCACCGCCCCAAGGTGAGGCGCGGCCCTTAGTTTTATATCTGACATCAGGAAAACACTGCCTTTTCAGGCCTTTTTCGCCAGCCGCTCTTCAAGCACCTCAAACGGCACACCGGGCTCATCCTTGGCACCGCGGATCACCAGCGAGGTCTTGACCGAAGCCACATTTGGCGTGGTCAGCAATCCACCGGTCAGAAAGCTCTGAAAGGTGCTCAGATCCGGCGCCACACATTTGAGGATRAAATCCACCTCGCCGTTCARCATGTGGCACTCGCGCACCAGCGGCCAGTTGCGGCACYTCTCTTCAAAGGCGYTYARYTCSACCTCGGCCTGRCTTTCCAGMCCCACCATGGCAAAGACCTGCACCTCAAATCCCAGCTCRCGGGCRTTCACCTCAGCGTGGTAGCCACGAATGTASCCRGCTTCCTCAAGYGTYCGCACCCGRCGCAGACAGGGCGGCGCCGATATGCCCACCCGCTTGGCCAGCTCCACATTGGTCATGCGCCCATCGGCTTGCAGCTCCGAAAGGATCTTGCGATCAATCGAGTCGAGGCGTGTTGTGACCATGTTCAGCTCTCCGTCAGATTTGCGTTTCTTATAACATCGCCAACAGATCACGCAATTATATTTCACGTTAGCGCAATAATCTTTGCTGACCGGCAATCAGGCGGCATCCAGTCACCCGCGTCATTTCGAGGGGTTTAAGCCGCCCTGCCAGATCGCTATATGAAGGCGCAACTGGCGGCTCAGCCGTCTTGCTGTATATTTGGGGATACTTCGATGACTGACACGCGCCACACCAAGGTTCTGATCATTGGCTCGGGGCCTGCGGGTYMKMYWGYMKKYKTCWAWKYCWKSSGCKCSMKSCYRRWGYYSWKSCKRRWRMMRGSSMKSGARSYMKKYRRMYWRSYSWCYRCMMSMACCGAGGTGGAAAACTATCCCGGCTTTACCGAAGTGCAGGGCCCGGACCTGATGATCAAGATGCAGGAACACGCGCAAGCGATGGGCTGCGAGATCATTGGCGACATCATCACCGAACTGGACACCTCCAAGCGCCCCTTCACGGCCAAAAGTGACAGTGGCACCATCTATACTGCTGATGCTGTCATTCTGGCCACCGGTGCGCGCGCAAAATGGCTGGGCATGGAGAGCGAAGAAAAGTTCAAAGGCTTTGGCGTCTCGGCCTGCGCCACCTGTGACGGGTTCTTTTATCGCGGCCAGGAAATCGTGGTCATCGGTGGCGGCAACACCGCAGTCGAGGAAGCGCTGTTCCTGACCAAATTTGCCTCCAAGGTCACCCTGATCCACCGCCGCGATGAGTTGCGCGCCGAAAAGATCCTGATCGACCGGCTGATGAAAAACGACAAGATCGTGCCGCTGTGGTTCAACACCCTGCACGAGGTGATTGGCACCGAAAATCCACTGGGTGTCGAAGGGGTGCTGACCAAGAACGTCAAAACCGGCGAGATCACCGAGATCCCATGTAAGGGCGTCTTTGTCGCCATCGGCCACGCGCCGGCCAGTGAGCTGGTCAAGGATTCGCTGGAAACCCATTCCGGCGGCTATGTGGTGACGGAACCCGGCAGTACTAAAACCAGCATTCCCGGCGTGTTTGCCGCTGGCGATCTGACCGACCACATCTATCGCCAGGCAGTGACCTCGGCTGGTATGGGCTGCATGGCGGCGCTGGATGCGGAAAAGTTCCTAGCAGAACAGGACGACTAAAACAGCACTTTTGGGCCGTGTCACACAGTGGCACGGCTCGCGCCTGACCTTGGGCATCGACGATGGCCATCGAACTTGACCGATCCCTGACCAAGCCGCACAGTCATCCCATGACAGCACCCAATCAGCATCCAGACCGGTGAGCGACCTGTGGCGCGGCGACTGGGCCACGCGAACCCGGATCATCACCGGGCTGATCCTGTTCACCTTTGCCCTTTTCCATTTTCTCAATCTCGGCCTGGGATTATTTTCCGATGACGCACTGGACTGGGGACAAGACACCCGCCAAGTGATCACC
Source organism: Paracoccaceae bacterium (assembly GCA_002401945.1). Lineage (GTDB taxonomy): Bacteria > Pseudomonadota > Alphaproteobacteria > Rhodobacterales > Rhodobacteraceae > Parasedimentitalea. Next base: position 136,376 of record NVUP01000005.1, read on the forward strand.
CGTAACCCTCTGGGCGAAATTATCCTGCTCAGCGCACTTCTGACTCATGCCGGGTTGGCAATTGCCAAACTGGCCTCGCGGCATACTCTGCGGATGCCGGTCTGGGAGGCCACCCAGATCCTGCTGGGCCTGACCATTCCGCTGCTGCTGATCAAACACATCGTACACACGCGGGTGGCGCATGAGGTGTTTGGGGTCAACGATGAATACGGCTATATCACTGTCTTGCTGTGGGACACAATCGACGGGGCCTGGCAGGCGGTGCTGCTGCTGATTGTCTGGCTGCACGGCTGCATGGGGCTGCATTTCTGGTTGCGCACCAAAGGCTGGTGGCGACGCTGGCTGCCCGTGCTGGTTGGCTTTGCCATGCTGATACCTGGCTTTGCGCTGTCCGGTTTCCTGACCCAAGGCCGCCGGATGGTCCAGTTGTTTCAGGATGACGAGATCCGCTGGGAACTGATGGAAGACTACCATTGGCCGGACCGCGACACGTTCACCACCTTAATCACGATCGCCGACTACCTGCTCTACGCTTTTTGGGTGATCCTGGCGCTGGCCACCCTGTTTTACGCAACCCGCAGACTTCTGAGCTGGCGTAAATCGGTGCGCATCCGATATGCCAACGGCCCCGAGATCTCGGCGACCAAAGGGCTGACTCTGCTGGAAATATCACGGGCACACGGGGTACCGCATACCTCTCTGTGTGGCGGTCGCGGTCGCTGCACCACCTGCCGGGTGATCATTGAACAAGGCGGCGACCGGTTGCATCCGCCCAGCGACGCCGAAGCGCGCAGCCTGGCAGCGGTCAAGGCCCCCGACAATGCCCGGCTGGCCTGCCAGATCCGACCCAGCCATCCGCTGACCGTGTTGCGGGTGTTTCGCCCCGATGGCCGTCGTGACCGAGCCCATGCCAGCCAGGGCGAGGAACGGCGGCTGGCCATCCTGTTTCTCGACATGCGCGGYTTTACCGCCCGCACMACTGGYCAGTTRCCCTATGACGTKGTKTTCCTGCTGAACCGGTTCTTTGACGCGATTGTGCCCAGCATCATAAACGCCAAAGGCACCGTCGACAAATACCTGGGCGACGGGCTGCTGGCGGTGTTTGAAACCGAAGACGAGCAGTCCTCGGCTTTGGCCGCCCTAAAGGCTGCGGCGAATATCAGCTCAGCACTTGCTGGTTTCAACCGCATCCTGGCCAGCGAAGATGCACCAGCGGTGGCCATAGGCATGGGCCTACATCTGGGCGATCTGGTGCTGGGCGAGATTGGCGCCGCCGGCAATGCACCGCGCACCCTGATTGGTGACGCCGTCAACACCGCCAGCCGTTTGGAGGGTAAAACCAAAGAGCTGGGCGTCGAGCTTCTGGTCTCAGAGACCCTGTTACGCAGCGCCGGGAGGGACACCACTGGGTTAAAGATGGTGACATTGGAGCTACGCGGCGTAAAAGAATCCCTTCGCGCGGTGGCGCTCAAAAAAGGCGTGGATCTGCAATTCACCCTGCGCGAATCTGGGCCTGGCAAGCCTGTGGGCCCAGATCAGGCAGCGATCAATCATGCGCCAGTAGAGTGAATTGACTCAGCAGCATTTCCGCTATGCGGTGCGCCCGGAACCTCTGTGCCATATCGACAAAAACAGGGGGAAAATCACCCACCATGGTGGCACGGATGCGCCATTCCCTCCCTATTTGGCAAAAGTCATAGCAACTGCGCTAGACTCTGTTCACTCAGGGACGTTATGCGCTGCCAAGACATGACCACCAGTCCAATGACGACACGCATGCACAGCGAGAGATTTGACATGACATTGATTAGCAATCTGGCTCCTGTTCCAGAATTATATGTTTCTTACGARTCYGCCCARAAATTNAAAAKCNGAAGCGSGCAACCTCAAAAGYCAYGACCTGACRCCGCGCCAGATCTGYGATCTGGAACTGCTGATGAACGGTGGCTTCAACCCGCTGAAAGGCTTCCTTTCCGAAGCAGATTACAACGGTGTTGTCGACAACATGCGGCTGGCAGATGGCACCCTGTGGCCAATGCCCATCACCCTGGATGTCTCCGAAGACTTTGCCACCTCGCTGGAGCCCGGCGAAGACATTGCCCTGCGCGATCAGGAAGGCGTGATCCTCGCCACCATGACCGTGACTGACAACTGGCAGCCAAACAAGGCACACGAAGCCGAAAAGGTCTTTGGTGCCGACGATGATGCCCATCCCGCTGTCAACTACCTGCACAATCAGGCTGCCAAGATTTACCTTGGCGGTCCGATCATCGGCATCCAGCAGCCGGTGCATTATGATTTCCGCGCCCGCCGCGACACCCCAAACGAGCTGCGCGCCTATTTCCGCAAGCTGGGCTGGCGCAAGATCGTGGCGTTTCAGACCCGCAACCCGCTGCACCGCGCGCACCAGGAACTGACCTTCCGCGCCGCCCGCGAGGCCCAGGCCAACCTGCTGATTCACCCGGTTGTCGGCCTGACGAAACCAGGTGATGTGGACCACTTTACCCGGGTGCGCTGCTACGAGGCGGTGCTGGACAAATACCCTGCGGCCACCACCACCATGAGCCTGCTGAACTTGGCCATGCGTATGGCCGGCCCACGCGAGGCTGTCTGGCACGGGCTGATCCGCGCCAACCACGGCTGCACCCACTTCATCGTTGGCCGCGACCACGCCGGACCCGGCAAGAACTCGGCAGGTGACGATTTCTATGGTCCCTATGACGCTCAGGATCTGTACCGTGAGTTCCAAAGCGAAATCGGCTGTGAAATGGTCGATTTCAAACAYATGGTCTWTGTGCAGGAACGSGCMCAGTAYGAGSCYAWYGACGAGATYGARGACMRSGAMAAYGTCACCGTCYTGAAYATYWSYGGCACCGARCTGCGCCGCCGTCTGTCYGAAGGTCTGGARATYCCCGARTGGTTCTCGTTCCCYGMKGTGGTYRARGARYTGCGCCGCWCSAARCCMGCCCGYYMCAAGCARGGCTTCACGGTRTTYTTCACCGGCTTKTCYGGYTCYGGCAAATCYACYRTYGCMAAYGCGYTGATGGTSAARYTGATGGARATGGGCGGYCGYCCSGTRACSYTGCTGGAYGGYGACRTYGTGCGYAAAAACCTGTCMTCYGARCTGGGGTTCAGCAAAGAGCACCGCGATCTGAACATCCGCCGCATCGGCTATGTCGCCTCTGAGATCACCAAGAACGGCGGCATCGCCATCTGCGCCCCAATCGCGCCTTACACTGCCACCCGGCGGCAGGTGCGTGAAGAGATCGAGGCCTTTGGCGCCTTTGTCGAAGTACATGTGGCCACCACGCTGGAAGAATGTGAACGTCGCGACCGCAAAGGTCTGTACGCGCTGGCGCGCGCAGGCAAGATCAAAGAGTTCACCGGCATTTCCGATCCCTACGAGGTGCCGACCAACCCGGAGCTGTCAGTGGAAACCGAAAACGTCGAGGTCGACAACTGCGCCCATCAGGTGCTGCTGAAACTGGAGAGCATGGGTCTGATCGCAGGCTGATCCTCCCCGCGTCTAAAATAACAACGGCCCGCCAATTTGGCGGGCCGTTTGCGTTTAAATAGCTGAGGGTTGTGCCCAACCTCGGGTGGGTACGAAGCGCCTTCCCAGGGGGGAGGTCGGGCGCGGCCCGGTCTAGCGGCCAGGCCAAACAGAAACTTTACAGGCTGTCTCGCAACGCCCGTGCAGCCCGTGTTTCCAGATGATCATACCCCGCAGCCACATCCCTGATCGCCCGCAATGCAGGCAAGCGGCGCGTATAATCCTTGGCACAGGCAGCAGCGATGGCCGCGCGCATCTCAGTCTCGTCCTGGCAGATCACCATGCCCGAGGTCTCCATGAAGTCACCGATATTGGGACAGCCCCAGTAGATCGGCACACAGTCACACAGCACCGCATCAATCAGCTTTTCACTGAAGTAATTCCGCTGCCGCACATTCTCGATCACCACCGAATAGCGAAAGGGCACCAGCCCATCGGATTTCTTGCCAAACGGAGTATAGCCGCGCCCCATCACCGTGACCTCGGGATGTTCAGCCCGGACAAATTCCACCAAATTATGGCGCAGCTTGTGCCCAGGGTGGTCGCGTTTAGCCGAGGCAATCAGCGAAACATCAGCGGTTTTTTCGATCTGTAAATCGCGCCAGTTCGGCACCCAAGTGGTGCCATAGGGCAGGAAGATCCCATTGGGCACCCGGCTCAGGAATGCGTCGTCATAGCTGAACACCCGAAAGAACCGCCGATGCGTCAGCCGCAGCCAACGCAGGTGATGGCCATGCATGATATTGGGCTCAACCACCATCATCGACACCTGCGCCGGACAATGCCAGTTCAGCTGAAAATGCATCGCCGTTTTGGGATAGACAATCACGTGATCCCTGGAGGCCAGATCGCAGATCCGTTTGCCCAGCAACCGGTCAGGACATCCCAACGGCCAGTTCAGTTCGGACAAAGGTCGACCGGCCTGTTTGGTCCCCAATCGGCTGCCATAGGGCAATACGGCAATAGCGGGGTCCGGCATCAACGGCGTCCTTGGTTACGGCTGTTCAGGCAGGTCTACCGTACCGCGCATCAGGATAAAACCTTTGCCCGCCACCCGAATGCCAGTCATTACCTCAGCCGGACCAACGCGGGTGACACGCGCCTGCCCCGGTCGCCCCAACCCATGCCCCTGCTCGGCAATGAAAATATCCTTATCCATCAAGCCATTGCGCCACAGATAGGCAGCCATAGCGCCAGTGGCCGAGCCGGTGAACGAATCCTCGGCTGGACTGGGAGGTGCCATCAGCAGTCGCGAATAGGTGTCGCCCAAAGGTGTTGCGCCCTGCAATGTCACCAAAAACGGCTCCATCATGTCGATACCATCAGTGCCCAGCGACTGACCCAATGTGGCCAGTGCGTCCAGATCCAGCCGAGCGGCTTCCAGCGCGGCATGATCCTTGAGCACGGTGACACAGAACGGCAATCCGGTTGAGACCTTTTGCGGTAGTCCCACAATGGCGTCCACCGGCAGCGACACCGCTGCCGCCACAAGCGCAGGATCTGCCGTGGGACCAAACTCAGGCGCCACCTGGGTCATCTCGATCGAATCACCTTCTAACGACACCGGCACCAACCCGGCACCGGTCTCCAGCACCAGATGAGTACCGCTGATCAGCCCGCGATCCCGCATCGCTGCCACAGTGGCAATGGTCGGATGACCGGCAAAGGGGATCTCGCGGCTGGCCAGGAAATAGCGCACCCGGATATCCGCCACATCAGACGGCCCGGTAAAGGTGCATTCCACCAGCGACGTCTCTCGGACATAGGCGGTGCAGACCGCCTCGGGCAGATCGGCACCACCATGCACCACCGCACAGCCGTTACCGCCAAAGGCACAGTCGGAAAACGCGTCAACCCAATCGAAGTCAAATCTGCTCATCAGCCCCTGCCCTGCCCAAATCTATAAAATCACCGCATCAGACCACGCCCTGCGGTCAGTGGACCGGCACCGGCGAATAATCGTTCTGCCGCGCCAGCACAAAGGCCATACGGCGATCAGCAACCAGCGCCAATTGCTCGCCAGAGGCATCATGCACCGCATAGAGATGTTTACGCCCCTTGGCGCCCTTGCGCACCTCTTCCGGCAGATCAGCAACCTCTACTGTTTTGACATAGGCCATACGCTGTTCGGTTTCGCTGTGATCACTTGCACTCTGCATCATTCACTCTTTCTGATTGTAATAGTTTGCACCACGGTTTCGGGCCGCGAGCGGGTCAGGTCGACATGTAGCAAGCCATTTTCCATAATTGCCTCGCCAACTTCGACGCCATCGGCCAGCACAAACATGCGCTGGAACTGGCGCGCTGCGATGCCGCGGTGCAAAAACACCCGCCCATCGCTGTCATCGCTCTGACGTCCGCGGATCACCAATTGGCGATCCTCAATGGTGATCGCCAGATCGTCCTCTGCAAACCCGGCCACAGCCAGGGTAATACGATAGGAAAAATCCGAGGTTTGTTCGATGTTATAAGGGGGATAGCCCTCGTTGCCCGACTTGGCCGAGCGCTCTAGCAGGCGTTCCAACTGCTCGAACCCTAGCAAATGTGGGTAAGAGCCCAGAGTGAGTTTTGACACGTATATCGTCCTTCAAAGCGTAAGCGACGGTGAGAGCAGGCCCCAAAGCGGCAGCCTGCCGCAGTGAATATGGGAAGAAACTATCATTTTAACAAGAGCAAGGCGTACAGGGACTAGGCGAAAAGAGTGTAAACGCGTAGCCTAAGTCGACGTCTTTCCCCTTTTCTTTCGAGTCGCTTATGAATGCTTCCACAGATATTTCGATGAAACCCGATGAGGTTCTGAAGGTTGAACTCGAAGTGTTCCGCCGCCAACACCGCGATCTGGACGAAGCGATCCATGCGCTGCAGGACAAGGGCACCAGCGACCAGCTGACCGTCCGCCGCCTGAAAAAGAAAAAGTTATGGCTCAAGGACATCATTGCGATGATCGAAGACCGGCTGACCCCCGACATCATCGCCTGAGGTGCGCCGCAAAGCCTGCGGGGTTGCGCCGCGCCGTGCGTCAGCGCGGCGCCAGGCCCAACGGGAGGACTGGCATGTTTCATGCCGGGACGACGGGCGGGAGCCCAGGGTTCTGCGGCAGGACTGGGGCAGGACTGGGGCCGCGTTTGCAGCATTGCACCGCACTGGCGTTTCAGTATAGTGCCCGCTTCTCTTTCACCCCGGCGGAAGCTTCCCGCGCACCGCAGTAAAACAAGGGACAGGGCACAAATGGCCGACATCAAAGTGGGTATCATCATGGGCAGCCAATCAGATTGGCCCACCATGAAAGAAGCCGCCAATATTCTGGACGAACTGGGCATAAAATATGAGGCCAAGATTGTCTCGGCCCACCGCACCCCGGACCGGCTGTGGACTTACGGCAAATCCGCCGCCGATCGCGGCTTGCAGGTGATCATCGCCGGCGCTGGCGGCGCGGCGCATCTGCCCGGCATGGTGGCCTCAAAAACCCGCGTCCCCGTAGTGGGTGTGCCAGTGCAGACCCGGGCGCTGTCGGGTGTCGACTCGCTGTATTCCATCGTGCAGATGCCCAAGGGCTTTCCGGTTGCCACCATGGCCATTGGCGCTGCCGGAGCCGCCAATGCGGGCTTGATGGCGGCTGCTATTCTGGCGCTGCAAGACAGTGAACTGGCCCAGCGGCTGGATGATTGGCGCGCGGCGCTGTCGGCCTCAATCCCCGAGGAGCCAAGCGATGACTGAGACCCAAGCTCTGAAACCCGGCGCCACTATTGGTATCCTGGGTGGCGGCCAATTGGGCCGAATGTTGTCCGTTGCCGCCTCGCGTCTTGGCTTTGTCACTCATATCTATGAACCCGGTGCCAATCCCCCTGCGGGTCAGGTTGCTGATCGAGTCACCACGGCTGCTTATGACGATGTTGACGCGCTCACCACCTTTGCTGCCTCGGTTGATGTGATCACCTATGAGTTCGAGAACATCCCCACCGCCGCGCTGGACATTCTGGAAAGCCACCGCCCGATCCGCCCGGGGCGCGAGGCGTTACGGGTCAGTCAGGACCGGCTGACCGAGAAGAATTTCCTGCGGGATCTGGGCCTGACCACCGCCCCCTTTGCCGATATTTCGGATCAGGCCAGCCTGGATGCGGCGCTGGCCGAGATCGGCGCCCCTGCGATCCTGAAAACCCGGCGCTTTGGCTATGACGGCAAAGGCCAGGCGCGGATCATGACGCTGGAGGATGCGCCGCAGGCGCTGGCGGATATGGCCGGCGCCCCGGCGCTGCTTGAGGGATTTATTGACTTCAGCCACGAGGTCTCGGTGATTGCTGCGCGTGGGCTGTCCGGTGAGGTAGCCTGTTATGATCCCGGTGAAAACGTCCACCTTGATGGTATTTTGCACACAACCAAAGTGCCGGCCAAACTGACCAACAGCCAACGCATGGACGCGGTGCTACTGGCCGCCAAGATCTTGAATGCACTGGACTATATTGGGGTTCTGGGGGTCGAGTTATTCGTCACACCGCAGGGGTTGGTGGTCAATGAGATTGCGCCACGGGTGCATAACTCAGGCCATTGGACGCAGAACGGCTGCGCGGTAGATCAGTTTGAACAACACATCCGCGCGGTGGTCGGCTGGCCCCTGGGCGACGGCCAACGCCACTCGGATGTGGTGATGGAGAACCTGATCGGCGATGATATGGACCGGGTGCCGGAGCTGGCGAAAGAGGCCGACTGCGCCATTCATCTGTACGGCAAGGCCGATGTCAAACCGGGCCGCAAGATGGGCCATGTGAACCGGGTGGTGCGGACTAAAGCCTGATCGGAAACAACCGCCTGGCCGATAGGCCAGGCAGTGCCTTATAGGCTCCGCCCGTTCAGGCCTGCTCACTGCGTCGTCTCTGCAGCATCACCCCCATCACAGCCCGCCCCTTGGCACGCCTTCTCGATGGTGCCAAACACCGAATCAATCCAGCTCATGCTCTCGTTAAAGTGGCCAAATTCGATGTAGTGCAGCGTCTGCGCGATGACGCGGGGATTGTTCATCATGAATGTATGGGTGACCGGCAGGGTCAGATGATCCGACATGCCCTCAACCTTGGTGGATGCAACCGAGACCTTGCCGTCATCGGGGCCGTCGATCAGATTGGAAAACACCGGGCTGATCGATTTATTGCCGGCGATCACACCCACAGGAAAATCCACCGGCGGCAATTGCGCGGGAATACCCTCGGCCCCGGTGCCCAGCTGCATCCCGGCAGGGCCATTCAACATGCCAAACACCTCCCAGTCGCCCAGCTCGTCCACCAGCTCGCTGCCATGATTGGGCGGGCCAAGCATCACCGTGCGGCCCAGCTGCGCGGGGCGATGGTCCTGCAGCCAATAGCGCAGCAAAATGCCGCCCATGGAATGGGTGACAAAATGCACCCCTCGGTCGCCACATTCTGCCACGGCATCGGGCAGTGTTTGATCCGCAAGCGCCGGGATTGGCAGCTCAGTCGAGGGATACCCAGCCCGCACAACCCTATAGTGGCGCGCCCTCAGCACCTGTTCCATCACTGCAAACGAGGCCTCGGTGCGGGCCAACCCGTGTAGCAAAACCACGCAATCACCGGGGTCAGCGCGGGCCGGAGACAGAGGCAGTGCCACCAACACAACGGCCAGGATGTGGGATCTGAAATGTTTCATAACCAGAAAATACGCCGAAAAAGGCGTCAGGCAAACCCTGTTCAGCGTGGTTTTCCTGGCGCCGCGACAATCACCAGTGCAATACCGCCCAGCACCGCCAGTGTGCCAAGCAGCAATCGCAGCGACAGAACCTCACCCAATCCAGCCACCCCAACCAGCATGGCAATCACCGGCACGCTCAACTGTACCGTGGCCGCCACCGCCGGTTGCAGCTGCGGCAACACCCGGTACCACAGCGCATAGCCCAGCCCCGAGGTCACCGCACCGGACACAATCGCCAACCCGGCCCCAAGCACGGATATCGCAATCGGTTCGGCCAGGAACCAGACCAGAGGCAGCACAATAACGCTGGCCCAGATGAAATTCATCGCCGTGGCCGCAAATGGAGATTGCACCTGACGCCCCAATAAACTGTAGATCGCCCAGCCCAGCCCGGCGGCCACCATAAATCCTGCGCCGATCAAAGGCACCTGCACCTCCCCCGCAGGCCAGAGCACATAGGCCAGGCCGCCAAAGGCCAGCGCCGCCCCCAACAGCTGCCCCGGCGCCACAACTGCGCCCCGTGCAGCACCCCAGCCAAACATGGTGATTTGCACTACACCAAACAGGATCAGCGCCCCCAACCCAGCGTCCAGACTGCGGTAGGCCAGCGAAAACCCGATCATATAAAGGGCTAGCGAACCGCCACCAATCAGGCTCAGACGGACGGGCTGGACAATGCTTTGCTGCCGCGCGCGACAGAGCGCCAGCAACATCACCGCACCCGCGGCCAATCGGATCAAAGCGAACCCCATCGCCCCGATTTCGCCCGATCCGACCGCCAGCCGGTTCAGCAGAGAATTACCGGCAAAGGCCAGCATGACCACCAAAGTCAGAAAAATCAGCCGCATGCCCGACCCTCGCTTGCAGGCCGGATATGCCCGGCTCAGTTATTCAGAATACGCAAATCGCGTATCATCTCACCCGCAGGTATAACAACAGTCATCGCACCCGCTGGCATCACAACATCTCGACCTGAAAATCCCGACTTCCAGGCAAAAAAATATAGCCTTGTACTTGAAAGGAATGCTCCCACCTCCACATAGTTAGTATCATAACTATATTTGGATTTCTTCAATGACTGAATTTAGTCTGTTTGCCACCATCACCCCAAAACCCGCCTTTTACGCTGATGCGCTTGCCGCGCTGCAGGGGATCATAACGCAGACCCGCGCCGAACCTGGGTGCCTAAGGTTTGAGCTGAACACCGGCCAGGGCGGTGATGCCAACCTGTATCTGGTGGAGCACTGGGCCAGCCCTCAGGCGCTGGACGACCACTATGCGCAGCCCTATTCTGCTGCGGTATTTGAGGCCTATCAGGATTGGCTGGCCATGCCGCCCAAGATCATCAAAATGGACCGCAACAGCTAATGTTCTTCCTCAAGGATCTGCCAACCCGCGAGATGATCCGTGGCTATGCGCAGACCCACGCTGTTGTGGACGTGCAGAAAACCAACGACGCGCTCCAGATGCTGCGCAAAGCCAGTCTGCTGATCCGGCGATTGGAGCGCTATTTTACATTACATGGCCTCTCGCAGACGCAGTTTCTGGTGCTGATGATCCTGCACCGTGACACGACCAAGGACAGCCATCTGGCTGCCGAGATTTGCGCCAAAATGGACCTCTCCAAACCTGTGCTCAGCACCACGCTAAAGACCATGCAGCAACGTGGGCTGATCGTTTATTGCGGCAAATCCGAGGATGCACGGGCCAAACCGCTGCGGATATCTGACACCGGGCGGGATCTATTGCTCAAACTACTGCCCGAGTATTTCGAGATCCTGCAATCGGGCTGAACCAGCTTGATTGCAGAAAGGCTCATGGCACCGCCAAGGGGCGACTCCAATTGTCAGAACCGCATGGGCAATGGCACTGGTGGCCGATCGCTCAACGGTGGCAGCCCGATATCGCGCCGCATATGCGCGTTCAACGGTGGCGATAGTATTGCGACCGGTCTTTTGCGGACAAACAGATGCCGCAACAAGGCGCGCAGCACCCGCCATTTGCCAAAGTCGGCGGTGATTTGCGCCAAAGCAGCGTTGAGCTCTGCAAAGGGCGAGATCGATTCGAGTCGTGTCATGATGGTTTCGCCTCCGCGTAAACGGAGGGCTCCTGGGATGATGAGAGGTGAGGGATGGGGCTGACAGCACAGCACGCAGCTGAGGGTCAGGCCCGGTTAGACTTCAGTTGTGAAGAAAAGTGTTCCGCCGCTAGCGGTTTAGCCGGTTCGCAACGCGAACATCGCTATCCAATTGCCACGCAGATAGAGGCGGTAATACGCTGATACATTGATCATGAGACGCCTCCTGTGGCTAGGGATGGAACACAGCTGAGCAAATAGCAGAGGTCGCCGCCTCAACCATAGGGGGTGCCACAATATTGCGGCGAACGGTGCATAAATGCAACTATTGAGCTGCACGTCTCGCTCCAAGCTTTAAACCTGCTAAGACCACCAAGCTAACAAAGTTATTAAAAGCCACAAATTTCAGGACAAGACATGATCAGAGACTTATTTAAGCCATTTGATTGGAGCGGCACCGTACCGCGCCGAACGTATTGGTTGGCACTATTTGTCGCATTTTCGATTGCCATTGGATGCCTTTATTTGAAGGACATTGGCAAGGCCGAAGCTTGGATCCTAGTGACCAGTCTGGCGGTGCTTCAACTGTTGTTCTGGTCTGTACTCGTCAGGCGGCTACACGACATGGGTCGCAACGGGATATGGAGTCTTCTTTTTCTGGTTCCACTAATCTCAGCCGTGGCACTGCTCTGGATTGGCTTCGCAAAATCAAAGCCCAATCATGCAGAGCACTGGATAAAAAAACCTATCCACCTCGTCGGCCAAACTCTTCTCATGGCCGTCATTGCAATTGGACTAAGCCGCGCCTTTTGGGCACCTTATTGGGTTCCGTCTGGCAGTATGAAGCCTACGTTGCTGATTGGCGATTACTTCTTGGTCTCATTGATTAACGAGACCGATACCCCACAACGAGGCGACTTGGTCATATTCCGGAACCCCACCAATAATACAGACTTTATAGACCGCCTGATCGGCCTGCCTGGTGACACGGTTCAAATCCGAAATGGTCACCTGCATATCAACAGCACCGCTGTTGGATTGGAAAGCGCCGGAGAATTTGAAGAGGCTATGGTTCGACAAGGGCAGTGGTCTCACTTCCCCCGCTGTGCAAATGGCCCGGTAGGTCATGGCGCAGCCTGTATTAAGTCCCAGTTCCTCGAAACCCTTCCTGAAGGGTCCGAGTATCATGTTCTAAACATCGGCAATCAGACCACCGACAACACGGGTGTTTTCCAAGTTCCCGAGAACCACTACTTCGTCATGGGGGACAATCGCGACAACTCYAACGACAGTCGCACTCCGCAAGTGACGGGTGGGGTCGGTTTTGTGCCTAGAGAAAACCTGATTGGGCGTGTAGACTTAATCCTGTTTTCATCAGCCGGAAGTTCCTTGTTATACGTCTGGACATGGCGAAAAGACCGGTTTTTCAAACAGGTTCGCTAAGGCTGACAACCAGATCAGGTTAGCGTCTGGTAAATAAAAAGGGGCCGCCCGAAGGCGACCCCAAATTCATCCGGTAGGATGGCGTGATWNTCCCKATYRGCAGGCCYTCCAAWAGRAAGGCCGCCTGTCGGGCMTCACAAGTCCARRGGACTTGTGATTACATCATGCCGCCCATGCCGCCCATGCCGCCCATGTCAGGCATGCCGCCACCGGCGCCSTCTTTGGATGGCTTDTCRGCVATCATKGCTTCGGTGGTGATCAGCAGACCAGCAATCGAAGCTGCATCTTCCAGHGCGGTACGAACVACTTTGGCCGGATCVATCACGCCGAATGCGAACATGTCACCATATTCTTCGGTCTGAGCGTTGAAGCCAAAGGTTGGATCGTCGCTTTCGCGAACYTTGCCAGCCACAACAGCACCGTCAACACCAGYGTTYTCGGCGATCTGACGCAGAGGAGCTTCCAGAGCTTTACGCACGATAGTGATACCAGCGTCCTGATCGGTATTGGCGCCTTTCAGACCAGCCAGGCCTTTGCCTGCCTGAACCAGAGCAACACCACCACCAACGATAACGCCTTCTTGGACGGCAGCGCGGGTTGCGTTCAGTGCATCGTCAACGCGGTCTTTACGCTCTTTGACTTCCACTTCGGTCATGCCACCAACRCGGATAACAGCAACACCGCCGGCCAATTTGGCAACGCGCTCTTGCAGCTTCTCTTTGTCGTAATCGGAAGTGGTTTCTTCGATCTGAGTGCGGATCTGAGAAACACGGGCTTCGATTTCAGCTTTTTCGCCAGCACCGTCAATGATAGTGGTCGCGTCTTTGGTGATTTCGATCTTCTTGGCGGAACCCAGCATGTCCATAGTGACGGACTCAAGCTTCATGCCCAGATCTTCGGAGATCACCTGACCACCGGTCAGAATGGCGATGTCCTGCAGCATGGCTTTGCGGCGATCGCCGAAACCAGGTGCYTTRACAGCAGCAATCTTCAGGCCGCCGCGCAGTTTGTTGACAACCAGAGTCGCCAGCGCTTCGCCTTCGATGTCTTCGGCAATGATCAGCAGCGKCTTCTGSSWCTGGATCACCTGCTCGAGCAGAGGCACCATGGCCTGCAGCGASGACAGTTTCTTTTCGTGCAGCAGGATCATGCAGTCTTCGAGYTCTGCAATCATCTTGTCAGCRTTGGTCACGAAGTAAGGTGACAGGTAGCCGCGGTCRAACTGCATGCCTTCGACAACTTCGGTYTCWGTTTCCAGACCYTTGTTCTCTTCGACAGTGATAACACCTTCGTTACCAACCTTCTGCATCGCATCAGCAATCTGCTGACCAATGGCGGCTTCGCCGTTGGCAGAGATGGTGCCGACCTGAGCAACTTCAGCCGTGTCTTTGACTTCACGTGACGCAGCTTTGATCGCGGCAACAACGTGGGTGGTTGCCAGATCGATACCGCGCTTCAGATCCATTGGGTTCAGGCCAGCTGCAACCTGCTTCAGACCTTCGCGAACAATCGCTTGGGCCAGAACGGTGGCAGTGGTGGTGCCGTCGCCAGCTTCGTCGTTGGTACGCGACGCAACTTCTTTGAGCATCTGAGCGCCCATGTTTTCGAACTTGTCTTCCAGTTCGATCTCTTTGGCAACGGTCACACCATCTTTGGTGATGCGCGGTGCGCCAAAGGATTTGTCCAAAATCACGTTACGGCCTTTGGGGCCCAGGGTGACTTTGACAGCGTCGGCCAGAATATTGACACCGGCCATCATGCGATTGCGGGCATCGGTGTCGAATTTGACGTCCTTAGCAGCCATTATATCTCTCCTCGAGAAAGTCTGTAGTGTTCAGCGATTATTGGGATCAGAGAAGCCGGGTGGCTTACTCGATGATGCCCATGATGTCGCTTTCTTTCATCATCAGCAGCTCTTCACCGTCGAGGGTGACTTCGGTGCCGGACCATTTGCCAAACAGGATGGTGTCGCCTGTTTTGACGGCCATTTCGATCAGCTCACCGCTGTCTTTGCGGGCGCCTTCGCCACAGGAGACGACAACGCCTTCGCTGGGCTTTTCTTTGGCGCTTTCGGGGATGATCAATCCACCAGTAGTTTTTTCGTCGCTTTCGGTGCGGCGAACCAACACGCGGTCATGAAGCGGTTTAAGTGCCATCTTTGATGCTCCTTAAGGCTCAAAGGTTATTATCCTTATCGTCCCCGTCCGTAATACCGGGGTTGTTAGCACTCACACTAGGCGAGTGCTAACGAGGGATAGCTAGGCAGTGCATAGGCATGTGTCAACATCGCCGACCTAGTTTTTTCAAGTGCTTGCTGCCTGCCAGCTATAGGCCCAGTGTTTCAAGCCTTCCGCGCCCGCTGGGGTCAGCGCATATACGCCGGTCGAGACCTTCTCAAACCAGCCATAATGGTTAATCCGCATCAGCCCGGTGGCGCCCGCAACGCTGGTGGCCTTGGCGACATCCTGTCCCCGCGCCGGGCTGTGGTCGGCCAGATAGGCGGCGCAGCGCAGCGCATCCTGACGATAACCGGTGACAATGCCGTGCCGGGTGGCACCGCCGGCATTGGGGTCGCCCTGAAGGCGGTCGAACTCGCGCAGCAGACGCGCCTGTTTTTTCTTGGACTTGCGCGGTGCATAGGGGCCGGGATCACACTGCACCTCGGCGCGGCCATCCGGCAGAACGGTGATCAGCCCCAGACCCAGCCGACGACACAGCGCCAGATTATCCTTGAGCATCCGCCGCGCCTGCTTGCCCTTGGGTTTGGGCACGGCGATATACACCAGATCACTGATGGCCAGTCGGGTGATCGCCTGATGGAACAGTGACAGCGAAAACCGCAGCTTCAGCTCGACCACCACCACCGGGTCATCACCGCGACGCGCCACCACATCAGCCGCACCAACCTCGCCCTTGACCTCATAGCCCTGACGTTCCAACAGCGCCTTGATCGGCGGGTACAATTGATCTTCGCGATCCATGTCCAATGCTTGGCAGCTGRTGCATTCAATATCAATCGGTTGTGTTGCGATTGCTCAGCTCAGATCGCCCCGCATTTCGGGGTTTTGCGTCCAACAAACACAACTTGCTGCGCGCCCGAACGCCGCCTAGGGTGCTGCTAATCTCCTTGGAGGAATGACATTGCAAACATCAAATTCATTACTGTCTAAATTTTCTCACATCCTGAAAACTCGGGCATCCGCAATACAAACTGCCACTTTCATTTTGATATTTTTCGTCACTCTTGCTGGCACAATTCCAACTCAGGCAAACGCAAATTGTAGAGGCAAGGACCTGCGCAAAGCCCTCAGTCCCGAGGCGCGTGCCCAGTTGGCGCGGCAGGCCGCTGCGATCCCTTTTTCGCAGGGCAACCACTGGATCGCCTCTCGCAATGGGCAGCGCATTCACATCGTTGGAACTCAGCATTTCGGCGATGCCCGCATGCATGCTGCAATGCGCCACCTGCGGCCGGTGATCAAATCTGCTGATGTGGTTTTCCTTGAACAAACCTCGGCTCAAATGGAAGCCGGGTCCGTTTTTTTTGAGGAGAATCTGCATCACTATCTGCTGCCCAAAGGAACCACACTGCCCGATCTGATGCCGAGTGAAGATTGGGCCGCTCTCCGTGTGGTCGCTTCGGTACTCGACATTCCATCGCACATTGCCCCACATGTGCAGCCCTGGGTCTATTCGATGATTTTTGGTGGGTCTCAATGCAATGGCCGCGGAATTACAGCGCCACGCGGGCTGGATGACAGGATCGAGAGGTTTGCCGCGCGCAATAAGGTGCCCGTTGGCGGGCTGGAAAACCCTGGAGACGGAATCGAAGCGTTCTCGGGTCGTCCGTTGCGAGATCAGGTGAAGTATCTACAACTCAGCATGCGAAGCAGAGGCGAGAATGACGATCACCTGATAACTCTGCGTGAATCCTATTTCGATGAAAAACTGACCGAAGGCCGATTGTTGACACAGCAGCTCCGTTTCAGCGACCAGGACATATCCCGCCGCGAGGCTTTGCGCTTGCTCAATCAGCTAAACAGAGGTTTGCTGGACACGCGGAACCGGGCCTGGTTACCGGTTATTCTGCGCCAAAAAGATCCGGTCATTTTCATCGCGGTTGGCGCTGCCCACCTGGCTGGTAAGAATGGCCTTCTGTCGCTACTCAAACGCAAAGGGTTTGATTTACAGCAGGCTGAATTCTAACATTCCGCCGCATCAACCGGACCAAGCGCCGCAGTGCAGCACCAGCGGGGTGACAAGCGTCGCCACCCTGCTATAAGGCCCGCAAACTCCCCGTTGTTATTAGGATATCATGATGACCATCCAGATTTTTGGACATAAATCCCCCGATACAGACTCCACCGGGTCGCCGATCCTCTGGGCCTGGTATCTGAACGAGATCAAAGGCGTTGCTGCCGAGCCCAAACTGCTGGGCGAGCCCAACACCGAAGCTCTGTTCATGCTGGAGCGTTGGAACCTGGATAAGCCAGAAATCATCGCAGATGTTGCCGACGATCAACCCGTGATCATCGTGGATACCAACAACCCGGCCGAGCTGCCCGCCAACATCAACGGCGCTGACGTTCAGGCGATCATCGACCACCACAAGCTGGTTGGCGGGTTGGAGACCAAAGGCCCGATCGACATCACCATCCGTCCGCTGGCCTGTACCGCCACCATCATGCTGGACTTGATCGGTGATAACGCGACCAAGATGCCCAAAGAAATCATGGCTGCTGCCCTGACCTGCATCCTGTCCGACACCCTGGAGTTCCGCTCGCCCACCACCACCGATCACGACCGCGCCACGGCCGAGACGCTGGCCGCTGATCTGGGTCTGGATATTCCGACCTACGCCGCTGAAATGTTCGCTGCCAAATCCGACGTCTCGACCTTCTCGGATGCCGAACTGCTGCGCATGGACAGCAAGGAATATACCGTTGAGGGCACCAAGTTCCGTGTGTCAGTTCTGGAAACCACTGCGCCCGGTGTGGTGCTGGACCGCAAGGCCAGCCTGATGGAGACCATGACAACCGTGGCGTCTGAGGACGGTGTTGAGCAGGTTCTGCTGTTTGTCATCGACATCCTGAACGAAGAGGCCACCCTGCTGGTGCCCAACGATTTGGTGAAAACCCTGGCCGAGAAAAGCTTTGGCGTATTGGTCAGCGGCGACACCGTTGTGCTGCCCGGCGTGATGAGCCGCAAAAAGCAGATCATTCCGAACCTGAAGGTCTAAGACCTGTTCACATCGAAGACTGAAAAGGCGCCTGTTCGGGCGCCTTTTTCTATTCTGACCAAAAATTCATTGCATCACCAAATTCTCTGCGCCTACCCTGCCCCCACCCGGCGCAAGCTGGGGTGTTGAGTTTCGAAAGGTGTTTTTATGAGTAGATTGTTTTTGAACTTTGTCTTTTCGGCAGTGGTGACAACCGCGCCGGTGCTGGCGGTGGCCAACTGTGCAGACCTGTGCCAGGCCGATTTCTATCAAACGGCAACAGCTGATACAGTCCAGCAGCTGATCGCCGCCGGGGCTGACGTCAACGCAAGGGACAAAGATGGCAAGACCCCCTTGCATTGGGTGTCGCAGGCCACTCCGGACACCATCCGGGCTTTGCTGGCCGCCGGGGCTGATGTGAATGCCACCGACAGTCTGGACCGCACACCGTTTCATTTCGTATCGGCTATGGCTGCGCCCGAAACCGTCACACTGTTTCTTGCGATCGGTGCGGAAGTGAACGCAAAAACAGCAAACGACTGGACGCCCCTGCACGGTGCGGCCAAATTCGGCACGCCCGAAGTCATTCGGATCTTGCTAGAGGCCGGAGCTGACGCCTCGGCCACAAATGAAATGGGCGAAACCCCGTTCGATTTGGCAGCCAGCAATGACCGGGTAAAAGCATCACCTGAGTATCAGGTTTTGCAAGACGCGAAGGGGCAATAGGATCTGGCGGCAAAAGACCTTTACCAGAAGGCCAAGCTTTGCCTTCCCGATTGAGCTGAGGCATAAGCATGCCAAACTCAGCATCATGAAGGCCCAACCATGACCCAGATCATCTCCTCGCTCACCGAAGTTTCTGACCGTTACCGGGCGCTGTTTGTCGATCTCTGGGGCTGTGTTCACAATGGTATCACCGCCTACCCCGAAGCCATCGCCGCCTTGCAGGCTTACCGCGCCACTGGCGGTATAGTGGTGCTGGTGACCAACTCTCCCAAACCCCGCGCCGGGGTGGGGGAGCAACTGTCGCAGTTCAACGTGCCAGCAGATGCTTATGACACCATCGCCACCTCGGGGGATTCTGCGCGTTCAGCCCTGTTCACCGGGGCGGTTGGCGAAAAAGTCTATTTCATGGGCGACTGGGAGCGTGACGAGGGATTTTTTGAACCGCTGCATATGATCGACAAACCTACAACCATCACCCGGGTGCCATTGGCCGAGGCTGAGGGTATCGTTTGCTGTGGGCCACAGGACCCCTATGCGGATCCATCGATCCACCGCGCGGATTTCCTGTTTGCCAAACAAAAAGGCATGAAGCTGCTTTGCGCCAACCCGGATATCGTGGTGGATCGGGGCGAGACCCGCGAATGGTGTGCCGGAGCGCTGGCGCAGCTTTATACWGARATGGGCGGCRMSAGCCTGTATTTYGGCAARCCCYACCCGCCGATCTATGAYCTGGCCCGSCGYMGKYTGWTGGAAMTKGGMCAGGAYRTKCCCGATSRMGASATTCTRGCCATTGGSGATGGRSYSCATACCGAYATYGMYGGCGCSRYSGGCGARRGCMTYGAYTCKMTGTTTATCWSSGGCGGKCTGGCSGCMAAAGAAACYAAAACCRCSSMMCARCCCGASMMAGAKGCGYTNAASCARNTAYYTRGAAMRGGAAAAMTCMAAYCCSMYCTWTWCRATTGGYCNGMTTRNGSTNGACCNAAWWAGSWCTTGATTTTCTGCACCTGCAAAGTAATAAAGTTGCGGAGCGTCGAAGGATGACGCCTGATAATTTCACGGCCATGCGCCCGGAGGCGATATGTTGGACAACCAGCCACGCGGAACCATCTGCATCGAAGACATCGAAATGGGCATGACCCGCTCGTTGCAAAAAGTGGTGACGGATCGGGATATAGAGTTGTTCGCCGAAGTCTCGACAGATCGCAATCCGGTGCATCTGGACGATGACTATGCCCGCGACACCATCTTTCAGGGGCGTATTGCGCATGGCATGCTGACCGCCGGGTTGATCTCGGCGGTGATTGGCGAGCAATTACCCGGACATGGCACTGTCTATATGGGCCAAACGCTGAAGTTCCTGGCGCCGGTGCGCCCCGGCGATATGGTTTTTGCCGAGGTCAAAGTGATCGATATTGATATATCCAAGCGCCGGGTCAAGCTGGACTGTCACTGCAGCGTCGAGGGCAAAAAGGTTCTGGTGGGTGAGGCTATGGTGCTGGCGCCCTCACGCAAGTTCGACTGAACCGGGTAGCGTTGCGCGCCAGCACGCACCCTACACAGCACGCAGAGCTAAGCTCCTTGCGGCGGCGGCCATGCCGGCACAGCGGCCAAACAAAACCGGTTGCTCCAGCCCCACACAGCGTTAACATCCCTTTTGCCCGGTCTATTGACCCCGGGCGTTGGAGTTAATGATTTAAGGACTGGATATGTTTACTCGAAAAACCATTGCTGCGGCGACACTGATGGCCGCGCTGACCGCAACGGGCGCGGCTGCCGAGGCGCCGTTTTTGAAATACGGCGAGATTGAAGGCTGGGGGGTGTTTATCGACACCGAGAAAAAATCCTGCCTGATCGAAAAGACCGATGACCTGGGCAACGTGGTGCAAATGGGGCTGACCAAGGACCGCAGCGTCGGCTATGTCGGGGTATTCACAACCGCTAAAACCGACATCAAGCGGGGCGACACCCAGGCGGTGCTGATTTCACTGGACGGTACTCTTTACGCCGGTCAAGCAACCGGGATGCGCGGCAATATCACCAAGGGATATACCGGCGGTTATGTGCTGTCCGACGATCCGCAATTTGTCGATGATCTGGCCCGTAAATACGTCATGGAAGTGTTTCCGGAGAAGGCCTATGGATTCTCGGTCAATCTGGCGGGCACTTACAAGGCTATCGAACTGGCTAAGACCTGCAATCAAGAGCAGCTCGGCTAACCGTTAAGGCTGGCAATTGGCCACCACGAACCGCCGCCTCGGATCCGTCCGGGGCGGTGGTTTTGCGTTTCCTGGGTCTGCTTGCCTGGTGTCAGGTGAATTAGGTGGCGGCGCCGCCATTTGCGGAAATCGGAACGGGGCATTACCCCCGCCCGGCCAAACCGGTTGGTCGGAGCCCGTGCCAGTGGGCCCTGCTTCCTGCCTGTACGACGCGAGGCCCGTTACAGCCCTGCGAAGGATCGATCAGGCGTCAGATTGACAGGAAGGATTGGGAATTTGGTGAAGGGGGCGTGCGCTCTGTTAACGCCGAGATCAAATTTGACCTCATCGCCCGGCGGCATACCGGGCCGCGCCTGACCTTCCCCCCGGGAAGGCGCTTTGCACCTCCCCAAGGTCAGACGCTGCCCTCATCTCTTTGTGCGGGGGGGGCGAATTGGTCGGAAGGCATTTGCCAAGCCCCTAGGGCGTGTAACTGGCGGCTTGAACCGGCAGGCCACTGCGGGTACGGATGCCACCATGCGCACCATCCGAGATTATCAGTTTGTAGAACCCCAAGATCGCGGCGCCAGCGTGGCGATTGGCAATTTTGACGGCGTCCACCTGGGCCACCAGTCGGTGATCGACCTGGCCCGCCAGGCCGCGCCCAATGCGCCGCTGGGGGTGATGTCGTTTGAACCCCACCCGCGCGAGTATTTTGCCCCCGAGGCCCCACCGTTCCGGCTGATGTCACCCGAGGCCCGCGCCTCGCGGCTGGAAAAGCTGGGGGTGGATCGCCTGTATCAGCTGAACTTTAACGCGGCGCTGTCTGGTCTGACCCCCGAGCAGTTTGCCCGCGACGTGATTGCCGAGGGTCTGGGGCTGACGCATGTGGTGGTTGGCGCCGATTTCTGCTTTGGCAAGGGCCGCAGCGGCTCGCCGCAGGATCTGCAGCGCTTTGGTCAGGAGTTTGGCTTTGGCGTCACCATTGCGCCCTTGATGGAATATTCCGCGCATACCGTATCGTCGACCGCGATCAGGCAGGCGCTGAGCGATGCACGCCCGCGTGATGCGGCAGCGATGCTGGGGCACTGGCACCGTATCGAGGGTCAGGTGATTGGCGGCGAACAGCGCGGACGAGAGCTGGGCTTTCCCACCGCCAATATGTCAATCGACGGGCTGCACCCGCCGGCCTTTGGTGTCTATGCGGTGCTGGTGGACGTGTTGGACGGCCCGCATGTGGGGTCTTATCACGGGGCTGCCTCGATGGGAGTGAGGCCAATGTTTGATGGCGACCACCCCAATCTGGAAAGTTTCATCTTTGACTTCTCGGGCGATCTGTATGGATCGACCCTATCGGTTGGGCTGGTGGAGTTTCTGCGCCCCGAATTGAAATTTGACGGGCTGGAGGCACTGATCAGCCAGATGGATGCTGACTGTGCCCAAGCACGCGAGATATTGGCCAAGACATGACAGATGTGATTGATCGAGCCGGGCTCGCCAACCGGTTTTGGGAGCGAAAGCCGCTCAGCAAGATGAACCCCAAAGAGTGGGAAGCGCTGTGTGATGGCTGCGGCAAGTGCTGCCTGAACAAGCTGGAAGACGAAGACACCGGCGAAGTGGAGCTGACCCGTGTGGCCTGTCGTCTGCTCGACGATTCCACCTGTCTGTGCGCGCAGTATGAGATCCGTCATCACTTTGTGCCTGAGTGCATTGTGCTGAAGCCCGACAACCTGGACACTCATKYCWRYWRSRTKSCKYWGWMCTGCRMCKWWMSGMTGMWRWRRKRGKGCAANRYYTYKGMYCKWYWRSMWCYSSYWRMTGACCGGCTCTCCAGACAGCGTGCACGCGGCTGGGGTTTCGGTCAAAGGCTGGACGGTATCGGAATTCGACACCCCGGAAGAAGACTGGGAAGACCACATTATCGAGGAACCGATCTGATGTTTTTYGCCTCWGACAACKCWGGCCCCGTTCACCCACAAGTGCTGCAGGCTTTGACCGAGGCCAACACTGGCTATGCCATGAGCTATGGCGCCGATACCCAGATGGACTTGCTGCGGGAACAACTGCGCGATGTGTTTGAAGCCCCCGAGGCGGCAATCTACCTGGTCGCCACTGGCACTGCCGCCAACGCGCTGGCGCTGGCCACCTTGACCCAGCCCTATCAGACCATCTTTTGCTCACCCGTGGCGCATATCCACGAGGATGAGTGTAATGCACCCGAGTTCTTTTCCGGTGGGGCCAAGCTGACTTTGGTGCCCGGCATCGACAAGATGACTCCGCAAGCCCTGCGCAGTGCCATTGCGGGTGAAGAAACCCGGGGGGTGCACGGGCCGCAGCGCGGACCGGTGGCAATCAGTCAGGTCACCGAACGCGGCTCGGTTTATTCATTGGAGGAACTGCGTGCGCTTTGTGCGGTGGCCGGTGAGTTTGACCTGCCGGTGCATTTGGACGGCGCCCGCTTTGCCAATGCGCTGGTGGCACTGGACTGCTCGCCCGCCGAGATGAGCTGGAAAGCCGGGGTTGATGCTCTCAGCTTTGGCGGCACCAAAAACGGCTGCATGGGGGTTGAGGCGGTGATCTTCTTTGATCCCAAACACGCCTGGGAATTTGAACTGCGCCGTAAACGCGGGGCGCATCTGTTCTCCAAGAACCGTTACCTGGCAGCCCAGATGCTGGCCTATCTGAACGATGGATTGTGGCTAAATTCGGCCCGCAAGGCCAATGCCAATTGCGCCTATCTGGCTGAGGGACTGCAAAAGGCTGGGGCTGAGTTTCTGCACAGGCCCGAGGCCAACATAATCTTTGCCAGCCTGCCCCGTGCCTGCCACCAGCGCGCCTTTCAGGCGGGCGCGTCTTATCATCTGTGGGACGGGGTGCTTGAGGGCCCTGAGGACGAGATGGTCGGGGCGCGGTTTGTCTGTGATTGGGCCATTGGCCGGGATCACATCGATCAGTTTCTGGCGTTGCTGTAACGCGCTGGGGTAGAATGGGGGCTCTGCCCCCAAACCCCCGGAGTATTTTGGAAAAGATGAAGTAAGGGCCTTTTTAAGCCTGAACTGGCGACGCCCCGAGGCTGCACCACAGCGCGCGCAGTTCGGCTGCAACTTCTGTCGGGTGCGAGATTGGCACCATGTGGCCAGCCCCCTCAATCACTGCTGAACGGGCCTTCGGCAGGCGCTGGTGCAGCCCATCATTGACCGCTGCAATCACTGGATTGGTGTCACTTCCGCGCAGCAAAAGGAGTGGCATCGTCAGGCAATCCGYCCCGCCTGGGGCCAGCAGGCCAGCACGATCATTGAAAATCGGCTGATCACAGGCGGGCACAATCTGAATGGCCCGTACCATGGCGGCGCGCGTGGTTTCAGGCAGATCCGGCCAGCGCGGCGCACCCGAGCTCCACATCCGGTTGAACAACCGCGCTGCCAACGCTGCATCCCCGGCCTTTAGGGCCTCCAGAAAGGGGCGGTTCTGCACCTCCAGATCCCGCAGCACCTCGGCATCCTGGACAGCAACAAAGAACACCGGCTCAATCAGGGTCAGGCTGCGCACCAGATCAGGTTGTTGCACCGCCATCTGCAGCGCCACCGTGGCACCAAAGGAATGACCGATCACATCCATCGGCTCGGTCAATAGCGACAGGCCAGCAGAGACGTTGCGATCCTGAAAATCACCCTGCTGGTCCCAATCCGGGCTGCGGCCATGGGTGAACAYGTCGAAAGCTGTTATTGTCACTTCATCCTCTAGCGCCGCCGCGACCCCGCGCCAGGTACCGGAATGAGCCAGCGAACAATGCACCGCCAGCAGCTGCCGGGGCCCGGAGCCGAAGCTACGGCTGAACACCGGTTGCGGCAGCTGAATACTGGTGTCTTTCATCACGCGATGTCCGACAGATGCTGATCAAGGTCTTCCAAACGATCCTGGCCCCAAAACTTGGCACCATCATCGGTGATGTAGAACGGCGCCCCAAACACTCCGTCGCTGACTGCGTCCTCGAGGTTTTGCGCATAGGTCTCGGCGCCGGTCAGAAGGCCACTATCCGCCAGCGCGGGGTCGAAACCGGCGCTTTTGAGGCAGGCGCGGATCACACTATCCTCGGCGATGTTCTTTTCCTCAGCCCAAACTGCGCGGGTCATGGCGTGGTACAGTTTACCCAGGTCACCGCCACCAGCGTTCTGAGCCGCAATGAAGGCATAAGACGATGGTGCCGGGTTGGTGGGCCAGAAGGCCGGCTTCAGGTTCAGCGGCAGGCCAACCTTCTTTGCCTGGCGTTGCATTTCGATCAGGCGATATTCCTGGCGGGACGGATGGCGATCCTTGGGGGGAACACCCCCGGTGCGGCGAAACATCCCGATGATGTCCAGCGGCTTATAGACGATCTCAGCGCCATGCCGAGCGGCGATCTCTTCCAATCGGGTGCCGGCAAGATAGGTATAAGGCGACAGGGTGGAAAAATAGAAGGTGATCTGGGTCATATTGGCTTTCTCCTGCCTAAGAACTTTGCCCGACGCTACGCCCATGCTAAGCGGGGTTCAACACCGCGAATCTGTCACATTGCTTTGCTGCCTGGGGATATTCAGCTCATGCCGACACTAAACGAACCCAAACTCATATCTGGGAATGCAAACCAACCTTTAGCCGAGGCGATCAGCCGCCGGATGAGCCTGCATCGCGGCGTCGATCAGGGTCTGGTTGATGCCCGCGTCGAGCGGTTCAACGACGGTGAAATCTTTGTCGAGGTGTTTGAAAACGTCCGYGGCGAGGACATGTTCATCATTCAGCCGACGTCGAACCCGGCTAATGACAACCTGATGGAGCTGCTGATCATCGCCGACGCGCTGCGCCGCTCATCCGCCCAGCGGATCACGGCTGTGATTCCGTATTTTGGCTATGCCCGTCAGGACCGCCGCACCAAGGCGCGCACCCCGATCACCGCCAAGCTGGTGGCCAATATGCTGGTCGAATCCGGCATCGAGCGGGTGTTGACCATGGACCTCCATGCCGCGCAGATTCAGGGATTCTTCGATATTCCCGTCGACAACCTGTACGCCAGCCCGATTTTTGCGCTGGACGTGAAGAACCAGTTCAAAGACCAGATGGGTGAGTTGATGGTGGTGTCGCCCGATGTCGGCGGCGTTGCCCGAGCCCGCGAGCTGGCCAAGCGCATCAACGCGCCGCTATCGATTGTCGACAAACGCCGCGGCAAGGCAGGCGAAGTCGCCGAAATGACGGTCATTGGCGACGTTACCGACAAGATCTGCCTGATCATCGACGATATGTGCGACACCGCTGGCACCCTGTGCAAAGCGGCGCAGGTGTTGCTGGACGAAGGCGCCAAGGAAGTGCACGCCTATATCACCCACGGGGTGATGAGCGGCCCGGCGGTTGAGCGGGTCACCAATTCGGTGATGAAATCGCTGGTGCTGACGGATTCGATCCAGCCCACCGAGGCGGTCAGGRATACGCCCAACATCCGCATCCTGCCCACCGCGCCGCTGTTCACTCAGGCAATCCTGAACATTTGGCACGGCACCTCGGTATCGTCACTGTTTGACGACAAGACGCTGATCCCGATCTACGAGTCGCTGTATTCGAACAATACCTGATCTGGACTACAGTCCGATCAGCGGCCCCGTGCAGGAAACTGCGCGGGGCTTTGTATTGTGATGCATTAAGCCACATGTTTAATCTCTGTCATAACCAGCTAAAAATGGCCCGGTTACGTCAAAATTCCTACCCGCCATCGCTCAAAACCACGATTTTCAATTAATGCACTCAGCATTGTGGAGCACCTGGTTTTTTAAACCCCAAATTAGGATTTGGCCCCGTATGAGCACAGACAACAAAAGGCGGGGGCCTGAGTATATCACCCAGAGGCAAAGACTAAATGTTCACTTTTTTGGCTTATGGCTCAGACACTCTGAATAACGCAAGCGTCTCCTCCAACAGGTCGACAGGTCAGGATGGTGCAGGCCAGATCACTGTCAACGGCGGTGACCAGATCTTCCCCGACAGCTACATCATCGAATTTGAGGTGCAGAATGTTGACATAAACGGTGAGTTGGATGGAACCACCGGCTTTGTAGGCATCAGAGTTTTTGCATCGCAAGCGGCTTATAACGCTGGCAATGCGACCTATACCTACACTCCACAGGAACCAGGGCAGGTTGCCAATATTCAAAACTCGCTGGATGGTATTGGCGACACCTATGTGCGCTTCAACGCCAATGTCCTGGTGTCGAGCGATCCCGGAGCCCCCAGTTTTGGCAATTTGTTCGTGGCGCCTGGCAGCAATGTCGGCAGCTCTATGCCGCTAACAATCGATCACCATACTGACGTTGACTATAACGCGAATGGCACGATCGACACTGAGACAGTCGAGGACGGCAACGGCTTTTTCAATGCGTTGGATTCCGCCGTGGTGTGTTTTACAGCCGGAACGCTGATTGACACCATCAACGGACCCCGCGCCATCGAAACGCTTCATTCCGGTGATCTGGTGCAGTCAGCCGATAACGGGTTTCAACCCATAGCGTGGATCGGCAGCCGCAGCCTTGGGCGATTTGCACTGACCGCCAATCCGCGCTTCAGGCCCGTGCTGATCCCCAAGGGCCGATTGGGGGCAAGCCGTGACCTGTTTGTATCGCGGCAACATGCGATCCAGATGGGTGACAGTCTCGTGCGGGCAATCGACTTGGTCAGGCAACCCGGCCTTGGGGTGCGCATCGCCAATGGCGTGAAGCCCGTCACCTATTTCCACATGCTCTTTGACTCCCACCAGATCGTGCGCTCCAACAATATCTGGTCTGAAAGCCTATACCCCGGTCCGATGGGGCTCAAAATGCTCACGGATCCCGCCCGACGTGAGCTGCTTGGGTTGTTTCCGGAATTTGCGCTGCAGGGGCCCAAACAGAGTGACGTCGAGCGTATCTACGGCCAACTTGCCCGCCCAATCCTGCGTCTACGGTCCGGGCAAAACCTTCTTCGCCTTGCAGAAAAATGAGCCCAGGCACATCTGCCTAACCCAGCAAAAATCGGCCATTCGATGTAGTGGCCAGTCCGGTCGATGTGAGTGTCAAAAAATCGAAACGTCCGCAGTCTAACGACAGGACCCTGTTTCAGATCTACCAATCGCTTTAGTTGAACAACATCTGATTTGGGTCAAATGAGATCAAAGACCCCGTGCAGGAAACTGCGTGGGGTTTTGCTTTGGCAGTGATTCCTAGCAGTTTTCGGATGTCAGATATGCAGACAAAATTGCCCTCCAATGCGATGTTCGAAGCGTCTATTTCCATCCCAAGCCAGACCTTGTTTGCCAGTCCATCCAACGCCCTAGTGCAACTTTCGCAGTACGGACACTCAGCTACCTCGCAGCACTTTTAGGCCCAACCGTTCGCTATGTTTTGCTCTTCAATTTTGGGTTTGGAGTGTATGACAGGCGGAGAAAGACCGATACAGCCCGAGGGACGTGGATTTTGAAGCAAATACAGGACATGGCGATGAACGGAGTATGAAGCAGGCGGCTGGAGAGTTGCAGGTCGATTTTGTCAGCGGAGCTGTTGCGCATCGCCTCCGCTTTGGAGGCGGGCGTGGGCAAGCATTGGCAAAAGCGATGGGGCTGCGCGCGGGTAAAACGCCCATGATTGTTGATGCGACAGCCGGCTTGGGCCGCGACTCGTTCTTATTGGCGTCGCTGGGGGCGCAGGTCGTCATGATCGAGCGGTCGGAAACAATGCATTCCTTGT
Source organism: Paracoccaceae bacterium (assembly GCA_002401945.1). Taxonomy (GTDB): domain Bacteria; phylum Pseudomonadota; class Alphaproteobacteria; order Rhodobacterales; family Rhodobacteraceae; genus Parasedimentitalea. The sequence continues at coordinate 165,027 of NVUP01000005.1, forward strand.
TGGTTCAAGGCATGGACCGAGCAGCGAAAGAAGGCGGCGAATTCCGCGAGATTATTGGCCGCATGACGCTTCTGAGGGGAGATGCCAAGGATTTGCTGCCTGAGCTGTCTGGCGAGGCAATCTTGATTGATCCGATGCATCCTCCCCGTAAGAACTCGGCGCTGGTGAAGCGCGAGCTGCGTCAAGTTCGCGAGATTGTTGGAACAGATGATGACGCGGTTGATTTGGTGCGTGTGGCGCTTAAATATGCGCGCAACCGAGTGGTTCTGAAGTGGCCAACCAAGGCTGACCCAATCAAGGGAATTCAGGAATGTTCCCACCAAATACTCGGAAAATCAACGCGTTACGATGTATTTATGGTGGGGTGAGGGATTTGACACAGGTTTCAGAGAGCAGTGATTATTGAAGGCACTTGCTGCGAAGGTCTCATCGGTAGCAATCGCGACGCTCATAGTGGCCTCCTCACGTCGCCCTAATGCACGTCCCAGTCGTCGGAAAAGGGCAGATCCCCAATCGCTGTCCACGACGCCCTGAGCCGCGCTATGCGGCTGTCAGCCCAGGTGCGGAACACGATCTCGAACCCTGTGGTGGTGATGTTCTCGGCCACCAGTTCGGCGCGGATGGCCGCTGAAGTGTCCATGTCCCACAGCGAGATCGCCAATTGCACTGCTGGGGGCGAGGCAAAGGCCTCGTCAAACCGCACCACTTTGCGACGTTCGCGCGATCCTGATCCAGTCCACATGGCGCCACCGTTTTCAAAGTCGGCAAACACCATCACATCGCCCTGATGGATCCCAGTGCGTGGGTTTCTTAGTCTCTTCATGTTGTGTCTTATCCATTTCCCCCGTCACAACCATAAGTGATTAATCAGACAAGACTAGGGCGGCAGACCAATAAAATAGCGTAAGCGGCCGCAGTAAAAAGATAGTATGAGGCCCCGAATATAACCGAAGCCCCCATGAGGCAGACCGATGTTGTCCAGCGGCACCAGCCCTAATTGAAACGGTAAGGACTGGTCCAGCCTTCAGGCGTTGCCCGCCGCCCAACAAAAAAACCGGCCCGCGAGGGGGCCGGTTTAATATCTGATCCAGAACAACACCTTTACAGGTTGAAGCGCTGGCCCAGTGCATCCATGTCTGCCAGCAATTTGGCGGCGGCGTCGACCAATGAGTGATGCTCGCCATTAGTCTCACCTGCTGACTTGCCAGACGCCAGCTGACCCGCTGGATCATCCTTGGGCAGGTGAGTATGCTCGCGGGTTGCACAACGTTAAGATCAACAGGTTCGGCAATTTTCGCCAAAATCTGCATAGCTTTACGTCAGACTTTTCCACGGTGAAAAAGGTGATGCGTCCCGCATGCCCCGAGCAAGCATTCAATACAGGTTCCATTCGTCCTAAAGTGGCGCGGGTAACCGGATGGTTGCCCGCGCCAAGCTTACTTGCTACCAAAGATAAGCGTATAGTTCAAAGACACCGCTTTATATTCCGGGGAGTATGTGCCGCCAGGCTTTGTCGCCGTGGATGACAGATCATCATAAATCAGCTCGATCCGATGGGTATTTCGCCCGGCACGGCTGTTTCCTTAGGTACGAAAGACAAACCCGAAGCCGTCATATGTCATATTTGCGGCCTGATGGCCGCCGCGCACATGGTTTTGCAGGTCAACGATCTGGCTGACATGAAAAATCGTTTCGACAGAAAAAACCGGCCCGCGAGGGGGCCGGTTTAATATCTGGTCCAAGAACACCGCCCCTTACAGGTTGATGTGCTCGCCCAGTGCTTCCATGTCCGCCAGCAGTTTGGTGGCGTCATCGACCAGGCTGTGATGCTCGGTCTTGTTCTCATGTGCCGCCGCATGAGCTGCACGCGCCGCTTCGATCAGCTCATCCAGGTGCTCACGGGTCATCTCGGTCACTGGGATGGCTTTTTCAGCCAGCACCGACAGACCGTCCGCCCCGATTTCAGCAAAGCCACCCGACACAACATAGTCCGAGTTGCCTGTCGGACTTTCGACCCGCAGAAGACCAGGACGCAGGGTGGTGATGGTTGGCGCATGCGCGGGCATTGCCGTCATATCGCCATCCGCACCCGGAATTTGAACCGCGGTCACCTGAAGCGAAGCTAGGCTTCGCTCCGGGCTCACGAGATCGAATTGCATGGTATCAGCCATTACGATCCTCCTTAGGCCGCGTCAGCAGCCATTTTCTCGGCTTTTGCGATCACGTCATCAATGCCGCCAACCATATAGAAGGCGCCCTCGGGCAGGTGATCGTATTCGCCAGCCACAACGGCTTTGAACGACTTGATGGTCTCTTCCAGCGGAACCTGCTTACCCTCAGCGCCGGTAAAGATCTTGGCAACGTCAAACGGCTGCGACAGGAAGCGCTCGATCTTACGGGCACGGGCCACGGCCAGYTTGTCGTCTTCTGACAGCTCGTCCATGCCGAGGATCGCRATGATRTCCTGAAGCGAYTTRTARCGCTGYAGGATCTGCTGCACGTCGGTCGCAACCTTGTAGTGCTCTTCGCCGATMACCAGCGGATCCAGCAGACGCGAGGTCGAGCCAAGCGGGTCCACAGCAGGGTAGATACCCTTTTCCGAGATCGAACGGTCCAGAACRGTKGTCGCRTCCAGGTGAGCAAACGARGTGGCAGGTGCCGGATCGGTCAAGTCATCCGCAGGCACGTASACRGCCTGMACCGARGTRATCGAACCSGATTTGGTYGAMGAAATMCGYTCCTGCATSGYRCCCATGTCGGTSGCCAGTGTYGGCTGRTARCCCACAGCMGAWGGAATACGACCCAGCAGMGCCGARACTTCGGASCCRGCCTGSGTAAAGCGGAAGATGTTGTCSAYRAAGAACAACACGTCCGAACCGGATTCGTCACGGAACTGYTCSGCCAGGGTCAGACCCGACAGMGCAACMCGCATACGCGCACCYGGAGGTTCGTTCATCTGRCCGTARACCAGMGCAATYTTSGAYTTCTCCAGRTCRTCGGGRACGATAACGCCRGATTCGATCATCTCGTGGTACAGGTCGTTSCCTTCACGRGTCCGCTCACCAACACCSGCRAACACGGASACACCCGAGTGYACYTTGGCGATGTTGTTGATCAGTTCCATGATCAGMACGGTTTTACCAACGCCRGCACCGCCGAACAGACCAATTTTACCACCCTTGGTGTAGGGCGCCAGCAGGTCGATGACCTTGATGCCGGTGGTCAGRATCACSGTCTCGGTGGACTGCTCGGCAAACGACGGAGCRTCGCCGTGGATCGGGCGGTRCTCGGWSGCGTTGACCGGGCCYTTTTCGTCAACCGGGTCRCCGGTCACGTTCAGGATACGGCCCAGGGTSGCRGTGCCAACYGGCACCTGGATCGGAGCGCCWGTGTCTTCGACRGGGGCRCCACGGACCAGACCTTCGGTCGCRTCCATTGCGATRGTACGGACGGTGTTTTCGCCCAGGTGCTGMGCAACTTCCAGCACCARTTTCTTGCCATTGTTSACGGTSGTYACCGCGTTCAGGATCTGCGGCAGCTCGTCCTCGAACTGCACGTCAACAACGGCGCCGATGACCTGAGTCACTTTGCCTTTTGCATTAGCCATGTTTCGTCTCCGGTTGTCTCNTAGAGCGCCTCAGCGCCCGAAATAATTTCAATCAGCTCGTTGGTGATCGCAGCCTGACGTGTACGGTTGTACTTGATTGTCAGCTGGTCGATCATGTCACCCGCGTTGCGGGTYGCATTGTCCATCGCGCTCATCCGGGCACCCTGTTCGGACGCCCCATTTTCCAGCAGGGCAGCAAAGATCTGAGTGGCCACACCACGCGGCAGCAGGTCAGCCAGAATGGCCTCTTCGCTGGGCTCGTAGTCGTAGACGGCACCGTCACTGTCACCGTCCACCGTMTCGAAAGACGCCGGGATGATTTGCTGTGCGGTTGGGATCTGGGTCACAACGTTGACGAACTCCGAGAAGAAGATCGTTGCAACGTCGAAGTCACCCGCATCAAACCGGCCCAAAACGTCCTTAGCGATGTCCTGCGCGTTGACATAACCAACACGTTTGACCTCACTCAGGTCGACATGACCGACATAACAGTCGCCCAGATCGCGTTTCAGGTTGTCACGGCCCTTTTTACCAACGGTCAGGATCTTGACCGTCTTGCCCGCAGCTTTCAGGTTTTGAGCCTTCAGCCGCGCCAATTTGGCGATGCTGGAGTTGAAGCCACCACACAGGCCCCGCTCGGAGGTCATGACGACCAGGAGATGGGTCTGATCGCTGCCCGTTCCACGCAACAACAACGGCGCGGAATCGCTGGCACCAACCGAAGCGGCCAGCCCCCCCATCACGGCGTTGAACCGTTTGGTGTAGGGACGTGCCTSTTCRGCAGWTTCCTGGGCGCGGCGCAATTTTGCGGCCGCGACCATCTGCATGGCTTTGGTGATCTTGCGGGTCGATTTGACCGACTCGATCCKATTTTTAAGGTCTTTAAGATTTGGCATTGCCGCGTCCCCTCCTTAAGCGAAATCAGCGGCGAATTCGTCCAGCGCAGCTCGAATTTTGGCCTCGGCGTCGCCCTTGATCTTGGGGTCCTCCTCGGTGATCCAGTCCAGCAGATCCTGGTGCTTGCTGCGCAGGTGCGCCAGCATACCAGCTTCGTACCGGCCCACGGCTTTGACCTCGATCTTGTCCAGGTACCCTTTGGTACCGGCAAAGATGACGCAGACGATTTCAGCGTTGGTCAGCGGCGAATACTGCGGCTGTTTCATCAGCTCGGTCAGACGGGCACCCCGGTTCAGCAGCTGCTGAGTGGAGGCGTCCAGATCGGAACCAAACTGCGCAAATGCTGCCATTTCACGATACTGAGCCAGTTCCAGTTTCACCGGACCAGCAACCGACTTCATCGCGTTGGTCTGAGCGCTTGAGCCCACACGAGACACCGACAGACCGGTGTTCACAGCCGGACGGATGCCCTGATAGAACAGTTCGGTTTCCAGGAAGATCTGACCGTCGGTGATCGAGATCACGTTGGTTGGAATAAACGCCGAAACGTCGCCACCCTGGGTTTCGATGATCGGCAGCGCGGTCAGCGAGCCATTGCCGTGGGCGTCGCCCAATTTGGCCGAACGCTCAAGCAATCTGGAGTGCAGATAGAACACATCGCCAGGATAGGCTTCACGTCCCGGTGGGCGACGCAGCAGCAGCGACATCTGACGGTAGGACACAGCCTGCTTGGACAGATCATCATAGACGATCAGCGCGTGACGGCCGTTGTCGCGGAAGAATTCAGCCATTGCGGTCGCAGCGTAAGGAGCCAGGAACTGCAGTGGCGCCGGGTCGGACGCGGTTGCGGCCACCACGATGGTGTATTCCATCGCACCGGATTCTTCCAGCTTCTTCACCAGCTGAGCCACGGTCGAACGCTTCTGGCCGATCGCAACATAGATGCAATACAGCTTCTTGCTTTCGTCGTCGCCAGCGGCTTCGTTGTAGGATTTCTGGTTCAGGATCGCGTCCAGAGCAATGGCGGTTTTGCCAGTCTGACGGTCACCAATGATCAGCTCACGCTGGCCACGACCAATTGGGATCATCGCATCAACCGACTTCAGGCCAGTTGCCATCGGCTCGTGAACCGATTTACGCGGGATGATGCCCGGCGCTTTGACGTCAGCAACGCCACGCTCGGTGAATTCAATCGGACCCTTGCCGTCAATCGGGTTACCCAGACCGTCAACAACACGACCCAGCAGACCGTTRCCRATTGGCACRTCCWCGATCGAGTTGGTRCGCTTGACGATGTCGCCTTCTTTGATGTCCCGGTCGGAGCCAAAGATAACGATACCGACGTTGTCGCTTTCCAGGTTCAGCGCCATGCCCATGATGCCGCCRGGGAATTCGACCATTTCGCCGGCCTGAACATTGTCCAGACCRTAAACGCGGGCGATACCATCGCCAACGCTYAGCACGCGACCAATTTCAGCCACTTCAGCTTCTTGACCAAAGTTCTTGATCTGGTCTTTCAGGATTGCAGAAATCTCTGCAGCTTGGATACCCATTTATCCGACCTCTTTCATTACATTCTGGAGGGAGTCGAGCTTGGAGCGAATCGAGCTATCGATCATCTTCGAGCCCACTTTAACGACAAGACCGCCGATAATGCTCTTATCGACGGTTGCATTGATGGTAACTTTTTTACCTACGCGAGCGCTGAGCGTCTTGGCCAGCTTATCGCTTTGGGTCTTGGTCAGCGCCTTGGCCGAGGTCACATCAGCGGTGACTTCACCACGGGCCTCAGCCAATTGGTTGCGCAGCGCGGTGATCAGCGCTGGCAGCACAAACAGACGGCGGTTTTCAGCCATCAGCGCCAGCGCGTTGCTCATCATGGGATCAAGCCCCATTTTSGCAGCAATTGCAGTGATCGCGCCGCCCTGCTCCGCGCGCGATATCAGCGGCGAAGTGATCAGGTTGCGCAGATCAGCACTGTCATCCAGCGCTGTTTGCAAATCATTGATACTGGTTTCAAGACCATCAAGGGCCTTGTTGTCATCTGCAATCTCAAAGATCGCAGTGGCATAGCGCGCGGCAATGCCTGCGGAAATCGAAGCTGGTTCGGACACGTCCACCCTTCCGATACTGGCCCCGGTTACCAAGCCTGCTGGCGGCGTCCGGGGGCGTGAGTCAGCCCTCCCATCACGGAAGGACGATAAAATCAGCGTCGATGTAACAGAGCGTTAGCAACCTAGCAACATTAGATAGCGCCAACGGTAAAAGTGCTTAATTTAGATATTTCAATATCTTAGCCAAAGTGCGACCCTTTGAACCGCCCTAATGAACAGAAAAAGGTAACGCTTTTGCAAGTTTTTTCGATTCCAAGCGGTGAGAAAACAAAAATCCGGCTGTGGATAAATCACCGCAAGGAACCGCTTCATAGGCAAAACGACGTTTTTAGCACAGGGGGTGACCTGCATAGGGAATCAACCCCTGGCAGGTTCAGATCACGCCGGTTCTGGCATCGGGTTCGACAGCCCTTCCAGCACCCGAATGCGGCTGCGCGCCTTTACTTTGGTCATCAGTCCGCGYKGCTGGTGGATCTGCTTGCTGACYTCGACCAGRAACACACCRCCYGCCAGCATCGCYGGCAAATGCCCKCCCAWYTTTTCAAACAACGGYCCRGAYTTCAGCCAGAACCGTYGCGTCGACGGMASYTGRTACAGKGCTGCGGCGTGACGTTCRGTKGTGAAYTGATGYGCYCKYARCTGKYTYTCCAACTGCCCMAGMGTATAGGGRCGWCCAWAGCCAAACGGYGTCTTGTCMGARCGYGMCCAYAGCCCRGCCCGRTTKGGYACMAYAAAGATGGCACGCCCCCCCGGCCCCAGCACYCGCCAGCAYTCCTCCARCARTTTGGCYGGATGGTCYGARGTCTCCAGCCCATGCATCACWACCAGCCGGTCAACACGCCCRGTGTCCAGYGGCCAGCTGGTCTCTTCGCACAGCACCGAGACATTGGGCATTCCGGCTGGCCATTGCATCACCCCCTGTGGCCCCGGCATCAGCGCAATCACCCGGCGGGCTTCGGGCAGATAGGGGCGCATCAGTGGTGCAGCAAAGCCAAACCCGGCCAGGGTCTGCCCGGTCACCTGGGGCCACATTTGCAGCAGCCGGGCCCGAATCGAGGCCTGCGCCGCACGCCCCAGAGTGCTGCGATAATAGAAGTTTCTCAAATCTTGCACATCAAGATGCATTGCGGGCGCCCGTTGCTTCAGTCAGTCTGGTTCACAGTTTAACCATGACAAGGCGAATGACCATGCCTCTTGAGATCATCACCATCCCCTGCCTGGCAGATAACTACGCCTTTCTACTGCATGAACCTGACAGCGGCGTGACAGCACTGGTCGACGCCCCTGAGGCGGCGCCGATCAAAGCCGAGCTGGACAGGCGCGGATGGGGGCTCGATTTTGTGTTGCTGACCCATCACCACTGGGATCATATCGACGCACTGGACGAGCTGCGCCAGATCTATAAGCCCAGCGTTGTCGGCGCCGAGGCCGATGCCCACCGATTGCCGCCGCTGGATGTGGCGGTGAAAGAGGGTTCGGTGTTTTCTCTGTCAGGCGAAGATGTGCAGGTCATTGAGGTCTCCGGCCACACAGTAGGCCACATTGCCTTTTACCTGCCCGAATCGAAAGCGGTGTTTACCGCCGATAGCTTGATGGCTTTGGGATGCGGGCGATTGTTCGAAGGCAGCGCCGCGCAGATGTGGCAGAGTCTAAGCAAGCTGGCCGCCCTGCCGACTGACACCATGGTTTATTCCGGGCACGAGTATACCCAATCCAATGCGGCCTTTGCGTTAACCATCGAGCCTGACAACTCCGCATTGCAAATGCGAGTCGCAAACATCAAGAAAGCACGTAGTGCCGGGGTCGCCACGGTCCCTTCGCCACTTTCTCTGGAACTGGCCACAAATCCCTTCCTGCGGGCCAATCTGGACGAGCTAAAGCAGGCGATTGGCATGGAAGGTATTGATTCAGAACAGGTGTTTGCTGAAATTCGCAAACGGAAAGACCGGTTTTGACAGGTTATCACACTGGGGGAAAAAGCACGGTCACGGGGAATTTGAGCATTATTTACAAGAAAAGCCTTGAAGCTGCGGCTCTATCAACCAAAATCTAACACTATGAGGACATGGTTGGTNTMAGGGGAAGATTGGTAAACACTTGGTCTCTCCGCCNACYYWRRRCAGMKSRGCMYRYMCSTGCMTWNATWCTCGAGCACACTAGAAACAGCCATTCATGCCGCGCTTGCGCTGGCAAACGAACGGCGACACGAATTTGCCACSCTRGARCACYTGCTGCTGTCCCTACTGGACGAGCCGGAMGCCGCCCGCGTGATGCAGGCTTGCAGCGTTGATCTGACCGAGCTGCGCAAAACGCTGGTGGAATTTGTCGATGAAGATCTGGCCAATCTGGTCACTGACATCGACGGATCTGAGGCCGTACCCACAGCCGCGTTCCAGCGGGTGATTCAGCGCGCCGCGATTCATGTGCAAAGTTCCGGCCGCACCGAAGTGACCGGCGCCAATGTACTGGTGGCGATCTTTGCCGAACGCGAAAGCGATGCGGCTTACTTCCTGCAGGATCAGGAAATGACTCGCTATGACGCGGTGAACTATATCGCCCATGGCGTAGCCAAAGATCCCGCCTTTGGCGAACCGCGTCCAGTGACTGGTGCCCATGACCCCGAAGACGAGATTCAGACTGTCACCGAAGGGGACAAAAAGGAAAGCGCACTCGATAAATACTGCGTTGATCTGAACGCCAAATCACGTGAGGGCGAAATTGATCCACTGATCGGCCGCGACCAAGAGGTCGAGCGCTGTATCCAGGTGCTGTGCCGTCGCCGCAAGAACAACCCGCTGCTGGTGGGKGACCCMGGYGTWGGCAAAACCGCSATYGCCGAAGGRYTGGCRCGCAAGATYGTSGCYGGYGARAYCCCCGARGTKCTRWSKRAAACCACSATCTWYTCGCTSGAYMTGGGCGCGYTGCTGGCCGGKACCCGCTATCGYGGYGATTTYGAGGAACGCCTRAAAGCSGTRRTCACCGAGATTGAGGCGCATCCTGATGCGGTGCTGTTYATYGACGARATCCAYACSGTGATYGGYGCMGGYGCCACRTCRGGYGGGGCGATGGATGCGTCAAACCTGCTRAARCCTGCYYTGCAGGGCGGCAAGCTGCGCACCATGGGGTCCACCACCTACAAGGAATTCCGTCAACACTTTGAAAAGGACCGGGCTTTGGCACGTCGGTTCCAGAAGATAGACGTCGATGAGCCTTCGGTCGAGGATTCGGTGAAGATCCTAAGGGGGCTAAAACCCTACTTTGAAGCGCACCATCACACCAAATACACCTCTGATGCGATCAAAACGGCAGTGGAACTGGCGGCGCGCTATATCAACGACCGCAAACTGCCCGACAGTGCCATTGATGTGATCGACGAGGCGGGCGCTGCTCAGCATCTGATCGTCGAAAGCAAGCGCCGCAAAACCATCGGTGTCAAAGAGATCGAAGCGGTGGTGGCCAAAATTGCCCGCATCCCGCCCAAGAGCGTCTCCAAGGACGATGCCGCAATGCTGAAAGACCTGGAAAAGTCGCTCAAGCGGGTGGTGTTTGGTCAGGACAAGGCCATCGGTGCGCTGTCCTCGGCGATCAAGCTGGCCCGTGCTGGCCTGCGCGAGCCGGAAAAGCCAATCGGCAACTACCTGTTCACCGGCCCCACCGGGGTTGGCAAAACCGAGGTGGCCAAACAGCTGGCGGATATGCTGGGGCTAGAGCTGTTGCGGTTCGATATGTCCGAGTACATGGAGAAACACGCGATCTCGCGTCTGATCGGCGCGCCTCCGGGTTATGTCGGGTTTGACCAGGGTGGCTTGCTGACCGATGGCGTTGACCAGCACCCCCATTGCGTGTTGCTGCTGGACGAGATCGAGAAGGCGCACCCGGATGTGTTCAATATCCTGCTGCAGGTGATGGACCACGGCGAGTTGACTGACCACAACGGTCGCACGGTCAATTTCCGCAATGTGATCCTGATCATGACCTCCAACGCTGGTGCCTCGGAAATGGCAAAGTCGGCCATTGGCTTTGGCCGCGACCGACGCGAGGGCGAGGACACAGCTGCGGTGGAACGCACCTTTACGCCGGAATTCCGCAACCGTCTGGACGCAGTGATCTCCTTTGCGTCGCTGCCCAAAGAGGTGATCATGCAGGTGGTCGAGAAGTTCGTGCTGCAACTTGAGGCGCAACTGCTGGATCGTAATGTGTTGATCGAGCTGACCCGCCCAGCCGCGGAATGGATTGCCAACAAAGGCTATGATGACACGATGGGAGCACGTCCGCTTGGCCGTGTAATCCAAGAGTACATCAAAAAACCKCTGGCCGAAGAGCTGCTGTTTGGCAAATTGGCCAAAGGTGGGGTGGTCAAGGTTGGCGTCAAGGATGGCGCCCTGGATCTGCGCATCGAAGGGCCGGTCAAGCCGCGGATCTCTGGCGATAAGCCACCGCTGCTCACTGCTGACTGATGCAGAGGGCCGCCCTCCTGGCCCTGACACTCACGCTCGCCCCCCCTGTGGTGGCGAGCGACTTTTTGTTGACCCTGCCACTTGACTGCGACCTGGGGCAGACCTGTTTCATCCAGAACCAGGTTGACCGAGATCCTGGCCCCGGGGTGCTGGATTACCAATGTGGTGGTCTCAGCTATGACGGTCACAAGGGCACCGATTTCAGGCTACCTACGCTGACTGATATGCTGCGCGGTGTCGATGTGCTGGCCGCTGCGCCGGGTGTGGTGCGCGGCATGCGCGACGGCGTGCCGGACGTAGGTCCAACCGAAACCACCGCAGGCAAGGAGTGCGGCAATGGCGTGGTGCTGCGCCACGAGGGCGGCTGGAAAACCCAATATTGCCACATGAAATCTGGCTCTTTGTTGGTGCAACCCGGCCAAAAGGTCACGGCGGGTACGGTCCTGGGTCAGGTCGGATTAAGTGGCAAAACTGAATTTCCGCACCTGCATCTCAGCCTGCGCCATGATGGCGAGGTGGTTGATCCCTTTGATTTGTCGGCCTTTCCAACCTGTGGCGAAACTGGGGAAAGCCTCTGGCACGACACGCCTGCTTATCAAGCCGGAGGCCTTCTGGGCGGCGGCTTCAACGCTGCAGTGCCAGAATACTCCGCCGTCAAAGCAGGCACTGCGGACCAAAACCCGCTGCCCGCCAATGCTGCGGCACTGGTGTTCTGGGCGCATGCCTTTGGCGGTCAGGAGGGCGATGTTCTGGTCTTGACCGTGGACGGCCCCGAGGGACGACTGGTCGATCACCGAGCCACCCTGCCCAAGGATCAGGCAGAGCTTTTCCGCGCGGCTGGCAAACGGTTGAAAACCAGCGGATGGCCGCCTGGTCTCTACACCGGCACCGCCACGTTGCTCCGCAATGGCACCGAGGTCGGCCATTTTGTGAGCCCCATGACAATTCAGTGATACCAATGCCAGCCACACCTGCGGCACAACCCGGGATTTTCAAAAATTCCGAACCGGAAAATTCGAATTTTCCGGCGTCTCACAGACCCTCTATTTCTCGGTGAACTTCAGCTCGATCCGGCGGTTTTGCGAGCGCGCCTCGGGGGTGTCGTCGGTGTTGACAGGCTGGTATTCACCAAACCCATTGGCCGACAGCCGTCCCGGCGGAATGCCCAGAACTTCGACCATGAACCGCACCACCGACAACGCCCGGCCCTGACTGAGTTCCCAGTTGTCGGCATATTTAAAATGGCCAACCAGCGGCGTGTTGTCGGTATGGCCGTCAACACGGATCACCCAGTCGATACTGGGGGGAATATCACCCGCCACGCTGCGCAGTATAGTGGCCACCTTGGCAATCTCAACCTCGCCTTCAGGTGACAGGTCAGACCCGCCCGGCGGGAACAGCACTTCCGAGGAAAAGACAAACCGGTCGCCCTCGATGCGCACGCCTTCCTGGTTGCCCAGCACATCACGCAGGCGGCCAAAGAATTCCGACCGGTAGCGTTCCAAATCTTCGGCCTTGGTCTCAAAATCCTCGGCCCGGCTGGCCAACTCGATCGCCTCAGCCTCCAGCCGCTTGCGCTCGGCCTCTTCCAGCAGGCGGCGTTTGCGCTCTTCCGAAGCCGCCCGCGCCAGCGCCGTGTTCAAATTCTTACCGAGGTTTTGCAATTGCACCTGCTGCGCCACATCATGTGCCTGACCGTCATCCAGCAGGGCCTGCAAGCTGCCAAGCTGGGCCCTCAGCGCCGCCACTTGCTGGTTCAACAAGGTCGTCTGGCGTTGGGCCTCGGCTGATATGTTCTTCTCTCCGGCCAGCGCCGTGCGGGCCTGCGCCAGAAGTGCCGCACGTTGTTCAGCCAAAGACAATTGCGTGGCAGCGCGGCCCTCCGCATCAGATTGCTGCTCCAGCGCCGCCAGCAGACGGCTTTGCAGCACSTCCWGGTCYGAGGCCGYCACCTGCGCCTTCTCCAAGGCTTCCAAAGCTGCCAGTAACCGGCTCTCAACTGCTGCACGCTCGTCCTGGGTTGAACTTGCCGCCGACCGGGCAGCACTCAGATCAGCGCGGACCTGCTCCAGTTGAGAGGCAAGCCCAGCCTCGGTGCTGGCAGCTTCGGCCTGAACCTGCGCTAGACGGTCCTGCAAGCCGCGTTGGTCGGCATCAGCCGTGGCGTGCAGCGCCGCAATCTGCGTCTCTAATCTGGCACGGGCAGCGATATGTTCGGTCTGCAACCGCTGCAATTCGGCCTGATAGTCAGACTGGGACTGCACGTTAGCCGCCCGCTGACTGGCCAGTTCTGCCGCCAGAGCATCCCGCGTCTGCGCCGCCTCACTTCGCGCCTGGGCCAGGTCCGCTGTCAGCTGCTCGCGGGTTGCGGTGCTGTCCGCACGGATCCGACCAAGTTCAGCCTCGAGTGCATTGACACGCGCCTCGGCACCGGATTGGGTCACCTGCATCTGGGCCAGCACCCGGGTCAGACGTTCGGCCAGCTCGTCGCGCTCGCGGGTCTGTGCTCGTGCCGCCTCAATTGCGGACAGCGCCTCGGCCAATTGCGTATCCAATGCCTTTTTCGCCACGCTGGCTGCGGCAAGCAGAGTCAAAGTATCCTCGGCGTCCTGCCGTTGTGCCTCCAGCGCCAGGGTCATCGCAGTCAGCTCGCTGTCCGCATTCGCCAGCCTTTGTCGCAGCGCTTCGGCGGCGGCGGCTTCGACCAGACGCGTTGCCTCATCGTCGCTCAACTGTTGRMKCRCMNTYGRTNNGTKCKNCRGCAMNGATMSNCGNNAWGTTGMYGTAMKCSRSNCCMATRCRKYWGMNGCYGKCNTCRMYNTRCWKYWSNCARCSSGKCWRYCAGCGCCTCCAGCGCCTCGCGCTTGGCAGCAGCTAGCCGCGCCGTTTCGACCTGTGCGTCGACCTCAGTGCGACTTTGCGCCAGGGCCAGATTCAGCGCCTCGCGCTCGGACAGTAAATCAGCGCGGGCCTGCTCCAACGTTTGCTGATCAGCCTGCAAAGACGCGATACTGGCATTGGCTTGATCCCGGCCCACCAGCAGCGCAGCCACCTGGGTCTCAAACGAGGTGATCTGCCGATCACGTTGCGTGGTCAGTGAGGCAATCAGCGTCGCCTGCTCACCCAATTGGGCCTGGGTTCGATCCAGATCGCTTTGGGTGTCATTCAGGGTTGAATTCAGCGCCCCCAACCGGGCGTTCAGCTGGTTGTTGGACCGCTCTTCCAGACCCAACGCATCTGCCAGCACACCAATCTCCGAGGCCAGCACATCCAGTTCGTTTTCCTTTTCGGAAATGGTGTCGCTTAGCACAAAGTGAACGATCATGAAGATCGTCAGCAAAAACATCAGCACCAGCAGCAGCCCGGTCATCGCATCGACAAAACCAGGCCAGATCGAGGCCTGGAATCGTTGCCCGGTGCGCCGTGACAGAGCCATAGGTCAGGCCTCTCCGCTGTCGGGGTCCACCGCCGCACGGGCGCGGCCACGCGGGCGGGCAAAGGTCCGCACCAGCATGTCGATATCGCGGCGCAGCACCGCCAGGCTTTCTTGGCGGCCAGCCGAGATCTCTTCGAGAATGCGCAGCATYTGCACGTCRATCGARCGCAGGCGCATGCGGCTTTCGGCATCGATCCCGGCATCACTGCCATAGGCCCGCATCACCTCGGTCAGCGCCTCCTGACCCACCGCCACCCGCTCTAATGAGGCGGCAATGGTGTCACTCTGATCCTGGCGATCGTTCATCGCCGAAATACTGTCGATCAGAGTTGATAGCTTGTGGTTGACCATATCGCGGCCTTCGGCGGATTGCACAAACAGCGCCTGCAGCGCGTCCATCTGCGCGGCCATGGTGTCCAGCACCTGCGTCACCACACCGGTATCACCGCCACCCTCTTCGCCCGAGGAAAAGCTAACCCGAGTGAAGGTGGACAACCATTCCTCCAGCTCACGGTAAAACCGGTTCTGACCATGGCCAGCAAACAGTTCCAGCAAGCCGACAATCAGCGAACCCGCCAGCCCCAGCAGCGACGAGGCAAAGGCCGTGCCCATGCCGCCGAGCTGCGATTCAAGCCCGGTCATCAGGCGCTTGAACACCGCCAGGCTTTCTTCGCCTTCCTTGGGTGACAGGCTGCGGATGGTTTCCACCACCGCCGGCACAGTTGTCGCCAAGCCATAGAACGTCCCCAACAGGCCCAGGAAGATCAGCAGATTGACAATGTATCGGGTGAGGTCGCGCTCTTCGTCAATGCGGTCAGCCACGGTATCCAGGATCGACCGGGTCGAGGACGAGCCCAGCTGCATCCGCGCCGCGCGTGATCTGAGCATGGTGGCCAGCGGTGCCAGCAGCGACGGCGGCCGATCATCGCCATGGGTTTCGCCTGCGGCAAAGCGTTCAATCCAGCGCACCGAGCCAATCAGCTGGATCACCTGCCAGAAACAGGCCAGCACCCCAAATACAAACACCAGCAGAATAAAACCATTCAGCCAGGGGTTGGACTGAAACACCGGCAGCACTTGTGGCAAGGCAACAAAGGCACCAAATCCAGACAGGCCCAGCGCACTCAACATCATCATGATTTGGCGGACCGGCTGCGAAAATTGC
Organism: Paracoccaceae bacterium; assembly: GCA_002401945.1. Classification (GTDB taxonomy): domain Bacteria; phylum Pseudomonadota; class Alphaproteobacteria; order Rhodobacterales; family Rhodobacteraceae; genus Parasedimentitalea. Next base: position 180,703 of record NVUP01000005.1, read on the forward strand.
ACTCTGGTCTCGCGGTCTGGCTGCGCCATACGTGGGTGTTCCTGAAATCTACTCTGCTCTTGGTCCAAAGCCTACAGACTATTATTCCAAAGCGCCAAACCTTTATGCGCTTAGCTGGCGCACCCGGTCTGACAACCAATCAAGGTCCCCATCTCTCAGCCCGATTTCAGCCAGGTGCTCGGCAGTATTGAATAGATACTCGGGGTTTGGCCCACGCCCACCCACTGCAACGGCGATGATTTGGGCCTGTTCTTCCAGGCCCAACCCGCCGCAATACTGCACGTGATGCGGGTCAATCACATAGGTGACAGCAGTGACCCTCTCACCACTGGCCAGATCAACCTGCAGATCCCGCTCCAGATAGGCCGAGGAAATCAACTCGCGGGCGCGCAACTCGGCCAGGGTGGCCTCCTCGTGTCCCGCCTCAACCGCCAGCGCCAGGCCAGTGCAGTGGGTGCCCTGGATTTCATCCAGCGCCAGCACCAATCCAGGGATCTCCTCGCTGCCGCGATGATGGATTGAGCTCATGCAGAACGAACGGGCAAAGCCTTGCAGGGTGGCCACCTCGCGTCGCGCCACCGGAAAGCCGGGATGCCACAGCAGCGATCCATATCCAAACACCCACATCGTCATTCCACTGGCCCTCTCTGGTTTCGGGCCTATAAACAGCAAAACCCGTTTGGACAAAAGAGGCTGTTGATGCTGCGAGTGATAAAACTGCTGTTGGTGGCAGCGCTGCTATGGTCGCTGTACTGGTTTGCCGCCGGCTGGGGGCTGCGCAATGGCATCAGCACCTGGTTTGCCGAACAACAGCGTCAGGGCTGGCAGGCCGAGTATTCCGCGCTGACCAGCAGCGGTTTCCCCAGCCGCCACACCACCCGGATCACCTATCCAACGCTGGCAGATCCCGGCACTGGCACCGCCTGGCGGGCTGATTGGCTGGAGGTGGACAGCCCGGCAATCTGGCCCGGCCGCCAAACCCTGCGGTTTGCATCCACACCGCAGCGACTGTCTTATTATGATCAGACAGCGGTGATTGAGGCCGCAGGCCTGCAGGCGCAGATGCATCTGGCCCCCGGATTGACCCTGACGCTGGAAGAATTGTCTCTCAGCAGTGGGGCATGGCGTATCAGCGATGGAAAAAATGCGGTGATGAGCGCACGGACGTTGCAGCTGGGGATGCGGCAGACCGGAGAGCCTGAACGCTATCAGCTGTTGATTTCTGCCGCCGATTTTACCCCCGGCACCGCACTGCGCCGACTGCTGGCGGTTACCGATACCCTGCCCGACAGTTTTGAAACACTGGTGCTGGACATGGAGGTGACGTTTGACACCGCCTGGGACCGCACAGCACTAGAGCTGCGCCGCCCACAGCCGCGTCACATTGAACTAAAGCTGGCCGACGCCCACTGGGGCGCGCTGCGCATAAAGGCAACCGGCACGCTGGACGTCGACGAAGCCGGGCGACCAACAGGGGTAATGTTTCTTAAGGTTGAAAATTGGCGGCAGATGTTGGAGATGGCCGAAGGTGCTGGCGCGCTGCCCGCCAATGCCCGCAACGGGATCGAGCGGGTGCTGGGCCTGTTTGCCGGCCTTGGCGGCAACCCCAGCGATCTCGACACTCAACTCAATTTTCGCGACGGCTATGTTGCCCTTGGCCCCATCCCATTGGGCCCAGCTCCACGGTTGATTCTGCGGTAACAAGCGCTCCCGTCCGTCGTCCGGCATCTGAGATGCCATCCTCCCGTTGGGCCTGGCGCCGCTAAGGCGGCGCGGGTCAATGATGGTCGCAGGCCACCACGCTTTGGCGCGGGCGCAGCTCATTGACGCGGGAGGAGGCCGCAATAGGCTGGAACTGGCGCCTTGAGGGGAGGCCTGCCCGTCAAGCGCGTCTCAGCACTGCCTCTTCCTGTTTCGCAGCGCGCAGCGCGGCGTCCCCAATACCTCTTGCTGGGCGTCACCGACAGTAGGGACCACCACGGTGATGGGCTGTGTCTAAGTGGAAATGATCGCGGTGATGGGCATCAGCCTCGGGGCCGAGAACAGTTCCAAACGGGCCGCAGGCCGCTGACCAGGCCTTGCGGAGCCGCTTGCCAAACCCCTTGGAGGGCCAGCCCCGTGCCACGGTGACCATCTCGCCGTTGGCCAGAGTAAAGCCTGAGATATCAATCGCCTTCCCTTTACCATGTTCCGAAATCTTGGCTCCGGGGCGATTGTTGCGGGTGCGGCAGGTGTAATGCGCCGCAACGCGCAGGCTTACCACTTTGTTCCTGCGGCGAAAGGCAGGTTGCAGCCCCTTGTCGACCCAGGTGTTCAGCGCCTGCGCCGTTTCACAGGTTATCACCGCTGGCTGGCTCAGGCTCACCCCAGCCACCGAGCGCACCCGTACCGCATTGCGCGCACCGCAGCCGCTCAGCTTGGCAGGCACAGTGCCGACCTTCTCACCCTGAATATCAATATTGCCGCAGACCGAGCCTTTGCGGCGCTGGCGACGTTTGAACAGCGCCTGTTCCACCACGCTGTCAGGGCGCAGGATCGGGCGCAGCGACAAATCCGGCCCCAGCGATTGCAGATCAGCGGGGCGGGCGGCAACACTCAGGATCTGATCCGAGGGAGGTCGGAGCACAGGTCGCAATTGCGGATCCAGCCTCATAGATATATCAAGCGCCGCCAGTTGCACCTCAGCAATAGGGCGAGGCGTTGGCCGCAGGGAGGTTTCAGGCGCGGCGCCAAAAGCGGGCAAGCCGACCAGCACCAGCGCACATATCCCTGCCCGTGATATCATTTTTCCGGCCCACTCGTCTGGCCACCGGCCTGACCACTGGCCTGACCTCGGCCAAAATCTGGCGCGTCGGTATCCTGGCCCGCCTCGATGATGCCGCGCCGAATGGCGCGGGTGTGGGTGAAATAGTCGTGCAGATGATCGCCATCACCGGTGCGGATTGCCCGTTGCAGGGCAAACAGCTCTTCGGTGAACCGGCCGAGAATTTCCAACGTCGCCTCTTTGTTGGTCAGGAACACATCGCGCCACATGGTTGGGTCAGAGGCGGCGATGCGGGTGAAATCCCGAAAACCGGCGGCAGAGTATTTGATCACCTCGCTGTCGGTGACCCGGCGCAAATCATCGGCGACACCAACCATAGTATAGGCAATCAGGTGCGGCGTGTGACTGGTGACAGCCAACACCAGATCGTGGTGGTCAGCGTCCATTTCATCGACATTGGCGCCCATGCCCTCCCAGAACCTGCGCAAGCGGTCGACGGCGTCGCGGTCCGAACCCTCGACCGGCACCAGCAGGCACCAGCGGTTGTCGAACAGCTCGGCAAAGCCGGATTCAGGGCCAGAGTGTTCGGTGCCCGCCAGCGGGTGGGCCGGGACAAAATGCACGCCCTCGGGCAGATGCGGCAAGATCGCCCGGATCACGTGCCCTTTGACCGACCCCACATCGGACAGAGTTGCTCCGGGTTTCAGGGACGGTGCAATTTGCTCCATGACCGCAGCCATGGCCCCTACGGGCACGCAGAGCACCACTAGGTCAGCGCCTTCGACAGCCTCGGTCGCACTATCACAAACCCGGTCGCACAGCCCAATACGCCGCGCGGTCTCGCGGGTTTCAGACGAGCGGGCATAGCCCGTCACCTCCGCCGCCAGCCCAGAGCGTTTGATCGCCCAGAACATTGACGAGGCAATCAACCCCAGCCCGATCAGGGCAACACGATCATAAATTGGCTGGCTCATAAAGCACCACTTTTGAAGTCTTTCACGGCCTGCGCCACATGGCGGCAGGAGGTCTCGTCACCGATGGTGATGCGCAGCGCTTCGGGCWGGTTATAGCCCGCCACCCGGCGCACGATCAGGCCACGCGATTGCAGATAGGTATCACAGGCCTCGGCCTCAACCTGGCTGGCAAAGCGCGCCAGGATGAAATTGGTACAAGAGATATCCGAGATCACTCCTACCTCGGCCAGCGCCTCGGCCAGCCAACCGCGCCATTTGGCGTTCTCGGTGCGACACTGCGCGACATAGTCCAGATCGCGGATAGAAGCCTCGGCTGCTGCCAGTGCTGACGACGACACATTGAAGGGGCCGCGCACCCGGTTCAGCACGTCAATAATGGCTGCCGGGCCATAGCCCCAGCCGATCCGTGCGCCGCCCAACCCGTAGATTTTTGAAAACGTGCGGGTCATGATGACGTTTGAGCGGGCATTGATCAGCGCCGCGCCTGCATCAAAACCTTCGACATATTCGGCATAGGCCCCGTCCAGCACCAGCAGGGCACCTTTGGGCAGACCATCGGCCAGCCGGGCCACTTCGGCCTCGGAGATCATGGTGCCGGTGGGGTTGTTGGGATTGGCGATGAACACCAACCGGGTGTGATCCGTGCAACCCGCCAGCAGCGCATCCACATCGGTGACCCGCTCGCGCTCCTTGACCTCAACCGGGGTTGCCCCTGCTGCCAAAGCGCTGATGCGATACATGGCAAAGCCGTGTTCTGTATACAGAACCTCGTCCCCTGATCCGGCATAACACTGGCACAAAAAGGCGATAATCTCATCGCTGCCCGCGCCGCAGATGACCTGATCGGGGTTCAGCCCGTGCACCTCGCCAATGGCCTGGCGCAGCGCGGCATGATCCGAACTGGGATAGCGGTGCATCTGTGCCGCCGCGGCCTGCATCGCCTCAACCGCACGGGGGCTGGGGCCAAAGGGATTTTCGTTCGACGAGAGTTTCACAACATTGCTCACGCCAGCCACATGAGCAGCCCCGCCCTGATACGGGGAGATATCCATAATACCGGGCTGCGGTGTGATCTTGTTCATTATTTAGGCTCCTTATCGGCAACCCTAATAACCATCTCCAGCAAGTTGGGGAAGCGGCAAGATCACGGCGGCGGCCAGGGCACGGATTTCAGCGCGCCGGGAGCCGCGTTTTGATCCGGCATTGCCGCCCTGCCCGTTTAATCCCGCCGGATGGAACTGCGGATGCGGGCCCAGCCACCTGGGGCCAGGAAAAACGACAGGCCAAATCCGGTGGCAAAGCCTGCCAGATCCGCCACCCAGTCTTTCTGGCCGCCAAAAATCAGACCAAACAGCAGCTGAATTCCCATCAGAAACGCAATCAGCGTAAAGGCCCGGCCTTGCTGGGCGCCAACCAGCGCCAATGAGCGCCACAGGATATAGGTAAAGGCGCCAATCAGCCCGTAAACCGCCGGGAAACCACCAAACAGCGGAAATTGTGAGTTCACCAACAGCGCATAGACCAGCGCACCGCCAATACCAGAGAGCAGAAAGATCACCACCATGGCCAGATCGCCAAACACCTCCCCCACCATTTTGCCCATGGCCAGCACAAACACGCAGACAAACAACGCCTGGGTAAAGGCGCCATGCACAAAGATATAGGACACAAACCGGATCACATGCTCGACTGGCCACTGCCCGGTCTCCCACATCCACCAGAAGATATCACTGGAGAAGCCATAGGACTGAAGCGACTCGAGCCGCCAGCCAACCGCGCCGGGGCCACCGATGATGCCACGGGTGCCCAGCGAGAATGTCGCCTCGATCCCCATGATAACCAGCACCAGCGCCACCACCACGGGGGGCAACGGATTGACTGGCGAGGGGTTGGGATTGCTGCTCATATCAATAACTCCTTGGCCACTTTTGGCTATTCTTGTCCATCTCAGACCTTTGCGCCTGTTGACGATGGTTGATCTCATGGGTAAGCCACCGGGGATCGTAATTCCAGACGGGAGTTATCGCCAGATGAGCGAAACCAGTTTTACCCCGCGTGTGTTCTCGGGCATTCAGCCTTCGGGCAGCCTGCACCTGGGCAACTACCTGGGCGCAATCAAGCGCTTTGTCGACATGCAGGGCTCGGATTTTGAGACCGTCTATTGCATGGTTGACCTACATGCGATCACCGTCTGGCAAAACCCTCAAGAATTGCTGAAATCCACCCGCGAACTTTGTGCCGGATTTATTGCCAGTGGTATCGACCCCGAGCAATCGATCCTGATCAATCAGAGCCAGGTGCCTGAGCACGCTCAACTGGGGTGGATCCTTAACTGCGTCGCCCGCATGGGTTGGATGCAGCGGATGACCCAGTTCAAGGACAAGGCCGGTAAAAACGCCCAGAACGCCTCGCTGGGGCTGTTTGCCTATCCGGCGCTGATGGCGGCGGACATTCTGATCTACCACTCCACCCATGTGCCGGTTGGCGACGACCAGAAACAACATCTGGAGCTGACCCGCGACATTGCCGCCAAGTTCAACCATGACTATGGCGTGGATTTCTTTCCGATGACCGAACCGGTGATCGAAGGCGCCGCCACCCGGGTGATGAGCCTGCGGGATGGCACCAAGAAAATGTCGAAATCGGGCGCCTSGGATGCCAGCCGCATCAATATGACCGACGACGCCGACACCCTGGCCAAAAAGATCCGCAAAGCCAAAACCGACCCGGATGCGCTGCCCAGCGAAGCCAAAGGTCTGGAAGGTCGCCCCGAGGCGCGCAACCTGATCAATATCTACGCCGCCTTGAGCGACCAAAGCGTCGATGCGGTGCTGGCTGAGGTTGGTGGTAAGCAGTTTGGCGAATTCAAGCCGATGCTGGCAGATCTGGCGGTTTCCAAGCTGTCCCCGATCGCAGCTGAGATGGCTAGATTAATGAATGACCAAACAGAGATTGACCGCATACTAWCWCGTGGTGCAGAACGGGCGCGAGAAATMACYGCGCCGATTCTGCGCAAGACATATGACATTGTGGGTATGGTTCCRCCTRCCWCAMTGTAATAACTGAACGAMAACAAGCCCTTGCACGTTGCTTGGGCGATATACTGGAGAWAATCGGATGGCYAACGGCACCGTAAAATGGTTYAACGCAACTAAAGGTTTCGGCTTTATYGAGCCCGAAGCAGGCGGAAAAGACGTATTTGTACACATTTCTGCTGTTGAGCGTTCGGGCCTGAACGGCCTTAACGACAACCAGAAAGTGTCCTACGAGCTGGAAACTGGCCGTGATGGCAAAGAATCTGCTGGTTCGCTGAAACTGCTGTAAGGCAGATCTGCGGCCCCGCCGCAGACATATAATTTGACAAGGTCGCCCTTTTGGGGCGGCCTTGTTGTTTGGAGGGATCAAAAGTCCCGCCTGATCCTGAGGTCAGAGCCCCCTTACCCCGCCCAGCGTCAATTGCGCCACCAGTTTGGCATAKYNNCTYCGCGNNNGGCCWGCGATCCGGCGCCTGAATTCCACATATAATACCAGTTCAACATGCCAAACACCGACATGGTTGCTGCACGTAGCGTAGACGCGTCATTGGCGAAAATCTGCGGTGCCGCACTGCGCAGGGTGTCACTCATGAAATGGACCAGCTCACGCTGATAGCCCCTCAGCAGGTCCTGCTGATCCTCGGGCAGGGCAGACATCGACCCGATCTGCACCTGGTGTTCGTGGTCAGCCCCCTGATAGGCCTGCAAAATCCCAGCCACGATCCGGTGTAGCTGCTGATCCGGCTCCAGCCCTTGCAGATCAAGCCCGCAGACCCGGTCACGCAAGTCACGCAGATAACAGTCAAGGATGTCAAACAGGATGGCGTCCTTGCTGTCGTAATAGTGATAGATATTGGCCTTGGAAATCCCGCATTCGCGCGCCAACTGCGTCATCGAGGCGCGATCAAACCCCTGATCCGCAAACACCTTGGCGGCGGATTTCAGGATTTGCCTGCGTTTCTGATCGTGATCCTTGGCAATTGTACGCGCCATAACGTCAGCCTTTGGAGCGGTTGTCGATCACCCGCACCGCCTTGCCCTGAGAACGGGCGACAGAACCTGGATCACCAGTGATGATCTCGGTCGTCACCCCAACGATGTCCTTGATCCGCTTGGTCAGCATCCGCGAGGCTGCGGTCTTGGACAGCTCATCTGCGGCACCGGGGGTGGCTTCGACAAAGATCCGCATCGCGTCCATGCGGCCAGATTTGTACAGCTCGATCTGGTAATAGGGGGCAAGCCCGCCGGTGGCCATCACCTGTTCCTCGATCTGAGTGGGGAACACATTGACGCCGCGCAGGATGATCATGTCGTCCGAGCGCCCGGTGATCTTCTCCATCCGCCGCATGGAGCGAGCAGTGCCGGGCAGCAGCCGGGTCAGGTCGCGGGTGCGGTAGCGGATCATCGGCAGACCTTCTTTGGTCAGCGTGGTGAACACCAGTTCGCCCATCTCGCCGTCCTCGCAGACCTCGCCAGTTTCGGGGTCAATGATCTCGGGGTAGAAGTGATCCTCCCAGATGTGCAAGCCGTCTTTGGTCTCGACACATTCATTGGCCACCCCCGGCCCCATGATTTCGGACAGCCCGTAAATATCCACCGCGTGCATATCAAACGCCGCTTCGACCTCGAGCCGCATGGCGTTGGTCCAGGGTTCGGCGCCAAACACCCCCACCGACAAAGAGCTTTCGCGCGGGTCCAGCCCCTGCTTGTGAAACTGCTCCAGGATGTTCAGCATGTAGGACGGAGTGACCATAATGCCGTCGGGGCGAAAATCATTGATCAGCCCCACCTGTTTCTCGGTCTGGCCACCGCCCATCGGCACCACCGTAGCACCAAGCCGCTCAATACCGTAATGAGCGCCCAAGCCGCCAGTGAACAGCCCATAGCCATAGGCGTTGTGCACCATGTCGCCNNGGCGCRSMMSCSRGRCGCSCRSNANGAGCGCGCCAKCAGRTCGGCCCARKTRTCGATGTCGSYYTTGGTATAGCCMACCACGGTSGCCTTGCCGGTGGTGCCGGAYGAKGCATGSAKGCGMRTGATCTGYTSGCGYGGYACSGCRAACAGGCCAAASGGGTARTTGTYGCGCAGRTCGTTCTTRWAGGTGAASGGGAATTTCGMSAGRTCCGMCAGSGWSTKSAGATCATCSGGRTGCACGCCMGCWTCGTCRAASCGYTKKYKGTACATCGCCACGTTGTCATARGCGTGGCGCAGSGACCAYTTCAWKCGYTKYARCTGCARCGCSYGRATYTCRTCGAKYGAGGCGATYTCRATCGGGTCCARRTCRGMYKKKTTCGGGSTCAGGTCYTTCATSGCTTGGTCCTCATCTCATTCGTCAAATAGCTGGCCCTTGATCGCGCGGGACATGCCCCGGAACTCGGCGATCTGTTGGCCCTGCTGATTGGTCACTGTCACGTCATAGATCCCGTTGCGCCCACTCAGCGACACTTCGCGGGCAGTGGCGGTCAACTGGTCGCCAAGACGCCCCGGAGCGGTAAAGCTGATCACATTGTGCTGCGCCACCGTCGACTGATTGCGGCTGTTGCAGGCAAAGGCAAAGGCGCTGTCGGCCAACATGAAGGTGACGCCGCCGTGACAGATGCCGTGACCGTTGCAGTGGTGCTGCGCCACCGTCAGTTGCAGCGTCGCCGTGCCCTCATCCATATGGCTGATCTCCATCCCGGCCCATTTTGAGGCGTGATCCTGCGCCCACATGGCAGCGGCGGATTTCTCGGCGCGTTGTTTTGGTGTCATATTCATTTGCCTTGAAAAACCGGGGCGCGTTTTTGCAGGAAGGCCGAAACCCCCTCGGCGTAATCGGCGCTTTCACCACAGGTTTTCATCGCATCGGCCTCTAGCTCCAGCTGATCGCTAAGGGTGCGGGTGGCCGAGGCCTGAATGACCTGTTTGGTCAGCCCCAAACCCAATGTTGGACCATTGGCCAGTTTGGCGGCCAAGGCCCGCGCCTCATCCATCAGATCCGCGTCAGGATAGGCCTTCCAGATCAAGCCCCAGTCTGCGGCTTTTTGGGCGGGCAGTGGTTCACCAGTCAGGGCCAGCCCCTTGGCACGGGCCTCACCCAGCAGATGTGGCAGGTGCCAACTGCCGCCGGTATCGGGGATCAACCCCACCTTGGAGAAGGACTGAATGAACTTGGCGCTCTCACCAGCCAGCACCAGATCGCAGGCCAGCGCCAGATTGGCGCCTGCCCCGGCAGCGACGCCGTTAACGGCGCAGATCACCGGAAATTTCAGCGACCGGATCAGCCGCACCAGTGGCGCGTAGAAGGTGCGCACAGTATTGCCCAGATCTGGTGGGCCGCCCGATTTGGAGGGATCGCGGTCGCCCAGATCCTGCCCGGCGCAAAAGCCACGCCCGGCCCCGGTCAACAGAATCGCACGGGCACCCGCGTCACGGGCCGTCTCAATCGCGCCGCCCAAGGCATAATGCATCTCGTCGTTAAAGGCGTTCAGCCGATCTGRGMRRYTCWGMSTRMTNTCRAYCCASGTKYCNTGMNCYRWCGWCRNGAAYWRWKKCMNTSMKMGSSCCATMCSYTSSSMTTATGTTACGCCCAAACGGCTGTTTTGACAAAATTCTTGCATAAACCGACCGGTTGGTCAATATATTCTGCAACCACCCCACGGCATCAAGGAGAGCGGCATGAGCATTCAACAGGTATCCAGTTTTGCCTTTGGCCAGTGGATCGCGCCCGGTGCCGGAGCACGCGAAATTGCCAGCGCCATCACCGGTGAAGTGATCGCCAGCGCCGGCAATGATGCCTTGGATGTGCAGGCCATGCTGCAGTACGCCCGCAACGTCGGTGGGCCTGCCCTGCGCGCTCTGACATTTCACGACCGTGCACGCATGCTGAAAGCATTGGCGGCGCATCTGGGCCAGCACAAGCAAGCCCTGTACGAGGCCTCGTTTGATACCGGCGCCACCATGAGCGACCATCTGATTGACGTGGACGGCGGCATTGGCACCATGTTTGTGTTTGCCTCCAAGGGGCGGCGGGAAATGCCGGATGGACATGTCTATCTGGACGGCGAGGTTGAACAGCTCAGCCGCAATGGCACCTTTCTGGGCCAGCACATCTGCACCCCGCTGCAAGGCGTTGCGGTGCATATCAACGCCTTCAACTTTCCAGTCTGGGGCATGCTCGAGAAGCTGGCGCCGACCCTGCTGGCTGGCGTTCCAGCAATTGTGAAACCGGCCACCAGCAGTTGTTATGTCACAGAACTGGCGGTGCGGCTGATGCTGGACAGCGGCATTCTGCCTGCAGGCGCCTTGCAGCTGGTTTCGGGCGGTATTGGCGACATGCTGGACCATCTGGGGCTAATGGATGTGGTCAGTTTTACCGGCTCGGCCCAGACCGCGCTGAAACTGCGATCCAACCCGGTGATCTTAAAAAACTCGGTCCGGTTTGTCGCGGAACAAGACAGCCTCAACGGCTCGATCCTGGGGCCGGACGCGGTGCCGGGTACGCCGGAATTTGATCTGTTTATCAAAGAGGTCAGCCGCGAGATGACTGCCAAGGCAGGACAGAAATGCACCGCCATCCGCCGCATCATCGCGCCTGACGAGCAAGTAGAAGCGGTGATCGAAGCGCTATCTGTGCGGCTGGACAAGATTACCATTGGCGATCCGCGCTTGGACACCACCCGCATGGGCGCGCTGGTCTCTGCCAGCCAGAAACGCGACGTGCTGGCAAAGGCCGCGATGATCGGCCAGGAAGCCACCCGGGTTTATGGCGATCCTGAGAATTTTAGCGTCGATGGGGCGGATGCCGACAAAGGCGCCTTTGTGCCGCCGATGCTGTTCCACTGCGCCGACCCGGATACCGCCCAGCGAGTACATGACACCGAGGCCTTTGGCCCTGTTTCCACCGTGATGGGGTACCGCGACGTCGATCACGCGGTGGCACTGGTCAACAAGGGTCAGGGCTCGCTGGTGGCCTCGGTGATCACCCGCGACCCGGAGGTGGCGCGGCAGGTGGCGCTGGGGGCTGGCGCCTATCATGGGCGTCTGTATTTCAACAATCGCGACTCGATGAAGGAAAGCACCGGCCATGGCTCGCCCCTGCCCCATATGGTGCATGGTGGCCCCGGCCGGGCAGGCGGCGGCGAAGAGTTGGGCGGGGTGCGGGGAGTGATGCACTATATGCAGCGCACCGCGATCCAAGGCAGCCCGGATATTCTTACCGCCATTGGCCAGACATGGGTGCCGGGCAGCCGTGAGATCAAAACTCCGGCGCATCCGTTTACCCGCAATTTTGGCGAGTTGCTGATTGGCGAAACCCTGCACAGCCCCTCTCGCACTGTCACTCTGGACGACATCGAGACCTTTGCCAATTTCACCGGCGACACATTTTACGCCCACATGGACGACGAGGCCGCCAAACGGAACCCGTTCTTCCCCGGCCGGGTGGCGCATGGCTATCTGCTGCTGTCCTTTGCTGCCGGGCTGTTTGTCGAACCAAACGAAGGCCCGGTTCTGGCCAATACCGGGCTGGACAATCTGCGTTTCATGAAACCGGTCTCAGCCGGTGACAGCATCAAGGTCCGCCTGACGGTCAAGAAAAAGACCCCCCGCAACGAAGACTACGGCGAAGTGCGCTGGCATGTCACCCTGACCAATCAAGACGGCGAACAGGTGGCTGAATACGAATTGCTGACCATGAATGCCTATTAGGCCATTGCACGGGCATAGAACCGCGCAAAAAACGAACAACATCTTGTCATCGCACTGTAACGGACTGGCCTCGCCTAGTCCGGGGACCTACATAGGTTACATGGAACACTCGTATGACCCGTGGTTTGAAACCAGTGTTGACCTGCTGAGCGACCCGCAGAACCAGCGCGTCTGGTCGATCATCATCTCGCTGTTTGGCGACATGGCGCAACAACCCAATGACCAGATCAGCGGCAGCGCCCTGACCCGCATCATCACCCCGATGGGCATCAAACCCGAGGCAATCCGGGTTGCGTTGCACCGGCTGCGCAAGGACGGTTGGATCGAAAGCGCCCGTTCGGGCCGGGCCTCAATCCACTATCTGACCCAATATGGTCGCGACCAGTGCAGCGCGGTCACCCCGCGGATCTACGCGCGTGAGCCGGCCGCGCCGCAAGGCTGGCACGTGCTGATCGCCACCGACACCTGTGGTCAGTCTGCGCTGGACCAGGCCTTGATGCTGCCGGGCTATATCGCGGTCAACCGCACCACCGCGTTGGGATGTGGGCCCCGGCCTGGGAACACAGATGACCTGCTGGCTCTTGATGCAACCAATTTCTCCCTGCCCAGCTGGTTCAAGGCGCAGTTATTCCCCACCGAGATCTCCAAATCCTGTGCAGCCCTGCTGAACGTGCTCAATCGCATTCCACCGCCAGGACCCGAGCTAAATTCGGCACAGATTGCATCGCTGCGCACCCTGATAGTCCATCGCTGGCGTCGCGTGGTGCTGCGGCACCCGGATCTACCGGCCAGCTTTTACCCGGCGGCCTGGCCTGGCGACGCCTGCCGACACAAAGTCTTTTCCTTGCTCGACCATTTGCCCCGCCCCAACCTCGCTGAACTTGGCGAGACCGTCGAGGCCTAACCCATCCCCCTTGCCCGGACCTCGGACATGACGGTTATCAATTCTCTAGCCCTTGCAACATTGGCACTGCCTGCGGCCTTTCTTGCGGCCTCTCATCTAAAAACCCGCCGCCTGGCGCGCCAGGCCGAGGCGCTGGTGCCATCTGTGGGTCAGCTTCAGCCGGTGCCGGGCGGTATGATCCACTATGTCGAAATGGGCCCCGCTGAGGCGCCCCCCTTGGTGCTGATCCACGGCTTGTCAGGGCAGCTGCAACACTTCACTTACGCGCTGGCCGACTTGCTGGCAGCAGATTTTCGCCTGATCATCCTGGACCGTCCCGGCTGTGGCTATTCCAGCCGAGACCATGACCGCCTGGCCACCCTGTCCGAGCAGGCGCGGATGATCCAGGCCTTTCTGGACCTGCGCAATGTGGAGCAACCGATCCTGTGTGGACACTCGCTGGGCGGAGCCATCGCGCTGGCCATGGCGCTGGACGCCCCCCAGAAGATACGCGGCTTGGCGCTGTTGGCACCGCTGACCCATCCGGTGGCAGATGCAGGCAGTTTCAAAGGGTTGATCGTGCAGTCGCCATGGATGCGCCGCCTGATGGCACAGACGGTTGCCATTCCTGCCGCACAACGCACCGCAGCTGAGGTGCTGCAACAGGTTTTTGCCCCATCCCCCTGCCCCGAGGATTTCCTGATCCGGGCTGGTGGCGCGTTGGGCCTGCGTCCCAAAAGCTTTGTCACCGCCTCCGCTGACGCAACTTTGGCCAGTGGTGGCATTGCGGTCCAATCGGCCCGCTACGGACCTGAATTAAAGACCCCAGGCGCGGTGCTGTTTGGAGCGGCGGATGCGGTCTTAAGCCACCAGCTAAATGGCACATCCATGGCGCCTTACGGGCTGCCCTGCCAGATCGAACCCGGTCAAGGACATATGCTGCCCATCACGGCACCAACGCTGTGCAATCAGTTCATCAGAGACACCGCCGCAGAGCTGCCGTAAGCACCGTGTTGCGGCCCCATCCGGAGCGGTGCATCCAGAGTTTTCTGCCGCGTTGGAAAAATCACCTGCAATGTCTCTTTGCAACGGTTTCTCTCTTGACCCCACCCTGTGAACCTCCTAAATCGCCAGCACACAGCGTGGCGGTGTAGCTCAGTTGGTTAGAGCAGCGGAATCATAATCCGCGTGTCCGGGGTTCAAATCCCTGCACCGCCACCAAAACTTTCAATATTTAGTGTAGCGCGCTGAGCCGAATTGAACGCAGAGACGATCCGAGTTAGATTTTCCGGACGACAATTGCGGCTCAGAAGCAGCCAGCCAGCTAAACTATGTATGGCGCGGCGCGGTCTTCCGGACGTATCGGCGAAATTTACCGGACAAATATGCTGCCCAATGCTGCTGGCGCGAAGATTTGTTAGAATGGGCGGACACCGGTCCTTCGCTGCGGTCAGCATCAACGGCAGTTAAGCCCAGAAAATCTCATTGGCCGCTAACGTGTCGACTTAAATATCCATCAGGAATTGCGTATGGAAGCTTGTAACTGGAAAACTTGATTGGTGTTTTCCTTCATGGCATACAACTTTAAGTTTGTGATCATTATTCTAGATTTTAGTGTAATTTTCGTGAAATGTCTCTATGCTTTCAAGACTGAAAACACCAAACAAACGCCTTTGGGCAAAAGCTTTGTTCCTTGCTTTCCTGCTTGGCATTTTTGTTGGCGTTGCAGCCGTTTTCCAAATTTTGCCAAGTCTTGCTCAGCGGATCATTGAAGTAATCGCCGACAGTATCTTCGGACTTGCCTCTGTAATGGGCGAACACAACATCTTCGTAGAAAACAATCTGACAAAGGCTGCAACAACTTCACTCAGTGTTTTTGCCGTTTCAGTTGCCCCGATTCGCGCGATTGTTTCTCAAATATGGGCTGAGCCACCAACAATTCTGGATCAAGAAATCACTCGGGTGAACAGCTATCCGGACGATCCATTGGCCGAAACCGCAGCACTTGTTGGGCGCGACGAAGAAATGCGAAACTTAATGATATTTGCTGGCCAAAAAGCAGGTAGCGGTGCAACTTGGATGGCCCTGACCGGTGCTCACGCAGTCGGCAAATCAAGACTGGCCAATGCCTGGCTGCGCAGGCTTCGTGAATTGGGGTGGTCGTTTCAGGGTTCGGGTTATTGAACGCAACGACACCTTCGCACGCAGGCCTCAGGATATCTCTTCTCGGTCGATCAGGGTCAGAGCCAGGCGCGACCTCATGCGGTCCGGTGGATAATGACACCTATGAGGCGTTGCTGAACGCCCTGTTGGGTCTCATCGACGGCGCAATCAACACCCATGCAGGAATGTGTAATCAGTCACAGGTCGTCGAGGTTCTAGGTGAGATCGGGGGTATTGCCGACATCACCCTTGTAAAGGGTTACTACGCCGCGCATCACAACACCGCCGCGCGGATCAGATCATCCAAGGTCATGGCCAAAATCAACTTGCCGGACCGTGCTGGCCAGCCCATGATTTTTTCGGTTTTCTCCAGGCCAAACCTGCAACCGCAAACCAGAACCAAGGCGGTGAAAGCCCAGGGGTGTAAATGGTCTGCAATGCAATCCAGCGGCGCGGCATCAAGGGCGACAGCCATATCGCATATTTCAGAAATCGCCTTGGCCGCATCGATATGGGGTTGGATGAACCATCCAATTAAGGGACCCTCTGCAATCGGGTGTTTGCGCTGTTTAACCGATGGACAATTGAGCAAATCCAAAAGTTCAGGGGTGACGCATTCCAAGCATAATGTGGGGGTTTTCATGCCGCCACCTCGCGGTGGACGGCCTGGACGTGGCCGGGCTGAAATAGCCCTTTCCGGTGTCGTGGGTGTCGACTTTGATGCCGAAACAGTGTCCGAAGCAATCGCCTATTTTTCGGGCCCGATTTGCATCCGCCTGAATTCCGGAGGGGGGATTGCCTCTGAAGGCACGGCTATCCATTCGGTTCTGTCTGAGTATCGAGGTCACAAGACAATCCTTGTTCAAGGCATCGCGGCAAGCGCGGCTTCCGTTATTATGATGGCAGGTGATCGTATCGAAATGTCTGCCGGATCTACTCGCGTGTGAACCGGGCACATCAACCGACGATGGGCCGCGAATTTGCAGGAGCGTCGCTTTCTGAGATCGCTGACATTTGTTTGCAGCAAAACGGCAAAAGCACCGCAATGGCCTCAGTCGCATCGCGGGTGGAAATGGCTTTGCATGGTACCAGCGACTTCCCGAATATCCTGCGCGATGTAGGTAGCATGTCCCTCTCAAATGCCTATGAGGCGGCACAGTCTGCTATCAAACAAACAAGCCGGGAAATCGCCGCATCCAATTTCCGGTCGCTTCATTCCGTCAAGGTATCGGCAGGCCCAGATCTGGAGGAAGTCAATGAACAAGGTGAGTTCAAGTCTGGAACAGTTCAAGAAGGGGCAGAAACCTTCGCAGTGAAAACTTACGGCAAAATTTTCGGCATCACTCGTCAGGCTATCGTAAATGATGATCTCGATGTGTTCTCGAATATGTTCCCCTTACTGGGTCAAGGTGCGGCCAACACTGAGGCAAAATTGTTTGCCGGGTTGCTGGAAGAAAACGCCGGGCTTGGCCCCAAGCTCTCAAATGGCAAAACGCCTTTCCACGCTAGTCATGGAAATCTCACCCAAGCCGCATCGTCGCTGTCGGTTGCAAGTCTAGGCGCGGCAAGGGTTGCCATGCGCCGCCAGACTGGCATCGCAGGAGAAGCCATCAACGTAGTTCCGGCCTTCCTTGTGGTTCCACCTGAGCTGGAAACCTTTGCTGAACAGCTCCTGACTGAGATTGCTGCCAGTGAGGTGGCAAATGCCAACCCGTTTGCGGGCAAACTGAAACTGCTGGTTGAGCCTCGCTTCACCAGTGCGACCGCATGGTATCTCTGCGCGGCCCCCGGCGCTCCTGACGGTTTGCAGCACGCCTACTCGACCAACTACCTCGGGAYAAGCTCACGTTCCTYGAAACSAGAGGCGGGCGRTCCAGAACTGCAAATGGSYTGGGRACYGCMATGCGGAAGTGGTGCGATGATGCGGGCTTGCCAAAATGCGCGGCTCACGGTCTTCGCAAAGCCTGCGCGACTAGACTGGCTGAGGCAGGGGCGACTGAGCGGGAAATCATGGCGTGGACCGGCCACACGTCGCCATCCATGGTTCAGGTTTACGCGGGCAAAGCTCGCCGTGGACTGTTGGCGGATCATGCGTTTGAAAAACTAATCAAGAATGAGCAGGGTTCAAGAGTTGACGAACCCAACGCGAAAGGTTCGACAAGATGAGTAAATACTCAATTCATAACAGTGACATACCTGAAGTACTGGCTGGGGTGGTAGGATTCGAACCTACGATCTTCAGTACCAAAAACTGTTGYCTTACCACTTGGCCACACCCCATCAGTGAGCGGCTGTCTAATGTTAGTTGCGAAGGCGCGCAAGAGGGTTTTGGGAAAAAAGACAGTTCTTTTTTTGCCGCTATATACGTTGCTGCCCAAAGCAACTGCGCAGCCGGTCTGAAATGCGACCTTGCCGTTACCGGGCACTGGCTGCAGGGGCCTCTGGACACCAGCTCCAAACGTCAAAATCACCCAATGCAGCATCAGGTTTTCAGGCTCAGAGCGCTCGGATAGAACAGGTCAGCAGCAGGACCCTTGGGCATTGGTTCTGTCTTCACATTTTGCTCGCAGACAAGGTTTGACTTTTAAAGTTACTTCCAGTTTTTACTGGAGGTCACCTGATGCAGGCGCTGCGCAGTGCTGGTTTTAGATTTACCAATCTGCAGGATTATCCCTTTTCAGCCAATTGCTTGCAGATAGAAGATGGCGAAAGCCGAACGCCGCAGGTGCACTATCTGGATGAGGGCCGCAGCAAGGCTAATTCAGTTGGTCCTATCTTTATCGCCACATGATCCCTGTTATAGCCCAGTCCACGCACCGGGTGAGCGCCTCGGATTTGACTCGTTTGGAAAATCAGACAAACAGCCAAGCGGAACGATTACACCTATCAGCGCCATATTGATTGGACGGCGCAGCTGCTGACACAGGTGAATCTGCGGAATATCACTCTGGTTTGCCTGGCCTGGGGCGGCCAATAATGCTCTGCCCACCGGCGATCATCTGGTGGGGGAAATCTTCAAAAACTGGCGGAATTTTGGCCAACAGGTAGACCCATTCGGCGCCGGGCGGATTGTAAACGGCGGTACGGTGACAGGGTTGACACCAGCACAAATTGCCGCTTGTTACGCGCCGTCTCCGAACGAAAGCTATTTGGCGGGAGCGCGACAAGATCTTGATCGGGGCACACAGGCTATTTCAGACGCTCCCAGGGACCAAGGGGCAGCCGCAGGTGTCCTGACCCTCTGCCGGGCATTTCCGGCAAGAGGACGTCGGCCCCGAACTGGCCCGACTGACCTGCGTTTTCATCAGCCTGACCAGTGGTTAAATGGCAGGGAAGCCAAATCAGATCACTCCGGCACTCCTGCGGCCCGCAGGGCTCGGGTCCAGCCACGCCCGGAGGAGGTGATCGCCGCCGGGTGCTCGCTGAGGTACCGGCTTAAGGTGAAATTCGGTGAAACCTCCATCAGGTCCCGCACCACCTTGCGGGCCTCCTCACCACGACCGGACAGTTCCAGGGCAATGGCCTTGGTCCGCAAGGTCGAGGGATAGGCCCGATTTGCCTTCAACGACCGGTCCGCCAGTGCCAATGCCCGCGCATAATGGCCCGCTSACAGTTGTGCGGTTGCCGAAACCGAATCGAAATAATAGCGCTGTGGTCCCAGCGGCGTCAGGCGCCGCGCTGCATCGGTGAACTCCACAGCCTCATCCGGCACATTCTGAAAGGCCCGCATGGCGCCAATCAACAACAGCGCCAAGGCTTCGTTTGGGTTGTCTTTCAGGGCCAGATCATAAGAAGTCTGCGCCAAATCAAACCGAAACAGCAGATGGCTGGAGATCATGCCCTTCAAGGTGTGGGCCAATGAAAACGCCGGGTCGACATTTAGGGCACTCGAGGCCAAATGAGTTGCCAATTGGGTATCCATTTGGCGATCATGCGACAGCCCTTTCTGTACCCGCATAACGTGCCAGAATCCCATCCAGGTCAGCGCCATCGGATGACCGGGTTCCCGCTGCAGCAACACCCCCAGTAAATCTTGTGCGGCATTAAATTGATCGGGCCGCATGTCTTGGATCAAGGAAATGGCCGCCATCAAAAGCGTGTGACTATCCAGGWTTGCCAAAGGTTTGAACTTTACCTGGCGCACCGCCTCACCAACCGCGGTCTGTCCGATTTGTTGCGACACATCTTGCAGAACATCACAGTCTCCGGCCATCAGGTCAGACAATGACCCCTTGTATTCACGCGACCAAAGAATCCGTTCACGGCACGCATCCTGAAAATCAACTTTAAGACGGAAATCCTGCCCCTTTACATAGACCATGCCAGAAACCAGATAGGTCACCCCAGCAATCGAGGCGACCTCGGCGGGGCTGACGGTCAAAGGATCAAACTGACGCGAGGCCAGGTAGGAAGTCACTGAAAAGGCCTGACTGCGCGACAGATGCCGAACCAACTCTTCGGATAACATCGACCCCAGTGGTGTGGTGCCGTGACTGGGCGCGCGGTACACAAACGGTAGCACCGCTATTCTGGGCAAAAGTTCATCCAGCACTGCCCGGCTAAAGTCCCGGCCACCGCCCAGCTCCGCTCGGCGGCGTGGGATATGATAGCTGGTGTCATCACGCTCCTGTGTCAGCCACTCGCGAAACAACGCCTCATGAGGAAGTTCAAAACCCTCCATAAAGTCGCCATTTTCAACGTTGCCAATCAGCTCGACGCGGTCCAGATCCAAAACAACGCGTTCCCGGTTGGCGGTCAGCAACTGAGATGCCTCAGAGCCCAGATGGCGCCGCAAAGTGCTTAGCGCCGTCCGTAAACTGGCCTTGGCCTGCTCTGGCTGCGCCAAGCTCCATAGGGTATTTTCAAGAAACGCCCGGGTGCGCACACCACCGTCAGCTTTTGACAACAGCGCCATCAAGGCCTGATGTTTAGCACCCAGTGGAATATTATCTCCACTGGCAACAAACACACCAAACGCGCCGAAGCGGCTAATTTTTAGCAGTACACTCATTCTAAACACTCCCAAAAAAAACGGGACACACAGAAAACAACAACAAAAAGTTGTACCTATCAGGAGTAGATAAGAAATCTTTCGAAAAATCAACACTGACAATACACTCATAAGTGTATATGTGAATCATCTTATGCGGGAATATGATTTTTCAAAACGAAACATGATTACGCTAAATTTACTTAATAATATAGCGCAACTTATCGGATTCTTCGATTAATTCCGATGATCCCCTTAGGAAAATTAATTTATATTTCGGGCATGAAACGATAACTGTTGCCCGTTCGTTCCGCTCTGCCCATGCCACCTTYCGGCAAATGATAGCCAATCAACATCATTTTTTCGTGAGTGAGCTGGTCCAGCATCTCCAAACGCGTTCTGGCAGCGGTCTCGGGATCCTGGTCGSCTYCNNKKYKNNSSMANKYSRCCGGGCAAAGCTGACGTGGTGGTTGTTGATGGCATCGCCCAAGATCATGACGCTATTACTACCGTCGCGGATCTCAAACGACATATGCCCCGGAGAATGCCCAAAACTGGCTCTGGACGCCACACCTGGCAGGATTTCCTCATCATCCCCAAACAGCGACATCTGGTCCTTGAGCACTTCCATCCGGCGCCGGGCTCCCACTGCCTGAGTGGTACGGTTGGCAGCGATGGTGTTGACGGTTTCGGGGTTGAACCAATAGTCCCACTCGACCTGCCCCATCATGTGCTGCGCCTCGGAGAACAGGGGGTCGTCAAAATCATCCAGCACTCCCCACAGGTGATCGGGGTGGCAATGGGTGAACACCACATGGGTCACCGCCTCAGGCGCGACCCCGGCGGCGTCCAGAGCATCAATCAGCAGACCGGCACTGGCTTGGAAATCCGGTCCGGAACCGGCGTCGAACAACACCAGATTATCGCCATCGCGCATCAGCGTCACGTTGATCTCKGGGGTTAGCGGATCGYTGGGMGTCATRCCAAARYCWGCCAAAACAGGTGCCAGCGCCKGTTTRTCCATCGGKCCAAAGATRAACTCACCCGGCAGCGACAGATGGCCATCCGACAGGGTCTGCAACTGCTTGGAGCCAAGGTTGAATTCGGTGCTGGCCCAGCTTCGCGTTCCCGCCAAAGCCAGACCAGCCCCCATGCCCTGTAAAAGCCTACGCCGCGTGAATGTCATGCCCCTGCCCTTTGGTTTTTTATATGCCAATACAATCTCACATTCATATACATGAATTATGCAATAAAACCAACAAAAAATGGCCGGGCAACGGACCCGACCATCTGACAATCAATAAAAAATTACTGACGGCTCAGCACTTTCCACATGCCATGTTTCACCACCGAGATCACGATGTCGTCGGCCCCCTGATGATCCTCTGCCGAATAGGTGATTTGGGTATCGGTGAGCGCATCAAAATAGTTCAGGCTTTCCATGCCCTTAAGGAATGCCTCATGAGTCAGATCCGGGCCCGCCACCTCGAGCGCCCTGACCAGCGTGTCAGCAGCCGTGTATAGGCGCCAAGGGTCAGGTTCTCGTCCACCGTCAGCAGCGGAAACACCTCACGCCCCTCGGGCACATGCACAATACCCCGCTGCACAATTCTATGAGGCTCCTGCCCCTGGATCTCGCTGCCCTTGAACAGCACCTGGCCTTTTTCCGGGTCCATAATGCCCGAAATGGTCTTTAATAGGGTCGATTTCCCAGCCCCGTTGGCCCCCAACACGGTGACAATCTGGCCCTTCTCGACCTTCAGCGACACGCCGCGAATAGCCATGATTGGCCCGTAATAGCTTTCCAGATTTTTGATCTCCAGCAGCACCTCMCCCATCAYRCMGCCCCCGCGCCCAAGTARGCCTCGATCACCGCMGGATCRGCCTGCACCTSSGCCGGAGTGCCCTCGGCCAGNTTTGSCNCCATCCGCCAGCGCCAGCACCCGGTCACAGACCGAAGACACCAGCCCCATGTCATGTTCGACCATCAGCACGGTGATGCCTTTCTGCTTGCGGATATCATCAATCCACCAGCGCATGTCCTGGGTTTCCTCAACCGACAGGCCCGATGCCGGTTCATCCAACAGCAGCAGCCTTGGCCCCGAGGCCAGCGCCCGGCCCAGCTCCACCACCTTGCGCACCCCGTACGGCAGCCCGGCAATCATCTTGTCGCGGTATGGCTGCAAATCCAAGAAATCGATCACCTCTTCCACCGCCTCGCGGTGGGCTATCTCTTCACGCCGCACCCTGGGGGCAAAAAACAGCTCCTCGACCARTGAWGTCTTRCGGTGCCGGTGCCGCCCCACCAGCAGGTTCTGCAACACGGTGGCATGGTCAAACAACTCGATATTCTGAAAGGTCCGCGCGATCCCTAGATCCGCCACCTGATCCGCCTTGCGGTCCAGCAGGTTTTGACCGTCAAAGATGAATGTACCCGCATGTGGCTGGTAGAACCGCGAGATCAGGTTGAACACCGTGGACTTGCCCGCCCCGTTTGGCCCGACGATGGCATAAACCTCGCCCTCGTTGACCGAGAAGCTGAGACCGTTCACCGCCACCACACCGCCAAACTTCAACGTGGCGTCTTTGATCTCCAGCAGGCTCATCGCAAACGCTCCGTTTTCAGATAGGATTTCTGTCGGCGGAACATGTCTTTGCGAGCAAAGGGGAACAGCTCGAACCAGGTGCGAATTTTCAGCCAGCGACCGTATAGGCCCATCGGCTCGAACAAGATGAACAGGATCAGGATCATCCCAAACACCCCGGTCTCTAGCCCCGGAATGGCAACACTGCCGCCAATAGTCGCGCCTTTCAGTATCGACAGCGCCTGCGGCAGGAARGCCACCACCACAGCGCCAAAGAACGCCCCGTGGATTGATCCCAGCCCGCCAATCACGATCATCATCAGCAGAGTGATTGATATCACCAGCGAAAACGTCTCGTTGTTGAACGCCCCCGCGTAATACCCCATCAAGGCCCCGGCCCAGCCAGTGATCATGCAGCTTAGCCCAAAGGCCTTGCATTTGGTGCGCAGGATATGCACCCCCATCGCGGTGGCTGAAACCTCGCTGTCGCGGATCGCGGCAAAGGCCCGGCCTAGCGGTGAGCGCAGCAGATTGCGATAGAACAGAGTGCAGATCACGGTGACCACCAACACCAGATAGTAAAACCGGACCGGCATCGTCCAACGCTCGATCTCTAGCCCGAATATGGTGATCATTTCGGGGAATTTGCCCGACACACCGCCGGTCCAGGGATCCAGCAGCACGATGATGTCATCGGCCAGGATCGACAACGCGATGGTGGCAATTGCCAGATATATGCCGTGCAACCGCAGCGCCGGGATGGCGATGACGGCGCCAATAAGTCCGGTGATCACCCCGGCGCGTGGAAAGGCGAGGATAAACGGCAGACCCATCTCGATCAGAAGGGTGTTGGTATAACAGCCGATTGCCAGAAACGCCGCGTGGCCCAGACTGACCTGGCCGGTCTGGCCGGTCAGCAGCATCAGCCCAAGGCCCGCGATGGCCCAGATCAGCACGTTGGTGACTTCGCCAATGTAGAACTCATCAATCAGCCACGGCAGCACAAAGGCCAGCGCCAATAGGGCGGCGTAGACCAGCAGCGACCAGCGGTCGGGGAACAGGCGGATGTCGTCGTTGTAGGAGGTCTTGAACAGGATGCGCATGGGGTCAGACCTTCTTGATCCGCACCTGGCTGAACAGCCCGTGTGGCCGAACCACCAGGACAATCAGCAACAGGGCATAAGGGGCAATCTGCGAATACCCGGCGGGGAAATAGCGAGAGGCAAAGGGCTCGATCACCCCGATGATCAACCCTCCGGCCAGTGCACCGGGCAGAGAGCCAAAGCCGCCAATGACCGCCGCCGCAAAAGCCTTGATGCCCAGCAACCCCGCATTAGGGTCGATCGCACCTTTCGAGGCAAACAGAATACCCGCCACGGCCGCCGTTGCCCCAGACAATCCCCAGATCAGCCCCTGCACCCGTTTCACCGGGATCCCCATGTAATAGGCCGCCATTTGGTTCTGACTCGCCGCTTGCATCGCCAGACCCAGTTTGGTGCGTTGAAAGAACTGGTACAGGAACAGCGTCATCAGCACCGTCACCACAATCACCGCCACATCAGCCATTCCCAGCACCACACTGCCCAAATGAATGTCACCAATGGCCAGCGGGCTTTCCAGCGTCTGCGGCTCGTGSCCCCAGATCACCCCRGCGACAAAYCGGATMACAAAGCCCAGCGCGATGGTCAGGATCACCACGGAGGTCTGACTTTGGCCAAACAGATGCCGCAGCACAAAGAAATCCAGCAGATAGCCCAGCACCGCCATGATCATGATCGCCAAAGGTGCGGCCAGCCAGAACGGCAGGTGCATGTATTCGGCATTGGTCAGGCCCAGAGTGACAAAGGCGCCCAGCATCATGAAATCGCCCTGAGCAAAATTCACTGCCTCGGTCGCCTTATAGATCAGCACAAAGCCCAGCGCGATCAGTCCGTAGATGTTCCATCCCGGATGGTCACATAGACCCTCGCCGCTCCGCGCTTTTCATGGCACGTTCGGTTCTGAGGGACATTCGGGAGGGCGTTCAATGCTAATTC
>NVUP01000044.1 GCA_002401945.1 Paracoccaceae bacterium
AATTCAGCCTGCATACTCATCTCAGCATACCTCTTCTTTAGCCGCCGGTTTTCGTCCTCTAGCGCCTTCATCGGGCTGATCATCGACGCATCTATCACCCGGCAGGTGATGCTGTCCAATCCCTGCTTGTGTATTGCGAGCCTTGGTCAGTGTGGATTAGGATGGGTTGCTTTGGATCACGCCGCACGACCCCCTAACTCATCACAGCACAAAAGTCGCAGTTCAGGTATCTCTCACATAATGAAAGACGGCCCACACAGAGCTAAATCCGCTCGAATGGTGCAGACTTTCGGCTGCAACATATCTGCACTGGCCAGATGGTTAAGGCAGAGATCCCAATTTCTCTTTTCGATAGTCGCGTGGGTTCATACCGTTCCAGCGTTTAAATGAGGTTCTAAAGTTAGAGGCGTCGGAAAACCCCAGCAGGTCGGCAATGTCTTCGACCGTAAAACTGTTTGCTTCGATGTATTTTTTGGCCAGCGCATTTCGCACTTCGTCGAGTATTTCGGAGTAGGTGCGCTCTTCGACTTTCAACTTGCGCCTCAGGGTGCGGCTTGTCATCGACAGTTTTGTTGCGACCTCCTCCATTGAGGGAAATGGCGCTGGTGTTTCCATAATAATACGCGAAACCTGCCCACACACCCCTTCGGTCTGTCTGAGAGTGCCAAGCAGAGCCTCACAACTTTCCCGCAGTGTTGCGTGACTTATTGGGTTCATCATTGGCGGCCGCTCATCCAGAACGGACATATCATAAACAATCTTAGTGGTCATTGCCCCGAACAGAACTGGGCATTCAAAAAGCTGAACGAAAAGTTCCGCTTTGGCCGGCAGTATATTTGCAACCTCGACGCGAATTGGTTTCGGATTTGCCCGGGTGATATCGCGAATATGGGTGATGTGCTGCGATAGTTGCTGGAACAGGAGAAAACTGTGGATTTTTTGCGAGTAMCCGACAAAATGTTCGTCGGGAAATTTCCAKACGAAKGTGTCACCCTCTATTTCAAAATCGATCGYGAACAGYGGCGTTGCCAGCCGRTGATARCGGACGGCGAATTCAAAGCTGGAGCGGACTGATGRGCCGCACAAAAGCGCAAATCCATATAGCCCATAGGCCGACAGGTGCAAGGATTGACCCACCTGCAGCGGTAGCGCCGGGTCGCCACACAGGCGCACCACGTTTTCACAAGCAGTCAGGTAGTGTTTGATTGTCGTGTGGCGGCTTCTTTCTTCAAAGTCTTCCATCGTAAAAGGGAGGCGATGCAAGACCTGCGACGACGTCAGGCCAAACTGTTTGGCGCATTCTAGCAGCGCATAAAGCTTGTATGGCGCGTACATTATCTGGACTCCGGGTGATGGAATGATTCAGCTCGGTCTCACTGGCCTGTCTCCTTAGAACCCCCTTGGCGTCCTCTGGCAACCTTTTCCGGTTACTCTTCTCGTGCGAAATTTTCGCGTATTGGTACAGAGCAAAAGGAACTCAACGTGACTAAGGAAGACGTCGGAACTGTCGCTATCATCGGCACCGGAACCATCGGTGCAAGCTGGGCCTGCCTGTTTTTGGCACATGGTGTGGATGTGATCGCGACAGACATTCGCAAGGGGGCTGACGTTGAATTGCGTGCTACAGTCGACAGGATTTGGCCATCGTTGCCGGAGGATGTCCTGAAACATGGCCGACGCGGCACCCTAAGGTTTGAAACCAATTTGGCAGAGGCTTGTAAGGCTGCTGATTTTGTTCAGGAAAACGCGATTGAGCGGTTGGATGCCAAGATTGAATTGATGCAGCACATTGACGCCGCGACACCGCCGGGTGTGGTGATCGCGTCCAGTTCATCGGCTATTTCAGTAAGCGACATGCAAAGCGCATGTGCGCACCCCGAGCGCATTGTTCTTGGCCATCCCTTTAACCCGCCGCACTTGGTGCCGCTGGTCGAATTGGTCGGTGGAGAGAAAACCGATGAGGTATATCTGACCAAGGCCGAGCAGTTTTATACCCAAATGGGAAAAGTGCCGGTGCGGCTGCAAAGCGAGATCTATGGCCACATCGCCAACCGGATGCAGGCTGCCATATTTCGCGAGGCCATTCACCTTCTTGAGAGCGGTGTCGCGTCCGCAGAGGATATCGACCGTGCTGTCAGCGAGGGGCCGGGGCTACGCTGGGCCCTGATGGGGCCATTGTTGACCTACCGTCTGGCGGGGGGCGACGCAGGGATGCAAGGGTTTTGGGATATGTTTGCGCCAATGCAGGACAAGCTATGGAGTGATCTAGGGACCCCAGTGCCGGATGCCGCACTGCAGACCCGGGTCACCGATGCGGTGGAACAGGCCTACGGAGATCGGTGCATCCGCGATCTGGTGAAAAACCGCGACCGTCTTCTCCAAGCCGTTATTGCCGCAAAATCCTCTCAGAAGAAAGATCAAAGCAGATGTGCGCCAAGAAAGTCATGACCATCTGCGCTATCTCCGGTGCTATTCATACCCCGTCGATGTCGCCTTACTTGCCGGTCACGCCTGACGGGATCGCGACCTGAGCCATCGAAACTGCGCAGGCTGGCGCGTCTATTCTCCACCTGCCTGCGCGTGGTCCTCAAACTGGCGCGCCTGCGAGATCCAGATCTGTTTGTGCAGTTCCTGCCAAAGATTCACGAAGCCACCGATGCGGTTCTGAATTTGACCACAGGTGGCGGGCTGAGGATGACGATCCAAGATCGCTTGTAGGGGCCGTTGCGCTTTAAACCAGAGATGTGTTCGCTCAACATGGGATCGATGAACTTTGCGCTGCATCCCCTGGCAGACAAGAAATTTTCTTGGAAATGCGATTGGGAGCAAATCTATCTGCATAGTACCAAAAATGGCATATTTCGCAACACGTTCGAAGATATTGAAAGCAACATGGAAAGGCTTGGAAAGGATCATGGCACCCGTTTCGAGCATGAATGCTATGAGGTCAGCCACCTGTATAATCTCGCCTATTTTCTGGACCGTCGCATTATCGAGCCGCCGTTCCTGATTCAAACCATATTTGGTGTGTTGGGTGGCATGGCCGCGGAATGGGAAAATCTGACATTCATGAAAGAGACAGCAGCCCGGCTGTTTGGTGATGCCTGTGAATGGCCGGTTTTGGCGGCGGGTCGGAACCAGATGCCCTTTGCAACCCATGCATCGTCGCGCAATGGCCACGTGCGCGTTACTCTCGAAGACAACCTCTACATTTCGCAGGGGGTTCTCGCCAAGCCCAACGCCCAGCAGGTGACCCAGATTGCGACAATCATCAAAGAGCTAGGGTTTGAAATTGCAGCTCCAGGCGACGCGCGTCAGATGTTTGGGTGAAGGGTGCAGATCTGGTCAACCTTTAACACACAGACAACACCAGCGTATCCTAGGCTGTGATCGGCCTGGTGACGAGAAAGGGGCTAGCAGAACACATCTGCTAACCCCCTTTTTGATCAGTTGCCCAGTGCCTGGGGCAACCACAAGGCCAATGCGGGGAAGAACAGGATCAACGTCAGCCCGGTCAATTGCAGCAGCACAAATGGCACGATCCCGCGATAGATGTCGCGAATTCCAACTTCTGGCGGCGCGATACCTTTGAGGTAAAACAGCGCATAGCCAAGCGGTGGCGTCAGAAAGCTGGTCTGCATGTTCACCGCCATCAGGATCGCGAACCAGATCAGGTTTTGCTCGCCACTGCCCAATCCAAAATCCAGCCCCATAATCGTCGACGCAAACATCGGCAGGACGATGTAGGAAATCTCGATCCATTCCAGAAAAAAGCCGAGCACAAAGACGATCAGCAAAATCAGCAGGATTGTTCCGTAAGGTCCGAGGGCCATCGCAAACAAGGCATCCTCGATCATTGCCTCGCCGCCGAGACGTTTGAAGATCAACGAAAACGCAGTCGCGCCGATGCCAATAAACAGGATCATCGCTGTGGTCATCGTGGTTTCGCGGATTGCCACAGACAGGGTTTCACGGGTCAGTTTACGCGCCAGCATTGCCAAAAGCATGGCCCCCAACGCTCCGATGGCTGCGGCTTCGGTTGGTGTGGCWATTCCTGCAACAATCGASCCCAGAACCCCAAGGATCAACAGAGCTGGCAGGAACAGGTCCTGAAGAAACTCCATGAATATAGGTCTGTCGCGGCTTGATAGATCCACCGGCTTGACCGGGGCGCAGCTGGGATCAAACCGGGCGCGAAGAAAGATGTAACCAAGGTAAAGCACGCCGAGCAGCAGTCCGGGGAGAAATGCACCGACAAAAAGATCACCAACGGAAATCTGAAGGATGTCCCCGATCAGAACCAGCATAATCGACGGCGGGATCAAAATCCCAAGCGTCCCCGATGCCGCAACCACTCCGGATGCAAATCCTTTGTCATAACCCTGCTTGAGCATGACCGGCATGGCCATCATCCCCAGCATCACAACCGAGGCGCCAACAATGCCGGTGCTGGCCGCCATTATGATCCCAAGCAGCGTTACGGCCAAGGCAAGGCCTSCAGGCGTTCTTGCAAACAGACGCTCAAGCGACAGCAGCAGGCGGTTGGCCACTTCGGACCGGTCCAGCATGATGCCCATGAAGACAAACAATGGCACCGCCATCATCAACCAGTTCGACAGTGTCCCTGTGAAAATTCGACTGGGCAGGGTGCCAAAAAACGCCGGTGGAATCCCCGAGGCAAAGCCAAACAGGATTGCAATTCCACCCAGTACAATCGCCACGGGGTAGCCCGAGAAAATGCCAAGTATCAGCGCTCCGATCATTGATAGCGGAAGTAGAAACTCACTCATGTGGCCCCCCTAGATTGTAGGTTTCTTTTTGACGCGTGCCGAAAATCAACGCGTCGAGGGCAAAGCAAATCCGCCCGAGCGACACAATCATCAAAAAGCCCATTCCCATTGGCAGGAAGGCCTTGATCATCCATCGGTCGGTTAAGCCGCCATTGTTTGAAAGCTCTCCGGTCTTGTAGGCAAAGGCGGTGAAATTGAAGGCATATGTTGCAACCACCCAAGCGAAAGGAAGAAGCAAAATCAGATCACCAACCAATGTGACCGTTGCTGTTAGCCGGGGTGGAAAGGCTGACGACAGGACATCCACATGCACATGTCGGCCTTTGGTTAAAGTGTATGGGATGCCAAGCATGACCATCACCGTGAGAAAGTGCCATTGCATTTCAGACAGTGATGTCAGCGTCAGACTATCGCCCAGCATTGGCAGCTGCACATTCCAGTGGATAATCTCATGCATACGCAGCAGGCTTCCCAGGACCACGGTAAGCACAGCAGCCAGCATCGGCAGGAACAGCCATCCAGCAANGCGCCCCGGCCATGCCCCAACAGATGTCAGGACATGACCGGCCGTCTTCAAAAAAGACGAAACCTTATTTGTCATCGAAGATCGGTAGCGTCTGAATGTCTTTCCAGTATTGTGCCTTGGCGGCGTAATCCTGGATCGACTGATAGGCCTCGGCGACATAAGCGTCGCGCGCTGCTTCTTCTGCGATCACATCAATGGATGCGGCATGCAGCGCTTCAAGAACCGCGTCCGGGAAGCGACGAACCTGGGTGCCGTTTTCCTTCACGAAGGTCTGGATCTGCGCGCCCTGAGCCGCCGGTGCTATGGCCAGTGTCCAGTTTACGTTGGCCATGCAGGCCGTCATGATGGCATCCTGCGTGGACGGTTTGAAACCTTCCCAGACCTCAAGATTGACCAGCAGCGTCTGCCAGGTGCTTGGCTGATGCCAGCCCGGAAAGTAATAATACTTGGCAATTTCCTGGAACCCGAGGGTGTTGTCGATGACCGGCAACGAAAATTCGGTGGCGTCGATGCGGCCGCGTTCCAGTGCCACATAGATCTCACCGGCTGGAATTTGCTGGGTCGATGCGCCCAGACGTTCCATCACCTTTCCGCCCATGCCCGCGATCCTCATCTTCAGGCCGCGCAGATCCTCAGGCGTGTTGATCTCGGTATTGAACCAGCCACCGGGCTCTGGGGATGTGATGTGGCAGGGCAGAGGCATCACGTTGATTTCGCCATAGGCCCGCATCAGAATCTCATGGCCGCCGCCATCCCACATCCAGCCGTTGATAACATCTGGACCCGGCCCAAAGGGCAGCGCCCCCACCAACCCAGCAACTGGAATGGTTCCGCCCCAGTACCCCATAAAGTCCCAGCCCATCGGCACCGACCCGGACGAAACCGCGTTCAAAACCTCGAAGGCTGGTACCAGATCGCCTGCACCATGGATATTCAGCGTGACGTCACCGCCAGTTGTGTTCTCGATCAACTTTGCCAAATGTTCGGCGCTTTCACCCGCAAAGATCATGTTCTTTGGGAATGTGCTGGCGACGTCATAGGTGTCCGCAACCGCTGTACTTGTTGCACCCAAAGTGATCACCGTGGTCAAAACGGCTGTCCGCAAAGCTGTTACAAAATTGGCTTGGCTTGTTTCACAAATTCGATTTTTCATCTCTTCCTCCCTAAGATGGTGGCAAGAGACTGCACGACAAGCCGCAATAGAAGTCATATGGTTTGAGGACATATTGGGGGTTAAATGGGGACAAATCAGCTGACAAGCGCCACTTGCGTTTCAGCCGTGATGATATTGATGGGGCTGTTGGGCTTTGATGATGTWACCGCCCCCCGACGGCATCGATGTGCCAATGTGGGTTTGCAATGATCCACAAAGGAGAGCGGTTATGTCGGATGTT
The DNA here is from genome assembly GCA_002401945.1 of Paracoccaceae bacterium. Taxonomy (GTDB): domain Bacteria; phylum Pseudomonadota; class Alphaproteobacteria; order Rhodobacterales; family Rhodobacteraceae; genus Parasedimentitalea. The sequence continues at coordinate 6,711 of NVUP01000044.1, forward strand.
ATCACGGTCGGACTCGATCTGGCGAAAAATGTGTTCCAGGTGCATGGGGCCGACGGCATAGGCCAAGCGGTTCTGCGCAAGAAGCTGCGGCGGGCACAGGTTCTGGAGTTTTTCAGCCAACTTCCGCGATGCGTCGTTGCAATGGAAGCTTGTGGCGGCGCTCATTTCTGGGCCCGTGAGATTGGCAAATTAGGCCATGATGTGCGACTTATCCCGCCTGCCTACGTCAAGCCTTTCGTTAAACGCCAGAAGAACGACATGGCTGATGCTGAAGCGATTTGTGAAGCGGCGGTGCGCCCGTCGATGCGCTTTGTGCCGGTGAAAAGCGAAGATGTGCAAGGGGCAGCCATGGTGTTCCGGGTCCGTGAACTTCTGATCCGGCAGCGCACTCAGGCGATCAATGCGCTTCGCGGCCACTTGACAGAGTTCGGCGAGGTGGTTCCACAAGGGGCGGCAAATGCCAAACGCCTGAGTGCAATCGTAGAGGACGCATCAAGTGGCCTGCCTGACGAAGCTCGCGCAACATTGCTGGTCCTGATCGAAACAAAGACCCGTCTTGATGATCAGATCGTCAAGCTGAATGCCGAGATCAGTCGGCGTGCCAAAGAGAATGAGGTGGCGCGTAGACTGATGACAATTCCCGGCATTGGACCGTTGATCGCCACGGCTTTGGTTGCCCTCGCTCCGCCCCCTGAGACCTTCCGCCGGGGACGTGATTTTGCTGCCTGGCTCGGCTTGGTGCCGCGACAACACTCGACAGGCGGCAAGCAGCGGCTCGGGGCGACGACGAAAATGGGAGAGCGATCTTTGCGGCGATTGCTGATTATTGGTGCCAACAGCGTTATCATAAAGCGGCATGTCCATCCGTTAGCGCGGCCCGGCACATGGCTGGGAGGAATGTTGTTGCGCAAGCCGCCAATGCTTGTGCGGGTGGCACTTGCTAACAAAATGGCACGGATCGTCTGGGCGCTAATGGCGAAGAACGAAGATTACAGGGCTCCGACTGCGGTGGCGTAAGCCGACCGACAGTCGCGAGGACGTCGGAGCGGAGGAGGGCAAGGAGTTGTATGGCGCAACGGTCGTGAGACAGGATTGGGAAAACCAGTGTGCAACAGAGTGCCTATGAGCACGCGGCTTTGATCTGGACCCGACCTCCGAACACCATACGGGCCCGCGGCATCTGAAACGCCGCAACGAGAGGCCGGACATATGTCAGCACCCGACGACGCGCCAAAATCAACTCTGAAAATACCTCTTGCGCTTGGGGCGGTTACATATGTTGCACAAATAGCTTGGAGGGATTCACGGCGGGAATCCAAGATGTTACCCGGGTTGTATGAGCAAGCCCATACCGCAGAAGTACAAAACCACGAACTGGCGATGCTATAACGCTGCCCTGAAGAGTCGCGGGTCGCTTTCGATTTGGTTCGATCCCGGGATGGATTGGCGCGCCGCTCCCACCGGCAAACAAGGACGCCAACCCACGTTCAGCGATGCCGCAATCCAGACATGCTTGACGCTAAAGGTGTTGTTTCGCCTACCGCTCCGGCAGGTGGTTGGTCTGGTTGAAAGCCTGTTGAAGTTGGCTGATCTGGACTTGCCTGTGCCCGATTTCAGCACCTTGAGCCGCCGCCAGAAAAGCCTGGCAGTGATGATCCCGTATCGCGGTTCCAAGGGGCCGCTGCACCTGCTGATCGACAGTACCGGCATCAAAGCCGAGGGCGAAGGGGAGTGGCACACACGCAAACATGGACCATCCAAGCCGCGCCAGTGGCGTAAAGTACATATAGGGATCGACGCTGACACGCTTGAAATCCGGGCTATTCATTGCCGACAGGCGATTGCACAGCAATCTGCCGAGAGGGAGGTCACCAGCAATAGTGTGGGCGACGCACCAATGTTGCCCGAACTGCTGAGCCAGGTTCCTGATGATCAGGAAATTGGCATGGTCACGGCAGACGGGGCCTATGACACCCGTGCTTGTCATAATGCGATTGCCAACCGGGGTGCCCATGCCGTCAGTCCCGCCCGCCGCAATGCCAAGCCATGGAAATCCTCAACGCCCGGGGCTGAGGCGCGCAATTTGGCGGAAATAGAGTGGTTACCATCGCAGAAGCCTCGTTGAGACCAAAATGCATTGCGTCAAATTGCTGGGCGACGGCATTCCTCTCATTGATTGCGGTGCAATCAACTGCCGGGCAGCGCATGGCGCGGGAGTTCAATCGCCAAGTCATCGAATTACAAGTTCGGGACGCCGCGCTCAACCGCGTCACCGCGCTTGGTATTCCACAAACCCATCCCGTAGGATAAATTCGTCTGGGGAAAGGGGCAGCACGCATTCAGCCGACTTTGTGCAACAAAGCAGTTGAAAGGCAGTAACGTGGACAAAACAGACCTTGGCCGAGTATCTGTTTTAAATCGTATTTCCGGCAATCTCCAACATGATAATGGCGACACTATTCGTCTAACCCTTCCCCAAAATTGCTGACCCAACAGATTTAATTTCCCGAAGCAACAATTCGAGATCGCTTCTTCTTGTCCTGTGATTACACAAAGCGGCTCGCAAACAATGGCGCCCTTTGACGGTTGTATCCGATACTGCTGCGGTGCCGCTTTCTTGAAGTCGAATCATGATCTCTATATTCAAGGCTTCTAACGCGTCGTCGGCCAATTCTGCTGGTTTGTAACTAAAGCAAACAATGTTGACGGTGGTCGGTGCAGCCAACTCAAGTTCAGAGTCGTTTTTCACCATTTCAGTCAGGTAATGGGCCTGTGCGATGTTCTGGTCAATCAATCGACCGAACTTCGCGACACCATGTTCCTTTAGCGTTAACCACACCTTCAGTGCTCTAAAGCCGCGAGACGTCTGAAGGTTATAGTCCTGAAGATATTCTGCAGCCGCGATGCCGCGAGGTTTTTCCTCAAGGTATTCAGGATGAACGGCGAAAGCATCCCTATGCAGCGAAGCATCTTTTATTAACGCACAGCCAGCTTCGAACGGGACATGCAGCCATTTGTGAGGATCAAGTGCCAATGAATCCGCGTCCTCGATGCCGTCCACGAGATGTTTGTTTTCGGGCGCAATTGACATCAAAGCACCGATACAGCCATCAACGTGAAACCAAATACCCTCTTCCTTGCACAACTGACTGATCGCTTTCAGGTCGTCGATTA
>NVUP01000027.1 GCA_002401945.1 Paracoccaceae bacterium
GTAGGATACTTGAGAGGAGTTGCCCCTAGTACGAGAGGACCGGGGTGAACGAACCACTGGTGGACCAGTTGTCGTGCCAACGGCAGTGCTGGGTAGCTAAGTTCGGACAGGATAACCGCTGAAGGCATCTAAGCGGGAAGCCCCCCTCAAAACAAGGTATCCCTGAGGGCCGAGGTAGACCACCTCGTCGATAGGCCAGAGATGTAAGCGTGGTAACACGTTCAGTTGACTGGTACTAATTGCCCGATAGGCTTGATTTGATCCAGTAATAGACAGACTGTTAGCAATAACAGAACCTCTGTGACCGACAATCAAAGCATACATTCCAAACTGTCCTAAACAAAGTAGGACAGCAATCAGAACGAAACCTGACTTGAACAACATGATGGTGTGGGAACGCGCCTTTGCTAACGCAAAGACGCTGCCTCCCACCCGGCACGCTTGCTCTGCAAGCACGCCGTGTATCTCTCCAAAGCGGGGATTTTTCTCGGTTTGGTGGTCATAGCGCAAGTGAAACACCCGGTCCCATCCCGAACCCGGCAGTTAAGCACTGTTGCGCCGATGGTACTGCATCTTAAGGTGTGGGAGAGTAGGGCACCGCCAGACCTAGTAAAATCCCCAACGATAATAACAATACCTTCAGAACAATCAGACGTCCTGAAGGATGACACGTCTCTCCCCATACTGGTGAAGAGACAACCGGCCGAAAGCTACATCAGCAATTGGCCAAGGTAGATGTCCAAAAATCACCCCTCGCGGTGATAGGACAAACACCAGGGCTTAAGTAGCGCAAGCGATAGCCCAACTAAACTGGGCTCAAGTAGCGCAAGCGATAGCCCAAACCAAAGTGTCGCGGGATGGAGCAGCCCGGTAGCTCGTCAGGCTCATAACCTGAAGGTCGTAGGTTCAAATCCTACTCCCGCAACCAAATATATACCGACATATACAACGCATTACACCCCGCTCCGGCGGGGTCGTTTGCGTTTGGGCGCAGGCACTGGAAGCACGAGGGATGAATCCAGCAGTGTGATATTTATGTCCTGAATGGATTCGCAGACAATTACACTATCTGCCATTTGCCTACGTTGATGCTTGACTGGATAGCTGCAGCACCGGCCCTTTACGACAAGTCTGATAAGGGGTGTGTCTCAGATAGCTACAATTGCTCGATGACAAGATACCAGACTGGATAACTTGAAGATTGCAGCTTTCCACACGCTCGAAATATTGTATCAAAGTTTTAGAGATCGAAACGCTCGACTTGTGTTTTTCGCCACTAAGGCAAGGCCCCAGTCTGCGTCATAGAACTATTAAAATAGTTCTTATACGACCAGAATAAAAGGGACGCAAATTTTGAGCAGAGAGCTGGCGAGCCAAGGTAGTTTGTTTGCATCAGATTTTCTTACTGAATCTATTCAGGGGATGCCTGAATGGGACAGTGTGTCTGATCAAAATATTGATCAAATCGCAGAACAATTTAACGATATTTTTGCGAAGTTTCCCATAGATCAAACGCCGAATGAAACACAGACAGAAGATGATCTGATTTGGCTTGTCCTGACAGCACTTGGTTGGAATGATTTCCTGCGTCAGCAAAATCTTTCCCCGAAAGGGCGCGACGATGTGCCTGATGGGCTACTTTTTGAAGATGCCGATCAGAAAAGCAAGGCGAACAGCTTTAGCGAAGAGTGGAAGCGATACAAATTCGGCCGTGCTGTTGTTGAATCCAAGCGATGGTTACGCCCTCTTGACCGCCGTTCTGGCAAGCGCGGTGAAGAAACCGCCCCCTCCTCGCAAATGTTACGATATTTGCGTCGAATTGACGATGTAACCCAAGGCAACCTGCGTTGGGGGATTTTGACAAATGGTGCGAAATGGAGGTTGTATTTTTCAGGCGCGCGGTCGGTTTCCGAACAGTTTTTCGAAATTGATCTGGCCCAAATCCTAAACCTGTCTGGCCACAATGACGGATTGTTTGCTCTTAATGAGGAAGATCGCAGGCACTGGCTGAAAGTGTTCATCCTGATATTTCAGCGTGATGCATTTGTGGCATCGGGTGTGGACCCGCGCACATTCCATGAAAAAGCGATTGAAGAGGGTAGGTTTTACGAAAAACGGGTCGCGGATGACTTATCTAATAAGGTTTTTAGTCAAGTATTCCCWGACCTTGTAAAGGCCATTATCTGCGCGGCACCGGATGCCGACCTGCAAGATGTGCGCGAAGGCGCGTTGATCTTGCTTTATCGCCTTCTTTTCATTTTGTACGCCGAAGATCGTGACCTTTTACCCGTCAAAGACACCCGTTATGATGATTACGGGCTTCGCGCTAATGTGCGACTGGCGGTTGGTAAGCGTAAAGACGACAACGATGTTTTTTCGGATACGGCATCACGCTATTGGGGCGCGATGAACGATTTATTCATTGCTATTGATCAGGGCGACAGTTCGATTGGTTTGCCACCTTATAACGGCGGGCTGTTCAATCAGGAACGTAACCCGATCCTTACAAATATCCGCATCCCTGAYGACGTGATGGCAAATGTCATCGMTGCCTTATCGTTTGAGCAAACGGATGATGGCCGCAAGTATATCAACTATCGCAACCTCTCGGTGCAACAGCTTGGTTCGATCTATGAACGTTTGCTGGAATATGAAGTCATCGTTGAAGATGGCGATGTAGATGTACGGCCCAATATTTTCGCCCGCAAAGGGTCGGGCAGCTATTATACCCCTGACGATCTCGTGCAGCTTATTCTGTTTGAAACGTTAGAGCCGCTTGTCGAGGCACGGAAAATTGCATTTTCAGAACAGGTCACCGGACTGGCCAACAGCAACAAATCCAATGATCGCAGAATGGGAATTCTCAAGGGAATGGACCCCGCCGCAGAAATCCTTGAACTGAAGGTATGTGATCCTGCGATGGGATCTGGACATTTTCTTGTTAGCCTTGTTGATTATCTGGCGGATCAGGTCATCACGACAATGGCCGAAACGGAACTGAATGTTCCCGAAGACTGGGGCGATTACATTTCCCCCTTGGCCGAACGCATTGAGGTTATCCGCAATACCATCCTGAACAACGCGGAGAAGCGCAACTGGACCATTGACGAGGACCAGTTGGACGACAGACACATTATTCGCCGGATGGTGTTGAAACGCTGTATCTACGGCGTTGATAAAAACCCGATGGCGGTGGAGCTGGCCAAGGTGGCGCTGTGGCTCCACACATTTACTGTTGGCGCACCTCTTTCGTTCCTTGATCACCATCTAAGATGTGGCGACAGCCTGTTTGGATCATGGGTTGGGGCAGGGGTGGACAAGGCCAAAATCTATGGCAGCCCACTGTTGCTGGATCAGCCAATCAAGGAGGCGCTGGAAAGTGCGGCCAAGATGCAGTTGATCGAAAACCTAACCGATGTCGAGATTGCCGAGGCGCACCGTTCGGCCAAGGTGTTTGGTCAGATCGAGCGTGAGGTCGCGCCGCTGGATGCGCTGCTATCGCTGATCCATGCGCTGGATTGGCTGAACATCAAAGGCAAGCCGCAGAAAACCGCGATCAACGCCTTCTTTGACGGCACGTTTGGTGATCCAATCGATATTGTAACAGGTAAAAGAAAATTGAAGCGGCCAAAGAAAACCGCCGAAGCGGACCGTATGAAAGGGAAAATGTCGGCCGAAGAAAAATTCGAACTGTTCGAGGATATTTTCAATCAAGCGATGGAGCTGATATCCGAAGAGAACTTCATGAACTGGCAGGTCACGTTCCCTGGTATTTGGGACGATTGGAATGGCGAAAACCTCAATGGCGGGTTTGACGCGGTGGTGGGCAACCCGCCTTGGGACCGGATGAAATTGCAACAGGTCGAATGGTTCGCAGAGCGCCTACCCGAGATTGCGCACGCGCAACGCGCCTCGGATCGCAAGCGGATGATTTCGGAACTGGAAGAGGCGGGTGATCCGCTGGCAGCAGATTTTGAAAAGGCATCACAACGCGCCGCTGATGGCACCCGCATGGCCCGCAAAGGCGGGGATTACCCGCTACTTTCAGGCGGGGATATCAACCTGTATTCTCTGTTTGTTGAGCGGGCGATGACGGTGGTGAAGCCGGACGGGATTGTCGGCCTGTTGGTGCCATCGGGGATAGCATCCGATAAAACCGCTTCGAAGTTTTTCAAAGGCGTGTCCACTGGTGGGCGGTTGAAAGCGCTGTATGATTTTGAAAACAAAAAGGTGTTTTTCCCTGATGTTCACGCCTCTTTCAAATTCTGCGTATTCGTGGCCAGCCCGAAGCCATTTTTTGACTCCGCGCAATGTGCGTTTTATTTGCACAACGTGTCTGAATTAAATGATCCTGATAAATGTTTTGCCCTAAGTGCAGATGATTTTGCTCGGGTYAATCCCAACACGGGCACCGCGCCAATTTTCAGAACCCGTCAGGATGCAGACCTGACAACAGCCATCTACGACCGCCTGCTTAACCGCTCTAGAACACCTGCTGCACACCTTACAGTAACGCGATGTCATTGGGTCATGCTCCAATGTCTCACCAAGGGGCACAGGGCGCTTATGGCTCGCTGGAGTTTGGCAGTGCGAGGTCCAAGGGTGCGTTGCGGGGAACACACGCTTGTGGATAGGAAGGGGAGTGCAAAAAGCCATTCTTCGGACTGCACAGCGCCTCTGACATTAGGTCCCAGAGCTGTCATGAAATTAACCGCTCCACAACCGGCCCAATAGGAACGCAGCGAAATACCCAGGTATCAACGAGGCGGTATGGGCCCTGGACGGGGCTGCCAAATTGGAAAATCACCCAACATCAGGAATATTCTAGAGGTATCTAGAATAAGTGGTGCCCAGAAGAGGACTCGAACCTCCACGACCTTGCGGTCACTGGCACCTGAAGCCAGCGCGTCTACCATTCCGCCATCTGGGCACAGATGTCGTGCAGCGGCATATAGGCGGAGTTGCAGGGGGCGTCAAACGGATTATTGCACTTTTTTAGAACTTCCAGGGCGAGGGTTCGCTGGATCTTATGTGCACAGCTCTGAAAGGCGAATGTTTGCTGTCAATCTGCGGTGTTTTGCGCCTTGTTTGCAGGGGCGTAGGGCGGTAGATCGGATCAACAGCTAACGTTAGGAGCCAAAAGATGTCCAAACTGGTCACGATCTATGGCGGGTCTGGTTTTGTCGGCCGCTACATTGCGCGCCGCATGGCCAAAGAAGGCTGGCGGGTGCGGGTTGCCGTGCGTCGCCCCAATGAAGCCATGCACGTAAAGCCTTATGGCGTTCCGGGGCAGGTTGAGCCGGTGTTCTGCAATATCCGTGATGATGCGTCGGTGGCGGCTGTGATGTTGGGGGCTGATGCGGTGGTGAACTGCGTCGGAGTGCTGAATGAGCTGGGCAAGAACAGTTTTCAGGCCGTGCATGTGGATGGTGCCGAGCGGATCGCCCGGATTGCGGCCGATCAAGGCGTCGCTTGCATGGTGCATCTGTCGGCGATTGGCGCCGATGCAGATGCGCCGAGCACCTATGGCCAGACCAAGGCTGTGGGTGAGGCGGCGGTGCTGCAGCATATGCCGGATGCGATGATCCTGCGGCCCTCGGTTGTGTTTGGCACCGAAGACAATTTCTTTAACCGCTTTGCCGGCATGACCCGGTTGGGCCCGGTGCTGCCGATTGCCGCCGGAAAAACCTTGTTTCAGCCGGTGTTTGCCGATGATGTGGCCAAGGCTGCGGTCAAGGGCCTGCTGGGAGAGGCCGAGGCTGGTGTCTAYGAATTGGGCGGGCCAGAGGTGAAGAGCTTCCGGGCGCTGATGGAAGAGATGCTGGTGGTGATTCACCGTCGTCGCTTGGTGATCTCGCTGCCTGGGTTTGTTGCTTGGATTATGGCTTTTGGTTTTGACATGATGCAGGCCGCCAGTTTTCAGCTGATCTCAAACGGGGTGCTGACCCGGGATCAGTTGCGTGGGTTGAAGCGCGATAATGTGGTCTCTGAGGGCGCCAAGGGGTTTGCGGAATTGGATCTGCAGCCGGTGACTCTTGGCTCGGTGCTGCCGGAATATCTGTGGAAATTCCGCCCTACGGGTCAATACGACGCAATCACCGGATCGGCGCGCAATCTGCGCCACGACGGTTGATAGAAAGAACGGTAGAGGTGCGTGCCAGCACGCACCCTACACAGAAGCGGCGATTGGATCAGCTGCTGTAGGCGATGCCAAGCAGCAGCACGCCGAGAACCACCCGATAGATGACGTAGGGCGTGAAACTGACGCTGCGCAGCAGACGCATCATCAGGCTGAGCGCCAGCAGCGCCGAGAGCATGGAAAGCAGTGCTACAATGCCTGCGTCGCGGATCATCGCAGCATTGGCCTCAACCGCCATTTCACTGCCCAGCAGCACCCCCGAGGCGAYAATMACCGGGATCGACATTAGCATCGAAATACGGGCGCCGTCGGTGCGGTTATAGCCCAATTGCCGTGCTCCGGTGATGGTAATCCCCGAGCGCGAAGTGCCAGGGATCAGCGCCAGCATCTGCCACAATCCCATGATCAGCGCATCTTTCACTCCCCAATCGCTGGTCTTTTTATCGGTGCCACCNTTTTTGGTCGGCAACATAGAGCACCAGGCCAAAGCCCAGCATGGTCCAGCCAATCACCTTCATCGAGCGCAGGGCATCGCTGAGGCCGGAGAAGTGCAAAGCGGCCCCAAAGATTACCGTTGGAATGGTGGCCACCACCAGCCCCAGCGCCAGTTTGGAGCCCGGTGTGTCGGCGCGCCCGGTCAATAGCCGAGGCAGGCCCAGCAGTCCGACGCGCACGTCACTCCAGAAATAGATCACCACCGCTGTCAAGGTGCCGATATGGGCCGCCACATCGATCAATTGGCCCTGGTCTTGCAGGCCAGTCAGGCTGGGCAACAGAATCAGATGGCCAGACGAAGAGACTGGCAAGAATTCTGTGATGCCCTGAATAAGCGCCACAAGGATCAGTTGAAAAAGGGGCATAAAATTCGGTATCCTGCTGGCCAGGGGAATTCAAAACATGTCATCACTATGTATAAGTGCCACGTTTCAAATGAAAGTCTCCGTTTTAGGGCCGGTCTGAGCCCTAAAGTCCCTGTACATTTACGCCATATCGGATATCAGACGGTAAGTGCTGGCAAATAAGGTCAGTAATACTGACATTAAATCCACCGTGCTCTGATATMYAYAGATCGCAGCCAGYCAAAWCNAGGGAGTCYGACCYGTGGCCAAGCAACCGATGCTMAAATTCGTGCRARTCGAGCGSGATATGCCCGARAARCGCKMYGCCGAKGTGCGYMGGGAAGATTTCGATGAAATCTATGCCGAATACGCCGCCGCCAAGGCAAAAGAGCAGTCCAGTCGCTGCAGCCAATGTGGTGTGCCCTATTGCCAGTCCCATTGCCCGCTGCACAACAATATTCCCGACTGGCTGCAACTGACCGCCACTGGCCGTCTGGAGGAAGCGTATCAGGTCAGTCAGGCCACCAATACCTTCCCCGAGATCTGTGGACGGATTTGCCCGCAGGACCGGTTGTGCGAAGGCAATTGTGTGATCGAGCAATCGGGACATGGCACCGTTACCATCGGCGCGGTCGAGAAATACATCACCGATACCGCTTGGGAAAAGGGGTGGGTCAAGCCGAATTCTCCATCCATTGAGCGGTCCGAAAGCGTTGGTATCATCGGTGCCGGCCCAGGTGGTTTGGCGGCGGCGGATATGCTGCGCCAGGCTGGGGTGCAGGTGACGGTCTATGATCGCTCGGATCGGGCTGGCGGGCTGCTGATGTATGGCATCCCGGGGTTCAAACTGGAAAAAGACGTGGTTCAGCGCCGCAACGATTTGCTGGCTGACGGCGGTGTCAACTTTGAACTGAACTGCGCAATTGGCGAAGACATCTCGTTTGATGACCTCCGCGCCAAACATGACGCGGTGATCATTGCCACCGGTGTTTACAAGTCTCGCGATCTGGCGATGCCGGGCAGCGGAGCTGCTGGCATTGAGAAAGCGATCGATTTCCTCACCGTGTCGAACAAGAAAAGCTTTGGTGATGACGTTGCCGAATTCACCAGTGGTCAGATGAACGCCGAAGGTAAGCGCGTTGTGGTGATTGGTGGCGGTGACACTGCCATGGACTGTGTGCGGACCTCRATYCGTCAGGGTGCSACSTCRGTYAAATGYYTGTAYCGCCGGGATCGGGCCAAYATGCCGGGYTCGCAGCGTGARACRCARAACGCYGAAGAAGAAGGCGTKATMTTTGARTGGCTRTCMGCCCCTAARGGKTTCACCGAYRACAAYGGYAAAGTCWCKGGKGTGATGGTSCAGAAAATGCGTYTGGGTCARCCAGATGCCTCGGGYCGTCAGGCGCCGGAAGTGATCGAAGGTGCTGATTACGTCGAAAAGGCCGACCTGGTGATCAAAGCGCTGGGGTTCGAGCCGGAAGACCTGCCCACTCTGTGGGGGCAACCAGATCTGCCGGTGACCCGCTGGGGGACCATCAAGGCTGCATTTACCACCGGTGCCACCGACCTGGATGGCGTCTATGCCGTGGGTGATATCGTGCGTGGTGCGTCGCTTGTGGTCTGGGCAATCAAGGATGGCCGCGACTGTGCCGAGGCGATCCTTGAGAAGTTGGATGCAAAGACTGCAATGGCTGCCGAATAAACGCAGAGTGTCAGTATAGCAAATCCAAAGGGTCGGGCGACCTACATAGCAAGAGGATACAATGGGATGAGCGAGTTGAAAGGCCAGTGCATGTGCGGCGCGGTGACCGTTACCGCAACCCGCGCAGACCCTGTCATCCGGGCTTGCCATTGCGACATGTGCCGCCGCTGGACCAGCAGCATGTATATGTCTGTTCCGACAAAACCGGGCTCGATTACCATCACCGGCCCGGCAAAGATCTATCGCTCGTCTGAATGGGCTGAACGCGGCTTTTGCGACACCTGTGGATCAGCACTTTGGTACGCCACCGTGCATGACAATCACAAAAATCTGGCGGCTGGATTGTTCGACAACGCCGCCGACAACACTCTGACGCTGGAGTTCTTCAGCGACTTGAAACCGGAAGGCTATGCGCTGTCCGGAGACCATAAACGGCTGACAGCGGCTGAAACCATCGCCCTGTTTGCACCCGAAGAAGGAGACGACCAATGACCAAATATGATGCCGAATGGGTGCGTGCCGAAGAGACCAAACGCCGTTTTGTGGCGGAAAATGGTCTCTATTCCGAGGCAGAAGAGCATTCCTCTTGTGGGGTGGGTCTGGTTGTCTCGATTGACGGCAAGAAAAGCCGCAAGGTGGTTGAGGCCGGCATTGATGCGCTCAAGGCGATCTGGCATCGTGGTGCTGTGGATGCCGATGGTAAGACCGGCGATGGCGCGGGCATCCACGTGGATATCCCGGTTCGGTTTTTCTATGACCAGATCAAACGCACCGGTCACGAACCGCGTGAAGATCAGCTGATGGCGGTGGGGCAGGTGTTCCTGCCGCGCACCGATTTTGGCGCGCAGGAAACCTGCCGAATCATCGTCGAGAGTGAAGTTCTGCGGATGGGGTATTACATCTATGGCTGGCGCCATGTGCCGGTGGATGTCACCTGTCTGGGCGACAAGGCCAACGCCACCCGTCCCGAGATCGAGCAGATCCTGATCAGCAACTCCAAGGGTGTTGACGAAGAAACCTTTGAGCGCGAGCTTTACGTGATCCGTCGTCGGATTGAGAAGGCGGCCACCGCGGCCAATGTGTCCGAATTGTATATCGCCTCGCTGTCCTGCCGCTCAATCATCTACAAGGGCATGATGCTGGCCGAACAGGTGGCGGTGTTCTACCCCGACCTGATGGATGAACGGTTCGAGAGCGCCTTTGCGCTGTATCACCAGCGCTATTCCACCAATACTTTCCCACAGTGGTGGTTGGCACAGCCATTCCGCATGTTGGCCCATAACGGCGAAATCAACACGCTGAAGGGCAACCTGAACTGGATGAAGAGCCACGAGATCCGCATGGCCAGTTCATTCTTTGGCGACATGGCCGAGGACATCAAACCCATCGTGCCGGGTGGGGCCTCCGACTCGGCGGCGCTGGATTGTGTGTTCGAAGTGCTGGTCCGCGCTGGCCGGACGGCGCCAATGGCCAAAACCATGCTGGTACCCGAAAGCTGGTCCAAGCAGGCGGTGGAGCTGCCGCAGCCCTGGGTCGACATGTATTCCTATTGCAACTCGGTGATGGAACCCTGGGATGGCCCCGCCGCACTGGCGATGACCGATGGCCGTTGGGTCTGTGCTGGTCTGGACCGCAACGGATTGCGCCCGATGCGCTATGTGATCACCGGTGACGGGCTGCTGATTGCGGGTTCCGAGGCTGGCATGGTGCCAATTGATGAGGCCACAGTGGTGGAAAAGGGCGCGTTGGGTCCGGGCCAGATGATTGCCGTCGATATGAAAGAGGGCAAGTTGTTCCGCGACGCCGAGATCAAGGATCAACTGGCCGCCGCACGTCCGTTTGGCGAATGGGTTGGCAAGATCAACAATCTGGAAGACTCTTTGACTGGGGTGAGTGAAMAGGCCCTGTTCAGYGGYGSYGAGCTGCGCAAGCGYCAGATYGCWGCKGGTTAYAGCATCGAAGAGCTGGAACAKGTYCTRTCGCCGATGGCCGAGGATGGCAAAGAARCCCTTGCSTCGATGGGSGATGACACCCCCAGCGCGGTGCTGTCCAAGATGTACCGGCCGYTGAGCCACTTCTTCCGKCAGAACTTCTCTCAGGTGACCAACCCGCCAATTGACTCTTTGCGTGAATCGCGGGTGATGAGCCTGAAAACCCGCTTTGGCAATCTTAAGAACGTGTTGGAAGAAAGCAGCACCCAGACCGAGATCATCGTGCTGGAGAGCCCCTTTGTCGGCAACGCCCAATGGGACAAGCTGACCGAGGAATTCAACGCGCCGCTGGCCGAGATCGACTGTASCTTYGTCGCYGGTGAAGGGGCGCTGAGYGMTGCCCTGGCGCGCATTCGCTCCGAGGCRGARGAYGCKGTGCGCTCGGGTGCGGGCCATYTGGTACTGACGGATCAGTAYTCGGGGGCCGACCGGGTGGCGATGCCRATGATTCTGGCAACRTCGGCTGTGCATTCGCAYCTGACCCGSCACGGGTTGCGCACCTTTTGCTCGCTGAACGTCCGGGCRGCGGAATGCATTGATCCGCAYTATTTTGCRGTGCTGATCGGCTGTGGCGCCACCGTGATCAACGCCTACTTGGCCGAGGATTCGCTGGCYGACCGGGTCGAGCGTGGRYTRCTGGATGGCACCCTGACMSAAAACGTCACCCGCTATCGCAATGCGATTGATCAGGGTCTGCTCAAGATTATGGCCAAGATGGGGATTTCGGTGATTTCCTCGTATCGTGGCGGTTTGAATTTTGAGGCCGTGGGSCTGTCRCGCGCCATGTGYGCCGAATTCTTYCCCGGTATGACCAGCCGRATTTCCGGKATTGGYGTCACMGGYATTCAGACCAAGGCCGAAGARATYCATGCCAAGGSYTGGRRCRRCGGTCTGGATGTGTTGCCGGTTGGKGGSTTCTATAAGGCRCGCAAGTCGGGGGAGACCCACGCCTGGGAAGCCACCTCGATGCATATGCTGCAGATGGCCTGTAACCGCGCCTCGTTTGAGCTGTGGAAGCAGTATTCCGCCAAGATGCAGAGCAACCCGCCGATCCATCTGCGTGACCTGCTGGACTTCAAGCCGCTGGGTAAGCCAGTGCCGATTGAAGAGGTGGAAAGCATCACTTCTATCCGCAAGCGTTTTGTCACTCCGGGCATGTCGCTGGGGGCGCTGTCGCCTGAGGCGCACAAGACGCTGAACGTGGCGATGAACCGCATCGGCGCCAAATCGGATTCGGGTGAGGGCGGTGAAGATCCGGCGCACTTTGTGCCGGAACCCAATGGCGACAACCCATCCGCCAAGATTAAACAGGTGGCCTCAGGGCGCTTTGGTGTCACCGCTGAATACCTGAACCAGTGCGAAGAGCTGGAGATCAAGGTGGCGCAGGGGGCCAAGCCCGGTGAGGGCGGCCAGTTGCCCGGCATTAAGGTCACTGCCCTGATTGCGCGTCTGCGTCACTCAATCAAGGGTGTGACACTGATCTCGCCGCCGCCGCACCACGATATCTATTCGATCGAGGATCTGGCGCAGCTGATCTATGACCTGAAGCAGATTAATCCTCGTTGTAAAGTGACGGTGAAACTGGTGGCCTCTTCGGGCGTTGGTACCATTGCTGCTGGTGTGGCCAAGGCCAAGGCTGATGTGATCCTGATTTCAGGTCACAACGGCGGCACTGCAGCATCTCCCGCAACCTCGATCAAATACTGCGGCTTGCCGTGGGAAATGGGCCTGACCGAAGCGCATCAGGTGCTCAGCATGAACAACCTGCGCGAACGGGTGACACTGCGCACCGATGGTGGTTTGCGCACCGGTCGTGACATCGTCATGGCGGCAATGCTGGGGGCCGAGGAATACGGCATCGGTACCGCTGCGCTGATCGCCATGGGCTGTATCATGGTGCGTCAGTGCCAGTCCAACACCTGCCCGGTGGGCGTTTGTACGCAGGACGAGGCGCTGCGCGACAAGTTCACTGGCAAC
This sequence comes from Paracoccaceae bacterium, assembly GCA_002401945.1. Taxonomy (GTDB): domain Bacteria; phylum Pseudomonadota; class Alphaproteobacteria; order Rhodobacterales; family Rhodobacteraceae; genus Parasedimentitalea. The sequence goes on from NVUP01000027.1 coordinate 12,649, forward strand.
GCCGATAAGGTGGTGAACCTGATCACCTTCTATGCACAGGAAGTGCGCGAGATTCTGGCCTCTCTTGGCGCCCGCAGCCTGGGTGAGGTGGTTGGCCGTGCAGATTTGTTGGCTCAGGTCAGCCGCGGCTCGGCGCATCTGGATGATTTGGACCTGAACCCGCTGCTGATCACCGTCGATGGCGCGGCAGACATTGTCTATGACCGCAACAAAGAGCGCAACGTGGTGCCCGATACACTGGACGCCGAGATTGTCCGCGATGCGGCCCGGTTCCTGCAGGATGGCGAGAAGATGCAGCTGTCTTATTCGGTGCAGAACACCGACCGCTCTGTTGGCACCCGCACCTCGAGCCACATTGTTCGCAACTTTGGTATGCGCAACTCGTTCCAGCCGGATCACCTGACGGTGAAACTGCAGGGATCGGCTGGCCAGTCACTGGGGGCTTTTGCAGCACCTGGGTTGAAGCTGGAAGTATCGGGGGATGCCAATGACTATGTTGGCAAGGGACTGTCGGGCGGCACCATCGTGGTGCGGCCGCCGCAGGTCAGCCCGTTGATCGCATCCGAAAACACCATCATTGGCAACACCGTTCTGTACGGCGCCACCGCTGGCTATCTGTTTGCAGCAGGTCGCGCGGGCGAGCGTTTTGCTGTACGCAATTCGGGGGCCTCGGTGGTGATCGAGGGCTGCGGTGCTTGTGGCTGCGAGTATATGACCGGTGGTCTGGCGGTTATCCTCGGCTCTATCGGTGCCAACTTTGGTGCAGGCATGACCGGCGGTATGGCCTATCTGTATGATCCCGATGGCAAGGCCGAGACCATGATGAACATGGAGACCCTGGTGATTAACCCGGTGACCGTGGCGCATTGGGAAAATCAGCTGAAGGAGCTGATCGAGCGTCATCTGGAAGAGACTGGCAGTCGCAAAGCTGCGGATATTCTACAGCATTGGGAAACTGAGAGGGGCAACTTCCTGCAGGTTTGCCCGATTGAGATGCTGGTACACCTGCCGCATCCTTTGACAGTCGAAGACGCAGCGGTTCCGGCCGAGTAGCCTGTTCCCAAATTGTCCCGCAGGCTGGTCGCCTGCGGGGCTGAATTTTTAAATTGATTTGCGTCTCGAGGCACCAAAGCGGCAACATCGAAGCCCGCATCACTTGATCCCTGCCTGCCAGAGCCCAGCGCCAGCCCCAAGAAAATTAGTCCGTCTCCCCGCCGCGCGGGGCCCCTCGGCGAATTGGCTTGGCCCTGACGCTGGTCTTTGCCCGTTGGGGGACAAGCTGAGGGCTCCGAAGCGGCAGCTGGGGATGGCGCAGGTTGGGGCGCTTTTTGCGGTTGGTGCGCAGCATGTTGCTGGCCTATAGAGGGGCATGGCAAAAAAGAAAAAGTCCAAAAGCAAGAAGAAGATCAGGCCACTGCAATGGCTGCGGCGTTGGGCGTTGCGGGGATTGTTGGCTTTTGTGGCGCTGATTGGATTTTTTATTCTGCTCTATTCGGTGGTGAATCCGCCGACCACACACACAATCTGGTCAGAAAAACACCGATTGGGTGATATTGACCAGGAATGGGTGCCGTTAGAAGAGATCGCTCCGGTGATGGCGCGCGCGGTGGTGGCGGCTGAGGATGCCCGGTTTTGTCAGCATTGGGGCATTGACGTGCAGGCGGTCCGGGCCGTGCTGGATGAAGGTAGCCAACGTGGCGGATCGACCATTTCTCAGCAGGTGGTGAAGAATGTTTTCCTTTGGCAAGACCGCAGTTGGCTGCGTAAGGCGTTGGAAACCCTGATTACCCCTGCGGTTGAGGCGGTGTGGAGCAAGCGGCGGATCCTGGAAGTCTATTTGAATGTTGCCGAAATGGGCGAGGGCATTTTTGGCGTCGAGGCCGCAGCGCGCAGCTATTTCGATGTTGCCCCAGATCAATTGAGCTCGCGTCAGGCCGCCTTGCTGGCGGCGTTGCTGCCCGCCCCCAAGAGCCGCTCTGCCTCGCGCCCGAGCGCCGCCGTTCGGCGACGGGCGGCGCAGATTGCGGATGGGGCGGCCACCATCCGCGCAGATGGTCGTGCCGCGTGTTTCGAGGATTGAATTTCTTGGCGTCTCGGGGCATTGCTGGAGAGTAACCCTCTCTATCTTTTTGGACGCACCTGATCCCTATGGCCCGCCTACACCACGTACCGCTCTCTCCCTTTTGTCGCAAAGTCCGCCTGTCCTTGGCAGAGAAGAAGATCGAGGTGGATCTGGTTGAGGAACGTTATTGGGAGAAGGACCCGGATTTTCTGCGCCGCAACCCGGCAGCCAAGGTGCCGGTGATCCGGCTGGACGGTAAAATGATGTCCGAAAGTGCTGCGATCTGTGAATACCTGGAAGAAACTCGCCCCGAGCCGCCGTTGATGCCCAAGGATCCTGAGGGGCGCTATGAAGTGCGCAGGCTGGTTTCTTGGTTCGATGACAAGTTTCACCACGAAGTGACCTCGAAGTTGCTGTATGAGCGGGTCAATAAAAAGATCAGCGGTCAGGGATATCCCGATAGCCGCAATGTCAAAGATGGCGCCAAGGCAATCAAGTACCATCTGGACTATATGGATTGGCTGTTGGATCAGCGGCGTTGGTTGGCCGGGGATGCGATGAGCCTGGCCGATTTTGCCGCTGCTGCGCATCTGTCATCTCTGGATTATATTTCTGATGTGGATTGGGACCGCTCTGCGGTGGTCAAGGACTGGTACGCCAAGATCAAATCACGGCCTGCGTTCAGGTCGATCCTGGCCGATCAGGTGCCGGGGTTCCGGCCGCCAGCGCATTACGCTGATCTGGATTTTTGATAGGCTGAGGAAGTTGGGGGCTGTCTGCCCCCATCGCCTGTCGGCTCCCCCCGAAGGTATTTGGGACAAGAAGAAACATGGGATCTGGACTAAAAGACGCTCTGGTAAAGCGGGCCCTGGAAGAGGGGTTCGTGTCCTGCCGGATCTGCCGTCCCTGGGATGTGCCGCAGGTGCCCGGGCGGCTGGCGGCGTTTATTGAAGCTGAATATCACGGCCAGATGGGCTGGATTGCCGAGCGGACACACTGGCGCGGGGATCCAGCACTGCTGTGGCCCGAGGCGCGGTCAGTGATCATGCTGGCGGAAAGCTATGCGCCGGAGGTAGACCCGACGGAGATCCTGGCGCATCGCGATCGCGGTGCCATTTCTGTCTATGCTCAGAACAAGGACTACCATGATCTGGTCAAGAAGCGGCTGAAACGGCTGGCGCGCTGGCTGATTGCTGAGGCTGAAAAACAGGGTGTGTCGCCAGAGGTGAAGGTTTTTGTCGACACTGCACCAGTACCGGAAAAGGCGCTGGGACAGGCGGCGGGGCTGGGCTGGATGGGTAAGCACAGCAATCTGGTCAGTCGGGAYTGGGGCAATTGGGCCTTTTTAGGCTCCATTTTCACCACCTTGGAGCTGCCCGTCGATGAGGCCGAGCCGGATCGTTGTGGGTCTTGCCGGAGCTGTTTGGASGYTTGCCCAACYGATGCATTTGTTGCCCCGTATCAGCTGGATGCACGACGTTGCATTTCTTATCTGACGATCGAACATAAGGGGCCGGTCGACGAAGAGTTGCGCCGCAAACTGGGCAACCATATTTATGGTTGTGACGATTGTTTAGCAGCCTGCCCCTGGAACAAGTTTGCGGTAGCGGCAAGCGATATGCGCTATGCAGCCCGCGAGGAATTGAAGGCGCCAAAGCTGGCCGAACTTGCCGTACTGGATGACGCAGGGTTCCGGGCGATGTTCTCCGGATCGCCGATCAAGCGTATTGGCCGTGACCGGTTTGTGCGTAACGTTCTCTATGCGATTGGCAATTCCGAGGACGACAGATTGCGCCCAGTAGCGCAGACACTGGTCAATGACCCTGATGCAACTGTCGCCGAGGCGGCGCGTTGGGCGGCGCAGCGATTGGAACAGGGGTAGACGGTTTATTCTACGGACTTAGGAGGCATTGGCCCGTTTTGGTAGCACCCAGTCGGGGCGGACAAAGTGGCAGGTATAACCGCCGGGGCGGATTTGCAGATAGTCTTGGTGTTCGGGCTCGGCCTGCCAGAACTCTGACGCGGGTTCGACTTCGGTCACCACTTTGCCGGGCCACAGACCCGAGGCCTCGACGTCTGCGATGGTGTCCTCGGCAACTGCCCTTTGCGCTTCGCTGGTGAAATAGATGGCCGAGCGATAGCTCATTCCAAAATCATTGCCCTGTTGATTGGCAGTGGTGGGGTCGTGGATTTGAAAGAAAAACTCCAGCAACTGTCGGAACGAGGTTACTGATGGGTCAAAGATGATTTCGATGCCTTCGGCATGGGTGCCGTGGTTGCGATAGGTGGCGTTTTGCACGTCACCGCCAGTATAGCCAACCCGAGTGCTGATCACACCAGGGCGCTTGCGAATTAGATCCTGCATGCCCCAGAAACATCCTCCGGCCAGAACCGCACGCTCACTGCTGCTCATGTCACATCCTCCACTTGATCAATGTATTCGGCGTAACCCTCGGCGGTCATGGTGTCGCGGTGGACAAAGCGCAGAGAGGCTGAGTTGATGCAATAGCGCAACCCGCCACGATCCGCTGGCCCATCAGGAAAGACGTGACCAAGGTGGCTGTCGCCATGGGTCGAGCGCACTTCGGTGCGGGCCATGCCCATGGTCTGGTCTTGTATCTCTGTCACATAGGCCGGTTCGACGGGTTTGGTAAAGCTGGGCCAGCCACACCCAGAATCGTATTTATCGGAGGAGGCAAACAGCGGCTCGCCCGACACGATGTCCACATAGAGCCCTGGTTTTTTGTTGCTGAGCAGCTTGCCGGAGCCGGGGCGTTCGGTGCCTGAATGCTGGGTGACGAAGTATTCCTCTGATGACAAAGCGGCGATGGCATCCGGGGTCTTGCTGTAATTGGGCATCTGGTTCTCCGGTTAATCGCGTTGTGCCAGTAGATGGGTTGGCTGGTAGTCTTTGCAAAGCATTATTTCACTGTGCTCGCGCAACTGTGCAACCTCAATGATCGGTACATCTGCCGGGCCAAAGGCGCGGCGGGGCCCAACGGGAGGATGGATCGTCAGATCCTGACGACGGGCGGGAGACTTCGAATACAAAGGAACGCAACATGCTCTAGCTGGCAAAGGCACTGGCCAACTCTGCGGGCAGGTTGAATTCTTGCAGCACACGGGCGCGGCCCTCGGTAGACATTTTACGGGCGGTTTTTTCCACAATGTTTTGAATTTTGTCTTCAGCGTGTTTGGCGGCAAAGGGCGCAAAGTACCATTTCAGGAAGACAAAGCAGATCACATCCTCCARCGCCTGCACCCCKGCGTCRCGYTTYAGRCCYTCYTTGCGCARCATCTGGCCGGTGGYCTYGATKTCCGACGCGTCATAGCCTGCGTCTTGCATCAGKSTSGCAACCASATCGGCRTGATGGCGGGCCTGATCTTTGCGCCAGGTGAGATAGCCCACGCGGCCCTCGGGATAGGTGGCACGTTTCAGTTTCCAGCGTTTGACATGTTGGCCACGGGCGGCAATTTGTAGCGGCTCACTTGCATCGGGAAACAGCCGCGCCAGCTCGCTGCTCATGCGTTGGCCATAGAGCAGCGATGCCGGTTGGCCATCCTCAAGGTTGGGGTCCGCAGCATTGGCCGCGTCGATGGCCYGCAGCACTTGCTCCATTTTGTCACTCATAGTGGTATCCGCCTTTTCTCTGGGGGTGATCTTACCCTGGATTTACCTGTTTCGCATCAGTCATCACCGGTGCGGCCGGTTGACGGGACAGCTGCACCGCAAGGATGCCGGTGGTGACAATCAATACGCCAACCATGTCCAGCGGCCCGATGCGTTCCCCCAGTAACAGGCCGGCGATGGCAACGCCAAACACCGGGTTGAGAAAGTGGAAGGTGGCGGCACGTAGGGCTCCGATGCGGTTCAGCAGCAGCACCCAGATAAAGGTGGCGATCAGGCCGGGCACCAATGTGGTGTAGGCAAAGGCCAGGGCCAGCGACAGGGTTGGATTGATATAGATGTCTTCGAACAGCGGCGCCGCCACAAACAGCAGGGCGGACCCGATCAGCATCTGCAGCCCCACCACCATCATGAAATTGCCGCCCGAGGTGGCGCCACGCAGGGCCAATGTGGCTATTGTCAGTGCCAGCACGCCGAGGCCACAGAGCGCCATGCCAAAAAGATCGACTCCGGCGCTGATCCTAGAGCCCATGATCAGGGATACGCCAAGCACCCCGGCCATCAGCCCGGCGATTCCCAGCGGTTTCATCCGTTCCTTGAACAGCAACCAAGAGGCCAGCGCCACCAGCAGCGGCATGGTGGCGGCGATGATAGCCGCCAGAGAGGCCTCGATGGTTTGCATGGCGACAAAGTTGAGCCCTAGGTAAAGCGCGTTCTGGCAGACCCCAAAGATGATGGTGGCACGCCATTGGTTGCGGGTAAGACGCCAGGACTGACCCAGCCCAAAAGCAATCGCCACGCCAAGCAGCCCGGATATCAGGAATCGCAGCGCCAGCGAGAACAAGGGCGAGGCATCCGCGACGATGATCCGGGCCGAGGTAAAGGCCGAGGACCACATCAGGGCAAAGGCAAGCCCCATGGCAATTGCGCGTGYGTCCATTGTCAGCCTCTCCAAGTTGTTGTGTCGCGACCCTCTCGGAAAACTGCCCGGCATACAAGCCCGCCCGAGGAGCAGGGAGGCGCAATCTTTAACTCAAAAGGTCAGATGAGCTTAGCAGTGAAAATCTGCCAGCTTGCAGTGGCAAAGGCCGCAGCAAAAACCGCCTCGAACACCCGGCGCAGACGCAGGTAGACGCGGGCCGTCGACGCGCTGGAAAACAGCAGCGCATAGCCATGGAAGATTATTGCACTTTGGAGGCTGACTACTGCGATCACTGTCAACAAGACCGATGGTGCGGTGCCAGGTGGGATGGCGATGGCATAGACCGAGCCAAAGAACAAAACCGCCTTGGGGTTGGTCAAATGTAGTGCCAGCCCCTTGCCAAAGGCAGCTTTTAACGACGGCTTGGATGACGTCTTTAGTTGAGCTGTCCCAGGGCGCAAAGCCGAGCGGGCTGAACGCAGCGCGAGATRCAGCAGGTAGGCGGCACCGACATAGCGAATAACGCCAACAATCCAGCTATTGGCCAGCATGATCACGCCAAGGCCAAAGGCCGCTGCAAACGACCAGGTCAGCGAGCCTGCGGTGATACCCGAGGCCAGCGCCAGGCCAGTGCTGCGGCCGTGCTGCATCGAGGTGCCAGCAATTGTCAGCGTCGCCGGTCCAGGGCTGGCCGCAGCCAGCAACCCAGCACCCATTATCAACAAGAGGTTTACGCCGTCCATCTTTGCTATCCTCAAACACGGGGGGCACAAAAAAGGGCCGCCTTTTGGGCGACCCTTTCCTAATTTCAAAGCGAGCTCAAGCTTAGCCGTTAACGCTGTCTTTCAGCGCTTTGGCGATGGTCATCTTGACCACCTTGTCAGCATCTTTCATGAACTTCTCGCCAGTGGCAGGATTGCGCACTTCGCGCTCGGGGCGTTCGCGGCAATAAATTTTGCCAACACCCGGCAGTGTGACGGCACCACCGTTGGATACTTCACGGGTGATCAGTGCACAAACGGCTTCCAGAGCGGCGCCTGCAGCTTTTTTGTCAGTGCCCATATCATCTGCCAGAGCGGCTACGAGCTGGGTTTTGGTCATCGGTTTGGACATTCTTTGTCTCCTTACGTCTGCCCGACTTATGGGGCCTCATTGCGTAATCTTAGCGTTATGTTGTGTGCGAACACAACGAATAGTGTAACGAAATATGGGGAAAACCAGCGAATTTCGGCTGAAATACGCAGAAATAGGCCTTACAGGAAGGCTGTTTCGTCGAAAGAGCGTAATTTTCGACTGTGCAACCGCTCTAATGGCATGCCGCGCAGGCGCTCCATTGCGCGTATACCGATCATTAAGTGGCGGGCCACCTGGGTACGATAAAAGTCTGATGCCATGCCCGGAAGCTTTAATTCTCCATGCAGCGGTTTGTCGGAAACGCATAGTAGCGTGCCATATGGGACCCGAAACCGATAGCCGTTGGCTGCGATTGTCGCGCTCTCCATATCCAATGCCACGGCGCGGGACTGGCTGAGCCGCTGCACCGGGCCGGATTGGTCTCGCAACTCCCAGTTGCGGTTGTCGATGGTGGCGACGGTGCCGGTGCGCATGATCCGTTTGAGGTCATAGCCCTGCAATTGGGTCACTTCTTCCACCGCCTGTTCCAGCGCGATCTGGATCTCGGCCAGCGCCGGAATTGGCGTCCAGACCGGCAGGTCATCGTCCAGCACGTGATCCTCGCGCAGATAGGCATGTGCCAGCACAAAATCACCCAGCGCCTGAGTGTTGCGCAACCCGGCACAGTGACCAACCATCAGCCAAGCGTGCGGGCGCAGTACTGCGATATGGTCGGTGGCGGTTTTGGCATTTGAGGGGCCGACGCCGATGTTGACCAAAGTGATGCCGCCGCCATCTTTGCGTTTCAGGTGGAAGGTGGGCATTTGCGGCTGTTTGGCGGTCTCGGGGATCTCGGCATCAGCTGTAGTGATCTCGTGATTGCCGGTGCTGACAAAGCTGGTGTAGCCCGAGTCTGGATCGGCCAGTTGGCTGCGGGCATAGGCCTCAAATTCAGCAACGTAGAACTGATAGTTGGTGAACAACACGTGATTCTGGAAATGTTCCGGATCGGTGGCGGTGTAATGCGAAAGCCGGGCAAGTGAGTAATCGACACGTTGGGCCGTGAACAGCGCCAGAGGGCCGGTATCATCGGTCGGGATATAGGTGCCGTTGACGATATCGTCGTTGGTATTGGCCAGGTCCGGCACGTCGAATACATCGCGCAGCGTGAAACCGGCAGCGCCCTCTTGTGGGATCGTCATTCCGGGACGCGCGGCGACAGCAAAATGGACCGGGATCGGGGTGTCAGACACACAAATGGTCACTGGCTGGCCGTGATTTCGGAACAACAAGTCAATTTGCTGGATCAGATAGTTCTCAAACAGATCTGGCCGGGTCACCGTGGTGGCATAGGTTCCCGGAGCCGAGACATGGCCAAAGCTGAGACGGCTATCGACCCGAGCAAAGCTGGACGTGGTAACGCGGATTTCAGGATAGTAGGCGCGTATGCGCTGATCGCCCGGCGCGCCGTCGGCCATGGCCTGGGTAAAGCCGGTGCACAGGAAATCGGTGGCTTGCTGATAGAGCAATTGCAGCCGCTCAACAGCAGCGGCGGCATCAGTGAACTCTTCAGACTCGGGATGTTGGGGCAATAAAATGCTTGTCATATAACGGACTCGATAACTGGGATTTGTTGAAATGTGCGCACATCGACCAGGCCGAGGTCGGATATTCGCAACTCGGGGATTACGATTAAGGCCAGCAGTGAGTGCTGCATATAGGCATTGTTCAGCGAACACCCACAGGCCATCATCGCCTCGCCCAAGGCCTGTGCCTTGGCGGCGACTTCGGTGGCGGGTCGATCGGACATCAAGCCGGCGATTGGCAATTCCACCAGTGCCAGCTCTTCTCCATCGCGGAACAGAGTGACGCCGCCGCCGACCTCGGCCAGACGATTGGCGGCCAGTGCCATCTGATCGCGGTCGGTGCCGACAACAATCATGTGGTGACTGTCATGCGCCACGGTTGAGGCCATCGCCATTTTGCCTTGATAGCCAAACCCGGAGACAAAGGCATTGGTGACGCCGCCGGTGGCACGGTGACGCTCGACCAAGGATATCTGGATTGTATCCCCGTCGCCTTCGACCAACCCATCCCGCACCGGCAGATCCGCCTTGAGCGCCTTTGTCGGGGCCTGATTTTCGACCACGCCAATGACATTGACGGTGACGCCGTTGGCGCCCTCAGGTGCGGCGAGTTCAAAGTCTTTGGCGCTGAGTTCATGACCCAAGTGTACCGTGCCTCGGGCACTGTCGGGCCAATCCAGATGCGGGCATTCCACCTTGATAGAGCCTGATTCAGCCACGATCTGCCCCCGCGCAATCACGATCTCAATCGGCAGCTCGGTCAGGTCCGAGGTCAGGATCACATCGGCGCGGCGACCCGGAGTGATCGAGCCAATGTCGCGCTCTAGCCCGAAATGAGTGGCGGTGTTGATGGTTGCCATTTGCAGGGCGATCACCGGATCACAGCCACAGGCGATGGCGTGGCGCACCACCCGGTTCATGTGGCCATCATTGACCAGAGTGCCAGAATGGCAGTCATCGGTACACAGGATGAAACTACGCGGGTCCAGACCTTTTTCAGTGACCGCAGTGATCTGGCTTTCCACATCATACCAGGCTGACCCCAGCCGCATCATCGACCGCATCCCCTGCCGCACTCGCGCAATGGCGTCCGCCTCGCAGGTGCCCTCGTGATCATCCGCCGGGCCACCCGCCACATAGGCAGCGAAGTTGGGGCCCAGATCGGGCGAGGCATAGTGCCCACCTACGGTTTTCCCGGCCCGTTGGGTCGCGGCGATCTCGGCTAGCATCTTGGGATCGGCATTGGCGACACCGGGGAAATTCATCATCTCACCCAGCCCTACAATGCCGGGCCAGGACATCGCTTCGGCGACATCTTCGGGTGAAATTTCATAACCCGTTGTCTCTAATCCCGGCGCCGAGGGCGCGCAGGAGGGCATCTGGGTGAAAATATTGACCGGCTGCATCAGGGCCTCGTCATGCATGTATTTGACGCCTCGCAGACCCAGCACATTGGCGATTTCATGCGGATCGGTGAACATGCTGGTGGTGCCATGGGGAATTACCGCGCGGGCAAATTCCGCTGGCGTCAGCATACCGCTCTCGATGTGCATATGCGCGTCACACAAGCCGGGGACCATGTAGCGGCCACTGGCCTCGATCACGTCGGTATCGGGGCCAGTGCAATAAGATGCATCGGGGCCAACATAGGCAATACGCCCGGCAACGATGGCGATGTCATGATCGGGCAGCAGCTCGCGGGTGTGCACATTGACCCAAATACCCTGACGGATCACCATATCCGCAAAAGAGCGTCCTGCGGCAACTGAGATGAGTTGGGGGGCGACGTCGGGCCAGGTTGGGAAAGCAATGTCTGTCATGTGCCAATTGTTATGATTGTCGCGGCAAGTGCAAGCCCCCGCCGTATCTTGATGTCCCGAATACACTCTCTTTGATGACAAGAAGATGTCAGCGACATTGCCTGCTCGAATTCCCTCTAAGCGGAACCAAAGCCTTTTTGGCTGATGTTTGTTTCGCACCAGCATTGAGTGTTATGAAACCTGTGTCGCGCTGGGCGTTAATGGCCGATTTGAAAGGCCTCGGAGCCAAGGAGCTCTTGCTGACTATGTATTTGACGGAACTTGAGCGCTCGGCAGAGCAGGGCTGGGAGTCTTTGCTGACACAGGCAGATCTGCCCCAACAGGGCTGGTCGCTAACACAACTGTCAAAACGTGAGGATGCCCAAAGTGCTCGCATTGTCTATCGCGCGACACATCTGGATGGGTTTTGCTACACTTTCAAACACCAGTTGAGACCGCCAAGATCCGAGGCCTTCCAACGGCAATTTGACACCCACAAAGCAGTGTTTGAAACCTTCGCCGGATCATCCGAACATCAGGTGCCCAAGCCGATCTGGATGGATGTCGAAACCCAATCTTGCCTGTTTTCCTATCTCGACGGCGAGCCGCTGGCCGAACCAATGCTGCGCGCCATGACGGACCTGCCGACGCAAATGGATCTGTTGAAACGGGCAGGGGCGTGGCTGGACAGTTTCCACCGCTCACATCTGGATGAGCGGCGGCTGTTTCAGCCCAAATACACCCTCCGGCATTTGCGAGACTTTCGGGCAGAGATTGAGGCARKSCSACGCNGAARYASCCGCYWRGCGGSTRYTTCNGCGTGGCATTGCCCATATGGAGGCCATCGCGCCACGGTATGAAGGACGGCAAACCGTCTCCTGTCTGCAGCACGGCGATCTGCATATGCGCAATCTGGTTGTCTCCGATCACTCAGTCGGCGGCATTGATTTCTCCAAGATGCGGGCTGCGCCAGTGGGGCATGACATTGCAAAATTCCTGTTGGATTACACCCGCTTCATGCGCCCGGCTCAGGATATTGCTCAGGGGCAGGTGGTGCCGAAGGACGCAATTGAGGCGTTTTTTGATGGATACAAGCTGACCGGGCCGGACGACCCCAGCGTTGGATTCCTGTTGTTCAGTAGTTTGATGTCAGAATTGAAGCTGGTGCCAAAACACCGGCGGGACCGGACCCACGGCAAGCAGCGGTTTTTGGAACAGCTGCGCCCCATTGCCCGCAACGCCTATGTGACCAGCCCCGCCGCCAGCACCTCGGATGTGCTGCGGTTCTACCTGACCAAAGGCAGCCTGAACCGCGCCGAGGAGGGCGGTCATGTGATCGTCAACGCGGTCAGTGCAGTGGCCCGTGAGGCAGGAATGCGGGTCGAGTTGTTGCGCAACACGGCTCAAGCGCGGGAACGTGCCGCGCGCAGCCAGGAATATTCACTGGTGCATATGGAGGCGCCGCTGAATGCGCGGGGGTTGAGTTTTCGCAATTGTTATGGCGGGCCGTTTTGGCAAATAGATCAAAGCGGTGCCCGGTGGAACTGGGAGGTGGCGCGGGCAAAGTTTAAACCCCTCGATGTGCCATGGGCCGAGGTGGAAGTCTTTTTCACTCATTGGCGGCAAAAACTGCATGGAGATATCGCGTCGCAGGCCGAAAAGCAGGGCTRTATCTATATGCCGTTGCAGGGCAAACTGCTGACCTGCCGATCCTTCCAGTGCTGTTCTCCGATCGAGATGATTGAAACAACGCTGCAGCACTCCAACCTGCCTATCATGGCCACGCTGCATCCAAACGAGAGTTATTCTCAGGCAGAAACAGACGCGCTTGAGCAGCTGACGCAACGCCACAGCCGCTTTCGTCTTACTGAGCTGCCGATGGCCGAGGCTTTGACCAGATGTGACTTGGTGGTGACGCAAAACTCCAGCGCCGCTTTTCATGCCGGGTTCTTTGGTAAAGCATCGGTGTTGTTTGCGCGGATTGATTTTCACCACATCGTGGCCAATGTYGCTGATCWSGGSGCAGCGGCGGCTTTTGMKGCRGCRCAGGGMRATTTGCCMGATTTTGCTGCTTATCTGCACTGGTATTGGCATCAAGCGATCAATATTGAGGCATCGGACAGTCAAACCCGGATTTGTCTCCGATTACGACATTTTGGCTGGCCAGTATGACGTCCTTATCATCTAAGACGTCAAACACTCCTTGAAGCCAGAATAAAGCCACAGAATGTAAGCGCCATGATAAAAACACTGCTCTGCCTTGGATATGGATATTCCGCCCACGCCTTGGTGCGGCGCCTGCTTGCCGACGGCTGGCGGGTGATTGGAACATCTCGCGAAGCCATGGTCGAGGACGGCGTGGAGATGTTGACCTGGCCGGGAGACGATGTGTCTCTGGACGGCGTGACACATATCCTGTCCTCAATCGCGCCGACGGCTGAGGGTGATCCGGYTCTGGCTGGGTTGCGTGACAAGATCGCCGCCGCCAAACAGCTGGAGTGGGTCGGCTATCTGTCCACCACGGTTGTTTACGGCGACCACGACGGCGGCTGGGTGGATGAAACCACCCCGATTGCTCCCGCTGCCAACCGGGGGAAATGGCGCGCGAAGGCCGAGTCTGAGTGGCAATCCATCGGCGGGCTGCCACTGCACATCTTCCGCTTGGCCGGTATCTACGGACCGGGCCGGGGACCGTTTGCCAAGCTGATGTCGGGCAAGGCGCGGCTGATCATAAAAGCCGGGCAGGTGTTTTCGCGCATTCAYGTGGAGGACATTGCCCAGGTGCTGGCAGCCTCGATTGCACAGCCCAACCCCGGCGCGATCTATAATGTTTGCGATGACGTCCCGGTGCCGCCGCAGGACGTGCTGAGCTATGCGGCTGAGTTGCTGGGCCTGTCCATGCCACCCGAGGTTCCGTTTGAAGAGGCGGCAATGACGCCTATGGCGCTTAGTTTTTACAGCGAGAACAAGCGGGTCAGGAATATCTTGATTAAGGAAGAGCTGGGGGTGAAGCTGCAATACCCTGACTATCGTACCGGGTTGAAAGCGGTATTTGCGACCGAGGATATGGAGAAATTTGTTCCTCCGACAGAGCCTTCTGCTTTATAGAGACCTATGGGTTTCATTCATTTACTATTTGTCGTGATCAATTTTCGAACTTTGGGGCGCTTATATGCTCTGCTGAACCAAAGGTTTCCCGGCACTGTGGATCGGCTATGGGCTTCTCAGCCATTTATGACTCGCGTTGACATGGTTCTGGGCCCTGCTGTTTTTGCTGAACGAGCAATGCTGCTCAATCTGGCAGTTGCTCAGCCACAATACCTTCCTCCGGTTATCATGGGAGATGATCAGATTGCGGATCTCGTGTTCAAGCTGAACCAGCGTTGGACCGCTAAAATCTACCGATTGATCAGCTCACTTGTGGGGATTTCTTGAGTTAGGCTTATTTCCTGCAAAGACAAAGGCAGTCAATGTAACCTCTCAGAAACGGACTTACGCCCGCTTTTCCCCAATTGTCGCCACACCCAGAACATCCAACACCTTGGCTTCGATCTGCGCCGCATCCATGCCGGCCACGCGGTACATATCCGCGGGGCTGGCCTGATCGATAAAGATATCCGGCAGCACCRTSGAKCGGTATYTCAGGCCKYYATCAAACACGCCCTCWTCSGCCAGYARTTGCGCCACRTGSGAGCCAAAKCCACCMAYKGCRCCYTCTTCAATMGTRATCAGCGCCTCGTGGTTGGCGGCCAGTTCCAGAATCATCTCACGGTCCAGCGGTTTGGCAAAGCGGGCGTCGGCAATTGTCGGGGTGATCCCCTTGGCCGAGAGCAACTCGGCGGCTTTGCGGACCTCGCCTAAGCGAGTGCCAAAGGACAGCAGCGCCACGCGGGCTCCGGTCTGGATAATCCGGCCTTTGCCGATCTCAAGGATCTGCGGCTGCTCTGGCATCTCGACGCCGACGCCCTCACCACGTGGGTAACGAAAGGCGATGGGGCCATCATCGTGGGCGGCGGCGGTGGCGATCATATGCACCAACTCGGCCTCGTCTGCAGCGGCCATCACCACCATGCCGGGAAGACTGGACATAAAGCTAATATCGAAACTACCCGCATGGGTGGGGCCGTCGTTGCCCACCAGACCGGCACGGTCGATGGCGAAACGGACTGGCAGACGTTGGATAGCCACGTCGTGCACCACTTGATCATAGCCGCGCTGCAAAAAGGTGGAGTACATCGTGCAGAACGGCTTCATGCCACCCGCAGCCAGCGCCGCCGAAAAGGTGACGCCGTGCTGTTCGGCAATGCCAACGTCAAAGCAACGCGACGGGTAACGCTCGGCAAACAGGTTCAGCCCGGTGCCGTCGGGCATTGCCGCCGTCACCGCGCAGATTTTGTCATCCCTAGCGGCCAGCTTGACCAACTCGTTGCCATACACCGAGGTATATGAGGGCGCATTTGAGGGCGTCTTTTTCTGCTCGCCAGTGACCACGTTGAACTTTGCGGTGGCGTGGCCCTTGTCGCGGGCGGCCTCGGCTGGGGCGTATCCCTTGCCCTTTTTGGTTAGCACGTGGATCAGCACTGGCCCGGTGGCGCGGGCGCGAACAGTGCGCAGGACTGGCAGCAGCTGGCCCAGGTCGTGGCCATCAATTGGCCCGAGATAGGAAAAGCCCAGCGATTCGAACAGGGTGCCGCCGACGGTCATGCCCTTGAGCAGTTCTTTGGCGCGTTTGGCCCCCTCACGGAAAGGTTCCGGCAGCAGCGACACCGCGCCCTTGGCGGCGGCCTTCAGCTCTTGAAACGGTTCTTCGGCGTAAAGCCGCGACAGGTACGCCGACAGGGCGCCAACCGGCGGAGCAATGCTCATCTCGTTGTCATTGAGGATGACAAACAGCCGCTTGCCCAGATGGCCGGCGTTGTTCATGGCCTCAAACGCCATGCCTGCCGACATCGCCCCGTCACCAATCACCGCAATGGCATCCCCCAGACCCTCGGGCACCACGCCGCCCAGATCGCGCGCCACCGAGAACCCCAGTGCGGCGCTGATCGAGGTCGAGCTATGCGCAGCGCCAAAGGGGTCATAGGGGGATTCGGTGCGTTTGGTGAAGCCGGACAATCCGCCCTTCATCCGCAGGGTGCGGATGCGGTCACGGCGTTCGGTCAGAATTTTGTGCGGATAAGTCTGGTGTGAGACGTCCCAGATCAGCTTGTCGCGCGGGGTGTCGAACACCGCGTGCAGCGCCACCGTCAACTCGACCACACCCAGCCCGGCGCCCAAGTGACCGCCGGTGACCGACACCGCAGAAATGGTTTCCGAGCGCAATTCTCTGGCCACTTGGGCCAGTTGCGCGTCGCTCAGCGATTTCAGATCGGCCGGGCGGTTGATCCGGTCCAGCATCGGAGTGTTTGGTCTATCGGTGGTCTGGTCAGGCATGCGGCGCCTCCTTTGGCGGCAATTAGCTATCGCGCGAAATAACGAATCGCGCCGCGTCGCGCAAGGTTTCACCGCGATTTCCGTAAATATCCAGCGCCGCACAGGCCTGATCGCACAGCTCGGCTGCGCGCGCCTTGGCGGCCTCGAGGCCCAGCAGCGAGACAAACGTGGCTTTACCGGCTTCGGCGTCCTTGCGGACGCGTTTGCCAACTACGGCAGCGTCACCTTCAATATCCAAAATGTCATCGGCGATTTGATAGGCAAGTCCAAGCGCCTCGGCATAGTGCCGTAGTGACGAGGTGTCCGCGCCTGCGATCACCGCGCCTGCCATAGCCGACCAGGATATCAGGCAGCCGGTCTTGCGTCCCTGCAGATGGGTGATCTGTTGCAGTGTCAGCGGGTCCGGGCTGGTTTCTGCAGTGATATCCAGCATCTGCCCCAAGACCATACCATTCTTGCCCGAGGCCTGCGCCAGCATCCGGATCAGCTCCAGCGCATGGGGGCCGATCTTGGTGTCGGCGAGCAGTTCAAACCCCAGCGCTTGCMGGGCATCACCGGCCAATATGGCCAGTGCTTCGTCCCACTGACGGTGCAGCGTAGGCAGGCCACGGCGCATGTCGTCATCGTCCATGCAGGGCAGATCGTCATGCACCAGCGAATAGGCGTGGATACATTCGATSGCSAGYGCRGCGTCCAGCGCCACGKCKTKRTCGACAYCATGYARCCGGGCGCTTTCCAGYACYARAAAMCCGCGCAGCATTTTGCCRCCGGTCAWGGCATAGCGCATYGCRAYAGACARRGTGTCCTCAYCCGSSACSACYTTGTCCAATCGGGCAGAAATAAGATCYTGRGTCTGKGTYAGCRYTGSGGCAAAAGRCYGKGYCYCGAYGGCATYYAGYGCGWKCAYRGTCTTAAYYYGCGTCCAGCGGYGYGGTGCCKGTGGCWTTGCCATTGGCATCCARCGTGATYGCWGCGACTTTTTCCTCGGCCCGCTTCAGCTCGTCCTCGCAACGCTTTTTCAGCAGGGCTCCACGCTCATACAGTGTGATGGAGTCATCCAGCGCCACGTCACCGCGTTCCAACTGGCCWACCACGGTWTCCAGCTCCTTCATGGCCTGTTCAAAGCTCATGTCTTTTACGGGGGTCTGGGTCATGCCGATGCCTTTATCAGTTCTATCACATGTGCCTTGCAGGCTGTGCTAAGCGCGTTCAGATCATACCCGCCTTCCAAAGTCGAGACGATACGCCCGCCGCATAACTCCTGTGCAAGGGTGCAGAGTTCAGCGGTGATCCAGGCAAAATCCTCGGTCGACCAGTTGAGATTGGCCAGAGGGTCGTCGCGGTGCGCGTCAAAGCCGGCCGAGATGATAATTAACTGGGGTTTGAAGGCGCGCAGGCGGGGAAAAGCCTGTTCCTGATAGGCTGCTCGCATTTCAGCACTACCGCTTTCGGGCGGCAGCGGCATATTGAGGATATTACCAAAAGCCCCGTCTTCATCGGCGCGGCCCGATCCAGGCCACAATGGCATCTGCTGCGAGGTGATCAGTAGGGTGCGTTTTTCGTCCCACAGCAAATCCTGGGTGCCATTGCCATGGTGGACATCAAAATCAACCACCGCAACGCGGCTGAGCCGGTGATGATCCAGCGCATGTTTTGCCGCCAGCGCCGCGTTGCCAAACAGRCARAAMCCCATGGCSGTKTCRGWYTCRGCRTGGTGYCCYGGYGGGCGGATGGCGGCAAAGGCGTTCTGMRCYTCKCCMGWCAGCACCATATCCACWCCGCGCAGCACWGCWCCGGCSCCSCKGAAKGCSGCRTCKARCGAACCGGGCGACATAAAGGTGTCGCCGTCCAATGGGGCGAACCCCTCGGTTGGGAGAGCTTTGCGCAGATCCGCGACATAAGACGCGGGGTGGATTCGCAGAATATCATCCTCGGCGGCCATGGGCGCGCTGACCCGCAGCAGGTCCAACGGTTCCAGTGCATGCAAGACATGTTCCAACCGGGCGACGCGTTCGGGATGGCCTTCGGGGGTCACGTGGGTCAGGCAATCGGCATGGGTTATCAAGGCTGTGGTCATGACAAATAACTCAAAGGATGTTCGATCATGAACTTAGGATGCGAACGGGGGTGGCGGCAAGCTAACGTTGGAAACGGCTAGCTGCCCGGCAGATACTGCGGGCAGCTGTTGTGTTGTCGTCAGCTTAGTTGATCGGAGACAGCAATTCTTCCGATGTGACCAGTTGTCGTACACCGTGACTGTGGCTTTCTTCGAACACATTGCCCTTTTCGACCCAGGCATTCAGAGAGCTATAGCTGACTTTGGCACAGGAAGGCCGCACCGACCAAGTCACTTGCAATGGTGAGCATGTGTTTTCGGTGTAAGAAGGACCTGTGATCGAGCCGCCGAAAACGACAGGATTGCCAGTGTTGCTGGGGAGAGATTTAGGCTGATGCAGCCCGTCAACCATGTTGCCATCGTAGGCAAAGCTGTTGAAGTCCAAGGAATTATCATCATTCACGACCAGAAATACCTGCGTTTCCACCCGCAATGTCGGATTGGCACAGCTATCACTAAGGCAAGCACCCAACCCTTTACCCGGAGTGACCTGGCATGATGAGTAAACCCAATGCACCTCAATTGTGTCACCTGGAGTGATGCCGTCAAAGGCACCGTGACCATGGGTGGGATCTTCCAGTTCCGCCTTGGTCAGCTGGTCGCTTTCATTGCATTTAAAGCCACCGTGTTCGCCATCACCCGCAGAGACCAAAAACCCTGGTCCTTTGTGCTCGGCATAGGTGTGGGTGTGGATGTTGCAAAGATTCATCGTGGTTGAGGCTGGAGCCAAAGGGAAGGTTTGTGGATTG
Organism: Paracoccaceae bacterium; assembly: GCA_002401945.1. Lineage (GTDB taxonomy): Bacteria > Pseudomonadota > Alphaproteobacteria > Rhodobacterales > Rhodobacteraceae > Parasedimentitalea. The sequence continues at coordinate 32,057 of NVUP01000027.1, forward strand.
GTGCCCGCCACATTTGCAATATCTCGGGGTGCTTGAGGGCCAAATCGCTGGCAAATTTCTGCGGCTGCAAGTGGGCCGGAAAGTGAAAGCATCGCTAACAATGGCAAGCCGTGAATATAAAGAAAAGATGGCACGAAAAAACTCCTGAACTGAAACTCAACGCCAAGATAATTGTCAGAGTGAAAATGATTTGGCGAGGTTTAATCTGGAGCCAGCATATACCCGGCACCGCGCACCGTTTGCAGATATTGCGGCTGTTTTGGATTAGGCTCTAACTTGCGCCGCAATCGGGTGATCTGCACGTCTACCGCGCGTTCCTGGGCCTGGCCACGGTCGCGGCCCAATTCCTCGACCAGCTTGGCGCGGGTGACCGGTTCGCCGGGGCAGCTCGAAAAAATCTTCATCAACTGGCTCTCGGTGCCAGTCAGGCGGACCAGTTGATCGCCCATCCACATCTCTCCGCGGTCGATGTCATAGCGGATGGGGCCCAGATGCAGCACTTTGGGCGCGGCTTCCTTGGCCGAGGTTTCCGGCATCCGGCGCAGAATAGCGTTGATCCGGAGCAGTAGCTCTTTGGGTTCAAACGGTTTGGCCAGATAGTCATCGGCGCCCGCCTCAAGCCCGGCAATGCGGTGTTCGGTTTCGCCCCGTGCCGTCAGCAACATGATCGGCGTGCTGAGGGTTTCGCGCAGGCTCGCGGTTAGCGAAATGCCATCCTCGCCCGGCATCATCACATCCATCACGATCAGATCGAAATCCAGCCCGGCCAATATCCGACGCGCATGGGCAGCGTCGCGGGCGGCGGTGACCAGAAAACCGGCYYKSWTSRGKWAYTTTTTCAGCAGATCGCGGATCCGTTCATCGTCATCAACAACCAGCAGATGGGCGTCAAAGTGGCTCATGACCCTGTTTCCCKYAWCTKRSCATAGGCGCGGCGCATRTCKGCATCCATCATWGCCTCCAGWACTTTTTTGAAYCCCTGCACCGCTTCGGGGCCAGCATCCTTGAACGCAGATCGCATCCGGGCGCGCTGGGCGTCCGACAGAGTGGCCTCAAGGGCGTGACCTGGATCCGTCAGGAACAGGTGGCGCTCGCGTTTGTCGACGGTGCCGACGCGGCTTTCCACCAACCCGTCGCCGATAAGCGTCCGAAGGACCCGGTTTAGAGATTGTTTGGTGACGCCAAGAATGCTCAGCAGATTATTCACCGTTGTGCCGGGTGCGCGGTTGATGAAATGGATGGCGCGGTGATGGGCGCGGCCATAGGCCATTTTCGCCAGAATGCGGTCGGGGTCGGCGGTAAATCCGCGATAGGCGAAGAACATCGCCTCAATCCCCTGCCGCAGTTGTTCGTCGGTGAGAAATAGCAAGCTTTCGCCGCCAAAACGCTGGCCTGAATGTCCGTTCGACATAATATGCTCCCGTATTCCTGCTGACCTCAGTTTAAGTCAGCGTTATTGACATTCCAAGAGCGGAGAGGTATCAAATTTGAGTTTTGGCGCAATATTATGCCCGTATCGGCTATAAGTGACGCAATAAATGAAAAGATAACCATGCTCAGGAGGAAACAGCATGTCGGGATATGATGATCGGGATGGTGTGATCTGGATGGATGGCGAGATGGTCAACTGGCGCGATGCACAGGTGCACGTGCTGAGCCATGCGATGCATTATGCCTCGTCAGTGTTCGAAGGCGAGCGCGCTTACAACGGTAAGATCTTTAAAAGCCGCCTGCATTCCGAACGGTTGATCAAATCGGCGGCAGCGCTGGATATGCCGATGCCCTATGACGTCGATCAGATCGAGGCCGCCAAGGACGAGGCGCTAAAGGCCAGCGGCTTGCAGGACGCCTATATACGGGCGCTGGTGTGGCGCGGCTCGGGCGAGGACATGGGCGTTGCTTCGGCCAAGAACCCGGTGCGCATGGCAGTCGCAGTCTGGGGCTGGGGCGCCTATTACGGCGATGCCAAAATGCAGGGCGCCAAGCTGGACATCGCAGAATATCAACGGCCCAGCCCGGCGACCATCCCGGTGCACGCCAAAGCGGCCGGCCTGTACATGATCTGCACCATCTCCAAGCACAAGGCCGAGGCCAAGGGCTGCTCGGATGCTTTGTTCATGGATTACCGCGGCTATGTGGCCGAGGCGACAGGCGCCAATATCTTCTTTGTCAAAGATGGCGAAGTGCACACACCGCTGCCGGATTGCTTCCTGAACGGTATCACCCGGCAGACGGTGATTGGCATGCTCAAAGATCGCGGCATCGCCGTCCACGAGCGCCATATCATGCCCGAGGAAATGGCCGGATTTGAGCAGTGCTGGCTGACCGGCACCGCCGCCGAGGTCACTCCGGTGGGGCAGATTGGTGACTACAAATTTGAGGTTGGCGCGCTGACCCGTGAGATCGCCGAAGCCTATGAGGTATTGGTGCGGGCCTGAACCAAGAGCTGTAAAATGTTACTGACGGGCGTCCTTTGGGGCGCCCGTTTTGCCTGTGCCCGGCCTTATTAGTACCTGCTATCCGCCCTTGGGATCAATCATCGACCGCGCCTTGCCGCGCTCCAGTCCCAGACGGCTTTCGCGCCAGATCACCAGCACATTGCCCGCAATAACCAGCGTGGCCCCTGCCAGCATCACCAGGGTCGGCAGCTCGGCAAACCAGACATAACCGATGACGATAGCAAACAGCATCGAGGCATAGTCGTAGGGCGCCAGCATCGACGCCGCGGCAAAGCGGTAGGACGAGGTCACCAGGATCTGCGCCACGCCACCGATCAGCCCGGCCCCAATCAGCAGCAGGAACACCTCCCGGCTTGGAACCACCCAGCCAAACGGTAGTGTCAGCAGCGACAGCACGGTGGCAGTGATCGAGAAATAGAACACGATGGCAGCTGTGTGTTCGGTCTGTACCATTTGACGGATGTGGATCTGCACCATCGCCCGCGCTACGGTGGCAATCAGGATTAACATTGCGCCCAACGTGGCGGTATCGCCGACATCAGCCCCACCGCTCAGACGTGGCCAGAGCATTAAGAGCACCCCGGCCAAACCAATGGCAACGGCGCTGATGCGGATCAGACGGATGGTCTCACCCAGAAACACCGCCGCCAGGATCAGAGTGNAAATTGGCGTTGCAAATCCGATGGCGGTGACTTCGGGCAGCGGCAACATACCCAGCCCGGTGAAGGTTAAACCCATGGCTGTTGTCCCCAACACGCCGCGCCAAACATGGCCGATAGGGTTCTTCGCGATCAACCCGTGGCGCAAATCACCACGCATTATCAGCCAGGCAACAATCACCGGGATGGCAAACAAAGAGCGAAAGAAAACCGCCTCCCCCGCTGGCACAAAGTCCGAGGTGAATTTGATGATCGCCGCCATCAAAGTGAATAACCCGATGGCCGTGACTTTCAGTCCAACCGCCAATGCAGGTCGATGCGATGTTAAGGGTTTTACCATGCCGCGACCCTGCGCCTCGGTAAGGCAAAGATCAATGGCCTGAATTCACTCTGCGGGCCTGCTCAGGGTTAGTATTGTTCCGACTCTCCCTCGTTCTCTGACCGCCTGCGCCAGGATTTGAAAGGCGGAACTCAGGAACAATCCAGCCATGATTCCGGCGACTATCAAATCGGGCCACCCGCTGGCTGTGCCCCAGACCCCCAGAGCGGCAATCATCACCGCAACGTTGCCAATGGCATCATTGCGTGAACACAGCCAAACCGAGCGCACATTGGCGTCACCGTCCTTATAGCGCACCAGGATCATCACCGAGGCGAGGTTGGCGACCAGTGCCATAAAGCTGATCGAGCCCATGATCTGTGCCTGCGGCACGCCGATGTAGAACACCGAATAGAGCGTCGAGCCAAACACCCACAGCCCCATCAGCAACAGGCTGATACCCTTGCCCATCGCAGCCAGCGAGCGGGTGCGCAGGGTGGCACCAATCACTGCCAGTGAAACCCCATAGGTAAGCGCGTCGCCAAGAAAATCCAACGCGTCCGCCTTAAGTGCCTGACTRCCGGACATCTGACCGGCGCTCATCTCAACCGCAAACATCCCGGCGTTGATGGCGATGACCAACCAAAGCCGCCGTTTATAGTCCGCCGAAACTCCGTCGAATTGGGCGTTGTGGCCGCAGCATCCTGCCATTGTGACTTGTCCTTCTGTCTGATTCGAGGTCAATGTACGTGCTCTAGTCACTAGAGGTTCAAGAGGGTTTGCGATGTTTTCCATTGGYGCSATGTCCAAGGYSACCGGGGTTAARGTKCCGACCATCCGATATTAYGARGAYRTCGGCCTGYTSCCSSAACCGGGKCGMAAYGCRGGYAATCARCGRCGCTAYGATCAGGMKGGTATGGATGNCCTTNGGKTTCATCAAACACGCCCGTGATCTGGGTTTTGCGCTCGAAGATATCCGGGCCCTGATGGGGTTGGACGGACATCTGGGCGAGGATTGTGCCGAGGCTGACCGGATCGCCGAGTTCCAACTTGCCAATGTGCGCAGCCGGATTGCCAAGCTACAGCAGCTTGCCGAGGAGTTGCAGCGGATCAGTCGCTTGTGCGACGGCGGTAATGGTGGCCAATGTCGGGTGCTGACGGCGCTGGGCGATCACAGTCAATGTGGCGGCGCGCACAGCTAGCCTCGGCTCCTCGCAGGCCCCATTCCCAGATGCGAGGGAATGGGGCGCGGACAGATTTCTGGGGTCAGTAAACCGTCAGGCGGCGTCACTCTCACCACGCAGCTTGAACCGCTGGATTTTGCCGGTGGCGGTCTTGGGCAGATCCTCGGCAAATTCGATCCAGCGCGGGTACTTCCATTTGCCGATCTTGTCTTTGACATAGGCCTTTAACTCTGCAGCCAGTTCGGGGCTGGCGACCCCCTCTTTCAGCACGATAAAGGCCTTGGGTTTTTCCAATCCTTCGCTATCGCGGGCTGATACCACTGCCGCCTCCAGCACTGCCGGATGCGCAACCAACGCCTGTTCAACCTCAAACGGCGACAACCAAATCCCCGAGACTTTGAACATGTCATCGGTGCGGCCACAGTAGATATAGCGTCCCTGGGCATCGCGTTCGTATTTATCGCCGGTGCGGGTCCACTCTCCCTCAAAGGTTGCCCGACTTTTGTCGCGCTGGTTCCAATAGCCATCCGCCGCCGAGTCTCCGCGCACCAGCAATTCGCCAATCTCGCCCTGCGCAACCTCGGTGCCGGTCTCATCCACCAGCCGCAGCTGGTAACCGGGCACGGCAACACCCGAGGTGCCATAGACCACATCGCCCGGTGCATTGGAGAGAAAGATATGCAGCATCTCGGTTGAGCCGACGCCATCGAGGATATCCACCCCCCACAGTTCCCGCCACTTCCGCCCAACATCTTTGGGCAGCGCCTCACCCGCAGAAATACAGCACCGCAGCGGCGTATTTGGCTTCATCACCATTTCGAGCTGCGCCAGGGTTGCCGCATATAGTGTTGGCACGCCGCAGAAAACGGTGGGTTGTTCAGCCTCTAGAATATCCAACACACCTTCGGGCGTTGGGCGGCCGTTGAGCAAGACCGTTGTGGCGCCAACAGCCATTGGCATGCTCATTGCATTGCCCAGTCCGTAGGCAAAGAATAATTTGGCAACGGAAAACACCACATCGTTTTCAGTAAGCTGCAACACCTGTGCGCCATAGGTTTCGGCGGTGGCGCGCAGGGCGCCATGGACATGGCACACACCTTTTGGCAACCCGGTCGAGCCTGAGGAATAGAGCCAAAATGCGGTCTCATCTTTGGAACAAAACACAGCCTCTATGGGGTCTGCACCGGTGTGGAAATCAACAAATCCTGTGGTGCCTTCGGGTGCTTCATCGCCAATCACCACGATGTGGAGCAGGTCGGGCGCGGCCTGGGCGGCGGCTTTGACCACCGGCCACAATTCGGCACTGACAAACAGAGCGGTGGCGCGGCTGTCGCGCAGAATGGTTTCATAGACGGGAGTGGCCAGCAGAGTGTTCAATGGCACCGGAACCGCGCCAAATTTGAGCGCGCCCCAAAAGATCTGAGGGAATTCGATCTGGTCCAAGACCAGCATCGCCACGCGGGCCTCGCGCGGTATTCCGGCGCGGTTCAGCGCTCCAGCGATCACGCTGCTGTCTTTGGCCAGTTGGCCATAGCTCAGGCTGCGTTTTTCCCCAGCCGCCTCGCGAAAGGCGATTTTGTCCGGGCGTTCCTGGCTGTGACGGTCAACAAAGTAGCTAGCTGCGTTTGCGCTCGCGGTCATTCTGATTTCTCCCTGTACGGTGACCGGAACAAATAGTCCGGCGGTCCGTCGCCCTCCCCGGCGTCGACCTCTCGTAAGCGGGCATAATGCACCGGAATTAGCGATATGCAACATACTGCGCATCATTTATRCATAATAATGCACTATCGTCGCGTCATAATTGAAATGATAGCCTGCACTGCAACTCCCGTCATGCAAAGTGCGGGTGGTGCCTGCCCGTCAGGGGGGCGCGCCCAGCCAATTTGCTGGATAGAGGTGGGTAATCTGGGGTTGCCCATAGCGTTATCCGCAAAGAGCCATATGGATCGTTCTTTGCGGATAACGGGTTGGTTTGCAGGCCGGTCAGCGCATCAGTATCAGCGGCAACAGGGTGATGACCGGGAACAGCACCAGGATAATCACCCGGACAATATCGGAGGCGACAAAGAACATCACCGCCTTGTAGGTGTCGATCATCTTGGTCTTGCGATCCATTGCATTGATGATGAACAGGTTCATCCCCACTGGCGGCGTAATCAGGCCAACCTCGACCACGATCAGCACCAGGATGCCGAACCAGATGGCGACATATTCTGCTTCAATTCTGTCGGCCATGCCCTGGGTGACCCGGATGCCCAGCTCTTTCATCTGGTCGCGGGTCAACTCCAAACCCCCGGCAATCGCCTCTTGTATCGAGGCTAACATGCCTGACGCCATTCCGTCGGGCACCCCGACGTTCAGCACCTCCATCGCCGCAGATGCCTGCATCGCGGGCAATGAAACCATGTTGAAATCCATCACTGAGATCACTGGGAAGAAGATCGGAATGGTCAGCAGGATCATGCTGAGGCTGTCCATCAGGCAACCAAACACCAAGTAGAACAACAATATCAAAGTCAGCACCATCCAAGGGCTAAAGCCTTGGCTGACGACAAAATCCGCCAGTTCTTGCGGCACCTTGGTCAGTGCCAAAAAGCCATTGTAGAACCCGGCCCCAAGCACGATGAAAAAGATCATTGCGGTCGAGCGTGCGGTGACCATGAAACTGTCGGTCAGGGTCAGGCGGTTCAGCCCACCATTCAGCCAGGCAATCAACCCGGTGCCAAAAGCACCCACTGCAGCGCCCTCGGTTGGGGTGAACCAGCCCAGATAGATACCGCCAACCACCAGGCCAAACACCATCAGTACCGGCCAGACCTTGAACAATGCCGCAAAGCGCTCGCTCCATGGAATCGGTGGACGGATGCCCGCAGATTCAGGGTACAGCCGCACATAGATCGAAATCACAAGCACATAGCCAAAGGCTGCCAGCAATCCTGGGATAAAGGCCGCCAGGAACAGCTTGGCAATGTTCTGTTCGGTCAGGATGGCATAAATCACCAGCACCACCGAGGGTGGGATCAGAATGCCAAGGGTGCCGCCCGCCGCCAACGTGGCTGCCGAGAACCCGCCGGCATAACCGTATTGCTTGAGCTCGGGCAGTGCCACGCGGCCCATGGTGGCGGCGGTGGCAAGTGAGCTGCCACAGATCGCACCAAAGCCAGCGCAGGCGCCAATGGCCGCCATCGCCACGCCGCCCTTGCGGTGGCCCARAAAGCCTTCGGCRGCTTTGAACAGCGCGCTCGACATRCCGCCCAGYGTTGCAAAATGCCCCATCAGCAGGAACATCGGCACGATGGTCAGTGAATAGGAGGAGAAGGTTGAATAGGTCTCATTCTTCAACCGCCCAAAGGCCACCAGAGTGCCGTCGGTGACGATCATCAACCCTCCCAGGCCAACCAGAAACATCGACAGGCCGATGGGCACCCGCAGAAAGATCAACACCATCAAGAGTGGGAAGGAGGCTATTCCAATTTCAAGTGCAGTCACTGTTCAGTCTCCAGACCGTCCCAGACCAGGATACGGCCGGTCAAAAATTCGATGATGCGCACGGCACCCATGTAAACGCCGACAATGGCAGCCACCACAGCAGCGACCAGACTGGCGGAATAAGCCCACCAAATCGGAAATTGCAGCAGGAACGAGGTTTCACCGTTGTGCAGCTTACTGACCATTCCGGCCTCTAGCCGCCAAGCGATCAGAACCAGCACCGCAGCAAAAACGATCTCGGTCACCATACGCAAAAAGCTGTTCACCCGTTTTGGAAAGGTGTCGACCAGAATATCAACCGAGGCGTGCCCCGAGGTGATCTGGCACAGCGGCAGAAAGGCAAAGATGGCAAAGGCCACGCCCGCCTCGACCAGTTCAAAATCGCCGTTGATCGGCCCGACGCCAACGTTGATCATCCATTCGGCAATATCCGGGGCCAGACTCTGCATCAGATCGCCATGAAAGAATCCGTTCAGCAGGCGACCGGAAATCGACAGGCAGGTCAGAAGGATCAGCAAAGTGAGAACAAAGCCACCAGCGGCGGCCATAAATCTGGCCAATTTTAACATCAACTTGTGCATAGTTACGCATTCCTTTCGCGTCACAAGTAGGGCCGCAGCGAAGGTTTCGCCGCGGCCCTTAGTTCAGTGCCAAGCTTACTTCGAGTATTTTTCGATCAGCATGGTGGCTTCGTCGAGCAGTGCCTGACCGTCGATGCCTTTGTCGCTCATGTCAGCCAGCCATTTGTCATAGATCGGCTGTGCACGTTCCCGCCATTCGGCGGTTTGCTCTGCGTCCAAGGTGATGACATTGTTGCCCATATCCAGCGCCATTTCGCGCGATGGACCATCGGCATCTTCCTGGGTACCACCAGCAAACACCGAGAATTCCAGACCGGAATTCTCGTCGATGATCTGCTGCAGGTCAGCAGGCAGGCTGTCGAACTTGGGCTTGTTCATCGCCAGCACAAAGGTCAGCGTGTACAGCGCCTTGCCGGTGAACTCGGTGTGGTTGGTCACCAGTTCTGGAACTTTCAGGGCAGCGGTGACTTCCCACGGAATGGTGGTGCCGTCGATCACACCTTTGGACAGGCCCTCGGGCACAGCCGGAACCGGCATGCCAACTGGGGTTGCGCCCAGTTCTGTCAGCAGCGCGTTGACCGAGCGCGACCCCCCACGAATTTTCATGCCACGTAGATCATCAGGTGTTTCCACCGGATCTGTAGTGTGGATCATGCCGGGGCCGTGAACCCAAGTGCCGAGGATCTTGAGATCCTTGAACTCGGTGTCCTTCATATGGGTTTCGAACATTTCCCAATAGGCACGCGACACCGCACGGGCGTTGGTCATCATGAAGGGAAGCTCAAACACTTCGGTCGACGGATAACGGCCGGGCGTATAGCCAACCACGGTCCAGACAATGTCAGCCACGCCATCAATGGCCTGGTCCATCAGCTCTGGCGGTTTGCCACCCAGCTGCATCGACGGATAGCGGTCGATCTTGATGCGACCTTCCGAGGCCTCTTCGATTTTATCCGCCCAGACATCTAGGATCAGTTTTGGCACATTGGCCTGTGCCGGCAGAAACTGGTGCAGTTTCAAGGTGACTTCCTGAGCCATTGCCGATGTTGCGCTAAGCGCTGCGATGGCTGCGACACCAAAGGCGCCGAGTAGCTTTCTCCGAGTGGTCATGTGATTCCTCCCTAGGACCGTTATGACGCAATATAATGCCTTCATTTTTGAAGTTTGCAATATAATGCCTAAATCTTCTCCATTTTTTCCCAAAAATGGCAGCGGCCACTGTTTTGTCCGACCGTTGCCGCCGGTATCTGGTTCAAAAAACAAACCGACTAAATATCTGCTATTAGGCGCATTTGTAACTATCAACCGCAGACATGCATTTTTGCCTCATCAAAGTGACGTTACCCCCTGCCGTCCACAGGCTTCATTTCAATAGTCAGTCTGACGTAGTCAATGTCAATGAAATGGGGTCCAATCCGTCAATACCACCCTCGATAACATCGCCGCCCAGCACCGGCCCAACCCCAGCGGGAGTTCCGGTCAGGATGAGGTCGCCAGGACGCAGGTGGTAGAACCCTGACAGGTGACAAAGAATTTCTTCGACTGACCAGACCAGCTCGGTCAGGGTGGCATCTTGGCGAAGCTCGCCGTTCACCGTCAAATATATGCGCTGCGCGTCAGCGGCCCCCCAATCCGCAGCGCGGGTCAGGGGGGCCAGAACCGTGCCGTTTTCGACATCTTTGCCCAGATCCCAGGGCCGCTGCTTTTGCCGTTCGCGGATCTGCAGATCACGCCGGGTCATGTCCAGGGCGCAACAATATCCAAAAATCGCCGCACGGGCCTGCTTTGGGGTAGCGCGGAACAAAGGTGCCCCGATCGCCAATGCCAGTTCCATCTCATAGTGAAAATTGTTGGTGCCCGGAGGATAGGGGACCTGTGCGCCGCTCAGCACCATATTGGCCGGAGACTTGGTGAAATAGAACGGCGACTGGCGGTCCACTTCGATGCCCATTTCGGCAGCATGAGCCGCGTAGTTACGTCCGACGCAGAAAATTCGCCCAACGGGATAGCCTGCCACCTCGTTGCGCACCGGGACTGTGGGGATCTCTGGCAGTTGGAACAGAGTGTCGGTCATATGTGTTGCTCCTAGCGCAGTGTGAGGGATGGGAGATGCATAACATGATAATTATCGACCTGCACCCTGGTTCATCTGGGTCTCCCACCCGGGGGCTTCCCTAAGAAACTGAGGGTAGCCCGACCGACAATCAGGCGGCTCATGCTATTTGCCCTTGAACTGGTGACTATAAATGTCTCTGACAGAAACATGGAACAGCCAGATTATAGCCTTGAGAGCGCCGCGCAGCAGCGTGGATATATGCGAATTGCCGGAGTGGACGAGGTTGGGCGCGGCCCGCTTGCTGGGCCGGTGACAGCTGCCGCTGTGATTCTTAATCCCAACAGCATCCCCGAGGGGTTGAATGATTCCAAAAAGCTGAGCGCCAAAAAGCGTGAGGCGGTAGAGCAGATGATTTTTGACAATGCTCAGGTGGCGATTGCCCATGCCTCGGTTGAGGAGATCGACAAGATCAACATCCTGCGCGCCTCACATCTGGCGATGGAGCGGGCGGTGGCGATGCTGGACCCAGCCCCGGACTTTCTGCTGATTGACGGGAATTTGATTCCCCGTGGATTGGTTTTGCCATCGCAAGCGGTGATCAAAGGCGACGGCAAATCAGTGTCGATTGCGGCGGCTTCGATTGTTGCAAAATTATGCCGCGACCGGCTGATGGTGGATTTGGCGCAACAGTACCCAGGCTATGGTTGGGAGAGTAACGCCGGTTACCCGTCTAAGCAGCACCGCGAGGCTTTGCAAGTTTTGGGGGTGACACAACATCATCGGCGTTCCTTTAGACCTGTCCACAAGATGTTGTATCAAGATTAAAGGGCAGGYAATTGATTTAAAAAAGAAATTGACCTCGAATCCCGGATGACTCATCCTGTGGATAACCAAATGAGCGCAAAAATGCGCCGCGGTATCGAGGCAGAGACATGAACAAAACAATGGTAAAGAGCGCAGCTGCGCTCCCTTTAAACACGATTCTTGGTGGTGACTGCATCGACGTGATGAACAGTCTGCCTGCGGAGTCAGTTGATCTGATTTTTGCAGACCCGCCCTATAATCTGCAGCTCAAGGGTCAGCTGCACCGTCCCGACAATAGCAAAGTCGATGCGGTTGATGACCACTGGGACCAGTTTTCCAGCTTTGCGGCCTATGATAAATTCACCAAGGCCTGGCTGAAAGCCGCACGTCGCCTGTTGAAACCCAATGGCGCGATCTGGGTGATTGGCTCGTATCACAACATTTTCCGGGTTGGCTCGGCGCTGCAGGACCAGGGCTATTGGATCTTGAACGATGTGATCTGGCGCAAATCCAACCCTATGCCGAACTTTCGCGGCAAGCGGTTCACCAACGCTCATGAGACAATGATCTGGGCCTCCAAGGCCGAGGGTGGCAAATACACCTTTAACTACGAGGCGCTGAAGGCGTTGAACGAAGGTATCCAGATGCGCAGCGACTGGGTGCTGCCGATCTGCACYGGYCAYGAGCGTATCAAGGAYGAAACCGGCGCCAAGGCSCATCCGACRCAAAARCCRGAAAGCCTGYTGCATCGCYTGCTGGTTGGCTCSACCAACCCCGGTGACGTGGTRCTGGATCCKTTYTTTGGCACCGGCACCACCGGYGCTGTYGCYAAGATGCTGGGCCGYGAATTYATCGGCATYGAGCGCGAARARRMMTAYCGCAAGGTGGCYGAAAAACGYATCGCAGSSGTGCGYAAATTTGACCGYGASGCGCTGCAGGTCTCGACCTCCAAACGSGCCGAGCCKCGSGTGCCTTTTGGCCARYTGGTSGARCGYGGCATGYTGCGYCCGGGCGAAGAAYTGYTYWSSATGAAYSGCCGYCACAAGGCCAARGTKCGGGCCGATGGSACMTTGATTGGCGAYRACGTCAARGGRTCRATCCATCAGGTYGGYGCCMAKYTGGAAAACGCWCCKTCSTGCAACGGCTGGACYTACTGGTGCTTCAARCGYGAYGGCAAGACKGTGCCGATYGACGTKYTGCGCCAGCAGATTCGSGCCGARATGCAGGCCTGACCTCMCARMACACNTAGAAACTCAGCMAYACCGCCGGYGCCCGTGASYWGTSACGSSGCRCCAYACCTTGCCCCGCCTAMTAGGCGGGGTTTTTTGGTGCTTAGGCGTTGGACGAGGGGGTTATTTTTGTCTTAAAGGGTGCTTATCTAGGCGTCGTCCTAGAGGAACAACCATGACAGACACCAGCCTTGCCCAACAGGCATCCTACCGTCCCGAGCGGCCTGTGGATCTTGCAAATGCCATTGCCGACAATGCCTACACCAAGGCCGCATTGGAGGCGCATAAACAGCGGGGGCTGGAGCTGGCAGTACGGGCGCGGTGGATCGCGATGCCGATCATTGGCGTTATGCTGGTGTTTGTGAATCCAGCCTGGGACGTGCTTTATTATCACGGGGTATTGGCACTGCTATGTGTCAATGGCTGGTTGATCGGACGTCTGGGGAAGGTGGGGCAATCGCGGGCGGAATTGTTCCTGATCTTTCTGGATCTGATGATCATGACACTTGGTATGGTGGTGCCCAACCCATTCAGTCCTCACGATATTCCAACGGCGATGCAGTATCGGTTCGACAATTTCATCTACTTTTATGTAATTCTCGCGGCGGGTACATTGGCCTATTCCTGGCGCACGGTGATTGCCATTGGCACCTGGACGGCTGGGATGTGGACGGGGGCTCTGCTTCTGGCCTGGTGGCTGTCGCCGGTGGACGAGGAGCTGCGCCAGAAAACCTCTGAACTATTTGGCGACAATGAGCTGCTGGCTAAGTTTCTGGACCCCAACAGCTTTATGTTTCACCTCAGGATACAAGAGGTGGTGGTCTTTGTGATAGTTGCGGTGACCCTGGGATTCTCGGTGCGCCGTTTCAATGCGCTGTTGATGAACAACGCCAGCCTCACCCGCGAGCGGGTCAATCTGTCGCGGTACTTCTCGCCCAACGTGGTGGACCAGTTGTCGCAGAATGATGAACCGCTGAAACAAGTGCGCAGACAGGACGTGGCGATCCTATTTATCGATATCATTGGTTTTACACGCCTGGCGGCAAAACTTGATGCGCTGAAAGTGATCGAATTGCTGCGCGGGTTTCACGGTCGGATGGAACACGAGGTGTTCCGGCATCACGGTACTTTGGACAAATATCTGGGCGATGGGTTGATGGCGACCTTTGGCACGCCGATGGCCGGGGATCAGGACGCCACCAACGCGCTGGCCTGCGCGCGTGCAATGATAGTCACGTTGGATCAGTGGAATCTGGAACGCCGCCGAAAGGGCGAGCCAGAAATCCATGTTGGCATAGGTATTCATTTCGGCGAGACGGTTCTGGGCGACATTGGTGCCAACCGATTGGAATATGCGGTGATTGGCACGGCAGTAAATATAGCGGCGCGGCTGGAGGAGATGTCACGGCCATTGAAAGCCAGCATCGTGATGAGCGACCAACTGCGCCAGCAGACGAAGGTTGAGAAAGCTGAACCGGGTTTGATCAAGGGGTTTGTCGAGCAATCTGGTCAGGAGATTCGTGGATTCGATGATCCGATGACAGTCTGGACCCTGCGTTGTTCCCCATCGGTCGTCGCGTGCTATAAATGAACGCAGTTGCGCTGAATTTTTGTTCACCTATAGGGGTGTTTCATTTTTATAGTGATTAAATGGGTAAATAAATTGCGGATTTGCGAAAAAGATCACCTTTAGATGATGTTGGTAACCTTTCTGAAATCTTAGGTTGTAATGTTTGTCGTGTTAACTGGTGAAGGGTGCCACCGAAATCAAGCAATGTGTTGGGCTATAATTGCGCTTAGCTTGATTTTGGTGGCGTCACTGCCTAGCAGCAGAATGTTCAGGTAAAGGTAGGCGGGATATGTATCTTTGGCGTTTGGTACCGGCAAAGGGGCAGTCCAAAAGGTGGCCTCCGCTCTCCCGGTTTCGGTATCCTCCTAGCTGAAACCGGGATTGGCCTGGCATGAAGACACCAAGCCTTCACAAATTTGCGTAGCCTGCAGCCATCGGCAGTCCCCATTCAGAGACACACGCCCTTCTGTTGAGGTCGGGAGTATTGCGCGCTACACTCTACAGYWGAYTYWNCGWSNCRTWWYKWRNCYSWGTYTYSYNAMGKSMATNGYKKRKCKSTAGNCMSSTTWYYTTSGYNTYGGMTNGKYGGCCTTATTGTAGGGGGTCCAATCTGTGATTTCGGGGTAATACATCTGCCGCCAGTGTCGGACCCTCGGGTTCATCACCCGGCGCCACAGCGGCGGCATCATCGCCGCCACCGTCATCACCGGATAGCCATAGGGCAGCTGTGGTGCGTCCCCCTTGGTGTGGTTTTGCAGCAGCGGAAACCGCCGATCAGGTTTGTAGTGATGATCGGAATGGCGTTGCAGGTTGATCAGCAGCCAGTTTGACGCCTTATGCGCCGCGTTCCACGAATGGCGCGGCTGCACATGTTCGTATTTGCCCTCGCCCAGGTGTTTGCGGGTCAGCCCATAGTGTTCAACATAGTTCACCAGTTCCAGCTGCCAGATCGCCACCCCTGCCTGCACCAGGAACAGTGCCAGACCGCCCCAGCCGCCCAGCAACAGCGCCAGCAGCAACATGCCACCCTGCAGCCCCCAATAGCGAAAGAAGGGGTTGGACAGATCGCTCCACGGCAGGTCCTTGCGCGCCAGCATCGCCTTTTCCGCGTTAAACGAGGAATGCAGGCTTTGCTTTAGCACCCGCGGGTAAAAGCGGTGAAAGCCTTCGTTATAGCGCGCCGTAACCGGATCACGCGGGGTGCCGATATAGCGGTGATGCACCAACAGATGCTCCGAGCGGAAATGCGAATACAGCACCATCGACAGCAGGATATCCCCCAACCAGCGCTCCACCTTGTTTTTCTGATGCATCAGCTCGTGGCTGTAATTGATGCCGACGGTACCGGTCAGCACGCCAACGCCAAAAAACACGCCGAATTTCTCTAGCCCCGACAGGTGGGTGGCGCGTGTCACATACCAGAGCAACCCGTAAAGCGTCACAAATTGCAGTGGCACCCAGGCCGAGGTCAGCGCCTTGTACCAGGTCAGGTCTTCTTCGGGGGTCAGCGGGTCGGCGTTTTCGAGATTAAGGCCAAAAATTCCGTCCAGCGCCGCAAACAGATACCAGGTGGCCAGCGGCGCCAGCAGCACGGTCCAGCCGCCATAAAATGCGCCGATCCAGACCAGCGGCAGCAGCAGAAAGGACATCCAAAATGGCAGCGCGCTTTGCCAGCGGGCAAGGGTTTGAGAGGCGATCATCAAAGCAACTCCGGGTTTTTAGCGCGCGTTGGGTAAATGTTACGCCGGTTTCCCCATCAACCCAAGTGGTTACTGCCCCTGCCACATGTCAAACGCTTTGCGCATTACGGTGGGTAGATCCGAAGGGCGAAAATCCGACGGTGCGATCCTATGGTGCCCTGCGGCAGGGGAATGCTGCGTTGGCAGCTCAGCCACCACCACCTGCAAGATCAGGTGAAAATGGGTGAAGGTATGGCGCACTTCGGCGCCCAGATCCTGCCAGGCCGCCTCAAACGGCGGGTTTGGCTCTGGTCTGTCCGACCAGACCGATCCAGGCCAGCCCAACATACCGCCCAACAGACCCTTGTCCGGGCGTCGTTCCAGCAACCAGTCGCCATTGGTGGCGCGCGCCAGATAAACCACACCGCGCCGGGTGGGTTTGGGTTTTTTGGGCGTCTTCTTCGGCAGCAGGGGTGCGGTGCCGATGGCGCGGGCCTCGCAGGGGGACCGCCAGGGGCAAAGTCCACAGGTCGGAGATTTCGGAGTGCAAATGGTTGCCCCCAGATCCATCACCGCTTGGGCGTAGTCGCCGGGACGCAACACCGGGGTCAGGGCGGCGGCATGGCTTTTCAATTCAGGCTTGGACGCCGGCAGCGGGGCGTGAATGTCATATAGCCGGGCCATCACCCTCTCGACATTGCCGTCCAGCACAGTCTCTGGCAGGTCATAGGCAATCGAGGAAATGGCCGCCGCAGTATAGGGGCCAATGCCGGGCAATTTCAGCAAGCCATCATGGGTGACGGGAAACACTCCGCCGTGGTTTTCGGTCACCACGCGGGCGCATTTCAGCAGGTTGCGGGCGCGGGCGTAATAGCCCAAGCCGGCCCATTCTCCCATTACATCGCCATCCTTGGCGGCGGCCAGTTCCTGAACGCTGGGCCAGCGCTTCGTGAAACGGTGGAAATAGTCCTTTACCGCCGCCACCGTGGTCTGCTGCAACATGACCTCGGACAGCCAGACGCGGTAGGGATCGGGAGATACGCCAGACAAGCGGTCCGCAGGGCTGACCCGCCAGGGCAGGCTACGCGCGTGTTGGTCATACCAGGCGAGGATCTGATCACTCAGCCCCGGTAGATCATCCTTTAGGTCACGCATTCTTTACTCCCTGTGCGGCGGATTCGATGGTTCCCGCCTCTGCGGTCTTTACAATAGGGCCGACAGTCACGCAAAACCATGGTCATGGCATATAGGCGATCTTCTACACGCGGGTTTAAACGCACCGCTTCGCTGCTCAACGAGCAGATCCGCAAAACGGGCGAAAGCCGTGGTTTTGCGGTGTCGCGTCTATTGACCCATTGGGCCGAGATTGTCGGCCAGGATATTGCCGCCATCGCCCGGCCTGTGAATATCGGCTATGGACGCGGTGGCCTTGGGGCGACGCTGACGGTGCTGACCACCGGGGCGCAGGCGCCGATGCTGGAAATGCAAAAGGAACGGCTGCGTGAAAAGGTGAACGCGGTCTATGGCTACAATGCCATTTCCAAGGTGCGGATCACCCAAACCGCGCCGACCGGATTTGCCGACGGTCAGGTGCAGTTTCAGTACGCCCCCCTTGAGCGTGAAAAACCAAAACCGGATCAGCAGGCGGTGGCCGAGGCGGCCAAAGCAGCGACCGGAGTTGAAAGTGATGACTTGCGTCAGGCCCTTGAGCGGCTGGGGCAAAATGTATTGAGCAATCAAAAAACCCAAGGAAAGGGGACCTAATGGCCCGATTGATGTCTGGTGTCTTTGCTGCAGTGGCAGTGGTGACTGGGGGCTATGCCCTGATGGGGCCCAGTGTGCCTGGTGCCGTGTTGGAAACCCCGTTTGTTGGAGCTGCCACCGCGCAAGAGGCGGCCGAGGTTGATACCTCGACCATCACCGAAATGGTGTTGGGGGCCGAAGATGCGCCGGTGACGCTGATCGAATATGCCTCGTTCACCTGCCCGCAYTGYGCCAATTTCCACAARGAYKSGTTTAAGAAGCTYAAGGCRGATTATATCGACACCGGTAAGGTCAARTTCATCTACCGCGARGTYTATTTTGAYCGSYATGGRYTSTGGGCSTCAATGATTGCACGCTGTGCGGGCCCCGAGAAGTTCTTTGGCATTTCCGACCTGATCTACAAGGGCCAGTCGGAATGGTCGCGGGCTGGCGGTGCCTCCGAGATCATCGACGAGCTGCGCAAGATTGGCCGCTTGGCCGGGATCGAAAATGATCAGCTTGAGGCCTGTTTGCAAAATGGCGCCAAAGCACAGACCCTGGTCAGCTGGTATCAGGAGAACGCCGAAGCGGATGGCATTCAGTCCACCCCGTCGTTCATTCTGAACGGCACTTCGGTTGCCAATCAAAGCTACGATAAGTTCAAGGCGTTGATCGACGCCGAACTGGAAGGCTGATGATTACAGCGCTCGGCCACCCCGCCGGGCGCTGCCCAAATCTATTTGGTTCGTTTGGTCGAAATGGCATTCAGCAGTTGTTGGCGCAGCTCTTTATCTTGAGCGATTTGCAACCGAACGGGCAGGGTGACGACTTTGGAGCGAAAGCTATCAGGCAGGCGCACGGCGTCTTTCTCRGTGGTGACCAGCTGCGCSCCCAATAGTTTKGCYTCRCCYTCTARYCGGKTCATCARYGCWGGKGACAGKGYCTGGTGATCTTCCAGCGYYTCGGCCCGGCGGAYRTCRGCSCCCARAGATYGCAGRGTRTCAAARAACTTTTGWGGATGGCCAATRCCGGCAAAGGCCAGAACCTTGGTGCCGTCCCAGGTCATGCCGGTTGGCAACGGCTGCACCGCGCCAGTGAAATGCGGTAATCCTTGCAGGCTATCCGCCCACTGGGCGGCAAAGCTGGTCTGGGCCTTATCCGAGCCAAGCGATAACACCAGATCCGCTCGTTTTAGGCCCATAGCTACAGGCTCCCGCAGTGGCCCGGCGGGCAGGCATCGACCATTGCCAAAGCCGCGCTGGGCATCGACCACGATCACAGACAGGTCTTTGGCAATGGCAGGGTTTTGAAACCCGTCATCCAACACGATCACTGTTGCGCCACTTGCGGCAGCGGCACTGGCGCCGGCGGCGCGGTCGCGGGCCACCCAGACCTTGGTAAAAGCGGCCAGCAGCAGCGGCTCGTCTCCGGTTTGCTCAGCCCGGTGATGCCTGGGATCAACCATCACCGGCCCCCGCAAAGAGCCACCATATCCGCGACTAACCACATGTGGATCATGGCCCATATCGCGCAGCGTTTCGAGCAGCCAGATCACCGTTGGCGTCTTACCAGTGCCGCCGGCATTCAGATTGCCAACGCAGATCACCGGAACGCCGGGATCAACCGGGCTGCCCTTGGCGATCCGGCGTGCGGTGGCGCGGCCATAGGCCCAGCCAAGGGGGGCCAGCACTGCGGCGCTCAGGTCGAATTGCTCCGGGGGTTTGTTCCAGAATTCAGGTGGCCGCATGATGGGTCTCGCGCAGGTCCAGCATATCCTGAATCCTGTCTAATAGATGATCTGTCAACTCAGCGCCCTCGGTCACAACCTGCCAGCCAGCCACCGCCATCTCAGCCGCCTTGTCAGGGGCAGAAAGTCGAATAATCTGCACCGTCAATTCATCTTGGTCTTGCACCACCAGGGCGGCGCCCGCCTCGGTCAGACGCTGATACAGTGGCGCGTGGATGCCAACCCCCGGTCCGTGAATAATGGCTGATCCCAGGGCCGCTGCGTCCATTGGATTGTGACCGTTTGCGGTCTTGTCCAGTGTGCCCGCCAACAGGCTGAGCGGTGCTACCCGGTACCAAAGCCCCAGATCCTCGTCACAGGTGAGCAGCACCTGAGTGTTGTCGTCCGGCTCTTCGCCAGCCTCCCAATCGGCACAGCGCAGACCGGTGTCTTTTAATATGTCTCGGGCGGCATTCAGATCAGAGTAGTGTTCGACGGACAGCACCAACAGCAAACGATGCAACAGGCGCAGCGCGTTGCGGTGAGCGCCCAGAATCCTGTCGATCTCGGCGATGTCGGTATGGGCCGCCAACCAGACTTGACGGTTGCCCAGGTTGCTTCGCATGCGGCTCAACTCGTCCTCGTGATAGCCCGGCGGCATCGCCGAAATGCGCAGTCGCGAGGTCTGGGTCAACTTGTTGAGGGCAATGCCAGAGCGGCGCAATTGGGCAAGGGCAGCGGGTGACGGGGTCAGGATAGCGGTGAAGCTGTCCAACATCTTGCGGCTTTGGTCCGGCAGCCAGCGGCTTTTACGCGCTGGCAATTCGTTTGCCTCGATGTCGATCAGCAGCGCGTTGATACCGCGTTCGCTGCAGTTTCGCATTAAAACCGGGCGCAGGTAGCCGCCGGTCCAAAGACACAGATCTGGCTGCCAGTGGTTTAGAAAGCTACGGACATCAGTGGGTTGGTCCAAAGGTAATTCGCCAATTGCCAGATCGCAGCCGTCCGGTACCGGCAGCGTGCAAAGATTGGATTCGCAGGTGATCAAGACCGACAGATCTGGCCGCATCATCTTTAGCCGCTGCCCCAGATCACAAAGCGACAAATACCGCTCGGCGCTGGTCGCGTGGGCCCACAACAGCTCGCCGGTGGGGCGCGCAGCGCGCGTCGCGGCCTCGGTGGTTGCGGATTTGCGCCAGGGTCTGGCCCGTGTGGCGGTAGCAGGGTGAAGTGCGCGGCCCAAGAAAATCAGCCCAGGTCTTCGGTGATCGAAATTTCGGATGTTTTGCCCCCAAAGACAAGGTGAAGGCGGTGCGCCATGATGGTGTTCTCCAGTGCCATTGATATCTTGGGRTCAGCGGCAACCTACGCCTTTGGTGAGGCAGGTCAAGCGCTGCCCTGCCTATCAATCGGGAGTAGCAAGCGCGGCAATCAGGGTGTCGTGCAGCACCGGATTGGCCGCAACCACGCCGTTGAGCAGCGGTTGCGGATTGTTGAACTTTAGCGGTACCCCCAAGCGGTCCGAGCATCGACCGCCGGCCTCACGCAGGATCAAATCACCGGCCGCAATGTCCCATTCCCAACTGGGGCGCAGGGTCAGCATGGCGTCAAACCGGCCATCCGCCACTTTGGCCATGCGATAGGCCAGCGATGGGCGGTAACTGCGGGTGAACGCAGGCGCGGCTCCGTCGCGCCAGTGGTGGGCGTCCAAGATGGGCCGGGCGGCCAGCACATCAGCCTTGGTCAGATCCGCCAGGTCTGAAATCGCAATCGGAGCGCCGTTGCAGGTCGCCCCCATGCCCTTTGCGGCAGTATAGAGCAGGTCTCGCTGGGGCAGGTAGATCACCGCCGCCGTCACCACGCCCCGTTCGGCCACCGCCAGCGCATGGGCCCAGGTGCGCGAGCCCTCGGTAAAGCTGCGGGTGCCGTCGATTGGGTCGATAATGAACACGCGATCACAGGACAACCGGTTGGAGTTGTCCTCCGTTTCTTCGGACAGCCAGCCATAGTCTGGACGTGCCTTGGGCAGCATGTCCTCCAGCATGGCGTTGACCGCCAGATCCGCCTCGGTGACAGGACCAGCGCCGCCGGGTTTGTCCCAGCGCTTGGCCTCGGGACCGGTGAACTGTGTTGCGATCTTGCCAGCCCGCTGCGCCGCCTGGGTCAGCAGCTCTAGGTCAGTTACCGGCAAGGGTCATGCCTTCGATCAGCAGTGACGGCACCACCCGCGACAGGTAGCTGCGGGCGTCATTGGCTGGGATGATACGCTTCAGCATGTCGCGCAGGTTGCCCGCGATGGTGCATTCATTGACCGCGTAGACGATCTCGCCGTTTTCCACCCAGAACCCCGAAGCCCCACGCGAATAGTCGCCGTTGTTGGAGTTGATGGTGGAACCAATCATCGAGGTGACCAGCAAGCCGGTGCCCATGCCACGGATCAGATCCTGGCGGCTTTGGTCGCCGGGTGTCAGCSCGATNNNCCMGTTTGATGGCGACGGCACCGATCCAATACCACGCGTGGCGTTGCCGGTGCTCTCCAGTCCCAGTTTGCGGGCCGAGGCCAGGTCCAGAGTCCAGCCGGTCAGCACACCGTCCTCGACAATGGCGCGGCGGCGGGTGGCCAGACCTTCGCCGTCAAAGGGGCGCGACCCGGCGATGCGGGGGCGGAACGGATCTTCGATCACTGACAGGTTTGTGGGCAGCACCTGCTCGCCCATGCTGTCCTTAAGCCAGGACGATCCGCGCGCAATCATAGCCCCGTTGACCGCGCCCAACAGGTGGCCGATCAGCGAAGAGGAAATCCGTTCGTCGAACAGCACCGGATAGCTGCCGGTGTCGGGCTTACGGGCGTCCAGACGTTCTACGGCGCGCTGGCCGGCAATGCGGCCAATTTCTTCGGCGGATCGCAGGTCACTTTGAAAGGCGCGCGAATCGCCATCGTGGTCACGTTCCATCCCGGTACCGGTGCCGGCAATGCCAACGCAGGACAACGAGCGGCTGGTGCGGCGATAGCCGCCGGAAAACCCGTTTGACGCTGCCAGATGTACCGAGCTGGAGCCATAAGAGGCGCCAGCCGATTGCACCTGGCTGATGCCCTCAATCGCCTGACAAGCGGCCTCGGCGGCCAATGCATCGTTTTTCAGGGTCTCGGGCTCGGGCTCGGGCGTGGTATCTTCCAGCTCAAACGCCGCCAGATCCCAGGTTTTGATCAGCTGCGCAGGATCCGCCAACCCGGTATAAGGGTCCTCGGGGGCTTCCCTGGCCATCGCCACCGCCCGTTCGGCCATGGCAATCAGCGTTTCGGGGCGCGCATCCGAGGACGACACCAGCGCCTGTTGTTTGCCAACAAACACCCGCAACCCCAGATCGATGCCTTCGGAGCGTTCAGCGTGTTCCAGCGCCCCCTCGCGCACTTCAATCGAGATTGACTGCCCCTCGGCGGCCATTGCATCGGCGCCATCCGCCCCGGCCTGTCTGGCGGCATCAATCAGGGCATGGCAGAGTTTTTCGGGGGAAATGGTCATTGGCGCCTCCTGAGATAATTTGCGCAGACCCTACCAGCGCCGCCTGCCACCGCAAGGGCGACAATGGAAAAAGGGGCCGCAGATGGCAGCCCCTTGGTGGTTTTTGTGTGGGGCGCTTATTTGATGCGCTGACCGTTGGCCAGGATCTGGCCATCCTCGGTGATTTCCAGCTTGGATTTCAGGGTGTCGTCGCCGTCGCCCGGAACCGTGAACATTGCCATCATCATCCGCGCACCCATGGCGTCGCTGTCAGAAATAAGGCCCATTTCGATCAACTTGTCGATCAAGTCGTTGGCGCCCGAGATCTGCACGTCAGCGGAGCCAGATGGGGCGGGCAAGCCGTCAAAGCTGATCAGGTCATCGTTGTTGAAGGCGAAATCCCCGGTGCCCGACAGTCTGGCCCCAGCGGCTGAGATCAGGAAGTCCCGGATGCTGAGTGCGTTCAACTCAAGTGGAATGCCGTCTTCGGGAAGCTCCATCATCTCAGTAATATTCAGCAGGTCCTGAAACAGGGTTGTTTGACCGGTAAGGTTGGCCGAAACGGTAACCGGATCACGGGGCAAAATTTCAGCCGGATCAAACAGTGCCCAGATCTTCTCGTCGAGTTTCATGCCGCTAATATTGAACCCAAAGGTGAAATCCTGAGGCGTCTCGGAGGCTGAGACCGGGATGCGAATGTTGGTGTCCGCTCGGTTAATTTCGGCCTTCAGATCAACTGGGATGTCGTCGTTGGCAGACATGTCTAAGTTGAGATCAGAAATTTCGACTAACATTTCAATTGCGTCGGCATTGGCGGAAAACCCAATAGTTGATGCCCCTTCGACCACATTTGAAAACTGGATTTCTTCGCCGTCCAACCGAGCAGTCGTTTGCGTTGTGCCGTCCTCTGTAACTGAGGTGATCGCAACCGAAAGACCTTGTTGCAAAGCAGCGGCCAAGTTCATAATAGACATGCCGCCAGTGGGGAGATTTACTGCCAGGTCGTTTGTTGTTTTCCCATAGGTGTCAGTAGTTTTAGTCACAACACCCAGAGCGTCTTTGGTCTCCATGACATAACTAAAGGCCGCTATTTCTGACAGGTCGGTGAGGGTTATGAGATCGCCTTGGGAAATGCGGCTGGTGCCTTTGACAGCCTTGCCTGTCCCTGACAGTGAAAAATCGGYGTCTTCAAGCTCATCAACACCATCGGATTCCAAATACTGCGCCTGAAAAGAAAAACCATTCACGGAGTAAGAAAATTTGATGTCGTCAGGCGTACCTGAGGCAATCAGTTCCGCGTCATCATATGAAAACTCGATATCAAACCGAAAGTTGCCTTCGTTGACTTTTGAAACAACCAAGCTGTAGGTCTGCGGCGTGTTCAGGTCTAATGACACCGTTCCATCTGTGTTATCCGTGAAAGATAAATTCGGATACAAAACGTCGATCGTGATGTCAGCTACAGGAAACGGAATGTTCAGTTTGGCTCCCGAGAACTCGACCTTGTTGCCATCGCGATTGGTGGTCGCGGTCAGGTCGGCACCGATGGTCTGGGCAATGGCCTGATAGCTGTTCCAAATGTCATCGGCGGTAATATCTGCCAGTGCAGGTGAGGCGGTCAGAGTGGCAAAGCCAACAGACAGCAGGGCGGTAGAATTCTTGAACCTCATGAAAAGCCTTTCAAATTGCTTGGTCGAAATATGTTAGAGGCACCTAAGCCGTTAAGGTGTGGAAATTCAACCAGCGCGCGCAAAAAAGGCCGCCACCCCCAAGGGCAGCGGCCTGAATTTGTGACAGGCGCGGCGCTTACTTGATGCGCTGGCCGTTGGCCAGAATCTGACCGTCGCCGGTGATTTCCAGATCGGAATTCAGCGTGTCTTCGCCGTCACCCGGAACCGCCAGCATGCCCATCATCATCCGCGCGCCCATGGCGTCGCTGTCGGACATCAGGCCCATCGAAATCAGCTTGTCCATCAGTCCATTGGCACCCACCAATTTCAGGCTGGCGCTGCCGGTTGGGGCTGGCATGCCGTCAAAACTGGCCAGATCATCGTTGTTGAAGGTGAAGTCACCGGTGCCGGTCAGCTTGGCACCCGCTGCAGACACTTGCAGCTGACGGATGGTCAGCGCGTTCAGCTCGCCGGGTTCCTGTTGGCCCATGTCCACCGCGTCGATGGCCTCGGGGTCGAACAGGTCGAACAGCAGTTTTCCCTTACCGTCCAGATCCAGCACAAGGGTGGCTGGCTCGTGTGGCAGCTCTCCGGTTGGATCGATCATGCCCCACAGCATTTCAGGAACGGCAAAGTCACGTAGGATCAGACCAAGAGAGAAATCCTGCTCGCTATCAGACTTGGCAATTGGCATCGACAGTTTGACGCCATATTCCGCGATAGTCAGTGAAATCGGAAAGGGCACGTCGCTGCTGGTCAGGTTGATCATGGTTTGCAGTTGCGACAGGTCATAAGACAGTTGTCCATTGCCCATCGCAATGGCGATCTTGCCGCCTGCGGACGAAGTTTCGAGGCCAAAGGTTTCGCTGTGATCCACGCCAGACATGGAGGCATTGCCGCCGGTATAGCTAAAGGTGCCGTCAAAGGCGAAACCTGACGCCAACAAAGCACTGACATCGGTAAAATCCAGCCCCATCGGAATTGAGCTGGTGCCACCAAAGTTGAGCCCTTGCAGGCTGCCTTTGGCAGAGCCGCCATTTGGGCCGCCGGGTTCCTTGGCGCCAAAATCGTAGCTCAGCGTGCCAACCGTCATGCTCTGGTCATAGCTGCGCACATCGCCGACGATCATGTTGGTCTTGGTGACCACATCCGTCAGCGAAATGGTGGCTTTGACCATGCCTTCGGGCATTTCTTCGCCATCGGCCATGACCTTGCCCAGGGCGAGCTCGACCAGCGGTGAGGCATAGTCGTAGGTCATGTTGGTTGCATCGCCAGACACCAGCATGGCGCTGCCGTCGTGGGAGTAAATCATCTCACCCGAGGCCTCGTCTCCGCCGCCCGAGAAGTTGAAGGTGATCGGAAATTCTGCGGGGAACAGCACGTTGACGGTGCCATCGCCATTTTCGATGAACTGAATTTCAGGCAGTCTCATCCCAACGGTGACGTCTTCCTCGGGGATTGGCATCATCATCGACACGTCAGAAACCGTGAGGGTGCCGCCGGACAGGCTTTCAGTGCCATTGACGTCATAGCCGGTGCCAGACAAGTAGGACTTCCAATCGTCCCAGACCTCTTGAGCGCTGAGG
Source organism: Paracoccaceae bacterium (assembly GCA_002401945.1). Taxonomy (GTDB): domain Bacteria; phylum Pseudomonadota; class Alphaproteobacteria; order Rhodobacterales; family Rhodobacteraceae; genus Parasedimentitalea. The sequence goes on from NVUP01000027.1 coordinate 58,314, forward strand.
TCGGCCAGGGCTCCCTGAGTGGAGAGGACCAAGATAAATGCTGCACCATAACTGCGTGCGAGGAAAACTGACATAAGGCAACCTTTCTGAATAATCTGTGGGACCATGGTCGGCAGTTGAGTATTCTGCGTCAAGGGGCCAGATTGCCGACCGTTCCCCGTTAACATAGTACCACGAAATGAAATTGAGATTTGGAGATATAACCCATGGAATTCAAGGGTAAGACGGTCATCATAACTGGCGCAAGCCGGGGAATCGGTGCCGAGGCCGCGCGGGTGTTTGCGGCTGCTGGTGCCAATGTGGCTTTGCTGGCTAGGAGCGCAGACAGTCTTGAGGCGCTGGCGGCAGAGATCGGCGACAAAGCGCTGGCACTGGCCTGTGATGTTGCGGATTACGCTTCGGTTGAAGCCGCTGTGCAGCAGACAGTTGCGCGGTTTGGCGGGCTGGATGTGCTGATCAATAACGCCGGAGTGCTGAAACCGATTGCTCCCTTGGCCGAAGCAGATCCGGCGGATTGGGCGAAGGTCATCGATATCAATACCACAGGTGTGTTCAACGGCATGCGCGCAGTGCTGCCTTTGATGAAGCAAGCGGGTGGCGGTACTATTCTGACGGTCAGCTCCGGTGCTGCGCATAATGCTCTGGAGGGATGGAGCGCCTATTGTACCTCCAAGGCTGGGGCGGCGATGTTGACCACGGCGCTGGATCTTGAGGAGCGCAGCAATGGTATTCGCGCTATGGGCCTGTCACCGGGCACTGTGGCCACACAGATGCAGCGCGATATCAAGGCCAGCGGTATTAATCCGATCAGCGAGTTGAATTGGGAAGACCACATTCCTGCTGACTGGCCTGCCAAAACCCTGTTGTGGATGTGCACGTCGGATGCGGACGAATACATCGGCAGCGAAATTGCGCTGCGCGACGAGGAGATCCGCAAACGGGCTGGCTTGATATGATCGACCTGACGGTCGAGGAGTCTGGGCTGTGGGTGGTGACGCTCAACCGCCCGGACAAGGCCAACGCGTTGACCTCTGTGATGTTGGAGGAGCTGCTGGACATCGCCAACCGCGCGGACGCGGCGCGGGGGCTGATCCTGACCGGCACTGGCAAGGTTTTTAGTGCCGGCGCCGATCTGGATGAGGCGGCTGCGGGTCTGGCGACTTCTCCTCTTTGGGAGCAGTTGTCAGCGGCAATCGCAGCCTTGCCTTGCCTGACCGTTGCGGCGCTAAACGGGACCCTGGCAGGTGGGGCCAACGGCATGGCGCTGGCCTGTGATCTGCGGATTGCGGTGCCTGGCGCCAAGGTGTTTTACCCGGTGATGAAGCTTGGCTATCTGCCGCAACCTTCGGACGCCAAACGTGTGGCGGCGCTGATTGGTCCGGCGCGGAGCAAACTGATCCTGGCTGCGGGGCAGAAAATCTCAGCGCAGCAGGCTTATGACTTTGGCTTGATAGACCAAATCGTAGAGCCAGCCAGTTTGATGCAAACCGCGCGTGATTTGCTGTCGGACAGCCTCGCCGCCAAGCCAGAGCTTGCGCAGCGCATATTGGCAATGTGCCAGCCAAGCTGACCCGTGTTCTCCCGCCCGTCGTTGGACATCTGCGATGCCCGTCTCCCATTGGGCCCGGCGCCACGCTTTGC
>NVUP01000045.1 GCA_002401945.1 Paracoccaceae bacterium
TTTAAACACCAGCGCAATTTCATGTTCTGCCAGCAGCTCCTCTAGCCCCGGCAGCTCTCCCTCCAGCAGCAACACGGCCTTGGGTCTTGCCAGTTCCGCATCGCCCAGCATTTGTGTCAGCATCAACCGGGCCAGTTCCAGCTCACTGCTGAATCCGTCCAACAGCCCCAGCCGCCCCCGCAACCTGTCCCCCTGCACCGCCAGCACCCAGAGATCCACTGAGGCGGGCAAGGCCAGATAATCCGGCAACAGCGCCCGGCAGCCAGGATCCAACGCCGCGCGCCAGCGGCGCATCAGATCGGTGCCAGCGACCAGCACCCGGGTCCAGCTGGAGGCCTTATCCGCCCCGCAATAGGGTCTCATTTCGACCTGTTCTCGGGTCACCCCCAACTGATCCTGCAATTGCCGCCAGGCCACCTGCTCGCGCGCCGCGCCCTGCAATCCGGGCGGCAATTGCAGCGCCAGCAGCGGCGCCTCGCCCCCCGGCACCAAGGCAATATGCCCCGCGACCGGCTTGCCCCGACGGGGCGCGTCCAGATAAATAAAGTTAGGCTCAGCTGCAGCCCTGCGCCGCGCCGCGCGGCTCATATGCCGCCGCCCAGCCGGTACCAGACCTGCGGCCCGTAAGGCAGCGGGCGGCGAAAGATGATGGTTTGGCGCGTCAGGGTCCGGTCCTCCAGTTGCGCTGCAATATCAACGTGAAACCACGCCGAGCCAACCGCAAATCGCAACTCTTCCAATTCCGGCAGCCCTTCGAGTGAAAACGCGCCGCTGCTGCGCAGGATAAAATCCTCGACCGAGGTAAAGGGGTTTTGTCGCCGCGACAGCAGCACCTGCTCTAAACTGCCCGAATTGGCGCCGGGCAGCAGGCTGATCAGCACCTCGGGCGAGACCGTATTCAGGTTCAGCAGGCTGTCGCTGGGCAGGGCGGCCAGATAAGGCGCCAGCCGGGCAAAATAGCGTGGGCGCAACGCCGGGATCACCTGCAATTGCTCCAGCAGTAACACCGGTCCACCCTGCGGAGTGATTGCCGGGGTCAGCCGCGCATAACCGGCGCTATCACTGGGGCCGCCGGGGCGGACAAATTCGATGATCTGCGGCGCCAGCCGCGACGGCAGGCCCAGCCGCGCCAGCAGTCTGGTAAATCCGGTCTCGGCGCCCAGATCCTCGGGGTTGGCCAGCCAGTTGACGTTAAAGCGGCCCTGCAGATCGCTGATCTGGCCCGACAGCTGGCCCCGGTCCACCACCACATTGTCAATTGCTCCGGCCCAGACATCCGATCGCGCATCCACCGCACCGCCCTGCTGATCGGCGCGCAGCAGGGTCAGCGCCAGCGATTCGAACCCATCCAGATATAGCCGCAACTGTCCGGCACCCTGCAACTCGCTCTGCCGCAGCCGCGCTGATTCTGCCCGCCCCAGCACATAGACCGCCGCCGCCGCAAAGGCCGCCACCAGCAGCAGCGCATTGAGCAGCACAAAGCCGCGTTCAGATCCGGCACGCACCCTCATCGCATCCCCTCCAGCAGCCGCACTGGACCCAGCCCCTCGATCTGCAGGATCAGCTCCACCGCCTCGGGCAGGGTATCGGAATAGCTGTCCGCCAGCCGGATCAGCACCCCATCCGTATCGCCGCCGCCCAACTCAGGCGCCGCACGTGGGGCGCTGCTGACCACCCCCGGCAGCCAGCCCAGTTGCGGCCAGAGGCTGCGCAGGCCAAGGTCGGTGACCCCCGACAGATACCCCACCTCGGGGCTGACAGACTGATCCGAGCTGGGCGACAACACAGGCCAAACCCGGCGCATCAGCTGCTGGCGCGCCACATCAAGCCGCCATTCCACCCGGTGCAGCCCCAGCCCCGGATCTCTCCCCGGGCCGGGCGGCAGCTCAGGCTGGCCACTGACGCTAAAACTCAGGGTCAGCCCGTCATCCGATAGATGGATGGCCGATCGACTGCCGCCACCGGGGGGATGAAACAACACCGGCAGCAGCGCCGACAGGTCATTGCGCAGCAGCGCCAATCCCAGGCTCAACTCGCCCGCCTGTTGTTCCATCTGTGTCAGCCGGTCCCGCATCCGCAGATTGGCGGTCAGCGCCTGCAGCCCCATCACCGCCACCAGCGCAAACAGCGCCATGGCGGCGACCAGCTCAATCAGGGTCAGTCCCCTTGTTCGTCTCTGGTTTTGCCGCATCAGCCCGCCCCCGGAGGCGGCAGAAACGCGACCAGAACCACGGCCGGTCCCTCGCTGCTGACGGCGCGGATCTCGGCTTCGATAATGCCGCTGGCGGTGGCTTTGGTACTCACCGTCAGCTGATAGCTATACGGCCCCATCTGCACCTGCGACGGCAGGCTCAGCCCCCCGGACGGTCCAGACAGCCCGGCCAGACGCAGCTCTTCGGCGCGGTTCTGTGCCACCAGCTGCGCCAGCAGACGCGGCATAGCCCCGCCAATCGCTCGGCGCGACTGGTCCACCGCCTGCAGCGCCGCCAGGCTGCCGATCGCCAGCACCAGCACCGCCACCACCAACTCCAGCAGGGTCAGCCCGCGGTTGTCGCACAGCCCGCGGTTGGTACGACCCATGCGCATCAGCCGGCGTCGCATATCAACCCCGTCCAGCCGTCACTGCGGCAGCTGATGCTCTCAAACTGAATGGAAAAGGCGCTGGTCTGGCCATTGGGCAGAAAGATGATGTCGGGGGTCTCCTGCGCCGCAGATGGACCCTCGATTTGATAAGACACCCGGCCTCGCCAGGGCATCAACTGTTCAGAGATCTGCCAGCCATCCCCGCGCCACCAAGCGATGCGGCGGCCCTTGGCGCTGAGCGCCAGCCCGCGTTGCACCTGACCGTGCACCGCCAGACTGCGGGCCTGATCATAGGTGGCTCGAAAACTCATCAAATCACTTTCACCACTCGCGCCACCCAGCCCCCGTGTCAGGGTGACCCCCAGCACCAGACTGGCCATCACCGCCACCACCACCACCAGTTCGATCAGGGTGACCCCCGCGTCAGAGGCGTGGAATGGGGCGTGGCTTACTGCAGGCTCCATGATCCGATATCCGCATCCGCCCCGTCACCACCCGGGGTGCCATCAGCGCCATAGCTGAAGATGTCAAAATCGCCATGCACCCCCGGCGACAGGTAATTATACAGCTGCCCCCAGGGATCTTTCGGCATCTGATCGACATAGCCGCCCTCGGCCCAGTTTGGCGCCAGCGGCGCAGAGCTGGGCGGGCTGACCAGTGCCGCCAGCCCCTGTTCGGTGGTGGGATAGCGGAAATTATCCAGCCGGTAGAACTTTACCGCGCTGGAGATGGCGCCAAGATCGGTGCGGGCGCGCACCATGCGGGCCTGATCGGGGCGATCAATCACCCGCGGCACAATCACCAGCGCCAGCACCGACAGGATCACCACCACCACCATCAGCTCGAGCAGAGAAAACCCGGCATCCGCAGTTGCAGAGTGATCTGCGGCACCATCCTCGGCTGCGGGCTGTAAAGACATTTGAGACATTGCAAAATCCTGTGTTGGCAGGATGATAGAAGCCCAGACGCCCCGAGGCAATCACCGAGGGGGCCGCCATCCCGCCCCTGACCCCGTAGGAGCCCACCTTGTCCGACCTAATCCCGCCCGAGCCCGGCGCCTGGGCGCTGCTGCTCCTGCTGCTCAGCCCGGCGGTTGGATCGTTCCTGGCGCTGCTGGTCGACCGGCTGCCACGCGGCGAAAGCGTGATCTGGCCCGGCTCGCAGTGCCGCAGCTGCGCCGCCCCTCTGCGGTCCCGGGATCTGCTGCCAATCCTGTCCTTTGCGCTGAACCGGGGGCGTTGCCGCCACTGCGGCGCGGCAATCCCGCCCTGGCATCTTTATATGGAGCTGGCGGCGCTGGGGTTGGCGCTGCTGGCGCTGGCGCTTGGCGGACCCCCACTGACCATCGGCCTGACGGCCCTGCTGCTGTGGCTGCTGCTGGCGCTGGCGGCTTGCGATCTGCTGTGGTTCCGGCTGCCCGATGGGCTGAATGCAACGCTGGTGCTGGCTGCGCTGACCTGGGCCGGATTGATACAGAGCGGTCTGATCCCGCCGCCGCCGCATCCGCTGCTGCCACATACACTGGGTGAGGCCTTGCTGGGCGGCGGCCTTGGTGTTGCTCTGTTCTGGGGCATCCGGATTGCCTATCACCAGCTGCGCCAGCGCGCCGGGTTGGGGCTGGGAGATGTTAAACTGATGGGTGGACTGGGGGCGCTGATCGGGGTCTGGCTGCTGCCACATCTGATGTTGCTGGCAGCCCTGATGGCGCTGAGCGGCGCAGTGATCGGGGCGCTACGCCAGGGCCGCGCCCTGAAAGCCAGCCGTGCCCTGCCCTTTGGCACCGCGCTGTGCACCGTTGCCGCCCTGATTTGGCTGCTTGCCCGCCTGCCGCATTGATGCGCGGTGCACGGCCCCCTAAACTGCCTACCAACCGCCCTGTTTCAAAAGATGTTTATATGTCCCGCTTTTCCAAACTTACCCTTGTCTGCCTGCTCAGCCTGACCGCTATGACGCCGCTTTCGGCCCAGACCCCGGCAGCGGGTCCCCTGCCCGAGATGGCCACCGTAGAACAGGCCTGGAAGCGCGGTGATTTTGTCACCGTGCGCCGCGATCTGGAGCACCTGGCCAAGGAAAGTGGCAGCGCATTGGCGCAGTATCGCTATGGTCAGGTGCTGCTTGAGGGCCGCGGCGGGCCGCGCGATCTGAACGGTGCGGTGCAGTGGCTGCAACAGGCGGTGGCGCAGGATCATCTGGAGGCCACCACCCTGCTGGCCCGCGTCTATCTCAGCGCCTCCGAGGATCAGCGCAACCCAGCCGCCGCTGCCGCCCTGCTGGCCCGCTCCGCCGCCCGTGGTGACCGCGAGGCGCAGTATTACCTCGCCCTGCTGAGCAGTGCTGGCGATGGCCTCATCAAGGACGAGGCTGCCGCCGTGAACTGGTTGCTGGCCGCCGCCGAGCAGGACCACGTGGCGGCGCAATATGCGCTCAGCCGGGCTTATGCCCGTGGGGCTGGCACCGCTGAGGATGCCGCCAAGGCGCTGCTCTGGCTGAACCGCGCCGCCGAGGCAGGCCACAGCGAAGCACAGTTCTATCTGGCGCTGACTTATGAGCGTGGCCAGGGCGTGGACCAGAATCCCGCCAGCGCGCTGCGCTGGTATCGCGCCAGCGCCGAAAGCGGCTTTATTCTGGCGCAGCGTATCCTGGGCACCCGGTACATGTTGGGCGACGGGGTCGAGCAGAACTTTGAGGAGGCGCTGCGGTGGCTGACCTCTGCGGCCAAAGCTGGTGAGCCCGGTGCGATGTCCAATCTGGGCTATATCTATGCCACCGGCAACGGCGTCCCGGTCGACAATACGGCAGCGGCAGCCTGGTACGCCCGCGCAGCTGAGGCCGGGGTGGGCGGTGCAATGCTGGCCCTGGGGCAGTTTTACGAGACCGGCAACGGGGTACCGCAAGATACCGCCAAGGCGCTGGCCCTGTACCAGCAGGCGGCAGCACAGGACCGCCCCGGCGCCACTCAGCGGCTGGTCGAGATGACGCTCAGCGGCGCAGTGCAGGATCTGCTGGCGCCGCATCAGATGGTGCCCTGGATGGCCAGCGCCGCCGGTGAGGACGGTGAAAACAGGGCCAAAGCCCTGGCCTGGCTAGAGGCCAGCGCCGCAGACAACATCCGCCCGGCGCAAACCGCGCTGGCGCTGCTGTGGCTGCAACAGGGCGAGGATACTGAGGCAGCCGCCGCGCTGTTGATCCAGGCCGCCACGGCGGGTGATCCGCAGGCGCAACTGCGCCTGGGCCAGCTGTTCACCACTGGCAGCGGCGTGGCACTGGACTATGTGCAGGCCCATAGCTGGCTGAACATTGCCGCCGCCAGTGGCGCAGCTGAGGCCGCCAAGCACCGCGATGTGGTGGCGCAACTGATGACCTTCGAGCAGATCGCCGAGGCTCAGACTGCGGCGCGCGATTTCTTTGACAGTGCCAGCGTCCTGCCGTCGCTGGACAGCCAATGATCCAAAGATGGCTTTTGGTCGCGCTGCTGCTGGGCCAGCCTGCCATGGCCGAACAGCAAGCCGAGCTGCCGGGCGCAGCGCTGTTTACTGAGGCCAACCGTCATCACAGCGGCGATGGGGTGCTGCAGAATTTTGCCACTGCCGCCGCGCTTTTTGAGCAGGCCGCCGCGCAGGGCCATGCCGGTGCGCAAAACCAGCTGGGCCAGTATTTCCACAGTGGTCTGGGTGGTGGCTTGGGGGGCGCGCAAAACCAGAAGGCAGCGCTGCGCTGGCTGCGCGCGGCCGCCGAGCAGGGCGATCCCCGACATATCTTTGATCTGGGTAAAGCACTGGAACAGGGGGCGGATGGCAGCCAGGATGCAACCAGCGCTGCCAAGGCTTATCAGCAAGCCGCCGATCTGGGCCACGCGGATGCCGCGGTCAGCCTTGGCGTATTGTACCAGAATGGCACCGGGGTGGCGCAGAATTATACCCGCGCGCTTGAGCTCTACCAAGGCCCCGCCGCCGAGGGCCATGCGCGGGCGCAGAACAATCTGGGCCTGCTCTATGTGCGCGGCCAGAAAGAGGACTATGATCGCTGGGCGCAGCGCGGCAACCGCGGCTGGAGCTATGATGATGTCTTACCTTTGTTCAAACGCTCTGAAACGCATGAAAACGGCGCCGATGATTATCATGGTGACGATGGTGGCCTGTCAGTTTCGCTGATCCGCGCGAAAAGCGACATCTCCGAGGCGTTCATCGATGCCGCTGTAGAAATGGGTGTGCCTCGCAACCACGATTACAATGGCAAAGATCAGGAAGGCGTCGGCTATTTCCACCAGACTGCCAAAGGAGGCTTTCGCTGCTCCAGCGCACGCGCGTTTTTGAACCCGGCCAAGAAGCGACCAAACCTTGAGGTCATTACCCACGCCCACACTGAATCTCTGATTTTTGATCCGAATGATCCACGTCGCGTGATCGGTGTTCGCTATTCACGCAAAGGCGTAATGCAAAAAGTAATGCTGAACCCTGGCGGCGAAATCGTGCTATCCGCAGGAGCCATCGGATCGCCGCAAATCTTGGAGCTGTCTGGGATAGGACGTGGCGAGGTACTGCAAAAAGCGGGTGTCGAGGTTAGGCATGAGCTGCCCGGTGTAGGCGAGTGTTTGCAGGATCACCTGCAGATCCGTCTGGTCTATGAAGTCAATGTGCAAACGCTGAACGACGCCATCAATCGGTTTGGGCCACGGATGGGAATTGGCCTCAACTACGTGCTGTTCCGCAAGGGCCCGATGAGCCTGGGCGCCAGCCAAGTTTGTGTTTTTGCCAAATCGATGGAAGGGCTCGAAACACCGGATATCCAGTTCCACTTTCAGCCACTCAGTGCTGACAAACCGGGGATCAAGATGCACCCTTTCTCGGGCATCACCTCGTCGGTCTGTCAATTGCGCCCGGAAAGCCGTGGACACATCCACATCGCCTCGCCCAAATGGACGGACTATCCCAAAATCGTTCCGAATTACCTGTCGGCTAGAGCAGATCAGCTTTGTGCCATCCGCGCCGTCAAATTCGCCCGCGCAATGACCAAAACCAATGCGTTGAGCCCCTATATCCTTCGCGAACACGTACCGGGCAACAACCCACAGACGGACGATGAATTGCTGCAATGCGTCCGGGATATCAGTCAAACAATTTATCACCCGACCAGCACTTGCCGCATGGGTCATGACAATATGGCTGTTGTCGATGACCGACTGCGCGTGCACGGGATTACGGGGCTTCGCGTGGCTGATGCCTCGATCATGCCGGACATTGTGTCGGGCAACACCAACGCACCAACAATCATGATTGCCGAGAAGGCAGCCGATCTGATCCAGGGCAGGGTGGCACCTTTAAAATCTTAACGAACAAGCCTGCGATTCCTATTCCGTTGTCTTGCAAAAGGAATGGAATTCAGTTTTTTCCAATAAACCATAGAATTTCACACGTATTTTGGTTCTAAAGCTGAGAAATGCCTCGTTTACCTATCTTAATTGCCGGCAAATTTATCTGTTAAGGCGTGCTTAAGACCCCCGCTGCTATCCCGGTTATGGGTGAAAGAAAAGGTGGTGGATTATGAGCGCACGTAACGGTGTGGCGCCCATTATCATCAAGAGGAAAAAGGTTATTATTGCCGGCGGCCACCACGGTGGCGCATGGAAGGTGGCTTATGCCGACTTCGTGACCGCGATGATGGCGTTTTTCATGATGATGTGGCTCTTGAGTGCAACAACGGAAAAGCAGCGAAAGGGTCTTGCAGACTACTTYTCGCCGACGATTCCAATCAGYCGGATKTCYGGYGGCGGMAACGGYGCYTTYAAYGGKGACAGYATGTTYTCTGAGGATRTCATGYCYCAGWSYGGGMTYGGTGCATCAGATRCCAATCCGGTAAACGCGCAGCAGGCTCGGGGAGACACCGGGTTGGACCAGAGCGCCAAGGAGAAGGCCGAAAACGAAGAGTTCAAGACCATTGAAGAGGCGCTGCAGGGGCGCGGTGGCGAAAGCATGGTCAGCGTTAAAATGGCCCGGCATATCGTGACACGGGTCACTGACGAGGGGCTGATCATTGAGATGTTTGCCACCGAGGATGCGCGGTTGTTTGAAGAGGGCAGGGATACACCAACCCAACTTTTCCGCGACTTGATGCGTATGGTGGCGCGGGTGACCGGAGTGGTCAGTAACGATGTCGCCATTGGCGGGCATATCCGCTCGCATCCGGTCGTCCTGGCCAACAATCCGGTCTGGGAATTGTCCAGCTCTCG
>NVUP01000046.1 GCA_002401945.1 Paracoccaceae bacterium
TAGCCCGCAAAGCTGATAGGGACTTGGTTTGCGGAACCCTTCAGGGCCAGCGGTCAAAACCGCGCAAACAGGCCGGACACATGACTGCTTCTGACAAATGCACAATCCGATCAAAAATGTCTTGCTAGGCAGGAGCCATCCACACATGTTATTCGCTGCATAGTTCGCCAATGACCGCAGTGCGGAGAAGCTGATTAGAAATTCCGTCAGTTACCCGCCGCCCGCCGATCCGTGTGCGAATTGCCGTCGGTCCAGCAGCAGCGGCTGAACAGCGTCGCTACCGGCAGGTATTTGGGATTGTCAGGACCATCGGGCTTCACTGCCTCGCAAAGCGAGCCCTCGCGCATTCACTCGGCGTGTTGCGCGAAGATCCCACGCACCATCGTTACGACCCGGTCCCGCTCCGGGCCGACCACCAGCTTCGCGGCCTATTCTTAACCGCAGGTGAACCCAGTCATCTTGTTCGGCATGGTAACTACTCCAGCATCCCGGCAATGCTGTGGCCAACTTTCCTGCGTCGACGGGATTTGTGAAAAAAGGTGAACCGAAAGTCCGTGAGCTTCATTTCATGGGGCTCCCCGCCTCTTAGGTCGAATCTACCAGAAAAAACCTAGGGCGCCAAAATCACATCCTACGGTTATCTTTCCAATGCTAATATGTCTTGGACCGTTAGATTGGGATAAGCACAGTAAAGGCTTTGGAGTTCGCCGTCTATTCTGGATCGGTCATTTGCCATAATGTAGGCCTCAAAATCTTTCAGGTTATCTTTCACCGGTAATAGTGGAGCGTCCTTCATATAGCTCAATAACGCGTCAAAGATTTCCCCGAGGTAATGAGTAAAGGCCTGGATGTATACTGGGAAACTACCATCATAGGATGTGATGATCGCCAGTTCCGTGGGGCTGAGAAAAACAAAACGAGCGAAGTGTACAGTACCGACACTTGTAAGCGCTTGGTCGATGTTGGGCTGGCTCTCGGCAAGCAACTTAGCCAGAGCCGGGCCGTCGCTGGCAGATTTGAGATTCATTACCAATGTAAGCGGGTGTGAGACTTGTGTTGACATGTTATTATTCCTTCTTGGGTTTGGAAAATTAGCAGATCAGATTTATTGTCGAGTATTCCCGAAAAGCAGCGCAAATTTCTTACCGTTTGTACTCCTTCCGGATGAACTCCAGGGCATCGGCCGTTTCGTTCGAGGCCCGCATAGTCACGGCAAGTTGTGGAGCTGAGATTCCAAGTTGATACCACCCAAAATTGCGAACATTGTAGTTGGTTGTCGGCAGCAACGATGGTTTCACCCCAAGGATGCCTTCGGGCAATTCATACTGATATTCAGTCGGTAGTATTGCTAAAATTGTGCGCCGTGTCGTTTCGCTGTGACAGCTAACGCAGTCAGTGTTGAGKWSSTTKSKWWKSKWYRRAWKRRMMRKGWWRTSSRSMWKKTSCCWGTKKRRMKRCWSYSWKTWRKSCGGSAWARCTGGGTCGTTGAGATTGAGGTTCGACTTAAACAACACCGCCGTGCTCACGCCGATGGGCGGATTAAATTGCAGGTTGTTGTTCTTTGGAACGGGAGTCACCGACCCTTCCTTGACTGTAATGGCCGGAAATAACATCACCGTTCCCAATGGCCCCTCCGACATGCTGGGATCCCATGCGAAGAATATCCAGGGTTCGGGCTTTGGACTCGAAACGCCCATGAAAGAAACAACGTTCGGTGTGAGATTCGCGAGGTGCTTTTGGAGAAAACCTTCGACCTTTGCTGAAAAGCCAGGAACGTTCTGCCCCAACCCAGGGTTGACGCCAAGCTCGCCCTCTGTAGAAACTGGAGGGTTAGCCGCCAACAGGAATTCCTTCAGCTCGAGCAAACCGTCTAAAATTGCGGCAAACTTTTTGCGATCAGGCTCAAAGGGACGCTTGCCCTTGAGCACATAAGAAAACGCTAGGTGTGCGGTAAAGTCATGGACGATGACGCCATTTGACGTCACGGTTACCGGCTGCATGATCAGGCGAATTTGCGGAATCGAGCCAATACGATTGATCCAGGCTGGATCTGCGCTCGGTGCCGAAGGATCAACCCGAAAACCAACCAGTTTCCAATTGATGCGATCGTCGAAATGCGCCGACGGGGGGAATGTAATCTGCCTTGTCGTCCCGCCGCCATCTTTAACCCGAACCCCCAGAGCCATATTCAACACCTCCTCAAACGAGGGACCTGGCCATACACTCTCGCCATCAATCAACAGATCTACTTCTGCTTGAGTGGTAGGAATCGGCCATAGGTAAGAGATGTCATTCACTGACAGCTTCAATTCGGTTTGGGCCTCAGACGTGATGGCGCTGACATGAACAGCAAGCATTGCCAACACTGCAAGGCTCAGGGCACGTGAGGCAGAATGCGTGATTATTGAGGCCCGGCGCAGCAGGGTCTGGCCAAATGCCTGAAACGTAAGCGCTCTTGCGAAAACGCTCTGGCTGTAACACCGGTAAAACTCGCGCATATTCCTGTGTGCGGACATCCTGGATAGAAACCAAGGTCCGTATACTCGGATGGCGCCCTTATGCGGTATTTGCCGTTTTTTTACCCCGTAAAGTTCAATTATCCACATATCTCATTACCCTCTAAATCAATTGTCAAAATGGGTCAAAAAATGGGCTCGAACGCTTATACACCATACACCAGATGAGAATACTTTCTACCCCTGGTTGTTCGAGCCGCCCAGAAGGCCAAAAAGCTCTGACATTCGCCAGTGTGCTCGAACCAATGGCGAAAAATGCTTGTCATAAAACAAGCTGCTTCAAAGACAGGGTCTTTCAGGTCGGCAATACCGGGGAAATGACCGATCTGGACATTTCCTCCGCTGGAAATCTCGCTGTCACGAACGGCAGAAATGCCCAAGCTGCACTGCGGCGTTCAGGGTGCCGCCAGAGTCCGGTAAGGGCCGGTAGCGCCCCTCCACCTTGCCCATCGACCGCGACTTTGCAAAGCCTGCTCCCAGCGGCGGTTTCAACGGGTCGACGCAACACTTTAGTCTTCTTGGAAAGATGGCGTGTAGATMATGACCTATCGTCGCCGGATATTTTTCMCAGACAAGCAGAAGTCAGAGATTTGGGATCGATGGCAGCGCGGAGAGYCGATGAGTTCGATTGGACGTGGTTTTGATCGCGCATCATCATCGATTTATCCCCTCCTTGCGCGCACTGGCGGCATCCGTCCACCGGACCGCATGAGGTTGCGCCTGGCTCTGACCCTGATCGACCGAGAAGAGATATCCCGAGGCCTGCGTGCGAAGGTGTCGTTGCGTTCAATAGCCCGAACCCTGAAACGACCAGCGTCCACAATCAGCCGCGAGGTTGGGCGCAATGGTGGCGTTCGAAACTACCGTGCAACAGCTTCAGATGCAGCGGCGTGGGACCGCGCCCACCGCCCAAAGCCCTGCAAGTTGGCAGGCAATATCTATCTCTGCCGCGCGATATCGGCCAAGATGACGCGTAAATGGTCCCCGCAACAAATCGCAGGCTGGCTGATGCGCGAACACCCCAATGAGGAAGGTAGGCGGGTCTCCCACGAGACGATCTACCGAAGCTTGTTTATCCAGACACGCGGCGTGCTTAAGAAGCAATTGCTTGCGCATCTGCGGGCCACCCGATCCATTCGCAGATCTCGCCACGCCACCTTGAAGCGCAGTGGGCTGGGCCAGTTTRACGACGCGGTATCGAYCCGTGACAGACCGGCAGAGGTSGAAGATCGTGCCGTGCCAGGCCATCATTGCCGGCAGGGCATGCGCAGCATGCCCGAGAGGAGGGAGGGGGACCTGATCGCAGGTTCTGGCAACAGCTTCATCGCCACTTTGGTCGAGCGGCATACGCGTTATGTGATGCTGGCCAAGGTTGGCAACAAAGACAGCCACAGCGTCATTCAGGCGTTGATCAAGCAATCACGCAAGTTGCCAAAAGAACTGTACCGTTCACTGACTTGGGACCGCGGATCGGAGATGGCAGGGCACAAAAGCTTTACCTTGGCGACAGATATCGATGTCTTCCTGTGCGAGCCTCACAGCCCCTCTCGGCAGATTCGGGCCAGATCAAGGAACTGGCGTCTGTGCTGCAAAGTAAAACGTAAAAACCTGTGAAGTTTGAGATCACCAAAAGGACGCGTATTTCCGTTATGCGCTGGATGAAAGATCCGATAATGGTTGGTTCTGAATACCTTTGGCCAGGTCGCTTTCACGCGCGCTTACATATCTCGACCCGCCAATATGCGCGGATCGTTCGGGAAAGGGTGAGCTCTATTGGCTTGGAGGCCACAGCCTATGGAACCCACACAATGCGTCGAACCAAGGTCACCCAGATTTACAAGAAAACAGGGAAGCTGAGAGCCGTTCAGCTCCTGTTAGGGCACACCAAAATGGACAGCACGGTGCAATATTTGGGGGTCGAATTGGAAGACGCCTAGAGATTTCAGAAGCTACAGAAATCTAGAGCATAGGGCCGCTCCTTCGAGGGCGGCCCTGCCCTGAACTCTTCCTCTCTGCCATCGCACTGGCCGCAATCGTTTTGTTTTGGCTATGAGTCCTGACCCTAGACAACTGTATAGGAAGCGTGACTTCTCCTTGAAGCAGGCCTTTATATGTAAAGAATTGCCTGCTACAGACGCAATTACTGTGTTGGTGTGGCGCAACGCTCTATTGAGGATTATTCATGAAATGACTATGAAATATTTGAATAAAAATAACTTTCTTGTGGCCTGCGCTTCGATCGCTTCGATCGCGGTGACCGCTAGCGGCACAATTGCGGAAAATCTGTACGGCTGCCGGCGACCCTGAAACTGGCGGCGCCGTTTTGACGATGGGAAGCCACCAAAGACGTGTCCTTGTTCTCTTGACCAAAGGGTTCACAAACCCCGAGATTGCAACGCATCTGGGGCTGTCCCTGCCAACGGCCCGCTATCATGTCAGCGCGATTTTGCAAAAGCTTGATGTCTCCAATCGGGTCGAGGCCGTCGCAATGGCAATCCGTTTGGGTTTAATCTCCGAAAATGACTTTTGAAAAAGGGTATTTACAATATTTATACGCAGGAAATTACCACGCATTTCGGGTTGGTACCATCTCTGCCCGTGACTTTGACCCAAGACCTCGGCGGCACGCGATAAAAACTTGCCGCGTGTTTCAAACCAAGATGAAAATAACATTAAAGGATATTATCGTGTCGATTAATTCTAACGTCGTGCGCGCCGCGGCTCTTGCAGCGTTCAGCATATTTCTTTCAACGCAAGCAAGCATCGCGCAGCAAGCCCTTGATGCGAATGGGCACCCAATTAATGACTGTGGCCCAGGCAATGTTGAAATAATCTCCCCACAGGGTGACGAGTATACCTGTATTAATTTTATAGGTCTTATGAATGGTGTAAGTTTCACTTTTCCTTCTGGCATAGCGGTCAGTCTTCCAAAAAATGCGCCAGCCAGCGTCGCCGACGCTGTTGAAAGCTTTGATGCTAAAAAACAGCTCCAAAACTAGTCCTTCACATAAGGATCTAAAATAAAAAACGTTCCCACAAAAAGGATGGTCTTATGAACCGTTACATACGCATCACTGGCGCAGCGTTCCTGATGGCATCGGGAGCTTTGGTCGCGTCAATGTCTCAGGCGTCGACGCTCGGATGTGCCGAGGGGGATCGCCAATTGCCGATCTCGGGGCTTTGTGAACATGCCGCCGAGAGTTTGGTGCCAATTGTCACGCCACGTTTTGACGAGGCCGCAAAGGCATTTGGCTGCACTGSACAGATCAATGAAACCCGATTTCTTGATGGGGTGATGTTGTATTGGGCGGCGGAGTGCAACGGAAAATTGGCCGATCTAGAGCTGCGCATCAGCGGAACATATGCCGATCTTTATGTTGGGGCGTCGCATCTTCGGGATGGGGATAGGCCCGATAAGGCGGGCGAATATTTCGGTGAGTTAACAAACTCGCCTGCGCAATACGCTGCCAATGCGGCCCAAACCCAAATGGCGCATTTTTCGGATGTTACGTATTCCGAAGATCAAATTGCCAAATGCACAACCCGCAAAGAGCCAATGTATGGCCCGAATGCCTATGTTGTGGATGAATATGCCGCCGATGCATTGCCAACGGGTGATGCGTCGATGCGCGATGCTTGTGGCACATACGGATTCTCGGCTGACAGTGGTCAATACTGGGTATTGGGCGAAAATGATGCGTGGTTTTTTGCGGGGCGTTTTCAGGATTGGCTGCAAGATTTCGACCGCAAATCTCTGACATTTGTTTCCCAAAACGAGGCGGGTGAATGGGTAGAAAACAACGCGCCCGGAGAAGCCATGGCGGCGGCTCTGGTGATTTCTGATGACTATTCGGTGACCAATATTGCCGAGGCCGACGGGGCACAGGAAACCCCGTATGATACGGCGCGCGGCTATCAGGTTTTTGCCGGATCGGTGAATGGCGTGTTCAAATATTGCGTCGCCGAGCAAGATTTCAGCGGCAGTAAATTGCGCATCGGTTTTGACGGCGGCCAATGGCA
Organism: Paracoccaceae bacterium; assembly: GCA_002401945.1. Classification (GTDB taxonomy): domain Bacteria; phylum Pseudomonadota; class Alphaproteobacteria; order Rhodobacterales; family Rhodobacteraceae; genus Parasedimentitalea. The sequence goes on from NVUP01000046.1 coordinate 6,537, forward strand.
GGTTGCCGTGGCTTATGCCGCAAAGCCGGATTATTACGGCTCCTACGAGATTGATGGCAGAGGCCGCGGAATGAGCGGCACAGCCAGCGCGAACTGGACCTTTTGGTGGCTGGGGCAACCCGAACTGGATCAAATCCGCGAGGGCAACATGTTGGTGATGGACATCCGGCGCGCCTCGCTTGATTTTCCGCTTTCCGGCAGCTGGAGCGCAATCACCAAAGTTGACGAATGTGTTCAACGCCGCGGCCAAAACCCGAACGAATACTAAGAACGGGTGATCTGATGAGATCAAATCACTTGGAGATTTCTCAGGGGGGATGCACCACACCGAGCGTAAAGAGCAGTATTTCTGTGGCGCCAAGAGGATACTGGGGTAATCGCGCGACAAAGGTCTGCTTTTGCGCACTATCAATCGCCTGCAGAGAACATCTCCTTTCTGCCCGTCTTATCGGTGCGGCATGTCCGCATTGGGATGGCGGTATCAACGGGTCGACGCAACACTTTAGTCTTTATGGAAAGATGGAGTGTAAATCATGGCCTATCGCCGCAGACATTTTTTTACAGATAAACAGAAGTCAGAGATCTGGGATCGTTGGCAACGTGGAGAGTCGATGAGTTCGATTGGACGTGGATTTGATCGTGCATCATCATCGATTTACCCGCTGCTGGCGCGCACCGGTGGTATCCGTCCGCCAGATCGCATGAGATCCCGTTTGGCTCTGAGTTTGGCTGAACGCGAGGAGATATCACGAGGCCTGACTGCGCAACTATCTGTGCGATCAATTGCGAGATCCTTGAGACGGTCAGCGTCGACCATCTGCCGCGAGATCCGGCGCAACGGTGGTGCCAAACTTTACCGTGCGGCTCAATCCGATGCAGCGGCATGGGCTCGCGCCCATCGCCCAAAGCCCTGCAAATTGGCAGGCAATATCTATCTATGTCCACTGCCCGGCAGTCGATACGAAGTATCGATGAGAGGGGGCGATATCGGCCAAGCTGACCCGCAAATGGTCCCCGCAACAAATCGCAGGTTGGCTGATGCGCGAACATCCCGATGAGGAAGACAAAAGGGTCTCCCACGAGACGATCTACCGAAGCCTATTTATCCAGACACGCAATGTACTTAAGAAAGAACTGCTGTCGCACTTGCGGGCGACGCGATCCATTCGTCGCTCTCGCCACGCCACCATGAAGCGCAGCGGCCTTGGCCAAATCAAGGACACTATATCGATCCGACAAAGACCGGCGGATGTCGAAGATCGTGCCGTACCAGGACACTGGCCTCTCGGTGATGCATACATCACCTGCCAGCTGACAGGATGACGACTTGATTGCGGGCTCTGGCAATAGCTTCATTGCCACGTTGGTCGAGCGGCACACACGTTATGTGATGCTAGCCAAGGTTGGCAACAAAGACAGTCACAGCGTTGTTCAGGCGCTGATCAAGCAAGCTCACAAGCTACCAAAAGAACTCTACCGT
>NVUP01000006.1 GCA_002401945.1 Paracoccaceae bacterium
TTGACATATGCACAGGCTGATCCATCGAATGAACCAAACCGCCCACATATCTCTTCAGATATATAAATTTTCAAAGAGCAACAGACCAAAGGTCCTAGGTCAAAAACCCCAGAGACAAAAAACAAACCGATGCGCCAATCTCTCAGCGCGCCCGCCAATCCTGTATCTCCATTCCCCGTCTCTCCGAGGCGTCCAGCTGTCTCTCCAACCCGTCCCACCGTACTCTCCGGTGTGTCCCTCCGTCTCTCCGGAGCGTCCCCAGTAGCACATCTGCGCCGCCGGTATGGGGGTTCTAGGGTTATCACAGCAATCCCGCAAGCGCTAAATTACAGAAACCTCACCTTTTTGTAAAAACCATCAACTTACTCATGAAAACATACAGTTACGGCACCAACTTCCGCACCCTCACCCACCAGCGCCCCGCAAAACCCCTCAGCAAAAACACCGCCCCACCTCATACCACCAGATCTTGTGGCAGAGCGCAGAACGGACACTAGAAAACTCGGAATCGGGCGAGTCGGGCAATCGTAAAAGCGAGTGAAATAGAAGCGACAGCCGAAAGAAGGCTCAGGCCCGCTGTTGGCGCACACGGCCAGAGGCAGATCTTCGACGGTTGGGCAGCCGCAGCAGCAGCAAGCCACCAATCAAGGCCAGATAGATCAGCGGTTCCAGCTGGACGCCTTTGACCAGCATGATGAAATGCACCGCGCCCAGCACCCCGATCACATATATGACCCTGTGCAGTTTGCGCCAATAAGGCCCCAACCGGCGGATCGACCAATTGTTTGAGGTCAGGGCCAACGGTAGCAGCAACAGAAAACCCGCCATGCCAATGGTGATATAGGGGCGCTTGATGATGTCAGCCCAGATCTGACTGGGCAGTTGCACATCCAGCAACAGCCAGACCGACAAGTGGCAACTCACATAGAAGAAACACAACAGGCCCACGGCGCGGCGGAACTTCAGCAAGCTAATGCCAGTGTATTTGCGCAACGGAGTGATCGCCAAGCCAAGCACCAGCAATTGCAGGGCCAGCTCACCATACTCATGTTCCAGTGCCTTGATCGGCTCGACCCCCAAGCCACCAGTCAGACCCTGGTAGAACAGCCAAGGCGCGGGCAGCGCGCCCAGCAGATAGATTACCCAGGTCGGCAATCCACGCAGWGACTGGTTGAGGTGATCCCGCATTAATAGAATTTCCCCAAGTCCATGCCGTCGTACAGTGAAGCAACCTCGTCCTCGTAGCCATTGAACATCAGGGTTGGTTGACGCTTGGCAAACAGCCCGCCGCCAATGCGCCGTTCGGTGGCCTGGCTCCAGCGGGGATGCGAGACCTGCGGGTTCACATTGCTGTAGAAGCCATACTCACGGCCATTGGACATGTTCCAGCTGGTTGGGGGTTCCTGATCGGACAGGGTGATGCGGACAATCGACTTGATTGACTTGAAGCCATATTTCCATGGCACCACCAGACGCAGCGGCGCGCCGTTCTGGTTGGGCAGGTCTTTGCCAAAGATGCCGGTGGCCATCAGCGTCAGCGGGTTCATCGCCTCGTCCAGACGCAGCCCCTCGCGGTAGGGCCAGTCGAGCACGCGGTAGGCGGTGCCGGGCATCTCGCTGGGCCGGTACAGGGTTTCAAAGGCGACGTATTTTGCGCTGTCCTGCACCCCGGCCATGGCCAGCAGATCCGCCAGCTCAAAGCCGTTCCAGGGCACCACCATCGACCAGGCCTCGACACAGCGGAAGCGGTAGATCCGCTCTTCCACCGTCATCTCAGCCATGATGTCCTTAAAGTCATACTCACCGGGGCGGTCGACCATGCCATCAATGGTGACACTCCAGGGAGAGGTGGTGAGCAGATGGGCATTGTCTGCCGGGTCATCCTTGCCGGTGCCAAATTCATAATAGTTATTGTAGCTGGTGACGTCCTCCCAGCTGTTGGGTTCGAGCGCGTCCTGAGCTTGCGCCCCGCCAGCCAAGGAACCAAGCCCCAGACCAGCCATGCCCGCCATGATCTGGCGGCGGTTCAGGAACGCACCCTGGGGGGTTACGTCATCATGGGTCAGGTCGTTGGTCCAGCGATAGGCCATCTAAGGTCTCCTATAGTCTCGTTTGTAGTGAGATACGCAAACCTAGCCCAGGAACCAAAACATATCCTGTCACGTTTCGGCGACGGCACTGTAACTTGGCATGATTTCATTCATCGGACGTGAACGCCCCCCCTCTTGCATGATACGCACATGGCGGCGGCGGATCTGGCGCGGTTCAGGCACCCCAACCGAGTGGGCGATGGTCTCGACCTCGTGGATGATCTCGCGGGCATATTTGGCAACCCGGATGTATTTGTCCTCGACCACCAGACCTTTTTGGAATCTCGGGTCATGGGTGGTGACGCCGGTTGGGCAGGTGTTGCGATTGCATTTCAGCGCCTGAATGCAACCCAGCGCAAACATGAAGCCACGCGCCGAGGTGATAAAGTCAGCCCCAGCCGCCAGTGCCCAGGCAACGTCACCGGGGTTGACCAGCTTGCCGGACGAGATCAGCCGGATACGGTCTTTCAATCCGTGTTCATCGCGCAGGTTGGCCACCATTGGCAGCGCCTCACGCACCGACATGCCGACCAGATCAATCAGCGGCATTGGCGCCGCGCCAGTGCCGCCCTCGCCGCCATCGATGGTGATAAAATCCGGGGCAGCGTCGTCGCCGCGCGCCACGATGCACTCGAACAGTTCGCGCATGACCACTTCAGAGCCAACCACCGTTTTGATACCCACCGGTTTGCCGGTCACTTCGCGGATGTGGGTGATCATATCCAGCAGGTCCGCAAAATTCTCCATTTCCGRGTGGCGATTGGGTGAGAGGCTGGCTTGGCCTGCCGGGATACCGCGGATCGCCGCGATCTCCTCGGTCACCTTGGCGGCTGGCAGGATGCCGCCCTTGCCCGGCTTGGCCCCCTGCGACAGTTTGATTTCGAACATCCGCACCGCGTCATGGGCGGCGACCTGTTTCAGCTTATCATCACTCAGCCCACCCTGCGTATCCCGCACCCCGTATTTGGCAGTGCCAATCTGAAACACGATGTCACAGCCGCCCTCCAGGTGAAACGGGCTCAGCCCGCCCTCGCCGGTGTTGAGCCAGACCCCGGCCTGCTTGGCACCGCGACTAAGCGCCTGCACTGCGGGCTTGGAAATGGCACCAAAGCTCATCCCCGAGATATTAAAGATCGACGGCGCCAGATAGGGGATGCGCGCAGTGGGGCCGATCTGCAAAGGCTTGGTGCGGGCGCTTTCATCATCCAGCGGTGGAAACGGCGCGTTTACAAAAATCGGCGTGCCGGGCACATTGGTATTGCGGGTCGATCCAAAGGCAACGGTATTGTCCGCCCCCGAGGAAGCCCGCCTGACCCAGTCGCGCTGCGCCCGGTTGAACGGCAGTTCTTCGCGGTCCATGGCAAAGAAATACTGCCGGAAAAACTCGCCCAGTTCACTGAACAGATGGCGAAAGCGCCCGATCACCGGATAGTTGCGCCGAATGGCATCACGTGTCTGCAACCGGTCCACCACAAACAGCACTGCCACACCAACCACCAGCGCACCCAGCAGGAAAACAAAACTCAGCGCCATGAACTCTATGGCGTTTGCTGCAAAACCCATGCACAATCTCCTATATGTAAATATGAGGCGTGCCACACGCCGCACCTGGATTTGAGTTTGAGCGCGATTACTGGGCCAGACAAGTCAAGGCTGGTCACATTGGGAGACAATGTATGAAACACYTCACCCTTGCCGTTGTCCTTGGGCTGTCGACACAGGCCGCGTTTGCGCAGGACATGGTCAGCTACACCACCACGATGGAGTTTGACGATGTCACCTTTGGCGTCGAGAATGCGATCACCGATCTGGGGCTGGTGATTGATAATATCAGCCATGTCGGTGCGATGCTGGAGCGCACCCGCGCGGCGACAGGCTCGGACATCGTGCTGTTTCAGGCCGCCGAGGTCTATTCATTCTGTTCGGCCAGCCTGTCGCGCCRAGTAATGGAGGCTGACCCGATGAACATTGCGTTCTGCCCCTACAACATATTTGTCACGCAGCTGCCCGGATCAGATCAGGTCACCGTGGGGTTCCGTCAGTTCCCCGATGGCGCGATGCAGGACATTCAGGCGCTGCTGGACGGTATCGTRCARGAAGCAATCGAGGAATAACCCGCCCCCGGTCAGATCCAGCGYCGGGATTTTGCCARATRGTGCAACAGCCCGACCAGCAGAATCCCCCCTGMCGARACCATCAGCAGCATCGACCAGGTCATCTCTTTCATCTGCGCGCCCAGATAGGCGGACAACACTGTGATCGGCACAATGCCCAGCCCTGTGGTCCAGACAAAGGTCCACAGCGGCACGCGGGTCAGCCCGGCGGCATAATTGATCAGGTTAAAGGCAATCACCGGAATGAAACGGCTGATCAGCAGGGTCAAAGCGCCCTGCTCTTTTGTCCACCCGTCCAGCCGCGCGGATTGAGCCTCGGACAACCAGTTGCGGATCACCTTTTGCCCCAGTTTGCGTGACAGGCCAAACGCGGCCAGCGCCCCCAACATGGCACCAACCCAGACCAGCACGCTCCCCACGACGGTGCCAAACACCGCACCGGCACAGATCGCCAGGATCTCGGCCGGGAACGGGATGAAACTGTGCAAGATCATCAGCGCAATGACAGCAAGCGGAGCCCAGGCCCCCGTCGCCCGCAACTGCTGTGCCAATTCATCGGGGCTGAGCGAGAGTTCAACCACCGCAAAGCCCACCGCCCCCGCCAGCAGGAGCAGCAGGACCAAACCTGCCAGGATGGTCAGGCGACGTGTTGATCGTCGGGAGGTATTTCGGTCTGACATGGCGCTAGATGTAAAGAACCCTGCAAGAATTGCCACCAATCACAACCGGCGGATGACCGGCATGTGATCCAGCGTTCGCGTCGCTAGAATTTTGTGTCAGGCCAGCACCCKCCAGTGTCGGATCATGGCGGCAGCGGCAGCAGTATAAGGCGCGGCAAAATCATCATTGAGGCGCGCTTTGATGGTCACCGCGAGGCCCATCAGCAGACTGACCAGCAGCCGCGATTTTTCTTCTGGGTCCAGATCTGGACCCGCCTCACCCGCAGCAACCGCTTGGGCCAGGATCTGCGCAAGCCGTGTTTGCAGACCRTCAAAATAGCGCGCGATTCTGTCATCAATTTCACCGCCGTCGCGGTCAAACTCGGTGATGGAGTTCAACAACAGGCAGCCCTTGGCCGCCTTCACTGGCATTGTTTCCGGGTCTAAGCGCCCCTCGACCCACCGCGCCAATCCGTCGAGATCTGTGCCGTCCGGGTTCGGGAAGACGCCGTTCTCGGCGCGGTCGAGATAGGCATCCAGCGTCTGCAGAAAAAACGCCTCTTTGCCGCCGTAAGCTGTTTGCAGCGTAAAGCGGGTCAGCCCGGTGCTCTGCTTGATCTTGCGGGTGCTGGTGCCATGATAGCCATGCTGCCAGAACACTGACTGGGCGGCGGCGATCACGGTTTTGTGGTCTGCTTTGCGGGCGCGGGACATGCGGGGCCTTTGGTCTGTTCTGGCCCGTCGGGCAGACATATGCCTATGCGACCCACTCAAGCACGGGCAGGCATCTTTGCCCGGCGGGGCCGGGTTCCCACAAAAGGGGCACATCATGTGTCAGGGATGTCTGCGGTGTTTTTGGTGTCTGAGTTGGTGTTGGTTACTAGTGGCGACGTCGCCAAAGCGAAGGTGGCCGGGGACTTTATCCCCCGTGCGTGACTGCAGTCCAATAGCGCCCCCGGTCCAACGGAGGCCCTGTTCCTGTGCCGGGGGTGTGAGGCCCAGCGGTAATCGCGATTGTCAGGGAGTTTGGCGGAGAGAGGTGAAGGCCGGATGATCAGGGCGTGCGGTGGGGGGGGACGTGTCGTTTCCGATCTGCAATCCAGACAGCACGTCACCAATAGTAAACAAAACAAACTTGTCGAATTCATTGGAGAGACGGGCGGTAATGACTAACTTGGTAAGAGGATATCGTTTCATAAAAACTGATAGAGACAATACAAACAGTAGTATTGACCACCTAGCCCATGGCACCATCCCGATTACTAACCAAGGGTCATTAATTCATGAGTAAGAAGCAAAATACCGAAGGCTACTGCGCACTGACTGGCTCTTATGGCAAATTTGTAAAGTGCCATATTCTGCCCCAAGCATTTACTCGACCGACCACGAATGGAAAGCCACTTTATCAATCTACTAAGGGTGAAGGTCTGCATCGCAGGTGGTCCAGCTGGTATGACAAAAAGCTCGTTGTACGAAAGGGAGAGGATTTTCTTTCAGCGATAGACGACGAAGGAATTAAGTGTCTCAGAAAACATCARCTAGTCTGGAGTAGTTGGCAGGTTTTCCGTCCTCACTTTGAAAGTATCGCGCCCATGCTGCCCAATCATGGATTTCGACAAGTCAAAGGCTTAGACACCGAAGCCCTGATCCGGTTTGCTCACAGCATAGCGTGGCGGGCATCCGCTTCCACTCTTCCTGACATGAAACATGCAACTCTTGAGAAGACAGTTGAAGACGGGCTGAAAGAATACGTTTTAGGAAAACCCCTAGAAGGACCGTCACTGTATCCCGTCTCACTAACGCAGATTTCGACAGTCGGCGAGGCACATAACCAATCCCCCTATATTGATATTAAACCAATCCCCAACTTGGGAGAGGATATCGATCTCAATATTTCAATTATGCGAATTTACTTGGACGGGCTTGTTCTTCACATCCATTTGCCCCCAATCCCGGCTGATCACCTAACCAGTAATCCAGTCTTTTTAGGTTCTGCAGACTATGTGCTGATTACCTCAGTGACTTATGAAGTGTCCTTTCAATATGAAAACCTGTTGCACTTACTGCGAGAATGTCACCCGTCGCTGCTGGGGAACCGCTGATAACCAAGCCTACGCAACATCACCCCAGACAAATCTCTGATTTGGCAGCGCCCGTACCGCCCCCATCAAACCAGAGGTTTGCCTCCGGCAAAACNGGGARGGCGCTTTGCRCCCACCCMWNGGTCMGGNCGCGGAATTTGGGGCAGCCGTCTCTCGACTCCATTACGCTCGCCGGAACGGGCAGGCGCTGGCACGGTGCCTTTGGTTTGGTTCCGTCCGGGGGCATACCCCAAAAAAGGCCCGCCATCGCCGATGCTCCCTGTTCATTTTAGCAAGCGACGCCCCCGTGGGAGTGGCATTCATCAGTGAAGAACCCCAAATATTCGGCAGTCAATCAGAGCAAGCCCAATCCGCTGAGGATCAAGCTMMASRSYMGYWWSCGATTGCGCCAACCTGGTGCACGCCTTTGGCCGGGTCGACGGCAGTATAAAACGTCGACCGACCACCTCCTATTCCAAAGGATAGCGTCCTGTCCCGATGCGCCGGAACAGACCGACGTTTGGTTTGGCATAAAGGGACCAGCTGACCACAGAACGGCGGCGGCAGTATGCTTGCGGTTTTGATGTGGTCGGGGAGTGCGGGTTGCTCTGCTTCAGTCGCCCTGTTCCTTTTGATCAACGCTAGACAGAAATGACAGAGAACGGGGTTTAGACACTTTTTATCCGGTCGGGTTCAACCAGCTCTCCATTGTTGGCAGAGTTCACCGACAATCACATCCGCAGGCACTAGAGAAATTGAGGGGGTCAAGATGAACCAACCAACTGATGTAGAAGCCTTTGCCATCTCGCTGGATCAGAGTTTGGCATTTTTGCTGATCCTGATCGCGGCGATTGCTGTTGGGATGGTGTTGGCACTGGCTGGCTATGCCGGCATTGCAGGGTATGCAGCCTTTATGAGGCATAAAACTCTCTAAACCAAAATCCCCAAGTGGATCGCCGTTCATCTCGCGCTGCCAACGGCATGAAGCCCGATCAACCGTTTTGGGAGGGCCCCTGACAGATCACCCAAGAAATAGATGAACCGCACAGAAAATGCGGCTGCGATTTCAAGCCTTCGACAATAAAAAGCCCGCCATGTCTGGCGGGCTTTTCTCATTTCACTCTGGCGCTCAATGCACCACCGCATCGTCCGGTTTGGGGCGGGTGGTGGCGCCGACACGGCTTCCGATGATCAGCCCTTCGGCCCCAGCGGAAACCGGCACGGTGTCGCCGTCTTTGACGTCGCCGCTCAGCAGCATTTCAGCCAGCGTGTTCTGCAGCGCGCGTTGGATCACCCGCTTCAGGGGACGCGCACCAAACACCGGGTCATAGCCCTCGTCTGCCAGCCAGATTTTGGCGTCGTCGTCCAGTTCCAGCGTGATCTTGCGCTCGGCCAGACGTTTGATCAGCCGGGCCAACTGGATCTCGACAATGCCGCCCATGTCCTCGCGCTTGAGCCGATCAAAAATGATGGTCTCGTCCAGACGGTTCAGGAACTCGGGGCGAAAATGACCGCGCACCGCCTCCATCACGTCGTCCCGCGCGTCCGAGGCATCAGCGCCATCGGGCAGTTGGCTCAGCGCCTGCGCGCCAAGGTTTGAGGTCAGCACGATCAGCGTCTGTTTGAAGTCGACGGTGCGGCCCTGACCATCGGTCAGCACCCCATCGTCGAGCACCTGCAACAGCACGTTGAACACATCCGGGTGCGCCTTCTCAACCTCGTCGAACAGCACCACCTGATAGGGGCGACGGCGCACCGCCTCAGTCAGCGACCCGCCGTCGTCATAGCCGACATAGCCCGGAGGCGCGCCGATCAGACGGGCGACCGAGTGTTTCTCCATGTATTCCGACATGTCGATGCGCACCATTGCGTGTTCGTCGTCGAACAGGAATTCGGCCACCGCCTTGGTCAGTTCGGTTTTGCCAACACCAGTTGGGCCGAGGAACAGGAACGAGCCCAGTGGCCGCCCCTCGTCGTTCAGGCCAGCGCGTGCCCGCCGCACCGCATTGGAAATCGCAGTGACGGCGGCGTCCTGACCAATCACCCGGCCATGCAACTCGTCCTCCATCCGCAGAAGCTTTTCACGGTCGCCTTCCAGCATCTTTGAGGTCGGAATACCGGTCCAGCGTTCAACCACCTCAGCGATCTGCTCGGGGCGCACGGCCTCCTCGACCATCAACCCGGTGTCTTCGCGGTTTTCGGCCTGCCCCAGCTGTTTTTCCAGCTCGGGGATGACGCCATAAGACAGCTCGCCCGCCTTGGCGAGATTGCCTTCGCGTTTGGCAATTTCCAACTCGGCGCGGGCCTTCTCCAGCAGCTCTTTGATGTCGCGGGCACCGGCCAGCTTGTCACGTTCTGCCTGCCACTGCGCCGTCATCTCGGCGCTGCGTTCCTGCAGCTCGGACAGGTCCAGTTCCAGCGTTTCCAGCCGATCCTTTGAGGCGGCATCATCTTCCATCCGCAGGGCTTCGCTCTCGATCTGCATTTGCATGATCTGGCGGTCGAGCTGGTCCAGCTCTTCGGGTTTGCTGTCGACCTCCATCCGCAGACGGCTGGCGGCCTCGTCCATCAGGTCGATGGCTTTGTCCGGCAGAAAACGGTCGGTGATGTAGCGGTTCGAGAGGGTTGCCGCAGCCACCAGCGCCGAGTCCGAGATCCGCACCCCGTGGTGCAGCTCATATTTCTCTTTGATGCCCCGCAGGATCGAGATGGTGTCCTCGACCGTTGGTTCAGAAATCAACACCGGCTGGAACCGACGCGCCAGGGCGGCGTCTTTTTCCACGTATTTGCGGTATTCATCCAGCGTGGTGGCACCGATACAGTGCAGCTCACCCCGTGCCAGCGCCGGTTTGATCAGGTTGGCGGCATCCATGGCGCCGTCCCCTTTGCCTGCGCCAACCAGCGTGTGCATCTCGTCGATGAACAGCAGGATTTCGCCAGCAGCCTCGGTCACTTCGGTCAGCACCGCCTTGAGCCGTTCCTCAAATTCACCGCGGTATTTAGCACCTGCGATCAGCGCGCCCATGTCGAGCGACAGCAGCTTCTTGCCGCGCAAGCTTTCCGGTACATCGCCATTGACGATGCGCAGCGCCATGCCTTCGGCAATGGCGGTCTTGCCCACGCCGGGTTCACCAATCAGCACCGGGTTGTTCTTGGTGCGACGCGACAGCACCTGCATGGCACGGCGGATTTCTTCGTCGCGACCAATGATCGGGTCGATCTTGCCCTCACGTGCCGCTTCGGTCAGGTCGTGAGCGTATTTCTTCAGCGCGTCATAGCCGTCCTCGGCATTGGCGCTGTCAGCGGTGCGACCCTTGCGGATATCGTTGATTGCCTCGTTCAGTTTCTGCGCGCTCACGCCACCAGCATCCAGCGCCTCTTTGGCTTTGGATTTCACCATGCACAGCGCCATAAGCACCCGCTCAACCGGCACAAAACTGTCCCCAGCCTTGGTGGCCAGCTTCTCGGCTTCGTCCAAGACTTTGGCGGTCTGAGTGTCCATGTAAATCTGGCCGGCATCACCGGTGACTTTGGAGTGTTTCGACAGCGCGGTTTCCAGCGCTTCCACCACCCGCGATGGCACCCCACCAGCCCGGCTGATCAGGTTGCTCGCCAGCCCCTGGTCGTCGTCCATCAGTGCTTTCAGAATATGTTCGGGAACCAGCCGCTGATGCTCTTCCCGCAGGGCAATGGTCTGAGCGGCCTGCACAAAACCACGTGCCCGCTCGGTGAACTTGTTYAAGTCCATCWRTCTCTCCTTTTMAAAGCGCCCRAKRNTATSNAGCGCCCGCTWRGCGGCACGCCCCGATCTGGGCCTCAACATCAATGTGGGAGGTTCTGGCCCCACTTCAAGGGGTATAATCCCCCGAAAAGATGAGGATTTCACTGATTTAAATCAAACCCGGCGGTTCCTCAGCACGGCCATAGTTCCGCCGCCATTTTAGGACAATTTAAACCGGCCAGAATCGGAGGCCGTCATGCTTGTGACCAACATTGAGATCACTCAATACCACTATGATCCCAATCGCGCACGCCACTGCGCCAATGTAGCGCTGTCGCTTATGGATCGGACCGTCAACCTATATTGCCAGATCATCCTGCCACAGGATGAAAGTGCCGAGGCCCGCACCCGCGGCTTTGTCGGTGAGGCGGCGCGCCAATTGCGCCGAATGCCAGAATTCCGTTCAGGGGGCCAAGAGCTCCGGTTGGCTAACCACCTTATGGGCAGCATCTGAGCAAAAACCCGTCGACATACCGCCGTCAACACGGATACTGGCGCCATGAGCCGCCTGGATGACATTCGCGCCCGCAGCACCTGGAAAGACCTGTTCGAGGGTCAACCGCAGCACTTGGGGTTTGCAATTCTGCTCACCGCCGGAGTGCTGTCGCTGCTGGTCTCACCGCAGGATGCGCCGCGTCTCTTGGGCCTCAGTTCCACCGGCTGGGCCAAACTGTCGATAACGCTGGCCGTGATCCACCAAATCATCGTCGCGCTTGCCTTTCGTCTGCAGCTACACCGCAACCTGCTCAGCCGCTGGCTGGGGGATCGCGATATGGCGGTCTGGCGGATGATATTCATGCCGCTGCTRGTGGCGCGGCCTCTTAGCCTGATGATGGCCGCCTGGGCGGACACCGTGGCGATCACTGGCTATCGCTTGCCCGAGGTTCTGTTAGGCGCAGCGATGCTGGGCTTGTCCGCCTGGGCAGCGCATTCGGTCGTTGTCTATTTCACCATTCCGCGCGCTTTGGGTGGTGACCACTTCCGGGACGAGATTGCAGACCTGCCATTGGTCGCCGAGGGAGTGTTCAAATACACCTCAAACGGCATGTATGGCGTCGCCTTCCTGGGCCTCTGGGGCATCGCACTGGTGTTTGGMTCRTGGAAYGCRCTGGTGCTGGCGCTGTTCCAGCACTGTTACATTTGGGTGCATATGTATTGCACCGAGGCCCCCGACATGCGGTGGATCTATGGCAAGGCCTAACCCCTTGTGCCGGGCTGCTGCGGACCATAGACAGGCGCAACCCCACCAGAACCGGAGCTGCCCCATGTCCGACGACCGCCTGATTTTTGCAATGGATGTCCCCAATGCCGTGCAGGGCCTGCAAATGGCCGAAACTTTGGGGGATGCGGTCTCATTCTACAAGATTGGCCTGGGCATGTTGACCAGCGGCGGGCTGGCACTGGCCAACGAGCTGAAGCAAGAAATGGGCAAGCGTATTTTTCTGGATATGAAATTGTTCGACATTGGTGCCACGGTGGAAAAAGCGGTGCGCGGGCTGGCGCAGTTTGAACTCGATTTCCTGACCGTGCACGGCGATCCGCATGTGGTGGATGCCGCCAAGCAGGGTGCTGCAGGCAAGGATATGAAAATCCTGGCGGTGACCATCCTGACGTCGCTGGACCGGCAGGATCTGGACGCCGCGCTGATCAAAGATGGAGCCATGCAGGATCTGGTGCTGGAGCGGGCGGTCAATGCCTTTGCCGCCGGGGCTGACGGGGTTATTGCGTCGCCGCAAGAGGCCGCTCTGATCCGCGCCCTGCCCGAAGCCAAAGGCCGCCTGATTGTGACCCCCGGAGTGCGTCCCTCGGGCGCTGACCTGGGGGATCAGAAACGCGTTGCCACCCCGGCAAGCGCCATTGCCGACGGCGCAGATCACATCGTTGTTGGCCGCCCAATCTGGCAGGCCAAAGACCCGCGTGCCGCCGCACTGGCTATCTTGAATGAAATAAAAAGCGCTTAGGCCAGCCCACCGAGCTGCGGCAAAAGCGATACACAGCACCCGGCAGGCCGCCTCAAACCAATTGACGCCGAAAAATCAGGCAGAATAAAAACTTCCGGTCAAAGTGGAAATTTCTAGGGGATTTCCACGGCCTACTCCAATTGACCCAGCGTCAACCCCTTCACCAAAAACAAAAACTCCTCATAAAAGCACAAAAAGCGCGCCATATTGTCCCTGTGCCGACAAAGGCACATTTTTGATGTTCAATAACAACTACGGGTATTCCAGACTTTGCGTTTTCACAAAAATAGCAGAACTTAAACGCAAGACACTCCCCTAACGAATTCTCTTCCTGAGTTTCGTTACCTTACCCCCGCCTCAGCAGCGGGGGATTTTTCTTGCGGCTCAGGTCTCAATCTCTTCAAGATAGTCTTTCAACTGTATGGTGAAATGCGGCACCGCCAGTGGATGGGTGCAATACTCCCGTGGTGGCATCAATTTCCAACTCTGGCCTTCTGAGCCAAAGCGGATTTGATCAACCAATGCCAAGGGTTGATGCGCCGCAAAAAACCAGACCTGTCCCCGTGGACGACTGTATTCTCGCGCCCAGACCAAGTCCTGCTGCCGCAGCTGAAGCCCGACTTCCTCATAGGTTTCACGCAGCGCACATTGCGCCGGGGTTTCGTCACCCTCGCGACCGCCGCCAGGCAGGTCCCAATGTCCGGGATAGGGGATATCCACGTTGTCGTCCCGCAGGATAACCAACAGATCACGCCCCAGAAATAACGCTAATTTTGCACCCGAAAATACCATCTCAAATGAATGGCGCCGATGTGAAATAAAGACAATACCCAACCAACAGGTTAAACTGCCAACACTGACCCGACACTGCCCCCAGATGAGCGCCACCATGCACGCCTTATGCCGAGATTGCCTAAGCCAGATCGCCCCAACGCGACGCTGCCCGCAGTGCGGTAGCCCGCGCATCAAGGCGCATGAGGAGCTGTTTTCGCTGACCATCGCCCATATGGATTGCGACGCATTTTTTGCCAGCGTCGAAAAGCGCGACAATCCGGAACTGGCCGACAAGCCGGTGATCATTGGTGGCGGCAAGCGCGGGGTGGTCTCSACCGCATGTTATGTGGCGCGCATTCGTGGTGTTCGATCCGCGATGCCGATGTTTCAGGCGCTGAAACTCTGCCCTGATGCGGTGGTGATCAAGCCGCGCATGCAGGCCTATGCCGAGGCCTCAAGGCAGATCCGCGCGCTGATGGATGAACTGACCCCGGATGTTGAACCACTGTCGCTGGACGAGGCCTTTATGGACCTCAGCGGCACCGAGCAGCTGCACGGAGCGCCACCTGCGGTGATGCTGGCCCGTCTGGTGAAGCGGATGAAAGATGAAGTGGGGATCACCGGCTCGATTGGCCTGTCCCACAATAAGTTTCTCGCTAAGGTGGCCTCGGATCTGGACAAGCCGCGCGGGTTTTCGGTAATTGGCCAGGCTGAGACCGATGCCTTTCTGCGCGACAAGCCAGTGCGGTTGATCTGGGGCATTGGCCCTGCGGCGCAGGCCAGCCTGGACAAGGCTGGGATCAGGAGTTTTGCCGATTTGCTGCGCTGGGACCGGCGCGATCTGGGCGCGCGTTTTGGCTCGATGGGTGATCGGCTGTGGCATTTGGCCCGCGGTGTCGACCGGCGCCGTGTTTCGGCCCATGCACCAATAAAATCCATCTCCAATGAGACCACCTTCTCTGAGGACACCGCCAACACCAAGGTGCTCGACGGTCACCTGTGGCGGCTGGCCGAGAAGGTCTCCGACCGGGCCAAGGCCAAACAGAAGGCCGGTCGGGTGGTGACGTTAAAGCTGAAACGAGCCAATCATTCGGCCCTGACCCGCCGGATTTCGCTGCGCGATGCCACCCAGATGGCGGATGTCATCTACCGCACCGCACGGGATCTGCTGGATCAAGTGGGGGATCAGGGCCCCTACCGGTTGCTGGGCTGTGGTATCTCTGACCTGGTACCGGAAACTCAGGCAGATATTACCGGTGATCTACTGGATCCCCAAGCAACCCAACGGGCCAAGGCCGAACGCGCCACCGATAAAATTCGCGAGCGCTTTGGCGCCAAAGCCATCCAAAAAGGCCGCGCTCTACGCTGATCCGCCTGCGGCGATTTGGGCTTGGCCCCCCTTATTCTGCTGCCAGAGGCAGCTGTTCCTCGCCGCTGATTTGAGTGATCTCAACAATCACGCCGCCAAGCAGGTCTTTCAGTGCCGCAAAATTGCCGTTTGGCTTTAACGTTGTTTCATCCATGTAGAGCGCCCGATCAATTTCCACCTGCACCGCGTGGTGGCCACGCGAGGGGCGGCCATAGGCCTGGGTGATATAGGCCCCGGCAAACGGCGTGTTGCGGGACACTTTCAGCCCCGCATTTTCAAACGCTGCTTCGATTTGATCCATGACCTCGCCACCAGCGGCGGCCCCAAACCGGTCCCCCAAAACCACCTCGGGTCGTTGATCACCCCGTTTTCCCATGGATTCGATTGCCTCATGTGGCATCGAATGACAATCCACCAGAATGGCCTGTCCAAATTGGCGATGCGCTTGGCGCAACAACCCCTGCAACGCAGAATGATAGGGATGCCAGTAACCGTTGATCCGGCCCTGCGCCTCTCCCATCGATAATTTACCGCGATAAATTGCCTGACCATGCGCCACCACCCGTGGAATCACTCCCAGCCCCGACGCAACTCGGGGGTTTTGGCCTTTACGCTGTAGGCCTTCGATCAGGGCCGGGTCCAACTCGTCGACCGCGCGGTTCAGGTCCAGAAAAGCCCGAGGCGCCACCGCAGTCAACAAGGGCACGCCAGAGTCGGGAGCCGAGGCAAACAACTGATCCACAAAGGCATCTTCCGAACTTCGGAGCTGAAGAGAGGACAGAATTGACTGGCAAACAAATGATTGTGTGTAATCGGCACCGCTGTGTGGCGATGCAAAAACCACGCCAGATCGCAGTTTTTTTGGGGAAAACACGTGAAAAGCTGCTTTGGACATCCTATCTCCGGTACATCGGGTTCAATAAACATCATAGTGCGGAAACTTCTGTGGTCAAAAGCTCTTGCGCCCCTGCACGACTCCTTTTATAGACCCCTTCACCGGCGCGGACCTCCGCGCCCCATTAATTTGGGGTGGGATATAAACGCAGGTATTCATGGGCGCTTAGCTCAGCGGTAGAGCACTTCGTTGACATCGAAGGGGTCACAAGTTCGAACCTTGTAGTGCCCACCATGAATTCATTGTTTTGGCTGTAAGGTCAGGACACCCGTAACCCAGGCGCTGGTTCGCGCCGCAGAACAGGAGATGACCCATGAAGGTCAAGAACTCACTCCGCTCGCTCAAGAACCGGCACCGGGATTGCCGCATTGTGCGTCGCAAGGGTCGCGTCTACGTGATCAATAAGACTCAGCCCCGCTTCAAAGCACGTCAGGGCTAAGATCTAGCACTGCTGAGATTTTCTAAAACCGCATCCTCGGATGCGGTTTTTTTGTGTCTGCCCAGCAATAAATCGACGGATCAGTCTGGTTTGATTGTGCCCAATTTCCGTTTATTTTAAATCACGATCACCTCAATCACTTTTCTGAGTAATTTTGTCAGTTTATATTTGCATCCAGCTCCGAATCATATAATTGACTAAAATAGTCGGGAACGTTCTCGGTCCATGAATTATGTTGGGACTTGTTATGCTGAAATCCTCTACTTTTATTGCATCTGCTCTAACCGCCCTTGTAGCGACTTCGGTTGCGGCGAGCGGCGAGCTGAATCTGTATTCGTCGCGCCATTATGACACTGACGAACGCCTGTATTCCGATTTCGAAGAGGCCACCGGCATCACCATCAACCGCATCGAAGGCAAAGCCGACGAGCTGATCGCGCGGATGCAAGCTGAGGGCGCAAACTCTCCCGCTGATGTGCTGCTGACCGTTGACACCTCGCGTCTGTCCCGCGCCAAGAATGCAGGCATTCTGCAGGCCACCAACAGTGATGTGCTCGAGGCCCGCATACCGTCTTATTTGCAGGACGCCGACAACCAGTGGTTTGGCTTTTCGCAGCGGGCCCGCATCATCTTTTATGACAAGGCCGACGTCGCCAACCCGCCACGCACCTACCTGGAGCTGGCCGACCCGCAGTACAAAGGCATGGTCTGCATCCGGTCGTCGACCAACACCTATAACCAGACCCTGCTGGCGTCGATCGTGACCCACCATGGCGTAGACGCCGCAACCAAATGGGCCGAAGGCGTTGTCGCCAACATGGCCCGCGCACCCCAGGGTGGCGACACCGACCAGATGCGCGGCATCGTGTCCGGCGAATGTGAGATCGCGGTTGCCAACACCTATTACTTTGCCCGCTCAATCCGCAAAGACGTCAAAGGCCTGTCGGCTGAACGTGACATGATCGGCTGGATCTTCCCGTCGCAGGACGCCGAAGGCGCCCATGTGAACCTGTCCGGTGCCGGCGTTGCAGCACATGCTCCGAACAAGGACAACGCGGTCAAGTTCCTCGAGTAYCTGGCCAGCGATCAGGCRCAGCAGTATTTCTCGGCTGGCAACGATGAATACCCYGCSGTWCCGGGCGTYGGCCTKTCCCCCAGCATTGCKKCRYTGGGYMTGTTCAARSCGGATGATGTCAGCCTGTCCGAAGTGGCTGGGAATATCCCTGCAGCACAAAAGATCTTTAACCAGGTTGGCTGGGAATAATCATCCCTCCCTAAGGTGACTAAATTTCAGGCAAGGCGCGGGTTTCTCGCGCCTTGTTTGCGTTTCAACTGGCATTGCACCGGGGCCTTCTCTTTGATGATTTTGATTGGATCATGAAGAGGATTTTGAGATGGGTTTTGATATTGCCTCATTAGTGGCCGCAGACTTGCCTGCTGCGCTGTCCGATCTGGGCGAAATCCTACATGCCACGGTACAGGGCGGTGCCAGTGTCGGCTTCATCCAGCCTTTCACACCCGAGGACGCCACAGGTTTTTGGCAAAGCAAGATCTTTCCTGCGGTCCGAACAGGCGACACGGTGCTGTTTGTGGCCTACCTGGGCAATCGGATAAGCGGAACCGTGCAACTGGGTCTGGGACTGCCGCCCAATCAACCCCATCGGGCAGACGTGGCAAAGTTATTGGTTCACCCACAGGCGCGCCGGTCCGGGTTGGGTCGCGCCCTGATGGCAGCCTTGGAAACTGAGGCCCGCGTGCGTGGCAAGCAACTGCTGGTGCTCGACACCCGGTCGGGAGATCCATCGCAGCAGCTTTACAAAAATCTGGGGTTTCAGGTGGCCGGTGAGGTCCCGGGCTTCTGCCGTCATCCGTCAGAAGATTTTTACGAGTCCACCACCTATATGTTCAAACACCTGTCCTGAGGCGGCCAGTCGCTTTCCGGTCCCTCTAGCAGGGTGTCCAGCATGGAACAGTCCTGCTGCCCCGCTTTGCAGGGCAGCATCAGCTGCACCAAGGCCGCCTCCATCTGCTGCAGGTCGGTGATCTTTTGTCGGATGCTTTCCAGATGGCGTTGCCCCACTGACTGCGCATCCCCACAGGCCAGCTGCTCCGAGGACGCGATACCAAGCAGGGACTTTGCCTCTGCCAGCGAAAACCCCAAATCCCGGCACCGGCGAATGAATCGCAAGACATGGACTTCAGCCGCACAATACTGTCGACGCCCAGCCTGGCTGCGTTCAGGGCCTGTCACCACACCTGTCCGCTCATAATACCGGATCAATTCGATGCCTACGCCACTGCGACGGGCAGCTTCCCCAATGGTGACCACAACAAATCTCCTCTTGCTCCTGTAGCGCCTACAGCTTGCAAGATAGCCCAACCCTTCACCGGACAGGGACAAGATACCGTGATTAAGCCCGCTTTGATGTCTACTCTTGCTGCGGTTGGCGTGGCCAGTTGCTGCATCCTGCCGATGACCCTGATGATATTAGGGGTTGGGGGTGGGTGGATGGCATTTTTTGCCCGAGCCACGGCCTGGCCCCCCCCTATTTATAACCATTGCCGCTGTTATGACCGCCCTGTCCTGGGGCCTCGCCTGGCGACGACATCAGTTGCGTCGGCTGACGCCAGCTTTGGCAATGCTGACCGCTATGACGCTGCTGGCCTGGGGGATCTGGGCCAATGAGACGGCCATCAATGACCTGCTGATCAGCTGGATGTAAGGACGACACATGCAAATTGAACTGAGCTCTACGATCACCTGCCCGCACTGTGCCCATGCCCAAATCGAAGAGATGCCTTCCGATGCCTGCCAATGGTTCTACGACTGCACCAAATGCGGCGCTGTGCTAAAACCGCTGCCGGGTGATTGCTGCGTCTTTTGCTCGTACGGTTCGGTCCCCTGCCCGCCCATCCAGCAAGGCGATACCTGCGGCGGTTAAGACGACATCCGCAACCTTACCCGGAATTTTTGAAAATTCCGGGCCGGAAAATGCGCATTTTCCGGATTTAGCCGCGCCGTCCAACCTGACGACAAATCAGAATCACCGGCAGCAGCCCCACCGCCATGATCACCAATGACGGCACCGCAGCGCCTTCCAGCCGCTCGTCCGAGGCCAGCCGGTAGGCCTGCACCGCCAGCGTGTCATAGTTGAATGGTCGCAGGATCAATGTGGCTGGCAGTTCCTTCATCACATCAACAAAGACGATCAGCAGCGCGGTCAGCAGGCTGGGCGTCAGGATTGGCAGATGCACCCGGCGCAACAGGCCAAAGGGGCCCTGCCCCAGCGATCTGGCGGCGGCATCCATATTGGCATGCACGGTGCTTTGGCCGCCCTCATAGGCCCCCAGAGCTGCGGCCAGGAACCGCACCATATAGGCAGCCACCAGCAGCCAGATCGAGCCGGTGATCAACAGCCCGGTGCGGATGTCGAAAGTGCTGCGCATCCAGGCGTCCAGCGTGTTGTCAAAGGCGGCAAAAGGCACCATCAGCCCCACCGCGATCACCCCACCCGGCACCGCATATCCCAGCCGCGCCGAATAGGCTGCCGCCGAGGCCAGGCGGCCGGGTTGAAGCCGCAGGTAAAACCCGATGCAGATCGCGGCGCAGACCGTCAGCAGTGCCGCCGTTGTGGCCAGTGTCAGTGAGTTTTGGATCAAAGCGATATAGCGACGGCTAAACAGATCCTGCTCGGAATCCAGCCCCATGTTCACCAGGATCACCAGTGGTAGCAAGAAGCCCAGCAGCACCGGAACGGCGCAGAGCAGCCAGGCAAACAGCGCCCGACTACCGTGCAAATTGGCAGGTGGCATTTTGACATGCTGTTTGCCCGCGTGATGGTAGCGTGCTTTGCCTCGGGTGACCCGTTCCACCACCGCCAACGTCAGTGCAAATCCCAGCAGAACCAATGCCAGTTGCGCCGCGCCAGCCCGGTCCCCCATCGAAAACCAGCTGGTGTAGATACCGGTGGCAAAGGTCTGTACGCCAAAATAGGACACGGTGCCAAAATCAGCGATCGTCTCCATGATCGCCAGCAGCACCCCCGAGGCAATTGCCGGTCGCGCCATCGGCAGGCTGACCCGCCAGAACGCCTGCCACGAGGTATTGCCCAAGGCCCGAGCCGCCAGAAAAGCGCCCGAGCTTTGCTGTAAAAACGCCGCCCGCGCCAGCAGGTAGACATAAGGATACAGCACCAGCACCAGCATCAGCGCCGCACCCCCAGTCGATCGGATCTCGGGGAACCAGTACTCGCGCGGTCCCCAGCCAGTGACCTGCCGCAGGGTGGTTTGCACGATGCCGGGGTGGTCCAGAATGAATGTATAGGCATAAGCCAGCACATAGGCGGGAAAGGCCAGTGGCAGGATCAGCGCCATCTCAAAGAACCGCACGCCGGGAAACCGGGTCATTGTCACCAGCCAGGCGGCGCCGACCCCCAGCAAAAAAGTGCCCAGAGCCACCAGAACCACCAGCACAATCGTGGTGCCGGTATACCGCGGAAGAACGGTTTGCAGCAGATGTGAGACGGTGTCAGTGCCGCCAGTCACAGCCGCCAGAAATACCGCAACCATCGGCAACAGACAGGCCAGTGCCACAATCCAGGCCAGGGTCGACAACAGACGGCTGCCGCCTTTGTTGCCACGACGGCTGCCCTTGGGGGCATAGGCTTGAGTATCGTTCACGGCTGGGCTGATCCGGCTTTGTTAGAGGACAGTCCCCTTATGCGATAATTTCACTCGGAAACTCCAGATCGAACTGGAGATGCACCCATTTGGCTGGCTCAAATCTCAGATCCTAGATTTCCAAACACCTGGGTCCACTGCAAGATCCGATAACTGGCCCGCAGGCCTGTCGGCCAGAACGGGTCTTGCAGAACCAAGCGCTCCACTGCGGCTGCATTTTTGCCTTGGACAATCCACAGCCCGCCTGCGCTGGCCCCCAAGTCATCGTGCAATGGCCCGGCAGCCAGGACCTGCCCTGCATGATCCCCCAAAAAGGACAGATGTGCCTTCATATGGGTCTGGCGAATTTCAGGATCAGCAGTTGGGTTGTCTTCAAACAATACGATATAGGTCATGAGCACCTTCTTTCGGTTCAGGTCTCAGTCAGGCTAGCGCTGCACTTTCCCCCATTGAATGGGCAACCTCTCCGCCTTAGACTGCAAAAATGCAGGGCTTCAATTGGAACGACCTAAGATTTGTGCTGGCCCTTCACCGAGCTGGCAGCCTGGCCGAAGCGGGGCGGGCGCTGGGTGTGGATGAAACAACTGTTGCCCGGCGCATCAAAGCCTTGGAACGCGCGCTGGCGGCGCGGCTATTTGTGCGCAACGGGCATGGGCTGTTTGAACCAACAGAGACCGGACACAAAATTGCTGAACGGGCGGTGGACATCGAACAGCAGGCATTTCTGATCCAAGAACAGGCCGGCGCCGATGCGGACAAGCTGGTTGGTACAGTGCGGATCACAGCGGTGCCCGTTATCATCAACCGGGTTTDGGTGCCGTCTCTSMAYWSSTYSSRKRAWMWWMAYMCYRRMCWRAMMAWYGMSSKKRKSCMSSAACAACGGAATCTGAACCTGACACGGCGCCAGGCGGATCTGGCGGTGCGCTTTGCCCGCCCGGTTCAAGGCGGCACCGAGGTTCAGGCGCAAAAACTAGGTACAATGGAGTTCGCCCTCTACAAACCGGCAGACCTGTCCAATCCGCAGGCCGTAAACTGGATCCAGTATGATGAGGCTCACGCGTCTTTGCCTCAGGCCAAATGGCTGTTGTCAGCAGCCCGTGCCGAGGGGGCCTTGCAACCGGGGCTGCGTATCGGCGATCTGGAGACTGCCATTGAAGCGGTAGCCACTGGTCAGGGCAAAACACTCTTGCCGCGCGTCATTGCAGACCCGGATCAACGGCTGCGTCCCTGGCCGCAAACCGACTTGCCGCCGCCCCCTAGCCGAGAGCTTTGGCTGCTGTCCCACACGGCGCAGAAAAAACTGCGCTCCATACGGGTGGTGAAAGACTGGCTGCGCGCAGTGCAGTGGTGAACAAAATCAAAAAARCCCCGAACGCAGGACACGTACGGGGCTCGTTTTGTGGGCCTCAGATGGATCAATCGTATTTGCGTTGATCCTCAATCACCAACCCATCTTTGGGCAGGCTTCCGGGTGCCACCATCTCAATTTTGGCTTTCAACTTCAGAACTTCGATCACCGAGCGCGCATAAGAGATTTCATCGCCGCCGGGTGTCTCGATCTGCACAGTCATTGYATCCATTTCGCCCTCGCGGCGCACAATGATGCGGGCCTTGGTGACTTCGTCATGTTTGGCCACCAGCGCCGCCACCTGTTCGGGGCGCACAAACATGCCCTTGATCTTGGTGGTCTGGTCGGCACGGCCCATCCAGCCTTTGATCCGCATATTGGTGCGGCCACAGGGGCTGAGGCCCGGCATCACGGCGCTGAGATCTCCGGTCGCRAAGCGGATCAGCGGATAGTCAGGGTTCAGCGTGGTCACCACAACTTCGCCCACGTCGCCCGGTGCAACCGGGGTGCCRGTGCCGGGSRTGACRATCTCGACGATGACSWKTTCRTCGACAATCATCCCCTCCATCGCCGCGCTTTCGTARGCGATATTGCCCAGATCAGCGGTGGCATARGATTGCAGGCARGCGATACCGCGATCRGCRTATTCCTGACGCARRCTGGGGAACAATGCKCCGCCRCCCACMGCCGCCTTRGWRAAGTTCAGYTTMAYNCCCNATGGTRTCCGCTTTGTCGAGGATCACCTTCAGATAATCCGGCGTCCCCGCATAAGCGGTAGCGCCAACATCGCGGGCCGCAGTAACCTGCAGTTCGGTCTGACCTGTCCCGGCTGGCAGAACCGTCGCGCCAACCGCACGGGCGCCGCTTTCAAAGATCATTCCAGCCGGGGTCAGATGGTAGCCAAAGCAGTTCTGCACCACGTCGCCAGGTCCAATACCGCAGGCATGCAGGAACCGGCCCATGCGCCACCAGTCGTGGGTGATGCCACCGGGTTCATAGATCGGACCGGGAGATTGGAAAATATGGGCAACGTTGGAGACCGCAATGCCGCCAAACGGCGGGTTTTCCTTTTGCCACTTGCTGAGGTCCGATTTGCGCAGAACCGGGTACTGCGCCAGATCTGAGAAATCCCGCACCTCGGGGCCATCCAGATTGCAGGCGTTTTTACCCGAGCGCGCGCGGCTGATCTGCTGGCGCAAAGCGTCCAGCTGGGCCGTGGCCCGTTCATCCGCAGAGCGGGTTTCAAGCGTGTCAAAATAGGTCATTTCAGCACTGGTATCCATTAACTGAGCCACCGTTTGCGGCGACGATAAGAGCGCACATCGCGGAAGGACTTGCGGCCTTCCTCGGACATGCCCAGGTAAAATTCTTTCACATCGGGGTTTTCACGCAGCTCGGCTGCGGGGCCGTCCATCACGATGCGGCCGGATTCGAGAATATAGCCGTAATGCGCATATTTCAGCGCCATATTGGTGTTCTGTTCGGCCAGCAGGAAGGTCACGCCTTCCTTTTCGTTGATCGATTTCACGATCTCAAAAATCTGTTCCACCAGCTGCGGTGCCAGCCCCATCGAGGGCTCATCCAGCAGCACGGTTTCCGGGCGGCTCATCAATGCGCGCCCCATCGCCACCATCTGCTGCTCGCCACCGGAGGTATAGCCAGCCTGCGATTTACGGCGTTCTTTCAGACGGGGAAAATATGTGTAAACCATCTCAAGATCGGCAGCGATATTGGCCTTGCCGTCGGTGCGAGTGTAAGCGCCGGTCAGCAGGTTTTCCTCGACCGTCAGGTGCTCAAAACAATGGCGGCCCTCCATCACCTGGATCACCCCCTGTCGCACCAATTCAGCCGGGTCCGACCCGTGCACGTTCACACCGCGATATTTGATCGTCCCTTTGGTGACCTCACCACGTTCCGACAGCAGAAGGTTCGAGATCGCCTTGAGCGTGGTGGTCTTGCCCGCGCCATTGCCACCCAGCAGGGCAATGATGCCACCTTTAGGGACTTTCAGGCTGACGCCTTTCAGCACCAGGATCACGTGATTATAAATCACCTCGATGTTGTTGACCTCAAGCAGGGCCTCGGTCGGTACATCAGGTGTTTTGGCTGCATCCAGCATCAGAACTTGTCCTCATCCGTCCCGGATTAGATTCCGGATCTCTTGGCGGAGTGTGGTGCGGCAGCGAACCGCCGCACCGGTGTCGGTTGGCCCCAGAGCATGCTCTGGAACCCGCCGGGTTTAGTTACAGTTTGGTGTGATCTTGTTTTCTGTTGCATAGGCAGCGGAATCTTCAGCAATCAACGCACCAATCACGTCACCGTCGGTTGGTTTGAAATCCGAGATCAGCGACCATGTCTTGCTGGACGCATCCCACTGAGTCACCCCAACCAGGCCAGGGCCACCGTGGTTTTCACAGGACACATTGAACGAGGGACCAAAGTTGGGCATGCCCAGATCGGTCATCTTGGCTTCGTTCATCACCAAAGCTTCCATGCCATCGCGCATCATTGATGCATTGATGTCGGCAGTGCCGTGGATTTCCTGTGCGGTTTTGACCGCCTCGGCTGMCAGCATCGCTGCGTACATGCCACGGTTATACAGCACCGTGCCAATCTGATCGCCAGCGCCCGCTGCCTTACCGGTATCAACGACATACTTCTGAATATGGTTGAACACTGGGAAGTCACGGCCCACGTTGTGGAAGGTCAGCGCCTTATAGCCATCAGCCGCAGCGCCAGCTGACATCACGTCGTGCTCAGCACCGGACCACCAGACACCGATGAAGTTTTCCATCGGGAAGCGGATGTTGGCGGCTTCCTGAATGGCAACCTGGTTCATCACACCCCAGCCCCACATGGTGACATAGTCGGGACGCTCGCGGCGGATCTGCAGCCACTGGCTTTTCTGTTCCTGACCTGGGTGATCAACCGGCAAAAGACTGAGTTCAAAATCATGCTTTTCGGACAGCTCTTCCAGGGTACGGATCGGCTCTTTACCGTAGGCCGAGTTGTGATAAATCAGCGCCAGCTTTTTGCCTTTGATGTCACCGTCGTTGATGTCCAGCAGGTAGTTCACCACGCCCGACGCACCGTTCCAATAGTTGGCCGGGTAGTTGAACACGTTCGAGAACACTTCACCATTGGCAGCCGAGGTGCGGCCGTAACCCATGGTGTGCATCGGAATGCCGTCGGCGGTCACTTTGGGGATCAACTGATAAGTGATACCGGTCGACAGCGGTTGATAGACCAGAGCGCCTTCACCCTTGGTGGACTCGTAGCATTCCACACCTTTTTCGGTGTTATAGCCGGTTTCGCATTCAATCAGTTTGGTCATCACGCCGCCGATGCCGCCATCGCGCTCGTTCAGCAGGGTGAAGTAATCAGCATAACCATCCGCAAAGGGAATGCCGCCAGCAGCGTAAGGGCCCGTGCGATAGCTCAGCGATGGAAACACCAGATCCGCCATTGCGGGGCCAGCAGCCATCAGCGCGCTCAGCGCCAGAGTGGTCAGTTTCAATTTCATCGGTWTWWATCCTCCCATGGKWTTATCCGATGTGGATGAAAACGAGGGTTTGATCTTATTCTTCCCCCCGCAGCTCAGATGCCTGCCCCGCTAGTGCGGGAAAGGCCAAAGTCGTAGTTTTTCCTTGGCGACACGCCATAGCTGTGCCAACCCGTGTGGTTCCATGATCAGGAACACAATGATCAACGCCCCAACAATCACCAGTTGGAAATGCGCCACGATATCCGTGGGCCAGCCCAGCACATCAACGCCGACAACCTTGAGCACCACCGGCAGCAGCACCAAAAACGCCGCCCCGGCAAAGGAGCCAAAGATTGAGCCCAGCCCGCCGATGATCACCATGAACAGCACCAGGAATGATTTGGTGATGCCAAAGGCCTCGCCCACCTCAACCGCGCCCAGATAGACCGAGAAGAACAGCGCCCCTGAGATGCCGATGAAGAACCCCGAGACGCCAAAGGCGGTCAGCTTGGCCTTCAGCGGGTTCACCCCGATGATCTCGGCGGCGATATCCATATCGCGGATCGCCATCCAGCTGCGGCCAAGGGTACCACGGGTCAGGTTGCGGGCGACCAGCGCGCAGAAGGTCAGGAAAATCAGGCAGAACATATAGGTGGCCCAGGCCGGAGCATGGGGACCGGTGATCAGAATGCCAAACACATCCCGTTCCGGCGCGTTGATCTGGCCCGAGGCCGAGTAGTTGTAGAACCACGGCACCCGGTTGARCAACCAGACCAGAAAAAACTGCGCCGCCRGCGTCGCCRCCGCCAGGTAGAACCCCTTGATCCGCAGGCTGGGCAAGCCAAACACCACACAGACCACGGCCGTCACACCACCTGCCAGCAGCACGTGGATGAACATCGACACCTCGGGCATCATGGTCATGAACTTGTAGCAGGCATAGGCCCCCACTGCCATGAACCCACCAGTACCCAGGCTGACCTGACCGGCATAGCCAACCAGAATATTCAGCCCGATCGAGGCAATCGCATAGATCAGGAACGGCAACAGGATCGCATTGGCCCAGTAATCGTTGATCACAAAGGGCACCACCAAAAAGGCAATCGCCAGAACCACGTAGTACCGATACCGGTCAAACTTGATCGGGAAGGTCTGGCTGTCCTGCTCATAAGAGGTTTTGAAATCTCCGGCTTCACGATAGAACATGTCTTAGATGCTCCCCTGTTTCTGAGCGCGGTTTAGACCCGCAACATCCGATTGTTTCGTCATGCGTGCGGATCTGCCGACTTCGGCGAAACGCGCGGCGAAGATCAGGCTGGCGTTAAACCCTTTCAATGATCTTCTCCCCAAACAGACCCTGCGGACGGAACACCAGGAACAGCAGCGCCAGCACATAGGCGAACCAGTTCTCGGTGGCGCCGCCTAGGTTGATAATCCCACCAAAGCATTGCCCAGAACCAAAGCAGTACTCGAACATTTTCTCACCCACGCCGATGATCAACCCACCAACGATGGCTCCGGGGATCGAGGTGAAGCCACCCAGCATCAGCACCGGCAGCGCCTTGAGCGCGATCAGCGACAGCGAAAACTGCACCCCCGATTTKGTKCCCCACATGATRCCMGCMACCAGCGCCACAAAGCCWGCAACCGACCACACSARAAYCCAGATRAAGTTCAGCGAGATGCCAACCGACAGYGCCGCCTGRTGATCATCCGCCACKGCCCGCATMGCSCGGCCCTGYTTGGTRTATTGYGMAAACARCACCAGCCCRGYCACCAGCAGCGCCGCMACCACAGTSGCSACCATGTCSAGATTGTCGATAAAGAAGCCGTARAAGTTRTCACTGCCCARACCGGCGGTCATRTCCTCGATCCARATTGAGCCGCCCTGCGGCAASCCGATATCCAGYTTCTTGATCTCRGAKCCCCACATCAGGTCWGAAACACCTTCRAGGAAATARGCCAGACCRATGGTGGCCATGAACAGGATRATYGGTTCCTGACCCACCAGATGGCGCATCACCAACCGCTGCACCAGCCAGGCAAACAMCACCATCACCCCGGCGGTCAGCAAGATCGCCAGCATYGCCGGCACATGCCAGCCAAAATGATGCACATTGGTGCCAAACACCGAGTTGATGATATGGCTGAACGGCACCTGGCCATCCATGATCCCAACCAGCGTCATCGCCGCAAACAGCGCCATAACGCCTTGGGCATAGTTGAAAATTCCGGACGCTTTGTAGATCAACACAAAGCCCAGCGCCACCAGTGCGTAGAGCACGCCGGACATCAGCCCGTTGATGAACACTTCGGTGGCAAATAGAAACTGATCAGGCATCATAGCCCCCTATAAAGTCTGTCAGAAAATCAGTCATTCGCCACCCCCAGATAGGCGTCGATGACGGCCTGATTGTTGCGCACTTCGTCCGGGGTGCCGTCGCCGATTTTCTTGCCGTAATCCATCACCACCACCCGGTCGGACAGATCCATCACCACGCCCATATCGTGTTCGATCAAGGTGATTGTGGTGCCAAATTCGTCGTTCACATCCAGGATAAAACGGCTCATGTCCTCTTTTTCCTCAACATTCATGCCGGCCATCGGCTCGTCCAGCAGCAGCAGTTTTGGCTCCGCCGCCAAGGCGCGCGCCAATTCCACCCGYTTTTKCARSCCGTARGSMARYSSCCCMACAGGCKYTTTKCGGATGYKYTSRATTTCCARAAAWTCGATAACCTTCTCCGCCACTTCGCGGTTGGCCACCTCTTCGGCCTCGGCTTTGCCCTTCCACAGCGCCTGAGCAAACAGGCCCGACTTCATATGGCCCAGCCGCCCGGTCATCACATTATCCAGCACGCTCATGCCCTCGAACAAGGCGATGTTCTGAAAGGTGCGCGCGATGCCCTGCTGAGCAATCTTATAGGGGCGCATCTGCGGCCGCGGCGCGCCGCGATACCAGACTTCGCCCTCGGACGGGATATAGAACCCCGAAATCACGTTCAGCATCGACGATTTACCGGCGCSGTTTGGCCCAATGATGGCGCGGATTTCACCCTCGCGGATGTCGAAACTAATATCCTCGATCGCCACCACACCGCCAAAGCGCAGAGTGATGTTTTTCATCTCCATCACCACGCCGCCGATCTTGCGCCCGTCTGCGGTGGTATATCCCTCTTGCATATCCTTCACGACACCGCGCCCTTCATCTTTTCAGAAATACTCCCGCCGGAGGCCTCACTGTGCCGCAAAGCGGCTCCCAACCCTGCGATGTTCATTCTGCTGCCACCTTTTGCACAGTCACCGGCACCACCACCGCGTCACCAATACTCAAGGTGGCGCTGATCGAGCCTTTGCGACCATCTTCATAGGTCACTTCGGTGGTGGTCGAGATCTGCGCCGAGCCGTCATAGAGCGCGGCAATGATGTCAGCGAACTTCTCTTCGACAATGCGGCGGCGCACCTTGCGGGTGCGGGTCATCTCACCATCATCGGCGTCCAGCTCTTTGTGCAGCACCACAAAGCGATGGATTTGACAGCCCGACAACATCGGATCTTCGGCCACCGATTTATTGACCGCCGAAACATGCCCGGCAATGCTCTGCAGCACCTTGGGATGGCCAGCCAGCTCTTGATACGAGGCATAGGCGATGTTGTTGCGTTCCGCCCAATTGCCCACCGCCGTCAGGTCGATGTTGATAAAGGCAACGCAGCGGTCCTTGCCATTGCCAAACAGCACCGCCTCCAGGATGTCCGGATAGAATTTCAGCTTGTTCTCGACAAACTTGGGCGCAAACATGCTGCCATCGACCATTTTGCCAACGTCCTTGGCACGGTCGATGATCCGCAAATGCCCCGAATCTTCCTCAAAGAACCCCGCATCCCCGGTGGCCACCCAGCCATCGGCGTCCTTGGTCTCAGCGGTGCTTTTGGGGTTTTTGTAATATTCCACAAAGGTGCCGGGCGAGCGATAGAAGATCTCGCCATTGTCGGCGATTCTGATCTCCACATCCGGGGCCGGAATACCAACGGTGTCAGCACGGACCTCGCCATCGGGCTGCACGGTGATAAACACCGTCGCCTCGGTCTGGCCATAGAGCTGTTTCAGGTTGATGCCCAGCGAGCGGTAGAACTCAAAGATCTCAGGGCCAATTGCTTCGCCGGCGGTATAGCCAACCCGCACCCGGCCGAAGCCCAGAGTATCTTTTAGCGGGCCATAAATCAGCAAATCGCCCAGCGTGTATTTCAGACGATCCATCATCCCAACCGGCTTGCCATCCAAAATGGCCGGACCAACTTTTTTGGCGTGTGCCATAAAGTAATGGAACATCTTCTGCTTCAGCTTGCTGGCGTCCTCCATGCGGATCATCACATTGGTCAGCTGGGTTTCGAACACCCGGGGCGGCGCAAAGTAATAGCTCGGGCCTATCTCACGCAGATCGGTCATCATGGTCTCGGCGCTTTCGGGACAGTTGACGCAGAACCCGGTCCAATAGGCCTGACCGATGGAGAAGATAAAATCGCCCACCCAGGCCATCGGCAGATAGGCCAGAATTTCGTCATCTATCCGCAGGTTGTCGAATTCGGAGGCGTTTTTGGCGCTCTCGATCACATTGCGGTTGGACAGCACCACGCCCTTGGGCTTGCCGGTGGTGCCCGAGGTATAAAGCATCACGCAGGTGCTGTCATAATCCAGCTCGCCGCGGCGCGCCTCCAGCTCGGGCATCAATTCGTCGCGGGCGGCGCGACCCTGATCCTGCACATGGCTGTATTGATGCAGCGCTGAGTGATCGTATTTTCGCAATCCGCGCGGGTCGAGATAGATCAGATGCTCAAACTGATGCAACTGATCCTGCACCTCGATCACCTTGTCGACCTGTTCCTGGTCAGCCACCACAACAAAGCGGGCACCGCAGTGGCTCAGCACATAGGCCATCTCTTCGGCATTGGCGTCCTGATACAGCGGCACCGGAATGGCGCCAACGGACTGAGCAGCAACCATCGACCAGTACAAAGTGGGACGGTTGCGACCAATCACCGCGATGAAATCACCCTTGTTGACACCAAGGTTGATCAGACCAAGCGCCAGCGCCTCGATCTCTTTTTCTGCCTCAGCCCAGCTCCAGCATTGCCAAATGCCAAATTCCTTCTCCCGGTACGCGGGTGAATTAGCGAACTGCGTCGCATTGCGTTGAAGCAGCGCCGGCAGAGACCGTAGTCCCTCGGCGCCCGACTGCGTCTGAGCCAATTTATTCTCCTCCCACTCCGACCCTCCCGGCCGGACTGATCGCTTCTGGCGATTCTGATCCCGAGTAGGGACAACACAATGAGTGACCGTCAACTTTTTCCTGAAGGTTTCCCAATTGTTACGAATTGTAACAACGCCCATTCATTTCCTGACGCAGCGCAACTCTTTCGCAACGCCCCTTTGACAGATCAGCGCGCGGTGATAGCCATATCGCGGGGGGACGATGAACAAGACCAGCAATCAAACCACAGCGATGACCATGGCGGGGCTGAACCTGATTGCTCAGGCGCTGTCGATCTATGACGACGATCTCGGACTTGCAGTGTGCAACCACCGTTTCCAAGAGATGTTTGGCCTGCCGGATCATCTGGTCACTCCCGGTGCCCGCTTTGACGACACCATTCGTTTTATTGCTGAAAGCGGCGAATACGGCCCGGTTGATGACATCGACGAGTTGGTCCAGCAGCGGGTTGATCAGGCGCTGGATTTTGCTCCCCACTACATGGAGCGCGAACGGGGCAACGGCCAGTTCCTCTCGGTTGAAGGCGCGCCAATGCCCAATGGCGGCTGGGTCAGCGTCTATACAGACATCACCCACACCAAACAGGTCGAACATCTGCTGCGCGCCCGCTCGGAAGAACTATCCGAGCAGGTGCTTGAACATACCGAGGAACTGTCGGCGGCCAACCGCAAGCTGGAGGCCTCAAACACCTCGCTGGAGGAAACCAAACGGCAGCTGACCGAAATCGAACGTCACACCCGGCTGACCACCGAAATGATGCCAGCCCATATCGCCCATGTCGAYCAGGACGGGTATTATACCTATACCAACCGTCGTCTCAGCGCAGTTTTCCCCGGTCGCCCCTCCAATATTCTGGGCATGCATATCTCTGACGCTCTGGGGGAGACCAGCCATGCGCGGATCGACCCTCATCTGCAGGCCGCCTATATGGGCAAAAGCCCGGTGTTTGAGTTCACCGAGGACCACAGTAGCCGCCGCATCCGGGTGGCACTCACCCCTGACCCTGCTGGCGGCATCTATGTGCTGTCGATGGACATCACCGAAGAAACCCAAACCCGAGTGGCGYTGCAACAGGCGCGCCGCCGCGAGATGGCGGCGCAGATGACCAGCGGGTTGGCGCATGATTTYTCCAATCTGCTGACCATYATCCTGGGTATGCAGGGCAAGCTGGAAAAGATGACMCKGRMCSMMGMRRMMRMYSRYSYSGWRSMGSYSRSSSMSWSRGYKKCGSGKYSSRKYRGCSSMWWRMYCRAYCKGWTKGYSGMYRKRMCSGGKSMYSGCWCMMWGSSGMMAMARGCSRCCGMYWTGSRCAKGCTGCTGCACGAGTTGAAAATCCTGGCCTCCCCCTCGCTGCCGCAGGCGATGGGGTTGAGCGTGTTGGACAACACTCCCGACGGGGCACTGTTGCTGGATCCAGGTATGTTGCAGGACGCGTTGCTGAACCTGATCCTCAATGCCCGCGACGCCTGCAGCGCCACCGGCCAGATCACCATCAGCGCCCATATCGTTGGCGAAACATGGCTGGAAATCAGCGTCAGTGACACGGGTCCCGGGTTTTCCAATGAGGCGTTGGAAAAGGCGCTAAATCCGTTTTTCACCACCAAAGGCGGCGAAGGGTCCGGCCTCGGCCTGCCAATGGTCTATGACACCGTGAAACTGGCGGGAGGAGACCTGCGCATCGGCAACACCATCTCTGGCGCCCGTGTCACCCTGCGGCTACCCTACCGCGAAGCCCCGGACACCCATGGCGGCCTGGCGTTGCTGGTCGAGGACAGCGAAGACCTGCGGGCCACCTTTCGTGACATGCTGATTGATATCGGCCATTCCGTCATCGAAGCCACCTCGGCCGACGAGGCCTGCGCGTTGCTGGCGGATGTGGAAGATATTGCATTGGTCCTGTCGGATATCCGGCTAGAGGGTGAGGCCACCGGCCTGGATCTGCTGACCCGATTGCAGGGATCGGGGCTGCCTTGTATCCTGATGACCTCGTTGCCGTCCCACGACCCGCTGCACCGTGCAGCGCTGAAACGCGGCCCCGTGCTGCAAAAGCCCTTTACCACCGACCAACTCGCGGCGCTGCTCAACTCGGAGGTTGCGGCATGACGAAACCCCTGATCACCATCCTGGATGACGAACCTGAAATCCGCCGGATCCTCAGTGAAGCCCTGGACGACGCCGGGTTCCGCACCCAGAGCTTTGCCCGCGCCCGTGAATTTGAGGCGTCTCTGAAACGGGTCACCCCGGATGTCTGTCTGGTCGACCTGTCGCTGCCCGATACCGACGGTCTGGCGCTGGTGCACCGGCTGGCACTGGAACAGGGGGCCGCAGTGATCATCATCTCTGGCCGCGCTCAGGTCCAGGATAGGGTGACGGGTCTAGAACTGGGCGCCGATGATTACATCACCAAACCCTTTGACCCGGCCGAAGTGGTCGCTCGCGTTCGCGCCCGGTTGCGCAGCGGCCCGCGCCCGGCTGCGCATTCTGGAAATACCGCGTCCTTCTCGGGCTGGACCGCGCATTTTGACCGCTACATGCTGGAAGATGACAGCGGCGCCGAGACGCCTTTTTCCCATGCCGAAGGCGAGGTGCTGCGGCTGTTTTTAAACAGTCCAAAGCGGCTGATCTCACGCGCCCAAATGCAGGAAATGCTGGGTGGTGCAGCAAGTGACAGCTTTGATCGGGCGATGGACGTGCGGATCTCGCGGCTACGCACCAAGCTGCGCGAAGATCCCAAAAATCCACGCCTGATCAAAACCATCTACGGGGCGGGCTATATCTTCCTGGGAGATGTCAGCTGGAAGTGAGACCTCACCCGGAAAATTCGAATTTTCCGGCACGGAATTTTGCAAAATTCCGGCTATCTTGGCTTGCGCTGAAAACCCTCTCTGGGGACTTGTCTCGACGAATCCACCGCGCTAGGATTCTGCGCATGGCCACTTGTTTACTTTATCGCCAAATCCCAGCGCGAATGCCGCGTTTCTATCGCGTAGAACTTGCGATGAACCTGTTCAGTGAGGTCTCGGTCCTGCGCGAATGGGGGGTGTCTGGCCGCAATGGTCAAAGCGTCATCAATAATTTCAGCAACTTGCGCGACGCCTCGGTTGCGGCGGATCGATACCGCAACCGGGCTCTGAAGCGCGGTTACGCCAGAGCCTGAACCGCGCCGGCCAGCACCTTTAGCCCCAAAGCCAGGTCGGCCTCGTCGGTGTCTTCGTCAAAGGCATGGCTGATRCCRCCGATTGASGGCACAAACAGCATCGCCACCGGCATCACCGMSGCCATGTTCGACGCATCATGCAARGCACCWGACGGCATGGTCCGCCACTGACCAGGGGCAGAAGCCTCGGCGGAGGCGGCCAATGCGGCTTGCAGGTCCGCATTCATTGGCACCGGCTCAATCCCCATTGCTGGCTCAAGCCTTGCCTCCAGCCCACGCTCAGCAGCAATTTCATTCGCCAGCGTCTGTATGAYTTCACCCATCCGCTGCAACCGAGCGACGTCCCGGTCGCGCCACTGCATCGAGAATGTCACCCGCCCCGGCACCACCGAGGAGGCATTGGGATGCAGTGACACATGACCAATGGTCCAGACCGTCGTCGGCGTCACCACTGCGGCCAGCCGCTCGTTCAGGGCAGTGTTGAACGCGGACAGGCATTGAAAGGCATCCTGACGCAGATGCATCGGGGTGGTGCCAGCATGATTCTGGCGACCGGAAAAGGTAATCTTCATATCGCGGATACCAACGATATCGCTGACCACGCCAATCCGATCGTCGCTTTGATCCAAAGATGGCCCCTGTTCGATATGCATTTCAAGGAAGCCACTGAACCGATCATGTGGCAGGAAATCCCCCGTCAGATCAGCCATCCGCGCCCGCGCCTCCGCCATGGTGACACCATCATAGTCAGTGATCGCGTCTGCCTGCTGCAGCGTGATATTGCCCGACCAGACATCCGAACCGGTGGTCACTCCAAAGCGACCTTCCTCGTCCTGAAAGCTCACCACCGAGACCGGCGGCCCACCCGCCTCTTTGGCGGCGCGGGCAATTTCCAGCCCGGCTATCACCCCCAGCGCGCCATCCAGCCACCCCCCCTCGGGCTGACTGTCACTGTGCGAACCAACCAACAGCGAGTGTTCGCCGCCAAGGCCAAACAGGTTGCCAATCGGGTCAAAATGCACCTCGAGATCGGCGTCTCTCATCCGCGAGGCCAACCACTGGCGGGCCGCGATGTCAGCGTCACTATAAGCCCGGCGCACCACGCCCTTACCCACGCCCGAGGCTCCAAAACTGCGCAGCTTATGCAAGTCGGCCAAAAATCTCTCAGCATTCACAATCATTTTCGGCCTCTTTCACAAATCTGGTTATCCGCTTGTTTCACAGCGATTTATCCGTGGCAATCCCAGTTCAATCTGCCGCCTTATTCAAAACTTTCGCAACAAGTGAAAGCCTCTCTTTCAACCGCCGCAAACCTCGCCTAAGACTTGTCGGTCAGCAACTGGAACCACTGCATGTCTCACATCACACTAGTCCGCCACGGTCAGGCCAATACCGGCGCTCGCGATGAGGTCAGCTATGACCGGCTGAGCCCGCTTGGSCACCAGCAAGCCGCCTGGTTGGGTGCGCATCTGCGTGACAGCCATTCCAGCCACCCGCGCGTGTACTGTGGCACTCTGACCCGGCACCTGGAAACAGCAACGGATATGGGTGTTGCCGACAAGGTAATCCGTGATCCACGGCTCAACGAGATGGAATATTTCACTCTAGCACGGCTGATGGAGCAACAACACGGGTTGGAGATCCCAACCGAGCGCGAAGGCTTTGTCCAGCACCTGCCAACGGTCTTTGCCGCCTGGGCCGCAGATGAGATCGACAACCCGCCAGAAAGCTGGTGCGACTTCAACAGCCGCGTAGAATCCGCTCTGGCGGAAATCGCCAAAGGTGACGGTCCGGCGCTAGTGGTGACCTCGGGCGGGCTGATCTCCATTGCCATGCGTCATGCGCTGGGTTTGGACACCAAGGCGACGGCGCGCATGGCATTGGCCATTATGAACACTTCAATGCACCGGTTGCATCCAATTGGCGGCCACCTGTGCCCAGTCCTGTTCAACGCGGTGCCGCACTTGGAAGCGCCCGATCGCCATTACGCCCAGACTCACCTGTAATTTCAGCACCCGCAAGGAATTGTCATGCAGCTTTATTACGCCCCCGGCACCATCTCGATTGCCGTTGCCATCGCCCTGCAAGAGGCCGGGCTGGACTATGAGCCCATCAAACTCGACTTCGCGGCCAAGGAACAAACCGGCGCTGGCTATGCCCAGATCAATCCCAAAGGCCGGGTGCCCGCACTGGTCGTTGATGGCGGCATCCTGACCGAAACCGGCGCACTGCTGGAATATATCGCCGACATTGCCCCCGCTGCCGAGTTGCGCCCAACCGATCCCCTCTTGCTGGCACGTATGCGCGAGGTGATGTTCTATCTTGCCTCAACCATGCATGTGGCGCATGCCCACAAACTGCGTGGCAGTCGCTGGGCCAGCTCGCCGTCATCCTACAAGGACATGAAGGCCAAAGTGCCGCAGACAGTGAGGGACTGCTGTCGCTACATCACCTCAAACGGCTTGCGCGGGCCTTTTGTCCTGGGCGAGCAGATCAGCATCGCGGATTGCTATCTCTATGTTGTCTGTACCTGGATAGAGGGCGACGGGGTGRGCCTCGATGACTTCCCCAAAATCAAGCTATTCATGACCACCATGGAACAGCGCGACTCGGTGCGCGCGATCTAT
Organism: Paracoccaceae bacterium; assembly: GCA_002401945.1. Taxonomy (GTDB): domain Bacteria; phylum Pseudomonadota; class Alphaproteobacteria; order Rhodobacterales; family Rhodobacteraceae; genus Parasedimentitalea. Next base: position 36,727 of record NVUP01000006.1, read on the forward strand.
GCAKCCRGTATRCTGTGAAGGACACCACTATGACACATCTCTGGGTTCGGGCTGAACAACGGCTCAACGAAGACCGGGTCGGCCTCACCCCCGCAGGCGCCAAGGCGCTGCTGGAGGCTGGCGTCAAAGTCACGGTTGAGCAAAGCGCCGCCCGAGCGATCCCGCTGCAGGGCTATATCGATGCAGGCTGCGACATCGCCCCTGAGAACAGCTGGCCACAGGCTCCCACCGGTGCCATCATTTTTGGTCTCAAAGAGCTGCCCGAGGACGGCACCCCATTGCCGCATCGACACATTATGTTTGGCCACGCCTACAAGGGTCAGCATTCAGGCAAGGCGCTGCTGGATCGGTTCAAGGCTGGCGGCGGCACGCTGTATGATCTTGAATACCTGGTGAGTGAAGACGGGCGCCGGGTTGCTGCCTTTGGCTATTGGGCTGGCTATGCCGGCGCGGCTGTCACGCTGAAAACTTGGGCCGCACAGCAAAACGGCGCCATTTGCGGGCCGGTTGGGGTCTACCCCAGCAAAGACGCTCTGCTGGCGGAACTCGGCKCTKMSSWRGWCGCCANCNNCNMWGAYCRMSSMWNARGYYRWWSYSATSGGTGMMWTSRKCSGGGNTSGGCAGCGGCGCTGCCGATCTATGTGAGGCAATGGGGGTAACCGTGACCAAATGGGACATGGCTGAGACCGCCAGTGGTGGACCCTTCCCAGAAATCCTGGCGCATGATCTGTTCCTGAACTGCATCTTTGCCCGCCCCGGCACTCCGGTGTTTGTGCCGCGCGCGGCGCTGGATGCCCCGCGCCAGCTGACCGCCATCGGCGACGTCGCTTGCGATCCCGACAGCGATTACAACCCGGTGCCGGTCTATGATCGCGCCACCACCTGGGAGGCCCCGGCACTGCGCGTTGCCTCGGATCCGGTACTGGACGTAATGGCCATCGACAACCTGCCGTCGATGCTGCCAGTGGAAAGCTCGCAAGACTACGCCGCGCAACTGTTGCCCTCGCTGCTGACGCTGGACCATCTGGACGCTGGCGTCTGGGGCCGGGCTGCGATCACCTTTGCCAAGCATACCAAAGACTAATCAAAAACAGCAGTGGTCGCGATATCCGCCACCACTGCCCCACGTATCAAATACAATTGAGGGAGAGACACTCATGACCATTCACTGGTGCGGCACCGGCCTTTCGGCCATCCCCGGCCTGCGCCGCCTGCTGCAGGCGGGACATGACGTTGCGGTGTGGAACCGCACGGTCGACAAGGCACAAGAGGCCGTCGGCGATCTGACCAAGAACATCCAGGCCTTCGATATCGACAGCCTGAGCGCGCGGGTCACCGCCAAGGACGTCATCGTCTCGATGCTGCCCGGAGACTGGCACGTGCAGCTGGCAGGATTGGCCATCTCCAAGGGCGCACATTTTGTCTCGTCCTCCTACATCGCGCCAGAAATGCGCGCGCTGGAGGACAAGGCCCGCGCCGCTGGCGTTGCGCTGATCAACGAGGTTGGCCTGGACCCAGGCATCGACCACCTGATGGCGCATGCACTGGTGGCAGACTACAAAGCCTCGGCTGCTTATGACGCCAGCAATGAAATCAGCTTTATCTCTTATTGCGGTGGCGTGCCCAAGATCGCCAATGACTTCCGCTACAAATTCAGCTGGTCGCCTCTGGGCGTGCTCAAGGCGCTGCGCTCACCGTCGCGCTCAATCCGCGACCACGCGCCGCTGGACGTCGCCCGCCCCTGGGATGCAATCTCCAGCTACACTGCGCCGCTGCCCACCCCGGAAAGCTTCGAGGTCTACCCCAACCGCGACTCGCTGCCGTTCATGCAACAATACGAGTTTGGCAAAGACTGGTCAGTGAAGGAATTTGTCCGCGGCACCCTGCGCCTCAACGGCTGGGCTCAGGCCTGGGACGGCGTGTTCAAGGAGGTCGAAACGCTGTCCGGGCCCAAAGGCGATGCACGCCTGAAAGAGATGTCGGACCAGTTCTGGCAGGATCACTCCTATGACAAGGGCGAGCCCGACCGGGTGGTGCTCTGCGTTGACTTGAAGGCTGAAAAAGACGGCGCCAAGGTCTGGCACAAATCTTATGTCATGGATGCCTGGGGCGACGAAAATGGCACTGCCATGGCCCGGTTGGTGTCGATCCCGGTCTCGCTGGCAGTCGAGGCTGCAATGAACGGCCAAATCACCGCCGGTGTGCATGCTGCCCCAAGTGACGCCAAACTGGTGGATGCCTGGATGGCAGAAATTGGCAAGCTGGCTCAGCACCTGCAACTGACCGACCAATTGGCCTGACGCCATACAGGGGCCTGCCAAACGCGGGCCCCGAACACAGCCTTCCCCGTGGTCATCTGGCCAAAAATGTCCCGGGGAGATTGAGGGCTGGCCCCTCGGTAACACAAGCGAACCGTGTTGCAACGCTTGGGCTCCGCCCGTCCTCACCTGAAATGCTCTCCCAGAGCATTTCCAAGACGGCGATGACTACATCAGATCATCTTCCACGGCTTGCACTGAAATACCCAGAGCATCCAAACCATTCTCCAAATGATCCGACAGATGTGGCGTGCCCAGCAGATAGTCGGCGCAGGGGGTCGTGGCCTCGCGTCTGGCAGTCAGTACCGCCTCCGCCAGATCCTCGGCAAAAAAGCTCTCGCGGCCAATCCACATGACCGCCACCAACTCGGCCTGCTCATCTTCGTTCAGCCGGTCGATAAAGGCACGCAGCTCGCCTTCGGCCCGGTGTAACTCGCGCGCCATCATCGCCACCTGGGCAATTTTTCGGGTTGAAATTTCCAGCATGGCTCACCTCCGTCTATCTGATCACCTTGGTGTAATAGATAGGGCAGCAACTGGATGAGACCTTGATCTGGAACAAATCAGCTCAAACGACCGCCTGGCGACGCCCGAAGATTTCGATACCGCCGCTGCGCCCGCGTAGCTCGGCGGCTGGCAGCACAGTCCAACCCTGACCCGCGGGCGCCACCGAAGCGGCCTGCAACACTGCCGCTGAGGCTATGATGGTTTGCCTCTCCTGCTTGGTCAATTGCTCCAACCGGGCGGCRATATTCACCGTATCGCCAAACACSGTATATTCCAGCCGCTGCGGATCMCCGACCACRCCYGMGAARACCTCKCCCCAATGCARSCCAATMCCCACYRWMACSGCATCYTCMCCRSYWGCCWRCCGGMTSSCAGACCACTCRKCSATGYTCKSCGCCARMCCYGAGGCACAATYYACCGCCCGSSWGGCCGCMTCWTCKCCCTCAAACARCACCATGGCMGCATCGCCCATRAATTTRTCGATCAKSCCGCCRMAGGCATCCGTAGAGCCCTGCACCCGGGTCCGGAAAGTGGTGATGAAATCGCCAACCTGCTGCGGATCGCGGCCCTGAGACCAACGGGTAAAGCCTCGAATATCAATAAACAGCACCGCCATATTCTGGCGATTGCCCCGGCGCAACTCGTCCAACCCACTGTCCGCCAGCCGGGCTGTCAATTGGGACGGCAGATAGCGGGTCAGATTGGCCTTCTGCTGCGCCTCAATGATTGAGCGATACACCAGGCGCCGCGTCCGCCAAGCGGCCACCACCAGTACGATCCCGCCCAGGCTAAYCATGGTTATGCGAATGATATTGGGCCGACCGGACAACAGCGTTTGCGCGCGCTCTGCAATAAAGGGTGTCACCTCCTCTGGCTGCCACAGCGACAGCCCCGCCAGGCCCAMMKSAAWSAYWKSMWSWYAWTRRSYMWSSMWRRACRRAYYSMRSCRSAMSMMYRTMRWSRSYWKRATWMMMSSMMYCAGCCAGGTTGGTGGCAGGATAAACGTTAACTCTCCCGGTAAGCCGGTGTTTTCCAGCCCAACCCAAGTATTGACCAGCATGAACAGGCAATCCACCGTCACCAACGGCCAGACCATCCAACTGCGAATCCGCCCGGTACGTGCCATCCACACACCACCGACCCCGACCAGTAAATAGGAGAGCATGGTTGCAACCGCAAATAGCCACTGTCGGCGCAGGTAGTTTTCGGGCGAGAATTCACTGCCCTTCACGGTCAGAAAAAACATGGCCATCAAGCCCAGCGCGACCGCAATCCGCAGCATCGAGACGGTTTGTTCCGCTTCCACTTCCGCCTGCTTCAGCAGTGCATTGTCCGGTATTAGTATGCTCATTTATCAAATGGCCTCGGTGACTTGATGGTTTTGCGTGACTTAGAAAAGGTTTTACGTGGCTCGGCCTTAATTCCGCCGCGCCACGCCAAACTATTCTTCCGACAGCAGGTCCGTCACCTGCCGAGCATCGCTTTCCACCTGTGCCGGGCTTGCCAGTTCTGATCCGGGGGCAACCACTCCCATGGACTCAAACTTACGCGCCGAGGGCAGCACCCGCGCCTCTAGCGAGCCCACCGCCTTGTTGTAACTGCTGACCGACGAGGACAGCGCCCGCCCGACCGAGGCCAGATTGCTGGAGAATGTCACCAACCGTTTGTATAATTCCTTGGCGGTTTCCTGCACTTCCAGTGCATTTTTGGCCATCTTTTCCTGCTGCCAGCCATAGGCAATGGATTTCACCAACGCCATCAGGGTTGTGGGCGTCGCGATCAAAATCTTGTTTTCAAACGCATATTCAATCAGCCCGGTGTCCACCTCGGCCGCCGCCGACACAAAGGTCTCGCCGGGGATGAACATCACCACAAAATCCGGGGTCTCACCCAGCGCGCTCTGGTAGGCCTTGGAAGCCAGCTGTTTCACATGGGTGCGCACATGCCGCGCATGACGCTGCAGACACTCCTGTTGCAGCTCCGGGGTCTCTGCCTCCAGCGCATCCAGATAGCCATCCAGCGGCGTTTTGGCATCCACTACGATGCTTTTGCCACCGGGAATGCGCACAATCGCATCGGGACGGCGCAACCCATCATCGGTGGCCAGCGATTTCTCCAGATCATAATCCACATGCTCGGACATACCCGCCAGATCGAACACCTGCCGCAGCTGCATCTCGCCCCAGCGGCCGCGCGTCTTGGGGGCGCGCAGCGCCTGCACCAGCTTGCGGGTCTCGCCGCCCAGCGCCGCCTGCCCCTCGGTCAGGGCCTTCACCTGCTCGCGGATGGCACCATAAGCCTCGGTGCGGGCCTGCTCGATCTCTTTGATACGGTCGCCAAACTGACCCAGTTTCTCATCCAGCGGCTTGACCAGCCCCTCAATCGCCGCATGGCGCTTGGCCAGATCGGCATCTGCGGTCTGCGAGTGGGTCTTGAACCGTTCACTGACCAAAGACAGAAAACTCTCGGAATTCTGCTTCAGCACGCCGGAGGCCAAGGATTCGAATTTGTGGCCAAGCTGTTGGTTCATCTGCCGCAGCTCTTCCAGCCGCGCCTCATGCTCCCCCTTCAGCGCCCGCACCTCGGCCTCGGCCTGATGCCGCGCCGCCAGTTCGCCATCCTTTAGATGACGCAGAGCAACAAGTTCGCCAGTCAGCTCGGGCACCCGCGCCACGTCCACCTGCATTGAGGCACAGGTCTGGCGCAACTCGATATTCTCGTGCCGCAGGGCCTCAACCACAGTGGTCAACTTGCGGGACGACACCCAGAGCACCGCAAACAAAACGGCTGCCGCAGCAAAGGCCAGTGCGGCCAGTGGCCACAGGGTAGGATCTATCTGCACGGGGAGGCTCCCTGTTTTGTGCTTTGACGCTTAGGTGCGCCCAAACAGCCGTTCAATATCGGCCAATTTCAATTCAACATAGGTGGGGCGGCCATGGTTGCACTGGCCGGAATGTGGCGTTGCCTCCATTTCGCGCAGCAGGGCGTTCATCTCTTCGCCGCGCATCCGTCGACCCGAGCGGATCGAGCCATGACAGGCGACCCGGCTCAGGATGGCCTCGACCTTGGCCTGCACCAATTGGCTGCTGCCCTGGTCGTCCAGCTCGTCCAGAATATCCTTGATCATCGCCTCGGCGTTGACCTCGCCCAGAATCGCCGGGGTTTCGCGCACCGCCACGGCACTGCCGCCAAAGGGCTCGATGCCCAGACCAAATCTTGCCAACTCGTCGGCCACCTCCAGCAACCTGGCGCAGTCGTTCTCGCTCAGCTCGACAATCTCGGGGATCAGCAGTGCCTGCGCCGCCACGCCGTTTTCCGCCATCTGGCGCTTTAACTTTTCATAGACCAGCCGCTCATGCGCCGCGTGTTGATCCACAATCACCATACCGTCGAGGGTCTGGGCGATGATATAGTTTTCATGCACCTGCCCGCGTGCCGCACCCAGCGGCAGATGCTCGGCCCCGGGCACAGTATCCTCACCCGCATGTGACCCCGGCCCCGGGGCATCGATCAGCTGACCGCTATAACTGTCTGCAAGCTCTGCAAAACCCATGCTGGACGCAGGGTCAGCCGGGCGCTGACCGGCATAAGATGCGCCGCGCGCGCCCATCGACGGACGTTCCATCTGATAAACCCGTGGTGCGCCGCTGGCGGTGGGCTGTTCCGGCCGCATCGCGCCCAGGGTGGCGCCACCGACGGTCGAGGAGGCCCGGTGTCCCGCCTCGGCCAGCGCGTGGCGCAGGGCGGTGACGATCAAACCGCGGGCAAGGCCCGGATCCCGAAACCGCACCTCGGATTTGGCCGGGTGCACATTGACGTCAACCATCTCGGGGTCGCAATCCAGGAACAAGGCCGCCACCGGATGGCGGTCGCGGCTGAGGAAATCAAAATAGGCGCCGCGCAGGGCCCCCTGCAGCATCTTGTCCTTCACCGGGCGGGTGTTGACAAACAGGTACTGCGCCACCGCGGCGCCGCGTGAATAGGTTGGCAACGCCGCATAGCCGTACAGCCGGATGCCGTCGCGACTGGCGTCGATCTTCAGCGCGTTTTCGGCAAAGTCACGTCCCAGCACCGAGGCCAGCCGCCCGTGCAGCGCATCAAACAGATCACCGCTCAGCGGATCGGCGCGAAAGGTGACCCGCCCCTGGCCGCCGCCCGAGACATCGCGCAGGGTGAAGCCAATCGACGGCTCTGCCATCGCCAGCCGTTTCACCACATCCGAGATCGCCTGCGATTCAGCCCGGTCGGTGCGCATGAATTTCAACCGCGCTGGGGTGGCGTAAAACAGGTCAGCCAGCTCCACCACGGTGCCGGAGCGCCGCGCCGCCGGGCGCACTGGCTCCACTTGACCACCCGCCACCCGGATCGTCGCCGCCTCGTACCCCTTGGCACGGCTGGTGATGCTCAACCGGCCCACCGCGCCCAGACTGGGCAGCGCCTCGCCGCGAAAACCAAAGGTGTGAATGTTCAGCAGATCCGAGCCGTCAATTTTTGAGGTGGCATGACGCGACAACGCCAGCGGCAGATCCTCGGGGGACATGCCATAACCATCATCAGTCACCCGGATCAGTGTTTTGCCGCCATCGGCAATGTCGATGGAAATGCGGGTGGCGCCCGCATCAATGGCGTTTTCAACCAGCTCCTTGACCGCCGAGGCTGGCCGTTCCACCACCTCTCCCGCCGCGATCCGGTTGATCGCCATATCATCCAACTGGCGGATAACTGGGCGCGAGGTGTCGCGGATTTGGGGGTCGGGGGTGCTCATACCGCTAAATTTAGCATAATCCGGCGATTCTGCCAGCTCAAAACCCGCAGCACAGCCCCCCGGTTACCCAGTATGCTACACCCCGACCGGTGCGCCGCTGCGGCTGCGGCAGGGGCCAAACCGGGCGGCAACTGCCAGCATCAGCCCCGACACGGTGGCAATCATTCCCGCCGCGCTGACCGCATCCTGACCACCCAGCCACAGCGGTCCATAGCCCGCCAGCACATATCCCAGGGTTGCCGAGATCACCGCAAAGCCCACACTCCAGCCCACCTGTCCCTCCAGATGGTTGGTCATCATCCGCGCCGCAGCGGGTGGGCAGATGAACATGGCAATGACAATGATCGAGCCCACCGCATCAAAGGCCGCCACCGCCGCCACCGCTGCGGTGATCACCAGCGCCAACCCCAGCAGATTGGTGCGGATGCCCAGGGTGCGGGCAAAGCCCTCGTCAAAGGTCGAGATTTTCAGCACCCGCCAGAACAGCGCGATGAACAGGGTGACCGCCAGCAGCGTCAGCGCCATGCGCAGCAGCTCCACCGGCAGATGCGCCAATGCGTCAATATCCAGCAGCGACGACCAGCCCACGGCATCCAGCCAGATCAGGCTCTCCAGATTGCCGTACAGCGCGTGTTCCACATCCAGATGCACCGCCGAGGTATCGGTTTGTTCCAGCAGCAGCACCCCGCCGGCAAACATGGTGGTGAACACCACCCCCATTGCCGCGCCGGGCTCAATCCGGCCCAGTCGGCGAATCGCTTCGATCAAAATAACCGCAACCACCGCCGCGCCCGCCGCGCCCAGCATCATTGGTCCGGCGGTAATGGCGCCGGTCAGCAGGAAAGCCACCACAATGCCCGGCAAAACCACATGGCTGATGGCATCACCGATCAGCGCCTGCTTGCGCAGCAGCAGGAAATTCCCCGGCAGCGCACAGGCGACGGCAGCAAAGATCCCAATCAACAGCGGCGTCAGCGACAGGGGCACAAATTCTTCACCGCTCATGCCAATATCTCCTGTGGAGCGCCAATGCGGCGGTCAATTTCGACGATCTGATCGCGGGTCAGCACAGATTCGATCTGCCGTAATCCGTCATACAGCGCTGCTGCGGCCTCATGTGTCTGATCGCTGCGCACCACCGCCCAGCGATGTTCGTCGCGCAATGCCTTGGCGGCGCGGGCCTTGCCCTTGGTGGTGGCAACACCATCCGCGCGCACCAGCCCCCCCCGACGCAGCAGGCGCAGAGTCAAGTTTTCATAGATCGGTTGGCCCTGGGCCAGCGCCAGCAAGCCCTGCCGCAGATGTACCCGACGCTGAAACCGCAGATGCCGCAGGATCACCGCCAGCACGCCTCGGTTGGGGGCAAACAGCAGCGAGATCATAAACAGCGCAAAGCTCATCAGCACAATGATTGGCCCGGTGGGCAGGTTGGGGGCCGAGGCCGACAGCGCCGCACCAACATAGGCCGACACCCCGCCGAACAGCCCCGCCAGCAGCACCACATGCTCCGAGCGTTCGGACCAGAACCGCGCGGTCACAGCGGGGATAATCAGCAGGGCCACAATCAGGATCAGCCCGACGATTTTCAGCCCCACAACGGTGACCGCCATCACCAGCCCCATCATCGCCATGTCGATCTTGCTGACCGGCAGGCCACGGGCGGCAGCATATTCTGGGTCAAAAGCCACCAKTNGTCWTRRRNCSMYGGMTCAGCAGAATCAGCAGCAGCGTCACCGCACCGCCAACCGCAATCACCATGGCATCGGCCCAGAGCATSCCRGCGGTTGATCCCAACARGAAGCCTTCSAGCCCGGCCTGWCGGCCCACMCCCATGGTCTGGATCACCGTCAGCAGCACAATGCCAAAGCCAAAGAACACCGACAGCACCGAGCCAATGGCCGCATCTTCGGCCAGCCGAGTGTTGCGGGTCAGCCAGTTCAGGCACCACAACCCGGCGCTGGCCGACAGCGCCGAGCCCAGCAACAGCCCAACCAGATTGCGACCATCACCGCCAAAACTGGCCATCAGGATAAACGCCAGACAGACTCCAGGCAGGGTTGCATGCGAGATTGCATCGCTGACCAGTGCGCGTTTGCGCAGGAACAAAAAGGTGCCGGTGACCCCGGCRGAGACCCCCAGCAAGGTCGCACCAATGGCCACCAGCGTGGCGTTATAGCCAAGCTGCAGCAGCAGAGCATCCATGATCATGATCATCCCTGCGCCAATGCCAGCTGGTCGACCTGGGCGGTGGCCAGCCGACCGCCATAAGTTGCCTGCAGGGTTTCAGCGGTAAAGGCCTCAGCCACCGTGCCTTCGGCCACCTTGCGGGTGTTGATTAGGAACACATTGTCAAAATACTCGGACACGGTGGCCAGATCGTGATGCACCACCACCACCGTCTTGCCCGCCGCGCGCAGCGATTTGAGCACGGTGATAATCKMYYTTTCARWYRYMGCATCNCRSCYCGSYAWMAKKWYCATCMMSMMMATRMAKRWCYGMMYYYKSSGCMRSKRCGMKWGYCAGGAAGACACGTTGTTGCTGACCGCCGGATAGTTGGCCGATCTGACGGCTGGCAAAGTCAGCCATGCCAACCCGCTCCAGACACTCGATCGCGGTGGCGCGGTGGCTGGCCCGCAGCCGCCCCAGCAGGCCCAGCTCGCGATAGAGCCCCATCAGCACCACGTCAATCACCCGTGTCGGGAAGTCCCAATCGACACTGGCCCGCTGCGGCACATAAGCAATGCGGGCACGTTGCGCCTCCAGGGATTTGCCAAACACCTGCACCTGTCCAGAGACCGGCGACACAATGCCCAGCGCCGCCTTCAGCATGGTRGATTTSCCMGCGCCRTTGGGGCCRATRATSGCYGTCATCTTGCCSGCCTCAACGGTCATATCAACCGAGAACACRGCMGGYTTCTGACCATAAGAMACGGTMARCCCRCGGATCGCCAGGGGGCTGTCCTGCAACCSCTGATCCTGTTTCACYTGYCCATCASKRCTTGCCAGATCCAACATSYTCAGACMCCCCCTGMCARTTTGCCWRCCATRCCGCGATCRGGCACYTSKGCGCCCAGCGCCCCKGCAATGGTTGAAATATTGTGRTCCAGCATSCCGATATARGTSCCCTCATAWGAKCCATCCGCCCCCATYGCATCCGAGAACAGCTCGCCGCCGACCCGGACCTCGTGGCCCTGCGCCGCAGCGCCTTCGATCAGCGCCCGCATCGAGCGGTCCGAGACCGAGCTTTCGACAAACACTGCGGTGATCTGGCGCTCGACCAGTAGGTTCACCAGCTCTCCGATCCGGTTCAGCCCGGCCTCGGACTGAGTCGAGATACCCTGAATGCCCAGCACCTCAAACCCATAAGTCTGTCCAAAATAGCCAAAGGCATCATGCGCGGTGACCAGCACCTTATTGTTCTTTGGCACCGTCGCCAGCACCACTTCGCCATAAGCGATCAGTTGATCCAGATCAGCCAAATGGGTCTGCGCATTGGCTTCGAAAAAATCAGCAGCCTCAGGGCGGGCCTCGGTCAACGCCTTTTGCACTTCGACCACCACCAGCTTCCACAACACCGGAGTCATCCAGACGTGTGGGTCATATTTGTCGGCATAGGTATCATGGCTGCGCAGCAGATCCTTGGGCAACCCCTCGGCCACCGCCACCACATGACGTTTGCGCGCCAGATCGTGAAAGAACTCCCCCATCTGTGCCTCAAGGTACAACCCGTGCCACAGCACCAGGTCGGCGCGGGTCATCGCCACGATATCGGATCGGGTCTGCCGGTAAGCATGGGGATCAACCCCTGGCCCCATCAGCCCGCGCACCGTCACCAGATCGCCACCAATCTGCCGTGCAGCATCTGCAATCATACCCGTCGTGGCCACCACTTTTAGTGGTGCCTCGGCTCCAGCCCGCCCCGCCAGAAAAGGCAGAGACATCACAATCATCAGCCCCATCAGGGCAATTTGGCGAAACCACATCGGCGGAGTCCTTCTTAGACATCATTCCGGCTGAATATGAGAACCATTCTCAACTAAGTCAATGCAATTGCGACTTACTCGCAAAAAGAATCCCACTTTTGTCTGTTTCGTCAAAGTCACCCAGCGGCAGGTCGCTCCCTAGCTTGCCAACCTGCYCGCCTCATGCGAATTTGCCRGTGACACCTTCGAGGATCTTCCGAATGGAACGCCAGACTATTGAAAAAGCCGCACTGCTGCCGCAGTTGACGGAACCACGCAATCCCGGCATGGCGCTGGATCTGGATTGGGTGGCAAGCGTGCAGGCCAATACCTCGGCCATTGAGCGCCGGGCCGCCAGCTTGCCCGGGCGGCGCAGCGTCAAAAAGGACTATCAGGCCGCCTGGTTGCTCAAGGCAATCACCCTGATCGACCTGACCACCCTGTCCGGTGACGACACGGCTGGCCGGGTCCGCCGTCTCTGCGCCAAGGCGCGCCAGCCGGTGCGGGCGGAATTGCTCGACGCACTTGGGGTCGACGGCATCACAACTGGGGCTGTCTGCGTTTATCATGACATGATCGCGCCCGCGGTTCAGGCCCTGCAGGGGTCCGGCATTCCCGTCGCTGCCGTCTCCACTGGCTTCCCAGCCGGGTTGTCGCCGTTTCACCTGCGGCTGGCCGAAATCGAGGAAAGSGTCAAAGCTGGTGCCAAAGAGATCGACATCGTGATTTCCCGCCGCCACGTGCTGACCCAAAACTGGCAGGCACTGTATGACGAAATGCGCGCCTTTCGCCAAGCCTGCGGTGATGCCCACGTCAAGGCAATCCTGGCCACTGGCGAGCTGGGTACCCTGCGCAACGTCGCCCGGGCCTCGCTGATTTGCATGATGGCTGGCGCTGATTTCATCAAGACCTCAACCGGCAAGGAAAGCGTCAATGCCACCCTGCCGGTGTCACTGGTGATGATCCGCGCCATCCGCGATTATTACGAACGCACTGGCTATCGCATCGGTTACAAACCGGCCGGCGGCATTTCCAAGGCCAAGGATTCTCTGGTCTATCTGGCGCTGATCAAAGAGGAGCTGGGCACCCGTTGGCTGATGCCCGACCTGTTCCGCTTTGGCGCCAGCTCTCTGCTGGGTGATATCGAGCGCCAATTGGAACACCATGTCACCGGCGCCTATTCGGCCGGCTACCGCCACGCAATGGCATAACGCCGGTTCGGCTCTAACCGGAATTTTCGAAAATTCCGGACCGTTTTCTGTCAAGAAAACGGATACAAGACAAAAGGTTGAGACAATGACCGTCAAAGAGATTTTTGAAACCATGGACTATGGCCCTGCCCCCGAAAGCGCTGCCGAGGCCCTCGCCTGGCTGGTGGATCAAGGCGACCGTTTTGGACATTTTATTGATGGCGCTTTCACGCCCCCCGCTGACGGGTTCGACAGCCGCAACCCAGCCACCGGCGAGGTTCTGGCGACGCTGACGCAGGCCAGCCAAGCTGACGTCGATACTGCCGTATCCGCCGCCCGCAAGGCGCAGCCCAAATGGGAAGCTTTGGGTGGTCCGGGCCGGGCCAAGTATCTCTATGCGCTGGCCCGATTGCTGCAAAAACACTCGCGCCTGTTTGCGGTGCTGGAAAGCCTGGATAACGGCAAGCCGATCCGCGAGGCGCGCGACATTGATATCCCACTGGCGCAGCGGCATTTTTATTACCACGCTGGTATGGCGCAATTGATGGACACTGAACTGCCCGACGCTCAGGCGCTGGGAGTTTGCGGCCAGATCATCCCGTGGAACTTCCCGCTGCTGATGCTGTCGTGGAAAATCGCACCGGCGCTGGCGATGGGCAATACCGTGGTGCTAAAACCCGCTGAATACACTTCGCTCACCGCGCTGCTGTTTGCCGATATATGTTTGCAGGCCGGACTGCCCGCAGGCGTGGTCAATATCATCACTGGCGATGGTGCTGTGGGCGAGATGCTGGTTGCGGCGCAGGTCGACAAGATTGCCTTCACCGGCTCCACCTCGGTTGGTCGTCGCATCCGCGAAGCCACTGCCGGGTCCGGCAAGGGCCTGACCCTCGAGCTGGGCGGCAAGTCGCCCTATATCGTGTTTGACGACGCCGACCTCGACTCGGCCATCGAAGGGCTGGTCGATGCGATCTGGTTCAATCAGGGCCAGGTCTGCTGCGCCGGCTCACGGCTGCTGGTACAAGAGGGTATCTCAGAGAAATTCCACACCAAACTGCGCGCCCGGATGGACAAGCTGCGCATCGGCAACCCATTGGACAAATGCATCGACATCGGCGCTCTGGTCGACCCGGTGCAGCTGAACACCATCAGCGAAATGGTCGCCGCCAATACCGCAGGCGAGATGTATCAGCCACAGATCAAGATGCCCGAAACGGGCTGTTTCTACCCGCCCACCCTGATCGAGGGGCTGACCCCGTCAGACACCTTGATGCAGGAAGAGGTCTTTGGTCCGGTGCTGGTTTCCAGCACTTTCCGCACCCCGGCTGAGGCGGTGGAGATGGCCAACAACAGCCGCTACGGGTTGGCCGCAACCCTGTGGAGCGAGAACATCAATCTGGCGCTGGATATTGCTCCCAAACTGGTGGCGGGCGTGGTCTGGATCAACGGCACCAATATGTTCGACGCCGCCGCCGGGTTTGGCGGTGTGCGCGAAAGCGGCTTTGGCCGTGAAGGCGGCTGGGAAGGCCTCAGCGCCTATAGCAAACCCAAAGGCAACACCAAGCCACTGGCGCTGATTGAGCCGTTCAAAGGCGACGGCGCCCCGGCAGATCCGCTGGACCGCACCGCAAAGATGTATGTCGGCGGCAAACAAGCCCGCCCTGACAGCGGCTATTCGCAAGCCATTCACGGCAAGTCCGGCGCTTTGTTGGGCCATGTCGGTCAAGCCAGCCGCAAGGATGTGCGCAACGCGGTTGAGGCCGCTGCGGGCGCCAAGTCCTGGGGTAAAACCACCGGCCACCTGCGGGCCCAGATCCTGTATTACATCGGTGAGAACCTGTCGGCACGAACCGCCGAGTTTGCCCAGCGCATTGACGCCATGACCGGCAAAAAGGGCGGCACGGCGGAGGTCGAGACCTCGATCCAGCGGCTGTTCTCGGCCGCCGCCTGGGCCGACAAATACGACGGCCAGGTGCACAGCGTGCCAATTCGCGGCGTCGCATTGGCGATGAAAGAACCGGTCGGAGTGATTGGCGCGCTCTGCGCAGACGAGGCTCCGTTGCTGGGTCTGGTCTCGGTGATGGCCCCCGCCATTGCCATGGGCAACCGGCTGGTCCTCGCAGCCTCGCAGCCCTTCCCCTTGGCGGCCACCGATTTCTACCAGGTGCTCGATACCTCTGACCTGCCAGCCGGGGTGGTCAACATCCTCACCGGCAACCACACAGAGATCGCCAAACCGCTGGCCCTGCATCTGAACGTCGACGCAGTATGGAGCTTCTCCTCCAGCGACCTGTCCTCGACCATCGAAGCCGCGTCAGCAGGCAACTTGAAACGCACCTGGGTCAACAATGGTCAGGCGATGGACTGGTCTCAGGATCACTCGAAACGGTTCCTGCAAGCCGCAACCGAGATCAAAAACATCTGGGTGCCCTACGGCGAATGACACCGCTAACCTCTCGAAATCCGTCAATAGACTGTAATACAACGCTTTTGATAAGTTGCTGAAGTTTGATTCCTTGCACAGACTTTGCACAAACGGAGTATTTACCCGTGGGAACGAAGATAGAAGGTGCGAAGAAAATCGGGCATACGTGGCATTACTATAAGCGTATCCCCAAGCGTCTGCGGGAGGCCTACAACCTCCCTGAATTCAAGCGCGGCACCATGGGTACAAAGGACCCGGACAAGGCGGGGCAACTTGCGCGAGCGATGCTCACCAAAATGGATGAGCTAGCAGCGAAGCTGGACTCCATTTCCTCGCGGATCAAAATCTTCGACGAGCTGAGCGAGGCAGAGCGAGACAGGTTGGACGATGACTTGGACATCCAGATAGCGAAGCTTCCAGCAGATCATAAGGCGCTATTGGGTGGCGAGGGCAGTGTATGGCACGCCGGTCATGAAATGAACATCTACGAAGCCTCTGCAGTATTTATGGAAGTAGGACTCGGCGCAACGTTCGACGTGAAAGACATGTTAGGTGAAGAGTACGACCCGGAAGAACGAGAAGACGAAGAGGACCGCGACCGGTCCAGTATCAACCGGCTGAAGAAGAAGGCGGGGGCGTACCGTAGCGCCCTGACAGCCGCTGGAATCATTGAGCCGACTTCAGATGAGGYCACTGGCCTGCGCAGGCTCATGGAGAAGTATTGCGAGGCCAAAGGTTATGTCGATACTCCTAAGATCAAAGACGCCACACGCGGAAAAGTCGCGTACGCTGTACGCCGGTTCATCGAATATCATGGCGACTTACCTATTGCAGACCTGACGCGAAAACAGCTTTCCGATTTCGCCACAGACTTCCTGAAGCTACCGACCAGTTCCCGTCACGACGTCCGCCCCCTACCCTTCTGGGAATCTGTGCGGATAGCTGAACGGGAAGGGCTGCCCTGCGCGTCTACATCGACGCGTGAACACAATCTGGACCACTTAAAACGGCTGATGAAGTACGCTGTGCACTGTGGAGATCGCGAGGGACTTAATCCTTGGGCAGAAGTCACAACCTTGAAACCCCGTCAAAAGATAAGTGCTGGGCAAGATACTAAGGTGTACGTGTTTACCCGCGACGACGTGAAAAGGATCGTCGCCCGAACCTCATTAAAGCGAGACCGCAGCGCCATAGACTTCTGGGGGCCTCTTTTTGGCGCACACCACGGTCTGCGCATTGAGGAACTTTGCCAGATAACTGTTGCTGACGTTTCGACTGCCGAAGAGCTGCTTTGCATTAGGATCACCGACGAGGGAGAAAACCAGAAGGTGAAGAACAAGAACACTTTTCGCACGATTCCAATCCATGCTGACTTGGTCAAAATGGGCTTCGGTGCCTTTGTTGAGCGCCGTCGTCAGACGGGTGGAGAGAACCTATTCATGGAAGCGGCACAACACTCCGGGGAACTCAGCGAAATTACACCGGCTGGGGATGGGCGGCTTGCATCTCGGTACCGACAGCGATTTTCGACTGTATTGACTAAATTGAAAATCATCGGTTACCGAGCAGGGAGTCACAGCTTTCGGCATGCGTGGACGGACCTCGCCCGCAACACCGGGATTAATCTCGAACACCGCCGCGCACTGGCAGGGCGTGACAGCGACTCCGATGGTGCCAAGGTTAGGCGGACCTGTTAGCCGCGACGGTGCGACGCCGTGTGTGTCAGATTTTAGGAGACGAGATTTGGAACCGGATCGTATTTCACTGTCGTACGTAGTCCATTGCCTACTGGAAAGTAAGAATTTGGAGAGCGATTCTGCGGAACCGGGCATGGACAACGAGTTTCCCCGCAAGACCGAATTCTTTGTGCCCCTGATACAGACATTGCAGACAGGTGAAATCGAAGCTCGAGGTACATTTTCTCGTGTTCGGTTGGACCACCCTCAATTTGATGAAAACACTACAAATGCCCAACTCTTACTGCTGTCCGCCGATTTCCGGGTGAGACGAGATATAGTCATCGGAGTTGGAAAAGAAGCAGAGCCGTCGAACATTCCAAGCGCCGCATGGTGGTATGAAGGCGCTATCTGGGAGAAGTCGGCACTATGGGTCAACGACAGGGTGACTATTGATGAAAGCCGGTGGCGGGATCTCAAGATAGAACGGACTACCCCAGGCGCACAACGCTCGGGACAATGCTGGTGACATAGCCGAAGACGTCGCTGGAGCTGCGCACGAGGCTGAGACGGTATCAGACAGCGCGGACGGTGAACCCCGTTGCAGAGAGAGGCACGCCAAATCCGGCAACCTCGACCGCAGCCTCGACGACATTCAAGAGGAGATGGGCGCATGAACCAATATTTCATCAAGATCGATCCGATAAAGGAATGTGTTAGAGCTTTTGGGCAATCTCGCATGGTCTCTCGGTGGGAAAGCGGGGAGATCGCCTTTAAGTCGAAGGGGCCGACGTTCGCAGTTAAGGGCTCGAGTCAGCTCGCCCCCGAAATCCAGCACGGTGACGAGCTTTGGATTTGGACGCATGAAGATAACGGCGGGCAAGGTCTCGTCGCGAAAGCCACTGCGGCAAGTGCCGACATAACAGGCGAAGTATTGCGCGTTATACTTAAAGATGTCGTTCTTGTCCCCTCGCCGTTTGATTTCGATAAGTTCAAGAAGAATCCGGGTAACGGACATTACACAGGAACGCGACTTCTTGACTATAAATCGATAAGCCGGGGCACGGGTGTCTGTCTAATCGAGGACGACGACTATGTAGACTTTGTTGACGTCGTAGAGAAGTTTGGCGGCAAGTTTCCCTCACCTAGTGAAGCGAATGGCCTTGAGATCGCAACACCGCCCAGCGCGGTTCTCATGGGCTGATGAGATAAAGAAGCAAAAAAACGAAATCATATCTGATCTCACGGAGCGCCGCTTGAACTGGCAAAAGGTGCGACCCGTTCAAGGCAAGTTTAGGGATGCTCTGTTCGAACTCTACAGCCGAAAGTGTGTGTTGACCAAATGTTCCGTCCGCGAGGCGTTGGAAGCGGCGCACGTTATGCCACATAACGGCAATCCGGTTTGGGATCGGCCTGACAACGGTCTGCTGCTTCGACGTGATTTACACACAATGTTCGATGCGATGCTTTGGAGCATCGACCCCAAAACCAACAAGGTTCGATTGGCGCGGCGTTTGGTGGACAAGTCTTATAGTTTTCTGGCAGACAAGGTGATTGACCACCAAGTCGACCCCGACGCCCTACTATTTCGTTTCATTCAATTTCAGAAAGCAGACGAAAAAAATGTCTGACCAAACCCACACCACCGCCGACATTCATCAGGAGAAGGTCACCTATCACCGAGTTCGGTGCCAACGCCTATACTGAGGAAGAAGAAAAATCGCTATCCGAGATTATCGATGCGTTCAATGACCGTCTCGGCACAAACTTCAGTCGAGAGGATTTCCTGCGCTTCGAACGGGTGAACCGTAAATTCATGGACGAGGACATGACGGAGATGATCCGCAACTTGGTGATGACCGACAAGGAAGCTCGGGAACAGGCAACACGACACTTCTTCAAGCGGGCGCAGAGGCAAGCCAAGGAGGGATGAGGGGAAGTGTATCTTGCACAAATTTTGCACACGCTTTGCACAAAGACCCATTTCGGCGAGCAGGAAATTCATTTAACACATTGAAATTTAAAAAGTAAAATTTTAGGCAACCGAGATCATCAACTTCAAAAACATCTGGGTGCCCTACGGTGAATAATAACACGCGACGCGGATTTCCTTCATCTGGCTGAAAATATCCCGGGCGTGCGGGGGCTGACCCCTCGCACGCTGCCATCAAAAATCGATGGCAAGGCCCTTCTTTTCCCAGTCGCCATAACGCACCGGGTCCAACCCATCACGCCCGCCCAGTTCTTTGGGCGGCGGCGTCTTGCTTTCAGCTACTATGCGCCGCTCTTCCGCCTCGGCCAGAGCGCGGATGGCGGCGGGTGGCAGATCGGGCGTTTCAGATGGTGTTTGATCGCTCATCGCGGGTTCCTTTATGCTGAACCCATGATATACGCCCCTGTCCCGCGGGAACAACCCGCATGCCCCCGCCCGCTTTAGGAGCACACAATGTCCAAACCCGCCACCCAATCGGCAACTCAGGCGCGCCGCAGCGCAATCTACTTGCTGGATCAGGTGCTTGGCGAAGGGCGTCTGCTGCCAGAGATTCTCGCGTCCGGAACGCTGGACAAACTCCCCCCCGAGGATCGCGCCCGGGCACAGCGGTTGGCGACACAAACCCTGCGTGGGCTGGAACGCGCCGACCGGTTGCTGAAAAAACACCTGCGCAAGGTCACCCCTCTGACCGTTCACAACACGCTGCGGCTGGGAACGGTTGAGTTGTGTCAGGGCGCCGCCGCGCATGGTGTGGTGAATTCCATGGTCGAAATTGTCTCCAAGAACCGACGCCACGGCAAGCTCAAAGGCTTGGTCAACGCTGTACTGCGCAAGATGGCGGATGAGGGTCCGGCGGGATGGGAGGAACTGCGGGTGCCACGACTGCCAAAATGGCTGCGCAGCCCGCTGGCACAGGCCTGGGGCAATCCTGAAATGCTGGAGATTGAAAAGGCGCATTTCAACGGCGCGCCGCTGGACATCAGCAGCAAACCCGGCGCCGATCTGACTGATTTAACCGATTTAAATGGCGAGACCCTGCCAACCGGATCGATCCGGCTTGCCTCAGCCGGACAGGTTTCCGCGCTACCCGGATATGATGACGGCACATGGTGGGTTCAGGACGCCGCGGCGGCCTTGCCCGCACAGGTGCTGAACGTACAGTCCGGCGAATCGGTGCTGGACCTTTGCGCAGCCCCCGGCGGCAAGACCCTGCAAATGGCGGCTGCCGGAGCCAAGGTCACGGCTGTAGATATCTCCAAAGGCCGCATGGCGCGGGTGCAGGAAAACCTGACCCGTACTGGGTTGGTGGCCTCATTGATCGTCGGCGACGCGCTGGAGCAGCAGGGACAATACGATGCAGTCCTGCTGGATGCGCCCTGTTCGGCCACTGGCACCATCCGTCGCCACCCTGACCTACCCTACGCCAAAGATGGCAGTGAATTCGGACCCCTGATCGAGTTGCAAGCCCGCATGTTGGCCCACGCCTGGACCCTGGTGAAACCCGGTGGACGCCTGCTGTATTGCACCTGCTCGCTGCTGCCGGACGAGGGCGAGTGTCAGGTTGAAGAGGCACTGGATATGTTCCCGGACATGTCCGCTGACCGAGATGCACTGGGCCTGCCCGGTGTTGATCCCACCTGGATCACCGAAGAGGGCGGTCTGCGCCTGCGCCCGGATTACTGGTCAGATCGCGGTGGCATGGATGGGTTTTATATGGCCTGCCTGCGCAAAGCGGCCTGAGGTTCAAGCTCTTCGTATTCAACGGTGACTTGCGACAAAGCCCGCGCTATGCTCCGGCGGAAACGCCAACAGAGCGTATGAGGCAGAGAGTATGTCCAGACACGATAGATTGGCGAGCCGGAGCACCCGCTTGATGAACCGCCTGTATGCGCGCCTGTCGCGCAGACAGAAGGCMGCRACSGGATTYGTCTCGCAACCCGARCCMCGCACCATTGGCAGYTTTGCCCGKGGCCGWCAGCTGGTGGCCGGMAAYYTGCTGTTTGCCGGSTATYTGGTCGAATCRCCAACMACTGGMYTGTGGGARGTCGAMGCSCCMGACGYYGCCTTTGAYGCAGAACGYAACGGSTTCKCYTGGCTTGATGAYYTRGCYTCGGTYGGSGAYMTRSYKGCRCGSGAAAAAGCGCARAAATGGCTKTGGGGCTGGATCAAGGCCCATGGCAAAGGTCGYGGCSYCGGCTGGTCGCCAGATCTGACTGGCCGCCGGGTAATCCGCTGGATCAACCACGCGCTGTTTCTGCTGCGCGGACAAGACAAAGACGCCAGCGACGCGTTTTACCGCTCCCTGTCACAACAGACCTGGTTTCTGTCGCACCGCTGGCAGGGCGCCTCGCCCGGATTGCCACGGTTCGAAGCACTCACTGGGCTGATTTATGCCGGGCTGGCGCTGGAGGGCCGCGAAGAGCTGGCGGATCCGGCGATCAAGGCGCTGGCGCTGGAATGCGAACAGCAGATCGACGATCAAGGTGGATTGCCAACCCGCAGCCCCGAAGAATTGCTCGAGGTGTTTACCCTGCTGACATGGGCGGCAGCGGCACTGCACGAGGCTGGGCGCACGGTACCGCTGGCCCATACAGCCGCCATCGAACGCATTGCCCCAACCCTGCGCACCCTGCGCCACAGCGATGGCGGTCTGGCGCGGTTTCATGGCGGTGGCCGTGGGCTGGAGGGCTGGCTGGATCACGCCCTGGCGGCCAGCCATGTGATTGAGCGCCACGCCGACGGCCTGGCAATGGGCTATGCGCGCCTGTCAGCCGGGCGCAGTTCGATTATTGTCGATGCCAGTGCACCACCACTCGGCGCCGCCTCAAACAACGGCCATGCCTCGACGCTGGCCTTCGAGCTGACCTCGGGACGGCGCCCCTTTATCGTCAACTGCGGCTCGGGTGAGGCCTTTGGCGTCGAATGGCGCCGCGCCGGGCGGGCAACACCGTCTCATTCCACCCTCTGTATCGAGGGTCACTCCAGCGCCCGGCTGAGCCCGCCGCACAAGGCCACCAGTCATGAGGCGCTGATCGAAACACCGGATCAGGTGCCGGTTGAGATCAGCGAGATTGCCAATGGCTTTCGCTTCCAGGGCGGTCACAACGGCTACGAGCGCCATTTTGGCCTGACCCACGCGCGCACTCTGGAGCTGTCGTATGATGGTCGAACACTGTCCGGCGAGGACATGCTGCTGGCGATGGAAGATGGGGCCAAACGGAAATTCGACAAAGCTATGGACGCCTTATCGCTGGGCGGTATCGGCTTTGACATCCGGCTGCACCTGCACCCCGAAGTGGACGCGGCGCTTGACCTGGGCGGGGCTGCGGTCTCGATGGCGCTGAGAAGTGGTGAAATCTGGGTGTTCCGCCATGACGGCAATTGCACGCTCAAGCTGGAACCCAGTGTTTATCTGGAAAAAACCCGCCTGAAACCCCGCGCGACAAAACAAAYCATTCTATCCGGGCGAGCAATGCAGTATGCGACCCGCATCCGGTGGACGCTCAGTAAAGCGCAGGAGACTGCGATTGCCGTGCGCGACCTTTCTCGGGATGACCCCGAGATCTTTGACTGAGCCTGCAAAGGACTGCCCTGTTATGACCGACCTTCACCCCGTACGCCGTGCGTTGCTTTCTGTATCCGACAAGACCGGCCTGATCGAGCTGGGCCAGGCGCTTGCTGCGCGTAACGTCGAGTTGCTGTCAACCGGCGGCACCGCCAAGGCGCTGCGCGATGCTGGACTGGACGTCAAAGATGTCTCGGACATCACCGGTTTTCCAGAAATGATGGACGGTCGCGTCAAGACCCTGCACCCAATGGTGCATGGCGGGCTGCTGGCCCTGCGTGACAATGACACCCATATCGCGGCGATGCAGGAACACGGCATTGTTGAAATCGACCTGCTGGTGGTGAACCTCTATCCGTTTGAGGAAACCGTCGCCAAGGGTGCCGACTACAACACCTGCATTGAAAACATCGACATCGGCGGCCCGGCAATGATCCGCGCCGCCTCAAAAAACCACGGCTTTGTCAACGTTGTGGTGGACGTCGAAGACTATGACGCCCTGCTGGCTGAACTGGACGCCAACGACGGTCAGACCAGCTACAAATTCCGCCAATGGCTGTCGCAGAACGCCTATGCCCGCACCGCCGCCTATGACGCTGCCGTCAGCAACTGGATGGCCAGCGCGCTGGAGCTAAAGGCCCCACGTCGCCGCGCCGTGGCAGGTCAGTTGGCGCAAACCCTGCGTTATGGCGAAAACCCGCATCAGGAGGCAGCGTTCTATCTGGACGGATCGGCCCGCCCCGGTGTTGCCACCGCGACCCAAGTGCAGGGCAAAGAGCTGTCTTATAACAACATCAACGACACCGACGCCGCGTTTGAGCTGGTGTCGGAATTCAACGCCGCCGATGGCCCTGCAGTGGCTATCATCAAACACGCCAATCCCTGCGGCGTGGCTCAGGCCACTACCCTGACCGAGGCCTACCAAAAAGCGTTCGACTGTGACCGCACCTCGGCCTTTGGCGGTATCGTGGCGCTGAACATGCCGCTGGACGCCGCCACCGCGCAAGAGATTGTGCAGATCTTCACCGAAGTGGTGATTGCCCCCGGGGCCTCGGATGAGGCGAAACAGATCTTTGCTGCCAAAAAGAACCTGCGCCTGCTGCTCACCGACGGGCTGCCCAATCCACTGGACACTGGCATGACCATGCGTCAGGTCTCGGGCGGCATGCTGGTACAAGACAAAGACGTTGGTTACCGCGCCATGGATGATTTGAAGGTGGTGACCAAAGTTGCCCCCACAGACGAGCAGATGCGTGACCTGTTGTTCGCCTGGAAAGTGGCGAAACACGTCAAATCCAACGCCATTGTCTATGTCAAAGACGGCCAGACCGTCGGCGTAGGCGCCGGCCAGATGAATCGCCTGGACAGCGCCACCATCGCTGGTGTCAAAGCCCAGCGTATGGCAAATGTGCTGGAACTGGACGAAAGCCTGGCCAAAGGCTCTGCGGTGGCCTCGGATGCGTTTTTCCCCTTTGCCGATGGCCTGCTGGAAGCTGCCGCCGCTGGCGCCACCTGCGTCATTCAGCCCGGTGGTTCAATGCGCGACAATGAGGTRATCGCCGCCGCAGATGAGGCCGGACTGGCGATGGTGTTCACCGGCATGCGTCATTTCCGTCACTAAAGGGTTGAGCAAGGGCATGGGCACACGTTGGATGATCTGGGCCGCTTTCGCGTCCCTGTTGTTGGATCAGGCAAGCAAGTATCTGGTGATCCACTGGATGCAGCTATGG
Organism: Paracoccaceae bacterium; assembly: GCA_002401945.1. GTDB lineage: Bacteria > Pseudomonadota > Alphaproteobacteria > Rhodobacterales > Rhodobacteraceae > Parasedimentitalea. Next base: position 60,858 of record NVUP01000006.1, read on the forward strand.
CGGGTCCACAGCATCGACGTGTTGCCGCCCTTGCTGAACTTTCGCTATGGTGAGAACACTGGAATTAATTTTGGTCTGTTTGCCAACAGCTCGGATGTAATGCGTTGGATTCTGATTGGTCTTGCCGTTGTGATTTGCGTGGCCGTCACTATCTGGATTCGTGGTTGGCATCCGCAACGCTGGATGCAGATTTCCGCCGGACTAGTGATCGGAGGAGCATTGGGCAATGTCTTGGATCGGCTAGTCTTTGGCTATGTGCAGGATTTTCTCAATATGTCCTGTTGCGGCTTCACCAATCCTACATCTTTCAACGTGGCGGATATCTTTATCTTTGCCGGTGCCGCTGGCTTAATCTTCTTTGAAAACCGGGACAAAAAGGCCGCGTGACCTTGGTATTAAAATGCTGTAAAAGCGCGTCAAACAGGCAGGAGTACGGGGCCATGCGGATCCCACTGGGTGTAATAATTGTGACCACAGCAGTGGCCCTGGCGGGCTGCGGCTCAAAAGGTCTGCGCGAATTGCAACAACCCAGCACCGGGCCAGACGAATTTCTGGTGATGCCAGCCAGACCGCTGACACCGCCTGAAAACTATGCCGCCCTGCCCGCGCCCACGCCGGGTGGCGCCAACCTGACCGACCCAAACCCACAGGCCGATGCGATTGTCGCCCTTGGCGGCAATGCAGCTGCTCTGAACGCCGATGGCGCTATTCCAACCAGTGACGGCGCTCTGGTCACCGCCTCCAGCCGCTATGGGGTCGAACCCAATGTACGGGCGTCCTTGGCGGCCGAGGACGCCGCCTTTCGCAAGCGTGAACACCGAACCGCACGGTTCAAACTGTTCAACGTTGATCGCTATGAAGAGGCCTATAAGAAACAGGCCCTCGACCCATTTCAAATCAACCATTTGTATCGCAACGCCGGTATCGCCACCCCGTCGGCCCCTCCCGGACAATAGCGCTCACATTTTCGACAGATCGGTCACTACATAGCTTGACCGCGGTGACTAAGACCCTGAATTATCAGTTGTACCGTCTTTGGGCTTCGGCTGCGTGTATTGCGCGCAGTAATGCGATCTGGCGGTCCTGTGTAAACAAGGAGGATACCGCATGATCAGGCGGATTGCGTGGGCGAGTGCGATACTCTCGGCCAGTTGGGCGACCACCACAATCGCGGGTGAGGAGCTGGTCACCAGYTTTACCCTTGGCAATGGCATGCAGGTGGTGGTGGTCGAAGATCACCGCGCCCCGGTGGTGCAGCACATGGTCTGGTACCGGGCTGGCTCGGCGGATGAACCCAAGGGCCAATCCGGGGTGGCGCATTTTCTGGAACATCTGCTGTTCAAAGCCACCGATACGCTGGAATCCGGCGAGTTGTCGGCAACAGTGGCGGCCAATGGCGGCCAGGACAACGCCTTTACCAGCTATGATTACACCGCCTTTTATCAGCGGGTTGCCTCGGACCGGTTGGAACTGATGATGCGAATGGAAAGCGACCGCATGGTCAATATCCGCCTGACAGAACGCGACATCGAAACCGAACGCCAAGTGATCCTGGAAGAGCGCAACCAACGCAGCGACAACAACCCCCGCGCCCTGTTCCGCGAACAGTCAAACGCGGTGCAATACCACAATCACCGCTATGGGGTCCCAATCATCGGCTGGCGTCACGAGATGGAAACCCTCGACATGGCTGACGCGCTGTCCTTTTACGGCACCTATTACGCCCCCAACAACGCCATCCTTGTGGTCTCGGGCGATGTCGATCCGGCTGAGGTCAACCAACTGGCCGAGCAATATTACGGGGTGATCCCCGCCAACCCCGACCTGCCCGAACGGCTGCGCACCGAGGAGCCGCCGCAAACCGCAGCCCGGCGGCTGACCTTCAAAGACGCGCGTGTGGCGCAGCCCTATGTGCAGCGCTCGTATCTGGCGCCGGAACGCGACAGCGGCGCGCAGGAACAAGCCGCCGCACTGTTTCTGCTGGCCGATTTACTGGGCGGCGGCACCACTTCATATCTGGCCAATGCACTGCAATTTGATCAACAAATCGCGGTTTATACCGGTGCGTTTTATTCCGGCATGTCACTGGACGACACCACGTTTTCCTTCCTGATCGTGCCCAGCGAAGGCGTCACCCTGCAAGACGTCGAAGACGCGCTGGACCAAACCTTTGCCAACTTCTTGGCCGAAGGCGTAGACGCCGAGCAGTTGGACCGGATCAAACTGCAACTGCGCGCCTCGGAAATCTACGCGCGCGACAATGTCGATGGCATCGCCAATCGCTATGGCCGGGCACTGACCTCGGGGTTGACGGTTGCGGACGTACAAGCCTGGCCCGATATTTTGCAGGCGGTCACCGCCGATCAGATCATCGCGGTTGCCAAACAAGTGCTCCAGCCCGAGGTCTCGGTAACCGGCTGGCTAATGCGAGATGAGGAGGTCACCCAATGAAGACTTTCAAACTGGTCATAGCGGCACTGGCCGCCTGTATCCTGGCCCTGCCCGCGCTGGCAGAGGTTAAAATCAAACAGGTCACCTCGCCCGGTGGCATCACCGCCTGGCTGGTCGAGGATCACTCGATTCCCTTTACCGCGCTGGAACTGCGCTTTCGCGGCGGCACTTCGCTGGATGCGCCCGGCAAACGTGGTGCGATCTATCTGATGTCCGGCCTGCTTGAGGAGGGCGCCGGCGATCTGATGGCGCAGGACTACGCCAAAGCCCTCGAAGCACTGGCGGCGTCGTTTTCCTATGACACCAGCAAAGACACCACCTCAATTTCGGCCCGGTTCCTCAGCGAGAACCGCGATCAGGCGATCGCCCTGCTGCGCGACACCATCCACTTGCCCCGCTTTGATCAGGCGGCCGTTGACCGGGTGCGAGGGCAAGTGTTGTCGGGGCTGCGCTCAGATGCCAAAGACCCCAATGACATCGCCGGACGTGCCTTTGCCGCCATGGCGTACGGCGACCACCCCTATGGCAGTGATGGCAAAGGCACCATCGACAGCGTCACCGCACTCAGCCGTCAGGACATCATCGACGCCCACGCAGCGGTATTTGCAAAGGACCGGCTTTATGTCGGCGCAGTAGGCGACATAGACGCCGACCAGCTGGGCGCATTGCTGGATACTCTGCTTGGCGATCTGCCTGAGATCGGTGCCACGATCCCCGGCCCGGCCAAGGTGACCATCCCCGGCGGCATCACCGTGATTGATTTCGACACCCCGCAATCGGTGGCGCTGTTTGGTCAGATCGGCATCGACCGCGATGACCCGCGCTTCTTTGCCGCCTATGTGATGAACCAGATCCTCGGCGGCGGCTCCTTCAAAAGCCGCCTGATGCACGAGGTGCGCGAAAAACGAGGGCTGACCTACGGCGTCTATTCCTATCTGGTGCCGCGCGATCTGGCGGCGGTCTACATGGGCTCGGTTGCCTCAGCCAATGACAAGGTGGCCGAAGCGGTCCAGGTGATCCGCGACGAATGGCAGCATATGGTGACCGACGGCGTCACCGAAAAAGAACTGCAGGACGCCAAAACCTATCTGACCGGTGCCTACCCGCTGCGGTTCGACGGCAAYGGKCCAATTGCCTCGATYATGGTGGGGATGCAGGTGCAGGGMCTGCCSATCGACTAYATCGCCACCCGCAACGACAAGGTGAACGCGGTCACCCTCAAGGATGTGAACCAACTGGCGGCTGAACTGCTCACCCCCAAAGGCCTGCATTTCACCGTCGTTGGTCGCCCGGAAGGGCTGGAAACCAGCAACTAGACCCAGATGGGGCGCAGCGTGAAGCGCTACGCCCCATCTTCTTCTTGTTTCAAATACCTCCGCCGGAGGCCGCGGCCCAAGGGCCGCTTTTTCTTTGTTGATTACAGGCCCAGCACATCCACCATGTCATACTGACCCGGAGCCTTGTCTTGCCCCCACAGCGCCGCCTTCAGCGCCCCACGGGCAAAGATCGCCCTGTCAGTCGCCATATGGCGCAGCACAATGCGCTCACCGGCCGCTGCAAACAACACGTCGTGTTCGCCAACAATATCGCCACCGCGAATCGCCGTGAACCCGATGTCACCGCGCTTGCGGGCACCCGTGATACCATCACGACCCCGGTCCGAGACCTCAGACAAGATCACCCCCCGCCCCTCGGCTGCAGCCTCGCCCAGCATCAGCGCCGTGCCCGATGGCGCGTCCACCTTGTTATGATGATGCGCCTCAATCACTTCGATATCGAAATCCTCATCCAGCGCCGCCGCGACCTTTTTGGTCAGCTGCACCAGTAGGTTCACCCCCAGAGACATATTGCCAGCCCGCACAATCACCGCATGACGCGCGGCAGGCTCAAGCCGGGCAATCTGTTCCTCAGACATGCCGGTGGTGCCAATCACATGCACCGCCCGCGCCTGCGCGGCCAGTGCGGCAAACTCCAGCGTCGCCTCGGGGGCGGTGAAATCGATCACCGCCTGCGCCGATGCAAACGCCTCTAGCGCGTCATCGGCAACCGTAACGCCAACCGCAGCGCCGCCCATCGCCACGCCGATATCCTGACCGATCCAGCCGTGCCCCGAGCGTTCAACCACGCCAACCAACTTGGCTTTATCACTCTCCAGCACCGTGCGGATCAGCATCTGCCCCATCCGCCCCGACCCGCCGGTAATCACGATCCCTGGCTTCTCCACCATCTGCCTCACCCCTTTTACACAAGCTGCTTTTTTCCTAACCGCTCTGGCACCGCTTGGCAAAGCTTCGGTTTGCGCTTAGATCCAACCTATGGCCAAGAACAAATTCAATGATGGTGCTCCGTCTCAGCGACAGCTGCGTGTTGGCGAACTCATCCGGCGCGCGTTGTCGGAAGTGTTGGCGCGTGGTGATCTGCATGATGCCGAGCTGAACCGTCTCTCTATCACCGTCGGCGAGGTACGAACCTCTCCCGATCTCCGTATTGCAACTGTCTATGTGCTGCCGCTGGGCGGCAAGGGCAAAGAGGACGTGCTGAAACTGCTCGCCAAGAACATCGGCGAGCTAAAGCGGTTGGTGTCCAAGAAAACCGATCTGAAACACACGCCCGAGTTTCGCTTCCGTCTGGACGAGACCTTTGACCGGATGGATGAAACCGATCGGTTGCTCAATCAGGACGCGGTGCGCCGCGACACTCAAGAGTGATCCGGGCGCTGCTGGTCCTGCTGGCAGCGCTGAGTGCCGCCCCACTGGCGGCGCTGGACTGCACTGACATCGCCTATGACGGCAACCGCTACACGGTCTGTGAGGTGGACGCCGCCACCGAGCAGCTGCGGCTGTTCCTGCGCGATGACTCCGGTAAAATCTATGGCCAGTTTTCCGCCATTGACAAAGCACTGGCGCGCGATGGTCAAAAACTAACTTTTGCCACCAATGCCGGCATGTACCACGCGGACCGTTCGCCCGTGGGCCTGTATATCGAAGATCAGCAACAACAGATGCGACTGATCCCCAACGCCGGCCCCGGCAACTTTGGCCTGCTGCCAAACGGCGTGTTCTGCATTCGCAAGACCCGCGCCGATGTCTTTGAGAGCCTCGCATTTCGCGACTCGGGCACAAACTGCACCGACGCCACCCAATCCGGCCCCATGCTGGTGATCGACGGCGAGCTGCATCCCCGCTTTCTGGTCGATTCGACCTCACGTTACATCCGCAACGGCGTCGGCACCTCCACCGACGGCAAACGAGTCGTTTTTGCCATCTCACGCAACGCCGTTACCTTTCACCAGTTTGGCCGCCTGTTCCGAAACCATCTGCAGCTGCCCAGCGCGCTATATTTCGACGGCAACATCTCACGCTTACATGCCCCATCGGTGGGGCGCAGCGACAATGGGTTCATGATGGGACCAGTGGTGGGTGTGGTTGCAGGGATGGATAATTAGCGGCCCAAAGCCACTTTGGTCAGTGGTGCGTGCAAGCACACACCCTACGCAGGTTGAGGATACCGCGCATCTTGAGGGCAAGCAATACGGCCTGAGACTGACCCATTCTGCGGAACTGGAAATTGACACCCACTTTGGCTTAGGTTATGCGGCGCGCCTCACTGTAATTTGGGGAACGACATGGCACGCAAACGCAAAGGCCGCGATATATCTGGTTGGCTGGTGGTGGACAAACCCGCCGGCATCACCTCGACCTCGGTGGTGAACAAGGTCCGTTGGGCGCTTGAGGCCAAGAAAGCCGGCCATGCGGGCACCCTCGACCCCGAGGCAACCGGCGTGCTGGCCATCGCCCTGGGCGAAGCGACTAAGACGGTTCCCTATATCACCGACGCGCTCAAGGCCTATACCTTCACCGTGMSSYTGGGTSMKGCCACCAATACCGATGACACCGAGGGCGAAGTGATCGCCAGTAGCGACGCGCGCCCCTCGGACGATGAGATCATCGCTGCACTGCCGCAGTTCCTCGGCGATATCATGCAGGTGCCGCCCAAGTTTTCAGCGGTGAAGATCGACGGTCAGCGCGCCTATAAACTGGCCCGCGATGGCGAAGATGTTGAACTGGCCGCGCGTCCACTCTGGGTCGAGGAACTACTGCTGGTGGATCGCCCCGACGCCGACCACGTAACGCTGGAGATGACCTGCGGCAAGGGTGGCTATGTGCGCTCAATTGCCCGCGATCTGGGGGCATATCTCGGCTGTCATGGCCACGTGCGCGACTTGCGCCGGACCTGGTCGGGACCGTTTGAAGTGGAAAATGGACTGACCCTTGAGCGGATCGAAGAACTGGCCCGCACGCCAGAGCTGGACACCCACATTTTACCGCTGGAAATTGGTCTGGCAGATCTGCCCGAGCTGAAATGCACGCCCGAAGGTGCCGCCAAACTGCGCAACGGCAACCCCGGCATGGTGCTGGCCGCCACCGTGGAATACGGCGACGAGGCCTGGGCCTCGCTGGACGGTCAGGCSATTGCKGTTGGMGTCTAYAARGCMGGTGAACTGCACCCCAGYCGGGTGTTTGTWCGCTAAAYWRKTTTGCCCGGCGGCACCGYCGGGCAACGCCWCACTTGCCTTGCTCYVGTTGCAGTGGCATCCCTGCCCAATGATCACYCGYTCCCAYACCAAAGGCGATGCGCCYTCGACCGCRGTYTATTCMGAYTGCGAGRCCTATCGCTATAGYCTGACCCGGATCTGGGANCCCWGNCGGGTCAAAGGTGATGTTTGTGATGCTGAACCCCTCGACCGCCACCGAGGTGCAGAACGACCCCACCATCGAGCGTTGCGAGCGCCGCGCCAGGTTGCTGGGGTTTGGCGGCGTCCGGGCCACCAATATCTTTGCCTATCGCGCCACCGACCCGCGTGACATGCGCGCCGCGGCCGACCCTGCCGGCCCAGACAATGACGCCGCGATCCTGGACGGGTTGGACTGGGCCGATCAGGTGGTCTGCGCCTGGGGCACCAATGGCGCGCATCGGAATCAAGGGCCCCGTATTGAGACGCTGCTGCGCGCCCGGGGACAGGTGCTGCACCAATTGGGGCTCAGCAAGGCTGGGCACCCCAAACACCCGCTCTACATTGCCTACAGCCAAGCGCCTCAGATCTGGGAATAATTCGGATCCGACATGGGTGTCGTTAACCTATGTTCCCGATTTGTTTTGCCGTGTGATCAGCAAAATGCAACACTGATCCGGTGTTAATGAGTCTCCATGGGTGTGGGGTGAAACAATGATCTGGTTGGCAAGTCTCCTTGGCCTGATGGCCATGGGTGGTGCAATGTTCGTCGGCGATGACGACAGCGAAAACAGCAGCAACGACGAGAATGAGGCCGAAGGCGGTGGCCAAACTGTTTCCGAAGTGTCGGTACAGCCGCTGTCCGATCTTCTGCCCGGGAATGATCCCTCTGCGGGCAATGATGTCATCTCTGGCGGTCCCGGCAATGACATCCTGTCCGGCGGCGGCGGCGATGACCAGATCAACGGCTACGGCGGCGGCGACCTGCTGGATGGCGGCAGCGGCAGAGACCACCTCTATGGCGGTGATGGCGCCGATACTGTCGTCGGGGGCGACGGATCAGACCTGATGCACGGCGAGGCTGGCGATGACCAGATGTTCGGCGGCCGCGGCAATGACACCCTGTTTGGCCACTTTGGTGCTGACCTGATCAAGGGCGGCGATGGGGACGACACGGCACATGGCGGCCAGGATGACGACACCCTGTTTGGCGGCAACGGCNATGACGCGCTGCACGGCAACTACGGCAATGACACCCTGTCCGGCGGCCGCGGATCGGACACTCTGTTTGGCGGCGTCGGCGATGATCTGGTTTCGGGGGCCGATGACGGGGATGAGCGCGACTATGTCAACGGTGGCGACGGGGATGACACGCTGGTGGCGGGCGCTAACGACGTGCTGACCCTGGGGGCTGGCGCCGATCAGGTCATAGCTGGCAGCTGGATCAACGAAGGCGACGCCATCGAGATCATGGATTTCGACCCAACTGAGGACCAGTTGGTTCTGCTCTGGGATCTGCAGGATCAGCCCGACCCAGACATTAAAGTGCAACCCGACCCAGACTCGCCCGACCACAGCGTCATTCGCATCAACGGCACCGAGGTCCTGCGGGTCAATGCCTCAGCCGGAATAACCAACGCCGCCATTATTCTGCTGGACCAGACCAGCAGCGCCCTGTTCGTGTTACCGCAGGCCTAACCCAGCCGCGCGCAGCCGCACAGAATACCTTTGCCATTGCCGCCAGAACCGCCTATATCCGCGCATCCGCCATGGATTCGCGCTTTTGCGCTGTTTGTGGTGGTGACTACTCCATGGGCCTGTGCTGGACGACATCCCGGCCTGCGCCATTCACACAAACCTAATAGGAGACCCCGATGTCGATCACAGTTGAAGAAAAAAACCGCTTGATGAAAGAATTTGCAATCAAGGAAGGTGACACTGGTTCGCCAGAAGTCCAGGTTGCTATTCTGACCTCGCGGATCACCACCCTGACCGAGCACTTCAAGATCCACAAAAAAGACAACCACGGTCGTCGTGGACTGCTCAAGATGGTTGCTCTGCGCCGCAAGCTGCTGGATTACACCAAGTCGAAAGATCTGGCCCGTTACCAGGACCTGATCAAGCGCCTCGGCATCCGCCGCTAAGCTATTCGATCCTTTTGGATCTAAAAACGCCCGCTCAGGTTTGAGCGGGCGTTTTTTTGCATCTAATGAGCGGCAGAGACCGTCAGCCGTCGACGGGAATAAACCCTTGCTGATTACACGTCTGTCGCACCAATTTGCAGCGGARACGCGTGTTTCAGCTTCGGTTACTTGGCAACCATTAGCGTATAGAACAGATGTTCGTGGTCAACCGAGCCGGGGTTCGACAGTGTCACCTCGTGACCGGGCGTGGTAAACCAGCGGTCACCTTCCGCAAAGGTATAGCTATCGCCACTTGTGTGATCAACGACGACCAACTCCCCCTTGGTGCCCTCACACAGACTCTGTGCAGGCACGGTCAGCGACCACGAAGCCCCTGGTTTCAGGGTTATCTTACGGAACAGGATCGTCTCAACGCCCTGGGTCATGGACGGATATTCGGCGATCACGTCGATGGAAACACCGTCCGGCAAATCCTGTGCCCGACCGGCCCCCGGCACCGCCAATAAAGCGATGGCAAAAAAACCTGATGCGATGGCTATATTTGAGAAACGTAACATTCCATTCTCCCTTGAAAGATGAAAGTTGTTCTGCTCGACGCCCCCAAATGAGAGGGTGAAACATAGCAGAAAATCGGATTTTTACAATATTCGGCGCTTGTCCGACTCAAAAAATATCCGCAACGGATCTATAGTTGCCCTTTGCAGCCAGCCCGCAGCTGAAACATCACCGGATCACCCGAACCCTAGAGACGTTCATCCCGCGCGAGGTCATTTTGTAGGGAAAAACCCTGGGCGAATAGACCCCGTGCTTAAAGTAGAAATACCTGGATTTATACGCGCCCTTGCCGGCTGGTCGCTCATACCGCCCGCTGGTTTGCCGCACGTCATCAATCCAGACCGTGACATCAAACCCGCCACGCCCGTCGAAATCGACCAGGACTTTCAGCTCCTGCTCGGTTCCGTCCCGCCGAAACCTGCCGCGTGAGATCCTGGAGAACAATCTGCGCTTGATACACTGCCTGCCCGCGTTCTTATTGATCTCACTCACCAGTTCAATATGGCCGCTTGCCAACACCGTGACTTTTAGCGGCGGCGCACAGCCACTGCGGCCATCGTGGATCTGAAAAATGTCGAATTTTTCCCGCTTGCGGGTGGTCATCGAGATTGTGGTCTGGAAAAGATAAGCCCCCTTGCGGTTTGGAGAAATCTTCTCTGACTTGATCTCTGCACGTTGTTTCCAGCTGCCATTTGAACACCGGTTTGTACTGGTACGAAAGGTCCAGACATTGGCACGCCTTTTGATCGCCCCTTTGTCGACACTGCAGGAAATACTCCATTGGTTCAGAGACAGGGCCTGCAGCGGCGCGGTTTGGGCGAAGATCAACGCAAGCAACGCCACCGCAAAAAATTGTNGGCTGATGCGGTTCATTGTCGAAGTCCTCTGATCACTGCGCCATGGTTAAAGACGGCGCCGTTTTTGTCGTCAAAACCGGCAAATCCCCTCCTGCATGCCGCCATATTGCATTGAACCTTTCTTTTTGCACCAAAAACATATACCGCGTGACAATCTGGAATGGGGCGCCGAGACCCGAGCCTCAGATACGAAGGATAGGGTCGTGGGCAAGGAGCCCGCATTTTACCGGCCAAAGGGGATACGCCCCTGCAGCCTACGTAGGAAACGTGATGTTTAACGTAACAAAGAAATCTATCCAGTGGGGCGAAGAGACCCTGACGCTGGAAACCGGCAAAGTTGCTCGTCAGGCAGACGGCTCGGTCATCGCCACTTTGGGCGAGACCAGCGTTATGGCCAACGYGACTTTTGCCCGCAAGCAAAAACCCGGCCAGGACTTCTTCCCCCTGACCGTGCATTACCAAGAGAAATACTATGCCGCCGGTAAAGTACCAGGTGGCTTCTTCAAGCGTGAGGCTCGCCCCACCGAGAAGGAAACTCTGACCGCCCGTCTGATCGACCGTCCGATCCGTCCGCTGTTTGTCCCCGGCTTCAAAAACGAAGTTCTGGTGATGTGCACCGTGCTGTCTCACGATCTGGTCAACGATCCTGACATGGTTGCAATGATCGCTGCTTCGGCGGCTCTGACCAWYTCMSGYGSKMSAKKCAWKGGCCSKRKCSSYAAMWRYSSMGWTGRYKWWRMRSAMRRCRMRKMKGWAMWRAMCCCAACMGTYGACGACATGCAGGACCTGCGCCTGAACCCYGARCAGCGTCTKGAYCTGGTTGTKGCCGGCACCAAAGACGCCGTGATGATGGTTGAGTCCGAAGCATATGAGCTGTCCGAAGCTGAAATGCTGGGCGCCGTTAACTTTGCCCACGAGCAGATCCAGCCGGTTCTGGACCTGATCATCTCGCTGGCCGAAGAAACCGCCAAAGAGCCATTTGACTTTGCTGCTCCGGATTACTCGGACCTGTCTGACGCCGTTAAGGCTGCTGGCGACACTGCAATGCGCGCCGCCTTTGCGATCAGCGACAAGCAAGAGCGTACATCGGCTGTTTCGGCTGCCCGYGACACCATCAAGGCTGCCCTGAGYGAAGAGCAACTGGACGATGCYAATCTTGGCTCGGCCATGAAGAAGCTSGAAGCTGGCATTCTGCGCGGYGACGTTGTCAAAACYGGCATCCGTATTGACGGTCGTAAAACCGACGAGATCCGCCCGATTGCGGCTGAAACTGGCCTGCTGCCGCGGACCCACGGTTCGGCTCTGTTCACCCGTGGCGAGACCCAAGGCTTGGTTGTCACCACTCTGGGTACCGGCGACGACGAGCAGTTCATCGACGCGCTGCACGGCAACTTCAAATCTAACTTCATGCTGCACTATAACTTCCCGCCCTATTCGGTTGGTGAAGTTGGTCGTGTCAGTGGCCCAGGTCGTCGTGAAATTGGTCACGGTAAACTGGCATGGCGCGCCCTTCAGGCCGTTCTGCCCGCCTCCACCGACTTCCCATACACCATCCGCGTGGTCTCCGAGATCACCGAATCCAACGGCTCAAGCTCGATGGCTTCCGTCTGTGGCGGTTCGCTGTCGATGATGGACGCTGGTGTGCCTCTGAAAGCTGCCGTAGCTGGTGTTGCCATGGGTCTGATCCTGGAAGAAGACGGATCTTACGCGATCCTGTCCGACATCCTGGGTGACGAAGACCACCTCGGCGACATGGACTTCAAAGTGGCCGGTACCGAAAAAGGTATTACCTCGCTGCAGATGGACATCAAGATCGCAGGCATCACGCCCGAGATCATGGAGAAAGCCCTGGAGCAGGCCAAGGTTGGCCGGATCCACATCCTGGGTGAGATGGCAAACGCGCTGACCGAAGCAGGCGACTTCTCGGTYCACGCTCCGCGYATCGARACCATGCAGATCCCCACCGACAARATCCGTGAAGTCATCGGATCCGGCGGTAAAGTGATCCGCGAGATCGTCGAAGTTTCGGGTGCCAAAGTCGACATCAACGACGAAGGCATCATCAAGATTGCATCGCCAAACGCCGATTCGATCAAGAAGGCCTATGACATGATCTACTCGATCGTGGCCGAGCCCGAAGAAGGTGTCATCTACACTGGTACAGTTGTGAAAATCGTCGATTTCGGCGCCTTTGTGAACTTCTTCGGCAAGCGCGATGGTCTGGTGCACGTTTCTCAGATCGAAAACCGCCGCCTGAACCACCCTTCGGACGTTCTGAAGGAAGGCCAGGAAGTGAAAGTGAAGCTGTTGGGCTTTGACGATCGCGGCAAGGTTCGCCTGTCGATGAAAATCGTTGACCAGACAACTGGCGAAGAGATCAAACCAGAAGAGTAAGCCACCACGGCTATACGCTTTTGAGAATTACGGAGGCCCCGCTGGCAACAGCGGGGCCTTTTGCACTTTAACGCAATAACGTGTAGTCATGCTGACAAATATTGGCGGTAAATCAAGACCATTATAATTGTGGAGTACTTTTACGATGAAGCATTTTTTGCCCATCTCAGTGATCGCACTTCTCGGCGCATGCGCTACAGGTTTCGAAGACTACCCTCTTATCCAAGCACCGACAGCCGTCATAAGCCAAGCGGAATTTGTGACGGCATTTTCTGATATTTGCCTCAGAAGCCCAAGTCGACTTTCTGATTTTGAAAAAGCCGCTAAACGTCTTGATTTGGTCCAAAGTCAGGCGTCGAACAGATATGGTAACTCATCATATATATGGGAAGCGTCAAAGGAGCGAGGCTGGTCACCACTAGTGTTAAGCATTAGCACGGGCGACATTCTGTACGAACTGATGAGCGGCACTGGTTCGGGCTTACCGACGCGTGTGCGCGAGTGTTCGCTCACCGCATTCCTCGCCGAAACAGACACAGACACAGACACAGACACAGACACAGACACAGACACAGACACAGACACAGACACAGACACAGACACAGACACAGACACAGAGAGTCAACAAACTCTTAAGGCGACTACCGAACATGAAATTGATGAAAAAAGTAACGGCTTGGATTTCAGTGCTTATTCAGAAGGCCACGAAGTTACTGCCAATGATGTGCGAGTGACGCTCGACCTTCCAGGACAGCTGAAGATTGTCCAAATCCCTCCAAGGGCTAAATGTGAGGGGCGACAGCAATGTTCCATTTTTGGACCAACAAAGTTAACTCTCGAGGTTGTTCTCAGTCGGCTTCCATAAGGCTGTATAGTTTCTCTTTCCTAGGTCTTCGAATACGTAACTGTCTCTATTGCATATGGTCTTTGGAAGGTGCGGATGCGCCTTCCCGTATGGGGAGCTGATGAGTACGCTTATGTTTGGATTACAGCCACATCTTCCATAAACTCCAGTCCAATAACCGACAAAATCAACCAAAAACCAATCGTTACAACTCCCAGTCCTCCCCACCTCAACATCACCGAAACGCAATTTGGAGATGCAACATGGAAAATCTGAAAACCCTCACCCTGGTCACCCTGCTGATTGGCGCCCCGGCTCTGGCCTTTGCCAATATCTCGGTTGGTGACAAAATTGGCACCGAAGAGGCCGAAATCCGCGCCACGGTCGAGGCCTTAGGCTATACAGTGCAGGAAATCGAAATCGAACATGGCAAAATCGAGGTTGAAGTCCTGCTGGATGGCGTGGAAACTGAGCTGGTTGTCGATATGACCACCGGCCTGGTGACCGAGATCGAACGCGAAGACGACTGACCCGCAAACGCCCAAGGAGCCTCATGCAGAAATCCGCTTTATTCTGGCTCTGGCTCCTCTTGGTGGTGCAGGTCTCCTGCGCCACTTTCTTTGTGTATGACGCCGCCGCCGACTGGTCCGGGGCTGAACAGGCGGCCAATCCCAGCCCCTACAACGCCCTAGAGCTGCTGGTGGCACTGGCGTTATTTGGTGGCTTGCTGGCCACCATTCTACAGATCCGCGCCCTGGCACGCAGACACCAGCAGATCAACCGCCAGCTCGACGTTGCTTCGGGTGCCTTTGCCCAGATGATCGAACAGCAGTTTGACGACTGGCATCTCAGCGCCGCCGAACGTGATGTTGCCCTATTGGCAATCAAAGGCCTAGCGGTGGCCGAAATCGCTACCCTGCGCCAAACCAAAGAGGGCACCGTCAAGGCGCAATGCGCCGCCGTTTACCGTAAGGCCGGCGTCACCGGTCGGTTGCAACTGCTCAGCTTTTTCATCGAGGAACTGCTGGCCGAACCCTTGCTGCCAGACCAGCCCGATCCTGCTCCGCTAACGAGTTCACAATCTCTATGAAAATCAAACCTTTCGTCATCCACCTTGCCAGAGCCACTCAGCGGCGCGCCCAGGTGCAACAATTGCTAAACCGGTTAGGGCCGGACAGCCAAATCGTTGATGCCGTTGACGGGGCTGCGCTGTCCAAGGCCGAACTGGCGGCAGCCTATCAACCCAACCTTCACGCCCCTCGCTATCCCTTTGCTCTGCGCCCCGGCGAAATTGGCTGTTTTCTAAGCCATCGCAATGTCTGGGAAACATTCCTAGCAAGTGATGCCGAGGCTGCGCTGATACTGGAAGATGACGTTGAGCTGAACGAGGATTTCGATGCGGCCCTTTGGCTCGCTCAGCGGCATGTCGATGAAATCGGATATATCCAATTGCAAACCCGCACCTGTGATGGGGATGTGATCGACAGGCAAGGTGGATACGCGCTGATCCGGCCACAGATCACACCGCTGCGCACCTCAGGCCAACTTGTTAGCCGTATAGCCGCCAAGCAACTACTCGACGCCACCGATCCGTTCGATCGGCCGGTCGATACCTTCCTGCAGATGCACTGGTACACAGGGTTGCATCTGGGTGTGGTGACCCCCGCCTGCCTGATTGATCGCACAGCGGAAACAGGGGGCAGTACCATCGGCGTCTCAAAACCCCTACTGGAAAAGCTACAGCGTGAGTGGAAGCGCACAAGCTATCGGGCCAGGGTCAAGAGACACTCCAAATCCAACAATTGACGACTTTGCGTTTGCCCTCAAAGCACTACTTGAGACGCCATTCCTCCCACACAAAAGGATAACACCAGACGCAGGTGTGGGTCTCTGACAGGCGTTCCCGAATGGCGTCGCGTTCAGCAACCAAGGACGGGTCAAAAAGGTGGAACTGGATTTGAAGACGATCTATTTGTCCGATCACACCGCTGTCAATCATGCCCGGCAGAAGATCGTATTCACCGCCTTCGATATTGATTTTAGCTAGGTCGATTGTCTTCAGATTGCCCGACTCGAAGAACTCTGAAACTGGACGAACCTCAGCGTCATGCTCCCGCGTTCCATCCGATCCAAAACTGGAAGACGCATCGCCGGCGTCGCTGAGAAACAATCGGTCTTGCTTGCTGCCGATCGCGAACTCATGAACATGGATGTCAGAGTTGCCTTGAAACTTCGCCCGCAAACGTTCCGCAAAAACCGGATGTGGCTCAAAGATGTGGATCGTCGCAGCCGGACGGCTGGTCAGGATAATATCGCTCCAACCGCCTTCGAACCCGCCAATGTCCAGCACAACGGCCCGTYCTGGAAGCGCGTCATAGGTATATAAATGCGAGTGCTGGGCTTTGTCCGCTTTCCAAGCCTTCATACCGATGTGTCCCGGTGCTTTCCAGGGGTGCCGCTTTAGATCAAGCCAACGTTTCAGCGACGCCATCGGATTCTCCTCATCCCGTGCAGTTTCAAAGCCATCAAGGACTTCTCAACTATGTGCATCCCGGACTTATCTGACGACCGTCAGGGATGCACATGGTTTTTGAGATGATATCTCCAGGCCAACGGGTCGCTTGTCTATGCGCACCGTCAGCCGGGAACAGTCTCTTACTTTGGGGCTTTGGTCTTACGCAGATAGGGGAAGATGGTTTCAAACTCACCAAACTTCGCCTTGGCATCTTCATTCGACACTGCCGGYGGAATGATCACATCCTCACCCGGCACCCAGTTGGCCGGYGTCGCMACACCYTTGGACGACATCTGCAACCCGTCCAGCGCCCGCAGGATCTCGGCAAAGTTACGRCCMACRGTCATYGGATAGGTCATCGACARCTTCAGCTGCTTGTCCGGTCCRATGATGAACACCGACCGTACGGTGGCACTGTGGGCAGGTGTACGTCCGTCCGGCATATAGGCTTCGGCGGGCAGCATATCAAAGGCTTTGGACACTTCCAGACCTTCGTCAGCAATGATTGGAAAATTCGCAGCAGCGCCACCATAGCTTTCAATGTCGGCCTTCCACTTCTTGTGGTCCTCGACACCGTCGACCGACACCCCCATCACCTTGGTGTTGCGGGCGGCCCATTCGTCAGCCAGCTGCGCCACAGCCGCAAATTCAGTGGTGCACACCGGGGTRAAATCTTTGGGGTGYGAAAACAGGATTGCCCAGCTGTCGCCGATCCAGTCGTGGAACGTAACAGTCCCCTGGTCAGTTTCGGCGGTGAAATTCGGAACCACATCATTGATGCGCAAGCCCATGGCGATCTCCTCTCAGGTCAAATTGCRAGTCGTATGAACGACCAAGTAAGTACTATTCCGCAACGTTACATCCCCTCAGCCGTCACACCAGCGGAAAACAACCGCCCTCGTCGAACGTTACAAAATAGGCCTGTCGGTCAGATGATAATTCACCGGGCTTCCCTTTTTGATCTAACGACAAAACAAGGTCTCTTGCCGAGACAAGGTCCCAGTGACAGAGTGGCGCCGATTCCCCGACCGTATGGTTGGGAACACAGTCTGTTTTGGGAGAATCGGACATGATTGAGAAACGTGATTTTTATATCAACGGCCAGTGGGTCGCCCCGTCGCAAACCAATGACTTTGCGGTCATCGACCCCTCAACCGAGGAGGCCTGCGCGGTAATCTCGCTAGGCAGCGAGGCGGATACCAATGCCGCCGTTGCCGCTGCCAAGGCCGCACTGCCGGGTTGGATCGCCACCCCGCCTGCCGAACGTATTGCTCTGGTCGAAAAGCTGGTCGAGGCCTACAAGGCCCGCAGCGAGGATCTGGCTCAGGCGATGTCCACTGAGATGGGCGCGCCCATCGACATGGCCCGCAGCCAACAGGTTGGTGCCGGCATCTATCACCTGCAGAACTTCATCCGGGCCGCAAAAAAGTTCCAGTTTGAAAAGCCCCTTGGCGATCACGCCCCCAATGACATGATCATCCACGAGGCGGTGGGCGTTGCGGCGCTGATCACCCCGTGGAACTGGCCGATGAACCAGATCACGTTGAAGGTTGGCGCCGCAGCCATTGCCGGCTGCACCATGGTGTTGAAACCGTCTGAGCAAAGCCCGCTGAACGCGATGATCTTTGCCGAGATGATGGACGAGGCTGGCTTTCCGCCCGGCGTCTTCAACCTGGTCAACGGCGATGGCGTTGGTGTCGGCTCGACCCTGTCGGCGCATCCAGATGTGGATATGGTCTCCTTCACCGGCTCCACCCGCGCAGGCACCGCGATCTCCAAATCCGCTGCTGACACCCTGAAAAAGGTGCATCTGGAGCTGGGCGGCAAAGGCGCAAATGTGATCTTTGACGATGCCGATGAAAAGGCTGTCAAACGTGGCGTGTTGCACATGATGAACAACACCGGCCAAAGCTGTAATGCGCCTAGCCGGATGCTGGTGCAGCGCGGCATCTATGATCAGGCTGTTGCCACCGCTGCCGAAGTTGCCGCCAAGATCAGCGTTGGCCCCGCCTCGCAAGAAGGTCGCCACATTGGTCCGGTGGTGAATGAATTGCAGTGGGGCAAGATCCAGGATCTGATCCAGGCTGGCATCAATGAGGGCGCCAAGCTGGTTGCCGGTGGCACCGGTCGCCCCGACGGGCTGAACAAAGGYTTCTAYGTCAAACCMACMRTKTTYGCYGATGTGAACAACCAGATGGTTGTGGCRCGYGAGGAAATCTTTGGCCCGGTCTTGGCGATGATCCCCTTTGACACCGAAGAAGAGGCCATCGAGATTGCCAATGACACGTCCTACGGTCTGACCAACTACGTCCAGACCCAGGATAAGGCCCGTGCCAACCGCATGGCCCGTCAACTGCGATCCGGCATGGTCGAGATGAACGGTCAGGCCCGCTCTGCCGGGGCGCCGTTTGGTGGCATGAAGCAATCCGGTAATGGCCGTGAAGGCGGCAGCTGGGGGATCGAGGATTTCCTTGAAGTCAAAGCCGTTGGTGGCTGGGCCGCCGAATAAGCGACCTCTCACAAATATTAAAAAGCCGCCCCAACGGGCGGCTTTCCTTCTTTGTAGCCCAGTTGATCAGACCGACAGCAGGAACATCGCCACCTGGGCGATCTCTGCCGGTTGCGCCATCCGCTTCAACGGATGCAGCCCGGCAATAAACGCATGGGTCTCGGCATCGTCGCCAGCCATCGCCGTCAGAGTGCCACCGGGCAGCAACGTATTGACCCGCACCCCCTCGGCACCGTGATCCGCCGCCAGGGACTGCGCCAATCCAATCAACCCAGCCTTGGCCGCCGCATAGGCCCCCATTCCCGGCATGCCGCCGTTGGAATAGCCAACAAAGGATGAGGTGAACAAGATCGAGCCACCACCGCGTTTCACCATTGCAGGAACCTGCGCCTTGGCGGCGTAAAATCCGCTGGTCAGATTGGTCTCGATCACCGCGTTCCAGGTCTCGGCGGACATCTCGCCAACCGGCCCCATGTCACCCATCATGCCCGCGTTGTTGAACGCCCCGTCGAGGCCGCCAAAGCTCTCGGTGGCCAGATCCACCAGGGCCTGAGCATAGCCGTCATCGGTGACATCCCCAGCCAGCGTTACCGCGGTGCCGTTGCTTTGGGTAATTTGCCCGGCCACCTGCTCCAGCTCTTTGCCCCGTCGCGCCCCCAGCACCACATTGGCGCCTTCCGCTGCAAACAACAGCGCTGCTGCCGCGCCAATGCCGCTGCTGGCCCCGGTGATGACGATGGTCTTGTCTTTGAGTTCCATAATGTGTTTTCCCTGTGTTAATTCACAGGACCACATGACCGCCGGACACAGCACCAAGCGACCCGTTTCATGCGCACCCAGTCTGCTGCTGGACCAAGGCGCAAGAAACGGATCGTGCGGGTCAACCGGGCGGCATCAGCTCGACCATCAACTGCGGCACCCCGTCCGAGGTTTTGCTGATCGAGCAGCCATCCCAGCCGATTGTACCGCTGACCCGCTGGCGAAAGTTTGAGAAGCTGTCGAACGTCACCACGTCAACCGGTTCGTCAAAATGCAGGGTGATACGCCGTTGCTCGCCTTCACCCAGCAGGGTCAGGCTGCGGATGGTGGCGGCAAACCGCTGCCCCAGATAGCGACCCTGCACCCGCTCACCAACCCGCAGATGCAGCTTGTTACCGGCCTGGGCGCACAGCGTGTTCCAGTCCCGCATGCCGTGTTGCTGCGCCATGAGTTCCAGCGATTTGCTGTGACTGATCTCATGGCCGCTGGAGCGCAGCTTTTCACGCAGACGTTTCGCCTGCGCCTTTAGCTCCGCCACCGGAGCCAGATTTGGGATATTCATCATCTTTGCCTCGTCTCATCAAACGGGCGCGCAATTTGTGACGGGGCTCGCATTGCCATCCGGCGCACCATGTTCGGGCGGAAGATGTAGACCTAGCAGGTTTCACCATAGCCAAATGGCCGCGAGCGGCAGGGAACCTGAACCTAGCCCCCTCTTATGTCGTCCCCCTGCCCCAGGTCAATCCTTGGCTGGCCTTGGGCTGGTCCACGACATATGAAGGACAGGGCTGATTTATCAAAGGACCGTGCCGTGATCACTGCCCGCCTGCATGGACGACTGGGAAACCAGATGTTTCAATATGCCGCCGCCGCCGGGCTGGCCGCGCGTCGCGGCGTGCCAGTGGCACTGGATACGCGCGGGGCGCTGTTGCGCGGCGAAGGCGTGCCGACGCGGGTGTTTGATCTGAATCTGGCAGAACCCACTGCACTGCCGCCGCTGAAACAACAGACCCCGGTGCGATATGCATTGTGGCGTGCCTCGGGCACCGCCCCACGTTTTCGYCGCGAGCGAGGGCTGGGCTATAACGTGGCGATCGAGAGCTGGGATGATGGGTGTTATCTGCACGGATATTGGCAGTCCGAGCGGTACTTCTCCCACATCGAGAGCCAGATCCGCGCGGCGTTTACCTTTCCCGAATTCTCCAATTCCCAGAACGCCGAAATGGCGGATCGTATTGCGGGCGGCACCGCGATCTCGCTGCATGTGCGGCGCGGCGACTACCTGACCTTTGCCGCGCATGTGCTCTGTGATCAGGCCTATTACGAGGCGGCATTGGCGCGGGTACTGGACGGGTTGCAAGGCGATCCCACCGTCTATGTGTTCTCGGATGATCCACAATGGGCCAAGGACAACCTGCCGCTGCCGGTGAACAAGGTSGTGGTGGATTTCAACGGSYCGGAAACCGATTTTGAGGACCTGCGGCTGATGAGCCTGTGCCAACACAACATCATCGGCAACAGCTCGTTTTCGTGGTGGGGGGCCTGGCTGAACCAGACCCCGGACAAACGGGTGGCGGGGCCAGCCAGTTGGTTTGGCGATCCCAAGCTGAGCAACCCGGATATCCTGCCTGCAAGTTGGATGAAGATCAGCACCTGAGGTGGGCCGCGCGTTAACTCAGTGTTAGGTTGTTTCGCGCGCGAAACGTATTATGTAATATGCCACTCAAAAACGTCACAGGGCTGAACCTCACTGAATTTAAAAATCAGGCTTGGCGCGGAACTTGATCGATTGGCTGGTCTCGGGATGTTTGACCCGCAGTTCCTGCGAATGCAGCATCATCCGGTCATGTTCCCGTGCAGCGCCCGAGGCATAAAGCGGATCGCCTAGGATTGGATGACCCAGTGCCATCATATGCACCCGCAACNNNTNGGTGCGTCCGGYYWKKKKYRSSMGYYRNNCNNACCCGGGTTTCGYCSKCGCCRTATTTGACCACATTCCARTCGGTGAYCGASGSCTTRCCGGTRTCATGRCAGACCATCTGACGSGGCCGGTTKGGCCAGTCCACGATCAGYGGYAGATCAAYKGTGCCTSYKCKCRGMTCWAKWCGACCYTCRASACGGGCRACATAGACCTTWCGSGTGGTGCGTTGYTCAAACTGCATCGAYARATTGCGCTGCGCGTGKGGGGTCAGGGCAAAMACRATMACGCCYGARGTATCACGRTCCAAYCGATGCACCAGCARCGCCTCRGGGAATGCCACCYGCACSCGSGTCAGCAGACAATCRGCCAGGTGCTCYCCCCKGCCCGGMACMGACAGYAAKCCGGCAGGTTTGTTCACCRCCACGATCTGGGCGTCTGTATGCAGGAACTCCAACGGGTCCTGCGGCGGGGTATATTCACTTGATACTGCCATGAGCGCCTGCCTAGCGCCTGTGGGCAATGGGGGCAAGTTCCCGTCACGTCGTGCTTGCCCGATTATGTGCATCGCCGCAGGATCAGACAAAACGGAAGGACCAAAAATGCATCCAACAATCAGCCGCATGATGGAGGTGGTGGCCAAGGGCGACGACAGCCTAATCGCCGAATTACTGGCCGAGGATGTTCAGTTTCGCCCCCCCACATACTGGAAGACATGGACCGGGCGCGCGCCGGTGGCAGCAGTGCTGGGCCACGTTGGCAAGGTGTTCAGCGACTTCCGCTATCGTCGGGTGATGGGCGAGGGCACCGATTGGGCGTTGGAGTTTGAATGCAAGGTCGGCGATCTCGACGCGGTTGGCGTGGATCTGATCACCCTGAACTGCGACGGGTTAATCCAGCAGTTCGAAGTGGCCATGCGTCCCTACAAATCGGTCGGAGCCCTGCGTGAGGCAATGAATGCACGGGTGATGACCGATGCGCGGTTTTTGAAATTTCGCGACGCGCTCAATTGATTGCATCTGACCAGATCCTGCGCATACCTCTGTTGCCGGTGCTACTGGCGCAAGCCCTTTGGGTACGCCACCACGCGCAACTGTTACCAGAACCCGAAGGCCTGCGTTCTGGGGTTCTTGGGGATGGTCCACCCCTGCGACTGTTGATCCTGGGCGACAGCTCAGCCGCCGGGGTTGGCGCCGATACCCAGAGTGAAGGCCTGAGCGGTCAATTGGTGGCCCGGCTAGCGGCGCGCTATCAGGTAACCTGGCAGCTTGAGGCCTGCACCGGCGAAACCACCCGGACCGCTATGACACGGATGCAAACAATGCGGCCGCAGATTTTCGACTGCGCGGTCATTGTGCTGGGGGTCAACGATGTGACCCGCGCCACCACCAAGGCGCAGTTTTCCACCCGTCAATCCGCCCTGTGGAAGTTGCTGCAAGATCGATTCGGGGTGCGCCAGATCGTGTCATCAGGCCTGCCGCCAATGCAGAAATTTCCATKGCTTCCCCAACCTCTGGCTTGGGCTTTGGGGCGGCAGGCGGCGCGACTGGATGATGGGTTGGCGGAGCTGGCTGCCAAAACCAGGGGCGTCACCCACTTGCCAATGTCGCTGCCACAGGAACCGGACCTGGCGGCCTCGGACGGCTTTCACCCCGGCCCCAAAGCCTATGCGATGTGGGCCAGCTCTCTGGCGCAGCACGTTCGGTAAAATCCCGCCCTAAGCAGTGCTGCGGCGCATCTGCTTTACCAGCGATACCGAATAGATCACCAGCGCCGCCCAGATCATCGGAAAGGCTATCATCCGGGCGCCGTCAAATTCCTCGCCAAAGACAAACACCGCGACCAGAAAGATCATTGTCGGCGCGATGTATTGCAGGATACCGATGGTCGACAGGCGCAACAGCTTGGCGCCATTAGCAAAGACCATCAGGGGGATCGCAGTAACCACGCCGCAGCCCAGCAACAGCGCGGTATTGGTGCCGGAAACGGTAAAACTGCTGCTGCCGGTGGCCGTCAGGTAAATGATATAGCCCAGCGCAATCGGCGTCAGGATCAACACTTCGAGCATAAAGCCCTGATTGGGGCCCACCGGCAGAGACTTCTTGAAAAAGGCGTAAAGCCCCCATGTCAGGGTCAATCCAACAGCCGCCAAGGGCAATCCTCCGGCGGCGACGGTCAAGACCACAACCGCACCAGCGGCCAGGGCAATCGCCACCATCTGTATCCGGGTCGGACGCTCACCCAGCACAACCGCCCCCAAAAAGACGCTAAACAGCGGGTTGATGTAATAGCCCAGTGCCGCATCCAGCGCGTGACCACTGGTAATCGACCACACATAAATGCCCCAGTTAACGGTGATCAGCGCCGCGGTGACACAGGCCATCAGCAAGGTCTTGGGGCTGCGCAGCGCTGCCTGCAGATCCTTAGTCCGGCGCAGTACTATCAGCAGCAGCCCGGCAATGGGCACTGACCAGATAATCCGGTGCGCCACCACCTCGGCTGCCGGGATATGCGACAGCGCCTTCATATACAGCGGCAGCAGACCCCACATCACATAGGCGGACAGGGCAAATGCCAACCCGCGCAGGCTATCGGTATTGTTGGGGTTGGGGGGTGTCATCAGGCTCTCCTACCAGCGTCAGGTCAATGCAACATCAAGCAGCAGCGCCGCAATCACCAGACAGAGCGGGCCATATAGTATCTGATCGAGACGGGCAAAAGGTTGCTCGGGCACCATCGCGCGCCAGGACGGCACATAGGCGACAAGCCCGCGTGCCGAGAACACAATGATCATCGAAACCAGCAATATACGATACATTTGAGGCAGCAGAAATCCCGGCATCATTCCGGCATCGACCAATACTACATGGGTCGCGCCGGCCAGCACAAAAGCCACCAAAAGACTGGCCAACCGTGGCGGCATGGACTGGATGTCCTTGCTGCCCACCACGGTTCTAGCCAGGGTTTTCTCATCGCCTTTTGGCCAATGGCTACCCAAGGCCCAAAGCAGATGCAGAGCAGCAATAAGCAGCAGTACAAGTGCAACAAGTATGGCGCTGAATGGCATCATTTGGAGGGCTTTCTATACGAACAGGCTGCCGCATGGCTCTCACCAAACGGCAGCACATTCAACAGAAATCAGACCTTCACCCGCTCGGACTTGGGATCATACATCGGCTTCAGTGAGGCCTCGGCTTTTACCCGCGTTCCCATCACGTCGATCTCGTAACTTGAGGCCAGAACTTGCGCCGCGCTTTCACCCTCGCAAGGAACATAGCCCATACCGATGGCAGCCCCCAGCGTGTGGCCGTAGTTGCCCGAGCTGATGTAACCAACAATCTCACCATCGCGCAGCAGCGGTTCATTGTGGTACAGTAATGGTTCGGGATCAGTCAGTTTGAACTGCACCATTCGGCTCTTGGGACCGGTCTCTTTGCGCTGCAACACCGCAGCCTTACCAATGAAATCAGGTTTGTCCGTCTTGACCGCAAAGCCAAGGCCAGCGTCGATCACGTGGTCCTCGCAGGTGATGTCATGGCCGAAGTGGCGAAAGCCCTTCTCGATCCGGGCGCTGTCCATCATGTGCATGCCGCAMAGCTTCAGCCCCATATCCTGTCCCGCCTCAAACAGAGTCTCAAAGGCATGACCGGCCATTTCCGTGGGGATATACAACTCCCAGCCCAGCTCGCCAACATAGCTGACCCGATGTGCCCGGGCGAGGCCCATGCCCAGTTCGATCTCTTGCGCGGTGCCAAAGGGGTTCACCGCGTTTGAGAAATCGTTTGGCGACACCTTGTTCAGCAATTCACGGGCCTTGGGGCCCATCACCGCCAACACGCCCTCGCCTGCGGTGACATCGGTGATTACCACGCGATGCTCGCCCAGATGACGGCGCAACCAGGTCTGATCTGCCAGACGGGTGATCGCCGGGGTCACCACCAGATAGACAGTTTCCGACAGCCGGGTCACGGTGACATCCGCCTCAATGCCAGCGCGAGGGTTCAGGAATTGGGTATAGACGATCTTGCCCACTGGCACCGACAGGTTGGCGCCACAGACATAGTTCAAAAACGCCTCGGCATCAGGGCCCTCGACTCGCAGTTTGCCAAAGGAGGACATGTCGTACATGCCGACGTTTTCACGCACAGCACGGTGTTCAGCAGCCGAGTTATCAAACCAGTTCTGCCGTTTCCAGCTATACTGATATTCGCGTTCCTGACCTTCACGGGCAAACCAATTGGCGCGCTCCCAACCAGCCAGCTCTCCCATCACAGCCCCCTGCGCCATCAGCTCGTGATGGAATGGGCTACGGCGCACACCCCGGGCGGTGGCCTTTTGCCGGTATGGGAAATGATCAGCATAGAGCAGGCCCAGCGTCTCTTTGGAGCGTTCAAACAGGTAGGTCTTGTTGCCCTGGAACGGGTGCATGCGGCTGATATCCACGTCGCCCAGATCAAACGGYTTTTGCCCKKCGTCCATCCAYTGCGCCAGCGCCATGCYMGCRCCGCCAGCSGAYTGRATRCCRATCGARTTAAAGCCMGCCGCSACCCAGACATTRTCCATCTCRGGCGCYWRYCCCAGATGATARGCATCGTCCGGGGTRAARCTYTCSGGRCCRTTRAAGAAGGTRTGRATACCMGCCTCGGCCAGCATSGGCATTCGGTTRCASGCMGCYTCSAGKATSGGYTCAAAGTGRTCRAARTCTTCRGGCARYTGRTCRAATTCAAARYKGTCNGGGNATGCCKTYCATSSCCCAGGGCTTGGCRTKRGRYTCAAAGGCSCCMARYAGRATYTTGCCSGCRTCYTCYTTGWAATAGGCACATTCATCCGGCACCCGCAGCACCGGCATCTGGCTCAACCCGGCGATGGCCTCGGTGACGATGTAGAAGTGTTCGCAGGCATGCAGCGGTACGTTGGTACCGGCCATACGGCCAACCTCGTGCCCCCACATGCCGGCGCAATTCACCACCATGTCTGCCTCGATATGACCCTGCTGCTGACCGTCATCACYAACCCAGTCAACGCCAGTGATCCGACGCCCCTGCTTGGCGATGCCGGTGACCTTGATCCGTTCCTTGACCAGCGCACCGTTCTGACGCGCCCCCTTAGCCAGTGCCAGCGCGATATTGCCCGGATCGGCCTGCCCATCGGTTGGCAACCAGACGCCGCCAGTCACACCGTCCATATTGACATGTTGGTAGCGGGTTTTGACCTCAGCCGGTGACAGCTCTTCAACCGGCACCCCAAAGGCCCGCGCCATGGCGGCGCTGCGATACAGTTCTTCCAGCCGCTCGCTGGTCAGTGCAACCGACACCGAGCCCACCTGTCGCATGCCAGTGGCAACGCCGGTTTCTGCCTCCAGCCCCAGGTACAGCTCGGCCGAATAGCGCGCCAGTTTGGTCATGTTAGAACTGGTTCGCAGCTGACCGATCAGCCCAGCCGCATGCCAGGTGGTGCCCGAGGTCAGCTGTTTGCGTTCCAGCAGCWCCACGTCCTGCCAACCCAGTTTGGCCAAATGATAGGCCACCSAACAGCCAATCACGCCGCCGCCGATAATGACCACGCGGGCCTTGTTGGGAAGATCGCTCATGACATTGCTCCAGACTTCAAATTCAGCCCCAGCTTGCCATGCCCAGGATCGGAGAAATGCATCATTTACGCCAGATTTTGATGGGTATCCTCCAACCTCAGACCCGTCGTTCGCCTCCTGCTATCCCGCTCGCCGACGCTTACGCAGGGCCAGCGGGGAGAGGCCAAACTGGGCTTTGTACTGTCCGGAAAAACCACTGGGAAAGCCACAGGCCAGGCCAATCTCACCCACACTGAGGCTGGTGTTGAGCAGCAGGTTGTTGGCCTTGCTCAGCCGTATTTCACGGTAAAACCTGTTGGGCGTGGTGTTCAGGCGGGTCTTGAACTTGCGTTCCAGCGAGCGGGCGGAAATACCAACCCGTACAACCAATTGCGAAATTGGCACCGGGTCTTCGATATTCTCCTGCATGATACAGATGCATTGGTCGAGATCCGAATCGCCGGAAGCCCCCCCSCGCGCACCGCCAAAWGGCTGTCGGGTSGAGAAATCGCGAATYTTGTCGTGCAGCAGCACATKGGTCACCGTCAGCAARSTTGCAGCCGAGATATGCCGCCCCATCAGCGCCAGCACCACATCCATGGTGGCCCCCATACCCGCGCAGGTCACAATCCGCCCGTCTTCGCTGGCCAATGTGGTGTCCGCCTCAAACAGCCCGCCGCGCTCTCGCAACAGCGCCGAGTTTTCCCAATGGGTCGACAGGTGCTGCGCCACCCCTCCTCGATCCTGGATGTAACGGCTGGCGGCCTCGGCCAAGAGGAACACCTGCGCCCCGCGATAGGTATAAGCCGAGATCAGCCCTGGCAACGACAGCGCCGGGGTGTCGGGATCACTGTTGCCGATCACAAAGGCATAATCGGCACTGGGCCTATCCACAAAGGGGTCTGAATTGACAAAAGCCTCGCAGCGGCTTTCCACCATGCCGCCTTGGGTCGATCGATAGGTCCAGGCAAACGGCGGTTGCCCGGCAATCCGATTGGCGATGCGCAGGGCATCAACAATGGCGGCCACTTCTAGCAGCACAAAGCCATCGGCAACGATAATGTCGATCTGCCAACTGCGGGCAGTCTGCTGGGCACTGATGTTGGTGGCATAGGGCATGGTAAAAGTCCTAGAACATCCCCAGTGAAACTCGCAATATTAATTCAGGCATTGTCGCGCAACGGAGCATAGAAATGGTGATCGGGTTTTCCTGGCATGCAGCAGCGCTGTATCTGATGGTAATCAACAGTCTGACCATCCTGCTATTTGCCGTCGACAAACGCCGGGCGCGACGTCGGCAGTGGCGGATACCAGAGCGAACCTTACTGGCTTTCTGCCTTGCTGGAGGGACAATCGGAGCCTACTGGGCGCGCGGGAAATTTCGCCACAAGACCCAAAAACAGCCCTTTTCAACTTTGTTGCTCAGCATCGCCGTGCTGCAAGTCCTTGTTGGCGTGGGGATCATCTGGATGAGCCTATCGGGAAAATACCTCTGACAGAATAGCCGCAAGCGCGTCGGCGTCCTGCTGTGAAAACGCATTCGGTAAATTGCTGTCTATGTCAAATACTCCGATCAGAGTGCCGAGACCGTTAAAGACCGGTAGCACCAATTCCGACCGGGTTGAACTTGCGCAGGCGATATGGCCCGCAAAGGCATCAACATCCGCAACCAACTGCACCTCTCCGGTGCGGGCCGCAGCGCCACAGACCCCACGCGAGAATGGAATTTGTAGGCAGCCGTGACCGCCCTGATATGGGCCGATTTTCAACAGGTCCGGAGCCGTCACCCGGTAAAACCCGGTCCAGTCAAAGCGATCGTCGGAGAAATGCACTTCGCAGGCGACAGTGGCCATGAGGGCCACTTCGTCAGTTTCACCGGTTGTCAGGGCGGCGATGGTTTTGGCAAGGAAGGTGTAGTTTATAGTCATGGAACAACCTTTGACGTGCAGGGGTGGGGGCCAGCCCCCTCTTTGTCTTTCGACCAATTCACCCCCGGGRTATTTATGGCCAGATGAAGATCAGATCCGCTCAATTGCAATCGCAGTGCCTTCGCCGCCGCCGATGCAGATGGCAGCGATGCCGCGTTTCAATCCGCGTTTTTCCAGCGCGTTTAGCAAGGTGACGATGATCCGCGCACCAGAGGCGCCAATTGGGTGACCCAGCGCACAGGCACCGCCGTTAACATTGACGATATCTCGGGACAGGCCCATTTCGCGCATGAAGGCCATCGGCACTACCGCAAAGGCCTCGTTGACCTCCCACAGATCGACGTCATCTATTGACCAGCCAATCTGGGTCAGCAGTTTTTGCACCGCAGGCACCGGCGCGGTGGTGAACAACGCTGGCGCCTGAGCATGGCTGGCGTGGCCAAGGATCTTGGCGCGCACGGTCAGATTCTGGGCCTCGGCGGCCTCGGCTGAGGCCAGCACCAGGGCCGCCGCACCGTCAGAAATCGACGAAGCATTGGCTGCGGTGACCGTCCCATCCTTGCGGAAGGCGGGTTTCAGGGTTGGGATCTTTTCCGGGCGCGCCGATTTTAGCTGTTCATCGGCATCGGCAATCACCTCACCCTTGCGGGTTTTGACAGTGACCGGAGCAATCTCGCCATCAAAAGCGCCATTTTCCTGCGCCTGCAGCGCGTTGGACAGGGATTTCAGAGCAAATTCATCCTGTTCCTGGCGGCTGAACTGATAGGTCTCGGCGCAATCCTCGGCAAAGGAGCCCATCAGGCGGCCCTTGTCATAAGCATCTTCGAGCCCATCGAGGAACATGTGGTCGATCACCTGATTGTGGCCAATCCGGGCACCGCCGCGCATCTTGGGCAACAGGTAGGGCGCATTTGACATGCTCTCCATGCCACCAGCCACCATGGTATTGGCGTGGCCCAGCGCGATCTGATCAAACGCCATCATTGCCGCCTTCATGCCGGAGCCGCACATTTTGTTCAGCGTGGTGGCGGGCACCTCTTCACCCAAACCTGCGACAAACCCCGCCTGGCGTGCAGGCGCTTGACCCAAACCAGCCGACAGCACACAGCCCATCAGCACTTCGTCAACAGTTGTCGTCCCGGCGCCATCCAAAGCAGCGCGGATCGCGGCGCCACCAAGATCGGCAGCCGCAACCCCATCAAACATGCCCTGAAACCCGCCCATTGGTGTGCGAGCAGCGCCCGCAATCACAACCTCTTTCATGCTCTTCCCTCCATTGCCTGAACCCTGCATACAAAATGGTAAGGATTGCGGTCTAGCCTGCAGAGCAACGAAATACCATTCGGGGGGAAAATTATGAGCCTGACCAGTACAATGACGGGAAATGCACAGATTGTGACGGTAAACGCCGAACGCATCGACGCGGCCATCGCCATACAGTTCAAAGAAGACATGCGCAGCGAGACCGAAAGTGGCGCCAGCCGGGTCATTCTGGATCTGTCAGAGGTGAAATTCATTGATTCCAGTGGGCTGGGCGCGATTGTCGCGGCGATGAAACAGCTCGGCAGCGACCGCAAGCTTGATCTCGCGGGCCTGACCCCGATGGTCGACAAAGTGTTTCGACTGACCCGCATGGATACTGTTTTTGATCTTTATGCCTCGCTGAATGAGGCCACTGCTGCCAGAAAATCGTGATAATTGGATATGAGGGCGCTTTTGGCGCGGAGTGAGAACTCGATGGTTGATTCCTTTGCCTGTTCGTTCCTGGCTACAGAACTGGATGCCCGCAGCGGTATCTGCTCTGTGGTGGAGCGGTTGCAGGACATGGGACTGCCTGAGGCTCGGGCCCATGAGGTACAGATTGTGCTGGCGGAAGCTGTTAACAATGTTATCGAACATGCTTATGCTGATGCCCCCCTCGGCAATGTGTATATCCATTGCAACCTGAATACTGAACGATTGTGGATCAACATCCATGACGCCGGAGCACCACTCCCGGACGAAAAACTGCCTGCGGGCAAATTGATCGACCTATCGGGCCCCACCGAAGACTTACCTGAGGGCGGATTCGGCTGGTTTCTCATTCGCGCACTGACCAGCGACATTCGATACGAACGCAGATGCGGCAACAATCAACTGGCGCTTTGCTTTGAAATCAACGCCAATGAGGCCGAGACCACAAACGTCGTGCCATAAAACCGCCGCAAAAATGGCAAATCAGCGCCAAATATCTGTGTAAATACTTTACGTGTAGCTGATCAAAGCTTCCCTCGGCGCCGCGTTCAACAGCCCCCACCCAGTGCGCGCCGCCGGGGATTTCCCTTCCAATCATCTCGCTATCCCCTGAGCCAAGTCTCTGGTCGCAAAATTGATTTTTGCGGATTGCGTTCCGGCGCCCAGCTTCTAATCTTCCGACGGTGATCAAAGGGAGAAAGTGTTGCGCGATTTTCAAACTCCGGGCCGGTCAGCGGTCTTTGCAGAAAACGGCCTCTGTGCCACCTCACATCCGCTGGCGGCTGGAGCGGCAATTGACATCCTGAAGCGGGGTGGCAACGCGATGGACGCGGCGATTGCAGGGGCCGTTCTGCTGGGCATCTGCGAACCTCAGATGACCGGCATCGGCGGCGATTGCTTCCTGCTGTACAGCCGCCCCGGCAGTGACAAAATACATGCGGTCAACGGATCAGGCCGGGCTCCTGCGGCGGCTAGCGCGGCTGATTTGCGCGACCAAGGGTTGCAGGCCGTGCCCCTGTCCAGCCCTCACGCGGTGACCGTCCCCGGCGCAATGGACGCCTTTTGCCACTTGGCCGAGACTGAGGGAAAGCTGGGCCTTGATGCGCTGCTGCAGCCCGCCATTCACTATGCGGATGCCGGAGTTCCAGTGGCGCCACGGGTGGCTTTTGACTGGGCCAATTCGGCAGCAACGCTGCAGGGCACCGCGCGACAAGCCTATTTATTTGACGGTTTACCGCCCAAAGTTGGTCAAATGTTCCGCTCCCCCGGTCAGGCCGAGGTCCTGCGGCGGGTGGCCCGGGAGGGTCGTGATGCCTTTTACACCGGCGAGGTTGCCGAGGATATGCTGACGGCGCTGACGATGCGCGGCGGCGTCCACAGTACAGCGGATTTTGCCACAAATACCTGCACGACCTCAACTCCGGTGAGCGGAGAGTACAAGGGGATTGAGCTGGTCGAGCACCCGCCCAACGGCCAGGGTGCTACCGCCATCCTGATGCTCAACATGCTGAAACATTTCGACATTGCCGCAATGGATCCCTTTAGTGCGCACCGCGCCCATATCGAGGCTGAGGCGGCAAAGCTGGCTTATGACGCCCGCAACCGCTTTATCGCAGATCCCGATCACACGGCGCGACTGCAGCACATGCTGTCCCCTGAAACAGCGGAAAAACTGGCCGCATTGGTCAATCCCAACCGGGCCATGGCAGCAGCAGCGCCACTCAGCGAGGCCGTGCACAAGGACACCATCTATATCACCGTGGTCGACAAAGACCGGATGGCGGTGTCGCTGATCTATTCCATCTTTCATGGCTTTGGCTCCGGCATTGCCTCTGAAAAATTCGGCATCCTGCTGCAAAACCGGGGCGCCGGGTTCACGCTGGAGCCGGGTCATCCAAACGAATTGGGCGGCGGCAAGCGGCCGATGCACACCATCATTCCCGGCATGTTGCGCCAAAACGGCCGGGTGGTGATGCCCTTTGGTGTGATGGGCGGCGCCTATCAGCCCAACGGCCATGCGCGACTGGTGTCAAACCTGGTCGATTTTGACATGGATCTGCAGGCCGCCATAGACGCGCCGCGTGCCTTTTGTGATGGCACGGTGATGAATGTCGAGCGAGGGTATTCTGATGGCGTTCGGCAGCACCTTGGCGACCTTGGCCACAAAGTCGAGATACCGCAAACAGCCATCGGTGGCGCGCAGGCGATCCGCATCCGTAACGACGGTGTGCTGGAAGGCGCCAGCGACCCGCGCAAAGACGGGTGTGCGCTAGGGTACTAACCTCCGCTGACAGTGTAGGGTGCGTGCTGGCACGCACCTTCCGCAGTTGCGGCGTCAGTTCAGTTGAAAATGCAGCGGGTAGGTGCCATCCGAAAACGGGCCGAACATGTCCGGGATATCCGGATGATCCACTGGCTCGCCGGAATAATCGGCGACCAGATTCTGTTCAGACACATAGGCCACGTAGTAGCTTTGGTCGTTTTCGGCCAACAGATGGTAAAACGGCTGCTCTTTGGACGGACGGCTGTCCTCGGGAATCGCCTGATACCATTCATCGGTATTGGTAAACTCGGGGTCGACATCGAACACCACGCCGCGAAACGGGTGCTTTTTGTGACGGACGACCTGTCCCAAGTGATATTTCGCGCGTGTTCTCAACATAGTCTTGCAGCCCCTATCCTCTATTAGTACCCCGTAACCACGGACGTTGTCCAATGAATGAAGCCTTAATTGGGGAAACAGTCTGTGAACCTTTCTTTGACAGTGCTCGAAATCGTAGCACCGGTATTTATCCTTGCGGCCCTCGGGTTTGGTTGGGTTAAACTCGGTTTTGAATACCGCATCCAATTTGTGACCCGGCTGGCAATGACACTGGCCGTTCCCTGTCTGATCTTCACCGCCCTGATGAAGACCGATCTGGACAAGAACACACTCACCACCTTTTTGCTGGCGTGCCTGGCGGGCTATGCGGTGATCGCAGTGCTGGGGCTGGCCCTGGTACGGATCACAGGTTTGGACCAACGCACCTATCTGGCGCCGCTTATTTTTGGCAATACCGGCAACTTGGGCATTCCCCTGGCGATGTTTGCCTTTGGTGAGGCCGGGCTTGGCTATGCGGTGGTTGTCCTAGCTGTCACCTCGGTCCTGTCGTTCACCGTTGGCATCTATCTGGTGGCAGGCAAGGGCGCCGGCAGCAAGGCCCTGAAGGAACCCATGGTCTGGGCGACGTTACTGGGCGCAGTGTTTTTGTGGCAGGACTGGCAAACGCCGCGCTTCCTGACCAATGCGCTAGATCTGGTTGGTCAGATGGCCATTCCGCTGATGTTGATCACCCTCGGCGTGGCGGTGGCCCGGCTGACACCCGGCAAAATCTCGCGTGCCGTCCTGTTGTCACTGGCAAAACTGCTGATCTGTACCGCAACCGGCTGGGGGTTGGCGCTGTTTTTTGGCCTGGATCAAGTGGCCTTTGGCGTATTGGTGCTGCAGCTGGCAACCCCGGTGGCGGTCACCTCGTACCTGCTGGCAGAGAAATTCAATGCGGATGCCGAGGCGGTTGCAGGCATGGTCGTGGTTTCCACCGTGATATCGGTGGTGACCCTGCCGCTACTTTTGGCATTCTTGTTGTAAATGTGAATTTATCCACATGCCTTTCTTTGTTATGCTTTGCAAAAATAAAAAAGGCAGAGGCAAATGAGCAGAATCATCAGCGCCCTGATCGCATTGCTGATCTTGGCATCCTGTGGCGGCGGCCATAAATCCCCTCCACGCWATCTGGATAATGCATGCAGCATTATCACCCAGCGCCCGGACTACCTAAAGGCGTTCAAATCCGCCGAGCGTCGCTGGGGCGTGCCGGTGCATGTGCAGATGGCAACGATTTATCAGGAAAGCCGCTATCGGGCCGATGCCCGCACGCCGCACAAGTATGTGCTGGGCATAATCCCGATGGGCCGCGTCTCCAGCGCCTATGGTTATTCGCAGGCCCTGGATGGCACCTGGGATGAATACCGCCGCGAGGCAGGTAAACGGGGCTCCAAGCGGAACCGTATTCAGCATGCGACCGATTTTGTTGGCTGGTACATGAACAAAAGTCGGGTGAAAAACGGTATTCCGCTGACTGATGCGCGCAATCAGTACCTTGCCTACCATGAAGGCCACGCCGGCTATGCCCGCGGCAGCTATAGGTCCAAATCTTGGTTGTTGCGGGTGGCAAACGATGTCGATGCTCGGTCCAATATGTACCAGAGACAACTGGCCAATTGCCGCAAGTTCAATTGAGCCTGCCTTAAATTGGGGTGGTGCCAGGTTTGACGGCAACGTCGGACCCGGCCCGGCCTGTCGCCGGGCGAGGCCCGTTTGAGACGATGCATTGTCTTTGGCGGAAAATTCCCTAGCGGGACGGATCACGGRCCGAGGTGCTAAACAGGCTGGTCGGCAACCGCAGGCCGGTCTCCATGGCGCCCAGAATCACCGTTGTGCGGCCGCCAGCAGTGTCATGCACCACCCATTTTCGCAGCGCCACCGGGTCGCTGGTGAACATCAACTCGATGCTGCCATAGTCGGGGTGTTCGGGATCTTGCGTCTGAACCACGGTGGTGGTGCCGTCAAAACCATGTCCAACCACCATATCGGCGCGGCTCAAATCAACCCGACGGGCCAGGATGACGGACAGCGGCGTGCGTCTGAGCGGATAGGTCTCGGGGGGTTGGTTTGATTTGGGATCAAAAATCACCAACGATCCGGCCCCCGCAACCACCGTGCCCTGATCTGGCGGGTCATATTCAAACCGCATCCGTCCCGGTCGGTGAATATACAACTTGCCCGTGGACAGGCTGCCATCATCGTTGATCTGGGTAAAGCTGGTTTTCGCCGTGGTCATGGCGTTGAAATAGCCTGAAATCTCGTTTAGGCTCAGCTTCTCGGCGGCCCAGGCGGCGGGGGCGCAGACAGTCAGCGCCAGAGCAAATGCAATCTGTTTCATAGATCTTACATAAGCCCTGTGCGCCAAATGTGAAGAGCGGCGTTACTGCTGCTCGGGTATCAGAATTTCTCTTTTACCAACGTGGTTTGCAGGCGAGACAAGGCCCTCGTCCTCCATCTTTTCGACTAACCTCGCGGCCTTGTTATAGCCAATGGCAAGTTTCCGCTGAATATACGAGGTCGAACATTTGCGGTCGCGAGCCACAATCTGCACCGCGGTGTCATACAGCGCGTCTTCGCCAGTGGTATTGCCGCCAGTCAGCCCCAGCACCGCGTCGATATTGCTGGCACTTTCTTCGTCGGGGCCTTCCAGCACGWYGSYSRKSTATWCNGNCGGWCNAAAGGYNTWRASSTKGKKGRCWRSWWMMNCGRCWWNTNSAKSNCGAAACAAAAGGACCGTGGCAGCGGGTGATCTTGGCGCCCCCCGCCATATACAGCATGTCCCCCATGCCCAGCAGYTGCTCGGCGCCCATTTCACCCAAGATCGTGCGGCTGTCGATTTTTGAGGTCAYCTGGAACGATATCCGGGTGGGGAAGTTGGCCTTGATGGTGCCGGTGATCACGTCGACCGAGGGCCGCTGTGTGGCCATGATCAGGTGGATCCCCGAGGCCCGTGCCATCTGCGCCAGACGCTGAATGCAGGCTTCGATTTCCTTGCCGGCCACCATCATCAGRTCGGCCATTTCATCGACGATCACCACGATATAAGGCAGCACCTTGGGGGCGAATTCCTCGGTCTCGAACACCGGTTCGCCAGTGTCATCATCAAATCCGGTCTGCACCGTACGGCTGAACATCTCGCCTTTGTCCAGGGCTTCGCGCACCCGGCCATTATAGCCTTCGATATTACGCACACCCATCTTGGACATCTTGCGATAGCGATCTTCCATCTCGCCAACGGTCCATTTCAACGCCACAACTGCCTTTTTCGGGTCGGTCACCACCGGCGATAACAGGTGCGGGATGCCGTCATAAACCGACAGTTCCAGCATCTTGGGGTCGATCATGATCATCCGACATTCGGCTGGCGTCAGTTTGTAGAGCAGCGACAGGATCATGGTGTTGATCGCCACCGACTTACCGGACCCGGTGGTCCCAGCAATCAGCAGGTGGGGCATCTTGGCCAGGTTGGCCACCATCGAATCGCCACCGATATCCTTACCCAGCGCCAGTGGCAGGCTCATGGTGCTGTCACCGAAATCACGCGACGCTAGGATTTCCCGCAGCACCACTTTCTCGCGGTTTTCATTGGGCAATTCGATACCAATGACCGAGCGCCCAGGCACGGTCGAAACCCGCGCCGACAGGGCTGACATAGAGCGGGCGATATCATCGGCCAGGCCAATCACCCGGCTGGCTTTCAAACCCGGAGCCGGTTCTAGTTCGTACATGGTGACCACCGGGCCGGGACGGACCGAGACGATCTCTCCCTTGACGCCATAGTCGTCCAAAACGTGCTCCAGCATACGGGCGTTCTCTTCCAACGCCTCATCGCTCAGGTGATGACGCTCGACAGGATCAGCGGCGGACAGCAGGTTCAGTGGCGGCAGCTCAAACCCATTGTCACCGTCGTCAAATGCCAGTCCCGGCTCGGCTTCGGCAATGGCGCGAGTCGACGGCAGGACCGGTTTCAAGACCGGCTTTTCGACCAAAGACTTGCGCGAATCCGCCACAGGCAGCTCCATTGGTGCGCGCGGCAGGACGGCCTGCGGCATAGGTGCGACAGGCATTTCATCATCAAGGTCAATATCTTCCGGAGCCATGACTGGCGCAGTCATCATCGGCTGTGCGGTCATCGGAGGCTCAGGTGGCAAGTCGACAAGCTGCGACTGAGGATTGAACACCAGCGGCTCGGGACGGCGACCACGACCCTTGGTCAGGGGCAGGTTGGGGTTTTGTTCGGGCCGCAGATCAGCAGCGCGGCGGTCGCGCACGGCATCGGCGATCTTGGCTGCGATCCGATCATCTCCAGGCATGTCGTCCAGCTCAACTGTAGAATGTTGCTCAACCAATTCAGGTTCCGGCAAGGTCACCGGTTCGGAGCGACGGATCAGGGACGGCATCCGCGACAGCAAGCCGCCACGTTCAGGGGCCGGTTCTTCGACAACGTCTTCCACAGCGTCCGAGGCAGGAACCACGCCATAATGGTCCATCGGTTCGATCACTTGCGATTCACCCTCCTGATCAGCGGCGGCGCGTTCGGCGCGCTGCGCACGGTAGTTCATTGCCGCCTGCAGGCCACCGGTGGCTCCACGTCCCAACAGGGTGGCCAGGGCGCCGTAAACCATCACCACCCCGATCACCATAAAACGACCGGCACGGACCACTTCAGGGCGGGTGAACCCCAAGACATAGGCCCCCAGCACCAGCATGCTGATCGCGGTCAGTAGCGTCATCAGTTTGACGGTGATCACATAACTAATTGGCGACAGGGTCAGCATAGCACCGATCACTGTGTCGCCCGCCAATCCACCAAGGCCAAAATTATGGGTGACAAGCCAAGACTCTGCCGGAACTAAAGTTGCAGCATAGATCGAGCAAAAAAGAACTGCGATTGGCGCGGTGGTCATCCGGGCCATTGCCCGGTCCTCGCCCCAATGCAGGGCAAACCGTGCGCCCCACATCAACAGCGTCAGTGACACCGCCCAAACGCCCTTGCCGATAACCATGAACGCCACCCAGGTGAGAGAGGCACCGGGACGGCCCATCCAGTTTTGCACAGGGGCATCGGTGGACACCCACCAGTTGGGGTCCTCTGGTGTGTAGGACCCAATCATTGCAGCAATCATCAGTCCCAGCACGATCAGCAGGATGCCGATCAGTTCCTTGCCGCGTTTTTCGATTGCTGCCTGCATATTACTGTCCAACAGCGGGTCGCGACTGCGTGTTTGAAATGCCATGCCTACCTCGGTTCCTCGTTTGGGCCAGTGCCTGCTGTTGCCGCAGGTCTTGTGCCCGGTCTTTTCTTTTGGCGAAACGGCTGCCGACTGCTCGGGCCATCGCTGCGAAATTCTAGTACAGACAGTCGCGCAACATCGTCAGCGCGGTCTGTGTTTGATCTTTGGACGCCACCAGAGCCACCCGGATAAACCCCTTACCCGGATTATGCTCCGCCTCGCCCCGCGCCAGATAGGCACCCGGGAGAACCCGCACGCCGGTCTGCTGCCACAGCTTCAGGGCTGCAACCTCGCCGTCCTGAACGGGAAGCCACAGGAAAAAGCCAGCTTCGGGCGAGTTGTAGCCCGGCAGCCCGGCAAAAACCTGATCGGCGATTTCGTATTTTTCCACATAAAGCGCCCGATTTTGCACCACATGCGCCTCATCTGACCAAACCTTGGCTGCCGCTGCCTGCAAGGGCAGTGGCAAAGGCGCACCAGAGTAGGTGCGCAATTGCCTGAGTTGGGCTATGTTTTGCGGCCCGCTGGCAACCAACCCCGAGCGCAACCCCGGCAGGTTCGACCGCTTTGACAATGAGTTGAACAGCACCACGCGCTCAGGGTCTGCCCCCAGTTCTTGTGCGACGGTCAACGCGCCAWCCGGAGCCGTGTTGCGGTAGATTTCCGAGTAGCATTCATCGGCGAAGATCTTAAAATCATAACGCTCGGCCAGCTGGATCAGCTGGGTCCAATAGGCGCGGTCGGCCATGGCGCCCTGCGGGTTGGCGGGCGAACAGATATAGGCCACGGCGGTGCGATTCAGCACCTCTTCGGGCAGGCTGGCATAGTCTGGCAGATGGCCGCAGGCCGCGGTTGCGGCGACAAACACCGGCTCGGCAGCCACCGASARMGCGGCSAYCATATAGACCTGATAAAACGGGTTGGGGATCAGAACCGCCGACTTTTGGCCATTCTTCTGCTCCGGACACAGCGCCATTGCCGCGTTATACAGCCCCTCGCGGGTGCCGTTCAGCGCCATGATCTGGGTGTCTTTGTCCAGTGCCACACCATAGCGTCGCTGGATCCAGGCACCAATTTCAGCGCGCAATTGATCCGTGCCCTCATTGGTCGGGTATTTGTTAAAGCCTGCGGCGTTTTCGACGATGACATCGGTAACCCATTGAGGAAACTTATGTTTCGGCTCACCAATAGTCATATGGACCACATCCCCGCCGGGGGTGTGATGATCCAATAGCGCCCGCAGACGCGGAAACGCATAAGCCGGAAGGTTCGAAAACCGCTCGGGAAACTTCATTGTTTATGCCTCAAACACAGGATCATTGTCGCCCCGTTTGTGGTCAAGATACAGGCGCGACGGCGGTCCGTCCAGTCGCCCAATACCCGGCCTGGAGCATATGTGGCTTTCAGGCCWGCGCCTGCTCAATTGCGACCCCGACCCGCAACAGCGCCGCCTCGCAATCATGCGGCCCCAGAACCTGCAACCCGCAGCTGGGGGTGCCGGTTGGCAGCGACAAACCACAAAGACCCATCAGATTGCCGATGCGGGTATTGCGCAGCGCCATCAAGTTGGCCCAGACGTAATACTCCGCGTCATTCAGCAGCCGATGCATGTTTGGTGGCAAAATCGGTGAGGTTGGGCACAGCACTGCGTCAAACCCCGCGATGGCCTGATCCCAGACCATGCGGATCTGCTCCAGTTTTGCCCAGGCCGCCACATAATCCGCCCCCAAAACGTCGCCGCCCGCGCGGAACCGCTCTAGAATCGGTGGGAACATCAGATCCGGCGAGGCTTCGATCACCTCTTTCCACAGCCCGTAAGCCTCGGTGGTGAACAACACGCCGCTGAGCGCCATTGCCTCGGGCAAAGCGGGCACGTCGAGCGGGATCACCTCGGCCCCTGCAGCACGCAGGCGGTCCAGCGCCAATTCATGTGCTGCACGCACGCGGTCATCCAGATCATCCTGCGCCACGGTCTTCAGGTCGGCAAACCTGCGGCCCTTTAGGTCGGCACCGCGCAGGTCTGGCGCGGCCTCACCTTCAAGAACACCGAGAAACAGCGCTGCATCTTCGACGGTTCGGGTCAGCGGGCCGACGGTATCGAATTTCAGGCACAGCGGCACCACGCCCTCAAGACTGACGCGCCCGGAGGTGGTTTTCAGCCCGACAAGATCATTCCAGGCCGACGGGATGCGGACCGAGCCACCGGTGTCCGAGCCAATGCCGCCAGCCGCCAGCCCAAAAGCGACCGAGGTGGCCGCCCCCGACGAAGACCCGCCCGGCACCGCCTCGGCGTCATTGATACAGGGCGGAGTTTCTTTCACCGGGTTCAGGCCCAGCCCGGAAAACGCCAATTCGCTCATATGGGTCTTGCCCAGACAGACGGTGCCCATTGCGGTGGCATTGCGCAGCACCAGCGCGTCCCTGTCGGGCACCCGGCCCAGCAACAGATCCGACCCGGCCTCGGTGCCCACTCCGGCGCTATCGTATAGATCTTTCCAGCTGATCGGCACCCCATCCAGCAACGAGCGGCGCTGACCGGCGCGGGCACGCTCGGCGGCGGCGGCGGCCTCAGCCAGTGCCCGGTCGTGGGTGACACGGGCATAGATGCGGTCGCGCAGTTGGTGGGCGTCGATGGCGTCCAGATAGCTGCGGGTCAGCTTTAGCGGATCAATCTCACCCGAGCCAATGCCCCGGCCCAGATCCGCCGCGCTCATTTTCAACCAATCCGACATTTTTGATGCGCTCCCTTAGGTGTTACAGCGACGGTAGCGACACTGCCCCCCATGGACAATCCCGAACACAGGCGCATAGTGCGGCGCATGAAAAATACATCCGATATCCTGATTGTTGGCGGTGGGCTGAACGGCCCGGCACTGGCGCTGGCGCTGGCGCAAACTGGCTTCTCTGTCACCGTGATTGACGCGCTGCCACAGGCCAAATTGCAGGACGAGGCGTTTGACGGTCGCGGCTATGCGCTGGCGCTGGCCTCGCAAAGGCTGTTGCAGCAGGTTGGGGTGTGGCAGCATGTCGGTGATGAGAACGCGCAGCCGATGCTGGAAATCAAGGTCACTGATGGCCACGCCGGGCAAGGTCCGTCGCCGTTCTTCATGCATTTCGATCATGCCGAGATCGAAGACGGCCCGATGGGCTATATGGTCGAGGACCGTTATCTGCGCCGCGCCCTGATCACCGCGATGGAGGATGAGCCCAAGATCACAATGATCAACCAGCGCACCGTTGAGGCGCAACAGGTGGATGCCAGCGGCGTCACCCTGACGCTGGACGGTGGTGATACCCTGCGTGGGCGCTTGCTGGTCGGATCAGACGGCCGCAAAAGTGGCACCGCCACGCGCGCGGGCATCAAGCGCAGCGGCTGGGACTACGGCCAGACCGCGCTGGTCTGCGCCATCGAGCACGAAAAGCCGCACCACGGTATTGCGCATCAGTTCTTTATGCCGCCGGGACCACTGGCGATTCTACCCCTGCCCGGCAACCGATCGTCCATTGTCTGGAGCGAAAGCACCGACACAGCACGGATGATCCAGGCGCTGGATGATGTAGGGTACATTGAGGCACTGCAGCCTCGGTTTGGTGATTTTCTGGGTGAGATCAAACTGGCCGGAAAACGGTTCACCTATCCGCTGAACCTGACCATCGCCAATGCCTTTGTCAGTGACCGCATGGCGCTGGTTGGCGATGCGGCGCATGGCATGCACCCAATTGCCGGGCAAGGCCTGAACGCCGGGCTGCGCGATGTGGGCGCGCTGGCGCAGGTGCTGGCTGAGGCAAACCGACGAGGCGAGGATTTTGCATCCTGCCAGGTGCTGCAGCGCTATCAGCAATGGCGCCGCTTCGACACTGCGACGCTGGCAGCGGCGACGGATGTGTTCAACCGGCTGTTCTCAAACGACAACCCGGTGCTGCGATTGGGACGGGACATTGGCATGGGAATTGTCGGAGCCCTGCCGGGTCTGCGCCGCAGCTTTGTGCGCGAGGCCGCCGGCCTGACCGGAGACCTGCCCAAGCTGTTGCAGGGAAAAGGCATTTAGGGCCAGAATATCATAACAAAGGGCAGTGCCAAACCCTGGGTGGGCAGCGCCCGGCCTATCCGCCGACCTTAACTATTCAGAATATCGCCTTTAATCCAGCACCCGCGCCTCGTCCACCAGCATCACCGGGATGCCGTTGCGGATCGGAAAGGCCAGACCCGCCGCCTTGGAGATCAGCTCCTGCTCATCGACGTGATATTCCAGCACCGTCTGGGTCTGCGGGCAAACCAGAGCCTCTAGCATATGGCGGTCAAAGGTCGGCGTCTGGATTTCATTCATTGCAGTATTTCCTCGCTGGAACCGCCAAGCAGGGCAAATTCGATCAGAGTGGTCAGRGTTTCMCGTCTTGTGGCAAGACCGGGSGCTTCGAGCAAGGCYTGTTTRTCCTCGGGAYCAAAGTCCAGCATCATCGACARMGARTTGATCAACAACTCRTCATCYGCMTCYTTCAGCGCCTCCCAATCGGTYGACAGGCTCCGCGACATAAAAAACCGCTCCAACAGATCAAGGAACTCTGTCCGGTCAAATCTGCTATCGTCTTCAACCTTACCCAAATCACGGCCAAAACCGTCCCAATTGACCTGACACCGTCGATAAGGCGTAAAGCCATCGGTTTCCTGTTCAATCCGAAACCGGGAAATCCCCGACAGGGTGATCAGGTAGCGCCCGTCCTCTGTTTCCGAAAACTGGGTGACCCGTCCGGCGCAGCCAATGTCGTGCAGGCTTKCGTCACAGCTCTGTCCCGAAAAGGGCTGCACCATCCCAATCAGCCGCTGCGGTGTTTTCAGGGTATCTTCGAGCATCTGCAGATACCGTGGCTCAAAAATGTGCAAAGGCAGCCGAGACCGGGGCAACAATAGCGCCCCGGGAAGAGGGAACACGGGAACCGTGTCCGGTAGGTCAGTGGCTTGGATCATTGAATTGAGATTAGCCCTAGCCTGGGATTAGGCAAATATCATTGAGCTCAATTTACGGCGACCGTTAAGAACAATAGGGTCTTCCGGCTTGAGAGCATCAAAGATCGTGAACAGTTGCGCCTTGGCCGCGCCATCGTTCCATTCGCGGTCCCGCCGGAACAGCTCCAGCAACTCCGCAACGGCCGCCTCGGCTTCCCCGGCCGCATGCAGCGCCTGAGCCAGATCAAGCCGGGTCTGATGATTACCTGGATCCGCGTCCACTGCACTGCGCAATTCGGCCACGGGCCCCGCGTTTTCGGCCTGGCGCGCCAGTTCAATCTGCGCCCTGACGGCCTCGATTTCCGGAGCCTCGGCGATCTCGGCCGGCGCGCCGTTCAAAACCGCCTCGGCCTGATCCGCATCATCCTGAGCCAGATGCGTGCGTGCCAGCCCGGCATAGGCCGCCGCATTTTTATCGTCTTCGCCAATCACCGCAGAACAAATCTGCGCCGCGTCCTCGATCTCACCCTCAGCCAACATGGTTTCCGCAGSMW
Source organism: Paracoccaceae bacterium (assembly GCA_002401945.1). Lineage (GTDB taxonomy): Bacteria > Pseudomonadota > Alphaproteobacteria > Rhodobacterales > Rhodobacteraceae > Parasedimentitalea. The sequence goes on from NVUP01000006.1 coordinate 104,925, forward strand.
SSAKSGCYYSRMYSMMGYSRSSRTCWSYMGYGCSRYSGMSRRSKKMSRMAASSTWKKMSMCGAAGGCATCAATCTCGGAGGGTGGCAGTGCGCCCTGAAAGCCGTCAATCGGCTGGCCCTGATAAAAGGCAAACACCGCCGGGATCGACTGAACCTGCATCTGGCTGGCGATCATCTGGTTTTCGTCGACATTGACCTTGGCCATTGTCACCGCACCCTTGGCACGCGTCACCGCGGCCTCAAGCGCCGGGCCCAAAGTCTTGCAAGGACCACACCAAGGCGCCCAGAAGTCCACAATCACGGGGGCCGTTTGCGACGCCTCAACCACGTCCTGCATAAAGGTCGCCTCGGTGACGTCCTTGATCAAATTTACTGCGGGCGCCTCGGCGCTACCGATAATATCCATCATAACCTTGTTCTCCACATCGAACTTGCCCCCTATATGAAAGCTGCAGCACCAGAAACCAAGAGAGGAGTTGTCAAAGTGACACGCAGCAGACTGGATATTTTTGCTTTTTCCGCGCGACTGATGGCAATGGACGAGGCAAGCTGGGCCAAACATGCCAACCCACTGAGCGTTTATAGTCGCATGTCAATCCTGCCACTTATGTCGTTGGCGGTGATCAGCCGTGTCTGGTTAGGGTGGTATGCAGTTGTACCGGTTGCCCTGGTGGTCCTCTGGGCCTGGTGGAACCCACGCGCATTTAAGCCACCCCAGTCGACCAACAGCTGGGCCGCACATGGGGTTTTTGGCGAGAGAGTTTTCCTGAACCGAGCGGCCATTCTCATCCCCGGCCACCACAGCCGGTGGGCCGTTGGCCTGGGTATCGTGTCGGGAGCTGGGGCGGTTCCGTGGATTTACGGGCTCTGGTCGCTTGATTATGGCATGGTGTTTTTTGGCCTGGCCCTGATGATCGGAGGCAAACTGTGGTTTGTGGATCGGATGGTCTGGCTTTATCAGGATATGAAGGGGGCCAACCCAACTTATGCGGGCTGGCAGCGATAACGCCAAAGCGGACTGCCCAACGCCCCTCCTCCGGTAAAAATTGCGTGAACGCTAGATTTTGGCCAGCGTATTGGGCTTTCTCTGCGCCTACCGGCGGCCTTCTCGCATCCAGCCAACAGTGATAAAGAAAGACGCCAGCAGCAGGATTAGCCAAGGTGGTAGCAGCTGTGATTGCACCACTGACAAGGTCTCATAGGCATTGCGCGGAGTCAGGCCGATCCAGCCGCGCCCGGCTGCCGGGCGCCCGGCGCGCACATCGCGCAGGACGGGAACACCCTGTTGCAGCCGCAGCAGCCCCCCACGGGTGGGTTTGATCACCGGCTGCAGCACATTGGCCGTGGCAATGGTTTCCTCGAACTCCCGTGGGGCGGCAGGGCCAAGACCGATGACTGCGGACTGATCCCCCTCGGACAGGTGGTAGAGGCCGATTTCCGGGCCGTCATAATAGGTTTCCCACTGCCCCGGGGAACTCTCGCTCAGGTCCAGTTGAACCGTGCTGCCATCGGGCTGAGTGACGGTGACCTGGCCGATCGTGTCGTCCAGAGTGCGCCGCAGGATGTGCATGCGCTGCCCCGAAGCCTCGGCCCAGAGCGCCTGTTCTTCCAGCTCCGGCTCTTTCATCATCCAATGCGCCAGCCGACGCAGCAGTTCCAGCTGCGGCCCACCGCCCTCATAGCCTCGGCTCCATAGCCAGGCGTGATCTGACGCCAGCAGCGCCACCCGGCCTTCGCCAACCCGGTTCAGCACCAACAAGGGGCGGTCGTCTAGTCCTGACATCACCACATGCCCCTGTGGTTGGTCCACCTCGATTTGACGCAACCAACGGCCCCAGCTTTCGGCGCCACCCAACTCAGCGGTCACCGGGTGGCGTTGGCCAAGATCGGTGACAACGGGCTGAAAGGGCTGTTCGATCACCCGAGCGGTGGGGCGCGCGGGCAACACGGTGGACAGGGGCGAGCGGTAGATACTGTCGGCGGTGGCAAAATCCGGCCCCGCAGCAACCAGAACAGCGCCGCCTTTGGTCACGTAGTTGGCGACATTGTCCAGATAGATCGCCGGCAGAATGCCGCGCCGCTGGTAGCGGTCAAAGATGATCAGGTCAAAATCGTCGATCTTTTCCAGAAACAACTCGCGGGTGGGGAAGGCGATCAGCGACAACTCGTCCACCGGCACCCCGTCCTGTTTTTCGGGCGGGCGCAGGATGGTGAAATGCACCAGATCAACGGCGCTGTCGGATTTCAGCAGGTTGCGCCAGGTGCGGCTGCCGGGGTGGGGCTCGCCCGAGACCAGCAGCACCCGCAGCCGGTCGCGCACCCCGTTGATCTGCACCAGCGCGGTATTGTTACGGCCGGTCAGTTCGCCGGGTTCTTCGGGAACGGTAAACTGGATCACGTTGCGGCCGCCGTGCGGCAGGGTCAGCGGCAGTTCGATGTCGGTGCCGATGGGCAGCGAAAAGCGCTGCGGCGGTGCACCGTCAATGGAAATCTCTAAGGGAGCCAGCGGACTGTTGTCCGGGACTGCCCCCTGATCCTCTATCCGCAGAGTCAGGGTGACCGGTTCGCCAATGATGGCAAATCCGGGGGCGTTGCGGACAATCAGGCGGCGGTCCCAATCGGTGTCCTTGCCGGTCATCAGCAAGTGCAGCGGTGCGGGCAGCTCAGGCGCCGCTTGGATATCGTGGATCTGACCATCCGACAGCGCAATGATGCCGGCAATGCGGGCGCGGGGTTCCTCGGCCAGTGCCTCGGAGATTGCGCCCATCAGCTGCGAGCCGGAGTCGCCTTCCCCATCAGCAAGCGAGATCCAGCGGGTCTCGGTGTTTGGGCGATCTGCCAGCCGCTCGGCCAGTGTCGCCTTCGCCGCGTCCATTTGCGCCGGGCGATCTGACAATTGGTTGCTGGCGGTCTCATCCAGCACCACCAAAACGATGTCGTTTAGCGGTGATCGGTCCTCGACCTGATAGACCGGCCCGGCCAATGCCGCGATCAAAACCAGCGCAGCCAACCCCCGCAAGGCCCAGCCTGGCAAACCGCGCCACAAGGCGGCGCCAATGCTACACACCGACAGCGCGGCAAGCGCCCAGATCAGCACCCAGGGCACCAGCGGATCAAAGAGGAGTGTCTGTGTCATTGCCCCAACCTGTCCAGCAACGCAGGCACATGCACCTGATCGGATTTGTAATTACCAGTCAGCACATGCATCACCAGATTGACGCCAAAACGATAGGCCAACTCGCGTTGACGCTCACCGGCAAAGCCGCGCCCCACCGGCAGCAAGGGGCGTCCGTTGGCATCCACTGCCCAGGCCGCAGCCCAGTCATTGCCGCCGATCACCACCGGCGTTACCCCGTCGTTAAGATTGCGAAACGGCATGCCCTCGATTTGTTCTGCATCGGCAGGGGCKGCYTCGACCCARACYTCGCCRCGYWGATGRCGKCCGGGAAAATCCTGMAGCAGRTAAAARGTGCGGGTCAGMACATGGTCGTTTGGCARSGGTTCCAGYGGYGGGATGTCYAAKGGTCKGGCCAGYTGTTGYARTTTGCGRGCATTGGGRCTGCTGGCCCCCGCGCCARYCAGRTTGGCRTCMCGGGTGTCGAACAATATCATGCCACCSGTGCGCAGRTAGGCGTTCAGYTTRGCATAGGCCTCGRCYGARGGGTGKGGCTGRTCCAGYGYRATYGGCCARTACAGCAGCGGAAAAAACGCCAGYTCATCCYGYTCCAGATCGACRSMAAYRGGMGCCGAGGGYTCRATYGARGTGCGRAACARCARRGTGTCRGACARYCCRCGCAASCCGYSRTGGGCAATKGCRTCCACCTGMKCRTYMCCKGTCARAACATGSGCCARCGCCAGTTCCGAGCTGAGGYCRMTCAGGTCCGAATTTTGTTGTGCCTGAACGGGTTGGGCGGGCAGACCAAAAGTGCCCGCGAGGGCAAGCCCCAGCAGAATAGCGGCGGTGCGCGAAAGATGCAGCAGCCCGGACACCGCCAGCGAGGCCGCCACATCCAGTGCCAACAGCACCAGCGCCAGACTGATCATAGCGCCGCCCAAAGCACGTTCCGGCGCTGCGACCTCGCCAATGACCGGCACGCCACGGGGCCAGCTCGCGGGCTGCAACTGGTCACCGGGGCGCAGCACGTTGCGGGCCAGCTTTCGGCTGCCACTGTCATACAATCCGGGGCGCAGGTCAGGCCCGGCGGCGGCCTCCATCAGGTCTGGGCCGTCGACGCCCGACAGAGTCCCCGCTTCGCGGAGGCGACCAAATCCGTCGAGAACATGGATTGGTGTCCAGATGGTGCCCTCCAACTCGTCGGCGCTGGGAGGCTTGGCGGCGGTTGACACTGCCAGCCGTTCCAGCATGTCGACAAACAACCCCGACAGCGGCAAGCTGGTCCATTCGGCATTGGCGGTGACGTGGAACAGCACAACCTGTCCCTGGCCCAGGGCCTTGCGGGTGACCAGCGGGGTGCCATCGCCCAGTTCGGCAATCACCCGCGCCGCCAAATTTGGGTCCGGCTGTGCCATCACCTGCGAGGTGACCGTGACCTCACCGGGGATGGCCAGACCATAAAACGGCGAGTCTTCGGGAAAGGGAGCCAGGGTTTTTGGCTCGCCCCAGCTCATGGCACCGCCCAGACTGCGACCRCCGSYGCGCAGSCGSACYGGCATCAGYGGGTGTTCKTCGKCGCGGSWKAYATCACTGKCGGCCAGCCGTGGCCCGGCAAAGCGCAGCAACATTCCGCCCTTTTCAACCCACTCGGTCAGCCGCTCTTCTTCGTCCGGTGCCAGCCGGGCCACATCCGCCAGAATGATGACATCCGGATTGGCCGGCAGCAGATCGCTCAACCCACCTTCGAACAGGTCAGCCGTTGGCTGCAGGGCCTGGCGCAGGTAGTGCAGCGGTGACAGCAGCACCAGACCTTCGTTGTCGGTCTGCGACGAAATCAGTGCCACTTCACGCCGCCGCAGGCTGTCGTCRGTCAAGGCAACCCGTCCGGCCGAGCCGGCGCCCTGCAGTTCAAACCGAGTGATGCGGGCGCGCAGTTCCGATGGCAGGATCAGCCGGGCATTGGCGCTGCTTGCCTCCTCGGTAAAATCGACAATTGCCGAGGAGAGCACCCGTTGGGTACCGCCGGGGTCCAGGCCCAAAGCCTGAACGGTCACCTGTTGCGCCAATCCGGTTGTGCTGCGGATCACCGTCAACTCCACCGCGCCATCGGCAAACTGCGCGGGCAACAGACCCAGCCTGTTGATGGCAGCTTGATACACCCGCAGCTCGCCGCGAGAGCGCAGTGCTGAGGTCAGTTGCTCGCGGCCTGGATAGTCGAGACCATCGCCAAACCACAGGGTGTCAAAGCCAGTCTCGATTGCCGCGATATGCTCTAGTGCCGCTGTGATTTGATCGGGGGCGGGCTGCCAGGCCTGTGGCAACAACCCCGCCAACCGCTGGCGCCAGACATCGGCGGACAGGAACTGTGCTGGCTCGGGTGCGGTCAGACGCAGTAGCGCCACCCGGCGCCCGGCGCGGCCTGCCTCGTTCAAGTGCGCAGTGATCTGGTCGCTGGTTTGCTGCCAGTCCTCGGCCCCCGCCCAGCTGGCATCCAGCACTACCAGCAACGGCCCGCTGCCAGGGGTGGTTTGTGCCGGGTTCAATACGGGGCCAGACAGGCCAATGATGGCCGCTGCAACCGCCAGCATCCGCAGCAGTAGCAGCCACCACGGGGTGCGGTCGGACAGGCTGTCATCATCGCTCAACCCCAGCAATAGGGTCACCGCCGGGAACACCCGGCGCACCGGAGTCGGCGGCACCGCCCGCAGCAGCAGCCACAGGATCGGCAGCGCCAGCAGCCCCAGCAGCAGCCAGGGCGCGGTAAAGCCAATGCCCGCCAATGTCATCATGGTGAGCTTCTTTCCAGCGCATGATAGAGCCACAACAGCGCCGATTGGGCACTGTCGCCGGTGTGATGCAGCCCCATGCGCCAGCCGGTGGTGCGGCACAGGTGGTCAAGTGCGTCGCGTCGCTGTGCCAAGCGCTCAAGATATCTGTCGCGCAGCGCCGAAGCCTTGAGCGTTTCGTGTCGCAACCCGCCGGTGACGCTTTCGAATACGGTGCGCCCCGTGAACGGAAATTGTTCCTCGCTGGGATCGAGAACCTGTAACAACACGCCGCGCAGCCCCCGGTCAGCGGCTTTGGCCAGGGCCAGTTGCAGCTCGTCAAACGGGCCCAGGAAGTCGGAAATAAACAATCCGCGCGCATGAGGGATCATCGCGTGATGTTCTGGCGGCGCGTAGTCAGTGGCGTCCTCAACACTCAGCGCCTCGGCCATGCGCAGGATCTGCATATTGCCACTGCGCGGCGGCAGCGCGGTACCGGTCAGACCAACCCGCTCGCCCCCGCGCACCATCAGGATCGACGCGGCAAGCGCCAGCTTGCGAGCCCGGTCGATCTTTTGCGGCAAATCCGGCTTGGAGGCAAAGCGCATGGACGCGCCCTGATCCACCCAGACATGCACCGTTTGGGCAATTTGCCATTCCCGTTCTCGGATGAATTGCTGATCGCCCCGCGCTGAGCGGCGATGGTCAATCATAGTGCGGCTGTCGCCGGGCTGTGCCACCCGGTATTGCCAGAAATCGTCGCCCATGCCGGCCCGCCTGCGGCCATGTTCGCCCAGCAGGATCGACCCGGCCAGCTGTTCGGCCTGCACCAACAACGGCGGCAGGTTGCCCGCCTCAATCTCGGCGCGGTGTCTGAGCCCGGCGGCTTCGGAGGCGACGGGTGAGATCACGCGGCGGCCTTGGTCCGGGTGATCTGGGCGGCGGTGTCTGCGATCAAGTCAACCAGGCTGTCGCCACGGGCACGGGCGGCAAAGTTCAGCGCCATACGGTGGCTGAGCACGGGTAGCGCCATGTCGATTACGTCCTCGGCACTGGGCACCAGATGGCCCTGTAGCAAGGCCCGTGCGCGGACTGCCAGCATCAGCGCCTGCGCGGCGCGCGGTCCCGGCCCCCAGGCCACGGTCTGGGCCACCTGTTCGGATACGCCGGGTTCATCCGGCCGGAAGGCACGCACCAGATCCAGAATTAATTCCATCACCGATTCGCCCACCGGCATCCGGCGCAACAGAGTCTGCGCGGCGATCAGCTCAGCTGWGGTGAACACCTGTACTGCCTTGGTATCGATGATGCCGGTGGTGGCCAGCAGAATGTCGCGCTCGGTGTCGCGACTGGGATAATCGACGTCAATCTTCAGCAAAAACCGGTCCAGCTGCGCCTCGGGCAGCGGATAAGTGCCTTCCTGCTCAATCGGGTTTTGGGTCGCCAGCACATGGAACGGCACGCCCAAGGGCCGGTCTTCACCCGCCACGGTGACGATTCTTTCCTGCATCGCCTGCAGCAGCGCCGATTGGGTGCGCGGACTGGCGCGGTTGATCTCATCCGCCATCAGCAACTGGCAGAACACTGGCCCCGGCACAAAGCGGAACGAGCGATGGCCATCGGCGTCGGTGTCCAGCACCTCGGAACCCAGAATATCGGCGGGCATCAGGTCGGGAGTGAACTGGATTCGGTTGCCATGCAGCCCCATCACCGTCGACAGGGTCTCTACCAGCAGGGTCTTGCCCAGACCGGGCAATCCGATCAGCAATCCGTGGCCGCCGCACAACAGGGTCGAGAGGGTCAGATCCACCACTCGCTCCTGGCCAATGAATTGCCGGGTGATCGAGGCCCGCGCCTGTTGCAGCTTTTCTTGCAGCGCCTCAATTTCGGCCAGCAGGTCGTCGGGTTCGGACATGACATTCCCCTTGTCGCGGATATATGGTGGTACTCTATCGTGCTGGAGGGAAATGGCAAAACCAATGAGCAAACAAAAAGACGTGAGCCCATCCGCCGAAGGCATCGCCGCCTCGGTAAAAGCCGCTAAGGGCGGCGGAATGCCGCCAGTGCACCTGTGGAATCCGCAGTTTTGCGGGGATCTGGATATGCGCATCGCCCGCGATGGCACCTGGTTTTATCTGGGCACCCCAATTGGACGGTTCGAACTGGTCAAACTGTTCTCGTCGATTCTTAAACGTGAAGACGGCAAATATTTCCTGGTCACCCCGGTGGAAAAGGTTGGCATTACCGTTGATGACGCACCCTTTGTGGCGGTTGATTTCGACGCCACGGGCCAAGGGGTGGAACAGGTATTGAGCTTCACCACCCATGTTGGTGACAGCGCCGTGGCGGGGCCGGACCATCCCATTCGGGTTGAGCGTGATCCGCAGACCGGCGAGCCATCCCCTTATGTGCTGATCCGCGCGGGCCTGGAGGCACTGATCGATCGCAAGAGCTTTTATCGTCTGGTTGATCTGGGGGCGCATCACGAGGGTTGGTTCGGGCTGTGGTCGTCAGGGCAGTTCTTTCCGATGATTCCCTCGGATGAGTTGGACATGGCGTGATCCGACCTGTCCGAGAGGGCGCATTGGTGAGCAACACCTGACGTCGTCAAATGCGCGCAATTTGAATGAATGATGGCACCACATTTGGGTCAACTTGTGGCAAGAGGTGGCCAAAGCTGTTCCAGACCACTGGGCAGGCCTAAATCAACCTAGGAAGGTTTCTGATGCCCAAATTTGCAGCCAATATTTCGCTGCTGTTTTCTGAACTGCCCTATCTTGACCGGTTTGCAGCGGCTGCGGCAGCTSSRTTTGAGGCGGTGGAAATCCTGTCCCCCTATGACACTGCAGTCAAGGACACCCAACGGGCCCTGATGAGCAACGGGCTGGAACTGCTGCTGATCAACGCGCCGCCGCCGAATTATACCGGCGGCGAGCCGGGATACGCCGCCATTCCCGGCGGTGAAGACCGGTTTCAGCGCGATATCCGCCGAGTACTGCGCTACGCCGAGGTGCTGCGGCCGGCGATCATCCATGTAATGGCGGGCTATGAAAAGGGTGCCGTGGCGCAGCAGACCTTTGTCCGCAATCTACAATGGGCGGCGGACCTGGCACCGCAGCAGCAATTTACCATCGAGCCGCTCAACAGTGGCGATCAGCCGGGGTATTTTCTCGATGATTATAACTTGGCGGTTGAGGTACTGCAGACCGTGAACCGGCCCAATGTCGGGCTGCAATATGATACCTATCACGCCCAGATGATCCATGGTGACGCTGCTCAGGTCTGGGAAACCTACTCCGCCCATGTTGTGCATGTGCAAATCGGGGCGGTACCAGCCCGGAGCGAACCCGGCACAGGCCCGATGGATTTTGAGGCCTTATTTGCCGCGTTTGATGCCAGCGGCTATGCAGGCTGGGTCAGCGCCGAATACATCCCCACCACCAAACGCACCGAGGACAGTCTGGGCTGGATGTCCTAACCGGATGCACGCAGGAGTGTGCGCCAACGCACTGGCGCTTCCATTCCTATTGCTGCATGTAAGATTGGACGCATATTTGCAGAGAGCCATTCCAGATGATCCCAGCCCGATTTGCCCCCATCCTGTTTGGCCTGATCCTGTCCGGTATCATGTCTGGCATTGTCACCTTTGTAGTATCGGTAAAACATTTTGGCTTGGGGATGCAGACCCTCACCGCCTGGATCTCCTCCTGGAGCTTCAGCTGGCCGATTGCCTTTGGTGTGGTACTGGTTGTCGCGCCTTTGGTCCGGCGGCTGGTTGCCAAATTGGTGCAGTAGCCCGTCGATTCCTGATCAATCTGGGCGACACTGGTATCGGCCATTGTACCGCCACTATCGAAGTTCGCAATTCAGCCCGTTGCTGGCGTCAATCTTCTACCTCGGAAACCAAATCTCACAACCCTATAATTCGGCCCCAAAACCACCATTAGTCCAGCACCTTGGAAAAGGCGTCGCAATCGAGGCCCAAACACAGCGTCTCGATGCCGGGAATGACCTGTGTCATCGCTCAGGATCCGGCAAAGCGCGTGACCGGATAAAGGGAAACCAGCAGCACCCATCCAAGTTCAAGCTGGCGCGGTACTGGTGGCCTTCCTGCGACACATAGGTCCAGTCCGATTGGCCCACAGCTGCGCTCGACAGTGCCCAGAAGGTGATCGTGGCAACACAAGAAATGCTGCATTTCATGACCTAGCCTAGATCTCTGAGGTATTTCCCAGTGATGCTAGTGACCGGCAGCTGTAGGAACTCATCGCCCAACGCCTGCACAATCTTATACAGCTGCTTCGCCTCATTCGACTTTGCACCATACATCTGGATCGCGGCGCCCATCGTCAATTGCTCCGCTTCTTCACCAAGGAAGTAACGACGCCTTTGCCGGTCCGTTTCGATTTTGGCCCATTCGGTTGCGCCAGCTTGTGAAGATGCACCAGTGCTTTGTCGGTAGTATCCAGTGACTGGCAGACCTTCGTATTCAACCCGGCCCTTGACCCACCACTTGCTCCCTCGGGAATAGACTTCGAGTGGCATGACTGATCCTCCATGAACATTTCGTCCAAATGCTCCGGTAAAATGAGCATCTCTTTGCCCAGCTTACCGCAAGTGCTCAGCTTGTTGGCTTTCTCTCGAATTGTGCGTTCAGTAACGGTCACCCCCCGCCCACACAGGATCTCCGCCCATTCGGCAGGTGTCTTGCCGTGATCGAGAAACTTGGAGCCTGTGGGGGTGTGGGTAGACATGGATTAGCTAGTCTCTCCTGCGATCCGGTCTTTGAGAAAGGCACCCAATTGTTCGTAGTCAGAGGCATATTTTTGCCCATCAAACACAAAGGAAATTGCCGACAGTTCATTCTCAATTTCAGATAGATCGTTGGCCATATCCCAGTCGAACATTTGATCGATGGGGGTAGCGTACGTTACAGGCGTCCGGCGCCAAAAGAATGCAAAACGGCCAGGAGACGGAGTGACACGTGCGCCCCAAAAATGGAAAACAATTGGTGCGCAATCCCTGGCGACTTTGAAAGAAAGGTAGTCACTTAGCCCAGAACGGGAAGCCAGATTTGCGATTGCAAGCTCCACCATATCTACTGCGGAGTACTTCCAGCGACCGTTGTCACCTACAGTTCCCAAATGTTTGCTAAAGTCMCTCAAACGCCAATCACGCAACGTGCTTGAAATTATGAAACAATGCCGCTCGATATCTGCGGGGGTAAACTGAGGGGTATTGAATGACATTCCACAACTCCGTCGGTATGCCGACAGTAATAAGTGTCTGATGCCCGACAGTCAAGTGCGGCGTGTAGCAACTCCCCTCCTCACCGCATCCGGCCCAAGGCCAGCCCCTCCAGGTCTGCCATGACAGATTTCGCCTGATCAATTCCTAACCCGCAGTCGGCATGAAAGAAGGTGCGATACTTGGCAGCCACTTCCTGAATGTCTTGAGCCGGTAATTTTAACAGCTTCTGCTCAATCTCCCGGGAGGCGTCGCACAGCGGGTCAGCATGCTTCTTCTCATAGGCCCACTCGGCCCTGAATGGGTCCAGGCCAGCGGCTTTGGCCATGTTGAAAGCCATAGCCATGTTGCCCAGTTCGACAAGCCAGCGTGCATCCAGCTTGCCATGCTCTCGCACTAAGCGGAGGATTTCAGTCTCGGGTTCACCTTGCGCGACGGCCACCACAGGCACGACGGCAAGCCACCCCGCGCAATTGCTCGCCGCGCCTGACCTTGTAGCCATTCCAGCGATGAACCAATGCCATGAGCTGCGCCGGAATTGGCTTCTTTCAAACTCGCCTTGTCATCCGCAGGCAGTCCCGGTGCTGGCCGGTGTTCCTGCACATAGACACCTTCCTGAACCTCATCGAGCCAGACAGAGAAAGGGTGCGCATCATCAGGCGCAGAGGTCGAAATGATCAGCGCCCGACCACCACGCTTGCCCATGCCGGACAACAGCGCATGTTCCAGAGCATCGCCTTGATCGGCCATCCAGTGGCCGCGCTCATCCATCAGTACCAGCGTAGGTGCAGAGCCAAGCGCAGATTTTCCATCCGCAGCAATCGCCCGGATTATATGCCCCCCGCCGTCGCCGTCATATTCGATTTCCAGCCGGGGTGAGCGGCGCACAGTGAACAGCTTTTGTTCTTCGTCAGACAGCGAGCGCATGARCCCGACCACAAAGTCAAAAGCGATGCGCGCCTGATCCCGTGTCCTGGCAGCAATCAGGATTTCACGGCGGGGCTGCGTATCCCACTTACCCATGACTGCACCCAAAGCGATGCCCGCCGAAAGCGCAGTCTTCTCGTTGCCCCGTCCAATGCTGAGAACAGCAACCTGCACCCCGGCCGCCAGAGCGCCTTTGACGAACTTTTTTTGGAACGGCGCCAGTTTGATCAACTCGCCAGCTTTGGGGCCCTCAGGGATACCCAGCGTTTCTAGGAACCGGATTGCTTTGGTGGATCTTCATATCAGCCGCCCCATCTGGTGCCGCACAGCGCGAACGCATAACCCACCCCCGCGCCCCCTACCCAGGATAGAAACGGGGGCATTGGGACCATTTTGGTTGCTTGCTTTATCATCGCCGTATCGCCTGCCTTTCGTTTAGGGCTCATCGCGCGGCCTCCCCATACTTGGTGCCGAACAGAGCAGCGGAGGCCGTCATATAGGCGTGATTTTCTGAAAGGCTGTTGAGGGTCGCAAAGGCCAGCTGGGCGCGTTCGGCCTCAGTCAGGCGAGCCATCAGGATTATTGTCAGGCTGTGCCACGCGGACTCTGTGCCCAGAGTGAGCGCGAAGCCCAGCGACTTTGCCGCCCGCTTGTGGCTGTCTTTGGCATACAAAGACATTGCACTTTTGCCGCGCTTTGGAGTTTTCTTATCATGATTGACGCCGGGTGCAGTTGCCGCTGCCCTGGCCTCTTCTCTTTGATCACCGGAACATTCGCGAACAGACTGTGCACGATTTGTGCGATTTTGTACTGCCACAGCACGATTTGTTCGTGCCACGTTCTGCGGATTAGCGAAGACCCGTTCTTCGCCTTCTCCACAAGGCATTGATTTATCTTGATTTTGTGGTGACCCCGATTGGATTCGAACCAATAACCTGCCCCTTAGGAGGGGAACAGGCCTTCATTTTTAATTACACATTTTCAACAAGTTACTTCAATTTTCACCACGACTTGCACGGATTTTGCACGCCTTTTTCTGGTTTTGTTCTCAGCTTGTTCTTACCTACCTGTTCCGGTCGTGACTTGTTACGGGATATGAACCCTTTAATGGAGGTGGTTGCACCACGCCCGTTTTACAGGACAAAGCGCTCGACCTGTGTTCAGAGAGACAAATGACTAATATGAGATTGGCTGGCAACGACCTCGCCTATGAGGCCTGTGGCGGCACTGTTTTGCAGTATCAAAGCGCGGACTGGACCCGTTCCTAAGGTCGTTATGCAGTGCCGCGGTTGCGAACGTTGTAATTGTCACGACCAAGCCAAACCTGCCGTTCGTGCCAAACACGTCTAGCGGCAGCTTCCAGCCCAAAGCGGACCCAGGCATCACCCAAGGTCTTGTGGAGGCTAGGTGTTCTGATAGTGGTTGCTTGATTGCATTTAAGAGGAGTGATTCGGATATGGGCAATGCGGAACCACTAGAAAAATTACTTGATAACGCAAGGCGAACCGTAAAGACCGATTCCTACCCGATGTCTATTGGCGAACTCGCGGGTATGTATGAGCGAGAAGAAATTGTTCTTCGACCAGAATATCAGCGTTATTTTCGTTGGTCGACTGAGCAGAAATCCAAGCTAATAGAGTCGATCCTAATCGGGTTGCCACTTCCGTCAGTTTTTGTTTCCCAAGATGACGATGGGAATTGGGAAGTTGTTGATGGTATGCAAAGGCTTTCGACGATATTTGATTTCATGGGAATTTTGAAGCCAGAGTTAACAAAAAGCGACTACTATCTGAAGTTTAATAAGCTAACGGACGAATTGTTCTACCTAGGTGAATTTAAAGACAAAGGATGGAACGATTTCGGCCGAAGAATTCAACTGGATGTTAAACGAACTAAAATTCAGTTGACTATCCTTCTTAGGGAGACAGATCTGGATGCCAAATTTGAACTTTTCCAGAGGCTCAACTCCGGAGGGACGGCAATTTCGGGCCAAGAGTTGAGAAACGCTATTATGGCGGGAAATAACCCGAAAACTCTGAAATGGTTTGAAGAATTGGCTGACGATGAGAATTTCAAGTCAGTTTGTGCGCTAGCAGGTGGAGATCTTACCACAAGATTTGATGTGGAGCTTGTGCTACGTTTTGTGGCATTCTTATCTCCTGAAATTGATAACCTGCCAAAGGCGAAGGGTGTGGATGTCTTCCTCACGTCTGCTTTGCGTAATATTCTTGATGATGACGGTTTCGACTATGATGCCTACAAGACTCAATTCCAGAAAACCTTTAAGGCGATAATGGGAGCATGGGGCGCGGACGCACTGAAGTATAAAAACAAGCCGGGGACTGGGAAGTTCTCTATTTCATTTTTTGAAGCGGTAGCGTTGGGGGTTGCTCAAAACCTAGACGACTTGCCGAACAAAACCGTGCTGAAGGCGCTGATCAACTCTGCTGGAACACAAGATGCCTTTAGAACGGCATCTGGAAGCGGGAAAAATGCGCAGCGCAGAATTCCAGCGCTTCTCTTGTTTGGGAAAGATCATTTTGGTAATGGCTAATGGAATATGAAAAGCTTCAAGAGGAACTGACCGAATCTTTAACTTGGCGTAAACATGAAATCCAGCAAGCCCGATTCCTAGCTGAAAATGCACACCAAGTTGATGAGCCATATTTATGCAGAGCGTGGACCATGGTCATGTATGCCCACTGCGATCAGTACGTAAAGGAAGCGTCTAGGCTGTATCTTAAATTTCTGAGGTTCAACCCAAGAGATAATTATGACTATTGGAGTATCTGGCGAGCTTTTCGAGCAAAACAAATGATGCTTGAAGGCTCTGACGGTACTAGTTTTGATACAGCCTTAAACCCGGACAATATCGATAAAGAAAAGTTGATCGATGTGATCGCAAACCGGGAAATCATTGACAGTGGGAATTTCAGCTACAAACGCCTCAGGTTTTTAGTCAAATTAGTTATGCAGATCGATTTTGATTGCATTTCGTACATTGCCTTTTGCAAAACGCTAAAGACAAAACGCGATGAAATTGCGCATGGTGAAAGATCTCTTATTTCGGAAGTGGGTGATTGTGTGGCATGGCATGATCCGACGTTACGGCTACTTGATGAAATTTCCGATGCCGTATTGAGAGCTGCAGCACCGGATTGAGCGTACTCTCCTTACCAAACATGAACCCTCGCCTATTTGGGCGAGGGCTTGCTTTGACGGTTCACGCGACTTTGCAAAGTCTGATTCCTGCGCATAGCCGCCATTCACGCAAACCGCTGCGAATGACTGGAAACCGCCCTTAGAGTCGAATCTTTCATTTCACCAAGTGCAATCCCTGCGACGCCACCAGGTTGGGATCTGGCGCTGGAATATCACGGCCCAGTCGGGTGAAATCCCAGCCCTGTGCAGCCAACATGTCGGGCAAGTGGTCGGGGGCAATCTTGCGGTATCGCTGCGCCATGTCGCTGACCCGCCAACCGCCAAGGTCCAGCAATCCACCATAGTCTTTGGTCGCGCAATAGAACCAAGTGGCCCATGTGTGGCGCAGGCTGTGCGGGATCACATCAGGCCCGAGGCCTGCCCTAACCCGCGCCGCTTGGAAGGCGGTTTTCATTGGGGTTTGCCGGGGTGTAAGCGTATAGGGCTTGCCATCGGGGCGGCGAAACAATTTGCCTTGTGCGGGAATGCCCTGCGCCAAGATCAAATCCCGCGCGCGGCCAGGCATTTTCAGCATTCGCGGATATTCATTTTTCGTTTCATCCAACCAAATCTGGCCGGTTTCGGCATAGAAGTTTTTAACGTCGGTACGCAGCAATTCCGACACCCGCGCACCGGTGCCAACCATTGCCGCCAGAATAGGCACCAAATGTGCCCCGGCCTGGTCCAGGAAGGTCTCAAATTCTTCCGGGTGCAGCCAGCGGGTGCGGACTGCTCCACTGCCTCGGGTGCGAAACTTGCGCAACTGGGTGCGGCCGTCCTCGGCTGCCATGGTGATCACCGCCCGAATTGGAGTGATCAATTGCCGGGTAATTGTGGCAGGTGCTGCGGTTGGGTAAAGATCTAAGGCGGCGGCATTTATCGCCGCGTTGTTCATATCGCGCGCCAAAAAATCAGGGCCAAAATGATCCAGGATTTTGCCCAGGTGCTTTCTCTCACCCCCGGCGTTCATGTAGTCCAGCGCCGCCTCGGCAAATGTTAGCGTTGCCTCCTCCCCAAGGGAGTGACGTTGCATGATTTGGTATTCGTATCGCGTCGCCCAGGCGTGGGCGTCGGCGCGGCGGCTGCAGCCCGTGCTTTCATAAATGCGCTGCCCGGCGACGGTGCCGCGTGCATAATAGGTCGCGCCACGTTTTTTGATGATGAGGGGCATTCTGTCTTTTCCTCTAAATAGGCGGCCGCAAGATCGCCGCGGCGGTATAAGATTTTCACCCGACCGCGGGCTTTCACGTAAGGCAGCACCCCTTCGGCGCGCAGCTGGTCCAGCATTCGCCGGGAAGTTTGCACCCCCAAGCTGGCCAAGTAGGCCACTGCCTCGGGCGTCGAAAGGCAGCGCCCTGGCACGGGGTGGGTGATCTGTGCAACGGCGTCCATCAGGTCACACCGCAATTTTTGATCACTACCACGATGAGCAGAAACGCCAGAGCGACCTGGCCCGCCCGGCGTGTGAAGATGTCGATTGGCCGTGGTCTCGTGTAAAGTTCGCCATGGACGCAAATATGCCTAGTCATGTGCATTGCCTTTTTTTGTGTGCGCTGGTTGCTAGCACGCAAAAAAGTGCATACGCAAGTAAAAATTCCATTGCAACTTGGCATCTATACATATTAACCATATTTTGGAGTGTGGGCACCCGCCCGACCTGCTTGCAAGTCGGGCAGATTATGGAGAGCGAAATGCGACTATTAGACGTGAATAATATTTTAAAAATGGCGCGCGGTGTTAGCGACGATGTTGTGTCCGCGTTGGTGGCCCGTTTGGAGGCCCTGGAGCGAGACGAAATTAAACGCCAGAGCCAAATTCATCATGCGCAGCAGTGATAGCCTTTTGCGCCAAGTGGTCCGGTAGCCGTTCCAATATTTGAAAAAGCCCAATTCTGGCTTCTGTGATTGCGTCGGGCCGGTGGATTAGCCCAATCGGCACGCGCAGCACGTCGCAAATTTTCAGCATATTTCCGTAGGATAGTGTAGTTCGGCCCGCGGTAAATTGCCCTAGGCCATTGCGAGACATTCCCGCTTGCCGAGATACCTCTGACAGWTTCATGTCACGTAGAGCTGCGGCCATTTTTAGGTTTCTGCGCGCAATCTCCACGCGTGGATCTGTCTGTATGTCTTGCATTTTTCGTTCCCAATGGTCTCTTTATAACTAGTAAATCACACAAAAGCGGGATGCACCTACTAAATCAAGCTTCATTCTATGTAACCGGGCATTTGTTAAATTAAACGTGCTTAGCACTACATATTCTCTTGCCATGCATGATTTTGCGTGCAAAGACTTAGGCACAACAAAATCTAGGGCGGAAAAAACCAACCGCGCATTGGAGGCCTTTATGCAAGTAATGAATACCCCACCTTTTATAGCCCCGCACCCCGAAACATTGCGGCCCTGGGTGCAAGATTGTCTCGTTTTGCTGGAGGTATCGGCCGCCAGTGTCTCCAAAAAAATGGGGATGGGCCGCAATACTCTCGGGGATTTCCTAGGCAAGCCTGGGCGCAGTATAGATTTAAAAACAGTCCATGTTTTGACTTGCGTGCTGCGGGATACTGCCGCGGACCGTCAGATGGTGCTGCCGAGATTGCGGGTCCGCGCCAATGGGTAGCACTCTGGAACAGTTGCCCGCCAAGGATCGCAATCTAGTGCGTGCGATGGCCGCCAATGCCAGCACCGCACCCGAAGCCATGCTCCGCGAAATTGTGCGCAATTATCTGGGCCTGGTGCGATCAGCACCAGCAGCCCTGCCAAATGATCCTTTGCGCCGCCTGACCTCTGCAGCCATCCGCCAGGGAGCAAACAAACATGGTTGAGGTTCTTGATAAGTCCGCCTTTGGTCGGGGGTATTTTCGCCGCGACGTAGAAAACCCAATTTCTCCGCGCTGCAGCCTGCACCTGCAGCGCATTTGTGGCACCTGTGGCCAGTCCAGGTTGCAGGCATATCGCCTAACCAAGGCGAACGGGTGCAGATTTTGGCAAAGAAAGGCCACGAAAAATGTCTGATCCTATGGCCCCACTGCGCGCTGAAATAATGGCACAACCGGACTTAGAGCGTGTTGAGTATGCGCTGGACTTACTGGCCTTCTACCTTGACCCGGTACCGTCCTTCTATGACGGATGCGCTGCATTAGGCCTTGCGTTGTCTAATGCCGAATTGCGCATGTTGTACGCCCTGGACACCAAGCGCGGCCGCTATGTGACAGTAAACGCCCTGGTAGCCGCGCGCTGCCTGGATCGGCCTTGCGATGATTGGTGTTCAGCGGACAAGGCAGTGCTCACAATTGGTAATGTGCGCCGTCGGCTGAAAAAAATGAATTTACCTGTGCAAATTATCACCTGGCACAGCGTCGGATATTCCCTGGAKKCSMYWKWMAGYWYWYKHTTTKRWRCYKCYKCRRMRKAYSKSBKMKCTGSBWRRGWKSCKKYRCMATGAWCMRCRMSGWHKNCMGSRARGCCCARGCCCASGCAATCCCCATTATGCARGTGGYYGCCCGCYTGGAAATCGCTGGATTAAAGMGRGCCGGTGTCGAGTGGGAGGGGCCTTGCCCGGTCTGTGGTGGCCGTGATCGGTTTGCAATCAATCCAGGCCGCGGAGTGTGGGTTTGCCGGATCTGCCCCGAACGCGGCGGCGACGCCCTGGCGCTGGTGCAGCATGTCAAGGCCTGCAATTTTCCCAAGGCCCTGGATTACCTGCTGGGCGAGGCTGATGTAGTGCCAGACCCGGCCGAGGTAGCCCGGCGCAAGGCAAAGGCCGAGGCAGTAGAACGGAGGCGCCAGGAAGCCGAGGCGGCCCAGCGTGCCAAAGCTATCCGCCAGGCTCGCGAAACCTGGCATGCGGCCGAGGGCATCGACCCAAGCCCGGCCCAGGATTACCTGGCGGCCCGCGGCGTGCAATTTCAGGCTTGGCCGCCCACCCTGCGATTTCATCCAGATCATCCGTATATGAAGCATTTTCCAGACTCTGGCATGGTGGAATGGTTCCGCGGACCTTGCATGATTGCAGGGATACAAGATGCGACGGGCCAGGTGCGCGCGGTGCACCAAACCTGGATCGACCCCACCCGGCCTGGCAAAAAAACAAAGATCAAGGCGCCCGATGGCAGCCTAGTGGATGCGAAGGGTAAAGCCTGGCCCGCCAAGATGGTCCGAGGCAGCAAGAAAGGCGGAGCAACGGGTGGCGAATTGATTATGATCCGGCGATTGATGAAAGAGGCATTCGAATTTACGCCAGAGTTTAAACTGGTTATTTCGGGCAATTACAAACCCGAAGTGCGCGGCGCCGACGATGGGATCTGGCGCCGCATTCTGCTAGTTCTCTGGTCCGTCCAAATTGCCGCCGAGGATGTGGACCCGTATTTGGGCGATAAACTCTGGGCCGAGCGCGACGGCGTGCTGGCCTGGATGGTGCAGGGCTGCCTGGATTGGATGCAGGGTGGTTTGCGTCCGCCTGCAAGTATCGGCCAGGCGACCCAGGACTACCGCCTGGAAAGTGACCCGATGCGCCAGTTTTTGGAGACTGAATGCGAAATAACGGGGTCTCCATCGAATTTTGAAACGGGCCGCGACCTGGGCGATTGTTTCAATGCCTGGCTGTTGGATAGCGGGACCAGCGCTTGGGGAAAGCGCCAGACTTCCAATCAATTGAAGCGGCGAGCTGACAACGTAAAGGGTGTTGGCGGGTTAGTTTATACCCCTGCCAAGCGCAGCACTACCGGGTATTTGGGAATTAGAATTAGTCCCGAGGCGCGGGATCGCCTGGCCGCATTTAGTGAGCAGCTGCGCGGCGCCAAATAGTGGTCGCGCCATTGCTGGAGGGCGTCCAGAACTGGGGGCTGCCCGCCGATGTGGATCAGCGGCATGGCGTGCCTCATTTCGTAGAACGGGCCGAGGAACGCGGGGTGGTGTCAGTGTCTGGCGCCCAGCTGTATTGGTATGTGAGCCTGGCGTTAGTCCGTGGCCGCGATGATCTGGTGGAGCTTGTATCGCCCACCAGGTCGGGCGGGGTGTTGTACCGCATTTGGCTACCGGAGGGGCTGTTCTACCCGGTGATAAGGGAGGGCCGCCCGGTGACAATCTTTGACGCCGAGGGCAAGCGTCGCGCCCAGCTGGGGCGTCGCTTGCCCTCGGCGCCGCGTAAGTGGCGGTCACCGGCGCCTGCTCCATGATTAACCGTAATCCCGCGGCCGGTCATTACGTGGCGCGGCCCTGTGATTTCTGCGGTGGCCCCTCGGCCCCTTTGGGGTTCGCTCCACCGCCACGCCTGGGCATTCCTATTCGACGCCCGCTCAAGTCATGTGGTGCGGTAGAATGCAACTCCCAGGCCCGCGCCAGAGTGCAAGCGTTGATCGAGCGGCACGACCCTTTGACCCAGGGGCGCGCCAGTAAATCAGCCCCGGCCAAACCGGCCTTGGCCGAGGTAGACCCGGCACAAAAATGCCTATTCTGACCGCCCCAATCCGCCCAAAATTCTGTCCCTTTTGATTTTCGCCTGTGGGCTAACCTGGAGCGCTGCCTTTGCCGCGCTCCAGGTCGCAGGGACCAGCGCAGCACCATTTTTGAGGGGTGGCGGCCGCAGCCCAGGTGCGTGGTCCAGGCCTGCCCGCCTGCTTTTCGCCCCGTACCCCGCCCCATAAAATGGAAAAAGGCTAATACTAGTCCCTTAATTGACAAGTATCGCCCAATTATTTGCGTTAAGCCTTACAAAAAGACATTTGTTTCCAACGGATTAGATGGGTTGGGGGCCGAGGGGCGTTAAACCCGCTAAGGCTGGCTATATACACGAGGGGCGCGGGGTGACGGCGCCGTTCCCTTATGTGTAAGGGTGTCAATTTTACTCCCTTCAATCAATAATGAGATATAACCTATTGTTTATAAAGTGATTTTGCTATTTTGGACAATCCCTAGTTGATCTTTATTATGCCCTGAAACCCTCACCAATCCCTCGGTTTTTCAATATGTTGTGTGGGTTACCCTGCGGTGGTCTAAATATGGAGATTTCACCATGAATGCAGGAATAAACGCCGACCAGGGCCGCGCCACCCGCTACCTGGCCCGTGTAAATTTGGAGATTGTGAAGGCCGCGTCCACCAGGCGCCAGGCGCATGGTCGCGGCGCTGGTGCCCGCCTGCCTGCGTCCCTGGCCGGTGCGCCGGTGCAGTTGGTCAATTTGAAGGCCCGCCGCCCTGATGGTGGTTCTGAGGCTGTCACCCTGCTGGGTTATCAGACGGCCCGGCGCCGCCTGCCTGAGATACTTGCGGCCCTGGGTGCTGACGATCCGCGCCTGGCTGCGGCGCAGATGCTGGCAGATGCGGCCGAGCGCGTGGGGGCTGTGAAGGGCGCCGATTGGCAGGGCGCGGATAGTAACGGCGAAATATCGGATGGGGGCGCGACCACCAAAGTTAAGCACGCGGCTCGCCTGCGTATGATTGAAGCGCTGGCCAATGGGTGGCCTATAGACCGCCGCCACGGCCCCCAGCGCGCCGCCGTGCGTGTGGCGCTGGCGGTTAAGCGCAAGGGCAGCCAGCGCCAGCCTATACTGGCCTTTGCCGCTCTGTCGGCGCTCTGTGTTGACGGCCTGGACCTAGGCGAAATCCTGCGGCGGTCGGGCTGGTCGGCCCAGGCGTTTAACCGCAACCCATTGCGCGATGCGCTGCTGGTTATCCTGGACGATGTGGCCGAGGGCCTCGGCCTGGGGCGTATGGTGCAAAAGAAGGTGGTTGACGGGATCTAACCGCCCGGCCAAGTCTTTGCCCCATCGGTGCATACATGCGCCCACCAGACGGCCAGCCGCTAACCGCGCGCTGGCCGTTCCCGCACCCCCACCACCGCAAGCAAGGAAACCCCACCCATGTCTCAGTCTGCATTTAAGTTTGATTTGAAAGCCCGCGTGAAGATGGTTCACAGCGACGAAGTTGGAGAAGTGGTAAGCCGCTCCGATCACGTAAACAGCGAAAACCAATATTACATTATCTATAAGTCTTCCACCGGCCGCCAGGTGACGAACTGGTGGGACGAAAGCCACCCTGATCCAGAGGCGTTATGGGAGGTTGGCGATGCGCCGCCGCGATATAATGCGAAATGGGAGGCCGAGGACGGCGGCCGCCAGCTGGTGGYCCAGGTGGATCTGCCTGCGGTGGCATCCGGCACCCAGGTGCAGCGTCTTAACCGGCTGAGGTGGGGGCGCGGCCAGGCCCGCCTAGCGCAGCGCGACGCTGTGCCATTCTGGGAAGCCTGGGAGGCAGAAGGCTGGTTTAGCCTGGGCCGTGAAAAGAATTTTGATTGGATGCACGTCCAGGCGGTTGCCCCGTGATGCGGTCGCTGACCCTAGTCTGGTGTCTACTGTCGGCTCTGGCGCTGCTAGGCAGCTGCGGTAAGGGCCTCGGCACGCTGGCGGGCGCCGCCTTGGGGGGTGGTCCCGATGTGGCGGCAAACGTCCAGGCAGGTAAGACAAACGCCCAGGTGATCGGACCGGCGACGTTTTCAGAACAAAAAATGATCCGGCCCCAGGCCCGCACCATTGAACAATCCGCCGGGAAAACCGGCGTGCGGGCCGAGGCGGTGCAATCGGTCACAATGAACAGCGGCGCGCCCTGGTCCCTGGTGGTCGGGCTGATGGGGCTGTGCCTTGTGTTTCTCTGCATTTCACCGCCGCAGCAAATCCTGGCCAGATGGTGGCAGGGGTTTGGCGCSACTTGTGCCGGGGGCGGACCTTGCAGGTAGCTGTGGCTGCAGACGCATTTTAGCAGTTTCGGAAAGTAGAATATGGCAAGTGTGAATAAGGTGTTTTTGATTGGCAACCTGGGCCGTGATCCCGAGGTCCGCAATTTTCAGAACGGCGACAAGGTGTGCAATCTGACGGTTGCCACCTCTGAAAACTGGAAAGACAAAAGCACCGGCGAAAAGCGGGAACGCACCGAGTGGCACCGAGTGGCAATCTTTGGTCCCTTAGCTGGGGTGGCCGAGCGATACCTGCGCAAAGGGTCCAAGGTGCACCTGGAGGGGCAGCTAGAAACCCGCAAATGGCAGGCGCAGGACGGCACAGACCGCTTTTCCACCGAGGTGGTGCTTAGGCCGTTCCGTGGTGAAATGGTGATGCTGGACGCGCGCCAGGACGGCGGCGGCGGTGGCCAGGGTGGCGGTGGTCATGACCAGGGAGGCGCCTCGGGTGGTCACCAGGGCGGCGGCCCGGCTGGTAACATCGACGACGACGAAATTCCGTTCTAGGGGGCGTGGAATGCTGGAAATCATGCAATTTTTATTTGTCTGTTTTTTGGGTCTGACTGGGCCTCCCAATCGGGGTTGGTTTCTGCCCCGCGTGCGAAGCGGTGCCAGCTGGCTGGCCGCCCTGGTGCGCCGGTGACCGGCTGGGGCGCCAATCAACCGCAACCTAAAACCTTCTTGGTACTCGGTGACGGCCGCCACGGCAAAGACACGGCCGGGCGTATGCTGGCAGAAATCACCGGCCGCCCCTATGCGTCGAGTTCGGAGTTTTGCGCGCAAAAAGCGGTTTTCCCGCTGGTGTCGGATTTGTACCCCAATTGGCGCGCGTGCTACGGCGACCGGGTCAACCACCGAAAATTGTGGTTCCATGCCATTGCCGCTTATAACCAGCGCCCTGGCCCCAGCTTGGCCGAGGAGGTTCTGGTGGACCATGGGGCTTATATTGGAATGCGCAACCGGGCCGAGTTTACCGCGTCGCGGCATTTGTTTGACCTGGTGCTGTGGGTGGATCGGTCGGAGCATGTGCCGCGCGAATCGCGCGCCAGCATGGAACTAGGACCAGGAGATGCGGATATAATACTGGATAACAATAAAGACCTTGATCACCTAGAGGCGCAAGTACGCGCAATGCTGCAGGTTTAGCCTCACTGCCAGTTATTGTGGGAATTGCACGGCAATCGCGATAGTTATGCAGGCATTCTGTCAACGCCTTTTAGGCCGGTGCCATGCGCACCGGCCTTTATTTATTGGCGCATATGCCATTTTTCCTTGCACGCATTTTGCACACATTTTGCACGGGAACCTGGTCAAATGGGGATAAACTGAAAGTAATACCGTGCAATGCCGGTAATTACCGTGCAAAGCTGTTTGTGGAGTTTTTCGGCATTTTCATGATTTTCGTCAATGTTTTGAAGACGTTAGTGGTGACCCCGATTGGATTCGAACCAATAACCTGCCCCTTAGGAGGGGGCTGCTCTATCCAGTTGAGCCACGGGGCCATGCGCAATGCTTAGCTGCACTCTCCTCTAACAAATAGCAGTTGCGAGCTCAATCCCGTGACTTGCTCTGCCACGATTTTTTGCTGTCTTGGTTGGGTTTACTGTTATCCCTCAGCACAGGATTTCAGGATCTGGAGATAGCTATGCTGTAAAATTGAGCAGATGCACCTATCTGAAGACATGTAACACGCTCCTTTCTTTACATAGACCTCAGCCGAACCGCCTTAGGTAGCTATGAACCAGATACTCTCGATCCTTGTTGTCGAATGCATTCAGGCCCGCGCCACGCAGATTTCTGCTGCCCTGCAAGGCGCTGGTGGATTTGACGTGGAGACCATATCTGGCCCGGACGGGTTGGCGCGCAGGGTCGGCAATGGCAACCCGGATCTGGTGGTGATCGACGCCGGCTCTCCGTCCCTGTCGGAAACCGAGCAACTGGTGCTGGCCTCGGACCCGACCAAGCGAGCCGTTGTGCTGTTTGTCGACAGCTCTAGCGACGATCTTACCCGGGCGGCTCTTCAGGCTGGTGTTTCGGCCTACGTGGTGGACGGTCTGCAGTCAAAGCGACTGCAACCAATCCTCCAGGCCGCCCATCAACGGTTCACCATGCTGCACCAGATCCGCACCGAGCTAAGCGATACCAAGCAAGAGTTGGAACACCGCAAGGTGATCGACCGGGCCAAGGGGCTGCTGATGAGTGCCCGTGGCATTGATGAAGCTGCGGCMWWKRYSCYRMKKYSSRRMWGSSYGAWRRMWSMGGKWRRAMKGRKSKYMKNGATCRMCCRMSMKGKGATYRYKGYYARMCARTKKYTCKSSYAATCCGTCGGTCTGATCCTGCTGATTCAGCCCAATTGATTCTCCAAGCGTCGCGATTCAGCTCCCCGATCGGTGATTTTGCCTAAAAATTAGGCACCCGCCTACATCTTATGCTGCAGCGCGGCAAAATCCATTGCCGCCACCGCCAACAGCCGCAAGTCTGACCCCATCGCAGGCAACGAAGCCTGCTTTAGAATCTCTCCTAACGGTTGGGGATTTCGGAGCAAAGCCGCTCGAGCGTTCGCCACAGGGCGAGGCGTGTCAGCGGCTTTAATGTTTTTTCCCAAACAGATGAAAAGGGGATTCCCCTATGAAAATGGCTTTATGCACCCTCGGTATGGTCACAGCACTGGCAGGTCCGGGTCTAACTGCGCCCCTTGATCTGGAGCAGGATGTGCTGACTTTTGGTTTTATCAAGCTGACCGACATGGCACCGCTGGCAGTGGCCTATGAACAGGGGTTCTTTGACGACGAAGGCCTGTTTGTGACGCTGGAATCGCAGGCCAATTGGAAGGTGCTGTTGGACCGGGTCATCGACGGGCAGCTGGCCGGGGCCCATATGCTGGCGGGGCAGCCGCTGGCCGCGACCATCGGTTACGGCACCCAGGCGCATATCATCACCCCGATCTCGATGGATCTGAACGGCAACGGCATCACCGTCTCGCAGGAAGTTTGGGACGGCATGCGGCCGCATATTCCCTCGCTAGCGGATGGTCGTCCACAGCATCCGATTTCGGCCAGCGCATTGGCGCCGGTGATCGAACAATTCAGAGAGGCGGGCAGGCCGTTCAACATGGGTATGGTGTTCCCCGTCTCGACGCATAACTACGAGCTGCGCTATTGGCTGGCGGCGGGTGGTATCCACCCAGGCTATTATAGCCCGCAGGACATCACCGGCCAGATCGGAGCTCAGGCCCTGCTCTCGGTGACACCGCCGCCGCAGATGCCTGCCACGCTCGAAGCTGGCACCATCAATGGCTACAGCGTGGGTGAGCCGTGGAACCAGCAGGCGGTGATCAAGGGCATCGGTGTGCCGGTGATCACCGATTACGAGCTGATGAAGAACAACCCCGAAAAGGTCTTTGGCATCACCGCTGAATTTGCCAGGGAAAATCCAAACACCACTCTGGCGGTGGTCAAAGCGCTCATCCGCGCCGCCATTTGGCTGGACGAAGACAACAACGCCAACCGAGAGGCGGCGGTCGATCTGCTGTCGCGCCCGGACTACGTCGGTGCCGACCGCAATGTGATCGCGGCCTCAATGACCGGCAGCTTTGAATATGAGAGCGGCGACATTCGACCGGTGCCCGATTTCAACGTCTTCTTTCGCTACAATGCCACCTACCCGTTCTACTCGGATGCGGTCTGGACCCTGACCCAGATGCGCCGCTGGGGGCAGATTGCCGATGCCAGGCCCGACAGCTGGTATGATGAGGTGGCGCGCTCGGTCTACAAGCCAGAGATCTATCTGCAAGCGGCGCAGTTGCTGGTTGATGAAGGTCTGGTGGACGCAGCGGATTTTCCGTTCGCCAGCGACGGCTACAAACAGCCTACCCCCGCGGCTGACTTCATTGACGGCATCCCCTTCGATGGCCGCACCCCCAACACCTATCTTGATAGCCTGCCAATTGGCCTGAAAGGCACCCAGACCGTCCGCGACGGTGTGGTGCACGGCTAAGCTCGCAAAAGGATACCTCCATGACCATCGCTGATCCCGATTTTGCCACCGCCGAGGCGCGCCGTGCCCGCCTGTTCACCCGTATAAATGCGGCCGATAAATGGTTCCAAATGCTGGGGTTGGCATGGCTCACTCCGGTCATGAAGGCCGCTGCCGGCGACAACCCACGCGCCCAGATGGGTGAGATCTGGCGCCTGCTTCTGGTGCCGCTGATAGCGATTTTGGGGTTTCTTGTGTTGTGGGGGGTGATGGCGCCCAAGGTTCAAACCTCTTTGGGTGTGATCCCCGGGCCAGCGCAGGTCTGGACGGAAATGGTCACCCTGCACAATGATGCCATAGCAAAATCCGAAAAGAAGGCCACATTCCAGCAGCGGGTCGAGGCCCGCAATGCAAAGATGATCGCGCAAGGCAAGCCCGAGCGGGTCAAACACATCGCCTATACCGGAGCGCCCAGCTATTACGACCAGATCTGGACCTCGATCAAAACGGTGTTCTTTGGCTTTCTGATTGCCTCGGCGATTGCGATCCCGCTGGGCATTCTGGGCGGGCTGTCGCCCACCGCCAGCGCCGCRATGAACCCTTTGGTGCAGATCTTCAAACCGGTATCRCCACTGGCCTGGCTGCCGATTGTCACCATGGTGGTCTCGGCGGTCTATGTTTCTAACGACGGCATGTTCAGCAAATCCTTCATGGTTTCGGCGGTGACCGTCACCCTGTGTTCCATGTGGCCAACCCTGATCAACACCTCGCTGGGTGTCGCTTCGATCGACAAGGATCTGATCAACGTCTCCAAGGTGCTAAAAATGTCACTGTGGAGCAAGATCACCAAGCTGGTGCTGCCCTCGGCGCTGCCGCTGATCTTTACCGGGCTGCGGCTAAGCCTTGGGGTTGGCTGGATGGTTCTGATCGCTGCCGAGATGCTGGCGCAGAACCCCGGGTTGGGTAAATTTGTCTGGGATGAATTCCAGAACGGATCAAGCCAGTCGCTGGCCCGGATCATCCTTGCGGTGCTGACCATCGGCCTGATTGGTATGATGTTAGACCGGGTGATGTTCGCGCTGCAGTCCCTTTTCACCTTCTCAAACAATCGGTGAATGGCATGGCAATCCTGACATTTAACAACGTTCACAAAAGCTTTGGCGAGGGTGCCAAACGCGTTGATGTTCTCAACGATATCTGCCTGGATGTTCAGGAGGGTGAGTTTCTTGCCATTCTGGGCTTCTCGGGCACTGGCAAATCCACCTTGATGAACCTGATCGCCGGGCTGGAAACCCCGGACAAGGGCAGCGTGAATTTCAAAGGCAAAGTGATCACCGGCCCCAGCCCCGAGCGCGGTCTGGTGTTCCAGAACTACTCACTGATGCCCTGGTTGACGGTTACCGGCAATGTGCGGCTGGCGGTGGATGCGGTGTTCCCGCGTATGGCTGCCGCGGAGAAAACCGCCAAGGTAGAGCATTACATCCAGATGGTTGGCCTTACTCCTGCCGCACATCGGCGTCCGGCGGAACTTTCGGGTGGCATGCGGCAGCGGGTCTCGATTGCCCGTGCGCTGGCGATGGACCCCGAGATGCTGTTGCTGGACGAACCGCTGTCGGCACTGGACGCATTGACCCGCGCCAATCTGGCGGATGAGATCCTGGAGATCTGCCGACGCGATGCCAAGACCTGCATCCTGATCACCAACGATGTGGACGAGGCGATCCAACTGGCTGACCGCATTGTGCCGCTGAACCCGGATGGCACGCTGGGCACTCCCTTCATCGTGGACATCCCCCACCCGCGCATTCGCGAAGACATGAACCACCATGAGGGCTTCAAGGCTCTGCGCACCAAGATCACCAACTTTCTGATGGATGTGGGCATCGAGGCCAAGGTCGAAGGCACCCGCCAATTGCCCGACGTCACCCCGATCCACAGCCTGCCCGCAGCGGTGAAAACGGCCGGCAAAACGATGGTCGAAAAACGCTTTCTCGACTTCAGCCAGTTGCACAAGATCTACCCCACCGCCAAAGGCCCGCTGACCGTGGTCGAAGATTTCAACCTCAAAGTAAACCGGGGAGAGTTCATCTCGCTGATTGGCCATTCCGGCTGCGGCAAATCCACCGTGCTAACCATGGCCGCCGGGCTGAATGAAATTTCCAAAGGCGCCATCAAGCTGGACGGCAAGCACGTCGAAGGGGCCGACCCGGAACGCGCGGTGGTGTTTCAATCGCCCAACCTGTTCCCCTGGCTAACCGCCAAGGAAAACGTCGCCGTTGGGGTGGAAAAGGTCTACCCCAAAGCCTCACGCGAAGAGCTCCGCGATGTGGTGGAATACTACCTTGAGCGGGTGGGTCTGGCTGACAATATGGACCAGCCGGCCCACAGCCTGTCCAACGGCACCCAGCAACGCGTCGGCATCGCCCGCGCCTTTGCGCTGTCCCCCAAATTGCTGCTGTTGGATGAACCCTTCGGCATGCTCGACAGCCTGACCCGCTGGGAGCTGCAAGAGGTTCTGATGGAGGTCTGGAGCCGCACCAAGGTGACTGCGATCTGTGTCACCCATGACGTGGACGAGGCGATTCTGCTGGCGGATCGGGTGGTGATGATGACCAATGGACCGCAGGCCACCATCGGTAAAATCATCGAGATCAAGCTGCCGCGCCCGCGAACCCGCAAGGCACTACTCGAACACCCGGATTACTACAGCTACCGGCAGGAAGTTCTCGACTTCCTCGAAGACTACAAACATGGCGCCAAGCCCTCCCCGAAACCAGCCACAATCCCCATTGCAGCGGAGTGACCCTATGACCCAAAAACTTGTAATAATCGGGGCGGGTATGGCCTCGGGCAGGGTGATAGAGCACCTGCGCGACGCAGATCCCGATGCCTATGACATCACCCTGTTCAACGCCGAGCCGCGTGGCAACTATAACCGGATCATGCTGTCCCCCGTTTTGTCCGGTGACAAAACCTACCAGGAAATCGTCATCCACGACGCTGATTGGTACGAAGAAAACGGCGTCACCTGTCGGTTTGGTGAAAAGATTGCTTCGGTCGATACTGCGGCCAAAACCGTGACCGCTGAAAACGGTGATGTTCTGGCCTATGACAAGCTGCTGTTTGGCACCGGTTCCAACCCGTTTATCATCCCCCTGCCCGGCCATGATCTGGACGGCGTGATTGCCTATCGCGATCTGGAAGACACCGAGAAAATGATGGACTTGGGCGACGGTCACAAGGCCGTGGTCATTGGTGGTGGTCTGCTGGGCCTGGAAGCGGCGGCTGGGATGGCGGCACGGGGCGTTGATGTCACCGTGATCCACATCATGGGTCACTTGATGGAGCGTCAGCTGGACGAAGCGGCTGGTTACCTGCTGCGCCGGGCGCTGATCGACAAGGGCATCACCGTCAAATGCCTGGCCAACTCCAAAGAGATCCTGGGCGAAAATGGCCGTGTTAGAGCCTTGCTGCTGGACGATGGCACCGAACTGCCCTGTGACCTGCTGCTCATGGCGGTTGGCATCCGCCCCAACACTGGCCTGGCAAAAGACTCCGGACTGGCCGTGGGTCGCGGTATCCATGTCGACGATCAACTGCTGACTTCCAATCCGGACGTGCTGGCGGTTGGCGAATGTGTCGAACACAACGGCGCGCTGTTTGGTCTGGTTGCTCCGCTGTACGAGCAAGCCAAAGTTGTGGCCAAGACGTTGCTGGGTGAAGCGGCCGCCTTTGTTCCAAAAGAAGTCTCGACCAAGTTGAAAGTTACCGGTTGCGATCTGTTCAGCGCCGGCGACTTTGCCGAGGGCGAAACCCGCGAAGACATCATCTTCCGCGACCCGGCACGCGGCGTCTACAAACGTCTGGTCATCGAAAATGACACGCTGGTTGGCGCCGTCATGTATGGCGACACGGATGATGGCAGCTGGTTCTATGGCCTGATCAAAGACGGCTCAGACATCTCGGAGATGCGCGACACGCTTATTTTTGGCCCGGCTTACCAGGGAGGGTCCTCCATGGACCCGCTGGCAGCCGTTGCAGCCTTGCCGGATGATGCAGAAATCTGCGGCTGCAATGGCATTTCCAAAGCAAAAATCGTCGCCGCTATCAACGCCGGCGCCAACACTCTCGACGGGGTAAAAGCAACCTCCAAGGCGGCCTCCTCCTGCGGTAGCTGCGCCGGTCTGGTGGCTGATCTGCTGGGGATCACCCTTGGCGACGACTTTAAGATGCCGGAAAAAGAGGTCATCTGTAAGTGCAGCGATCTCTCACATTACGATGTGCGCAAGCTGATCGTTGCCAAAGAACTGAAGTCGGTTCCACAGGCGATGCAGGAGCTGGACTGGAAAACCACTTGCGGCTGTCACGTCTGCCGCCCGGCACTGAACTACTATATGGTTTGCGCATGGCCCGGCACTTACGAGGATGACGGCAAAAGCCGTTTCATCAACGAACGTGTGCACGCCAACATCCAGAAAGACGGCACCTATTCGGTGGTGCCCCGTATGCTGGGCGGCATCACCACCCCAAACGAGCTGCGCGCCATCGCYGATGCGGCYGACAAATACAATGTGCCAACCGTCAAAGTCACCGGCGGTCAGCGGATCGACCTTCTGGGCGTCAAGAAAGAAGACCTGCCAGCGATCTGGTATGAYCTGGGYGAGGCYGGGATGATMTCTGGTCAGGCCTATGCCAAGGGTCTGCGCACGGTGAAAACCTGTGTYGGCACCGACCACTGCCGCTTTGGYACTCAGGACTCAACCGGYCTGGGCATCAAGATCGAACAGGCCATGTGGGGTGCTTGGTCGCCGCATAAATTCAAACTGGCCGTCTCAGGCTGCCCACGCAACTGCGCCGAGGCCACCTGCAAGGATCTCGGCATCATCTGTGTCGACAGCGGATATCAGATCCTGGTTGGCGGCGCGGCGGGGCTCGACTTGCGTCAAACCGAACTTCTGGTTCAGGTCAAAACCGAAGAGGAAGCCATCGAGGTTTCCTGCGCCTTTTACCAGCTGTACCGCGAGGGCGCGCAATACCTGCACCGGCCATATAAATGGATCGCCAAGGTTGGTCTGGACTGGATCAAGGAACAGGTTGCCGACGATCTAGAGAACCGCAAGGCGCTGGCAGACCGGTTCCACTACTCGCAGAAATTCTACCAAATCGACCCGTGGGCCGAGCGGGCAAAACAGGGCAAGGACGCCCATGAGTTCACCCCATTGGCAGACTTTACAAAAGTGGCAGCAGAATGAGCGATTTTATCGATATCGGTAGCTTGACTGACATTCCACTCAGGGGCGCCCGCGTTGTGCGCACCCACCGTGGTGACATCGCAGTGTTCCGCACCGCCTCGGATCAAGTTTTTGCGCTAGACGAATATCTGCCAGGCAAGGCCGGCCCACTTTCGAATGGCATCCAGCATGACAACAAAGTCACCGACCCGATGCGCAACTGGGTCTTTGATCTGACCACCGGCGAAGCGCAAGGCGCGGACGAGGGCGCGGTTGCGACCTATCCGATCAAGCTCGAAGACGGCCGTATTTTGATCGCGGCTTCTGCAGTTATTGCGGTAGCAGCTGAATGATGGACGGCAGTGGTCTCCCCGAAATCCGGTCCACCTGCGCCTATTGCGGAGTGGGGTGCGGGGTACTGCTGCGCGCCGACGGCCAAGGTGGTCTGGAGGTGCGCGGGGACCCCGATCACCCGGCAAATCAGGGTCGTCTGTGCTCCAAAGGCAATGCTTTGGGGGAAACGGTTGGTCTGGATGGTCGGCTGTTGGCGCCTCGCGTCAATGGTACTGACACCGACTGGGACACTGCGCTGGATTTGGTGGCCTCCAAGTTCTCGCAGACCATTGCCGAACACGGGCCCGACAGCGTTGCCTTTTATGTCTCGGGGCAACTGCTGRCCGAAGAYTACTATGTCGCCAACAAGCTGATGAAGGGTTTCATGGGTTCGGCCAATATCGACACTAATTCGCGACTTTGCATGGCCTCAACCGTGGCCGGACAGCGCCGTGCCTTTGGCACTGACACCGTTCCCGGCACTTATGAGGATCTGGAACAGGCTGATCTGATCGTTTTGGTCGGCTCAAACCTGGCCTGGTGCCACCCAGTGCTGAACCAGCGCATTCAGGCCGCCCGCAAGGCCCGTCCCGAGATGAAGCTGGTGGTGGTCGACCCCCGCCGCACCGCATCTTGCGATGGCGCGGATATGCATCTGCAACTGCGCAACGGCGCGGATGTGGCTCTGTTCAACGCCCTTTTGACTGCAATCGAAGAAAAAGACGCCACCGACCCGGATTTCCTGAGCCATGTTGAGGGTGCCGAGGCAGCCTTTGCCGCCGCCCGGATCAGCGATACTTCGGTCATCGGTCTGGACGCTGAGCAGATCCGCGCCTTCACCGATCTGTGGATCAACACTAAACGCGTGGTCACCGTGTTCAGCCAGGGGGTCAACCAGTCCTCCAGCGGCAGCGACAAAGTCAACGCCATTATCAACTGCCACCTTGCCACTGGCCGTATCGGTTTGCCCGGCATGGGTCCGTTCAGCGTCACCGGTCAACCCAACGCCATGGGTGGGCGCGAAGTCGGCGGCCTAGCCAATATGTTGGCCTGCCATCTGGAGCTGGAGAACCCCGAGCATCGCCAAGTGGTGCAGGACTTCTGGCAGGCTCCGACGATCCCCACGGTACCGGGGCTAAAGGCCGTTGATATGTTCAAGGCGGTCGGCGATGGCCGGATCAAGGCGCTGTGGATCATCCACACCAACCCCGCCGTATCGATGCCCGACGCCGACGCCGTTAGCGCCGCGATCAAATCCTGTGACTTTACCGTGGTCAGTGATATCACGGGTGCCACCGATACCGCCCGCCTGTGTGACGTGCTGCTGCCCGCCAGCGCCTGGGCCGAGAAATCCGGCACTGTCACCAATTCTGACCGCACCATCAGCCGTCAGCGCGCTGTGCTGTCTGCGCCCAGTGAGGCGAAACCCGACTGGGAGATTCTGGCCGAGGTGGGCCGTCGCATGGGCTGGGACGAGGCGTTCAACTACAGCTCGCCTGCTGAAATTTTTGACGAATATGCCAAACTGTCCGGTTTGGCCGCCGCACTGGGCCGTGACTTTGATATCTCCGGTTTGGCTGATCTGGGAGAAGCCGGATATGATGCGCTGCACCCAACCCGTTGGCCGGTCACCAAGACTCGCCAGGGTGGTCGCTTCTTTGGTGATGGCAAGTTCTTTACCCCCTCAGGCAAGGCGCAGATGCTGCCACTGCAACACCGCGCCCCAGCCGCCAAAACCGGGCCTCGGTTCCCGTTCCGTCTGAACACCGGGCGGGTGCGGGATCAGTGGCACACCATGACCCGCACCGCTAAATCGCCGCGCCTGTCGGCGCATCTGGGTGAACCGTTTCTGGAAATCCATCCCCGTGATGCCACGGATCAAGGGTTCAAGCCTGCTGATCTGATCTCGGTTCGCAGCCCATTGGGCAGTGCAATCCTGCGGGTGCTGATCACCGATGCCGTATTACCGGGTGAGGTGTTTGCCCCGATCCACTGGACCAATGAGACCGCGCCTTCAGCCCGGATCGACAATCTGGTACCGCCGGTTGTCGATCCAGTGTCGGGCCAGCCCGAAAGCAAGGCCGCCGTGGTGGCGCTGTCCAAGTTCAAACCGGGCTGGCATGGGTTTGCAGTCTCGATGGAGCCGATGCAACCATCAACCGACTATTGGGCGATGTCGCGCACCAACAGCGGCTGGCGGACCGAGCTGGCCAACACCGACGCGCCCGAGGATTGGGCGGCCTATGCCCGTGCCTTGGTTGGCGCCGCCGATGCCACCGAGCAAAGCCTCTGTGATCCGGCGCGAGGAGTGTACCGGTTTGCCTTTTACCGCGACGGCCAATTGATCGGCGCCTTCTTTGCCTCTCCGAACACGCTGCCGTTGGCGCGGGACCATCTGGCGCAACTGCCGGGCGGTGACGGTGAAGCGGTGCTGACCGGTCGCCCCCCCGCCGGGCAACCCGACCCCGGCCCCATTGTCTGTGCCTGCTTCAGCGTCGGCAAAAACACCATCCTCTCGACCATAGCAAACTCGGGGCTGACCAGCGTCGACGCCATTGGCGAGGCATTGCAAGCCGGCACCAACTGCGGCTCATGCCGGTCGGAGCTGGCAGACCTGCTGCCGGAATTGATCCTGCCCGAAGTCGCGGCATGAACCAACCAAGTAGGAAACGGCCCATTCCGCCGGTACAACTTACCGATCCATCGCAAAGGCCCCCATTGTGCTGCGAGGCCTGATTGCCTAACCTCGCGCGAACAACARCATGAGGCAGMCAMMGTGACATCGGACAACAAACGCCCCCTGACCCTYCGCGACGTCTCCCAAGCCACCGGRGTCTCGGAAATGACCGTCAGCAGGGTGCTGCGYAACCGAGGTGATGTGTCGGAAAAGACCCGTATCAAGGTGCTCGCCGCCGCCAAAGAGATMGGCTACGTGCCCAACAAAATTGCTGGTGCACTGGCMAGTAACCGGGTCAATCTGGTGGCGGTGATCATCCCGTCGCTGTCCAAYATGGTGTTCCCCGAGGTGCTGACYGGCATTAACGAGGTGCTGGAAACCACCRMRYTGCARCCYGTTGTCGGRGTCACCGATTATCRGCCCGAAAAAGAAGAAAAGGTGCTCTACGAGATGCTGTCGTGGCGGCCCTCGGGGGTGATCATCGCTGGGCTTGAGCACACCGAAGCCGCGCGTTCGATGCTGAACGCCGCCGGTATCCCGATTGTCGAGATTATGGACACCGATGGCAAACCGGTGGATGCGATGGTGGGCATCTCGCACCGCCGGGCCGGGCGCGAAATGGCCAAGGCAATCCT
The DNA here is from genome assembly GCA_002401945.1 of Paracoccaceae bacterium. Lineage (GTDB taxonomy): Bacteria > Pseudomonadota > Alphaproteobacteria > Rhodobacterales > Rhodobacteraceae > Parasedimentitalea. Next base: position 140,753 of record NVUP01000006.1, read on the forward strand.
GAAAGCGGGCTATCGCCGCATMGGCTTCATGGGCACCAARATGCCGYTGGACCACCGYGCCCGCAARCGSTTCGARGGCTTTACCGAGGCGCTGGCCAAAGAAGGTGTCGAGATTGAGGACCGCGATTTTTACTCGGGGGGATCCGCTCTGGCCAAGGGTCGCGAGATGACCCAGGAAATGCTGGAACGCTCCCCGGATCTTGATTTCCTGTATTACTCCAACGATATGATTGGCGCCGGTGGTTTGCTGTACCTGCTGGACCAGGGCGTCGACGTGCCCGGACAGATTGGCCTGGCCGGATTCAACGGGGTTGAGCTGCTGCAAGGGCTGCCGCGTCAACTGGCCACCATGGATGCCTGTCGGCTTGAAGTCGGGCGCAAAGCGGCTGAAATCATTGCTACCAAGCTGGACCACCCCGAGGAAGAGATCGAAACCCGCATCACGCTGACTCCGACCATCAGCTATGGCGACACTCTAAAGCGACGCTGATGACCCTGCAGCAGCTTGACAACCGTACCGCCCGACGCCTGTTTCTGGATCGCCACGCATTGATCGAGGCCCCCAGCGGCGCGGGTAAGGGGTCCGACCTGCTGGAGCTGATTACCCGGTTGGGCTTTGTCCAGCTGGACAGTATCAATACCGTGGCCCGCGCCCATGATATGATCCTGTATTCCCGTCGCCCCTCGTATCGGCCCAAACACCTGAAACAGCTGTACGAAGGTGATCGCGCGCTGTTCGAACACTGGACCCATGACGCAGCGGTGATCCCAATGCAGTTCTACCCGCAATGGCATCTGCGGTTTCAACGCGACGCCAGCCTGCTGAAGAAACGATATCGCAACTGGCACCGGAATGGATTCGAAGATCAATTTATCAGCGTGTTGCAACATATCCGCGACCACGGGGCCGTTGGCTCTTCGGATGTGGGCAAGGATGAGAAAAAGGGATCAGGCGGTTGGTGGAACTGGCATCCCTCAAAAACCGCACTGGAATATCTCTGGCGCTCCGGCGCGCTGACGGTGGTGGGCCGCAATGGGTTCCAGAAACGCTATGACCTGACCGAACGGGTGATCGAGGAGCATCTATGCCCCGGCGCGATATCTTGCGACGAACGCGAAACCTTGGATTGGCTGTGCAACGCCGCGCTGAATCGGCTGGGCTTTGCCACCTCGGGCGAGATTGCCGCCTTTTGGGATACGGTGTCCGCAGCCGAAGCGCGGGCCTGGTGTGTTGATCAAATGCAAAATGGGCAGCTTGAAGAGATCGAAGTTGCCCATGCGGATAAGACTCTGCGCCGGGTCTTTACCCGGCCAGGAACTGTTGAAGACGCACAGAACATCGGGCCAGCACCGAGCCGCATCCGGGTGCTCAGCCCATTTGACCCGGCCCTGCGCGACCGCAAGCGGGCCGAGCGGTTGTTTGGATTTCACTATCGGATTGAGGTCTTTGTCCCGGCGCCAAAACGTACCTACGGATACTATGTTTTCCCCTTGCTCGAAGGTGAGCGCATGGTTGGACGTATAGACATGAAGGCACAGCGGGACGCCGACCGGTTGCAGGTCACGGCAGTTTGGCCAGAACGAGGCGTTAAATGGTCAGCTGTTCGCATTCGCAAATTGGAAGGTGAATTGCAGCGTGTGGCCCGCTTTGCTGGCCTGTCGCAGGTGGTATTTGCCGACAATTGGCTGCGCGATGTGATCTGAGGAGGTACCGGAATTTTCGAAAATTCCGGATACTCTCCTCCAAGCGGGATCTAACCCAGAAATCCGCGTTCCTGGATCAGGCTCACCAGCCGGGTCAGCGATTCGTCAACGCCGATCCCAGAGGTATCCAGCTGCGCCAGCGCCTTRCCGTATAAAGCCTCGCGACTGGTCAGGATGGATCGCAACTGCTCCATTGCCTCGGGGTTACCGGCCATTGGCCTCTCATCCCCCTGTGCCCGGACCCGCGACATATGTTCGTCCGGGCTGGCCTTGATCCAGATGGTGTGGAAGTTGGTGCGCAAACTGGTGTAAGTTTCCGGATCAGCCACCACGCCGCCAGCCGCCGCCAGGATCAGACTGTCATGTGTGGCACTAATCCGCGAGATCGCCTGGGCTTCCAGTTTACGATAGCCCTCTTGACCGTACAGCGCCATCACCTCCTCAACCGGCATGCCGCTTTGCGCCTCGATCTCTGAGTTCAGCTCGACAAAAGGCAGGTCCAGTCTCTGCCCGGCCAACGCACCCAGAGTGGATTTACCAGCGCCGCGCAGGCCCACCAGACAAATCCGCCCTGCCCGCAGACTGGCCTCGGGCTCGGGCGCCAACAGGGTCAACACCATCTGCTGAGTCTCGGCGCTGGAGCTGCGAAACAAGTCGCCCACCCGCAGTGCTTCGGAGGTCCATGGGTCTTCCTCGCCGGTCAGCCATTCGATGCGGTGATCCAGCGCAATCGCCACCCTTTGCAACAACCCGATTGAGATATTGCCCGCGCCGCTCTCCAGCTGGGCCAGATAGCGCGGCGACACACCAGAGCGTTCCGACAGGATACGACGGGAGATGCCTTTACGTTCGCGCGCACGCCGGACCCGCTCGCCGACGCGGATGATCAGCGCCGAAACCGAGGCGTCGATGTGGTCGCTGCCCAAAGCCGTGCTGGTCTCGCCGCGAAAATTGGTGATCTCACTCATGGGGGTGATCGCACTCATTGGGATGCCGGGTGTGAAACATATTGCATGAATTTAGGGCGACTGCGCCAGACGTTCAAACGGTTTCCCGCATTTTTGCAGATATCTTGCACTATTATGCGGAAATCACCCTATTCGGGCCGGATCAGCGGTGTGACGATATCGCGAATATCTGGCGGTGCGGGTTTCGACTTAAACGTCTCGGGCGCAATGAAGACGCAAACAAACTTGCCTTCGAAAGACAGCGTTCCATCTTGGCGCGCATTTACCCGGAAGGCGATCGAACTGGTGCCCAGTTTGCAGGGCCAGACCTCGCACATCAATCGGTGACGCGGCGTGACCGGCGACCGGAAATCAATGCTCATATGCACAAAGGGTGTGCCGGTGCCACGATCCAGCTCCATCTGAAACCAACCGTCACCACCCAAATTATGTTCCCACCAAGCGTCAATTGCCTCGAGCGCAAACCATGGGAGCCGCCCGGTATAGGCAATCCTTGCCGGGTCGCAATCGCCCCAGCCAACACGGATCTGATGGACAAAATTGGCCTGATCAGCCGCCGGTTCTTGCATTGTCATTCAATAGGTTTCCACGTGGTATCTGCCGTCGTCACGCATCTTATCCCTGAGATCTGGCCAGTTCAAATCGATACCACGGGCAATGTCTTTCAGCGCCTCTTCGACCCCCTGCTCCATCGCCTTCAAACCGCAGATATAAATATAGCCATTGGGGTTCTGCAGCAACTCGGCCACCTGGGCGGCCTCTTCGCGCAACCGATCCTGAACATATTGCTTGGGCGCGTCGTCCTGGCGGGAAAAGGCAAAATGCTTGGTCATAAAGCTGTCAGGGATTTTTTTCAGCGGGCCGAAATAGGGCAGTTCGCTTGGACGGCGAGCGCCCAACACCAGTGTCATGTGATCCCTGTCCTGCGGTGCGACCCGCTGGCGGCGCATGGTAAATCCACGAAACGGCGCCGAGCCGGTACCCGTGCAGATCATCAGCAGATCCGCCTTTGGATCACTGGGCATCAGAAAGGTAGAGCCAAACGGTCCGGTCAGTTGCACATCATCGCCGGATTTCAGATCGCAAACGAAGTTCGAGCAAACCCCCTGCNKRMWCWCRWWKCNSSGTSANCSAGANTATTWAGNRKARYMRKRYCRYTCACCMKMANCGCRRKYTKSWCWSCGNMGYWSAKGYRYRSMAGATGGGCTTTGCCGCTGGCATCGGTGCCCGGCGGGATGATCCCGACGCTTTGGCCTTCGAGCACCGGAAACGGCAGTCCAGCCAGATCGAGAATAATATGACGCACATCAGCATCACTGGTCTCATCGGTCAGTCGRTAATTGCCCTGYACCCGCGMCGTGGCGGGYTTGCCCAGAGTATACATATTGATCGTAGGCTTGGCAGCGCTGACCGGAGGTTTGGCCTTGCCACCGGCGCCGGCATGCGCCTCGGCCAGCAGCGCCACCATGGCGTCATCCAACGCCTCCAAACYACTGTCCGYCTCGTCACCRCCGATAATTTCKGACTGYTCYGGCAGTTCTTCCCAMYCRAACTGTTSGTCAACCGARTAGGGATTTGTCACCACCCGCCATTCGTCAATCGARCCAGTGGGGCAGACCGGGATACAGTCCATGCAGAAATTGCACTTGGAGGCATCCACCACCACATTGACGCCATCGTGCACGATGGCCTCTGCCGTGCAGGCCATCTCGCAGGTGTAGCAACGGATACAGATTTCCGGGTCGATCAGATGTTGTTTCAGGGCTTGGGTCATTGGGTTTTTGCGGTCTTGTTCAGGATGATGTCAGGCAGGGTCAACGCGTCGATCAGGGCGTCACATAACCCGGTGCAACCACTGCAGCCAATGCAGGGGCCCTGCAAACTGCCAATCTGCAGTGACAGTTGGTCCATGTGGGGCGTGCTCGCCCGGTCGTGGCTGATCTTCATGACAGGTCCTCCGGTGGGAAACGCAACCCGGCACCTTTTACCGTGCCGGGAAAAGGGGCGCCTTACGCCATGTGCAACTGCACGTATTCAAAGTCACCCGGTTTGTTGTCGATGCCCACTTTGGGGGGCGCGATCCAACTGGCAAATTTGCCAGGGTCCATACAGGGTTTCATCAACGATTGGATGAAATCACCATCTGCCTTGGTGGGCAGCCAGTCCTGGGCCTTGGCCTCCCACTCTTCTTTGGTGATGATATCGCCTTCGGGGGTGATATTGACTGCAGCAAAGACCCCGATCTTGCGATGAAACCCTTCGTGCGGGATGATCATCTCAAACTCGACCCCCAGCTTGGCGATCAGCTTGTTCCAACGGCCCACCCCGCCGGCGGCGTCTTTCACATAGTCATCCCGCAGCCGCATGTTGATCGCGGTCAGCGCCGGAACCTCCTCTGCGACAATCCGGCCCTCTTTGATCGAACGCACGATGTAGCTGTCATCGGTCAGCTTGTGGTCATCCTGGATCCGTTTTTCCATGAACCGGCCCTTGATGCCCGCGTTAAAGGCGTTGGCGGCATTGGTTGACACCTCTTGGCCAAACAGGTCCAGCGACAGGGTGTAGTGCAGGTTCATCTTCTTCTGGATGGTGGGCAGGTCGATGACACCAAGATCGCGGATTTTGTCGATGTCATAGGGGTCGGTGATGCCCGCCTTGGTCATCGCCTCACAGGTGGCCTGAATGGTGCGGCCAACCCCGGTCTCACCCACAAACATGTGGTGCGCCTCTTCGGTCAGCATGAACCGGCAGGTGCGGCTGAGCGGGTCAAAGCCGGATTGCGCCAAGCTCTCCAGCTGCATCTTGCCATCACGATCAGTGAAATAGGTGAACATGAAGAACGACAGCCAATCAGGCGTTTCCTCGTTGAAGGCCCCCAGCATCCGCGGCGCCTCTTCCGATCCCGACGAGCGCACCAGCATGTCGTTGGCTTCTTCACGACCATCGCGGCCAAAATACTTCTGCAGCAGATAGACCATCGCCCAGAGGTGGCGGCCCTCTTCGACATTGACCTGAAACAGGTTGCGTAGATCATATAGCGACGGCGCGGTCAGCCCCAGGAAGCGCTGCTGTTCGACCGAACCCGGCTCGGTATCGCCCTGGATCACGATCATCCGCTTCAGCATATTGCGGTATTCGCCGGGAACCTCCTGCCAGGCCAGTTCGCCGTAATGCTCACCACAAGGGATGGTCCGGCCCTCAACCTGCGGCGCCAACAGCACGCCCCAGCGATATTCCGGCATCTTTACATAGTCGAACTTGGCCCAACCCTTGGGGTCCACCGAAACAGCGGTCCGCAGATAGATCATGCTTTGCTGAAACTGCTGCGGGATCAGATCATTCCACCAGTTGATATAACCGGGGTGCCATTTTTCCAGCGCCTTCAGCACCTTTTTGTCACTGCTCAGGCCAACGTTATTGGGGATTTGGGTGTCATAGCTGACATTAATAAGATCGAGCATTTTATCTCTCCTACGGGGTGGTGCGTGCCAGCACACACCCTACGGTTATGTATAGGGTGCGTGCTGGCACGCACCGTTGTTTGTCAAACGCGTTCCATGTTGTAGTTGCCGCGCTTACCGCTGCCGTAGCGCTGCAAAGCGCCTTCGGGGCCAACCGCATTGGGCCGCTGAAAAATCCAGTTCTGCCAGGCGGTCAAGCGGCCAAAAATTCGGGTTTCCATTGTCTCGGGGCCAGCAAAGCGCAGGTTGGCCTCCATGCCGGTCATGGCATCAGGCGAGAAACTGGCGCGCTCTTCCATGAAGATCCGCACCTCATCCTCCCAGTCGATGTCATCAAAGGCATAGGTCACCAACCCCAGTTCTTCCGCTTCCTCAGCCTCCAGCGCCTCGCCAGTTCGCTGGCTCAGACCGTCGACTGCTTCAGGTTCGCCCAGGAACCGGGTTTGCAGCCGGGTCAGGTCATTGCCCATCGGATAGATGCCAAAATTGCTCGGGCTCAGAGTGATCGCCGCCAAGGGGCGATTGTCGCCTTCGAACTCCTCCAGCATCATATAGCTGCGGTCCACCGACCACAGCAGTTCCGCCAGAACGCCGGCAAAACACGAGCCGTGTTCAATCAGTGCCACCAGAGAGCGCGAGGTCATGTCGACCCGTTTCAGCACCCGTTTCCAGTATTTCAGGATCTCGTTGGCCAGCCAGTGGTCCGCGTTATCCAGCAGCAGTGCCTCATGCGCCAGCAGTCGCTCAGAATCGCCCTGGGTGCGGAACACCACCAGACCCACCTCACGCTCGTTCAGCCGCAAATGCAGCAGCGCGTCATCCAAGTCCCGCGCCAGCCGCAACATGTAGGCCTGGGCACCTTGGGCCTGTAGCGCCTCCATATCCTGTGGCGCAGCCTCTTGCGGCCCATTTAGGGTCACATTGGCGCGGCCATTGGCCCGGTCGATCGCCACCTCAACGGTGGAATAGGTGACCGCACCGTCCTCACCGAAGCTGCGCTGCAACGGCGTCAATTCAATACCAGTCAGCCCCGAGGGCTTGCTGCTAGCGGCGGCAAACTCTGCCGCGCGGTCCTGCACTGTAGCGTCGAATTTGGAATTGGCGACCACCTCGTCGACCAGCTTCCAATCCACCGCACGCTGGCCCTTCACCCCTTCTTCGACCGAGCAGAACACATCCGCCAGATCGCGGCGCACCTTGCGTTTGTCGGTGACCCGGGTCAGGCCACCCGTGCCCGGCAGCACCGCCAGCAGCGGCACTTCGGGCAATGACACAGAAGACGCGCTGTCATTGGTCAGCATGATATGGTTACAGGCCAAGGCCAATTCGTAGCCACCACCGGCACAAGCCCCCTTGATTGCCGCCATATACATCTGACCGGAGTCGGCCTCGGCGGCCTCAAATGTGTTGCGGGTCTCGTTGGTGAATTTGCAGAAGTTCACCTTATGGGCGTGACTGGCACCGCCCAGCATGCGGATATTGGCGCCGGCGCAGAACACCTTGTCCTTGGCCGATTGCAGGACCACCACTTTGACCTCGGGGTGCTCAAACCGCATCCGCTGCACCACATCGGCCAGCTCAATGTCGACACCCAGGTCATAGGAATTCAGCTTTAGCTCATACCCCGGGAACAACCCGCCCGCCGGGTCTACATCCATGAATAGATTGGCGATCTCACCATCATATTCGACCCGCCAGTGGCGGTACTTCGAGGGGTCGGTCTGAAAGTCAATCACCTGGGTCATCATGCGTGCTCCTGAATCCGTCAAGATTGCAGCATACTGCCAATTTCCGCCCGTAGTAAAGGTAAAGATGCATAATAATGCAATCTATCGCTAAGCATTCACTTATTTACTCGAAATTATGCACTATATTGCAGATACTTCACTTCATGCCGCACCCGCAATTCCCACACCTCACAAACAACCTGATGGTCTAATGCCGCCGTGCGCCGTTTCWTCATCCRATCACATGYCKGCCTTGGTCGTAACTTTATCGCACAGCCGCAAAACAAAGTTGAGCGCTTCACCTTCCGTTTTAGCAAAACCCGTTTCGACAATAGTTKGGATCAAAAGAGGGGAGCTCCGCGGGAAGTTCCYCTGTGGCTYGGCKTCTTACCCGATGATGCCCTGATTCTCGCCAATTTGTCCGCGATGCAGCAGTAAGTGATCCAAGATCACGCAGGCCATCATAGCTTCGCCCACTGGCACAGCACGGATGCCGACGCAGGGGTCATGGCGGCCTTTGGTGAYMAYCTCKGYYKCGKWWCCMTYTWTRYSSAYWGWKKYKCGCGGRGTRAGGATMGAYGASGTKGGYTTKACSGMAAAWCGSMMSACAAYRTCWTGGCCRSTGSWGATGCCACCCAGGATGCCGCCGGCRTGGTTKGASGARAASACTGGWSSRCCGTCGTTRCCRCGGAAAATCTCATCTGCGTTTTGTGACCCTTTGAGCCGGGCGGCATTCATGCCTTCGCCGATCTCGACCCCTTTAACCGCGTTGATCGACATCATCGCTGCGGCCAGTTCGGTATCAAGCTTGCCGTAGATCGGTGCGCCCAGACCAGCAGGCACCCCACGCGCCACAACTTCGACAATGGCACCAACAGAATCATGGGCCTTACGCAGGTTCTGCAGGTAGTCTTCCCAATCCTGAACAGCGTCAGCATCGGGAATCCAGAAATCGTTTTGCTCAATGGCATCCCAGTCAAACCGAGACCGGTCGATCTCCATCTCTCCCATGGCCACCATGTAGCCTTTGATTTCCAGGTTAGGCACCAGGGCCTTGATCGCTTCGCGGGCAATCCCGCCTGCGGCCACACGTGCTGCGGTTTCGCGGGCAGATGAGCGACCGCCGCCGCGGTAGTCGCGGTTGCCGTATTTCTGGTAATAGGTGATGTCGGCGTGACCGGGGCGGAAGGTRTTGGCGATATCGCCATAGTCCTTGCTACGCTGGTCGGTGTTTTCGATCATCAACTGGATCGGAGTGCCGGTGGTTTTGCCCTCGAACACCCCTGACAAGATTTTCACTGCGTCAGGCTCGTTGCGCTGGGTCATGTTTTTGTTCTGACCCGGGCGGCGTTTGTCCAGCCATTGCTGCAGCATCGAAGCGTCCAGCGGCACGTTTGGCGGGCAACCATCAACGGTAGCTCCCAGCGCTGGTCCGTGGCTTTCGCCCCAGGTGGTTACTCGGAAGAGATGGCCAAAGCTATTCATCGACATGGGGCAGGCTCCTTTGCCGGTTGTGCTTAGCGGCGGGGCGGCGCTGCCTCAAGGGGTTTTGCATTGTAGTGGCCGTGTTGTGGCTTGCCTTCACGTTGGCGCGCGCCTAGGTATCGGCCTACCTCGGGGTGCGTGGGCAACCGCGCTGAGATGCCAATACTGGCGGACCCGTTGAACCTGAACCGGCTAAAACCGGCGGAGGGAAGGTCTGGGAACACATCCCCCTTGCCCCACGCCGCAATGGAGGATGCCATGAAGTATCTTGTAATTGCAGCGGGAATTTTGAGCACAACAGCAGCACTTGCTGATGTGCCTGAACTGACCGTTTATACCTATGACAGTTTTGTGTCCGACTGGGGCCCCGGCCCGGCTGTGGAGGCGGCTTTTGAAGAGATCTGTGGCTGTGACCTGAAACTGGTCGGTGCCGGTGATGGCGCCGCGTTGCTGGCACGGATCAAGCTAGAAGGCACGCGCTCGGACGCTGATGTGGTACTGGGGCTGGACACCAACTTGACCGCTGCCGCCAAGGCCACCGGGCTGTTTGCCGAGCATTCTGTCGTTGCAGACTACACCCTTCCTGTGGCCTGGGAGGATAAGATCTTTGCCCCTTATGATTGGGGGTATTTCTCGTTCGTGCATAATGCGGATGTAACTGCACCTAAAAATTTCAAGGAGCTGGCGGCAAGCGATACAAAGATTATCATTCAGGATCCTCGCTCATCCACCCCCGGTCTGGGATTGCTGATGTGGGTCAAGGCGGCTTATGGCGACGAGGCCTCGGCGATCTGGGCTGATTTGTCTGATAATATCGTCACCGTGACCAAGGGTTGGTCCGAAGCTTATGGGCTGTTCCTGGAGGGCGAGGCTGACATGGTGCTGTCTTATACCACCTCGCCAGCCTATCATCTGATCGCCGAGGAAGACGGCTCAAAGGCGGCAGCGCTGTTTGATGAGGGCCATTATTTGCAGGTCGAAGTGGCCGGTAAGCTGGCGAACAGTGATCAGCCCGAACTGGCCGACCAGTTCCTGGACTYCATGGTCTCCGAGGCGTTTCAGTCGATCATTCCAACCACCAACTGGATGTATCCGGCGGTGACTCCGGCGGCGGGCTTGCCTGCTGGCTTTGAAACCCTGGTGCAACCAAGCAAATCCTTGCTGTTGACCGAAGATGAGGCCGCATCGGTACGTGATGCGGCGCTGGATGAATGGCTGACTGCGCTAAGCCAGTAAGCCCGAGACCCGGGATTGGCGCCGCCGTACTGGTGGTGGCGCTGATCTTTGGCACCCTGACCGCGGTTGCCCTGCGCGCCGAGGTTGGCCGTGGCTTTGGCGCCAGCGACTGGGCGGCGGTCCGCTTCACCCTGACCCAGGCATGCCTGTCTGCTGTGTTAAGTGTCGGGTTGGCGATCCCGGTGGCCCGCGCTCTGGCGCGACGTCGTTTTTTTGGCCGCCGGGTACTGATCACCCTGTTGGGCGCGCCGTTTATTCTTCCGGTAATCGTCGCAATCTTGGGCCTGTTGCAGGTGTTTGGCCGGGCAGGCTGGATCAGTTCTGCGCTGGCGTTGTTGGGGCTGGAGCCGGTGCAGATCTATGGATTGCACGGCGTGGTTCTGGCGCATGTATTTTTCAACTTACCACTGGCGACACGGCTGATTTTGCAGGGTTGGCAAGAAATCCCGGCAGAGCGTTTCCGACTGGCAGCACAGCTGGGAGCCGATTCGCGAGCGATGTGGCAACTGCTGGAACGCCCGATGCTGAAACGCATTGTGCCGGGGGCCTTGGCGGTGGTGTTTGCCATTTGCCTGTCGAGCTTTGCGGTGGCTCTGACTCTGGGCGGTGGACCTCGGGCCACCACCATTGAACTGGCGATCTATCAGGCGTTTCGATTTGATTTTGACCTTGGTCGGGCCGCGCTGCTGTCGGCTTTGCAATTGGTGCTGACCGGGACGGCTGCATTGGTCGCACTCAGGGTTGCTGCGGGCGAGGGCTTTGGCACCGGGCTGGACCGGGCGCTGCAACGCTGGGATGGAACCGGGCCCATTGCCCGGTTCCTGGATGGAATGTGGATAACCACCGCTGCGGTTTTTCTGATGCTGCCTTTGGCTGCAATTCTGTTGTCCGGTTTGCCGGGGCTGACAGGCTTGCCAGCCTCTGTTTGGGCGGCGGCGTTGAATTCCGTTTTGGTGGCGGCGCTAAGCACGGTGTTGCTGTTATTGCTGGCACTGCCGATGGCGACCGCGGTGGCGCTGGGTCGTGGTGGCGCGATTGAGCTGGCGGGGATACTGGGGCTGGCCGCATCACCGCTGGTGATTGGCACCGGGCTGTTCATCGTGATCTACCCSWKKRCYRAYCCGKYKRYGCTGGCGCTGCCGRTKACSGCRCTGGTSAATGCGGTGATGGCGCTGCCCTTTGCATTGCGGATATTGGTGCCACAGGCGCGGGTTGTGGTGGGGCGTTATGGMCGGTTGGSSCTGTCACTRRACATGSRSGGRYRCSCRTTTKTSTGGCGGGTKYTRWTSCCRCGGATGCGRCCGCAGATCGGTTTTGCCGCCGGACTGGCAGCGGCGCTATCGATGGGCGATCTAGGTGTGATCGCACTGTTTGCCGATCCCGAGTTTGCCACCTTACCGCTGCAGATATACCGGCTGATGGGCGCCTACCGCATGGAGTTAGCAGCGGCGGCAGCGCTACTGTTGCTGGCCTTATCGATGGCGGCGTTTTGGATTTTGGATCGTGGAGGCCGCTGGCATGCTGAGGCTTGAGAACTGTTTGATCGAAAACGGCGGATTTTCTCTGCGCGTTGATCTGGAGATTGCCCGTGGCAGTCGCGTAGCCGTGATCGGGCCATCAGGGGCTGGGAAGTCGACCTTGATCGAAACGCTTGCCGGGTTTCGCCCACTGACCAACGGGGCGATCCACTGGAACGGCAGTGACCTGACGGGCGTCGAGCCGGGCAAACGGCCGGTGGCGATGTTATTTCAGGACGGCAATCTGTTTCCGCATCTGACCGTAGCGCAGAACGTSGGCCTGGGTATCCGTGCCAACCTGCGGCTGGATGAGCTGCAGCAAGCCGAGGTGCAGGCGGCCTTGGTTCGGGTTGGGCTGGACAGCATGGCAGATCGCAAACCCGCCGCCCTGTCCGGAGGTCAGCAAAGCCGGGTGGCACTGGCGCGGGTGCTGGTGCAGGGGCGCGACTTACTATTGCTGGACGAACCCTTTGCGGCGCTGGGGCCTGCCTTGAAGACCGAGATGCTGGATTTAGTGGGGGAGCTGGTGGAGGAGACTGGGGCCACCTTGCTGATGGTCAGCCATGACCCAAGTGATGCGCGCCGGATCGCAGATCAGGTGGTGCTGGTGGCTGATGGCTGCGCGCATGCACCCCAACCAACAGCACAATTGTTGGACAACCCACCGCCAGCGCTGAAGGCTTATCTGGGCTAATTCACTCGGACGATAGGCTGCGCCTACACAGGCAGACGCAGCCTGTTTGCTTATGCGGCTTTTTGCACTTCGGATCGTGTCTTGGCGATCATCAGCGCCGCCTGAGCGGCCTCTCGTCCCTTATCGACAAAATGCGCGYGGTAGATGGCGTTGTGGTGATCGGTTTCCTGATAGTGATGCGGSGTCAGKGACACCGACAGCACCGGSACTCCGGTATCCAGTCCGGCGCGCATCAGCCCGTCGACCACCGCTTGCGCCACAAAATCATGCCGGTAGATRCCGCCATCAACGACAAAAGCGGCGCAGGCCACGGCGCCATAGCGTCCGGTTGATGCCAGATCGCGGGCCAGCAGCGGCATCTCAAACGCGCCGGGCACGTCATAGACATCAACCTGATCTGCGGGGATGAGTTGTAAAAAACCGTCGAGCGCGCGGTCGACAATATCGGCGTGCCATTGGGCCTTGATAAAGGCATAGCGGGTGGGTGTCATGGTTATCTCCTTGGTTTTGACACGTCACCCAAGGCGATAACGAACGACCAAAGCGCAGGTTCCCCCAAGCCGAAAATCGCACGTTCTCTTTCATCCGGACTATGACCGTCGGCTCTGGAATCTCACCAGATCTGCTTGTCACCCCGAACAACGGGGCCGCTCGCGGGCTTACAGATCACCAAACTTTGGGCCTGCTTACCGCCGGTGGGGAATTTCGCCCCGCCCTGAGAACAGCCGGACATTGTCAAAACTGTGCGGGCTTGGCAAGGGGCTCAATTCATCAGCATCCAAACGGCAACCAGCGCCAGCAGGCCGCCAAACAGAGCGTTCAGCCGCTTGGCGCTGTCGGGCGATCTGAACCGGCTGGCAATCTGGTCGCCGATCACTGTCCAGACCACAAAGGCAATGAAATTGTTCAGGGTGAATATGGTGGTGATCAACAGCACTGCAAATATCCGAACGGTGTCACTCTCGGGCAGGAACTGGGTGAACATCAAGGCGATGATCACATAGGCTTTGGGGTTTAGGACCAGCAGAACCACGCCATCCCAAAAACTGGCAGGTCGCGCGGTTTCATGGCCCTGCAACACGCCAGAGCGGAACAGTTTCCACGCCAGCCAAAGCACATAAAGCGATCCTGCCATCTTTAGAACCAGAAAGGTGCTGGGAAAGCGGTCCAGCGCCGCGACAAACCCCAGGCCAAGAGCCGCCGTCACCAGCCATGTTGCCAGGTGATAGCCAAAGTTCGCCTTCAGAGTGGCCGCCAGCCCAAAACGGGCGCCATTGGCGGCAAAGAACATATTGCCGGGGCCGGGGCTGTAGGCGAGAGGGAACAGAAACGCGATAAGCGCAATGCTGGTTTGAAACATCGGAACATCCTGCTGAGTTAGCCATTTATAACCGGCGCAGCTGTATGGGTTCGACCCGTTTCCTGCGCAAATCGCTCTGCTTATGCCTTGCCAACACAGCCATTGAATTTCAAAACTGGGCGCAAAGGAGACCCCCATGCATCCAAACCCGATATTTCACGACGCAGAAACAGCGCAGAACCTGGATTTTGCCCGTGCGCGTGGCTTTGGMGTGTTGGCGGTNGGCNGNCMGNAGGYGCWCCGYTSATYAGYCATGTGCCGTTTCTAYTGTCGYMRGAYGGSCAMTGSGYKGAACTGCATCTGGTKCGSTCGAAYCCGATTGCTCGCGCCTTAATATCCGTTTTGCCCGCGCGTATCGCGGTGAGCGGACCGGACGCTTATGTCTCGCCCGATTGGTATGGGATCGAGGATCAGGTGCCGACCTGGAACTATGTCGCAGTGCATTTGGAAGGTGAGATTGAACTGCGCCCCGCCGAGGAATTGCGCGACCTGCTGGATCGGCAATCGGCGTTTTACGAATCGCAGCTTTTGCCAAAGCCACCTTGGTCCACCGATAAATTGAACCCCGAGGCACTGGACCGGATGATGCGGATGATCGTACCGGCCCGGATGCGGATCACCGGCGTGGATGGCACCTGGAAGCTGAGCCAGAACAAACCGGATGTCGCACGCAGGGCGGTGGCCAAGCAAATCGAGAGTGGTCCGGGAGCCGAGCAGCCGGTCCTGGCGGCGCTGATGCGGGACTGGAAAGGCACCGCCTGAAAGTTGCGAGGTGTTTTTCCGCCTTTTCTTTGCTGTCCCTACAACTACAGTGCGAGGAAAGAGGAGAAAACCATGAAACTCATTTACGCTCCGACCTCGCCTTTTGTGCGCAAGGTTATGGTGCTTTTGCATGAAACCGGACAACTGGACGATGTGGAAATCCACCCGGTGGCAACCACTCCGTTGTCGCCCGCCGACGATGTAAAGACCGCGAATCCACTGGCCAAGATCCCAGCCCTGCAACGCGACGATGGGCCAACGCTGTACGACAGCCGGGTGATCTGCGCCTATCTGGATGACCGTGCGAATAGTGGGTTATACGCAGGCGGCTGGGATAGCAGAGTGCTGGAGGCAACCGCAGACGGCATCATGGATGCCGCCGTGTCTGCGGTCTACGAACGCCGGATGCGTCCCGAAGACAAACAGTGGGATGAATGGGAAGCGGCGCAGATGGGTAAGGTTCTGGGGGCTTGCGCAGCGCTGAATGCGCGCTGGATGAGCCACCTGAAAGGGCCACTGGATATTGGCCATATCGCCGTTGGCTGTGCGCTGGGATATGTCGATTTCCGCCAGCCAGATAGCAACTGGCGCAAAGCCAATGAGGCACTGGCGGATTGGTATGCAGATTTCGAATCGCGACCCAGTATGCTGGCGACGCGACCTCCTGAAGGGTAAACAAAACCTTGAAAATCGGGCGGCACCACCAATATCTGAGTGGCTTTGCCTGTGCCGCCCGCCATAAAATAGCTCTGTGCGGCCTTTTGCGCGTCTTTGACCGCTGGACGTAAGCCATTCTCCTCGGTAGATACCGGCCTGAGCCACCACGAATTTTCGCGGTAGCATGCGCATGTTTGCCCGAAACGGGCGCTGGAATTGGAGAAAACCTCGTGTCCCACGCAGAAGACAACGAAGGCACCCGGAGAGACTTCCTCTACTACGCAACCGGCGGTGCCGGTGTCGTCGTTACAGGGGCTGCAGTCTGGCCACTGATCAACCAAATGAACCCTTCGGCTGATGTTCAGGCGCTGTCCTCGATCCTCGTCGACATTAGCGACGTAGCAGTTGGCACCCAGATCTCGGTGATGTTCCTTGGCAAGCCGGTGTTTGTTCGCCGCCGCACCCAGGAAGAGAYTGATCTGGCCCGTGCCGTTGATCTGGATGATCTGCCCGATCAGCAAGACCGCAACGCCAACAAGCCCGGCCTGGACGCCTCGGATGAGAACCGCACCATGGACGAAGCTGGCGAGTGGCTGGTGATGACCGGTGTGTGCACCCATTTGGGCTGTGTGCCGCTGGGGGATGGCGCTGGCGATTTYGAYGGCTGGTTYTGCCCMTGCCACGGSTCGCACTACGACACKGCYGGYCGKATCCGCAAAGGTCCCGCGCCTGAGAACCTGCATATTCCTGCGACAGAATTTGTCGACGCAACAACGATCAAACTGGGATAAGGAAACCTATAATGTCCGGAATTCCGCACGATCATTACGAACCCAAAACTGATGGCGAAAAGTGGCTGCACAGCCGYCTGCCGATTGTTGGGTTGCTGTATGACACAATCATGATTCCCACCCCCAAGAACCTGAACTGGTGGTGGGTCTGGGGCATCGTCCTCGCATTTTGCCTAGTGCTGCAAATTGTCACCGGTATCATCCTGGCGATGCATTACACGCCGCATGTGGACCTGGCCTTTGCCAGTGTCGAGCACATCATGCGGGACGTGAACGGCGGCTATATGCTGCGCTATCTGCACGCCAACGGCGCCTCGCTGTTCTTTGTCGCCGTCTATATCCACATCTTCCGCGGCTTGTTCTACGGCTCGTACAAAGCGCCTCGCGAAATCACCTGGATCGTCGGCATGCTGATCTTCCTGATGATGATGGGTGCTGGTTTCATGGGCTACGTTCTGCCCTGGGGTCAGATGTCCTTCTGGGGTGCAACCGTGATCACCGGCCTGTTTGGTGCGATTCCCTTTGTTGGGGAAGCGCTGCAGACTTGGCTGCTGGGCGGACCCGCAGTTGGTAACGCCACACTGAACCGCTTCTTCTCGCTGCACTATCTGCTGCCGTTCATCATTGCGGCGCTGGTGATCGTTCACATCTGGGCGTTCCATACCACCGGCAACAACAACCCAAGTGGTGTTGATGTCCGCAAGGGATCGAAGGAAGAAGTCAAGAAAGACACCCTGCCGTTCTGGCCCTACTTCGTGATCAAAGATCTGTTTGCGCTGGTTGTGGTGCTGGTGATTTTCTGGGCGATTGTTGGCTTCCTGCCAAACATGCTGGGCGAACCGGATAACTATATCGAGGCGAACCCGCTGGTCACTCCGGCTCACATCGTTCCCGAATGGTACTTCCTGCCGTTCTACGCCATCCTGCGGGCCTTCACCGCCGAAGTCTGGGTGGTTCAGTTCACCTCGTTCATCACTGGTGGCATCATCGACGCCAAGTTCTTTGGTGTGATGGCGATGTTTGGCGCTATCGCGGTGATGGCTCTGGTGCCCTGGCTGGACACCAGCCGGGTGCGCTCAGGTGTATACCGGCCGATGTTCAAGTGGTGGTTTGCACTGCTGGTCATCGACTTCTTTGCCCTGACCTGGCTGGGCGGCAAGCCCGCCGAGGAGCCCTATGCCTCCTTTGCACTGATCGGCTCGGCTTATTGGTTTGGCTACTTCCTGGTGATCCTGCCTCTGCTGGGTGTGATCGAAAAACCAACAGCCATGCCCGAAACCATCGAAGACGATTTCAACGCACACTATGGCAAATCGGACGAAGATTCGACTGATGCCAAAGCGGCTGAATAAGATAAGGGACCGGAAAACCATGTTGAAGAAACTTGTCATCGGTGCCGCTCTTGCTTTGACCCCCGTCGCCGCACTGGCGTCGGGAGCCGAGCAGCACATTGAATCGTTTGACTTCTCGTTCAAGGGCGCCTTTGGCACCTATGATCAGAACCAGCTGCAACGCGGGTTGCAGATCTACACCGAGGTCTGTTCTGCCTGTCACGGGCTGAAGTTTGTGCCCCTGCGCACCCTGGGTGACGCCGGAGGCCCCGGCCTGCCTGCCGACCAAGTGCGCGCCTATGCAGCTGAAAACTTCACCGTCTATGACGCGGATCTGGACGAGGACGTACCGGCCAAACCGGTTGATCACTTCCCCGCCAATACAGCAGCTGGCGCTCCTGACCTGAGCCTGATGGCCAAAGCACGCAAAGGCGGTCCTGACTACATCGCCTCGCTGCTGAACGGCTATACCGGCGAAGAAAAGGAAGAAGCAGGCAACACCTTCTACGAGAACACCGCCTTTCCAGGCGGCTGGATCTCGATGGCACCGCCACTGGAAGACGAGTACGTGGAGTTCATCGATGGTCACGACAACGATCTGCACCATCTGTCTCAGGACATTGCAGCTTACTTGATGTGGACAGCCGAGCCCAAGATGATGGCCCGCAAACAGGCCGGATTTATTGGTGTGCTGATGCTGACGATCCTGTCGGTTCTGTTGTACCTGACCAACAAGCGCATTTGGGCGCCAATCAAAGGCAAAAAGACCAGCTAAACAATTGGCTGATTGGAAATCCAAAACCCCCGAGCCTCGGCGCGGGGGTTTTTCTTTGGGGGCCAGCCCCCACGCGTGCAGACTGCACGCTTCCCCCGAGGTATTTTCAACAAGAAGAAGACGAAGATATCTATGGCGCGTGGATTCTTCTTGTCATAAATACCTCTGCCGGAGGCACTCTGGGACATCGGACGTCAGGCCGGGGTCGAGACAAAACTGGGCGCCGTGGGCGCTCCTTTTAGATCGCTCGACCTGGAATCAGGCGTTCAGTTGCCCAATGGCGGTGCCAGTGATCACGGCAGTAATAATCTGGCCTTCGATTTGAAGTTTGGCAAAGCTTACTTCCGTGAACTGCTCGGTGCGACCCATGTGGGCGTTTTCCATCAAGATGTGATGGGTGCGACCAATTTGGGCTTGGAGGTGTTGTTGCACCTGCGCTGCACCTGCGGCGCGAAGGCGGGCTGCACGCTCTTTGATCACCTTGCCATTGACCTGGTTGGGAATCTTGGCCGCAGGAGTGCCCTCTCGCTTTGAATAGGGAAAGACATGCAGCCATGTCAGGTCGCAGTCCGTTACCAGTTTCAGCGAATTTTCAAAATGCGCTTCGGTCTCGGTTGGGAAACCCGCAATGATATCGGCGCCAAACGTCATATCAGGGCGCAGCTTCTTTGCCTCCTCGGTAAATCGGATGGCATCGTCGCGCAGATGACGGCGTTTCATCCGTTTCAGGATCAGATCATCGCCGTGCTGAAGTGACAGGTGTAAATGGGGCATCAAGCGAGGTTCGCTGGCAATGGCCAGCATCAGGTTGTCATCCACCTCTATCGAATCAATCGACGAGATCCGCAGGCGCGGCAGGTCTGGCACCAACCGCAGTATTCTCATCACCAGATCACCGAATTTAGGAGCCGCAGGTAGGTCAGCCCCCCACGAGGTCAGGTCAACCCCGGTCAGCACCACCTCGTTGTACCCCTTATCGACCAGCCGTTTGATCTGATCCACCACCACGCCAGCCGGGACGGAACGTGAATTGCCGCGGCCATAGGGGATGATGCAGAAGGTGCAACGATGGTCGCAGCCGTTTTGCACCTGCACATAGGCGCGGCTGCGGGTGCCAAAGCCGTCGATCAGATGACCGGCGGTCTCGGTGACGGACATGATGTCGTCAACCTGCACCGCCTCGCTCTCACCGATAAAATCAGCGGCCATGCCTGTCCAGATTTCGGGGCGCATTTTTTCGGTGTTGCCAATAACCACATCAACCTCGGGCATTTGGGCAAAGGTGTCAGGTTCGGTCTGGGCGGCGCAACCGGTGACGATCAACCGGGCATTGGGGTTTTCCCGGCGCAGCTTGCGGATCTCCTGGCGGGCTTTGCGTACGGCCTCGGAGGTCACCGCGCAGGTGTTGACCACCACCGCGTTATCCAGTCCGGCCTGCTGTGCCAGCTCCTTCATCGCCTCAGTTTCATAGGCGTTCAACCGACAACCAAGAGTAGTGAATTTGGGCGCGCTCATGTCAGGCTATCCAAGAATTCGGCGGTCAACACGCCGGTTAGAACATGCATCGTTGCGCCGGTCATCCAGACCCCATCGTCGCGCCAATCGATCCAAAGTGTGCCACCGTCCAGGTCGATCTGCACCTTCCGGGCAGTCAGCCCACGGCGTGCTGCTGACACTGCTGTAGCGCAAGAAGACGACCCCGAGGCCAGGGTGATGCCGACACCGCGCTCCCAGACCCGCATACGCAGGTGGTCGGTGGCCACCAGATGCGCGACCTGCACATTGGTGCGCTCTGGGTACAGCGGGTGATGTTCGCAACGACTGCCAAATTCCTCCAGCCGGACCTGTTCAGCGTTTTCGACAAAAAAGGTGCAATGCGGGTTGCCCATGCCGGTGGCGGTGGGACTGCCCTCGATTGGCAGCTCCAGCGTATCCATCTCCTCGGCCAACGGGATCTGGTGCCATAGTAGCTGCGGCTGCCCCATGTTGACCGAAGTCAGCCCATTGCCAGCATCGCATGCGAACAGATCACCGCGGTCGGTGGTCAGGTGCAGCTCGGTCTGGCCGCTCTCGTCCATCAGGTAGCGGGCGATACAGCGGGTGGCATTGCCACAGGCTGCCGAGGTCGAGCCATCGGAGTTAAAAAAGGTCAAATGCGCATCACCGGCGCCCGCTTCGATCAGGGCCAACTGATCAAAGCCAACACCAAATTGGCGGTGGGCGATTCCTCGCGCCAACGCCGGAGTGATTTCGACAGCCCGCGCACGCGCATCCACAACGACAAAGTCATTGCCCAGCCCGTGCATCTTCATAAACGGCAATTCGGTGATGGTTTTGGTGCTCATGTCGGGCATATAACCCCGCCCTCGGAATGAATCCACCCTTGCCCCAAGAAAGTTGAACAAAGCTCTTGACCGCCTGCGAAGCTGGCCCTAGAGAGAGCGCCTATCGGGACGGTGCGAATGACGCATTCAAACTGTTTCGAAGCGAATTAAGCCCTTGATCTTCCTAGATCATTCAGCTTAAAGAGCGACACGCAGGCGATCTGATCGCCTTGTAAAAAAGTGGGCCGTTAGCTCAGTTGGTAGAGCAACTGACTTTTAATCAGTAGGTCTCCGGTTCGAACCCGGAACGGCTCACCACTTKTTCAAAGGCTTAGGCGGAAACGCCTGAGCCTTTCTCCATTTTAAGAGATGAGTTTTAGACTATTGCCCTTGCCCAACAGGCGGTTTTTTTCACCGCAATAGGGGCGGGTCATTTAGACCGAGGGCCTGCAACCCGTTCTTATCGAAGACAATGCCGCTGTTGATCGCTTAGTCGGCGTTTTGATTGTTAATGCTGGTCTTCAGGCCGCCTACCAGATCATCCATTTCAGGGTCCATCTGCAAAGATGCCGCTTTGCGCCGGTGCCAATCCACACCCGCCTCATGCAGTTCGCTCAGAATCGGGTCCCGCTTCAGTTCATCCGTCAGTTGCTCTACCTGTGGCCCGTAGTGGTCAATTGATGTGTCTGCTACACCATTCAGGTTGAACTTGTCCCAATACTCCATCCCCAACACGTGATGGGAGTGGTTGGCGCGGCCCCGAGCCCGTTTGATCAGAAAACTCTCCATCGAACGTAGGGCGTAGTGATTGACCTGTGCCACATCGAACAGCGGTGGATTTTGCGTGCGGACACCGTTCACCACATAGTCTTCGCCGCCCGGTAGAACCCGTTTTGTCTCGGCTATATGTTCGTCCAAAGACACCGGAGCATGCAGCCCCATGCGTTGGAACTTATGCTGATTGGTATAGAGCGATTTTACGAATTTTCCGGTTTCGGGACGCAGATCGGCATCCCAACCCAGCTCTCCCTTGTGAAATTGCTGAGTGACCGGGGTATCTTTGAACTGTTCGACGCCATCGGGGCCAAAAATACGCCAAGGCACGGAAATCACATCCGCATCAGCTCCCGAAGCCTCGACCAGGGCGCGCGCGCTGCGGTCACCCACATGGATATTCAAATACTCGTCGACATCACAGACAAACACCCACTTGGCGTCAATGACCTGATCATAGCGGCGACTGGCCTGACGGAGCGCACTGCGGTGAATACCTGCGCCCCTGATAATGGTGTCGTGCTGGGTGACAAACCCGAGTTCCTGCAAACGCCTGAGGATCGGAACCGTGGTGTCTGTGCAGTCATTCGTGCAGACCAAAATATGGTCAAATCCCAGCGTTTTGTAGTGAGCAACCCAGTCAATGATATAAGGGGCTTCATTCTTCATTGTAGAAACGACAGTAAAATGCTCGGAACTCATATATCAGCCTTGGTTGTTTTGCCCGGGTGCTGCGCTGTGGAAACATAGGCTTGTAACCTCAATCTCCGCAAGCTGTTTCAGGTGGTCGGAAAACACTCACGGTAGTGACTTGGGTGCAGGACACGTTCACCCCAGATGTCCGCCGGACTGACGGATTTTTGACTTTGGTCACCAAAACGGATCCGATCCATGTTGGATCCTTGTTGCCACCATGATTTATGTTTCCCCAACGGATCCGTTTGTTGGCGGGTTTATTCAGTCTGGCATTTGGGGAGCGCATGGTTATGAAAATCGGATTTATCGGCACTGGAGACATCACCGAGGCAATTGTTACCGGTCTGATTTCGACGGATTTCCCGGTCAGCGAAATCATCTTGTCGGAACGCAATCACGTCAAGTCGGCGCGCCTTGCAGCTGCGGACAGTCGCATTCGCGTGACCTCGGACAATCAGCAGATTGTCGACGCGAGTGATCTGGTTTTCCTCGCGGTGCGTCCTCAGATTGCCGAGGAGGTCATACGGCCGCTCCATTTTCGGGAGGGCCAAGCGGTGGCCAGTCTGATCGCGACCTTCACCTTTGAAACGCTATTGGATTGGATCGGCACGCCGGTCAAACTCACCCGCTCCATCCCACTGCCAGCAGTGGCAAACCGGCGTGGCGTGACGGCACTCTTTCCGGCAGATGACCAGCTAGAAGAAATCTATAGCGCGCTTGGGTCTGTCGTTGTTGCAAAAACACTTGATGAGTTTGATGGCTATGCTGCCACAAGCGCGCTGATGGGTCTGTATTTTGGCGTTATGGAGACCGCGAATAACTGGCTTTGTGCACAGGGCACCTCGCCACAATACGCGCAGAGCTATCTGACCAAGATCTTCCTTGAACTGTCCCGCACCGCTGACAGTGCGCCTGAGGCCAGCTTTGCCGCGTTGCGCAGAGAGCATTCCACCCCGGGCGGCCTTAATCAGCAGATGTTTGAGGTTTTTGCAGCCACTGGAGGCACCGAGGCCCTGACCCAAGCGTTGGAGACGGTGGCCAAGCGGGTGCGTGACGCGCGGTAGCGAATAAGATCTGTGCGACGCGGCGAGGCCATGGAGGGCGGCGTTCACCCCACAACCGGCGAAGCTTTGGCGGATGATCAAACCTTACCGATCGTAGTCTTGATGAACACAGCTCGGTTGACCCGCAGCTCGCCGAGGAGGTCACCGATTTCACCGCCGTTCAGGATCTCGCTCTCAGGCAAGATGCACGCAGCCGCTTTAATATCCAACCCAGCGAATGTCTGGGCATTGTCGGAAAAAGTGACTCGGGCATAAGCCAGACCTTTATGGCGGCGAAGAGCCTGCTGCAGGTGCACGAGGRWMTYKWSKSSMSSRMWKCSCNGGCASYGGMTKMWRRYKSCWWKRYSRAWGCMSYRCRSTCYSSMGMMTSCYRATSGYGGRKMNCCGGCAAYSRYGCKSGATATGACGGCACAGGCGGATATTCTTGATCTTATGGCGGCGCTGCGAAAAACAGCAGAGCACCGCTATTGCATTGATCACTCACACGATGGGGGTGGTTGCGTGCATATGTGACCGGGTCGAAGTGATGCGGCAGGCTGGCGTTGTCGAAAGCGGCGGCGTGAGTGAGATGTTAGCTTGCCATAACCTATCCGATCAGGGCACTGAAATGGCAAAGCTTTCGACCGGTTGCGAGACATTGTGCAGGTTGACCGCGCCCAGCGACGTGGCTGCGGTCTGGTCACTAAGGATGTCGCGACTGACCACAATAGGGTGGTCGCGCGATTTGCCATAATCGCCCAACCGTGCCGCGATATTGGCGGCCTGACCGATGACGGTGAAATCCAATCGCTCTTGCGAGCCGACATTGCCATAGGTGACATCGCCATAGGCGATACCGATGGCACATTCAAAGCGGTGACCGTCCTCCTCAAGCGCTAATTCCTCCAGCCGAGCCACGATAGCCCGGGCTGAATTGAGCGCCTGGGCGCGGGCTTCAGCCGGATTTTCATCGGCGGGGAACACCGCCAGAACCGCGTCGCCGATGAATTTCAGCACTTCTCCACCATGGTCGTGGATAATCGTCGATGTGGTTTCGAAAAACTGGTTGAGCAGCGTAATATAGGCGACACGGCCNAGCTTTTCCTCAAGCAGGGTCGAGCCGCGCAGATCGCAGAACATGATAGCCGCATCAATATCGTCGCCGTCGCCCCGGTGGATTTCGCCCCCCAAAACCCGTGCGGCCGAACGTTTGCCGACATAGGTTTCCAGCAGAGACTGGGCATTTTCGCGCTGCATAAAGACCTCGTAATAGCGCCCAATCACCGCTGAGCATTCAAAGATCAGCCCCAAATTAGCTGTCGAAAAACCGGTAGGGTGGTCGCTGGTCAGCGTCAGTACGTTGATGCTCCCGTCCGAGAACCGCAACGGCATCGCAACATAATCGGTGGCGCCTTCCTTGCGCAGATCCTCCAAAATCGGAAAAGCATCGGTGGGATGATTGCCGCCAAGCCGGTGACGCACCCCGCCCAAACCATTGGAGACATGCCGCAGCGGGCTGTTCTGATAGGAAGGGTGGTCGTGGATTTCGTAAGACGGGGCAAAGGTAGTGACCTCACCGGTGGATTTTTTCCAGACAAAATTCTTGCCCGCAATCATCGGGTGCAGCGACCAAACCATCACCGCCATGCGCGACAGGTATACCCCCTGTTCCCGCAATTTCTCAGCCAGCGCCGCGGTGAAATCTTCAGGGGTCGGCAGATAGGCGGCATCAAGCAGCAACCAATCGATCACGGGTCCCGAGATATTGGTAGTGTCGCGGGCCAGGATTTCATTGTCGCCAAGATCCAGATCGGTAAAGGCGTTTGGCATAAAACCAATATGCCCCTTGATCGCAGAGGCCTCGGGCAGAGCGGTCTCATAGGCCCAGGTTGCGTTCTTGATCGGCGCGTCCGGCAGCAGCAGGTCGCGGTAAATGGCGGTGCCTTTAAACGGGCAGAAAGTCTGCAACGGGGTTCGCGTGGACAAGTCGGCAATGACGTCCTCGGGCGGGAAATAGATCGTCGGCTTCAGGCGCGTTTCATACATCACCTTGGCCTTATCGCTTTGGGCCAGCACCACCCCATTGTGGCGCAGAGTCACCGTGCCGGTGAGCTGCTCAATCAAAATGCCATAGCCATCCTGTTCCGGCTTTACATGTACGTTCATTGGCCGGGCCCTCTTGTGGTCTGTTATCAGCTATTTGGAATGGTTTTTATGTGGGGTGCCGCGCGGTGAATACCAGAGCCGACACTCGATATTGAACCGACGTGACCAACGCCATTTGTACCCGTGTTTCTTTTTGCTCCAAATACTCATGCCCAACAGCGCCTCTTGCGAGCGGTTTGAAATTTCTCGGCTGGCCCTGACAGCCAGTCTCAGATCATTCGGATCACATCCTTGTTGATGGCCAGCACATAGCCACGTTTGGCGATATTCTTGACCAGCAGCTCGCTGATCATCTGATTGCCCAGAGTGTCGCGCAGCCGTTTGATGCGGGTGGCACCGGCGGCCTCCTCGCAATCCGAGGCATCGCGGCCGGAAATCACCCCCTCGATCTCGGCACCCGACATCACATCACCGTCCATCCGCGCCTCGGCCAACACTGACAGGGTTTCCATCGCCGCCGGGGTCAGCCGAAACCCCATGCTGTTGAGATAAACGGTGTTTTCCTCACGGCTGATCAGCAGCTCGGTCACCTGAATGCCCGCTCGTTCGATCTGCGCCATACGGCGGTTCAGCATCACCAGCATGGCCAGCACCACCAGTGCCGCCACCATCATCGCGGTGGCAAACACCAACAGCACAAAGATCACCATGCGATAGCTGCTCAGCGTATCCGCAAACGAGGTGCCCGACTGGGCCAGGATTTCCAGCAGCTTGATCTCAGCCTGGGTGGTCAGGTCGTTTTCCACAAACAGCTGTTCAACCCGCGCGTTGAACGCATTGGCATCGGGCAGGGTCAGCAGCAACAGGGTGCCAGCCGCGACCAGCAGGGCTACAATTGCGATGATTCCAAATGTGATGACCCGGCTGCCGGCGCTCCGGGCTTCAGAAACGGAGATAGTAGGATCCGGCATCGGGCTTCCTTTGTTGCAGGCCTTCGGGGCCAAAGACCGATATGACGTTCAGCAGGGTCCAGCCCTGCGGAGCGATACGGGCGCTGATCTCACCCTTGGCAGCGCCTTTCTTGCAGGCGCCGGACAATTGGACCACTCCATAATGCAGTCGCAGCGGGTTGTCCTGCTTGGCCTTGTAATCGGCATAGCAGTCCGCCGCCATGGCAGGCGCAGCCAGTGCCATCAGCGCGGCAATCAGAACGGGTTTCATGGTTCGATGTTTCATGGGGATCATCCTGCGCWAAGATCGGGCGTTATTCAATAACCACAGGCGGGTGCAGCCGTTGATATTCGATAACTGGGGGCTGTTMTTGCCTGTCTGAGAGGGGTGGCGCCAGGTTGAGACATACCGGCCACGTGCCGATCATCACACCCGATTGGAAAGGTCCTCCCATGCAAACCGTCAACCCTCCCAAGCTACACCGCAAGTTCATTGCCTTTGTTCTTTCTGCGTCCATTGCGATCACCGGGTTCTCCGCCGCTCCGGCCCGCGCCGGTGAAGATGTGGCCAAGATTATTGCCGGACTGGCCGTCTTGGGCATACTTGGCGCCGCGATCAACCGGGATCGCCACCGAAATAATTACGTCGCCAGATCGGCCACCAATCCGGTGAACGTGCAGCCTCGGCGACCTCACGTTCACCCAAAACCGCGCCCCTTGCCACCACGCGTGGCGCGGTACGACCTGCCCGGCAAGTGCCTGCGCTACTTCCCGGCGTTTCGGGATGGCCGCAATCTGATGGGCCAGCACTGCCTGCGGAACAACTATCGCCATGTGAAGGCACTGCCGCAACAATGCCGGGTCACCTTTTGGAATGGCCGCCGCAACAAGACCGCGTTCAAACCGCGCTGCCTGCGTCAAAACGGATACCGCATCGTCCGGCGCTAGAGCTTCATTCTAACCGCCCGGCCTACTCGACCTGCACTGTTGCGCGGGCAGAGCGGCCCAGACCATCGACCACCACTAGCGCCGAAAATCCCTGACCCGGGTTGGGGATTTCAAATTCACGCAAGTGTTGCCCCTGCACCACCGGCCGCCCATTTGCCAGCACCAGGAAGGGTGCCGCACCGCCACGCAGTTTTAGCGTTAGCGGTGCATCCTGCAACGCCAACCGGGCACCATCGGGCGGGAATAGTAGCTGCGGCGCATCTGCAGGTTCCTCAAATGCCGCATTGCGTGGGCGAAACCGGCGCAGCGGTTGTGGCAGTTCCGCCGAACTGACAATCAGGGTGGCGGGTGGCGGCGGTGGCAGCAGTTCAAACGCGGGCTTCAGGCGGCCAAAGGCTTCGAACAGCACCGGCGCTGCCAGACTGCCTCCGAACACTCCCGGCACCGGCGTACCATCGGCACGCCCCATCCAAACGCCAATTACGTGACGGCCATCCCAGCCCAGCGCCCAGGCATCACGGTGCCCGTATGAGGTCCCGGTCTTGTAGGCCAACACCCCAGCGCGAGCCCCCGGAGGCGGAGGCAAACCGCGCAGGATATCCATCAACTGCCAGGCGGCCACTTCGGAGACCAGGCGTCCTTGATGCTGTCTGGGCTCATCCATACGCAGCCGCAAAGCAGGACCCCGCCCGCCCGCCGCCAACCCGGCATATAGCTGCACCAGATCTTGTAAGGTGATGCCGATCCCGCCCAGCGCGATGGCCAGTCCCGGCACCSSMSYRSSMWCSKCMSGCSCSRYCCMRRCGCGGCGCAGTGCCGCCATAATCCGGGGCGCGCCCAACTCGTTTGTCAGTTTAACCACCGGAATGTTCAGCGACAATTGCAGCGCTTGGCGCACCCGCAAATCGCCGCGGAATTCGCCGTCAAAGTTCTGTGGTGCGTAGCCGTCGAAATTCACCGGTCCATCGTGGATCAAGGTTTCCGGGTGAACCAGCCCCTGATCAAAGGCCAGCCCGTAGATCAGCGGTTTCAAGGTTGACCCGGGCGAACGCAGCGCCTGGGTCATATCGACAAACCCCAATCTATCACTGTCGCGATAGCCGGGGGATCCGACCGAGGCCAGCACCTCACCGGTCTGGTAATCCGCTACGATCAGCGCCGCCGAGAGCCGCTCGCCGCCTAGTCTGGTGGCGTCACGAAGCAAAAGCTCCATCCGGGCCTGAACCCCGGCATCAATGGTCAGATCAAATCGCTGCGTGTCGGGGTCAGCGGCCAGCATCCTGTCGGCCAGATGAGGTGCAAGCTGCGCGAACGGCACCATGCGGTGCGGAATCACCTCGGCCTGCGCCAGTCCCATCTCGTCCACTCTGATCACCTGCTGACGCGACATCCGTGTCAGCACCCGGTCGCGGGCGGTGCGGGCGGCATCCGGCGCGCGGTCCGGGCGGCGACGTTCGGGGGATTGCGGCAGCGCCACCAGTAGCGCCGATTGTGCGGCGGTCAGCCGTCTGGGCTCCTTACCAAACCATGCCAATGTGGCGGCGCGGATACCTTCGAGGTTGCCGCCATAGGGCGCATGGGTCAGATAGAGCGTCAGGATTTGCTGCTTGCTGAGCCGCCGCTCCAGCGCCAATGCCAGCCGGATCTGGCGCAGCTTGCCCGCCCAGCGTCCGGTGCTGCCATCTTCAAGCAGTCGCGCCACCTGCATGGTCAGGGTAGATCCGCCCGACACTGCCCGCCCGTTCCACAATGCTTGGCCCACCGCCCGCGCCATTGCCCTCGGGTCGACACCAGAATGTGTCCAGAATCGCTTGTCCTCGTAGCGCACCAACATCGCCAAAAAGCCAGGGTCCACCTGATCGGGACGCACTGCCAATCGCCAGATGCCTGTTCCAACCGGATAGGCGCGCAGCAATGCACCGTTACGGTCGCGCACTTCAATCGAGGTTTCTGCCAGTGTGACAGGCAGTTCGGTGTTATCCACCCAAGCGTCAAAGGCCTGATTGCCGGCGGCAACGAGCAGCACCATGCCAACGGCGCAAGCCAATACCCATCGGCCCCACCGTTTGCCCGGACGATGGGCCGGGACACGCCCGGCCTCAGCTTGTTTTGACGACCGTGTCACCGGACTATGACGCGCCCTGTTTCAGTGCGGGCGCGGTAGGCAGGGCGATACATGTCCTCGACCGAGGCCGCCGGATGGTGGAAACTGCCCGGCGTCACGGCGCGGGCGATATAGCCCAATGTCACCCGCCGGGTGCCGCGCAGATTGACCGCCGCCAGGAACCGATCCGAGCGGAACTCGGTGTGCTCGGCCTCGTCTAGGTCCAGCCAGTCCAGATCCCGCAGATCGCCTGAGCGCAGCAGGTTGGGATTGTCGATCTCAATGCCTGCGGGCAACGGGTCATTGACCATCAGTCGCGCGCCCAGGTCTTCGTGTGGGGTGATGCGCAAAACGGTGACAAACCGTTCGCCGATGGCAAAGTCTCGGCGTTCAATCGGCACGCCATCCAGTGTGTAATACAGCCGCTCCAGCTTAAATCCGGTGCCGCCAGCCTCCGGGGCCACCATTGGCACTCCCAGCGTGGTCAGGGTGATATCCGTGTCCCGTCCCGAGGCAGCGGTGATATCAATCCCCTGCCCGCTCGCATCCGCTTCGAGCACCTGCACAAAGGCACCTGACACCGGTTGGCCATCCACCAGCAGACCAGAATCCTCGGGTGTGTCGATCAGGGCCTGCGCAGCCATCAGGGTCCAGGCGGACTCTTGCGTCGACCGCCACCTGTTGGCGCGCGTGATGCGATTGGTCAGGTCATCGCGGTTGACTGCAGTGCTGCCCGCCTCGACGGCCAGCGCCAAGACCCCGGCGGCGTCGCGCAGATGGGTGCCAAAATCGGCCCGCCATAGCGAGGCCTCGGGCTTGGCACGGCCCATCATCGTTGAAGCGCGCGCGAACATCCGGTCGGCCCGGGTCTGATCGCCATAAGCCGCCAGTGCTGCGCCCAGCTGGGCTGCCGCCAGCGGCGTATCAAAAGACTCACCCTTTACGTCGGCATAGTAGCGCAAATCGCCCATCGCGGCGGCCCCTTCACGTGCCAAAACCAACAGCGCATAAGCCAGATCGCGGCCACCTTTGTCGAAATCGGAGGCATAGTTGACGCGATTGCGCAGGTTATCCATCGCCTGACGGAAGGCCTGATCAGGGACCTCATAGCCCTGCGCCCGCGCCCGGCTGAGGAAGTCACTGGCATAGGCATCCAGCCAGAAATAGCCACTTTCGGCGCGCCACAAGCCAAAGGCCCCGTTGTTGGCCTGTCGGGTCAGCACCTTGGCGATGGCGTCCTGCACTCGCGCATTGACCGCAGGGCCATTGCCCAGCCCCGAAGCCTGCGCGACCGAGGACAGATACAACAGTGGCATGGCCTTTGACGTCACCTGTTCGGTACAGCCATAGGGGTATTGGTCCAACGAGCTGAGCAGTCCCGGCACGTCAAACTTGGCCAAGGGGCCTGCCGACAGAACCGCGCGACCCGTGCCTGCACGCAGATCGGCAAAGACGTCTGAACTGAACCGGAAGGTATCCCCAGCCCCCAGCGAGAATCGCCGGGTCTGCGACACCACCGGATCATTGGCCCGTACTGGCAGGCGCAAATTCTGCACCAGTTCCTGGCCGTTTGGCGTGGTCAGGGTCAGTTCGATTTCCGGATCGCCAACCTCTGAGGCGGTCACTGGCAGTTCCAATGTCACCTTGCCCTGATCGGACAGCGTCACCGAGGTGGGCAACTGACCCAATTGCAGACCCTCACCCAGCACCCGTGCCGTCAGGGCCATTTCGCCGCTTGGGCCATCGGCGTGGACAATTTCCAGTAACACCCGGCTGCTATCACCGGGCGCCAGGAACCGAGGTGCAGAGGCGGTGACCACCACCGGATCTCGTACCAGCATATCCTGTTCGGCCTGCCCCACGGCATGACCAGACCAGGCCACAACCATCAGCCGCACGGTGCCGTTAAACGCGGGCAAGTCGATCGGGAAATCAACCTCACCATTATCATCGACCTGCAACGGCCCCGAGAACACCGACATCAGGTCCTGCGTCGGCGGTGGCGATTGCATCCGCATTCCAGTATCGGCGTCTCCGCCCGATCGCACCTGTCCCAAGGCTCCGTTTTGACCGTCGATCAGACGGCCATAGACATCGCGCAGCTCCATTCCCAGACGGCGCTGGCCATAGTAATACGCGCTTGGGTCAGGGCTTTTGAAGCCGGTGAGATTGAGGATACCCAGATCCACCGCAGCGAGACTTAGCCAGACTTCGTCGCCAGCCATTGCGCCATCAACGCGGATCGTGGCGGTCTCGGTCCCACGAGGACGGGCCACCTCGGGCACATCCACGGTGACGGTTAGCTGCTGACCGGGCTGTTCGATGCTGACATGTGCCAGACCCAGCGCTCGCGCCGGGGTCTTGTCCGTCGCGCCGTCCATGGGCTTGATCACCATGGCACTGACATAAGCGCCGCTGCCCCAGTCCTCAGTCACCGTTAATGGAATGACAGAGGCCCCTGCGGGCACTTCAACCGCGTGGCGTTCGATCAATTCGTTGGATATCACCGAGATCATTGCGGTGCCCGCCGCGCGTGGCACGATGCGCAGCTGGGCGGTGTCGCCGGGCTGATATGTCTCGCGGTCCAGCGAAAGCTCCAACTTGTCAGGGGTCGAGGCGCCGTCTACCGGAGCATACCAGCCAGCATAGAAATCCATCGCCGCCGAAACGTGGCCGTCGCCGTCCAGCCGTTCAATCACCAGCTCATAGCGGCCCCAGTCGACGGGTTGTGACAGGGCCAGCGGTACGTCTGACAGCGTGGCCTCGCCACTGGCAATGCGGGTGCGACGTGTAGTCGGCTCCCAGTTCCAATTGCCATACAGCTGATACCATTGGTAATGGGTGCGAACCCGGTTCAGGGTCCATTTCACCGGCATATCCAATGGTTGCAGATCGGGGCTGAGCGCAATTACTTCAAAACCCGCTTCGCTGCCCTCGCCCACCTCGTCTTCAAACAGCGGTTTGATCCCGATCACCGGGCCATCTGGGCGCACTGGCACCGTCAGGCGTCGTTCCACCGGTCGGGCGGCACCATCGGCAATGCGCGTGATCACCGTCGCCGTCATTGGCTTGCCTTCAGCGGCATTGGTCGGGATTTCAATCGTCACCGTGGCCAGTCCCTCGGCATTAGTTTCTTCACCGCCAAAATAGCTGGTCTGGGTGGTGCTGAGACCGTCGTAGCGACCAAAGCGGTAGCCGGGCCAGCCGTCCACCGTTGCAGCTGCACGCAGGCTGACTTCGCCCTCGATCTTCAGGCCACCACCCGGCGCGCCAAACAAATAGCGTGCCTCAATTTTCATCGGAGGGCTGTCACCGGGGCGCAGGCCYSCGGTCGGYARYKWCWGGGTAAARTCRATRCGYTCSGGCAGAAAATCCTCGACCAARATCTGYCGGCTGGCCAAGGCNSGKSSCTTTNGGGTCGCTTTTRATGTCCAAMCGCCAGGTSCCRCGYGGSGCYGASRKKCCSACAGGCARGGCAAAGACNKKRCCSSCCAANCTGGCCKCCRYCYGAWATRTGKCGGCTGTATTCCACKCCRTCSGGGCGYGACAGGATSGCGATCAGYGGYAGGCCYTCRATSGCYTGYGCCTTRYTRTCGCGYGCYARRRCGGTGATRTKCATCACYTCGCCRRCGCGRTATGCRCCGCGATCYGTSGCCAGAAAAACATCYAYYGGRCCCGGTGCAKSGCGACCTTCGACRCCGCGRTCWGACAGRTCAAAYCCRGGATCTGTCAGYGACARRAARCCAARATCMKYGTCACCATTYTGTGCCAGGATCATMGCSGGWGCGGMAGASCCMYGMCCYCGYGMCAASCCMGGTGCAAAACTGGCATAACCRGTYTCATCCGTCACCGAAGTGCCCAGCACCGCATTGGCGCGCGACACYAGWGTGATYTCGACMCCGGATTTGGCAGCGGYATCAGACARMCCRTTGACCTGCACATGCAAMCCRTCWGCSCCYGACATCGAACTAATCCCMAGATCAGACAGCACAAACCACTGGGTGGCGGCTGGGTTGTCATAGGGATCGGCCCCCGGAATACGGGCGCTGAGCGCGTAGATACCTACTGGCTGGCCTGCAATCGCCTCGGCCAATGGCAATCGGGTAGTCATGTCGCGGTTCAGATCGCTTTGTACGTCGGCGGTTCCGGTCCAGACATCTTGGGCGATGTCCTCCGAGAAATATTCATCCTGCCATTGCGACARYGGGCGRCCAAACATCCCCTCTTGCACCGCGCGCAGCAGGTTGCGGTCGCTGACCCGGCGCAGATGCAATTCAACCTCGGTCAGATTGACGGTTTCAATCGGCAGCGCTGCTAGATCGGACTTGGGCAACACATATGAGCGACCAGGGAACCGAACCGAGGCCGTGCGGTCACGGACATAGTGGTTCAGCTCGATATCGCGAAACAGCGCCTCGCCGTTTGCCGCTGGCAATCCACGACGCAGGGTTATGCGATAACGCTGGCCGTGCTCGGCTCCATCAATACAGAGCTGACGACCATCGGCCTCGGCCACCATGCGGCTGTCAGGCAGTTTCAGGTAATCGCCATAATCCACCCCGGATTTGACCAGAGTTTCCGAGAACTCGATACAGATGCGAGGGGCGGCGCTGTCGCTTTCGATGGTGCTGTCACTGACCCGGAAACCATATTTGGCGATGGCACTGTCCAGCAGCTCAACTGTRGTTCGGCGCGGCTGAATGTCCTCGGCCAGACGCAGCACCGGCAACATGTCACGGCCACGCCCCAGTTTCTCTAACGCTTTGGCCGCAGTGACCAAAGCCGTGGTTCGACTGCCGCGGTTTTCACTGCGCAGATAGCTATTKATGGCCGCAGACAGCGCGCGTTCGCGGTGCTGGCGGGTATTGCCTTCAACAATGCGAAGCAAATAACCCGCGTAGTCCGCCCAGAGATCCGGTTGATCCCCCAGTGAAACCGCTGCTCCCATCCAGCGCATCGCGGCCAGATTATTGCCGTTGCGGGCCCGCGCACGGGCGGTTTGTATCATCAGATCCTGATCACGGTCCCCCGCCGGATGACGCAGCCCAATATCGCGTGCAAGTTCATGGGCGCGGGTCAGATCGGCGGGCTTTAGAAAGGGGAGTTCAGAGCTGCGCAAATCGCCCCTGACGCGAATCGGCGTCGGCGTTTGGAGTTTTTTGGCTGAGAAGGCCCCCTCATAGGGGGTCGATTCCCCTATCGCACTCTTTGGAAAGCAGGAATTCGATCTGGAATTGAAGGAAAAGCCCGCGCAATTGTCCTGATTTGCACAGATCCGCACACAACTTTGCAGATCAGTGTCAAAAATCGCTTGTAAATCAGACCCATAGAAGTCGACGTCTTTGGTTGCGACAAACCGAAACGATGGAAACGACGACTCGGCCAAAGCCGCAGACATTCCCGATAACTGCATGAAAATAAATGTGAAAATCCAAACAACTGAACGCAACATAATACCCTCCCAATCTTTACTTAGGCTGTCACGCGATTAACCACATGGCAAGGACGACGACGTAGCTAAGGATCAAATGCTTTTCACGTTCTGAATTGATCTTGGGTGTGAACCACCCGTATCGCCGCCGCTGGAGCCCGCAGGGATGCCTATTGCCGATAAACTTGCTTACGAGCGGCGCGCCCGCTTGGCAGCTGAACGCCTGCTTGAATTAAAGCAGGCGGAACTGTCAGCGGCCAATCGAAAGCTGGGGCGCCATGCTTTGGCGCTGACCAAACAAATTGGCGTCACCCAGGCCGAAGTCGCGACATTCAGGGATGAAGTTGCCAACGTCCGGGTCGAGAATGAAAAGGTCAAATCGGACCTGCATGTCGCCCATGAAAAAGTTGAAGTGGCCGAACGCCGGTTGTGGCACTCGATTCAGACCATTCAAGATGGGTTTGCCTTCTTTGGCGCTGACAGCAAATTGATCGGCGCCAACACCGCCTATCTGAACACGTTCGAGGGGCTGGAAGAGGTCGGTCCAGGCATCTCCTATGAGCGGATCCTGCAGATTTTCACTGACGAAGGTTTGGTTAACACTGGCCGCCTGAACCCGGATAATTGGCGCAAGATGATGACCGCACGTTGGGTGTCGCCAACCCCCGAACCGGTGATCATCCGACTGTGGAACGACAGCTATATCAAGCTGATCGACCAACGCGGCCACGGCGGTGATGTGGTCAGCCTAGCCTTGGACATCACGTCAACCGTTCAATACGAGGAAGAGCTGCGCACATCCCGCGAGCGGGCCGAAGCCGCCAACCGCGCCAAATCTGCCTTCTTGGCCAATATGTCTCATGAAATCCGCACCCCGATGAACGGGGTGGTTGGCATGGCCGAATTGCTGAGTGACACCGAGCTGACGGATGAACAGCGGCTCTATGCCGACACCATCAAAAACTCGGGTGAGGCGCTGCTGGTCATCATCAATGACGTGCTCGACTATTCCAAGATCGAGGCCGACAAACTGGTGTTGCACAGTGAAGATTTCGACATGGAGCGCTGCATCCACGAAGTGGTGATGCTGTTGCAACCCACGGCGCGCGACAAAGGGTTGGCGATGCTGGTGGACTRTGACCTGTTCTTGCCAACCCGCTTTGTTGGCGACCCTGGCCGCATGCGCCAAGTGCTGACCAATCTGGTAGGAAACGCGGTAAAATTCACCAAAGAAGGCCATGTTGTGCTGCGCGTCTCGGGTGTGCCCGACAGTGATGGCGCGACCTGCGCCATTCATGTGGCCATAGAAGACACCGGAATTGGCATTCCCAAGGATAAGATCCAGCATATTTTTGGCGAGTTCAATCAGGTCGAAAACGAGCGCAATCGCCAGTTTGAGGGCACCGGTCTGGGCCTGGCGATTTCCAAACGTTTGATCGAATTGATGGGCGGAACCGTCTGGGTCGAAAGTGAAGAGGGCCAAGGGTCGTGCTTTGGATTCCGGGTACCCCTGCCAATGGCCGAAGGACCGCAGCCCTATGCTGCAGAGCTGCCTGCCACCCTACGTCATGTTCTGATTGTCGATGACTTAGCCATGAATCGGACGATTTTGAAAAAACAGATGCAAATGCTGGGGGCCAAGGTGACAACCTCCGCCTCGGGGGCCGAGGCCTTGGAGCAAATGGACGAAACCATTGATTTGGTGATCAGCGATCACAACATGCCCGAAATGGATGGAGTGCAATTGGCCACCGCTTTGCGGCAAGGGGATTGGCCGGATGTACCATTCTTGCTGCTCAGTTCAAACGCGAATTTTTCCAAAGACGACACCACCCGAAACATGATTCAGGGGATTCTACAAAAACCGGTCCCCCGGAACGATCTGTTTGCAAAACTTTCCGCCATGGGAGCCATAATTCCGAAAAATACACCCTCTGCGTCTCAGCCGGATGCGTCTTTGGTCGATGACACCGAGACCAGTCCAGCAGAGATCGCTGCAACGCCCAGTTTCCAGGCACGTCACCGCAACGGCACTCCAATTAGCGCAACCGGGGCAGTCGAAATTGAACCTGACTCGGGCACCAGCGCAGTGGATGAGCCGACGCAGACAGAGCAACAGCCCGATCACGACGCCCCGCGCCTGATGCGCATTTTAGCTGCCGAGGACAACAAGACCAACCAATTGGTATTCCGCAAGATGGTCAAGGACCTCAATATCGACATCCGTTTTGCCAACAATGGGCTTGAGGCGGTTGAGGCCTATAAAGACTTTTCTCCCGACCTGATCTTCATGGATATTTCCATGCCCACGATGGACGGCAAAGAGGCCACGGTTGAGATCCGGAAAATCGAAAGCCAAACTGGCACCCATGTGCCTATTGTCGCGCTGACAGCGCATGCGATGGACGGCGATTCCGAGGGGATTTTAGCTGCAGGGTTGGATTTCTACCTAACCAAACCCCTGCGCAAGGCCCTTATCCACGAGCGTATCGCGCAGCACATCCCCGACGAGGCTCAGCCGGTTCAACCGTAATCTTCCTAGGGGTTTACGGGCTGGCGTAGGGACGCAGGAACACTGGCTTGTCTGGCGTCGAAAGCTTGGCGCGATAGGCATATCCACCGCTGTCAAAATCTTTCAGCCCGTCGGGGTCGCTCAGTCGGTTCTGGATGATATAGCGCGCCATCGCACCGCGGGCGCGCTTGGCAAAGAAGCTCACGATTTTGGGCGTGCCGTCTTTGTCTTCCATAAACACCGGCGTGATCAACTTCAGCTTCAGCGCCTTAGGGGCAACCGCGCCAAAATACTCCTGGCTGGCGCAGTTGACCAACACTTGACTGCCAGTGATTTCAGCTTGTGCATTCAACGAGTTGCTCAGTTGCTCGCGCCAATATTCGTACAGGTTTTTGCCGCGCCGAGTTTTCAGCCGACTGCCCATTTCCAACCGGTAAGGCTGGATTGCGTCCAGCGGTCGCAGCACTCCGTACAGGCCCGACAGAATACGCAGATGATCCTGCGCCCAGGCCATTTCATCGGTCTCTAGCGTCGCGGCCTCAAGCCCCATGTAGGTGTCGCCAGCAAACGCCAGTGCGGCCGGGCGGGTGGAATCAGCATCGGGATCATCCACAAAGGCGCGGAACCGATCACGGTTCAGTCGGGCCAGATCGTCGCTCAGGTCCATCAGTTTTTTCAGCTCACCCAGCGTCAGATTGCGCATCGTCCGGGCCAGCCGGATCGCATCGTCCTGAAAATCCGGCTGCGTCACCGCAACATCGCGTTCTGCCCAATCCAGCCGCTTAGCCGGTGAGATGACTACCAGCATCCCCGTCTCCTTGTTCAAATCCGACATTAATTAACCCTCAGCTCGCAAAACATTCAGAAAGGCAGCTGCAAATCTCTCCGCCCGCTTTTCACCAAGCAGGCGAATAAGGCCCGCCTCGTCACCTGACCGCAACTGCGCCACCTTGGCCAGCATGCTGGCCGAACAGCTCAGCGGTTTTTCGATGCCATCACCGCCGCGCGCCAGCAAGGCTTGCGCCTCTAACAGCGCATCATACAGCGACCCGGCCTGCCGACCAGCCAGTTTGCGCCGCGCCGGGTGGACCTCATCGGTGGCGCCATTGATCACCTCAAGGAACGTATCCCCATAGCGCTCCAGTTTTTTGGCACCAACACCGCCAATATGCGCCATCCCGTCCAGATCAGATGGACGGGTTTCCGCCATCTCGATCAAGGTACGGTCCGGGAAAATCACATAGGCCGGCACTTTCTGCGCCTCGGCTAGTGCCCGCCGTTTAGCCTTTAGCGCCGACAGCAGCGGCGCGTCTTCCTCGGAGACCAGCGCCTTAACTGCGGGGCGGCGGCTGGCTGTTTTGATCGAATCCTTGCGCAGAGAGATTTGTGCCTCGCCCTTGAGCACCGGCAGCGCCGCCGCGGTCATCTGCAACGCACCGTGGCGTTCGGGGTTCGGACGCACCAAGTCATGGCCCATCATCTGCCGGAACACCGCCTGCCATTGGCGTTTGTCATATTCACCACCGCAGCCATAGACCGATAGCTGGTCATGGCGCCGGGCGCGGATTTTATCAGTCTCGGTGCCGGTCAGAATATCGATCAGATGGCCCGCACCAAACCATTCTTCAGTGCGCAGGATTGCCGATAGCGCCTTGCGCACCGCGGTGGTACCGTCAAACACCTCGGCCGGGCTGTCACAGAGATCACAATTTCCACAGGCTTCGGCCTGTTCGCCGAAGTAGCCCAGCAGGTTCTTGCGGCGACAGTGCAGCGCCTCGGCCAGCCCCAGCAGCGAGTTCAACCGCCCATGATCAGCGGCGCGGCGCTCTGGCGGCGCCAGGCCCTCGTCAATCTGGCTGCGGCGCAACCGAATGTCGTCGGATCCAAACAAGGTCATCGTCTCAGCTGGCGCGCCATCGCGGCCAGCCCTGCCAATTTCCTGATAATAGGACTCGATGCTTTTGGGCAGGTCTGCATGCGCCACCCAGCGAATGTCCGGCTTGTCGATCCCCATACCAAAGGCCACGGTGGCCACCACAATCAAGCCATCCTCGCGGGCAAAGCGGGTCTCGACAATGCGCCGATCCTCAGCCTGCATTCCGCCGTGGTAATGACAGGCCACATGGCCCTCGTCGCGCAGCGCCTTTGCCAGCGCCTCGGTCTTGGCGCGGGTGCCGCAATAGACGATGCCGGACTGGCCTTTGCGCGCCGCAGCAAAGCCAAGGATCTGCCGCCGCGGGCCATCTTTGGCAGCAAAAG
This sequence comes from Paracoccaceae bacterium, assembly GCA_002401945.1. Classification (GTDB taxonomy): domain Bacteria; phylum Pseudomonadota; class Alphaproteobacteria; order Rhodobacterales; family Rhodobacteraceae; genus Parasedimentitalea. Next base: position 180,368 of record NVUP01000006.1, read on the forward strand.
CCAAATGGATGTTGGGACGGTCAAATCCGCGTAAAAAGGTGCGCGGAGGCTGTCCATCGAACAGTTTCTGCACAATCTCGTCACGGGTTTCAGCATCTGCAGTGGCGGTAAAGGCGGCCAGCGGCACGTCCAACGCCTGACGCAATTCACCAATGCGCAAATAATCGGGGCGGAAATCATGGCCCCACTGGCTGACGCAATGGGCCTCGTCCACCGCAATCATGCTGACGCCGATGCGTCGCAACATGCTCATCGCCGCGTTTGAGGCCAACCGTTCCGGGGCCATATACAGCAGCTTCAACCGCCCGGCCTCCAGTGCCTCCCAAACCGCCTCGGTTTCTTCGGGTGTATTGCCCGAGGTCAGCGCGCCAGCCGAGACCCCTGCCTCCTGCAAGCCTCGCACCTGATCCCGCATCAAAGCGATCAGCGGTGATATCACCACAGTCACGCCCTCGCGGATCAGCGCCGGGAGTTGAAAGCACAGGGATTTACCGCCGCCCGTTGGCATAATTGCCAGCACGTTTTCACCAGCGGTCACGGCATCGACAATTTCCTCCTGCCCGGGCCGGAAGGCGTCAAAACCAAATACATCGCGCAAAAGCGGGGAAGCGCCTGACTGGAGGGTCATGGACGGAAAGCCTCGTGTGGGAGTGTTACTGCTTGTCTGATCGCACAATCTCACAAGCCGAATCGCGCAGCAAGGGCCAGATGGCCCCTACTTCTTCTTGTCCTTAAATACCTACTGCAAAGCGCCAGCCCAGCTTGGCACGTCAGTAGAAAGCAGAGATGTTGTTCACCAACACAATGCGCACCGCATAGACCGAGATCAGCACCACCAGAGGTGCCAGATCAATGCCCTGCATATTGGGCAATATGCGACGCACGGGGCCATACAGCGGCTCAAGAATGCGATTGAGAAAATGCCAGATCTGCCCAACCAACTGCTGATGCAGGTTCAACACCTGAAAATTGATCAGCCARCTCATGATGACATGGGCAATAATRAAGAACCAGACGATGTCGAGGACAAGCATCAGGATTTGGAACAACGACAGCATCTTATTTCCTTCTTTGGATCCGCCMCAGASGTAAKCAGCAACACCGCAAAGCGCAAGCCTTCCGCCAAGTTGTGGTTGACGCTGCTGATGAACGGGTCATGAGAGGCACAGATCACAAAGGATTTGCYCYATGTTTCCCATCGTCCGCCTGATCAAAGATCTGTTCATCGCCCGCCGGATGCCGCCGCTGGAACTGACCGAGACCCATGTCTCGCATCACATCTGCTGGCCCTGGGATCTGGATATCTGGCTGGAACTGAACAATGGCCGCACTATGAACGCCCAGCGGGTTGGCTTGATCAGTGCCATCACCAAGCACCGCTGGGGCATGACCATGGCCGGCAGCACGGTGCGGTTTCGGCGCCGCATTCGCGGATTTGAGCGGTTTGAGATGCGCAGCCGGGCGGTGACCTGGGACGACAAGTTTATCTATCTTGAACAGTCGATGTGGAAGAAGAATGGCGAGTGCGCCAGCCACGTGATGTTCCGATCCGCCGTGACCGGCAAACAGGGGATCATCCCTCCAGCGCAGGTTCTGGCGGAGATGGGTCATTCCAATGCGGTGCCACCGCCAATGCCCGATTGGATCAAAGCCTGGTGTCAGGCAGATGCCACACGTCCCTGGCCACCAATGCAGGATGGGCTTGCCTAAAAGCAATCGCCCCTGTCATATCTTCTAAAAAGACATTTTAGGTATAGGTATGCAGGAAATTTYGACGCGCAAGCGCATTTGGGGATGGTATTTCTTTGATTGGGCCAGCCAGCCCTACCACACACTTCTGGTCACCTTTATCTTTGGCCCCTTCTTTGCCGCCGTGGCTGCGGATTTCTTTTTGGGGCAAGGGTTAGCGGATGAGGCCGCCAAGGCGCAAGCCCAGACCATTTGGTCGCTGTGCCTAACTGTGACCGGACTGATCATTGGCTTTGGCGGACCATTGCTAGGAGCTTTGGCCGATATTTCCGGGCGAAGGATGCCGTGGATCATCGCATTTTCCGTCATGTATGTGATCGGCGCAAGTGGGCTATGGTTCATGGATCCCCAAGGGTCGAACCTGTGGTGGATGCTGGGCAGTTTTGGCTTTGGCTTTATTGGCGCCGAGTTCGCGCTGATATTCATCAACTCGCAACTGCCATCGCTGTGCGACAAGGACGACGTGGGCAAGATTTCCGGTTCGGGCTTTGCCTTTGGCTATCTGGGTGGCGTGGTGTCGCTGTTTATCCTGCTGCTGCTGTTTGTCGAGCAAAGCAACGGTAAAACCCTGATTGGGCTGGACCCGGCATTTGGGCTGGACGCAAGTACGCGCGAAGGCACCCGCGCGGTTGGACCGATCACCGCCATMTGGTTTGCSRTSTTCATGATCCCCTATTTCCTGTGGGTGCGCGACGGCAAAAGCACCGGCCAGCGTGGCAGTTTTGGCGGCGCTATTCGGCTGGTAGCAAAATCTCTGGCCAATCTGCGCAACCGGTTGAGCCTGGCCAGCTATCTCGGCTCCTCTATGTTGTACCGCGACGCGTTGAACGGGCTTTATGGCTTTGGTGGCGTCTATGCCCGGCTGGTGCTGGACTGGGAGATCACCTCGATCGGGATCTTTGGCATCGTCGCTGCAATTTCCTCGGCGCTGTTTTGTTGGCTTGGCGGCCACGCCGACCGTCGTTTTGGCCCCAAACCGGTGATCATCCTTTCGATACTGGTGCTGACTGTGGTTTGTATCACCATTGTTGGCATGTCTCGCGAACAATTGTTCGGCATGCCTCTGCCCGAAGGCTCGACCCTGCCGGACAGGATTTTCTTTGGCTGCGGCGTGCTGATCGGCGGCTTCGGCGGAATCCTGCAGGCCACCAGCCGCAGCCTGATGGTGCGCCATACCAACCCTGAACGCCCCACCGAGAGCTTTGGCCTGTATGGATTGTCAGGTCGCGCCACCGCGTTTTTGGCGCCGGCACTGATTGGGGTTGCCACAACCATAACCGGCAGCGCACGCTTGGGCATATCGCCAGTGGTCGTCCTGTTCATTCTGGGGCTGATTCTGCTGATATGGGTCCGAGCCGAGGGAGACCAGGATTGAAACATCTACTTGCCAGTTTGTTCTTAGTATTATGTTTAACCAGTACGGCAAGCGCTGCGACCGCAGCCAAACAGCTGTTCGGGGCCAAACCCAGCGGCTCAAAACAACAGCCCGCACCCTTTGGATCTTATGCCAAGGGCTGCGTGGCGGGCGCCGTGCAACTGCCTGAAACCGGGGCCACATGGCAGGCAATGCGGCTGTCGCGCAATCGCAACTGGGGGCATCCCGAGACCATTGATTTCATCGAAAAGCTCAGCCGGTTTGCCGCCAGGCAACGCGGTTGGGACGGGCTGTATATCGGCGACATCAGCCAGCCTCGCGGTGGCCCGATGCTGTCCGGTCACCGCAGCCATCAGATCGGCCTTGATGTTGATATCTGGATGCTGCCGCCGAACCAACTCGACTTAAACACCCGCCAACGCGAAGACCTGTCGTCTATTTCAATGCGCCGGGCCAACGGGGCCTTTGTCAACTCCAGCTGGACGCCGCAGCACCACGCCATCCTGCGGGCTGCTGCCAAGGACAAACGGGTCGCGCGGATTTTTGTGTTCCCGGGCGCCAAGGTACAGATGTGCAAGGACGAAACGGGCAATCGGAAATGGCTGCGCAAAATTCGGCCATGGTGGGGGCATCATTATCATTTCCACGTACGCCTGAAATGCCCCAAAGGCGCCCGTGGATGCACCAACCAGGCGGCACCTCCACCCGGTGACGGCTGCGCTGCTGCGCAGACATGGGTTGACGACATTCTTAATCCACCGCCCGCAAAGCCTGTTGACCCCAACGCACCAAAGCCTAAACCTCGTCGCGATTACACAATGTCGGATCTCCCCAAACAATGCGCCTCGGTACTGCAGTCAAACTGACAATCGGCCTGGTGATCGCCACAACGCTGGCGGTCGCCGCCTATGCCGCCAATCGGACAACCGGGGCCAATACGGCGACCTATCTGAGCAGCTACACCTGGCAGATGGACGACCGATGGTTTGGTGGGTTTTCGGGCCTGTCACTCAGCCCGGACGGCTCTTCGATGACGGTCATCAGCGACCGTGCCACCCTCGCCACGGCGCAGATCAGCCGTGTGGAGGGCCTGATTTCGGGGATCCAGGCCAAAACCGTGCGCCATCTGCGCTCCTCGTCCGGGCAATTCCTGAAAGGTCGCATTGTCGATAGCGAGGGCCTGGCCATTGCTGCAGACGGCACCATCTACATATCATTCGAGGGCATCTCGCGGGTGGTGCGTCACCAAAAATCAAGCAGCCGCGCCCAGGTCCTGCCACGACCCAAAGAGTTCCGTTCCTTGCCAATAAACAAAGCGCTGGAGGCCCTGGCAATTGATGCGCGAGGACGTCTTTATACCCTGCCTGAACGCGCGTTGGACAGCAACGGACAAATCCCAGTCTGGCGCTGGGACGGCAACAGTTGGACCACGCCTTTTACCCTGCCGCCGCATGGAGATTTTCTGCCGGTTAGCGCCGATATCGGCCCCGATGGCCGCTTTTACCTGCTCGAGCGCGACTTTAGCTTGTTTGGTTTTCGCAGCCGCCTGCGGCGCTGGGTTCTCACCGCAGATGGCCCAATGAACGARCAGACSYTGCTGCAGACCTCCTCGGGCAGCCATGACAATCTCGAAGGCCTGTCAATCTGGCGTGAYGTCAAAGGAACCCTGCGCGCCACGATGATTTCCGACGACAATTTCAAATCTCTGCAACGCACTGAATTGGTAGAGTACGCGCTGCCCGACTAGCCAATGGCTGCGTCGCAACGGTGTACTCCCGCGTCCGCTGGGTGCCCTGGCTTCGCCAAGGCATCCACAGCAGACTTGGGCCCGGCGCCGCGCAAAGCGCGGCGCC
>NVUP01000028.1 GCA_002401945.1 Paracoccaceae bacterium
TTTGGGAAGCAAGTCGCCCTTGCAAGCGATGAAAGACTGGCACAAGTTCAAGCCAGACCTGTTCAAGAAACAGCCATACTACCTGCCGGGATGTGACATTTACAAACTATTGGCCGTCTTTACTGGATTTGGGGCCAACAGCGGTAATTCCTCTCCTGATACAATACGTGGAATCGGCTTTGTACTCGCCGCCGTTTTTGGCGGGCCTTTCATTGTCTGGAGGTCAATCGTAGCTCAGCAGCAAGTGAAAATATCTGAGCAGGGCCAGATCACGGACAGGATCAGCAAAGCGGTTGAAGGGCTAGGCGCGGAGAAGACAGTCAAACGTCAACGCAAGAATAGTAAAGGTACTCTCCTGTATAAAAATAAGGAAGGAACAACAGATCCTGACTTCAAACAACCCATTATGGAAGAAGTCACCGAACCAAACCTCGAAGTTCGAGTCGGATCAATTTATGCACTTGAACGCATTGCCCAAGACAGTGAACGCGACCACATCCAAATCATGGAAATTCTCTGTACTTATGTCAGGCAGAATGCCCCCGCATACGATACTATGCCAACTTCAAAACTATTTACGCGCCCTCGGCCTCGGATAGACATACAAACGTCGATCCGTGTCATCGGTCGGCGATCCAGCGCTCGAATATCTTTGGAAGCAGCCCAAAAATACCGGTTGGATTTGAGAAATTGCGATCTGTCGGGCGTCGATTTCAATACAAGAGACTACTCCGCCGCGATGTTTCATGATTGCCGAATGGAAGCGGCGTTGTTCCGTGAAACCAAGCTTCACGGGACCGAATTTTTTGCGGCGTTGTTGAACCACTCAGATTTTTGGCATGCCGACATGCGGGGAGCGCGCCTGGATCATGCAATCATTAATCTCCCGATCCCAAAACTCGGAGGTATGAATATGTCAATAAACCAAGCTTCAACCATTTATGGCGTCACATTGAGAGCAGCGGAGATTACTGCAGTGGACTATTTGGGAGAAGCAAAAGAAATGAACGCTACTTTCGGGTCCAAAGACACCCAGTTATCCGATCTGATTGAAGAAACTCGCAAGGAAATCAACATATCAATATTGCGAACAAAAATCCGCGTTGGGCGTCGAAAAGGCAATACTAGCGAAGCTGACGCTCTCCAAGCAAAACTTGATGAAAGCGGATTTGCCAGCTGGTCACCCTACACAGCAGATGACCTTGGGACAAGAATGGAAATGCACGAGTTCTGGACTAAACTCGGCTTAACTGAATTCCCTTTTCACGGCAAAAAATAACACTAAGGGCAGCGCCTGACCTTGGGTGGGCGCAAAGCGCCTTCCCGGGGGGAAGGTCAGGCGCGGCCCGGCTTTCAGCCGTGCAAAACAGATGCAGTATGCAACGCAAATCGCACGCCCATCTCACCACATCTTAACCCGGCAGTGCCAAATTCCCTCACACCCGGCCCAAGCCTCTACCTGCCCTTCCCCTTTGCCCCGTGCTGCGGCATATGCTTGGGGACTGATTCAAAACCGTCCAAGGAAACGACCCCATGCATGACATCCGCGCGATCCGTGAAAACCCTGCCGATTTCGACGCCGCTCTGGCACGGCGCGGGGATGCGGGCATGTCATCCGARATCCTGGCGCTCGACRCCGCCCGCCGYRGCAARATYCAGKCSKCYGARWCYGCGCARGCCGAMCAGAAAAARGCSWSYAAAGAAGTWGGCGCTGCCAAGGGTCGCGGSGATGACGCTGARTTCGAACGCCTGCGCGCGCTGGTGTCGGACAAAAAATCCGAAGTYGCCAMYATGCAGGCAGAGGCCAAAGAGCTGGACGCCCAACTGACCGATATGCTGGCGCGCATCCCCAACCTGCCCGCCGTGGATGTACCCGATGGCGCCGACGAGAACGACAATGTCGAGGTCAGCCGCTGGGGCACGCCGCCCACCCTGCCCTTTGCCCCAAAAGAGCACTTTGAAATCACCGGCGTAGCCGCCTCGATGGATTTCGACACCGGCGCCAAACTTTCGGGCAGCCGTTTCGTCGTCCTTCGCGGCGCCGTTGCCCGCATTCACCGCGCGCTGGGCCAGTTCATGATTGACACCCACGTGGACAAAAACGGCCTGACCGAGGTCAACACCCCGGTGCTGGTGCGCGACGAGGCGATGTATGGCACTGATAAACTGCCTAAATTCGGCGAGGACAGCTATCAGACCACCAATGGCTGGTGGCTGATCCCCACGTCTGAGGTGCCGCTGACCTATTCAGTGTCGGGTGACGTTCTGGACGAGACCGCGCTGCCCATCCGCATGACCGCGCTGTCGCTGTGCTTTCGCTCCGAGGCAGGATCGGCGGGCCGCGATACCTCCGGCATGCTGCGCCAGCACCAGTTTGAAAAGGTCGAAATGGTCTCGGTCACCCATCCGGACAAATCCGACGACGAACAGAAACGCATGCTGCGTTGCGCTGAGGATCTGCTGGAGCAATTGGGCGTACCCTATCGTACCGTCGAGCTGTGTACCGGCGACATGGGTTTTGGCGCCCGGCGCACCTTTGACATCGAGGCCTGGTTGCCGGGACAGGACGCCTATCGCGAGATCTCCAGCGTCTCGACCACTGGTGAGTTTCAGGCGCGGCGCATGAATGCCCGCTTCAAACCCACCGAGGGTGGCAAGCCCGAGTTTGTGCATACTCTGAATGGCTCTGGTCTGGCCGTGGGCCGCTGTCTGATCGCGGTGCTGGAGAATGGCCAGCTTGAGGATGGCTCGGTCACGCTGCCGGCAGTGCTGGCGCCATATCTCGGCGGCAAGCTGACCCTCACTGCTGACGGCGTACTGGCATAACAATATCGCGCTGCCCGGCCTCAGGTCGGGCGGTACCTGTTGTTTTCACTTTGGAAACGGCACCAGACGGTTCTGCTCTTCATCCCACAGCTTTAGCCCCAGTGCCCGCACCGCCTCGGGGAATTTAATCCGTCTCGGCGCAAATTCAGGCGGTAGGTTGTGATGGCACCGGCGCAGCCGGTAGCTGGGAATGCGTGAATTCAGATGGTGGATGTCGTGCAGGGTTATATTGGCCACTGCCATGTCAAAGAACCAGCCAAAGTCCAGGCAGGACGCCCCTTGGATCGCTGCCACATATGGATCCAGATCAGGGCGGCGATCCCAATAGGTGTCCTCAAAATTATGCTGCAGGTAGACCAGAAACACCCCGAGCATTCCGCCAAGGAATGAGAACCCCAGCCAAATCCACAGCCCGGCAACGCCAGCCAATGTATATATTATCCCAAGGAAAATCAGAATCGCCAGATTGTGCAGCAGCACCCCAACAACACCAAATCGGGTTGTGTTTTTAGGCCAGCGATAGCGGATGAAATAGGTAAAGGCCGATCCCAGCGGCACCAGCACAATTGGGTTGCGATAGAGCCGATAGACCAGCCGTTGCCAAAACCCTGCCTGCTGCCATTCCGTCAGGGTCATGGTGTTGATCTCGCCGGTGTCGCGATGTTCCAGATTGCTGATATTGGCGTGGTGCAGGTTGTGGTTCTGCTTCATCACCTCAAACGGCGCAAAGGTGAAGGGTGACAACACATGGCCAGCGATCTCATTCTGACGCCGGGTCTCAAACAGCGAGTGGTGGCCGGTGTCGTGCTGCAGCACGTACAGACGCACTGCCGCAAAGGCATTCACCACCCCGGCAGGCACCATCAGATACCACAAAGAGGCGAAATGAATGGCTAGCCAGAGTGACAGGAAATACACTGCAAATGTTCCAAAATAATTCAGTGAGGCCAGCCGGTTGTCCCTGTCGCAATATTGGCGCGTATATGCTCTCAGATCCATGTACAAATCCATAAATATGTTCTGTGACACCCTGGTGAAAAACAAGGCGCAGGCAATTCTACTAAAAAACTAATAGTCCTCTGCTTTGAAACAAGAGGCAAGCCCTGTGAGACAGGTCGCAATCGAGCAGCAGATTGATGCCGGCGCCGGACATGCAAAACGGGCGGCCCATTATGGACCGCCCGTTGGCGTTTAGGTCGTGTCTCGAATGGCTGGCCTTAGCCGCGCGGGCCCTTCAAGTGTTTGCGCAGCTTGCTTGGCGGCGCCTTTTTTCTGCCCTTAAAGGGGTTTTTGTCATTCTGCGACCGCAGGGTCATGCGGATCGGCGTGCCCGGCATATCAAAGTCCTGGCGCAAGCCATTGACCAGATACCGCTTATAGCTTTCCGGCATTTTGTCCGGGTGCGAGCACATAACAATAAAGCCAGGCGGGCGGGTTTTTGCCTGCGTCATGTAACGCAGTTTGATGCGTTTACCTTGCGGTGCGGGCGGCGGGTGCTGCTCTAGCATGCCCGTAAGCCAGCGGTTCAGTGCGGCGGTTGGCACCCGGCGGTTCCAGATATCATGGGCGCGCATGATGGCCTCTTGCAGCCGGTCCAACCCACGGCCCGTTTTGGCCGACACGGTCACCAGAGGTGCGCCGCGCAGCTGTGGCAGCAACCGGGTAAAGGATTCCTTGAGATCGCGCAGCTTGTCCTGCTTGTTCTCTTCGATGTCCCATTTGTTGACGGCAACAACCACCGCGCGGCCTTCGCGTTCGGCCAGGTCGGCGATGCGCAGATCCTGTTGTTCAAACGGGATCTCGGCGTCCAGCAGAACCACCACAACTTCGGCAAACTTAACCGCGCGCAGACCATCCGAAACCGACAGCTTCTCAAGCTTTTCCTGCACCTTGGCCTTTTTACGCATGCCGGCAGTGTCAAAGATCCGCATTGGCACCCCGCCCCACTCGATGCGCAGGCTGATCGCATCGCGGGTGATACCAGGCTCGGGGCCGGTCAACAGGCGCTCTTCGCCCAGGATCTGGTTGATCAGGGTCGACTTACCCGCATTGGGACGCCCCACCACCGCCACCTGTAGTGGTTTGGCATTGGTCGGCACCGGCGTGGTGTAATTCTCATCGTCCTCATCGCCGTCTTCGTCCAGGTCAACATCCACCTCAGGGGTGTCCTGCTCCGCCTGCAGAGCAAACTGGTCGGCCAGCGGCATCAGATGGGTATAAAGGTCGTTCAGGCCTTCGCCGTGCTCGGCAGACAGGCGGATTGGCTCACCCAGGCCGAGGTTGTAAGCCTCGAGCACCCCGGCATCAGCAGCCGAGCCTTCGCCCTTGTTGGCGGCCAAGATCACATTTGCAGATTTCTTGCGCAGGATGTCGGCGAACATCTCGTCCAGCGGCGTCACCCCGGCGCGAGCGTCGATCATGAACAGGCAGACATCGGCCATCTCGACGGCGCGTTCGGTCAGGCGGCGCATGCGTCCCTGCAACGAATCGTCGGTGGCATCTTCCAGGCCGGCGGTGTCGATCACGGTAAAGCGCAGATCGGCCAGGCGCGCTGCTCCTTCGCGCAAATCGCGGGTGACACCGGGCTGGTCATCGACCAGCGCCAGTTTTTTCCCGACAAGACGGTTGAACAGGGTGGACTTGCCCACATTTGGGCGGCCCACGATGGCGAGGGTGAAGGACATCAGATCAACTTTCAGCGATTCAAGTGCGCCCCATAGCGCATCTTGGCGTTAACGGAAAGCGTGCAATTGGCCTTTTGTCGAAACCACGTACAGGGTTTTGCCAGCAACCACCGGCGCGGTGGTGGCGCCACCGGGCACTTCGATGGTGCGCACCAGGCTTCCGTCCTCAGGTTTAAACAGCCGCAACAGCCCATCGTTTGAGGCGACAATGACATTGCCCCCCGCCAGAACTGGACCGTAGTGGGCGACAATTGCACCGCGTTTACCGGGTTTGTCTTTCAGGTAACCAGGCAGTCTAGCAGCCCAGATCACCTCGCCTGTATTGGCATCCAGACGCAACAACCGACCCAGGTCACTAATCTGGAACAGACTGCCACCAACCGGCCACACCGGCCCTAGTGCGCCCTCTCGGGTGGTCCAGATGCGGCTACCGTCGTCCAGATCAAAGGCCACGGTGCGCCCCGAGTGGTTGCCCACATAGGCGCGGTTGCCCACCACCACCGGTCCGCCAGTGACGTCACCAATCCGCGCTGTTGTGTGACCAACCCGCTTGCCCGCAACCGAAGCGCTCCAGCGGCGCAGGCCGCCGGTGCGGAATGTGGCGGTCAGATCGCCCGATCCAAAGGCAAAAATTGCCAAATCGGATGTCAAAACGGGTGCTGGTCCCCCCAGCACATTTGAAATGCTGGGTGTCGCAGCAATTTGCCAGGCAATACGGCCATCCTTGGCATTGACCGCCCAGCCGGTGTCATCACCGGCCACCAGATAAACCAGTCCATTGCCAATTGTTGGCTGGCCAGACCCGGTGGCGTCCAATTTTTGACGCCAGATCTGTTTACCGCTTTTTGCATCCAGAGCCGTCAACACTCCATAGCCCGACGAGACGTATAAAACGCCCTCGTGAAAAGCGACACCGCCGCCAGTGGCAGCGCCATCAGCCGAAGGGATCAGATCTGTTTGCCACAGCAATTGCCCCGAGGGCGAGACAGCTGAGACTTGTACGCCGCTGTCCAGTGTATAAATCCGCCCGTCCCCCACCACAGGGGTTGCGGTGATCCGGTGGCGACGCTCGTCTCCGGATCCGATCGACACCGACCAGACCCGCTGCGGCGCGGCGCTTAGCGCCGGATGCGCAGTCCGGTAAGCCTCAAGACCGTGACTTTGCGGCCAGGAGGCATTGGCTGTTTGCGATGGCAGAGTAATGGCACGGGACTGATTCACCACACGGGTCGAGGTGCCTTCACGAATATCTTCGCGCGGTCCCTGCAGAATAACCTCGGGGTCTTTACAGGCGGTCAAGCTTAGCAGCAAAGCGCCGCCGAGTAAGGCCATCCCTGCCCTAGAGGTGGTTGTTGCTACAGTCATTGCCCTGCCCCGTCTTCCAATTCGCTCACCCGCGTCATTACCTGCGCGGTATTTCGTCACCCCTGCGAGGTCGCCGATATATCCAGCGTTCCACCCAGAGCCACAATCACTTGACGCGCGCGGTCTTGCAAGTCCGCTCTGACTTCGGCGTCTTCGATAATGGCCCGCAAGCGCTCAATCGCGGCCTCAACGTCGCCTTCGGCAATGTCAATCAAGGCCAGCTGTTCCTGAGCCAACAGGCGCAGCGGCGCCCCGGGTTGGGCCAGCGTATCATATTGCATCCGACGGTCCTGCGCAGACAGGCTATCTTGCTGCAACCCCAACGCTTTGAACGTCGCAGTATGCCGATAGATCAGCGCCAGATCGCCATTGCTGGCAATTTCATCCAGCAGGGCCACCGCGGCCTCGCCCTGTTCGGAATTGGCCAGCGCTCCGGCCTGCAGCATCTTCAAAATGGCATCCCCGCCAGGTGTCTCGGCCGTGATGGTCGCCAAGGCTTCGGCGCGCTTGTCCGTCTCGTTTTCGGCCAAAGCAGCAATCACCGCATCTCCCAGGGCTTCGGCTGCAGCTGTGGTCTTGGCCTGATCGTATTCACGGTAAGCCGCCCCCCCGACAATCAGTGCCACCACCACGCCGCCAATCCAGCCATAGCGCTTCAACATCAGGAACATACGGTCGCGGCGAACCTCTTCGGTCACCTCGTCGATAAAACTGTCAGCGTCGCTCATCAATTTATCCCTGATAGGCCCGGTTTGCGCCGGGGAGTGCTTTCTCTTTTGCCTCTCTTACCGCGCCTGATGGTTCAAGCCAAGTGGCGCATTTACCTGCTGGCCCCGCTAAACCTACAAAGAAATGCAATAAATTGTGTTCTGAACTACTTAGTTTAGTATGGACAATACCTATATCGAGCCTATGTCTATGTCGCCAACGACCCCCTCGGGAATTTATCTGAGGGTCCGATTTGACCACAAATACTTGAAAAGGGCCAAAGATGCGCTTGATTCCATTGATTACCGCCATCGTGGTGACAGCCAGCCTTTATATGCTGGTTATTGAACGCGACGCGCTGATGGCCTTTGCCCGTGGCGAGAACCCCCAGTCGGCTATTGAGACTGTAGACGCCCCACCAGCAACCGCGGCAGAGACGGTTCTAGACGTTGCGGAAAACAGGATCGGCGTTGTTGTCTTGCGCAGCGAAGCCCGCGCCATTGACAGTGCGGTGATCCTGCGCGGCCAGACCCAAGCCGCCCGCCAAGTTGAGGTTCGCGCTGAAATCTCCGCAACGGTGGTTTCCGAACCCCTCCGCAAAGGTGCCCAGGTTAAAACCGGCGACCTGCTCTGCCAGTTGGACCCTGGCACTCGCCATGCGGCGATGCTGGAGGCACGGGCCCGTTTAACCGAAGCCCACTCTCGGGTGCCCGAAGCCGAAGCCCGCCTGGACGAGGCCCGCGCCCGATTGAAAGAAGCCCAGATCAACAATAACGCCTCGCGCAAACTGTCCGAGGGTGGTTATGTCTCGGAAACCCGTCTGGCAGCGACCCAAGCCTCTGAGCGCGCTGCAGTTGCAGGTATTGCCTCGGCGGAAACCGGATTGCAGACCACCAGCGCCGGTATCGAATCCGCAGTGGCCACAGTCGGGGCCGCCCAAAAAGAGATCGACCGCCTGAGCATCACCGCACCGTTTGACGGGTTGCTGGAAAGCGATTCCGCCGAGCTGGGCAGCCTGATGCAGCCCGGCAGTCTTTGCGCCACCGTCATCCAGCTCGACACCATCAAGGTGGTTGGCTTTGTGCCGGAAACCGAGGTGAACCGGATCCAGGTTGGGGCCATGGCAGGGGCTGAATTGGCCGCCGGTCAACGCGTGCAAGGTTTAGTGACTTTCCTGAGCCGTTCAGCCGATCCGACCACTCGGACCTTTGAGGTGCAGATCACTGTCGACAACGCCGACCTGTCGATCCGCGACGGCCAAACTGCCGACATCGCCATTTCGGCCCCTGGCGAGCGCGCCCACAAGCTGCCGCAGTCCTCGCTGACACTGAACAACGAGGGTCAACTGGGTGTAAGGGTGGTCAACCAGGCCCAGGTCGTTGTCTTTTACCCGGTCAAGCTGCTGAGAGACGAGATGGACGGGGTCTGGGTGACTGGTTTGCCGGAACAGGTTGATGTGATTGTGGTGGGCCAGGATTTTGTCATCGAAGGCGTGCCAGTGGCCCCGACATATCGTGAGGCGTCGCAATGATCGGAGTTGTCAGCTGGGCCGCTGACCGGGCCCGAATGGTTTTGGCCTTCATTGTTATCTCAATACTGGTCGGCGGGTTTGCCTATTCCATCCTACCTAAAGAAGGCGAGCCGGATATTGAAATTCCGGCTCTATTCATCTCAGTCCCCTTCCCCGGCATTTCCGCCGTGGACAGCGAAAGCCTGCTGGTCAAGGTGATGGAGACCGAACTGTCCGACCTGGACGGTCTGAAGAAGATGAGCGCGACCGCCGCCGAAAGCTATGCCGGCATAGCGCTTGAGTTCGATTTTGGTTGGGACAAGACGGCGATCATGGCCGACGTGCGGAACGCTATGAACTCGGCCCAGGCCGATTTTCCTGCCGGCGCCGAAGCCTATTCCATCACTGAAATCAACTTCTCGGAATTCCCCATTGTTATCGTCAACCTGACCGGTGAYGTGCCSGAACGCACCATGGCYCGSATTGCCAAGGAYYTGCAGRMCGAMTTTGAAKCSATCGATKCCGTGCTTGAGGCCGGCATTGCTGGCAACCGCGATGAAATGGTCGAGGTGCTGATCGATCCCCTACGTTTGGAGGCCTATAACGTCACCGCGCTGGAACTGATTAATGTGGTGCGCAACAACAACCAGCTGATCGCAGCGGGTGAAGTTGAAACCAATCAAGGGACGTTTTCGGTCACGATCCCATCGTCCTTTAAAGATGTGAGCGATATCTACACGCTGCCGATCAAGATCAATGGCAACCGTGTGGTGACACTGGGAGAGCTGGCCGAGATCAACTTCACCTTTGAGGACCGCAGGGGCACCGCCCGGTTTGATGGTAAAAACACGGTGGCGCTGCAAGTGGTCAAGCGCAAAGGCTTTAACTTGATCGACACGGTGGATCGGGTGAAGGAGACACTGGCAATTGCGCAGGCGAAATGGCCCAAAGAGCTGCAGGCTGCAGTCACTGTTGGCACCTCAAACGACCAGAGCCGGGTTGTCGGCTCGATGGTGCGCCAGCTTGAGGGCTCGGTGCTGACGGCGGTTGCGCTGGTGATGATCGTCATCCTGGCCTCGCTGGGCAGCCGTGCTGCATTTCTGGTTGGCTTTGCCATTCCCACCTCGTTCCTGTTGTGCTTTGCCTTCCTGGCCCTGATGGGCATCAGCATTTCCAACATGGTGATGTTTGGTCTGATCCTGGCSGTKGGSATGCTGGTGGACGGYGCCATCGTGGTGGTGGAATACGCCGACAARMRSRTCWMWSAGGGYATTGGCCCAATGCACGCCTATGTCGAGGCAGCGCAGCGGATGTTCTGGCCGGTGGTGTCGTCAACAGCGACAACGCTCTGTGCCTTCCTGCCGATGTTGTTCTGGCCCGGTGTCCCGGGTGAGTTCATGAGCATGTTGCCGATCACGCTGATCTTTGTGCTGTCCGCCTCACTGGTGGTGGCGCTGATTTATCTGCCGGTAATGGGCGGCGTCTCTGGCCGGATGAGTCGTGTTTTCGAACACCTGTCAGACGGCCTGCGCGCGGTTCTGCCCTGGTGGATCCGCATCCCGCTGGTGCCGCTGCCGCTGTACGGCATGTTTGTGGGCGCCATGCAGACACTGAACCCTGACTATGTCATGGCTGATGGCAGCAGTGGTGTAGGCCCGCTTCTGGTGGGTGCGTTAATTCTGATTTTCTCAGCCTTTGCCGCCTCGGTCATTCTGGGCGCGGCTGGTTTTCAACGGCGTGAAAAAGCGATTGAGCCTGGCCATCACCACACAAAGTTTGGCCACTTCATTAAGTTTATCGTCGGCAACCCTGTGATGCCAATTGTGGCCATCGCCGCCGTTGGCTTTGCCATTATGACCGTGTTTCAGACCTTTAGTGAAAACAACAACGGTGTTGAGTTCTTTGTTGATACCGAGCCAGAACAGGCCACGGTTTATGTCCGCGCCCGCGGCAATACCTCGTTATATGAGAACGATGCCCTGGTGAAACAGGTCGAAGCGGTGATCTCGGCCCACCCGGCAGTGATTAACGTCTTTGCCTTTGCCGGTGAGGGCGGGCTGGACACCGGTGGCCCCGGTGGCGGTCAGTCGCCGGCCGATACCGTTGGTCAGGTCCAGTTCGAAATCATCCCGTGGGAGGATCGCCCGACCCAGTCGGAAAGCTGGTTCTTCAACCTGCTGACCCGTCAGGTTACAGCCACCGATTTTGACGGCAACACCGTGATCCGCGAGCTTGAAACTGAGCTGGACAAACTTCCTGGCTTCATTGCCGAGATGGCCGTTCTGGAGCAAGGCCCGGGTCAGGGCAAACCCATCCATCTGCGCATCAAGGGTGACGGATGGGAGGAATTGACAACCGCCGCTCTGGCGGCACGTGCCCACTTTGAGGACACCCCCGGCCTGATCCTGGTCGAGGACAGCCTGCCGCTGCCCGGCATTGATTGGCAGATCGACGTCGACGTCCAGAAAGCCGGTCGCTACGGCGCCGATGTGGCCACCGTGGGGGCAATGGTTCAGCTGGTCACCCGTGGCATCCTGCTGGACACCATGCGGGTCGACAGCTCGGACGAGGAGATCGAGATCCGTGTCCGCCTGCCCGAAAAAGACCGCGTGTTGTCAACGCTGGACAACCTGAAACTGCGCACCGACGACGGGCTGGTGCCCCTGTCCAACTTTATCAGCCGCCAACCCGTCCCCAAGCTGGCCCAGATTAACCGGGTTGATCAGCAACGGTATTTTGACGTCAAGGCGGATGTTGCACCGGGATTAAGCAAACTGACTGGCACCGATCCGGAAACCGGCGAAGATATTCGTCTGGCCCTGTTCAAAGCCGTGGCTGACGGCCAGGTTGCCAGCGGAGAAGTCTTTGACGGTCCGGGCGGCACCCAAATGGAGCTGGTGCAGCTCACTGGAGCATCTTCAAGTGAACAGCTGCATCAGGCGTTAGAAGATGGCGCTCGGTTCTCTTTGATCAATGCAACCGAGCGGATTGCGGTGCTGACCGAATGGCTGGACACCAATCCGCTGCCCGCTGCTGTGATCTGGGAGTGGACCGGCGACCAAGAAGAACAGGCCGAATCCGGTGCTTTCCTCAAAAACGCCTTCCTGGGCGCGCTGGGGTTGATGTTCGTGATCCTGCTCGCGCAGTTCAACTCGTTCTACAACTCCATTCTGGTGCTGCTGGCGGTGGTTCTGTCGACCACCGGCGTGTTGGTCGGTATGATGGTGATGGGACAGCCGTTCTCGATCATCATGACCGGCACCGGCATTGTGGCTTTGGCCGGGATTGTGGTGAACAACAACATTGTGCTGATCGACACCTATCAGGAGTTCAGCCAGCGGATGCCACGGATCGAGGCAATTATTCGCACCGCCGAAGCGCGCATTCGTCCAGTGTTGCTGACCACCATCACCACCATGGCCGGCCTGGCGCCGATGATGTTTGGCCTTAGCCTTGATTTCATCGACGGCGGCTATTCCATCAACAGCCCCACCGCGCTGTGGTGGAAGCAGCTGGCCACGGCGGTGGTGTTTGGTCTGGGTATTGCCACCGTGCTGACGCTGATTGTGACACCCTCGTTTCTGGCGCTGCGGGTCTGGTTGGGCACCTATATGTCCTGGATGGGCCGCCTGCTGGCCCGGATCACCGGTGGCCGCTCCAGCCGCATTGCACAGGACATGCGACTGGCGCGCAAAGCCCGCAAGATGCCAACCACCGAAATCCTGTGGGACGCACCAGAGATTCTACCCCCAGAAGCCGAGGAATCTGAAACTGGAATAGAGGGCGAGAGCGAGGGTCTACGCGCCGCCGAATAGGCTAGAAACTTCGTTTCCATAAAAATGGAGTTGCCTGCAAATCGGCAAACTCCGACACGGCACGGCCCCTGACCTATCACTGGTCAGGGGCCGTTGCGGTTTTGGTGTCAGCTGTTCACAGCAGCCAGGAGACTGGCAGCCATCCCACCATCTGCACCAGAAACCGGGAGAACGCTGTTGACCCCGGTTCCACCGCCAGTGTCCGTTGCTCGCCCGAGGCCAGGGTCTCTAGCCATTCGGTGCCGCCATCCGCAGTGCGACGCACATGGTAGGTGCGATTTTTCAACTGGCCCTCATAGCCGGGAAATATTTCGCGGGCCAATTGCGAGCCTTTGATCAAAAAGCCCATTTCCGTGTTCAGATGCGCCGAGCGTGGATCAAAGTTGAACGAGCCGACAAACAGATCCCGCTGGTCGATAACAAAGGCCTTGGCATGCAGGCTGACCTTGGAGGACCCGATCAGACCAAACTGATCCAGTAGATCCAAGTCCTCCTCTTGGTGTTGAGACGATTTCAGTTCATACACCTGCACCCCTGCGTCCAGCAGATCATCGCGGTACTTCAGATAGCCGCCATGCACCGGCAGCACGTCGGTGGCCTCTTGCGCATTGGTCAACACCCGCACCTGCAATCCCTGTTCGGCCCAGCCGGACAGCATGGCGGTCAAACGGGCACCGGGCACAAAATAGGCAGAGACCAGATCAACGCTCTGCTTGGGAGTGCCCAGAATTTGCCCCAGCCGGTTGATCATCAGCATCTCGGGGTCCACCCGGCCCTGTCCCTTGGCCGGATCATCGCTGACCATCTGCAACTCGGCCCACTCAAATCCGGACGCGCCGTCCTTTAGCTGCGACATCAGGTCCGACGCCAGTACCGAGGCGGCAAACTGGCGTGCACCGGTGGTGTCCTCGACCGCTGCGACCGAGGCCKCRAKCWSMCYSCMRKYKSCMYCYYCSSCCRCRMSSWGSAWCMSRKMAKCMGKYWCKRTCSRRRSRMWSGCCCAGTATAGATCAAAATCCTCTGCCACATCCGCCGCTGCCGGCCCCAGCGCAACCACGTCGAGATCAAAATAATTCACCCCTTCGCTGTGGGCAAAATAGATGTCGCCCACATTGCGGCCTCCAACCACAGTGGCGACACCGTCTACGGTGAAGGATTTATTGTGCATGCGCCGGTTCACCCGCGCAAAATCAAGCAGATAGGTCGCCATGCGTGGGCTACGAAGCACAAAGGGATTGAACAGGCGGATCTCGACRTTGGGGTGYARGTTCAGCTCGGCCARTTCSGCGTCCAGATCAGGGGTGCCATTGTCGTCCAGCAGCAGYCGCACCCGCACGCCTCGGTCCGCAGCACGGCGCATGGCATCCAGCAGCATCAGCCCGGTGGCGTCCTTTTGCCAGATGTAATAGCGCGCATCGATGCTGTCCTGCGCCGCCTCGGCCAGCAGTATCCGCGCAGCAAAGGCGTCTTCGCCTTGGCGCAGCGGCGCCACCCCGGAGAAACTAGGATGTTGCGCAGCCAGGGGCAGCACCTCCGCCCCCAAAAGCGTATCCGCTGACGGTGCAATTGCAATACTGTCGACCCGATCAGGTGCTTTGGGCACCGGATAGAGCCACTGAAATCCCAGACTCAGAAACAGCACAGCAGCAGCCGCAAACAATAGAAAACGTAAGAATTTCAACATCAATGACACCGGGTTGTTATACATCCGGGCCAGCCTACTGCCGAGGCGCCAAACCGGCAACGCTTTGGTGCATTGCCGCCGCAACCCAAGTCAGGTGCTGCCCGGCCTAACGGCCAGGCGTGTTATTCAATGAGTGTGAGACCTAAGCCGCCTCTCGGTCCGCCTGTTGCCGCTGCCACAGATGGGCATAGCGGCCCTTAATGGCCAGCAACTCATCATGGGTGCCCAGCTCACAAATCTCGCCCTGCTCCAGCACCACAATCTGATCGGCCTCGGCAATGGTCGACAAACGGTGCGCAATGGTGATCACGGTGCGCCCCTGCCCGGCCCGTGCCAGTGCCTCTTTGATCTCCTGCTCTGTATCGCTGTCCAGCGCCGAGGTGGCCTCGTCCAGCAGCAGGATTGGCGGATTCTTCAGCAGGGTGCGGGCAATGCCGACCCGTTGTTTCTCACCGCCAGACAGTTTCAGCCCGCGCTCGCCCACGGTGGTCTCATAGCCATCGGGCAGGCTCAGGATAAAGTCATGGATTTGCGCATCGCGCGCGGCCTGTTCGATCTGTTCTTGGGTCGCGTTTTCAAGGCCATAGCCGATGTTATAGCCAATGGTGTCGTTGAACAGCACGGTGTCCTGCGGCACCACGCCGATGACGTCATGCAGGCTGGACTGGGTCACATCGCGCACGTCCTGACCATCGATCAGCAGGGCACCACCCGTGACATCGTAGAACCGGAACAACAGCCGCCCAATGGTTGACTTGCCCGAACCGGTCGAGCCGACAATGGCCACTGTTTGCCCCGCCTTAACCTGCAACGACACCCCCTTCAGGATCTCACGTTCAGGATCATAGCCAAAGCGCACGTCCTTCAGGGTGATCTGCCCCCCAGTGATCTTCAGCGCGCCTGCACCTTTGCGGTCGCTGACATCTGCGGGCTGCCCCAGCAGGTCGAACATCTCTCCCATATCAACCAGACTCTGGCGGATCTCGCGATACACCGTGCCCAGAAAATTCAGCGGCACGGTAATCTRGATCATATAAGCGTTGACCATGACAAAATCGCCAACCGTCAGCGTGCCRTCCTGCACSCCCATCGCCGCCAGCACCATCACCCCAACCAGGCCGATGGTGATCAGCACACTTTGGCCAAARTTYMRWRRAGCCAGCGAGTAGGCGGTTTTCAGCGCTGCATCCGCGTAGGCCCGCATCGAGACGTCATAACGCGCCGCCTCACGGCCCTCGGCGTTAAAGTACTTGACCGTTTCATAGTTCAGCAGACTGTCGATCGCCTTTTGATTGGCCTCGGTGTCCTGCTTGTTCATCTCACGGCGCAGTTTCACCCGCCATTCAGTGACCGCAAAGGTGAACCAGAAATACAGCCCGATGGTCACCGCAACAATCAGCAGGTAACGCACGTCGAACAGCACTGCCAGGATCACCGCCACCATGGTCAGCTCTAGAATCAGCGGTCCAACCGAGAACAACATGAAGCGCAGCAGGAATTCGACGCCTTTGACACCGCGCTCGATAATCCGGCTCAGCCCGCCGGTCTTGCGGGTGATGTGGTAACGCATCGACAAGCGGTGAATATGGGTAAAGGTTTCCAACGCCAAACGACGCAGGGCGCGCTGACCAACCGGAGCAAAAATCGCGTCGCGCAGCTGTTGAAATCCAATGGTCATGATCCGCGCCATGCCATAGGCCACGGTCAACCCAATGGCCCCCAGCGCCAGATCCGGCACCCCTTCGCCCGCCAGATTATCCACCGCACCTTTGTACAGCACTGGCGTATAGACCGCGATCACCTTGGCCAGCACCAGCACCGCAAGCGCCAGCACCACCCGGTACTTCACCCATGCCTGCCCCTCGGGCCACAAATAAGGACCGACCCGGCGCAGGGTACGCAGGCTTGAGCGACGTTCATCGCGGGCGGTGGTATCATTAGTCTGGGTCATGGCGTTTCCTAGCTAGACCAATTGAACTAAGGGCTGTCCGGCAGCTTGACCAGAAGCAAGCACTAAAAAACGCGCCCCGGAAGGCGCGTTTTGCTGTCTTTTTCAAACCCTTACTCGGGAATAGAGAAAATCTGCCCTGGATAGATCAGGTCTGGGTCTCGGATCGCGCCCTTGTTGGCCTCAAACACCCGGACATAAAGCAGCCCGTCGCCATATCTTTCGCGCGAGATCGCCCAGAGCGTATCGCCTTTCTGCACCGTCGCCGCGCGTATTGGCGGCGCGGGTTGGGCGGGGCTTTCCTCGGCTGAGACGGGCGGCTGCAATACATCCGGAGATTCCCGCTTGAACGGAGTTTCCAGTCGGCTTAGCACCTTGCCCTCAGCGTCCAACTCATCCAACCGCAGGGTATAAATCCCCGGAACCACATCACTCAGCTGAGCTTTCCAACGGCCATCTTCGGCGGCGCGAATATCGGCCACCGGGCTATTGTCCAGATAGACCCGCACCAGCGACACCGGGCGTGCTCGACCCGCAAGTTGCACATCGCCCTCATCGCTGTAGCTGATGATATCCAGCGACACTTTACCCAGCAACTCGGGCGCCACCGGGTTTGCTGACTGAACCAGTTCAACCCCTTCGGAATCGGCCTTGAGAACGGCCATTGCAACCGGCGAAGGCTGCGGTTGCGGCACATTCTCGACAGCTGGCTGTGCCACCGCAACAGCGGTGTTTGCAACTACAACCGGTTGATCTTTGGTCTGTGCAGCATCCGCGTCAACTGCAGCCGTGTCCACTGAACCTTCCGAAACAGAAGCAACCACGGCGGCGCCCGCCTCTGCGTCTGTGGCAGCCCCCCCATCACTCGTTGCCATCTCGCCCACAGCAGCGGACTCACCGGTGCCAGGCGCATCACTTACCGCAACGCTATCCTGCTGCACCACCGGCCTGGGCTGGGAGGGGTTTGGCGTCACATCAGCCAGGGCAACAACCACTTCCGGCGGCTGCTCATCCTCATTTTCCACTGCAGCCACAGCAACACTGGGCGCCAGAATAAAGGTCGCATCCGCCATCACCACCTGACCGTCAAAGGTCGCTCGCAGCGACATCACCCGGGCCTCGGCGCTGGGTTCAATCGAGATGAAAGAGACGAACTCTCCACCGTCTTGAACCCGGAACTGGTCCAGAACTGTGCCGTCCAGCAACACCGAAACCAGCACGCCCGCTTGCGCCCTTCCGGCGACCACACCGGCGCCATCTGTATCGAACCGCACCAGATCCAACTCCGGCGCCGCCAAGATAAATGCGGGTTCTTCGGTGGGTTTTGGGGCAGCCGGATTGGGTTGAACAACAGCTGCGGTTACAGTTGGTTCGGGTTGCTCAACTACATTCGCCTCTTCGCCACTGGTCACTATTCCAGCCTGAGATTCTAACCCGTCGCCCTGGGCAGCAGCCCCTTCTGAGGCCTCCTCCATCACGGAATCAACAGCACCTTCAGCAGTGTCTTCCACCGGGGACGCAATACCCTGCTCTGCGGGCTCTTGCGTCACAGTCTCTACGGTCTTTGCAGGATTGTCTTTTGTGGCCACTGCGCCCGCAGCTTCGTCCAGGCTGTTCTGGTCAGTCGCCGCATCAGAAGGAACGTCCTTCTCGGCTTTCCCTGGCTCAGTCGTCTCCGCAACTTCAACCGCCACCGTCTCGGCAGGCTGATCCGAAGTTGAGGTCTCGGCGAATCCGGTGCTGGCGGCGATCTGGCCCTCGTCACCCGCTTGCGCATTTGTAGTGGCAGGCTCGGTCACAACAACAGCATCTGGCTCAACACCGACGGATGCCCCTGCAATCACCGCAGGTGCAACCTGTCCGGTTGTTACACTCAGATCCGCAACGGGTGGCTCGCCCTCGAACACCCCAAATTGCATCGCCACCACACTGCCAATCACCACCGCAGCAGTTGCGATGCCGCCAATTGCCAGGGCGCCCAGCCCTCCGCTTCCGGCTGTTCCCGCCATTGTCTTCCTTCCAAAATGCGGGACATCCCCTCCCGCTGAGTTGAGCCAATCTATCAATGCCGCTATCAGGGGTCAAAACACGTCTTGCGTCCCAAAAGTTTCAACAATGAAAGATCAGCCCATGTCTGTAAAATCCGTCTGTGTGTATTGCGGATCCCGTTTTGGAGCAATGCCTGCCTATACCGAAGCCGCAGAAGSCCTGGGYCGCGGGCTTGCAGAGCACAATCTGCGSCTGGTCTACGGMGCTGGCGACGTTGGCCTGATGGGCACRGTGGCACGSKCRGCRCAGGCRGCRGGCGGCGARAYYTTTGGSGYRATCCCMSANCATCTGGAGCGYCGCGAGGTCGGGAAATCTGACCTATCGACCTATGTGGTCACCGAAACCATGCATGAACGTAAAAAAGTAATGTTGTATAATGCCGATGCTGTTGTCCTGTTACCAGGCGGAGCCGGCTCTCTGGATGAGCTGTTCGAGGTTCTGACCTGGCGCCAGCTGGGATTACATGACAAGCCGATTGTGGTTCTCAATACCGATGGCTATTGGGACAAATTGCAAGCGCTGTTAGATCACGTTATCGACCAAGGCTTTGCTGATGACATTTTGACCAGTTATATGTCCTGGGTTTCCACCCCCAAACAAGCTCTGGACATTCTGCGGGCCTGAACCAAATCACACTCCYSRAWYKSYKMTKKTTAWRAAKRYYTSYKCMGSARGSSMMAAYRYMARGRYSSCKGKSYKWWRSGSYASGCGTCTTAATCTTACCGCTACCAGATGTCGAAGATCCGAGCCTTAGCCCAGACGCGAGGCAACGTTTTCCCAGTTGACCAGATTGTCGAGGAAGTTCGACAGGTAGGCCGGACGCTTGTTGCGGAAATCGATGTAATAAGAATGCTCCCAGACATCACARCCCARCARMGCKGTCTGRCCAAARCACAGCGGGTTCACACCRTTTTCAGTYTTRGTCACAGCCARSGASCCRTCAGCRTTTTTGACCAACCARGCCCAGCCWGCRCCAAAYTGMCCAGCACCMGCAGCCGAGAACTGCGATTTGAAATCGTCAACCGAGCCAAAGCTTTCAACCAGAGCCTTCTCCAGCTCGCCCGGCATGGCATTGCCGTCCGGACCCATCATCTGCCAGAACTCGTTGTGGTTCCACAGCTGGCTGATGTTGTTGAAGATGCCATTCTGAGCCACCGAAGACGCATCATAGGTGCCAACAATGATCTCTTCCAGCGACTTACCGTCCCACTTGGTGCCAGCAATCAGCTTGTTGCCGTTGGTCACATAAGCGTTGTGGTGCAGATCATGGTGATACTCCATGGTTTCAGCGGACATGCCTTTGGCAGCCAGCGCATCATGGGCATAGGGAAGATCGGGAAGTTCAAAAGCCATTTTAGACACCTGTCAAATTAAGTTGTGTTTCCTGTGCAGATACATGCGGTGCAGGTTGAGGCAGGTCAAGGCTGAAGACTTGAAATCTGGATGCAAAACTTCCGCGCTCTTCCTGGCACTCTCCTAAGTATGACGACGCCAAAACGAGTTCTAGAACAAAGACTGGCCCTTATTGTCTTTACAACTTCCGTCTCCGCTTGGACTGTTTGCAAGATTTGCCATCGGGAAGTGAACCCTCACATTGAACTTAGTAGATTTCGGATCATAAGTGGCAGTGTAATTGGCACGCATTTTTGTGCCAGTAGTTGTTATGAGATCCAGCTTCCAGGACATGCGATATTTTCCACCGCGAATGATTTTGAACTTTGCTGTTATTGGCTTCCCCTCGACCTCATTGATATTACCGTCAAACACCCGCGCTTGTTTGGCCTCAGGGTCGACTGAGAATAATATGCGGTCGGGAACCCATCCCTGTTCCTCCCAACTGTTCAAGGTGCAGTTTAGGTTTTGAACAGCCGCAAACGCGGAATTGGACAAGCCAAACGCAAACAGTGTAGCGAGTATAATTTTCTTCATGTATTTTCTTCTTTCATTATTCTTTTCGCGATTTTCAATCATGGAATTCTATTGCAAACGAACACAAGTACCCGGTTTTTCAAAACTTCTATTTTTCCTGCGCGGATCTCTGGAGCGGGTCGAAGATTTTTGGTTCTTCTTATTTAGAAACACCGAAAAACGGTAAGTGTACCAATCCATGCGGTCAATAACTCCGCCGACTCTCGCTCCTTTTTGGACCGCCTCCGGTGTAAACTCATAGCTGCGGCCATCCCATTCGACGGACGCAACGTTGATATTGTTGCGCAGGATCCTGACTGGGCCGGGCTGTGTCAAAACCCCAGGGATATCGATTTCCAACAACTTTCCCTCGCTCCGGTGGTTATCAATTTCGATCACAACGCGGGTTGGGGTTGGCTTGGCTATGTGACCCTCTTTGAAAGTGCATTCATAGATGTCCGCAAAGGCTGGAGATGAAATGAAAGTTGATATGACTGCCAGGCAGGTAAATATGGTTGCAGTAGTGGTTTTCAATTTCTTGCTTCTTTTTTGGTTAGAATGTCAAACTAAGCCGTACAATGGCGTGATCTTAGACCTACCTTTGAATGAACCCCTTAAAAACACGCCGCGCCAAGAGAGTGCAAAACTCCCTCTTACGACTAACAAACAACCCAGTCATTCAAGGCGGATGCAGGAGCCTGAACTATGGCCACTCAGAGGACGGTGGCCCGTCGATTCAGACCGGGTCAGAGCTTCCATGTTTCGCTTCTTCAAAAACACCGAAAACCGATGTTTGGGCCATTTGACATCAAGGTAACTGGCCCACTTTTTGGCACCTTTGTCTATAGCCTCTGCCGTGAACTCATAATCATGTCCGAACCACTCAACCAACAGGACGTTTTTGGTATTTCGCACGACCCTGATGGGGTTATCTGATGTAGTAACACCCGGAATAGTCAAAGCCTCTAAGCGTCCAAATTGGCTAAAAGTATCGACAGTAAACACAATTTCGGTTGGTGTTGGTCGGGCCACTTTACCTTCGGCGAAAATGCACTGATATTTAGAAAATTCAGCTGCTGCTGGTGTAACGCCCACAGCAATAACAGCCGCGGCAAGTGTGTTTTTAATCATTTTACGTTCCAAATACATTCGGGGCGACCGTAGCAGTACATACAAGAAAAACAACGTAAAACATCGCCCTCTRGTTGAGGGCGATGTTGGYTTGCANAAWTCCAATTTTYAGATCAGTAAACACCAACCTCAGACTGAGGTTGAGCCGCRGTGCTCAGCAGGTTGAACACATAATCCGCGACCGAGCGGAARCAGACRATGTGGAACGCGCCGTCGTGGTCCAGCCAAAACGCAGCCGCCACCTGTGCCATACGGGTCCGGCGGAACTGGCCGGGCACAAAACCCTCAGCCGACAGGTCCACCGGGCAGAGTTTGGCCAGCACTTCGCGCCCGCCGTCGCCCGACACCCGGAACACCGCCCGGGCGTCTGAGACGTTCACCGCCAGCRCATGCTCACCGGTCAAACTTGCGTTGATTTCCGCTAGTTTGGCCTCGACCTCGGTGTAGGGCACCAACACCAGCAATTCGTCCGGCGACATCCAGCACAGCCCACCATCACCGCTCAATTCGACCCTGCCGGGCTTTGGCATTGTGGCACCGGTGGCGGATGTGACCGCCGCCTGTAGTTTGACTGAGGAAAGATCACCACGCAGGGTAATCATGCCCGCCAAGCCGCTTTCCTCAACGGATGCGATACCGCTGAACTGTGCGCCGTTCAGTACGCTTACAGGATTAGACATTCTGCTTCTCCCCTTCCTTGTCGTAAAAGACTTGATCGACGATCTTGGCCTTGTAGATGGTGCCATCGGTACCGGGGAATTCAAGCACCTCATCCATGCGCTTGCGGCCATGATGCACCAGCCCCATGGCAATGCCCTCACCCAACGTCGGCGAATGATAGGTCGAGGTGACCCGGCCAATCACATTGCGCTGACCGTTGGCATTGACACCATTGCCCACCGCGTAAGCGCCATCCGGCAGAACCGAGCCATCCACAGTCTCCAACCCAACCAGCTGCCAGCGATCCGGGTCGACCATGTGACTGCGCAATTGTGCGCGCTTGCCCAGAAAATCATCCTTTTTCTTGGATATTGCCCAGCTTAGCCCCAGATCCTGCGGGATTACCGTGCCGTCACTTTCGTCACCGATCATGATAAAGCCCTTCTCGGCGCGCAGGATGTGCAGGCATTCGGTGCCATATGGCATCACTCCGAACTCTTTGCCCGCTTCCATCAGTGCAGTCCAAAACGCCATACCCTGACTGGCAGGAACCGCGATTTCATAAGACAGCTCGCCCGAGAACGAGATCCGGTAGGCCCGGCAATCAAANTYGCMCMSMWWRYCGWMNAYGCMMYKNCCAKAWRSRGYRSCRSMWNNTTGCWNAMATCCATGSCGSSSMSYKKYTCCAGCACTTTGCGGGCATTGGGGCCCACAACCGCGATCTGAGCCAATTGCTCGGTCACATTGGCRACATAGACTTTCCAGTCCCACCATTCGGTCTGCAGCCATTCTTCCATGTGGCCGTGAATACGCTCGGCGCCACCGGTGGTGGTGTGGCACAGCCAGGTGTCGGCGTCGATACGGGCAACAACGCCGTCGTCGATCAGAAATCCGTTCTCCGAGCACATCAAGCCATAGCGGCATTTACCGATTTTCAGGGTGGACATCATGTTGGTGTACATCATGTCCATGAACCGCCCGGCATCGGGGCCTTTGACCACCAGTTTACCAAGGGTCGAGGCATCCAGCAGACCTAGGTTTTCACGCGTGTTGGTGACTTCGCGCGCCACCGCCGCCTCGATCGTTTCGTTTGAGCGAACAAAGGCATAGGAGCGGCGCCAGTGGCCCACCGGCTCCCAATCCGCACCATTGGCATCGTGCCAGTCGTGCATGGGAGTCTTGCGGATCGGCTGAAAGATCTCGCCACGTGCCTCGCCGCCAATTGCCCCCATGGAAATCGGAGTATACGGCGGGCGGAAAGTGGTGGTGCCAACCTCAGGAATCTTGGCCCCAAGTGTGTCAGCAAGGACTGCCAAGCCGTTAATATTGGACAGTTTTCCCTGATCCGTTGCCATGCCCAGAGTGGTGTAACGCTTGGTATGCTCGACGCTTTCATAGCCTTCGCGCGCGGCCAGTTGAACGTCGCTGACTTTCACGTCGTTCTGGTAGTCCAGCCAGGTTTTCATCCGCAGTTTGATGTCGGCCCGTGCTGGCATCAGCCAGACCGGCAGCATTGCAGCCTCATCACTGTCAATCGCTTCCGGGCTGTCAACTGCTTTGACTGCAAAGCCTGCTAACTCTGCTGCTTTGACGCCGGCGGCAGTGGCATCCACCAGCACGCTGCCCAGATCCAACGCACCATTAGCGGTGCCCGCGGCCACAACAAAACCAGCACCATCAGCCCCCAGCGGCGGGCGCGAGGCATCGGGGCGGAAATGGGCCTGTGAGTCGTCCCAGATCAACTTGCCGCCGCAATGCGACCACAGGTGCACCACGGGAGACCAGCCTCCGGACATCGCCACCGCATCTGCCGCGATCTCTTCCTGAGCGCCGCCTTCGCCGTCCTGAGCGCAAATCGCGACCTTGGCCACCCGCTTACCACCGCTGACCATAGCGATGGCGCGACCGGGTTCGACACGAATGCCCAGTTCACGCACCTCTTCCATCAGAGCGCCGCCGCCCATTGGTCGGGCATCAAGAACACGCACCACGTCTACGCCCGCTTTGTGCAGCGTAATGGCGGTGCGRTAGGCGCCGTCATTGTTGGTGGCAATCACCACGCGCTGGCCCGGGGTCACGCCCCAGTTCACCACATAGTCACGCATCGCACCCGCCAGCATCACTCCTGGCACGTCGTTACCGGCAAAAGACAGCGGCCGCTCAATCGCACCGGTGGCGGTGACAATCTGCTTGGCACGAATTCGCCACAGCCGGTGGCGCGGACCACCCTCCCCCGGCGCGTGATCACTGAGTCGCTCATACCCCGTTGCGTAGCCGTGATCATAGACGCCAGCACCCATACATCGGTCGCGCAGAGTAACGTTATCCATCGCTGTCAGCTCAGCCAGGGTTTGCTCAACCCAGGCCTCGGGCTCCATTCCGTCGATCGTGCCGCCGTCCACCGGAGCACGTCCGCCCCAATGGGCGGTCTGTTCCAGAAGTAGTACTTTGGCACCGCTGCTGGCGGCCACCTTGGCGGCCTGCAAACCAGCAACGCCGCCGCCAACCACCAAAACATCGGCAAAGAAATAGAAGTGCTCGTAACTGTCAGCGTCTTTTAGCTCGGGGTCTGGCGCCTTGCCCAACCCAGCTGACATGCGAATGAAGGGTTCGTAGACATGCTTCCAAAAGGCACGCGGGTACATGAACATCTTGTAGTAAAAGCCCGCAGGCAGGAACCGCGACAGCTGGCTGTTGATGGCACCGATGTCGAACTCCAGGCTGGGCCAGTGGTTCTGCGATTTCGATGACAGACCGGGGAACAGCTCGGTTGTGGTGGCRCGYTGGTTTGGCTCAAASCGATCCCCATTGCCMARYCCSACCAGMGCRTTGGGTTCTTCAGCRCCYGAGGCSACAACSCCGCGCGGRCGGTGGTATTTGAASGASCGGCCCATCATCATCTGRTCATTGGCCAGCARAGCCGAGGCCAGSGTATCKCCYTCAWAGCCRYTCATMCGRGTGCCRTTAAAGGTGAACTCWATCGGTTTGGAGCGGTCGATCAACCGGCCCTGTTTGGCAAGACGCGTGCTCATGTGGCGGRCCTTTCRCGCWGWGGGGCGGWYGGAATTTGAGTATTTRKAMAAAGRWGAAGGCTCATTTGARGTCYCTCCAGCTCCAGCCGGGGCGTTTGGCGGTGATGGCGTCKCGGATGGYYTGWGGCGGCTCRAATGTTTGSGCKSWATAGGTGCCRAACACCTCRAGCGTTGTGGTGCAGCGGGCGGCGTGGAACCACTTGCCGCAGCCATTGATGTGGCGCCAGCGTTCAAAATGCACACCGCGCGGGTTTTCACGCATGAACAGGTAGTCGTGGAACTCACCATCGGTTGAGCCGGGACCAAAGCGTTTCAGATGCGCTTCGCCGCCGGCGTGCAGTTCAGTTTCTTCGGCTTTGACGCCGCAGTATGGGCATTCAAGGATCAGCATTTTGCATCTCCGTCAGTGTGCTTTCTGAGCTCCTCCAGAAAGTCGGCACGTGACATGCGGACCTCGTCGGAACCATCATTGAAGGTGACATAAACAGCCACCTCGTCGGTCTCAGGACAGTATTCGAACCCAAGAGTATTCGTTTCAAAACGCGAGGCCACGCCTTTGTCCCAGCCTTTCGACAAGGGCTGGACGATCTGGTTGAAGCGCGTGCGATCTGAGACCAGCAACTCAATATGCTGATCTGCCAGAGTTATGATCACAGGGTTCGTCATCAGTGAGCCACCCCTGCTGCGACGCTTTCGTCGATGAACTGGCCTTCTTTGAAGCGGTTGATAGTGAACGCCTCGGTCAGCGAGGAATGACCCGCCGCCATCAGCTCGGCCATGCCCCAGCCCGATCCGGGGATGGATTTGAAGCCGCCAGTGCCCCAGCCGCAGTTGACAAAAATATTGCCCACCGGGGTTTTGGAGATGATTGGCGAGCGGTCGCCGGTGACATCCACTATGCCGCCCCACTGACGCAGCATTTTCAGGCGGCTGACCATTGGGAAGGTCTCGATCAGGGCGCGGACGGTTTCCTCGATGTGGTGAAACGAGCCGCGCTGGGTGTAGTTGTTAAAGCCGTCGGTGCCGCCGCCGATGACCATTTCGCCCTTGTCGGACTGGCTCATATAGCCGTGCACCGTGTTGGCCATCACCACCACATCCATGCAGGGTTTGATCGGCTCGGAGACCAGCGCCTGTAGCGCCACGCTCTCCATTGGCAGACGGAAACCGGCCATTTCCGACAGCACCGAGGCATTGCCCGCCACCAACATGCCCAGCTTGTCGCAGTCAATCGGGCCTTTGGAGGTGTCGACGCCCGCAACGCGACCATTTTCGATCCGCACGCCGGTGACTTCGCATTGCTGGATGATATCCATGCCCATATCCGAGCAGGCGCGGGCATAGCCCCAGGCCACCGCATCGTGACGGGCGGTACCGCCGCGTTCCTGCCACAGGGCACCCAGCACCGGATAACGTGGTCCATCCAGATTGATGATCGGCACAATTTCCTTGACTCGCTGCGGCGAGACAAATTCGGTCTTCACGCCTTGCAGCGCATTGGCATGTGCAGTGCGCTGATAGCCACGGATTTCGTGCTGGGTTTGCGCCAGCATCAATACGCCTCGTGGGCTGAACATCACGTTGTAGTTCAGATCCTGACTCAGGTTTTCATACAACCCTCGTGCCTTTTCATAGATCGCCGCCGAGGGATCCTGCAGGTAGTTGGAGCGGATGATRGTGGTGTTGCGACCGGTGTTGCCGCCGCCCAGCCAGCCTTTYTCAAYCACCGCRACATTGGTGATGCCGTARTTYTTGCCTARRTAATAMGCYGTGGCCARRCCGTGGCCGCCCGCGCCAAYAATGATGACRTCGTAGTGRCGTTTKGGSTCGGGCGACSSCCARGCGCGCTCCCATCCGGAGTGGTGGCGCAGGGCCTCGCGCGCGACAGCAAATACCGAGTAGCGTTTCATGGCGAATCCAATTGGGTCGAGATATGGATTGGTATGCCTCAGCATCATATCAAAACCGCGCCGTTAATCGTCGCAATTACGCAGGATTGCGACATCACTGTGGCGTGACATCGCGCCCCTCCCCGCCAGTTTGCTCTTTTTTCCGCCGCATTGGATCTATAGACGAGTGGTCAAACTACGGAGACATCATGACCTTCTGGATTGTTACGTCATTCATGGCGCTGGCCATTGCTCTGCTCATTGCGCTGGTTCTGTTGCGCGCCCGCACACTGGGAGAGCCCGCGGCGGCCTTTGACCTTAAGGTCTATCGCCAGCAGTTGCGTGAGCTGGACAAGGATCTGACCCGTGGGGTGATCAATCAGGATGACGCCGGGCGCACCCGCACCGAGATTTCCCGGCGCATTCTGACTGCTGACGAGCAGCTGCGGAACCATCGTGCTGCTCAGGCACAGCCGCGTAGCGTCACCTTAGTGATGGCTGTGTTGGTGGGTTTGCTGATCATTGGTGGATCGCTGGGACTGTATTACCGGTTGGGCGTGCATGGCTATGGCGACTTGCCGCTTGCTGATCGGATCGCTCAGGCTCAGGAGCGGGCCATTGACCGTCCCTCGCAGCAGCAGGCTGAAGCTGGCATCCCGGCGCGCGCGCCGTTGCAGGTAGAAGAGGGCTATGAACAGCTGGTGGAACAGCTGCGCAAAACCGCCGGCGAGCGCACCAATGATGCKCAGGGCCAAGCGYTGTTGACGCAGCAYGAGGCCAATCTGGGCAAYTTTGTYGCCGCGTATCAGGCCAARMARAATTACATYYSSATCATGTCYGGCGATGTCGAGGCCARGGATTTTGCCGAAACCGCYGAGYTGATGATCATGGCCGCGGGCGGCTATGTCTCTCTCGAAGCTGAAAGTGAGTTGCGCCAGGCTTTGATGCTGGATGGCCGCAATGGCCCGGCACGGTATTATTGGGGGCTGATGCTGGGGCAAATCGGTCGCCCAGACATGGCCTATCAGATCTGGGCGGAAACCCTGCAGGCCGGGCCTGCAACGGCGCCGTGGATCGACGGTATTGAGGAACAAATCGAGGAGATGGCCTATCGGGCAGGTGTTGATTACACGCCGATCACACCGAGCCCGGGACGTGGTGAACCCTTGGCAGGGCCAAGTGCCGAAGATCTGGCCAGTGCTCAGGAAATGAGCAATGAGGAGCGTCAGGGCATGATCCGGGGCATGGTCTCGCAGCTGTCCGAGCGGCTGGCCAATGAGGGTGGCAGCCCGCAGGAATGGGCCCGGTTGATTGGCGCTTTGGGTGTGTTGGGCGAAATGGATCAGGCCAAGGCCATTCATGCCGAGGCCTTGCAAACCTTTGACGGCGATGACAGCGCATTGGCGCTGATTACAAGTGCCGCCCAACAGGCTGGAATTTAACAATGATCCATGATGTATTTGAGGAATTTGCTGCCGCCCTGCCCAGCCACCGCGCGTTGATTGGGTTAGATCTGGGCGACAAAACCGTGGGCGTGGCAATTTCCGACCTGATGGGCACCGTGGCAACACCGCAGGAAACCGTGCGGCGCAAAAAGTTCACGCTGGATGCAGCCCGGTTGCTGGAGATCATCAAAGACCGGGACGTTGGCGGCATTGTGCTGGGACTGCCGCGCAATATGGACGGATCAGAAGGGCCTCGCTGCCAGAAAACCCGCGCCTTTGCCCGCAATCTCAGCCGCCTGACCGAGTTGCCAATTGGATTTTGGGACGAGCGGCTCAGCACTGTGGCGGCTGAAAGAGCCCTGCTGGAGGCGGATACGTCGCGAAAACGTCGCGCCGAGGTGATCGACCATGTGGCAGCCTCCTATATTCTTCAGGGTGCCCTGGATCGTATGGGCCACCTGAGGAATGGATGAAATCATGAGCAACGAGGTCTGGAAACGTGACGAGGTCGAGTCGCCCTGCACGCAGATCTGCGTCGTGCATCCCGAGACCCGGTTGTGCACTGGCTGTGCGCGTTCGATTGATGAGATCAGCCGCTGGTCGAAGATGTCAGCGACTGAGCGCAGTGCTATTTTGGCGGAGTTGCCAAACCGCAGTGCCGCCCCGAAAAAGCGCCGAGGGGGTCGCAAGGGGCGATTGCAACGCTGAACCGCGCCTAACGGCGCGCTGCCTCCGGCGGAGGTATTTAGAACAAGAAGAAGCTGTTGGGTACCTTATTCTCCCAGCCAAGCCTCGGCCTGCGCCCGCGCACTGGTCTCAAAGAACTGGGTTTCGGCATTGAGGAATTTTGAAGCCACCCGCTGGCCCATGTGCTGCCATCCCTTGTCGCCCAAAATCGCCACCTTACTGGCCAGTGGCGCGAGCTCGCGCACCAGCTTGAAATGCGCCCCCAACGCCGACAATCCCTGCCAGCCTTCGAATTGGCCCAGGTCCAGCAGCAGGCGAAAATTGTCCGACGCACGGATATGGGCGTCCAGGCCGTCTTCGGCGCGGGCAAGCACCTGCGGGTCCAGCTTACCCATCAGTTGCACATGCAGGGCCCCACTGGGCAACACCGCCATATGCACCGTTCCCAAAGGCTGACGCAGCCAGCGGCGCGCCTCATCAGCCTCGGCTGGTGCAAATAGCTGCACCGGACAGGGCATCAGCGGCGCCATG
The DNA here is from genome assembly GCA_002401945.1 of Paracoccaceae bacterium. Lineage (GTDB taxonomy): Bacteria > Pseudomonadota > Alphaproteobacteria > Rhodobacterales > Rhodobacteraceae > Parasedimentitalea. The sequence goes on from NVUP01000028.1 coordinate 29,873, forward strand.
ATACGCACCCCGGTTTTGATCCAGCCTACTGCTGCCACAACTGCGATCCGGTCAAAGCCGCGCCAGTGGGTCAGCCCCAACTGTATATCAGCCCAGGCGGCGCCAAGGTCAAAGCCCTCAAACCCCTCGCCCATCAGCACCAGGATGCGCAGTTGATCCTGTGTGGTCAGGGCCGCTTCGATGGCCGGGATCAGGATGGTTTCATAGTCGTCCCGGCTGACTTGGCCAGTCAATTCCAGCTCAATCTGGCAGCCTTGGTCAAAGCTCTTCGTGGTGATCATCGGAAAATCCTTTTTCGAATAAAATCACTCAGGAGGTTAATGGGCAGCCCTGGGATCTGCCAAGTGCGTCGCTCTGGGGATGTTCAAACAAGCGATCTCTCGCCCCGCCTAATAGCCCCAGGCTTTGCGCAGCATATTCAGCGCCACCGCGATCAGGAACACCGCAAATACCCGTTTTAGCGGCTTGGGATCCATCGCATGTGCCAGCCGCACCCCCCAGGGCGCGGTGATCAACGTCATCGCAATTACCACGCCAAAGGCCACCAGATTGACCGCGCCGATGGTCAGCGGCGGACGCACCGCCGGGTCGATCGGCAGGAACAGAAACCCAATCACCGAGGGCACAGCGATAATCACCCCAAACCCCGCAGCCGTGGCCACCGCACGGTGGATCGGAGTGTTATACAGGCTCATCAGCGGCACCCCGAAGCTGCCGCCGCCAATGCCCATCAGCACCGAGAGAAAGCCAACCGAAGGCGACAGCAGCAGACGGCGCAGGCCTTTGGGCATGGCCTCCCCTAGCCGCCATTCGCTGCGGCCCAATCCCAAGTATAGCCCAATCACCAGCGCCAGAACTCCAAACAACCCCTGCAACGTAGTTGAGCGCAGCGCCGAGGCGGCCAGTACCCCGGCAATGGCACCGACGACAATTCCCGGGGCCCAGCCGCGTAGGATATCCCAATCCACCGCGCCTTTCTTATTGTGGCTCAGCACCGACCGCAGCGAGGTCACGATGATGGTGGCCAAAGAGGTTGCCAGGCACAGTTGCATCAACTGATCACCGCCATAACCCAGGGTCTGAAAGGCATAGAAAAAGGCTGGTACCAGCACAATACCACCGCCGACGCCCAGCAGCCCGGCCAGTACCCCGGCCACGGCGCCAATCACCGCCAGCATCACCAGCATCTGGATTAGTAGCATTGTGTCAGGCATAGGTTTCTCCCTTTGGCATCACGTTCACAGGACAAAACTGTGCCAAGCGGCAGGAGTCCAGTTCCAAAGAGAAATATTGAGGTATTAGCTCAGAATTGAGGCAAGTGCCTGTTCAACAAGAGCTGGGCCGGCACTGTCACGATGCGCCCCTTCGGAGAGAATTCGCCGCCATTGCCGCGCGCCCGGCCGGCCGGCAAACAGCCCCAGCATATGCCGCGTTACCTGATGCAGACGACCGCCGCTGCTCAGATGCGCCTCAATATAGGGCAACATTTGACGCGCGATCTCTATCGGGTTACTGACCTCGCCCAGCCCATAAATTTCGGGATCTGCCGCGCACAGCACATCACCGGGCTGGTGATAAGCCGAGCGCCCGATCATCACCCCGTCAAGGCCGCGATCTAGTTGCGCCTTGGCCTCGTCCAATGTGGTGATACCGCCGTTAATCGAGATATGCAGATCCGGAAAATCGGCTTTCATCTGATGCACCAGCTCGTAGTCCAGCGGTGGAATATCGCGGTTGGCTTTTGGGCTGAGCCCTTGCAGCCAGGCCTTGCGGGCATGGATTGTCACCCGGGTGCATCCCGCCGAGCGGATCTTGTCCAGAAAATCGGGCAAGACCTGTTGCGGCTCCTGCTCATCCACCCCGATGCGGCACTTGACTGTCACCTCGACATCCACTGCTTCACGCATGGCCGCAACACAGTCCGCAACCAGCTCGGGTCGTTTCATCAACACTGCCCCAAAAGCGCCGGATTGCACCCGGTCCGAGGGACAGCCGCAGTTGAGGTTGATCTCACCATAGCCCGCCTCGGCCCCCAGGCGCGCAGCATGGGCCAGCTCAACCGGGTCAGAACCACCCAGCTGCAGGGCCACGGGGTGTTCTACCGGACTATGCGCCAGCAGATGCAACGCGCCACCGCGCACCAAGGCTGGTGCGGTCACCATTTCGGTGTAGAGCAGCACCTCACGGCTCAGCAGTCGGTGCATGTAGCGACAATGCCTGTCCGTCCAGTCCATCATCGGAGCAACACTAAGGCGCGCACTGCGCCAAAGCTTTGATTTTTCAGTCATGTTTTTACTTTGCACCATACTCATATTAGGCCCGACAACCGCTAAACTTGCTTATTTTTGACTGGTCCGGCACATCGGCCCAACATATGTTGGTCTTTTTTGAAATGTTGGTCCATGGCTTACATTGTAGAGGGCAAGCGAGGCGACGGGTTGATCGCCTATCTCGCACAGATTGAAGTGAAACGGAATGGCATGCTTAGACACGCCCAGCCGCTGCAGCAATCTGCCTGCGTAGCCAGACGTGCGCAGCCGAGACATGGGTGCGCGGTGTCCATTGCAAATCAATGGAAATTTCTGCCTTCACCGGGCATTCGACCATTGCCACATCCGATGCGAACACTGCAGCCGTGCGCCGAGGCACCGTGGCAATCATGTCCGTCCTCATCAGTATATCTGGAAGGTTCGCCGGGCTTGGCAGTTCAATCACCGTGTTGAGCGCGCGCCCCATCCGTTCTAGTTCGACCAAAAATCGGGACCGAAAGGTGCCGCCGTAGTTCACCACCACCTGCGGCGCCGCCACATAGTCCTCCAGCCCCAAAGGTGCCTTGGCCAACGCATTGCCGCGATCCATGATGCAAACATAGTCATCAGAGAACAGCGTGCGCCGGTAGTACCCGACCTCTTCGATACGGATGGGACCGATCAGCATATCGCTCTCGCCACGCATCAACTGTTCTCGGCCCCGGACCTGGCTGGGAATGATATTCAACCGAATGCCCGGCGCCTCGCTTCGCAGCACCCGGATCAGCTCGGGCAGGATTGTCACCCGTTCATAGAAATTACACGACAGCCCAATGCTCAGCTTTGCGGTGCCCGGATCAAACACGCGCGGTGCGGCAAGTGCCTCAAACTCGTCCACCATCCGGCCGGTCTGCTCCACAATCTCGACACAGCGCTGCGTGGGGACAATCCCGCCGCCTTGCCGCACAAACAGTGGGTCGCCAAACACCTCGCGCAGCCGTGCAATCGTATAGCTTACGCTCGACTGCCCCATGCCCAGGCTGTCGGCGGCGCGGGAGAAAGAGCCATGCTCATGTACCATCCGCAAACAACGCAGGGCCGCAAAATCAAGTGAGAAGGGATCGGACATGGCACCTCATCGAAAAATCTGATTGCCACTATCAAATCCATCGGATGGACCGATGTCAAACTGATGACTACCTTTTCTTCAGCCAATACGCTCTGGAGAAGCCATGACCACCGCCGCCGCCCTGACCAATGTGCCCGTCGATGAAACAATCCAAATCTCGCACCTGCAATCAAACCCCTATGCGATCTATCGCCGGTTGCGGGCCGAGGCACCGGTGGTGCGTGTGCCTGCCATCAAGCGGATCATGTTGACCAAGGCAGCCGATACCAAATTTGTGAAAGAAAACTGGGAGCTGTTCTCGTCCAACGATCCGCTGACGCCGATGAAGCGGGCCTTTCTGGCAGATACGCTGATGCGCAAGGATGGGGAGGAGCACATGCGCGAACGCAGTGCCATGGCACCGGCGTTCAACCCCAAGGTCATCATGGGGTGTTGGCAGCCACTCTATACCCAAATCGCCGAAGACTATATCAGTCGGCTGCCCCGTGGTGAAACCATTGATCTGTTTACCGCCTTTGCCGCACCTTATGCGGCGCGCTGTCTGACCCATCTTTTGGGCATCCCCGAAGCCAGTGATGCCGACATGATCCGCTGGTCGCAGGTGCTTATCGATGGGGCTGGTAATTTTGGCGGCGAACCCGCGTTGTTTGCAAAGACAGACAAGGCCAATGCCGAAATGGACGCGCTGTTCGACAAATGTGCTGAGCGGGTCAGGGCGAACCCTGATCAATCGGCGCTCTCGGCTATGGTCAATGCCGAAGACCCAATCCCGACCAGTCAGATTTATTCCAACGTCAAAATCGCCATTGGCGGCGGCATAAACGAGCCTCGTGATGCGCTGTTGACCATTCTCTATGGGTTGTTCAGCAACCCCGACCAGCTAGAGGCCTGCGTTAAGGACAATATGTGGAATGCCGCGTTTGAGGAGGGTATTCGCTGGGTCGCCCCTATTCAGGTCAGCTCCCGTCTGGTGATGCAGGATACAGAAATCCGCGGCTATGCCATTGCCAAGGGTGAAGTGGTGATGACGGTTCAGGCCTCGGCTTGCCGTGACGAAGAGCTTTATGACGATCCCGAGAGCTATAACATCTTCCGGCCCAAAGCCTCGCATCAGGCGTTTGGCATCGGGCCGCATTTCTGCCAGGGCACTCATATTGCCCGCCGCATGCTGGCCCAGATTGTGCTGCCGATGCTGTTTGATCGCTTCCCCAACATGAAACTGGCCGACCCAGAGGCGGTGAAGTTCTGGGGTTTCGGCTTTCGCGGGCCGCTGAGCCTGCCGGTGACACTGAACTGACAACAAACGAATTATCCGCGAACAGAGAGGAAACAGAATGAAACGTCGCAATCTTATTCAAGCCGTGGCTGCCGCCGCGCTTGTCTTTGGGGCCTCTGCCCCAATRGCCACAGCCCAAGAGGTGACCCTTAGGCTGCACCAATTCTTGCCGGCACCTGCCACTGTGCCCAAGCATATCCTCAAGCCCTGGGCGGCACGTGTCGAAGCCGCCGCAGGCGGCAAGCTCAAGATCGAACATTTCGACTCCATGCAGCTTGGCGGCAAGCCGCCCGGATTGATGGACCAGGCCATTGACGGAGTGGCCGATATTATCATGACGGTGGTGGGCTATACGCCCGGGCGCTTCCCAAAAACAGAAGTGTTTGAGCTGCCCTTCATGATGACCGACCCAGTCGCCACCGCCAAAGCGTTCCAGGAGTTGGTCGAAACAGATCTGCAGAACGGCGAATACAGCGACGTCAAAGTCCTCGGCGCATGGGTCCACGGCCCCGGTGTTATTCATACCGCAAACGGTGTCACAACGATTGAAGACATGAAAGGGCTCAAAATGCGCGGGCCCACTCGGGTGATCGGCGACATGCTCAAGGAGTTGGGGGCCACCCCCGTTGGCATGCCATTGCCTGCTATTCCCGAGGCGCTGTCCAAAGGTGTGGTGTCTGGAACCGTCATCCCGTGGGAAGTCACGCCGGCCATCAAGCTGTCGGAACTGGTCACCCACCACACCGAGTTCACCGGCGACGAAGCCTTCTATACCGCGACGATTGTTCTGGTGATGAACAAGGCCAAGTATGAAAGCCTGCCGGATGACATCAAGGCGGCCATTGACGGTGAGTCTGGCCAAAAACTGGCCGCATTTGCGGCACAAGTGATGTTAGACCAAGACAAACCCGGGCGACAAATTGCTGAAGATGCCGGCAACACAATTGTTCAGCTTTCGACCGAAGAAGTCGCCCGGTTCAAGGAGGCCGCGCAGCCTGTCATCGCCCGTTGGGTCGCCGAGATGGACGCCAAAGGCATCGACGGCCAGGCTCTTATTGACCAGGCTAAGGCTCTGATCAAGAAACATGGCGGCTGATTAACATCTGTCGAAGACCGCGCGCCGCTGAGGAAAAACAGCAGCGCGCGTATTTTTGGTTAGTGCTGTGCTGCTCTGCTCAATCAGGGCCGCCCCCCCCATCCTTGGTTTGCAGGCAAACCACTGCCGGTGATAGATAGACGCCGTCTATTTTTTCACGGATCGCCTCAAGCGCAACCTTGGCTTTGAAGTCTGCTAAGTGGTTATTTCTCTTCGTCATTTGGGATCATCTCTTTCACAAGTCGATCCACCTTAGCTACTGGTCCAAAATCCCGCGACCACCTCTATTCTGAGTGTCATACAGCATTCTTCAACCAGCAATTGAACTACACAACCCATTTCACTCTGGCTAGTTTTCGACCTATTGCCCCAAAATATCCATCTCGAAAGTTATTCGTGCCCCACCCCACCAATAATCTCGAATCTTATATTTGGCCTCTGGCGGACCTCCTGCGTGGCGACTTTAAGCAAAGTCCGTATCCTCCTGATGTGCAGGTTCCTGCCAGTGCAAACCCTCGTGGACAAAGAACAATTTGTGTGAAATGGGTGCATCAGCAACATGATACTGATTGGCAGAGAACTTGAGCTTGGAATCCTTCACGCTAGAGCGTTTCAAAATACTGCAAAAAATGCACGCAGATCACTTTTGGTACTCGGGTAGGCAACGCATGATTGCCAATGCATTGGATACTCAAAATTGCATGCGCGTTGAGCTTGCTTTGGATATTGGCTGCGGTCCAGGAGCACAGCTTTCTGACTGGAAAAAATATGCTCGCAGGGTTGTCGGGTTGGATCAATACGCTGACCAAATAAGTCCTGACTTCTTCGACGGTCAGACGACGCTGATCGCCGGTGATGTGACCGATCTGCCGTTTGATGACAATTCAATGGATCTCGTTCTTGCATTGGACGTGATTGAACACCTTCCTGAAGCTCCTGTTCTCAACGAGGCAATGCGCGTTTTGAAGCCAGGCGGAACACTGCTTATTACAGTCCCAGCCTTTCAGTGGTTGTGGAGCTATCGTGACGAGGATGCTGGACATTTGCGGCGCTATTCAAAAGGGACAATCAAGCAGGCGATTGAACAATCGGGTTTCAGAGTTAACCGAATGCGTTACTATCAGTTCTTTCTGTTGCCGCTTGTTGTGCTGTCACGGTTTTTTGGGCGAACGTCGCGGACAACGCGCGACTTAGAAGATTTCCCACCGGCAGTTTTGAATGTTCTCTTTCGGGCGATCAATTCGATTGAAGCCCGCCTTGATAAGCTGGGCCTTTCAATGCCAGCCGGGTCTTCGATCATTGTTTTGGCAACTAAATCTTAGGTACTGCTACCAGTCATGCGAACTACACCTTTTAAATTTTTTGTTTTTCACCGCGAATTGGAAATGTCTTGTCGCCTGCTGCAAGCTGGGGTTTCAGCAATACTTATTGATCTCGAGCATCGCGGTAAGGCGCAACGCCAAGATGGCTTTGATACAGAAATCAACGTGCACTCCGTTGATGACCTGAGACGCCTTCGGGATGAAACAGATAAGACAATTATGTGTCGCATCAGCGGCCCAGACGCCTCTGACAGTGAACTGTCGTCGGTAATCGAAAACGGTGCAGACGAGATCATCATTCCTATGGTCAGGCGACCCGCAGAAGTCGAACGCATCATCAAGCGCACCGATGGTCACTGCCGGATCACAGTCATGATTGAAACAGTCGATGGGGCCAGCCAAGCGGGTTCCTTGTCCGACCTGTCAATCGACAACATCTATGTTGGTTTAAACGATTTGCATATCCAGCGGGGGACAAGATCCATTTTTGCACCACTCGCTGATGGGCTTCTTGAGAAGATTCGGCGTCGGTGCGCAAATGTGGGTTTCGGATTTGGCGGGCTAACTTTGCCAAATCTCGGTACCCCAGTTCCTTCGATGCATCTATACGCAGAGATGGCTCGACTTGACTGCTCCTTTACATTTTTGCGCCGATCTTTTTATCGGGATGTCAGTGGCCGGGATCTTGGCGAAGAACTGGCAAACATGAAAGCAGCCATCCAAGCCATGCAGGCCCGCCCCCCCCTGGTCATTGCCGAAGACTTTTTGGCAATGAAAAAACTGATCTCGCAGGGTAGGGTCTAGACCATGTCTAACAAACTCAGCGGCACGTCGGTCTTGGTCACGGGGGCCGATGGCTTTATCGGTGCTCATCTTGTGGCGCGATTGATCAAAGAGGGGGCGGCGGTCTGTGGCCTTGTTCAAGCCGGGCGCGGGAACACGCGGCTAAAAGCTCTTGGCGTCGATCATTGTTCGGTAGCGGTAAATATTGGGGATACTCATAGTTATGCCGAAATTTTGAATCGTTTTAAGCCAGGCTTTATCTTTCATCTGGCCGCTGAACGTAACGAGGCAAAACTGATCTCGACCCCAAATTGGAGCGCGACTACCGGTGTCGCTCTTATGCAGGCCGCAGCCTCGCCAAGATTGCAGCGTTTTGTCACCATCGGCTCTTCGCTGGAAATTCCCGACCCAATCTCTGGTTTGCCTATCGGACCACATGGCGTTGCCAAGGCGCGGGCAATGCAGGCGATGCAGGCCGCGTCGATTCAGGTCAAAGTCCCCTTCTCAGCGTTGCGGACACACTACGTTTATGGCCCCCTCCATGGAGCGCATAAACTTATTCCCACCGCTATTCGCGCGGCGGCAACCGGCATAGAGATGCCAGCCACAGGGGCCAATATCCGAAAACGCTTTGTCTATGTTCTTGATATTGTCGACGCTTGTTTGCAGGTTTTGAACCTGCCCGCAGACCCGGATACGGTGTACATGACCACCTCTGAGACGCAATATTCCAACCATGAGGTGATCCTTCGGATTGGCCAGCTCATGGGCAAGTCAATCCGCATGACGCCAGACGCGTTCTCCGCGCGCGCATGGGATCGGCCCAATTGGGAACTGCCGGAAAACACCTCGGCATCACTGCCCGGCTGGTCGGCCAGAACCGACCTGGATCAAGGGCTCGGGGCCACTATCGCTGCTGAGATGTGTGATGCCAGTGTTTGATCGGGTCAACATCATGGTTCCGGTGATGAACAACGAAGAGACTTTGCAGCAGCTTATGCACGAGGTTACCGAAGCATTGAGCAACATGGTCGACAAATGTGAGTTTGTTTTCGTCGATGATGCCAGCACCGATGGATCGCTTGGCGTGCTTGAACAGATTGCAGGCGCTGACCCCACCGTTCAGGTTTTGGCCAATCCGAAAAATTTGGGACAACAGGCCAGCATTCGAAAGGGTCTGGCGCTGTGTCGCGGTGATGCCGTCGTGGTAATGGACGCCGATCTTCAGGACCCGCCAAGCGCTATTCCAAAATTGCTTTTGGCCTTGGCTGACGGTCCGTATGATGCCGTTTTTGCCACTCGCTCGGGGCGTTACCAATCGCGCGCGCGTATGCTGTCCGGCACTGTGTTTCGCTATCTAATAGGACATTTGACTGCACTGCCTAAAGGTGCAGGTTGCTTTGTTGCAATACGTGGCGGTGTCGCGGCGCAGTTGGCCGCCAAAAAGAACCAAAGGTTCTATCTTGCTGGTCTGATCGGTTGTGGCGACTATCGCATATCCGCCCTGCCTGTCGAACGCTCGATGCGCCAGGTGGGCCGGTCGTCCTATAGCAGTAGTATGCGCTGGAAGACCGGAGTTTCAAACATAACAGCTGTGCTACAAGAAAGACTTCTCAATGCCAAACGATAGTGCCAAACAGGCTCGCCACAACGCAACACAGAGGTCCTATTATGAAGACAGGGACCGCGCTGAAAACCATCGTATGCTGGCCTGTCAAACGCCCTATGTGATGAACCACATTGATCATATGATCGCCTTTTCCGGTGTAAAGCCGGGCGATCGCGTTCTGGATATTGGTTGCGGCATGGGGAAATTTACCATCCCGCTTAGCCAACGTGGGATTGAGGTGGACGGGTTTGACCTGTCACCAAAGTTGCTGGAAGAGCTGCGCGCCCAGGCCGGTGATGATAGTAAAATCAAAACTTTCTGTGGTGATATTCTTGAGCCTAACACAAATTTGAACGGGCAATACGACCATGTGGTCGGATTTTTCATGCTGCACCATCTCTTTGATTTGCAACAGGCTATGTCCCATATCGCCCCTCTGCTGAAGCCAAACGGGCAAGTGGTATTTTTGGAACCAAACCCTTGGTGTGCCTTGTTTTACATTCAGGTAACATTGGCCCCGACAATGTCGTGGAAAGCTGAAAAAGGCATTCTGAACCTAACACCCGGAAAAACGACCCGCTGTTTGCATAACGCCGGGTTCAAGGATGTGGAATTCAATCGGTACGGCATATTGCCGCCTGCGATACGAAACACGGCTCTGGGTGAGAAATTCGAAACCGCTTACGATAAAATCGCTCCTTTGCGCCCGATATCTGCATTTCAGATGGTCAAAGCACGGCTATCGTCAAAAGAGGGCTAGTCAATTGACAAGCACCGTCATAGCGCTGAGCCTACCCATTTTACTGCTTGTTTTTGCGACCTTGCGCAACATTCGACGCGGGATCAATCTGGGTGACGAAGGTTATCTAGTCTATGGAACGCAAGCGGTATTGCGAGGCGAAGTTCCTATACGCGACTTTCGCGGTTACGATCCCGCGCGTTATTATTGGTGCGCTTTATGGTTTCGTTTGATCGGTCCTGGCTTTATTACTGTGCGGATCGCGATGACCGTCGTTTCTTTGGGCTCTATTTTTCTGATTGTCCTATTGGTCGAGCATGCCACAGAAAATGCGTTGCTTGCTTCGGTGACTGCCTGCCTATCGTTGATCTGGATGCGACCGATACACAAGCAGATCGAGGTGTTTTTCAGCATCGTTTGTTGCGCCGTGATGTATGCGCTCCTGTCTGGCGTTGGATACCCTCCACTACTGGGGGCGCTCGGTGGCGTCGCCGCAGCATTTGGTCTTAACATTGCAATCTATTTTGGCGCATCTGCGGTTCTTGTTCTGTTGGCCGGGTCATTGGCAAATTCCGAGCACTTACTGAGTGCTGCGCCGCAATTTGCATTAGGTTTTCTTGCTGCGTGCTTAGGGTTGATCTTGGCTGCGGCGATAACCCCAAGGTTTCTAGGATGTTATCTCGACAAAAAGGTTTTCGCCATTCTGCGGCGGGGAGCCTCTAACCTAGCATTGCCCAAACCATGGTTGTGGGCCACCGATGTGCCGCAGCTAAAGCGTTATGGTAACGTCAAACGGTTTGTCTTGCGATTTATTTTCACGCTGCTTCCAGTCGTTTACGTAGCGGCAATTGGTGGTAACGTCAGAGCACTAGGTCTCTTAGACACGAGTGCAACCAATCTGGTTCTTGCCTCTGCCTGTACTGGGCTTGTGTACTTCCATCATGTGCTGTCCAGGGCTGACTTATCTCATTTATATCAGGTATTTCATCCGTTTGTGATCTTTGCCGCCGCTTCAAGTCAAGTGGTGTTCGGCGTTTACGGGGCTGTCGCGGTTGTCGTTATTCTGTTTGGATCTAGTGTGTTGCTCTTGTTTCGCGAACACATATTCATCTTTGGCCCCTTAGCAAAACATCCAACAGAAACACTATTTGAAATCGGGTCTGACAAGTTCCTTCTCACCCAACACGACGCCGACCAGCTACAAAAAATTCACGACATAATATGTTCTCATTCCACCTCTTCTGATCGGATTCTTTCAGTGCCGAACATACCGGGCTTCCTTGCCCTTCTTAATCGCGGCACAGCGGTTTACGATACGTTTCCTGTCTATCCAGCCTCGCAACAAGCCCGCGATACAATGCTAAAACAAATCATCCACTCGGATCCGCCAGTGGCAATCATTTCAAGAGCTAAGGTTGATGGTCGAGACGATCTCATGTTTGCAAATAATTACCCAGAGGTGGAAGCCTTCATTAAAAATAATTATACTTCTGTTTTTAAAGGAAGGTCAGAAACAATTTTCATCAAACGCTGCAAAATTGGTTCCCTGAAATTGGAAGAACCGATTCCACATCCATAGGGACGATGACTTTTGGGGCCGCCGGTTAAGTGAGGCGCGCGAACTTTTCTCCGTCCAGCGCGACAGTTTCGGCCCTTGCCACATGTGTATTGCCGAGTGACAGGAGAACGTCCGTAACCTGCATGGCATCCTCCACACATCATCAGCCGACAGTGCGCCGAGTGGGGCCAAGGCCTAGGTGCAAAACTTCTGGACCTCGGTGTACTAAGCCTTGCCGATCAGATGATGGCCTGCAATCGTTCCCGCACGGTGATCGGTGTACGCGGCGCAGAATTCGCTAACCTCATCTGGATGCGTCCGGGGATCGCGGCCCTAATGTCTAGGATACCAGTGAAGCGTGGAAACCAAGGGACCGGCAGCCTCGCAACAGCATTCGACCTGTCTTTCAGGRAGATCCCCGTCGACTGCGTCCAAGTTTCGCTCTCCCAGGCGCAGTTGGAAAGCCTGACACATCAGCTCTAAATTTTGCTCGACGGAGTGGATCACATCCAACTCATATAGACGGCACTGAATTCCGGCAGGATCAGGTGGGAGGCACGGCATGCCCCTCCCAAATCCTAACGAGATTGTCCTCAGCGGACGAGTTTTGTCCCTTTTCAGGCATGGAAACATGCCCTGTCAGGCGATGGATGAAGCCGGCAATATCTGCTGCGCAACTTGACCGCGCCGAAAATCTGAGCTCTCCGCAGACACAGGCGTGAAGAGATGCCATCACAGCATCAACGACCGTAGCGCAACATATACCTGACCTTGGAAAATGGGCAGAATTCATCCACGTAGTCGTTATGTTTGTTATGTAGAGTGGTGGATCATTACCCAGCTCACCGGTTGCGTTCCTTCGGCCACTCGGCTTCGGGATGCAATTCGCCTGCCATCTGAACGCCTTGCGGCGAAAGAGCCTGAGCCACGCCAGTTTCTGCCGGTGGATCCGCGCGGGCCACTCGGAACAAAGCCACAAGAACGGTCAAGCCACTGACAACAGCAAAGAACATCATCAGCCCGGCGGGGCCCGTCAGCCCGATAATTGTCGGCCCGCTCAATGACCCGATAAGAATGCCTACATTGATAGCCAACACCATTGTCCCGCTGGCTGGCACAATCTGCTTAGGTGTCAGATGATCATTCGCATGCGCCACACATATCGAATAGACTGGCAGCAACATTCCCGCCATCAGCCCGATCGCCAGATGCAAATGCCCGGCGAACATCCCGCTCGCCAGTCCCAGTGCAACCACGGCTGCTACCGCGGAAACCCCGGCAACGACCAATCGCCGATCCACCCGATCAGATAACCAGCCAATCGGGAACTGGAACACCGCCCCTGCCAGTGTCGCCATCACCAACAGCGACGTGGCCCCTACCGCATTCATCCCAAGCGCCAACCCATAAAGCGGTAACGAAATAAAAATCCCGGAAGAAAGAACCCCATTCAGAACCGCGCCGTAAATGGCCAATGGCGATATCCGCAGCAGTTTCACAAGGGGCAGCCGTTCGGGTGCCGAATATTCCGGTGCACGATTGTTCGAGATCAGTATCGGCACTAGAGAAACCGAAATCAGAATTGAAGTGATGCCAAACAGCATGACACCGTTTGTATCTTCAATCCCAGCCATCGCCGCCCCAATCGATGCCCCTGCCGATATCACCACAAAATAGATCGACAACAGGCTCGCCCGATACCAGTTTTCAGCCTTGGCATTCAGCCAGCTTTCAGAAATCACATAGAGCCCTGGATAACAAAACCCGGCMWRWMMMMGCMTSRYGSKMCASCYCMYMSRMYYRKNNGTCAAAMGAYRMWCRMKWRSSSASMYSKAWSWCWRGGWYSSCMKGGSWYCGRACRAYMRKRKMWRMMSMRCTTNTCTCSWSCWGCYYGRRKKYRACCACGGCCCCCAGCAAAGCTCCCAGCGGATAGCCGGCCTGCATGACGCCAATTGTGACCTCAGAAAACCCCAGCGCGATACCGCGAATAGTTAGCAATGTTGCCAAAAGACCGTTTGAGATCATAAGCAACAGAATGCCCAGGAACAGGGCCCAGTTATCTTTCAGCGCACGTAACACAAAACCGCGCTACCATGGAAATTGGTGGCTGGATAGAGGGTGATTTTACGAAGAGTTGATTGTGCCCCACCGCCCTCCATTTGGATGTGACCTGATCTGAAAAAGCCCTTCGAGTGTGGACACTTTGAGCCGGAGATTCGTTTTCCCTTAGCGTTGGTCGTGTCGGTAATTTCAGTTTTGCCAAGAGGTATTCTGGTCAGGGTTTGAAAGGCAGCTGAAGGCCTGGACAGATGCCGCTGTCCCTTGGGTGCAGGCTAGCCTTTGGACCCGTCGGAAGTTCGCGCCAAGCTGGGCCTGAGTGAGCCCATCCTCGAACTGGGACGGCTTCGATTACGTGGACCATGCGGCGAAAATGACAAATTTTTACTCGCTGCAACCGCCCAAAACCTCCGCAAACTAGCCAAGACCTTTCCTGCCCACGCAGCAAACGCGCAAAGCCTGATAAGAAAGGTGCTCGCGCCGAGTTCAAGTCCAGAACGTTCTGGACGCGCAGCACGGAGTTTTTCCACAAAATCGGCGGTTTGTGGTCCTTCGCTGCAATTGCAAAGCTCCAAGGTGGTTCCCAAGGACCCGACGTCCAAAAGATCTCACTGGTTTTATGTCGCAGGCAACAGGACTGCGGGAGGATTTTTTCGTTGGGTTAGAAACAGATTTGAAAAAAACTACGACCAAACACCATTCCTTTCCGGTGGCTTTATAAGTCCATTACGCCTCACCCTTACCACTCGAAAGTTGCAAAGAATAATAGTAGGCGATCGCTTGCGTCCGGTTTCTGACAGAGAGTTTTTCGTAGATGTTGGATAGGTGAAACTTGACCGTGTTGGTCGAGATTTGCAGCGCTATTGCAAGCTCACGATTGGACATTCCCTTGGACAGGGATTCAAGGATTGCACGTTCCTTTCTGGACAGGCTGTGAATCGGATCTTGCTGCATCTTGCGAACATCAATGAAAGGAAAAACCATCTTGCCTGCCGCCACTTCGGCACAGATGTCCAATAGGGCGTTGACCTCGCCGGACCGAGGTGCGAACCCAGCTGCGCCCGCCTGCATGGCCAATCGGGGAGCATCGCCGACCGCATCACCATAAACCACAAGACGAGGTGCGCTTTCATGTTCTCGCAGCACTTCTATTAGCTTGGCTGCCCCCAAAACTGGCAAATTCCAATCAATCACACCAACCTGAACCGGCACCCGCATTACGGTGCCCAGGAATCCTTCGGCGGTGGCCGATGTCGCCACCAGAGAAAATCGCCGGTCGCGTTCAAAAATTTCAGACATGGCAGACAGAACCAGCGGATTGCTGTCCGCTACCATAATTTTAATTGATGCCTGGAGCGTCTCATTCATTTGTTTTCGCCTCCGAATTACGGATAAACTACCCATTCAGGTGGGCGAAGTCACGGTATGCATTGGTATTCTTACACTTTTAGGTAGGGATTCACCTATCCAATTAGATACCCAATAACAGTAGTAAGTTACGTTGTGCCAATGGGCAAACATCGGCTTTGCTGAGCGGCAACAAGACACAGGGGAACAAATGGTCTCCCCCAGCCGAGGACGTCACCCATGACAATCCAGATCTTTCCGCCGCTCGAGATCCCTGAGACGCTTGCCGCGGGTCCCGGCCCGGGCAACACCGATGCACGAGTGTTGCAGGCTTTTGCCAGCTCTGGTGTGGCCGACCACATGCAGGGCGACGTGTTGCGCGGCATGATTGAATGCAAGCACATGCTGCGTCAGATCTGGGGCACGCGAAACACCTATACTTTTGCAGTTGCTGGCACTGGCTGGAGCGGGGTGGACACGATGTTCGCCGCCGTGATGCCGGGTGACAGGGTGGTCGCCTTTTCCAATGGCACCTTTTCCGGCATCGACGCACTAACCCTGCGGATCAAGGCGGCCACCCCGGTCGAGCACGCTGCCACCCCGCTGGATCCGCAAGCCAAAAGCGTGACAGTGATCACTGTCCCACATGGCCAGTCGGTGACGGGTGAAATGGTTGAATCCGCCCTGACCAAACACAAACCAAAATGGGCCTTCATGGCGCATTGGGAAACCGGTTCAGGCCGGATCAATGATCTGCGCGGGTTCTCGGATGCATGTGAGCGCCACGGCGCGATGGGGCTGATTGATGCAGTTTCATCGCTGGGGGTTCAGGATTTCGCGATTGATGATTTTCCTGGTATCGCCGGTTGGGCGTCCTGCCCGCAAAAAGGCCTGTGCTGCCTGCCGCTGACCTATGCCCCCGTCAGCTTTACCGATGCCTATATCGACTCACTGAGAGCGACCGGAGCATACACCTATGTGCACAACCCGATTTTTGAAGCGCGCCACTGGGGCATAGTCGACAATCAGGACGTGGAAAAGGGCACCTACCACCGCACGCATTCGGGCTATGCGGTCGCGGCTTTTCATGAATCGTTRCGCCTKACGCTGCAGGACACRCTGGCAAAACGGGCCGAGTCYTATCGTATCCACGAGGCTGCATTGCGCGAGGCGGTGACGGCGATGGGCTGCGAAGTTACCTCAAACATGACCAGCCTAGTGGTGCTGAACCTACCCGGCGATCTGGCAGGYCGCGAAATGGAACTGGTGCAGAACTGYCGCGCCGACGGCTTTGGCATCTGGCCCACCCTGTCGGCCCCGGTACAGGTGCGTATCGGCATCCTGAATCAGCTAAACGCAACCGCTATCCGCGAGATTGTGCGGCGCTTTGGCGATGCCATGCGCGCCATGGGGGCGGATGTGGATCAGACCGCGATTGACGATGTTCTCGACAGTCACTTCATCCCCGCAATCGCCGCTCAATAGGGAGAAGCACATGGATATCCACGAATATCAGGCCAAGGAACTTTTGTCTAAGTTCGGTGTCGAGGTGCCTTCCGGCGCCCTGGCCTACAGCCCGGAGCAAGCCGCTTATCGTGCTCGCGAACTGGGAGGCAACAAATGGATCGTCAAAGCCCAGGTGCACGCAGGTGGCCGGGGCAAGGTTGGTGGCGTCAAGCTGTGCCATAGCGAAAGTGAAATCTATGACGCCTGCGACAACTTGTTCGGGCGCAAGCTGGTCACTCATCAGACTGGCCCCGAAGGCAAGGGCGTCTACCGCGTTTACGTGGAAACAGCCGTGCAAATTGACCGCGAGATCTATCTGGGGTTTGTGCTGGACCGCTCCAGCCAACGGATAATGATTGTTGCTTCCTCTGAGGGCGGCATGGAGATCGAAGAAATTTCGACCGAAAAGCCCGAGAGCATTATTCGTTCGACAGTGGAACCAGCGGTTGGTCTGCAAGAGTTTCAGGCCCGTGAAATCGCGTTCAAATTGGGCCTAGAACCCGGCCTGATTCAGCACATGGTCCGGACGCTGAAGGGGTGCTACGCGGCCTTTCGTGAATTCGACGCCACCATGGTAGAAATCAACCCGCTGGTGATCACCAGTGACAATCGGGTGCTGGCGCTGGATGCCAAGATGAGCTTTGACGACAACGCCCTGTTTAGGCACCCGCAGATCGCCGAACTGCGCGACAAGAGCCAGGAAGACCCGCGCGAAAGCCGGGCCGCCGACCGGGGACTATCTTATGTTGGTCTGGACGGCAATATTGGCTGCATCGTGAATGGTGCCGGTCTGGCAATGGCGACGATGGACACCATCAAGCTGGCTGGAGGGGAGCCTGCAAATTTCCTCGACATCGGCGGTGGGGCCTCGCCCGAACGGGTGGCCAAGGCCTTCCGTCTGGTGCTGTCGGACAAGAATGTGCAGGCGGTTCTGGTCAAYATCTTTGCKGGYATCAACCGCTGTGACTGGATCGCCGAGGGSGTGGTACAGGCRCTGCGYGAGTTGCARRTCGACATTCCGGTGGTKGTGCGTCTGGCGGGCACCAATGTCGAAGARGGKCAGAAAATYCTYGCCAAATCYGGCYTGCCRATYATCCGCGCTACCACCTTGATGGAGGCTGCTGAACGCGCTGTTGGCGCCTGGCAAAACGATGTAATTCAAGCCACCAAGATGAGGGCCATGCAATGAGCATTTTTCTTGATCGTGATACCCGCGTCGTTGTTCAAGGCATCACAGGGCGTATGGCCCGGTTCCACACCAAGGACATGCTGGAATACGGCACCAATGTGGTGGGCGGCGTGGTGCCCGGCAAAGGGGGCGAAAGCGTCGAGGGCGTGCCGGTCTTTGACACTATGAAACAGGCCGTCGAGGCCACCGCTGCAGAAGCGAGCCTGGTGTTTGTGCCGCCGCCTTTTGCTGCAGACTCGATCATGGAAGCCGCCGATGCGGGCATTGGATATTGCGTCTGCATCACAGATGGCATCCCGGCGCAGGACATGATCCTGGTTAAGCGCTACATGTACCGCTATCCCAAGGATAAGCGCATGGTGCTGACCGGCCCGAACTGCGCGGGGACCATCAGCCCGGGCAAAGCTCTTTTGGGGATTATGCCCAGCCGCATCTACCTACCTGGCAATGTCGGCATCATTGGCCGTTCAGGCACGCTGGGGTACGAGGCAGCGGCGCAGCTCAAGGAGCTCGGCATTGGGATCTCGACCAGCGTCGGCATCGGCGGTGACCCAATCAACGGCTCGTCGTTCAAAGATATCCTGCAGCAGTTCGAACAGGACACAGACACCCATGTCATTTCCATGATTGGTGAGATTGGCGGCCCGCAAGAGGCAGAGGCGGCAGAATATATCCGCAATCACATTTCCAAACCAGTGGTGGCCTATGTCGCAGGTCTGACCGCCCCCAAGGGGCGAACCATGGGTCACGCGGGTGCAATTATTTCGGCGTTTGGTGAATCCGCCTCGGAAAAAGTAGAAATCCTGTCTGCGGCCGGTGTCACTGTCGCGGAAAACCCGGCGGTGATCGGCGAGACCATTGCCCGCGTTCTGAAAAGGGCTGCGTAATGGTCAAGCCATCTGTCTTTGTAACCCGTCGTTGGCCTGCTGCCGTTGAGGCGCAGTTGATAGAGAATTACAATGTGGTACTCAACACCGAGGACAAACCGTTGTCCCCAGCGGAGATCCAATCCGCGCTGAAAAACTATGATGCGGTGTTGCCAACTGTGACCGACAGGCTGACTGCCGAGGTGCTGGACGTGCCCTCGGCACAGGCCCGAATTATTGCCAACTATGGCGTCGGCTACAACCACATCTGCGAACCTACGGCACGCAAATTGGGCATCACCGTCACCAACACTCCCGATGTGCTGTCGGAATGCACGGCTGATCTGGCGATGACGCTTTTGTTGATGGTCGCCCGGCGTGCAGGCGATGGTGAACGCGAGTTGCGCGCCGGCAGTTGGACCGGCTGGCGTCCGACCCATCTGGTTGGCACCAAGGTCAGCGGCAAGACGCTTGGCATCATTGGCTATGGGCGCATTGGCCAGGAAATGGCCCGGCGGGCCCACCACGGGTTTGGCATGGAGATCCTAGTCTATAGCAGAAGCCCAGTCGCGCCCAAGGTCTTGGCCAAAAACGGCGCCACCCAGGTCAACGGCCTCGAAGACCTGCTGCCCAAGTGCGATTTTGTGTCGCTGCATTGCCCCGGAGGCCCGGAAAACCGGCATTTGATCAGTTCGCGTCGTCTGGATCTGATGAAACCGGATGCATTTTTGATCAATACATCACGTGGCGAGGTGGTCGATGAATTTGCTCTGTCGCAAGCACTGATGTTTGACCTGATCGGCGGCGCGGCACTGGATGTTTATGACGGCGAACCCCGAATCAACCCGGTGCTGTCCCAGTGCGATAATCTGGTGATGCTGCCACATTTGGGCAGCGCCACCCGCGAGGCGCGCGAGGCCATGGGGTTCAGAGTTCTGGATAATCTCAGTGACTTCTTTGACGGTCATGATCCGCGTGACCGCGTGATCTGAGCCATATTTCCAAACCTGTTTAAAGACKTCWCCTGCACCRCAACAGTGGCGCRGGGCCTKCAACCTGCACTCAAATTCWGACTTACTAGCCCTCAAAGGAMGCAAAACAATGAGCTTTTTTCCCATCGAACAGGCCCCCGCGCGCCTAAACCGCAGTGAATTGGCCATTCCAGGCAGCCAACCGCAAATGTTTGAAAAGGCGGCGCAATCTGAAGTGGACGTGATCTTCCTTGACCTGGAAGATGCCGTGGCACCTGACGAGAAGGAACGGGCCCGTAAAAACATCATCCAAGCGTTGAACGACATCGATTGGGGCACCAAGACAATGTCGGTTCGCATCAACGGGCTGGATACACATTATATGTACCGTGATGTGGTGGACGTGGTGGAACAGGCGGGCAAGCGTTTGGACCTGATTATGATCCCAAAGGTGGGAACCGCCTCTGRCGTCTATGCGCTGGATATGCTCGTCACCCAGATTGAGGATGCCAAGGGCCTCAAGAAACGGATTGGCTTTGAGCACATCATCGAAACTGCGCTTGGCATGCAGAATGTGCACGAGATCGCTGCCGCGTCCAAGCGCAACGAAAGCCTGCATTTTGGCGTGGCGGACTATGCGGCCAGCACCCGTGCCCGGACCACCATCATCGGCGGCGTAAATCCCGATTATTCTGTGTTGACCGATCCTGCCGCCGACGGTGGTCGTGACGTTCATTGGGGCGACATGTGGCATTATGCGCTGGCCCGCATGATTGTTGCAGCGCGCGCAAACGGGCTACGCCCCA
Source organism: Paracoccaceae bacterium (assembly GCA_002401945.1). Lineage (GTDB taxonomy): Bacteria > Pseudomonadota > Alphaproteobacteria > Rhodobacterales > Rhodobacteraceae > Parasedimentitalea. The sequence goes on from NVUP01000028.1 coordinate 50,377, forward strand.
TCGACGGACCATTTGGTGATTTTCAGGACGCTGATGGCTATCGCGCTGCCGCCAAACGTGCAGCCGTTTTGGGCTGCGAAGGTAAATGGGCGATCCATCCCAGTCAAATAGCACTGGCCAACGAGGTGATGTCACCCTCCGACGCAGAAATCACCAAGGCCGCGCGCATCCTTGAAGCCATGGCCGAAGCCGAAGCCGCGGGCCAAGGAGCGGTGTCTTTGGACGGTCGGTTGATCGACTATGCCTCAATCCGCCAGGCAGAAGTTCTGGTCGAGAAAGCCCGTCAGATCACGGCTGCCTAATTCACCCATATTGAAGGAGGAAGGGCGATCCTGTTTGCGTAAAGGCCCTTCCTCAAAGACATTGGCTTTTGCTCCCCGTCCGGGCAGCCCAATTCATTTAGTGATGACAAGAATTCGCGCGCTGCCGACACCGTTAGCGCGACATGCTGCAACCAGCGCGAACGTTGGATTTCTGAGCACTGCAGTGCAAGACAATTGGCGCCTTTTAACCGCAGGACCGGGCCGTTCCTGAAATTTGCAAAGGTCGTAATCTGCGGCGCAGTGCTGACGTTGATGCAAACGCAGCGAACGTCCATAACCCGCCCTTCGTGTCGAAATAGCAATTGGGCCACTTCACTCGCCCACAAATGTGGCGAACGGCCCATTAGTGGCCGTTGATGACTAACACAGCGAAAAACTGATTAGAGCCAGTTACACGCTTCTGCGGTTGTGTTTGGAGTAATGCACATTTGCCGAAAAGTGGCGGAATTGTTAGCGTGGCGCTTACCCTGAACCGGAGGCTCCTATGGAAACTGAGAATAAACCGGTCATCGAACACTATACTCGTAACAACCTGATGGAGCGCATTCTCGACGCGCTAGCAAGTGCAGGTCACGACCCGAACAATCTGACAATTGCGGCTCTGAGCAAACTTGATCACCTACATGGTGGAGGGCTCGAAACCACTGTGGTTCAAGCCGAGCTTGCCGAGATACCACAAGGCTGCCACGTTCTTGACGCTGGTTGCGGTATCGGCGGACCGAGCCGATACTTGGCAGACAGCTATGGATGTACAGTTGAAGCAATCGACCTCACTCCGGAATTTGTTGAGGTTGCCCGCCAGTTAATCGAAAAGGTTGGTCTYGGTGAAAAAATCACTGTGAAAGTCGGAAGCGTTACGGAACTTCCTTATGCAGATCACAGCTCTGACGTGGTTTTATGTCAGAATGTATCAATGAATGTCGCGGACAAAGTCACAATGTTTAGCGAAGCATTTCGTGTTCTCAAACCGAGTGGTATATACACGTTCAGCCATCTTGCGGATGGCCCGAACGCGCCTCCCATCTATCCGCTGCCATGGGCGCGCACCCCGGATGTTAGTTTTCTGGAAACCCCGCAAAAAATCACAGACATATTGTCGTCTGCAGGATTTGTTGAAATCGAAGACAAGGCATCGATGGCAAGTTCAAAACCGGGCGGAGCGCCGCAGCTGGGGACAATCAGGGGRGCGCCAGCAATGGGCGACAATATGCCCACAAGAATTCAGAACGCAATTCAGTCAAATCAAGAGGGTCGACTGGTATCCATGATGGTTGTTGCGCGGCGGCCATAATAGTTCGGGTCATTCACGATCTTCGCGGCGACCTTGGTTGCAGTGAGCCTCTGTGCGGTGATGTGGGCCTCTGCCAATGAATGGGCACCGAAACCGCGCCTGATTACCGCTCGATAATTAGTTTACTTATTCACGAGTTGGCAACCTGCGGTCCTTAAGGGTCAATGGAGCGCATTTTCGTGGCCCCGAGGGGTAAGGATCTATTTATGCAAAAAAATTCATTTATTCGAGCAGGGCTGCTGGCGTTATCCTGCATGGCCCCAACAGTTGGGTTGGGATTTACGGCTGCCGATGATGCGACTCACAGCATGAATATCGGCGATAGCTGCAGCTATTACGCTACTATCGACAGTAGTGAAGAACACGCGTATGTGGAATTTTTCAACTTGGACGTCTTGGATGTTTTCAGGGCTGGGGGACATTACTTCAATTTTAATAGCCTATCTACTGGTAACTCAATAACGGTAAGCAATTTGGCCAGTTGCCTTAGGACACCCGAGAGCAATATTTCAGGACTGACGCAGGATGGCCCTGATGGTACATTTGCAAGTGACACTTATATAGGGTTTTCGTTCACTCTGGCCACAGCCACCAGTCATCTAGGCGCCGGTGCCCATACATTTAACACAGATGGACATAGTTTTTTTTTCCGGAGATTTCAGTCCTCCGGTTTTGACTGCGCCCTCTGCCGTTAGCCATCCCACCGATACTGGGGTGAGCATCGCCTCACTGGATGTAACCAATCGTGGCTCAGTCAGCGACGATGTAGATAGCAGCCTGTCCATTACCTACAAGATTGGCACCACCACGCTGACCGGCGCTTATGACTTCCCGCTGGGTGAGACCACCGTGACCATGGATGCCTCGGATACTGCGGGCAAAGATGCGGTGCAGGTGAGTTTCACTGTGACCGTGGCTGACTCAGAGATTCCGGTGCTGACCGCACCTGCGGATCAGACTGCAGACCCTGATGCCAGTTTGACGACCGCCTCACTCGATGTGACTGGCCTTGGCTCAGTCAGTGACAATGTGGATAGTGGCTTGAGCATCATTTATAAGGTTGGCTCTACGACTCTAAGCGGCGCTTATGATTTCCCGCTGGGTGAGACCACCGTGACCATGGATGCCACAGACACTGCGGGCAATGATGCGTGCAGGTGAGTTTCACCGTGACGGTGAGTGATGCCGAGGTTCCGGTGCTGACCGCACCCGCTGCCCAGACGGCAAACACTGATACTGCAGCGGCGACGGCCGCCTTGGATGTGACTGCTCTGGGCTCTGTCAGCGATAATGTGGATAGCGGCTTGAGCATCTCCTACATGGTTGGCTCTACCACTCTAAGCGGCGTTTATGACTTTCCGCTTGGTGAGACCACTGTGACCATGGATGCCTCGGATACTGCGGGTAATGATGCGGTGCAGGTGAGTTTTACCGTGACGGTGAGCGATGTGACAGCGCCGCCTGCGCCGGTGATTGCCGATGTTGAGGTCAATTCTGACAAAACCCTGACCGTGAGCGGCACCACAGAGCCGGGCGCGACGGTGACTGTTACCTTCCCGGATCTGACAACCGCGACGACGGTTGCCTCGGGTGGGGCACCCAGCGCGATGGCCCCCTTGGGCAGCGTCTCGGTGCTTTCGGCCGCGGCCGGAACGGGCAGCTTCTCGGTGACCTCACCCACGGCGCAACCCAGCGGCGACGTGACCGTGACTTCGACCGATATCAATGGCAATACCTCGGGTGCCAGCTTGACGCTGGCCGATACCACCGACCCGGATGTGGTGATCAGCGGCGGGCCAGATCGCGTTGAAC
>NVUP01000029.1 GCA_002401945.1 Paracoccaceae bacterium
ACGGTTCAACACTGGTGCCACTGGACAGGATCTACGCGACCCACTGGCGACGATCACGGCGAACAGCTGGATCAAGAAACCAGGTGGTGCAGCGCCTCTCGGCGTGATGGTTCCGCACCTGATCAGCCTCAAAAACATCTTGCGCCGATCTGTAGCTGCAGATGTGCCGCATCCTACCATTTGCGCTAAAGGCACCCACTCCGGAATCGTAGCACCGATCCTGATGAACGTGGCAAACAGCAAAACCACCGGCAGAGGGCCCAACGTCTGGGATACTCAGAAACCGGCGCGGACAATCACCAGCGCCAGCGGCCTGAGTATGATCGCCCCAGTTCTGACCTATGCCCAACATGGTGGCCGGTCACGCGACATTGCAGAGCCGCACCACACGATTGCCGCCAGCAGGAAAGACCAGAATGCGGTAATCGCTCCGTTTCTGGCCCAGCACAATAAAGCCCGCGCCGGGCACAACCCGGGCCACGCCATTAACGCACCGATTTCCACCCTCACCGCCACCGGATCGCAGCAAAGCGTGATTGCTCCTCTGATAGCCCGGCACTTTGGCCAGAGTACTGGCCACGCGATCGACGATCCGCTTGGCACAGTGACAGCAGGCGGCGGCGGCAAATCTGGAMTGATCACACCATGGATTGCCAAATATTACGGCACTGGCGACGGGGCCCGCAGCGACGAGCCACTGCACACAATCACCGTCAAGGACCGCATGGGCCACATGCAGGCCGAGCTGGCCGCACCTCAGTTCTCGGAAGAACACCACGACCGGGCCCGCCAGGTGGCCGAGTTCCTGCGCATCCAAGGCGTCTGGGAGGGTGGCGAGTTCGTCACCGTCACCATCAATGGCACTGAATTCGTGATCGTCGATATCGGCATGCGGATGCTGACCCCGCGCGAACTATTCAACGCCCAAGGGTTCCCATCTGATTATGTGATCGAAGGCGTTTGGCAACAGGACGGCGAAGACTGGACGTTCAACCCTTTCACTAAGCACCAGCAGGTCAGCTGCGTCGGCAACAGCGTCTGCCCGGGTCTGGCCCGAGCGCTGGCCGCCGCCAACTGCGCCCACCTGGTTGCCGCCACCCACCCCGAACAGAAAGAGGCATAGATGGTAATGCTCCGGCCYTTCACAGCTGAAACCCTTGCCCACCGGTGGGGTGTCAGTGCTACCACTATCCGCACACAGTGCAATGAGGGGAAGTTGCAGCACTTCCGCCTTGGCCGCCTATACCGAATTCCTGCTGCAATCGTTGAGGAAGTTGAACAATGCCAGACATCAGCATCGGACGTTTTAGAGGCGGATACTGCGTTTTCTGGCGCGAAGGCGGGGCGCGAAGACGTCATCAGCTTAAGGCACGTTCCCGAGCGGAGGCAGAACCAGAAGCAATAGACGTCTACCGAAGCAAGACCCTCAACCAGCGCCGTGAAAAATCAACGGTTGCTGACATTTGGGAAGCTTACCGGCTAGATCTCGGCGACAAGCCCACGGCCAAAACCATGAAGTACACCGGCAAGGCTGTGCTGGCCCACTTCGGAAAATATCGCCCCGATCAGATCACTACCGCGCTTTGCCGCMRCTATGCTGAGAAACGYATGGCMCAAGATAAATCGCAGGGCACWGTTCATACGGAATTRGGCCACCTGCGCAGYACCATGACATTCGCAGTCAAAGAAAGAATCATCGATCGCGCGCCCGAGATTGAACGGCCGGCCAAACCAACGCCGAAAGAGCGGTATCTGGAAAAAGAAGACGTTGCCGCGCTTATCGATGCTGCCTTGGCACCACACATAGCGCTGGCCATCCACCTACTGTTCGCCACCGCAGGCCGCGTTGGCGCAATTCTTGATCTAACATGGGATCGGGTAGATTTTCAGCGCGGCGTAATCAACCTACGCCTGGATGACGCCAAAACCCGCAAAGGTCGCGCCATAGTGCCGATGAACTCAGGGGTCCGCGCCGCCCTGCAAACCGCCCACGACGCAGCCCTAACCGACTATGTGATCGAGTATGCAAGCGGACAGGTCAAAAACATCCGCAAAGGGTTTGTGGCAGCTTGCCGCCGCGCAGAGCTGGACAATGTTACCTTGCACACAATCCGCCACTCCAGCGCAGTCGCCATGGTATCCAACGGCGTCCCTCTGGAAAAGGTGGCGCAGTACCTCGGCCACTCAAACGTCGCGATCACCTACCAAACCTATGCCAGGTTCGCCCCCGATCATCTGAAAGATGCTGCTGAAATCTTGGACTTCGTCCAGATCAGGAATGCCCGTTAAAGTGCATTAGGTTCAATGAACCGAGGCGCACTTTGTAAATACTGGCTAAGTCATTGAATACATGGTGGGTGATAAGGGATTTGAACCCCTGACATCTTCGATGTGAACGAAGCGCTCTACCACTGAGCTAATCACCCGTGAGGCAGGGTCTTAGCCTCAGCCCTTGTCCTCTGCAAGGGGGGCGGAGGCAGATTTATCAGCGGCAGATGAATTTTCACTAGCAGCGAGGCTCTGCCGCAATTTGCAGATGATAACCCGCCCGTTGCTGCGCTCTTCGGTGCGATTAATGCGCAGTTTTCCTAGCGGTTGCAGGTTCAATTCACGACCGCCGCCGATGGCTTCACCAAGCACTGCCAACATCGCCTCAACAACCGGTTTGGCGTCTTTCTTCTTGATACCTGACCGCTCAACCACCAAGTCGATGAGTTCCTTTTTGCGCATCTCCGGGATTGTCACCACGGCGTTAGAGCCAACAACGATCGGGTCTGGTGCCGTCACGGTCGTGGCAGGTGCGACAGGGTCCACGTTGGNGMCWGSYTTRGGSYTKGMSCSRGAWGKTKTYYTGCGMGGTGTGRTYKTGMCTGCGCTGCYGCGYTTTGTGGTGCTCGTCGCCATGGTTTACCCCGTGGTTTATGTATCTGCCATGAGGCTACGCGTGATGCTGCCGGGTTYCCAGTTCTGCGCTCCAATCAAGCCAAAATCAGTCCTGTTAACACCTATTAACGCAAATTTGTTGCCAAAATACGTGCATATTGCGGCACACCGCAGCTCTGTTCGGCCCTTGCCACGCCCTGATCGACCTTTGACTACTGCCCCTGCTCTGTTCGCTTGAGTTACTCCAGTGGCAGCGCGATGCGTCGGATCATCGTGCGCAGGGTGAAACTGGACCGAGTGGATCGTATTCCCGGCACCCGCAACAACTGGTGCTCTAGAAAATGGTCAAAACTGGTCAGATCACGGGACACCACCCGCAGCAAAATATCACGACTGCCGGTCATCAGATAACATTCCATTACCTCATCAAACTGCCGCACTGCAGCCTCGAACGCACCAATTGCGTCACTGGCCTGACGTTCCAATTCTACCGTCACAAAAATCGTCACYGGCARCCCCARTTTKGCCTGATCCACCCGCGCGGAATACCCGGTGATCACCCCGGCCTCTTCCAGCATGGCCACCCGTCGGGCACAGGGGGTTGGTGACAGTCCAACCTGTTCGGACAGGTCAGCCATTTTTTGCCGGGCATTCAGCTGCAGCTCGGCGACAATCTTTTTGTCCAAGGCGTCCATTGGATATTTCCTAATATTTACACCCTTCTTAGTGAGATCCTCCAAAAATTGCAAAACCAGTTACCAAATTTGGCGAAAATCGGCGCGCAACCTAGTTTATCAGAAGGCAATCGAGGAGCAATCGAATGAAACTCACACCCGTGCCATCCAAAGACCACGAAGAGATCTATTGCGTTGAGGACGATGCCACCGGCCTGCACGGCTATATTGCAGTCCATTCCACCTGCCTTGGCCCCGCGGCCGGTGGGTTGCGGATGCGCCGCTATGACAGTGCCCAAGCGGCGCTGACCGACGTCAAACGGCTGAGCGAGGGCATGACCTATAAAAACGCCGCCGCCGGGCTGCCGCTGGGTGGTGGCAAGGCGGTGATTATTGGCGATCCGGGCCGCGACAAGACACCGGACCTGCTGCACGCCTTTGGCCGCGCCATCGACAGCCTGCAGGGGCGATATTACACCGCCGAGGACATGGGAATGGCGCCCTCCGACATGGCCCATTTGGCCAGGGCGACCCCCTATGTCGCAGGGTTATCCGAAGGGAGGTTTGCCAGTGGCGATCCCTCGCCGATCACCGCACGCGGCATTTTCAACGCCATTCGAACCGCGCAGAAACACCACTGCGGCAGCGCCGAACTGGCTGGTGTGACGGWCGCAATCCAAGGATTGGGCAACGTTGGTTGGCACCTRTGTGACCTGCTCTCCATGGCCGGGGCAAGCCTGATCATCACTGATACTGATGCCACACGGGTTTCCAGAGCAGAGGCGGTTTTTGGTGGCCGCTCTGTGGACCCGGACAAGATTTATTCAGTCGAGGCCGACATTTTTGCGCCCTGCGCCATCGGTGGCATTCTCAATGCTACGACGATCCCGCGACTCAATGTGGCAATTGTTGCGGGTGGAGCCAACAACCAATTGGCCACCTCCCAAGACGGCGCAGATCTGCACGCTCGGGGTATTCTTTATGCACCCGATTTTGTCGCCAATGGCGGCGGTATCATCAACGTCGCCACAGAAATCCTTAAAATCTCCAACCGCGCCGCCTTTGTCGAAGAAAAACTGATAGCGCTGGACCTCACCATGCAGGCGATTCTGGGCCAGGCCAGGGCCGAAAATATCAGCCCCGACTCCGTGGCCATTGCCACGGTACAGGTCAAAATGGCGCGCTCGGCTGCTTAACTTTAAACCCAAAAGGGCGGCCCTATGGACCGCCCTTTGAATGTGCATGCCTAAGGCAGGATCAGTGGGCTATCGCCCCTGCCCCACCTTCAGGATGCTTTAACGCAGCTCTGGCGGCAGCAGCTTCCTCTTCGGCCTCTTCATCCCACTCAATGGGTACAGGGTCCCTGGTTAGGGCAATCTTCAGCACTTCGGACACATGCGAAACTGGGATAATCTCCAGCCCCTCTTTGACGTTGTCAGGAATTTCCGGCAGGTCCTTTTCGTTCGCCTGCGGAATCAGCACCGTCTTGATGCCACCGCGCAACGCGGCCAGAAGCTTTTCCTTGAGACCCCCAATGGCCAGCGCATTCCCGCGCAGAGTGACCTCCCCCGTCATCGCAATATCCTTGCGCACCGGAATCTGGGTCAGCACCGAGACAATAGAGGTGACCATCGCCAGGCCAGCACTGGGGCCGTCCTTGGGGGTGGCCGCCTCGGGCACGTGCACGTGGATGTCGAGTCGATCAAACCGAGTTGGTCTGACGCCAATCTGCGGCGAGATCGACCGCACATAGGACGCCGCCGCCTCAATCGACTCTTTCATTACGTCGCCCAGCTTGCCGGTGGTCTTCATCCGGCCTCGGCCTGGCAGCCGCAGCGCCTCGATCGACAGCAATTCACCRCCMACCGAWGTATASGCMAGCCCRGTGACCACSCCRATYTGRTCTTCCTGTTCSGCCAGACCGWAGCTRTATTTTTCSACGCCAAGGAAATCRYTCARATTGTCCGCCGTCACGGTGACGCTCTCRGYCTCTTTCTTGATGATCYTGGTCAGYGATTTACGCGCCACCTTGGCRATCTCACGCTCYAGGTTCCGCACYCCGGCCTCACGGGTATARACMCGGATGATTTTGGTCAGYGCCTCRTCRKYCAGYTCAAAYTCCTTGGCTTTCAARCCATGGTTCTTGACCTGTTTGGAYAYCARATGCTGCTTGGCAATCTCGTGCTTTTCGTCCTCGGTGTASCCCGACAGYGGAATGATCTCCATCCGGTCCAACAGCGGWCCCGGCATGTTGTAGGTGTTCGCAGTGGTCAGGAACATCACGTTCGACAGGTCGTAYTCGACCTCCAGATAGTGATCGACAAAGGTCGAGTTCTGCTCTGGATCCAACACCTCCAGCATGGCACTGGCCGGATCGCCACGGAARTCCTGGCCCATCTTGTCGATCTCATCGAGCAGGATCAGCGGATTGGTGGTCTTGGCCTTCTTCAGCGCCTGAATGATCTTGCCAGGCATCGAGCCAATATAGGTGCGGCGGTGACCGCGAATCTCGCTCTCATCACGGACGCCGCCCAGAGAGATACGGATAAACTCGCGCCCGGTGGCCCGCGCCACCGATTTGCCCAGGCTGGTTTTACCCACGCCGGGAGGCCCGACCAGGCACAGGATCGGTCCCTTCAACTTGGCAGACCGCTGTTGCACCGCAAGGTACTCAATGATGCGTTCTTTGACCTTCACCAAGCCAAAGTGATCGTCGTCGAGAATTTCCTGAGCTTTGGCCAGATCCTTTTTAACCCGGGACTTTGTGCCCCAAGGGATCGACAGCATCCAGTCCAGGTAGTTGCGCACAACGGTGGCTTCAGCCGACATCGGCGACATGTTCTTCAGCTTCTTCAGCTCGCCTTCGGCCTTTTCCAAAGCCTCTTTGCTCAGCTTGGTGGCCTTGATCTTGGCCTCCAGCTCGGCCAGTTCACCCTCACCCTCGTCGCCATCTCCCAGCTCGCGCTGAATGGCCTTCATCTGTTCATTCAGGTAATATTCGCGCTGGGTCTTCTCCATCTGAGATTTGACCCGGGTCTTGATCTTCTTCTCGACCTGCAGCACCGACATCTCACCCTGCATCAGGCCATAGACCTTCTCCAGCCGCTCGGACACTGAAAGGGTTTCCAACAGATCCTGCTTCTGCTCAACTTCGATGCCAAGATGGCCGGCAACCAGATCGCCCAGTTTGGCCGGCTCTGCCGACTCGCCCACCGCAGCCAGGGCTTCTTCGGGGATATTCTTGCGGACCTTGGCATAACGTTCAAACTCATCACCAACGGTGCGCAACAGGGCCTCGGTGGTGGTGACGTCGCCCGGAATCTCGATCAGATATTCRGCGCGGGCTTCGAAGAAATTATCGTTTTCCAGATACTCGGTGATGCGCACGCGAGCATGGCCTTCGACCAGCACCTTGACGGTGCCATCGGGCAGCTTCAGCAGTTGCAGCACATTGGCCAGCACACCCACGGTATAGATACCATCGGCCTCAGGATCATCCTCGGCCGGATCAATCTGGCTGCTCAGCAAGATCTGTTTGTCGTCGGCCATCACCTCTTCCAAGGCGCGCACCGACTTTTCCCGACCCACAAACAGCGGCACGATCATGTGGGGGAACACCACGATGTCACGCAACGGCAGTACAGGATAGGAAGAATTGAGAGGTTCTTGCATACTCGGTCCTTAACTTTTGGCAAGACGATCCAGCCCCGACTATCGGCAGCTTTGGTCCGTCTCCACGTTGGATCTGTTAATTTGGGACAGCCAGTGCGAGGTTTCAACCCGCAAGCCGTCAAGTTGCCGCATAGTCTGCCCTCAGCCGAGGGCGATCACAAGGCACCAATTGACGTCAAGGTGATCAATTTCCTAACGCTGGCCCGCAACAAAGGGAGCCCCAATTTTCACCTTTTTAAAAATACTCCCGCCGGAGGCTCTCACATTTACCCCCAAGCCCCCCCAGCGATAACTTTAGCGAGTCACAGAGGCTCAATATCCCCTTGCGCCCGGCCCGCGTGGAAATCGCTCTGCCACGCGGCAAATGTTCCAGCGGCAATCGCCTTACGCATGCCTGCCATTATATCCTGAAAATACTGTAAGTTATGCCAGGTCAGCAACATACCGCTGATCATCTCGTTACTACGGAACACATGGCTCAGATAGGCCCGCGAATAATTACGGCAAGCTGGACAGGAACAATTTTCATCCAAAGGGCGCGGGTCATCGATGTGACGGGCGTTCTTGATGTTGACCACACCCTGGCGGGTATAGACCTGCCCGGTCCGGCCCGAGCGCGAGGGCAGCACACAATCCATCATATCAATACCACGGGCCACAGCGCCAACAATATCGTCGGGCTTGCCCACTCCCATCAAGTATCTCGGTTTGTCCTTCGGCAGCATATCTGGCGCGTAATCCAAAACGCCGAACATTGCCTCCTGCCCTTCGCCCACGGCCAAACCGCCAATCGCATAGCCATCAAATTCGATGTCACGCAATTTTTCTGCACTTTCGGCGCGCAGCTCTTGCGTCACCCCGCCCTGCTGAATGCCAAACAACGCATGACCAGGCCGGTCGCCAAAGGCATCGCGCGACCGCGCCGCCCACCGCATCGACATCCGCATGCTGTCCGCAACTTCGGCATCCGTTGCCGGCAGGGCCGGGCATTCGTCAAAACACATGACGATATCGCTGCCCAACAACCGCTGGATCTCCATCGACCGTTCCGGGGTGATCTCGTGCTTGGAGCCGTCAATGTGACTTTGGAACGTCACCCCATGTTCGGTCAGTTTGCGCAGCCCCGCCAGCGACATCACCTGAAATCCGCCACTGTCAGTCAGAATTGGACGCTGCCAGTTCATGAACTTGTGCAGCCCCCCCAAACGATCAATCCGTTCTGCCGTGGGGCGCAGCATCAAATGATAGGTATTGCCCAGCAGTATATCCGCCCCGGTGGAACGCACACTTTCCGGCATCATCGCCTTTACCGTCGCCGCCGTGCCAACCGGCATAAAGGCCGGAGTTCGGATCTCACCGCGCGGTGTTGAAATCACCCCGGTACGAGCTTTGCCATCGCTGGCATGCAGATCAAATGTGACTTTCGGCGACATCGCTATATCCTCATCCTACGCAGGGGCGGGCGTAACTTGGCGCATTTGCCTGATCTGGGCCGGTTTGGCAAGTCTCATCCCGGCTTGCCACAACCTGCTCCAAGCCCCATACATGGGTTGAAATAAGGGGATTTGCCCCCATATGTATACCATAGTACACAAACATTGAGGCCCAGCATGTCCGAAGACCAGATTATTGGATTGATTTCCCAGAACATCATTTACCTGCTTGGAGCGATCTTCCTGATCATTGTGATCCTGAAAGGCGTCCGCATCGTGCCGCAGTCCGAGAAGTTCGTCGTTGAACGGTTTGGCAAACTCTACGCAGTGCTTGGCCCTGGCATCAACTTCGTTATTCCCTTTCTAGATGTGGTTGCCCACAAGATTTCAATTCTGGAACGCCAACTCCCCTCCGCCAACCAGGATGCGATCACCAAGGATAACGTGTTGGTGCAGGTCGAAACCTCGGTGTTCTACCGCATTATTGAACCTGAAAAGACCGTTTACCGGATCCGCGACATTGACGGTGCCATCTCCACCACCGTGGCCGGCATCGTGCGCGCCGAAATCGGCAAAATGGATCTGGACGAGGTGCAATCCAACCGCGACCAGCTGATCGGCACCATCAAGTTGGCTGTTGAGGATTCGGTTGACGACTGGGGCGTAGAAGTGACCCGCACCGAGATCCTGGATGTGAACCTGGACCAGGCCACCCGCGACGCCATGATGCAGCAGCTGAACGCCGAACGCGCTCGTCGCGCCCAGGTAACCGAGGCCGAAGGCACCCGCCGCGCGGTTGAGTTGGCCGCCGACGCCGAGCTCTACGCTGCCGAACAAACCGCCAAGGCGCGCCGCATCCAGGCCGACGCCGAGGCCTATGCCACTGAAGTTGTGGCCAAAGCGATCAAGGAAAACGGCATCGAGGCTGCGCAGTACCAAGTGGCCCTGAAACAGGTCGAGGCGCTGGCAACCCTTGGCAATGGCGAAGGCAAGCAGACCATCATTCTGCCCGCCGACGCGATCAGTGCGTTTGGCAATGCCTTCAAGATGCTAACAGGAGGAAAATAATGGCCGACCCGATCTGGTCGACATGGTGGCTTTGGGCAGCGGCAGCACTGCTGCTGGCCATTGTCGAAGTGCTGGCACCTGGGTTTGTCTTTCTCGGCTTTGCCATCGGCGCTGCCGCAGTGGCCTTAATCCTGCTCAACACCGGCATGTCTGTAAGCTTGCCGATGCTGCTGCTGATCTTTGCTGCCCTGTCGCTGGTTGCCTGGCTTATTCTGCGTCGCGTTTTTGCCTCTCCTAAGGGGCAAGTAAAAACCTTCGATCACGATATCAACGACTAGATATTTTACACAAACCCCAGCAGGGGAGCGGAAACTACTGACTTGGGTCGGAGCGTTTGCTCCGACCCAAGTGGTTTCAGGCTGCTTCCAACGCAGCAATGATGGGTGAGAAATCCGCAGCCCTCAGGCTCGCGCCTCCGACAAGTGCCCCGTCAACATCACCGACAGCAAAGATTTCAGCAGCATTTCCGGGTTTCACCGATCCACCATAAAGCAAACGCACAGCGCCACCAATCTCACCCCCAAACCGCAGGATCAACTGGGCCCGCAAAAAGGCATGCACCTCGCCAATCTGCTCCAGCGTCGGCACCTTGCCGGTACCAATGGCCCAGATTGGCTCATAGGCAACGACCAGAGTGTCACCCGTAGCCCCAGCCGGAACCGACCCCGCCAGCTGGGCACCGATAATGTCCAAGGTTTCGCCCGCCTCGCGCTGCTCAAGACTTTCGCCCAAACACACAATTGTTATCAGCCCTGATGCCATTGCGGCCTCGGCTTTGGCACAAACCGTGGCATCCGTCTCAAAGTGATCGGCGCGTCGCTCGGAATGGCCCAGAATGACAGCGGTTGCGCCTGCATCCTTTAGCATCTCTGCGCTGGTATCGCCGGTATGCGCCCCTGAGACAGCAGCATGGCAGTCCTGCCCACCCAGGGTCACAGCACTGCCCTTAGCAACCTCAGCGGCGCGGTGCAGCAGCGACGCGGGTGGGCAGATCAACACATCCACCCCCGCAGTGCCATAGGCCTCGGCCAGCGCCTGCAATTCCACCAGTGTCGCGCTGGTGCCGTTCAGTTTCCAGTTTCCTGCCGCCATCTTTTGCCGCATCTGCTACCTCCTAACTATGGTTAGCAGTTTGGTAGCATTGCCCGCGCGCCAAGACAATTATCGGGACAGCATGAAACCAGCGGCCAGTCACCGGACAGCAAAAAGGCGGGGAAACCCCGCCCTGTGTCACAAACCCTGATCCGTGCGATCAAATGCTGGGCATTTCCTTGAAACTAATCGACTCGCCACAGCCGCAGGCGTCCGAGACATTGGGATTGTTGAACTTGAACCCAGCCTCAAGCAGCGAGACCTCATAGTCGATCTCGGTGCCAAACAGGAACATCTGCGCCATAGGGGCAATCATCACCTTGGCACCATCCTGTTCCACCACCTCGTCATTCGGGTCGGGCTGTTTGACGTATTCCATGGTGTATTCCATGCCTGCACAGCCRCCCTTTTTGACGCCGATTCGCAAACCWGCGTGACCAGCCTGCAGCATCAGCTTRGARATCTGSRYTGCKGCCTTGGGGGTAATTGTRACGGCTTGYTTACCGGGAATGCCAAACATKRATGTCTCCTTCTRCCYYTAATCTAAGGRTGCKGYYGGGSYGGCTCAACCCCAGTTCAAGATTATRCMGGGRAAACACTAATCCCARGTGCATGTTTCAACGKNNNTCAKCRMKNGRKMARCSGATNGCRGNCMKACMRMRAYMMASCTGCCAMTSAARRTTTACATAAAGCCCARTTCCAGCCGCGCCTCGTCTGACATCATCTCCATGCCCCAGGACGGCTCAAATGTCATATCGATATCGACAGTTTTGACCCCGGCCACAGACTCGATGGCGTCCACAATCCAGCCCGGCATTTCACCGGCCACCGGACACCCCGGAGCCGTCAACGTCATGATGATCTTGACGTCGTTCTCCTCGCTAATGTCGATGGTATAGATCAACCCCAGTTCGTAGATATTGACCGGGATTTCTGGGTCATAAACCGAACGGCAGGCTTCGACCACCGGCTCATACAAGGGGTGGCTAACAGTGGAGGGTGCAATCAGCGGTGCACCTTCTAGCGGGTTGGACGCATTGGTCATCAGGACAGGGCCTCAAGTGTTTACTTGACCGATTATATAGGGATTTTGAAAACGGGCGTCCAGAGGCGGCAATGCCAAAGGTGTCATTTAGCTGTCTGCAGCAACTGTGTCGCAGCCACCGGATTGCTTCAAGGCTTTGATTTCTGCTCCTTTGGAGCTCACCAAACCGCTCCTGTCTTGCACTACAGCTCACATCTGCCATCAACACTGCCGCGTCACAAAACAAACTGTTTTGTGGTCCTGCCCCCTGGTCCGGGCTACCTCAATAAGGCAACCGCCGCCCCGGTTGCGAAGAACAACGTCCTGACGCACCTGACCGAGCAACCGTGGCCGGTAAGAAATAATGTCACCGCCCCTTATGATCGTCGGTCTATGAAGGAGGCTAAAGTTATTCAGATATATGCAAAATTTATGTCCCGCACGCGTCTGGCTCTGGCCATCAGTATCGTCATAGTTCCGCAAACATTGGCGGCACAGGAGGAGTGGGCCTTTATTTTTGCGCCTTATGTACTGGCCCCATCAATCAGTGGCACCACAACCCTGGGTAGGGTTGGTGGCGATATCTCGATTGATCCGGGGGATATCTGGGACAATTTTGAGGCCGGGGGAATGCTCCGCTTGGAAGGACGGCACGAATCGGGCTTCGGATTCGCGCTGGATTATTCGTTCATGGACCTTGGCAACGGTGCAACCAGTCCGATTGGCGAGGTCCGGGTCGATTATGAACAATCCGTGCTCGAGGCGGTAGGGACATATCGGCTTACAGACAACGACAGCCAGATCGACATCTACGCTGGGTTGCGGCATTGGGATATCGACACCCAGCTAAGTATTCTGACTGGCCCCGTGATCGGCCAGATCAACCGAGGGGCCTCCTGGACTGATCCGATTGCCGGGCTGCGGTGGCAWCGGCGTCTCTCGCCCAAATGGCGAATACTGATGCAGGGCGATATCGGAGGGTTTGGCGTCGGGTCGGATTTCACCTGGAATGCAATGGGCGGATTTGCCTATGACCGCTGGGAGAACACTTCGCTTTTCATGATGTACCGCGCTCTGGGTGTGGACTACGAGGAAGGCACGCGCGGCACACCCTCTTTCTTTGAATATGACACGGTGACCCAGGGCCTTTTGGCCGGTGTCGGATTCCGGTTCTAGCCCCCACCTGCCCCACATAAAAAAGACGCCCACATTTTGGGGCGCCCTTTCTGATTTTTCGTTGTCATCCGCTATTTGGTGATGATCTCTGGCCCCATCACCGCATTTGGCAGTACCGTTGATAGCCACGGAATATAGGTGATCAGGATCAGGAACACGAACAGCACCGCCAGGAACGGCAAGGATGCCCGCACTACCGCCATCATCGACATTCCAGCCACGCCCGAGGTGACAAACAGGTTCAACCCCACCGGCGGCGTGATCATGCCAATCTCCATATTCACCACCATGATGATGCCAAGGTGGATCGGATCAATGCCCAGCTCCATCGCAATTGGGAACACCAAGGGTGCCACAATGACCAGCAACCCCGAGGGCTCCATGAACTGGCCGCCGATCAGCAGAATCACGTTGACCATCACCAGGAACATCACCGGACCAAACCCGTAAGACAGCATCGAATTGGCGATGCTTTGGGGGATTTGTTCATCCGTTAGCACATGTTTCAGGATCAGCGCGTTGGCGATCACAAACAGCAGCGTCACCGTCAGTTTGCCCGCCTCAAACAAGGTCTGCTTGGTATCGGGATGGAAGAACGCAGTGATCAGCGCATAAGGCTTCTTCAGCAGGCTGATCTTGGCCTCTCCCGCACCATTGGCAAGCGGCCCCATGTCTTTGTAGACAAAGCAGGCAATCAAGAAGGAATATATCGCGGCAACGGCTGCAGCTTCGGTTGGGGTAAAGATACCGCCATAGATACCGCCCAGAATGATCACGATCAGGAACAATCCCCAACCGGCCTCGCGGCCCGAGGTGACGATCTCTCCCCAACCTTTCCACTCGCCCTGTGGCAGGTTCTTGACCTTGGCCATCACAAAGATGGTGATCATCAGCATGGTGCCGGCCAACAGCCCGGGGATCACCCCAGCCAGGAACATCCGCCCCACCGAAACTTCGACCGACGCGGCATAAACCACCATGACAATCGACGGCGGGATCAAAATACCCAGCGTGCCGGCGTTACAGATCACCCCGGCGGCAAACTCCTTGGTATAACCAACTTCGCGCATGCCAGCGATGACAATCGAGCCAATCGCCACCACGGTGGCGGGCGATGAACCAGACAGCGCTGCAAACATCATACAGGCAAACACGCCCGCAATTGCCAAGCCGCCGGGCAGATGGCCGACGCAGGCAATCGAGAACCGGATGATCCGCCGCGCCACGCCACCCGTGGTCATGAAACTGGACGCCAGAATGAAGAACGGAATCGCCAGCAGGGTGAAATGGCCCTCAAAGGCCTCAAACAGCGTCCCCGCGACCGATGCCAGCGAACTGTCGGAATAGACCAACAGGAACAGGGTTGAACTCAGRCCAAGGGAGACCGCAATYGGCACTCCGATCAGCATCAAGCCAATCACCATCGAAAATARCAGGACAACGTCCATCAGTCGCGCTCCTCTCGCTGGGCGCGCATGGCTTCCAGCTCATCTTCTACTTCATGACTGGCCACCAGCCGGTCCAGCTCGCCACGCCAGATCGCCACTGCGGTCTGCACAAACCGAAACAGCAGCAGCATCATCGACACTGGCAACACCAGATAAGGCACCACTTTGGGCAGCTTCTCATAAGCCTCACCCTCGTTGATCAACCCTTCCAGCCAGCCCAGCCAAGACACCATCGGCACGTCCTGCACCTCATAGAAACTCTGGCTGCGCGCGGTCAGGTCAAAGCCGGTGGGAAACCAGCGCCCCGAGGTTGGCGGCAGATCGGCAAACACTGCCCAGTAGTCATAAGTGCCCTTGAGCAGCAGCAGCGAGAACGCCAGACAACAGCCCACCGAGACCAACGCCATGATACGGCGCGGGCCCGGGGCCAGCATGTTCAGAATGGCGTCCACCCCCAGATGGGCGTGGGTTTTCACCGCGTAAGACGCCCCCAGCAGCACCAGCCAGGCAAACAGGAACACCGTCAGTTCCAGCGCCCACAGAATGTTTGAGTTAAAGACAAAACGTGCCACCACATTGGCAAATGTGATCAGTGTCATCAGGCCCAACAGCCCGGCAATCACGTTTTCCTCGATTGAATTGATAAACCCGGWCGGACCGGACCTTGCCCCCGACATGTCACTGTCCCCATCTTTTGGAAGTTATTTGGTGCGGCATCCCGATCCGGGTGCCGTAAGTGTAGGGTGCGTGCTCGCACGCACCCCACGGTAACCTGAGTTACAGGCCTGCGTTGATGGCTTGTGCCGCGTCGATCATGTCCTGACCTACATCGCCCGAGAACTTGTCCCAAACCGGCATCATGGTATCGACCCACTGCTGACGCTGAGTTGCATCCAGCTGACGAATGGTGCCGCCAGCGGCAACAATCGCCTCTTTGGCCGCTTCGTTGACCGCATAGGCCTCTTTGTTGCGCATCTGAGTGACTTCACCCAGAATGGTCAGGAACTGCTCGCGCACCGGCGCGTCCAGGCTTTCCAGCCAGTCCACATTGGTCACCAGCAGATAGTCGATAATACCGTGGTTGGTTTCGGTGATACCGTCCTGCACTTCAAAGAACTTCTTGCCGTAGATGTTCGACCAGGTGTTTTCCTGACCGTCCACAACACCCTGCTGCAGCGCGCCATACACTTCTGAGAACGCCATTTTCTGCGGTGAGCCACCGATGGCTTCCATCTGCGCCACCAGCACGTCGCTGGACTGGACGCGGAACTTCAGACCATTGGCGTCCGAGGGATCGATCAGCGGCTTGTTGGCCGACATCTGCTTCATGCCATTGTGCCAGAACGCCAACCCCTGAAGGCCACGGCGCTGCATGCTGTCCAGCATAGCCTGACCATCAGCCGAGGCCTGGAACGCATCCACAGCTTCGATGTTCTTGAACATGAACGGCAGATCAAACAGGCGGAACTGCTTGGTGAACTTCTCAAACTTCGACAGCGAGGGCGCCGCCAGTTGCACATCACCCTGCAGCATTGCTTCCAGCACTTTATTATCGTTGTACAGGGTGGAGTTCGGATAGACCTCCATGCACATGGTGCCGTTCATCTCGTCGTTGACGCGCTGCTCCAACAGCGACGCGGCGATGCCCTTGGGGTGTTTGTCAGTGTTGGTGACGTGGGCAAATTTCACCACGATCTCACCGGTGTCACAGGCGGCGCTTGCAACGCCAGCGGTTGTACTCAGGGCCATTGCCGTAGCAGCTGCCGTCATCAAAAATTTCATAATATCCTCCCGAATATTTTACTCTCCGACTCTCTCCAACAGAGAGCTCCGGACGATAGCATCACGGTAAGAAGACAGTGGCTCAAGAAATGATTCGGGAATCACCGGTGAACGCAAATCTTATATGTTTCTCATGCAGTTAAGGCTCTCCACCCCCGGCCCAGTTAAGGGACCTCACGTCACCTGTGCGGTTTTCCGCACAGCACAAGGGGGTGATTGTGCGAAATTCCGCACAAATTTTATTTGAGCCCAACAATAGGGAATCACCTGCGCTGTAAGGTGACCCGCTGCCTAGGCTATTGGCCTGACCAAGGGATTCGGCGGTTCGCGCGCCTAGCGTCGATAATCCTCAGGCCGGATCCCATAACGCGCCAGTTTGTCGTAAAACGTCTTACGCGGCAATTTCAGCGCCTGCGCCGCCGCCGCCGCCCGACCGTTCTGCCGCCCCAAGGCCGCAATCAGTAAGGACCGCTCGACCTGCGCCATTTGTTCTGCCAACCCCAATTCTGCGGCCTCGGCGGCCTCTTCCGGCATGCCCAGCACAAACCGCATCGCTGCCGACATCAAGGATCGAGCGTTGCCCGGCCAATCCTGCGCCATCAGCGCCGCTAGGTGATCTGGGCTGATCTCTGGCTGCTCAATCCCCGCCTGTTCCGCCGCCTGCGCCACATAGTGACGATACAGCACCGGGATGTCCTCGGGCCKCTCACTCAGCGACGGAATTCGCACCCGCATGACGTCCAGCCGATAAAACAACCCAGCGTTAAAAGAACCCGCTTCGACCAAAGCCGCCAGATCCGCAGTTGATCCAGCGATCACCCGAGTGCCAGTTCCGCGCTCCAACCGATCCAAAACCGCATATTGGGTTGCCTCGGGCAGGGCCGAGACCTCGTCGATGAACACTGATCCGCCGGCCCCGGCGATGCACAATTCATCAAACCCATCCGCGCTCAGCCCAGCGCCCGGGCGTTTGACAAACGGCCCTTGCCCCAGCGGCGACATCAAATGCACCACCTCGGCCACCTTTGGGATRCCACTGCCCGGMGCSCCGGTRACCAGAACTTCRRCYCCRGTTGSYGCCACRCTGCGCACYTTGGCRCGCAAYTCATYYGAKKGYGGCGAMGTGCCAAACAAYARYCKSGCRGCYGGRTCACCRCKTTCCARYTGCACYTTYARYCGYCGGTTTTCCAACACCAGYGCSCGSGTTTTCAAGGCCCGYTCMAGMACCGCCARMAGATCCGMCGCAGCACAGGGTTTTTCMAGRAAATCAAACGCCCCATGCCCCATCGCSCGCACCGCCATCGGGATATCACCTTCCCCGGTCAGCAGGATCACCGGCAGCTCCTCATCCACCCCATGGGCATAGTCGAGCAGATGAAACCCATCGCGCCCCGGCATCCGGATATCCGACACAATCACCCCGTCAAACTGCGGGGTTATGTGGTCCTTGGCGACCACAAAGGACGCGGCTGTAACCGCCTCCAGATCATTTAATTCCAGCGTCTGCGCCAGCGCATCACGCACCGCCGCATCATCATCAACAAGCAGCACCTTGCGGGTCATGCGGCGTCTTCCTCTTTCCAATGATCCAGTTCAACGGTGAATTCCGCGCCGCGCCCGACATTTACACCGCGAATATTGCCGCCGAAGCTCTGCACCAACCCGTAAGAGATCGACAAGCCCAGCCCCATGCCTTCGGAACTGCTAACCGGCTTGGTCGAATAAAACGGCTCAAACATCTTTTCCGGCTCTTTGATGCCCGGCCCAATATCACTCACTGTGACCGTCAGCCGTTTTCCATGGTTGATCACGATGCTGACATGACGGTCTTTTTGATCCTGCATGGCATCTGCTGCGTTGTTGATCAGGTTGACAAAAACCTGCGCCAGTCGAACTTCACCACCCCAAGCATAGACCGGCGCGTCATAGCTGGATGGATCCCAATCCACCGCGACCTGATCCGCCTGCAATCGCGCAGCGGTCAGTTCCACCGCAGTGTTGATCACCTGCACCAGATCCACTCGGCTAATGGGCTCACTTTCGTTGCGGGCAAAGGCACGCAGGTTCTTGATGATCCGTGCCATCCGAGCGGCCAGCTCAGAGATCCTGCCAAGGTTATCGCTAGCCCGATCGGCCTTGCCACGCTGCAAGAAAGCACTGCCGTTGTCGGCATATTGCTGGATCGCCATCAGCGGTTGGTTCAGTTCATGACTGATCCCCGCCGACATCTGCCCCAGCGCCGACAGTTTGCCCGCCTGAACCAGTTCTTGCTGGGCTTGTTTCAACGCCACCTCAGCCTCATGGCGTTCCTTGACCTCGCGACGCAACTGCATGTTAGAGGCCGACAACGCCCGGGTCCGTTTCGCCACCCGGCTTTCCAGCACCACATTGGCCAGCGCCAATGTCCGCCGACGCTCGGTCGCCAAAAACAACATCGTCCCAAAGGCGAAACAGATCGCCGCCAAAGTCGCCGCCTGAAGCGCTGCAATGCGCCGCGCCGGAGTGGTGTCGAGCAAAATTTCTCCAACCATGCCAATCACCGGCAGGTCCACGGCCTGATGCAAGGCCTGCTCCGGCAGGTACGGCCCCCACCCCAACTGCCAGATATCGTGGCCACCAATCTGACGCGAAGAAAAGGCAACCGCCCTGCCATCTTTGGGATGCAACCCGACCTCCCCCGGGCCTCGCTGCCAGAACAACAGCTCGGATCGGTTTGAAATGAACACCTCACCATTGCGACCAGTGAAAAATACTGCAGGCAGTGAGCCGCGCCAAGTCTGCTCAACGTCCTCGACATCCGCCACCACCACCAGCGCACCCCGCACCATGCCATCGACGCCAAAATCCGGCGCCGCATAGAAAAAGGCGCGCCTGCTCAGCGGCTGCAACACCCCATGGCCAATTCCCAAGGCGCCATGCATGGCGCGGGCAAAATAGTCGGTATCCGAGACGTCCGGGCCGGTGATCGCCTGTGCAGAGGCCAAAACTCGCCCCGAAGTATCGGCATAGAACACATCCAGCGCTGCGGTGTGATCCGCCACTTGCCGCAACAGACGGGTCGCCGCCTGACGTTTCGCCTCACTATTCAATTGCGCCAGCACCGGATGCCCCGCCATCAGCACCGCCAATTCCTGATAGACCTGCAACTGGGTGCTGACCCGGTCCGAGGCCAGCTCCAAATCTGCCGCTCCCTGCCGCGCCAGAGCATCCAGCGCCTGCCGATAGCCATAGGACCACACCGCCGCTGTCATTGCCGCCAGCGCCAGGCCAAAGCCCAACACAATCCATCCACGATGTCCCTGAAAATCTCTCATTTCAACACAGTAGCAAAGCTGCCCTTGCATTGACCAGCCGGGTTGGCGACTGTGCCGCCATGATCACTGTGACCCAATCCCCCACCGACTCGGATTTTGTGCAAAACCCCTACCCGTTTTACGCAGAACACCGCGCCAAGGCCCCACTGCATGTCTGGGCCGAGTACAACATGCCTGCCGCCTTTAGCCATGACGCGGTGCAGGCGCTGCTGCGCGACCGCCGCTTTGGCCGCGAGATCCCGACCGAGCTGGCCACTGCAGGTCCGGCTCACCTGGCGCCGTTCCTGCTGACCGAGGCGCACTCGCTGCTGGACGCCGAACCCCCACGCCACACCCGGCTGCGCAAACTGATCCTCAAAGCTTTCACCTCGCGGGCCATTACCGCGCTCAGCGATGACATCGAAGCACTGTGTCACCACCTCATCGACGACTTTCCCGATCAGCCGTTTGATCTGCTCGACGCCTATTGCACCCAAGTGCCGCTGATCACCATCTGCCGCCTGCTGGGCGTCCCCGAGGACATGGCGCCCCAGATGCTGCTCTGGTCACATGACATTGTGGCAATGTACCAGGCCAGCCGCACGATCGAGACCGAGCACCGCGCCGCCGCCGCCGCAACCGCGTTCACCGACTTCCTGCGCAGCTACATCGACCAACGCCGATCTGAGCCGCGCGACGATCTGATCACCCGGTTGATCACCGCCGAAGAGGAAGGCGAAAGCCTCAGCACCGATGAGCTGATCGGCACCTGCATCCTACTGCTCAACGCCGGGCACGAGGCCACCGTGCACAGCCTGGGCAACGGTGTAAAAACAATGCTGCAACAAGGGTGGAACTCGGACTGGTTAGCCCCCGATGGCATCGACCGCCTGGTCGAGGAAATCCTGCGCTATGACCCACCGCTGCATATGTTCACCCGCTATGCTTATGAGAAAGTCGAGCTACACGGCCATAGCTTCCAACGCGGCGACCAGGTGGCCCTGCTGCTCGGCGCCGCCAATCGCGACCCCGAGGCCTTCCCCGATCCTGACCACTTTGACCCCACGCGCGCCATCAAGACCAACACCAGCTTTGGCGGCGGCTTACACTTCTGCGTCGGCGCACCGCTGGCCCGGCTGGAAATGAAAATCGCCCTGCCAATCCTGTTCGCACGCTGCCCCGATCTGAAACTGGCCGCAGCGCCAACCTACAGCAACACCTACCATTTCCACGGGCTAACCCAGTTGATGGTCACCACCTGAGTCTTGCCTGGGTCAAGGATGGCCGTAGGCCACCGCGCGCCAGCGCGGGCGCAGCTCCTTTACGCGGGCACGACTCAGCCAACCCTGGACGAGGCGCATTTAGGGGCAGACCGGCCCCTAAATCGCTTCTCAGCAAGTCAAACGAACTATCAGCAAAAAATATCCCCGCAAATGAAGCGTCACGCCGCCAGGACCAGAATAGAGCGCGCGGAAGCGCTCCTTTTGATCACCTACAGCTGTCGCCAAGCGCCTCAGTCTCCCAGCGGTAACATGGTGGTGGATTTGATCTCTTCCATCGACAACAATGCCGTCACATTATGCACCCGCACCTCAGAAATCAGTGCCTGATAAAAGGTGTCATAAGCCCGCGCATTCTTCACCCGTACCTTCAGGATATAGTCGATATCCCCCGCCAGCCGATGCGCCTCCTGCACTTCCGGGCGGTCCCGCAACGCCTGCAGGAACTTTGCCTGCCAATCCGCTTCATGCTCCGAKGTRCGGATCAACACAAARAAACAGGCCTCAAACCCCAATGCCTCGGCATTCAGCACCACGGTCTGCTGGCCAATCACCCCGGATTCCCGTAATTTACGGATGCGATTCCACACCGGCGTCTTGGAACTGCCCACATTTCGGGCAATTTCATCCAGTGATTGGCTGGCATCGCGCTGCAGCTCCG
Source organism: Paracoccaceae bacterium (assembly GCA_002401945.1). Taxonomy (GTDB): domain Bacteria; phylum Pseudomonadota; class Alphaproteobacteria; order Rhodobacterales; family Rhodobacteraceae; genus Parasedimentitalea. The sequence continues at coordinate 21,487 of NVUP01000029.1, forward strand.
CCAGAATTTTCCGATCGGTGGCATCGATCCGTACCGTCATTCTCGAATTCTCCATAGGTTAGAACCATTCCCTCAATCGCCATCGGTTAGCGGAACAAAGATCCTTATTCACGCCGACATATAGCATAGAGGCGGGAATATTTCCTATATCTAAGGTCAAGTCAAACGCAACCGACGAGGCCGCTATGTCCGACCAGATGCCCCAGTTTACCACCGCGCCGCGATCCCCGGCACGGATGTGCCTGCTGCCCGGCCAGGTGGCGTTTGCCGGGTCTGGCCCGGGCGATCCGGAGTTGCTGACCGTTAAGGCTCTGCTGGCGCTACAGCAAGCTGATATCATTCTGTATGACCGTCTGGTCAGCCGCGAAATCCTGGAACTGGCCGGACCGCAGGCCATTCTGGAGAATGTCGGCAAAGAAGGCTTTGGCCCGCAGATCAGTCAGCAGGACATTTGCAACCGGTTGACCGCCCATGCTCAGGCAGGCAAACGCGTGTTGCGCCTGAAATCCGGCGATCCCACCCTGTTTGGCCGCCTCGACGAAGAGCTGTCGGCCTGCGATGCCGCTGGCATCCGCTATCAGATCGTGCCCGGCATCACTGCCGCTTCGGCCGCGGTGGCTGGAATTGGTCAAAGCCTGACCCAACGCGGACGTAACTCCTCGGTGCGGTTTCTGACCGGCCACGACATGAAAGGCTTTGCCGATCATGACTGGCAGGCGCTGGCCCGCCCCGGCGAAGTTGCCGCTATTTATATGGGCAAGAAATCCGCTCGTTTTGTGCAGGGTCGCCTGCTCATGCACGGCGCGGACCGTTCAACCCCCGTCACCGTGGTCGAGAACGCCTCGCGGCCCGACCAACACGTTCTGGAAACCACTCTGGAACATCTGCCTACCGATCTGGCCGAGGCCCGTTTTGACGGCCCGGCCCTGACCTTCCTGGGGTTAGCGCCACGCGCCAGCCTCACCGCCCTGACCGACTTGAAAATGGAGCTTGCATAATGGCCCGCGCCTTTACCCCCAAAGTGATCACCGCCAACGCCCTGATCGAGGGCGACGTGATCTATCTGACCTTCGACGACCAATGGAGCCGTGAGCTGTCCCAGGCTGAGCTAATCACTGACGAGGCCCACGCCCAATTGCGCCTGCTCGAGGCCCAATCCCAGGCTGGCGAAGTTGTCGGCGCTTATCTGGCCGACGCCATTGACGGCCCCAACGGCCCCGAACCCACCCATTTCCGCGAGGAATTCCGCCGCACCGGTCCCTCAAACTATGCCCACGGCAAACAGGAGGCTGAGGCCAATGTATAAGTACAACGACTTTGACACTGCCTTTGTGGCTGAGCGCAACGCGCAGTTCCGTGCCCAGGTAGAGCGCCGCATCGACGGCTCGCTCACCGAGGACGAGTTCAAACCGCTGCGCCTGATGAACGGATTATACCTGCAGCTGCACGCCTACATGCTGCGCGTTGCGGTGCCTTACGGCTCGCTGAATTCGGCCCAGATGACCCAGTTGGCGCTGCTGGCTGAAAAGTGGGACAAGGGGTATGGCCATTTCACCACCCGTCAGAACATCCAGTTCAACTGGCCCAAACTCAGCGACGTGCCGGATATGCTGGACGCGCTGGCCGAAGTGGGCATGCACGCGATCCAGACCTCGGGCAACACCATCCGCAACGTGACCTCGGATCATTTTGCTGGCGCCGCTGCCGACGAGATCGAAGACCCGCGCCCGGTGGCCGAGCTGATCCGGCAATGGTCCACTGATCATCCGGAATTCCAGTTCATGGGCCGCAAGTTCAAAATCGCCGTTGGCGCCGCCGCCAAAGATCGCGCGGTGCTAAAAGCCCATGATCTGGCGGTGCGTATTGTCAAAAACGACGCAGGCGAGATCGGCTATCAGATCCTGGTGGGTGGCGGCTTGGGCCGTACCCCAATGATCGGCAAGGTGATCAACGACTTCCTGCCCCGCGCTGACCTGCTGCCCTACATCGAGTCGGTGGTTTCGGTCTGGAACCAGATCGGCCGCCGCGACAACAAATATAAGGCCCGCATCAAGATCACTGTGCACGAGCACGGCATCGACGACATCCGCGCCCGTGTCGACGCCCGCTTTGCCCTGATCCGCCCCACTTTCACCGGCGCCGACCAGGACTTACTTGCCGAGATCAAAACGTACTTCGTCGCCCCAAACTTCCGCTCTGGCGGCACCGAGACCTATGACACCGTCTATAAGGCCGACCCAGTGTTCCGTGCCTGGGCCGACACCAATCTGGCCGAGCACCGCCACAACGACCACGCCATTGTCACCATCTCGATCAAAAAGCACGGCGCCACCCCTGGTGATGCCAGCGCTGAGCAGATGCGGGTGATGGCCGATCTGGCTGCCCAGTTTGGCTATGACGAGCTGCGTATCAGTCACGAGCAGAACGTGATCCTGCCACATGTCCACAAATCGGACCTGCCCGCGATGCATGCCAAGCTCAAAGCACACGGTCTTGGCACCGCCAATATCGGGCTGATCTCGGATATCATCGCCTGCCCGGGCATGGATTACTGCGCCCTGGCCACCGCCCGTGCAATTCCGGTTGCCCAGCAGATCGCCACCCGTTTTGATGAGTTGAAGCTGGAACATGACATCGGTCACCTGCAGATCAAAATCTCGGGCTGCATCAACGCCTGTGGCCAYCACCACGTTGCCCATATCGGCATYYTGGGACTGGACCGCGCTGGGGTAGAAAACTACCAGATCACCCTCGGCGGCGATGCCACCTGGTCGGCCACCATTGGCGAGCGGGCCGGCCCCGGCTTTGCCTATGACGAAATCGTGCCTGCGGTTGAGCGTATCGTCGGGACCTACCTCGAGGTGCGCGACAATGCCGAGGAAACATTCCTGGACACATTCCGCCGGGTTGGCATGGCCCCCTTTAAGGCCGCGCTCTACCCCGAAGCTATAAAAAAGGTCGCCTGATCCCATGCTTCATCTGGCTAAAATTATCCCCGGCGAACAGGAGCTGACGGAAAAGGTCGCGGCGCTAAATGCCCGCTACCGCCACCATTCGGCCACCGCCGTGATGCAAGGCGCGCTCGAAGATGCAGGCCACATCGCGCTGGTCTCCAGTTTTGGCGCCGAATCGGTGGTGCTGCTGCATATGGCAGCGGTGATTGACCCGATGACCCCGGTGCTCTTTGTCGACACCGAACTGCTGTTCACCGAAACCCTAGTCTACCAGACCGAGGTGACCGAACGGCTGGGCCTGCGCAATCTGCACATCATCCGTGCCAAGGACATCGCTGAAAAAGACCCCTACGGCGCGCTGCGCTTCAGCAGCACCGACGCCTGCTGCGMTCTSCGCAAAACGGCGCCCTTGCAAAAGGCACTGCAGGGCTATGACGGCTGGATCACCGGTCGCAAACGCTTTCAGGCGGGCAGCCGCGCSGCGMTGGAYTTTTTYGAGRTCGARGAAACMRCWGAYGGCCCMACWGGCCGKATCAAGATCAACCCRCTGGCCCATTGGGCGCCSGAAGACGTGCGCACCTAYATGGAYGAAAACCGCCTGCCCCGKCACCCGCTGGTGGCCAAAGGCTATCCTTCGATCGGCTGTGCCCCCTGCACCTCGCCGGTGAAAGAAGGCGAAGATCCCCGCGCCGGACGCTGGCGTGATCAAAACAAAGAAGAATGCGGCATYCACGYRGTGGATGGGCAATTTATTCGCACAGGAGCAAATACATGACTGTGATCGTGACCGAYACGGGCTTTGGCCCYGAYASCTGGACCGCTGGCTAYGRMGGCGACASYGCGCTYGACCTGCCYTCGGATACCRAYCCRGTRKWGCTGGTSGAMCGKCTGGCSGCKCAGGTGCARATGATCCGYATYGCTTTYCCSAGCTTTGCRGATGGCCGYGGCTTTACCATYGCCCGCCAATTGCGCCTGTCCGGCTACACAGGCCACATCCGTGCCTTTGGCCATGTGATTGCCGACCAATACGCCATGGCCCGCCGCTCCGGCTTTGACGATGTCGAGATCAGCGAACAGCTGGCCGCCCGTCAACCCGAGGCCCAATGGCTGGCCCGTGCCAACTGGCAACAACACGACTATCAAGCCCGCATGCGCGGCGACTCTGCGGCTACCGCCTAGGAAATCATTTGTATACTAACGATTGTGTTTTCGGCACATCACATTTTTCTCGTGCCGGAAACTTGCAAAACAAATCCTTTCCCTGACCCATATCAATGACTAATCAGAGGTGTCGGCCATGCTGTCGGCAGTGAAACCGATGAACGAGATGACACCAGTGACCGATGCCGCGACCAATGCCGAGCCTGCAAAGGCCGTTCCAACCCTTCCCGACGCCCAAACCGTCACGGCGGTAAAGCATTGGACGGACAAGCTGTTTTCCTTCCGGGTCACCCGCCCCTCCACCATGCGCTTTCGCTCAGGTGAATTTGTGATGATTGGCCTGATGGGTGAGGTGAACCCCAAGACCGGCAAGCAAAAACCACTGCTTCGCGCCTATTCCATCGCCTCTCCCAGCTGGGATGACGAACTGGAGTTCTACTCGATCAAGGTGCAAGACGGCCCGCTGACCTCGCGKCTGCANVMMNATMMARGTCGGCGATGAGATCATCCTGCGACCCAAACCCGTCGGCACCTTGGTGCATGACGCACTGATCCCCGGCAAACGCATCTGGTTCTTTGCCACCGGCACCGGCTTTGCGCCTTTCGCCTCGCTGCTGCGCGACCCGCAGACCTACGAGGACTATGACGAAATCATTATCACCCACACCTGCCGCACCGCAGGTGAGCTGACTTATGGCGCCGAGCTGATTGAGAACCTCAAAAAAGATGAGATGATGATCGAGCTGCTGGGCGAAGAAAACCTGGCAAAGATCCGTTACTACCCGACCACCACCCGCGAAGAGAGCCCCAAGATGGGCCGCATCACCGACTTGATGCGCTCGGGGGAGGTCTTTACCGATCTTAGTGTCGAGCCAATCAACCCCGACACTGACCGCGCCATGGTCTGCGGCAACCTGGCCTTTAACCTCGAAATCAAAGACCTGCTCGAAGGTTACGGCCTTGAAGAAGGCGCAAATTCCAAGCCGGCACAATATGTCGTGGAAAAAGCCTTCCTCGACTAAAGTCATTAGGCAGGACCAACAAAGGGCACCCTCCTGACCGGAGGGTGCCCTTCTTTTTTAAAACTCAGTGCAGATTACAGGCCAAGGGCAGACTTGACCTGACCCAGGGCAGCACTCAGCAGCTCGGGGTTGTCTTGTGCCTGCGTTACGGCCGTTGTCAGAACCATTTTCTTGGTTTCATCCAAGGACGATCCGGAAATGAGCTCAACAACTTTATCCAAATCAAAACCGTCAGCACTCAACAGACCAGAGGCGTCTTCCATGGCGGTTGTCGCGGCACCTTCGGCCGCTTCAGAGGCCACTTCACTGGCTCCTTCAGCAGCACTGGAGGCGGCTTCCTCGGCTTGCTCTGCCACTCCGGTTCCAACGTCTGTTGCACTCTCGGTGGCCGCTGCGGCGCCTTCTGTAACGGCGTCAGTCGCGCCTTCAACGGCATCAGTCGCTGCCGCTTCGACATCGGATCCCGCGCCGGTTACCGACTCAACAGCTTGAGAGACAGCCTCCTGGGTCTCTTCCACAGCCCCTTCGACAGCGTCGCCTACGGCCTCTGCGGTGGCTTCAACAGCGGATTCTGCGGCCTCACTTGTGGCCTCAACAGCATTCACGGTTGCGTCTTCCAACACATTTGTGTCCGCAGCTGAACTTTCCGAATCGGTCATGTCGGCAGCCGGAGCTGTCACATCCTGATCCACAGCGGTTTTTGTTGTTTCCATTTTTGAAAAGTAGAAATAGCCACCGATAGCAGCAATCCCAATACCCAGTACAATCACAGCAGGTTTCATCACTTAATCTCCTTGCTAGAGCTCGCAATACTCGTATCTGAAAAAAGACACGTTGCCTCTGAACAGTGGGATGGTCTTACCTGTTGGCCAACTCAAGGGGGAAAATCAGTATATTGCCTTAGCAGCGAATATTGGCCGACGCCTGCCTGTCCCTAAAAACTCCCAAAAATCGCCTAATCTAGGGGACTTCACCGGCATATTGTCAGAATGATGCCTTGAAAACCTCATTCTCCCAAGTCATACGAAGCAAACAGCTTGAATCACGTGCTTGAGGGCGCTATTTTTCAGGTGACATCATGCAATGACAAAAGGATTGCCGCCATAGCCCGCAGACCCCACAACGCGCCGCCGCAACGCGACACCGGCCCCCGCGTTAATGAAAAGATCCGTGCTTCCGAAATTCGCCTGATTGGCGCTGACGGCGACAACGTCGGTGTGGTGCATCCGACCAGGGCCATGCAAATGGCCGATGAGGCTGGACTGGATCTGGTTGAAATCTCGCCCAATGCCAACCCACCCGTGTGTAAAATCATGGATTTTGGCAAGTTCAAGTATGAACAGCAAAAGCGGGAAAGCGAAGCGCGCAGGAAGCAAAAAATCATCGAGGTCAAAGAGGTCAAATTCCGACCCAACACCGACGTCCATGATTACAGCGTGAAAATGCGCAACGTGTACAAGTTCCTTGAAAACGGCGACAAGGTCAAAGTGACCCTGCGGTTCCGTGGCCGCGAGATGGCGCACCAGAACCTTGGCCGTGAGCTGTTGGAACGGGTGGCTGTTGACATCAAAGAGTTTGGCAAAGTTGAAAACATGCCCAAGATGGAAGGTCGTCAGATGATCATGATGATCGGCCCTCTGCCTAGATAACACTCCGCCTCATCGCGAAGCTGAAAAGTATTTGAACGCCCTGTCCGATTGTTCGGACAGGGCGTTTTTGTTTGCAAAACAGCTCCTTAAACAGGCCCCAATTCCTGGCGGTCAATTAAGGCTTGACCTACGCCCCATTCCGCAGGGACCATTCCTCACCAGAGGCGACTCTGGCCAAATTCCCGAGCTACATCCATTTTTCTACCGCAAGTTTGTTTTCAGGGAGTAATATCATGACCTTAAGACCAGACCCTACGTTTCACCCCTCGCCCAAGCTGGCAATGGAAGCGCCGGTTGAAACCCTCGCCTTTACGCTGATGCTCAGCCCGGATTTCTCGCAGCCCGATGGCCTGGCGGTGATCTGCGTCGACCCCACGTCCAAGGATTACGGCAAGATCCTGCACCGGGTGATKRYSCCAAACAAGGGCGATGAATTTCACCATTTTGGYTGGAACGCCTGYTCGTCMTCGTTRTCMCCSCTYASTGGCCAYGCCTTYCTKGAGCGCCGSTATYTGATCRTSCCMGGCATYCGSTCKTCGCGRATYTACATYATYGATGTSAAAGASCCGCTYAARGCCWAWATYCACAAGAYMATYGAACCCGARGAASTGTTTGMMAAAACCGGCTAYTCSCGYCCSCAYACCATYCAYTGYGGCCCMGAGGGYATYTATGTYTCSACMCTKGGYGGYGGYGGSCCAGACGGTACYGACGGRCCKCCGGGCATYTTCATCWTGGATTGCSARASCTTYGASATCATCGGYCGYTATGAAATGGAYCGCGGCRMGCAGGACAAACACTATGATTTCTGGTGGAACCTGCCGCGTGACTACATGGTCAGTTCTGAATGGGGCCTGCCACCGCAGTTTGAAAACGGCATCGTCACCGAGGATCTGCTGAGCAACAAATATGGCCATAGCCTACATTTCTGGGATCTGCGGGCGCGCCGAGTTGTGCAGACCATCGATCTGGGTGCCAACCACCAGATGGCGCTGGAAATCCGCCCGGCGCATGATCCGGTCAAACAATACGGATTCTGCGGCGTGGTGATCGACACNACCAATCTGCAGGGCGCGATCTTTACCTGGTGGCGCAACGAAGACGGCAGTTTCGAGGCCAAAAAGACCGTCACCATCGACCCGGTTCCGGCAGATCCCGATGACCTGCCGGATCTTCTCAAGGGGTTTTCCGCCGTGCCGCCGCTGGTCACGGACATCGACCTGTCGCTGGACGACAAATATCTCTACGTCGCCTGCTGGGGCACCGGCGAGATGCACCAATATGATGTCTCAGACCATATGAACCCGGTGCTGATCGACAAGGTCAAGCTTGGCGGCATCACCAGCAAAACCAAACACCCCAATGGCCGTGACTTTGGCTATGGCCCGCAAATGGTCGAGATCAGCCGCGATGGCAAACGGGTGTACTGGACCAATTCGCTCTATTCCACCTGGGACGATCAGTTTTACCCCGGTGAACGCGGCGCGGCGATGGTGATGGCCAAGGTTGGCCAAGAGGGCGGGCTGACACTGGACGATAGCTTCTGGGTCGAATTCCCCGACGGCTACCGCGCGCATCAGATCCGGCTCGAGGGCGGCGATTGTTCCACTGACAGCTTTTGCTATCCCTCGGTTTGACCCAGCGAGCTAAGCCTTGGGAGACGTGATGACAACCACCACCGGCCTGTGGCTGGCGGTGGTGTTCAGCGGTCTCTATCACGGTCTCAACCCGGCGATGGGTTGGCCGTTGGCGGTGTCCTCGGCGTTGATGCAAGGGCGCCGCAGCCGCCCGCTGTTTGCCGCACTGGGGGCGCTGGCGCTGGGTCATTTCCTGGCCATGCTGGTGATCCTGCTGCCGTTCTCGGCAATGACCCTGCTGGTCCAATATGAACGCCAGCTGCGTCTGGGCGCCGGGCTGATTGTGATTGGCTTGGGGTTATGGCTGCTGCTCAGTGGTCGCCATCCCCGTTTCCTGGCCCGAGTACCGCCGTCGCGGCTGGTGCTGTGGTCGTTCATGGTGGCCCTGGTGCACGGCGCCGTACTAATGCTGGTGCCAATCTACCTGGGGCTTTGCCGCGTCGAACAGCTGGATCCGGGCCACCTGGCCATCGCCGATCTGCTGGCACGCAATATGCTGCTGCCGCTGGGCGTTGCAGCGCTGCACACCACCGCCATGCTGCTGGCCGGAGGCAGCCTGGCGCTAGCAGTTTATCGCTGGCTGGGGTTGCAGTTCTTAACCCGCAGCTGGTTTGATCTGGATATGCTCTGGGCGCTCAGCCTGATCGGGGTTGGCAGCCTGGGGCTCTACTTCGCCCTCTAACATCGCTGCCAAACAGGAAAAGGCCCTTCGCCAATCCAGCGAAGAGCCCCGTTCACTCTTTACAAACAAATCAAACTGCCGCAGCAACCGCCCGCTTGGTCATCACGCCAACCAGATGAGCGCGATACTCCTTGGTGCCATGCAGATCACCGATCATGTTCATCGGATTAATCTTCAACCCCATCAGCGCATCGATGCGGAACTCCTTGTTCAGCGCCGCCTCGGCCTCGCCCCAGCGGAACACCCCCTGCTCAGAGGCGCCAGTGACCGCCACCCGCACCCCGTCGGCATGTTTGGCCACAAACACTCCCACAAGTGCAAACCGTGAGGCCGGCTGCACGAACTTCTGATAATTCGCCGCCTGCGGCACCGCAAACTTGACGCGCGTGATGATTTCACCCTCGTCCAAGGCAGTGTCAAACATACCCTGAAAATAGTCATCCGCGGCAATCTCGCGGGCATTGGTGACGATCACCGCCGCCGAGGCCAAAGCCGCCGCCGGGTAATCCGCCGAGGGATCATTATTGGCCAGCGAGCCCCCAATGGTGCCCCGGTTGCGCACCGCCGGATCTCCGATGTGAGCGGCCATCTCAGCCAGTGCCGGATATGCCGCCGCCTGCGCCGCCACATCAGCGTGGGTCATCCCGCCGCCAATCACCAAGGCGCTACCCTCAGACCGCACTCCCAACATTTCGGCAATGCCACTCAGGCTCACCAGCTTTGACGGGCTGGCCAGCCGCTGTTTCAACGTCGGGATCAGCGTCTGACCACCGCCCAGCGCCTGCGCGTCGTCCGCCGCCAACGCCGCCACAGCATCTTCGACAGATGAAGGCTTCTCAAACTCGAAATTATACATTTGGTTCTTCCTTCCCAAAGATCAAAGGGAGACCTCCCTTGTTCTTCTTGTTCCAAATACCTCGGGGGGTCCGGGGGGCTGGCCCCCCGGCGCTCTCCAACTCAGCCATTCAACGCGGCCCAAACTCGGTTTGGGCTCAGCGGCATGTCAATATGGATGACATCCCTGCCCGCCGACTGCAGCGCATCCACCACTGCATTCACCACCGAAGGTGGCGAGCCGATAGCCCCAGCCTCGCCGCAGCCCTTGACCCCCAACGGGTTGTGAGTGCAGGGCGTCTGACAGGAATGATCAACCGCATAAAATGGCAGATCATCCGCCCTTGGCATTGCGTAATCCATGAAGGATGCGCTCAGCAACTGACCGTTCTCATCATAAACACAGGCCTCCAGCAGCGCCTGACCAATGCCCTGGCCAATACCGCCATGCACCTGACCATCAACAATCATCGGGTTGACGATATTGCCAAAGTCATCCGCAGCTGAGAACCGCTCGATGCTGACCTTACCCGTGTCTGGATCCACCTCGACCTCGCAGGCATAGGCACCTGAGGGGTAGGTAAAGTTGGCTGGATCGTAAAACGCAGTCTCCTCCAACCCTGGCTCAAGGTCTTCCAGCGGATAGTTATGCGGTACATAGGCCGCCAGGGTGACTTCGCCCCAGGCCACCGACTTGTCCGTTCCCGCAACAGAGAATTGACCGTCCTTCAACTCGATATCAGCGTCCGAGGCCTCCAACAGATGGGCGGCAATCTTCTTGGCCTTGGCGATGATCTTCTCGGTTGCCTTAACCATTGCGGATCCACCAACGGCCAGCGACCGCGAGCCATAGGTGCCCATGCCCATCGGCACTTTTGCAGTATCACCGTGGACAATCTCGATCATGCTCTCGTCGATGCCGATCATCTCGGCAATCACCTGCGGGAACGAGGTCTCATGTCCCTGACCGTGGCTGTGTGATCCGGTCATCACCACCAGACCGCCGGTCGCATTGACCCGCACCGTGGCACTTTCATACAGACCAGCCCGGGCACCAAGCTGACCCACCAGGTTGCTGGGCGCGATGCCACAGGCTTCGATATAGCAGTTGACGCCAAGACCACGCAGCTTGCCGTTCTTTTCGCTTTCCGCCCGCCGATCTGCAAAACCAGACAGGTCGGCAATCTCCTCCAGCTTGTCCATGGTGGCATGGTAATCACCGGTGTCATATTCCACCGCCACAGGCGTGGCATAGGGGAACTCGGTGATAAAGTTCTGCCGCCGCAACGCAATCGGATCAACCCCCAACTCACGCGCCGCTATGTCGATCACTCGCTCCAACTGATAGGTCGCTTCGGGACGACCCGCGCCACGGTAGGCATCCACCGGCACCGTATTGGTAAACACCGCCTTGACGTTCACATAGATCAGCGGTGTCTTGTAATTGCCCGCCATCAGGATGCCATGCAGCCAAGTTGGCACCGCCGTGGAAAAGGTCGACAGATAGGCCCCCATATTGGCGTAGGTATCCGTGCGCACAGCCGTAAAGTTATTGTCCGCGTCCAGCGCCAACTCGATCTTGGTCACATGATCGCGGCCATGCGCGTCCGACATAAACGCCTCGGATCGAGAGGAGGTCCACTTGACCGCCCGGTTGATGGCCTTGGCGGCAAAGGTACAAAACGCCTCTTCCGCATAGTGGAAAATCTTGGTGCCAAAGCCACCACCCACATCCGGGGCGACAACGCGCAGTTTGTGCTCTGGAATACCCAGCACAAAGGCGCCCATCAGCAGCCGGATCAAATGTGGGTTCTGGCTGGTGGTGTAGAGCGTGCTATCATTGGCCGAGCGGTCATACTGGCCAATCGCCACTCGCGGCTCCATCGGGTTGGCGACCAATCGGTTGTTGACCAGTTCCAGAGTGGTGACGTGGGCGGCATCCTGAAACGCCTGCTCCACCGCCTCACGGTTTTCTTCCACAAGACTCCAGTCGTAGCAGAGGTTCGAGGTCAGATCATCGTGAACCTTGACCGAGCCATCGGCCACGGCTGCTTTCATGTCGATGACGGCTGGCAATTCTTCGATGTCCAGCTCAATTGCCTCGGCAGCATCGCGCGCCTGTTCGAGGCTGTCCGCCACCACTACGGCAATTGCTTCGCCCACATGGCGCACCTTGCCATCGGCCAGAATTGGATGTTTGGGTTCCTGCATTACATTGCCCTGGCGGTCGGTAATCTGCCAGCCGCAGGGAATTCCGCCAACGCCTTCAAAATCGGCGGCCGTGAAAATTCGCACCACCCCCGGCATCGCAGCAGCAGCGTCGGTGCCAATGCTTTTGATACGTCCATGCGCCAAATCTGAGCGCAGAAAATGCGCATAAGCTTGGCCGTGGATATTAATGTCATCTGTATAATTGCCGTTCCCGGTCAGGAACCGCACATCCTCGCGCCGTTTTGGGCTGGCGCCGATGCCACTATCCTTGGGCATGTTATCTATCCTCTCCCTGAATGGTGCGTGCAAGCACACACCCTACACCGGCAGCTGACCTCTGGGGCTAATCCACCCAAACTCTGCGCAATGTGTAGGGTGCGTTTTCATCACGCACCTTGAGCCGTTGATCGCTGTGCCGTCATTCCGCCGCGAGGGCAGAAACATCCTGCCCACTGGCTGCCATGATCGATTTGACGATATTGTGGTACCCGGTACAGCGGCACAGGTTCCCTTCCAGATATTCGCGGATTTCCGACTCCGAAGGTTTTGGATTGTCCTTCAACAGCGCCGCAGCCGACATCACCATGCCGGGTGTGCAAAATCCGCACTGCAGCCCGTGATGTTCCCGGAACGCCGCCTGAATAGTATTTAGCGTGCCATCTTCGGCCGCTTGACCTTCGATGGTGGCCACCTCAGCACCTTCGGCTTCCAGCGCCAGCATGGTACAACTTTTCACCGCCTTACCATCCACATGCACCACACAGGCGCCGCATTGGCTGGTATCRCATCCGACATGRGACCCSGTCAGTCCAAGCTCCTCGCGCAGATACGAGATCAGAAGCGTACGCCCCTCGACCTCTGCACTGGTGGCCTTGCCGTTCACGGTCATTGAGACCTTCGCCATAAACCCCTCCCTTAGCTATTTTAATTGGCTAACCAGAGTTAAGCACGGGTTCGGACATCTGCGAAGTGATTTGAGCACGGACAACCATGTCCAAAGGGTTATTTTTGCAAAACTACACCACAACACATTGGAATAATTTAATTTTCTAAAAAATTGCCCGAGACTAAAGTAGCAGAGACGCCGTCTTGTCCCGGATCAACCGCCGCTGCGGCGCGGCATTGGCCGGGTGGGAATTTCCTTCAGCAAGCCGCCAACGCCCATGGCTGCAATATCACGGCTGCTCACATCAATGCCGCAAATTACCCGCTCCAGCACCCAATCGGCCCCATTCAAGGCAGGCGAGCGCGCACAGCCCGGCAGCCCCACCACTGGCTTGTCGCCCAAAGAGCCAAGGAACAGCAAGTTGCCGGGATCAACAGGCATGCCAAACCGGATCACCTCTCCTCCCGCCACCCGCAGGGCCTGAGGCGCGACGTCCCGAGGGTCAGAGGTGGCCGATCCCGTGAGAATCAACACCAACTCGCCGGGCGCATCCATAATTGCCTGCGCCAACTCTTCTTCACGATGTGGCACCACCACCCGTGGGCTCAACTCCAGACCCATTCGATGCAACCGCCCAGCCATTGCAGCGCGGCCCTTGTCTGACGGTGCATCGGCGTTCACCCGTGTTTCGATCAGAGTCGCGCTGCCGTAAACCGGCGCAATTATTTTCAGCGCTCCACCGGCCACTTCCCCGGCCCGCTGCACTGCCGCCTGCGGCACCGCGTAGGAGATAATCTTGATGGTGGCAATCATTCCACCTTGGTCAACCCGGTGCCAATTGGGCACCGTGGCGATCGAGATCATCGGATCCACTTCATTCACGGCTTGCAGCCGCGCAGGGTCCAATTGCACCACACCGCAGGTTTCCGCATACAGGTTGACCCGCCCAGCGCCAGCCCCCGAGATCCGGACACGCTGCGCCACAGGATCCGGAACAATCTTCCGCACCAGCGCCAGCGCGGCCTCGTTTTCATGCACATCCCCCGCTTCCAGCCGGGCCACGGTGACAGTGCTAAACCCGTCTGCGTTCAGATCTGCCAGATCAATTGAGGTCAATTCAGTACCTTTGGCGATTCTGCGCCCCCCAACGTGCAAGGAATGGGCCAGAATTGTCCCTTCGGCCTCGGCCACCGGCACCTGGCCAAATTTCATTCTGCCTTGCCCCGCAGCACCGCTGTCATCTCAGCCAGCACAGCAACCGCGATTTCAGCCGGGCCTGCCGCGCCAATATCCAAGCCAATAGGCCCGTGGATACGGCCGATCTGTGCCTCACTGAACCCGGCAGCCACCATCCGCTCTAGCCGCCTGGCATGGGTGCGTTTAGAGCCCAGCGCGCCAATGTAAAAACACTCTGCCGCCAGCGCCGCCTGCAAGGCCGGATCGTCCAGCTTGGGGTCATGGGACAACAGCACCAGCGCGGTGCGGGCATCCAGCCCCAGCTTTTCCAAAGCCTCGTCTGGCCAATCGTCCAGGATGGTCTCGCCAGGAAACCGGTCAGAGGCCGCAAAGGCGGCGCGCGGGTCAATCAGCACCGGGTCATAGCCGGCAATCCGTGCCATTGGCACCAGCGCCTGCGCGATATGCACCGCGCCGACACAAATCAGACGCAGCGGCGGGTTGTGCACCGCCACAAAGGTCTCTTCGTCATCTTCCATACCGGAACGATCCATCCGCATCCGCTGTGGAAAACTACTGTGCAGCAACCGTCGCACACCGCTGTTGATGTTCACCTCATAAGCCAGCGCCTGTCGCGCCGCCCGCGCCGCCACCAGCTGCTCCAACAGATCAAGCGGCATCGCCGATCCAATTGGTTCGACCAGAACCTTGATGGTGCCGCCACAGGCGAGCCCAACCGCAAAGGCGTCCTCGTCGCTGACGCCATATTCCAGCAGCCGGTGCGCGCCATCCAACAGCGCCTCCTGCGCCTCCAGCACCACAGCACCTTCGACGCAGCCACCCGACACAGACCCTTCAAAGCGACCGTCGCCACTGATCACCAGCATGGACCCGGTGCGTCGCGGCGCTGAGCCCCAGGTCTGCACCACTGTGGCCAGTGCAGCACCCTGCCCGGCGCGATGCCACTCCAGTGCGGTTTCCGGTGCGTTTTCAAAGCGATTGCTTGTTTGGCTCATAGTGTCCTCCGTCCTCTACTATGACCCCATCCTATCCCGGCGTCTTCCCCCAAAAGGCCGGACCCCAAACACCCCGCTGACAGAGGTGGAGAGACAAATTGACCTCTATATTACGGGGTTGCACACAGTCTTAAGTGCAGCACCCAAAACCTGTTTCGGTTGACCTMTTGTCCACCACCAGAATGGTCACCCCCTCCTTCAACAGGTTGAAGATTTTGATATTTTTCTTCCCTGCAGTAGTCTGGCTAAAATCATCAGACCGGAGCCACACTATGAAGCGTTTCGCTGCCCTGTTCGCCGCCCT
This sequence comes from Paracoccaceae bacterium, assembly GCA_002401945.1. Classification (GTDB taxonomy): domain Bacteria; phylum Pseudomonadota; class Alphaproteobacteria; order Rhodobacterales; family Rhodobacteraceae; genus Parasedimentitalea. The sequence continues at coordinate 37,016 of NVUP01000029.1, forward strand.
GCTTCTTGCAGTCCCCGCCCTCGCGGATACCCCACTGACCCGCCACTTTTCCGGCTTGGACAGTTGCTATGGACGCCAATATACAAAGTCACATCTGGCCAAGCACCAGCAACAACAGGTGGTTGAGATCCGTTTGAGCCATTTCCCGGGCGATCAACAGTTTCTCGGCTTGGGCGGCAACTACCACAGCTATCCCGAGACGCCGGTGCTCTCCCTTATATTATCGGTGCGGCTGCGCGGCCAGAACCTTGGCAAAGCGCAGCTCTATTGCACCCAAGACGGAGACCGTCTGCACTGCGGCTTGGAATGTGATGCTGGTCATTTCTATGTCACCGACCGCACTCCAGACTCCATCCTGATCAAAGGTGGCGGTGATCTCTACTTTTCAGACTGCGGTGAGGAAGAGCACGTGCTGCGCCGCAAACCCGATGATAAGGTTTTTCTGCTGCACCGGCTGCCAGCATCAGCCTGCCATCCCTGAGACAGACACTCAGGGCCAAATTACAGCAAGGCCATCAATCGCGCCTTTTCGCCCTTGTCATCGGGGTTTGAAATCACCTTGGCCAGGTCCTCAAGCGAGGCAATCGAATGACCGGCGCGGAAACTGTCCACATGGGGCAGCATGGCCCGAATACCTTGCGCCTTGGGGGCAAATCCCTCCCAACGCAGCAGTGGGTTGAGCCAGATCAGGCGACGTGCGGACAGGTGCAACCTCTGCATCTCACGCGACAGCGCCTCCGGGTCATCGCGGTCCAACCCATCGGTGATCAACAGCACCACCGCGCCTTGCCCCAACACCCGGCGCGACCAGTCGCGATTGAAGTGATGCAGACATTCGCCAATCCGGGTGCCACCCTCCCAATCCTGTGCCTCAGCCCCAGCTGCCGCCAGCGCCACATCGACGTCGCGCTGCGCCAAATGGCGGGTGATATTGGTCAGACGGGTGCCAAAGGTGAACCCATGCACCCGCGCCCATCCTGCCCCCTTGGCGTTGGAGACCGCGTGCAGGAAATGCAGGATGATGCGGCTGTAGTTGCTCATCGAGCCAGAGATGTCACAGATCACCACCAGGTTGGGCCATCGAATGCGCCGTTTGGTTCGCGCCATAGTCTGGATTTCCCCGCCCTGACGCGCCGCATTTCGCAGGGTGCGGCGCCAATCCGGGCGCGGACCACGCGGGGCGGCAATTAGCCGACGTGACTGAATCGGTTGTAGTGGCAGCTTCAACTGCGACAACATAACTTTGGCACGGGCGACTTCATCGGTGCTCATCTGTTCGAAGTCGAGTGTCCGCAACCGTTCCTCAGCAGACATGGTGAGTGTGGTATTGACTTCGATCTCAGTGCCGTCTTCGTTCACAATATGATCGGGGTCGGGCTGAGTGCCCTCTAACAGTGCCTCGGCCGCCCGTTTCTCGCCCGGTTTGGCGGGTTTCTCTTCCTGCACGCCGCGCACCGCTGGCAGTAGCATCGCCATCATATGTTCCAGGAACTGCGGGTCGCGCCAGTACAGTCGGAACACCTGCGAAAACACCACCCGATGTTCGGGTTTAGAGACAAAACAGGCGTGCAGCGCCCAAAAAAAGTCATGACGGCTGGTAAATCCCGCCGCAGCCACTGCCTGCACGGCATCAATGATCCGGCCCGGACCAATCACCAGCCCAGCCTTGCGCAGAGCCCGGGCAAAATGGGTGATGTTCTGGACCAGTTTGGGTTGGTCCGGCAGCGTCAGCACGGGATAATTCGACATTAGGAAATACTCATAACTATTTCATCAAACCCCGGCGAAAGGCAAAACATTGGACAGGAGGCTGAATCGTCGTATAGGTGAAACAATTCACAAAGACCTTCCCGGAACACGCAGAATTACCTACCATGTTATCATCTAAATTTGCCCCTACAATCATAGCCATATTTACCGCGATCATTGGGTTTTACGTTACGACAGTTGTCGAAGAGATCAGGTCCGGATCTGCCATCGTTTATGATGTGCAGAGAGGGGAAAGCGATATCAAGCTGACCCTCAGAAATGTGTCGCGCAGTAGCACCGTCAAGGATCTGGAAATTGGGCTGATTTGCAAAGATCGGAAGATATTCTGCTTCCACAAAGATGTTGATAATCCCGACATCACGTRTTTTGCTCCTGTGACCGGAACCGTCAAGACAACCCAGAAAAATGAATATGTTCTGGAACTTAAAACAACCCTCGTACCCGGTGCCGCTGTTCTCATCAGCCAAAAATCAAACGCTTCAAACCTGTCCGAACCTCTGTTTGTCTACTTCCCATTCACCAAGGCCAAACCCGTTTCCTGGATCGACCGATTGGAAGGACTGTTTTCGCCCGTCTCTTCCGCTCCCGCACCACCGGTCTTTCTCAAACAGGGCGAGATAACAACATGGCTAGTCGAAAATTATTTTGCCACAATGACCCTCGCCATGTCGGTTTCCGTCCTTCTGTTGGTCGTCATCATCGTGGTTGGCCTGTTTAAAACCCCCCAGGGGAAAGAGCCACAAGGAAAAGAAAACAATGCCAACGTTCAAACCGTTACTGTTAATTTCATTCATCGGGGCCACTGGCGCCGTATCCGCAGGTACAATAGAGGTGCGCGTCGTCTATGGGTCCGGGGAAAATAGGATCAATCTTGAAAGCACCATAAAGATCCTCAGGAACCGAAAGGCTATGCTGGGCATTGCGGTGCGCAAGCTGAATGACAACATCTATGCCTTTGACCAAGTGGAATGCAGCAAAGACATAGAGCTGCATGTCGTTCTAAAAAGCCAAATCTGGAGTGTCTCAAAAGAATATTTTGACTGCAATCAGCCTGAGGTGATTATCAAGGCAGAGATGAACAGATATGCTGAGAACCTGTGGAGTCTTCCTGAGAGCGAGGCCAGCTTGCCTGTCTATGCCAGCTGGATGGGACAGGTTCTCACTGACAGTCCGGTCGGAATTGCAGCTTTGGGCAGCACAGGTGCTGAGAACCATGCTGCCATCATCGTAGGTCTTAACCACCGAAACTACGGAGTGGTGGCCTATTACGCGAATGAGAATGCGGCTTTGTCCAGGCAAGTTGCAAACAGCAGGTTGGCTTTGGAATACGCAACTCTCAGTTATGATTCCGGTTTCCGCGCCATGGGGCTGGAACCATCAACTCCCGAAGTCCCACTTGTCGCTCTGGACCCCAATCAAAGAGGTATCCCCGTTCCAACTGCTGTGGGGGCCGATTTTCTCAGTCAGTTCAACACCGCCATAGGCGCTGCACATATTGGCCTATGGACAAATACGACGACCCAGGCGCTGCGGGCCCTACCGACCGATCCTTTACAAAATCAGTTGATCCGTTTGGAGACGAACGATCAGCTGGATAACGTTGAAATCGACGGATTTGGTCGCTTTAGCACTATCCGTGTCGAAGGATAAGATCGGTCCCGAAAACCAAAAACAACGGTTTGTCTAGCGGCATCTCTCCCAAATCTATAGATTTGCGCGGGCTTGATCCAGTATCCGTTTGGCCTCGGATCCCTGCAGTTTGGTGATATCGTCCTGATATTTCAGGATCGCGCCGAGAGTGTCGGCGATCACCTCGGGGCTGAGGTCGATGACGTCCAGCGCCAGCAGACAATTGGCCCAGTCGATGGTTTCGGCCACGCCAGGCTTTTTGAACAGATCTTCGGTGCGCAGGGCCTGCACAAAGGCAACAACCTCGCGGCTGAGCTGGGCGCTGGCTTCGGGCACGCGGGCCTGCAGAATCTCAACCTCGCGCTGGAAGTCCGGATAATCCACCCAGTGATACAGGCAGCGGCGYTTTAGSGCRTCGTGSACTTCKCGGGTGCGGTTTGAGGTSAKRATWACRATKGGYGGYTCRGSTGCYTTRATGGTGCCMAGYTCGGGRATRGTCACYTGAWAATCRGASAGGRSYTCSAGYAGRWAGGCCTCRAAMGGYTCRTCRGTWCKATCCARYTCGTCGATCARCARMACSGGSGSRCCGKSYKSATCRGGNYGCWWSRSCTKCNAGCAAKGGSCGYTYRATKAGGWANKCRTYCGNMGAACAMTNTYWGMSTGNARWGCKSMYYGGTNCGNNCCCSCTGYCGMSKYGNKYKSTGCGRWKCGCNNNNCNAYCATTTGGGCYKGAWAGTTCCACTCRTAGACCGCCGAAGAGATGTCCAGCCCCTCGTAACATTGCAGCCGGATCAACCGGCGGTTCAACCCGGCAGCCAGAGCCTTGGCGATCTCGGTTTTGCCAACCCCCGCCTCGCCCTCAAGTAACAGCGGCCGTCCCAGTCGCARCGCCAAGAACACCACCACGGCCAGGGCCCGGCCACAGACATAGCCCTGCTCTCCCAGCAGTGCTTGCACCTGTTCGATTGTCTCTGTTTGCTGCATCTGCGGCCTCCTGTTGCCGCCCAAACAGGCCATGCGCCAGCCTGAGGGTCAAGCGCGCTGTGCTGGTACTTTGGTCTTATGCGCAACACTGCTGCCAGCGATGGGCCACGACCTGCCGTCAATATTGACGGCTCGGGGTCGCAATGCGATGTCACGGACACCAATTATCCCACCCGATGAGTGATCCATGCGTTATCTCGCCATTGTGACCCTGCGCAACGAGGCCGCCTTTCTGCTGGAGTGGCTGGCCCATCACCGTTCGGTGGGGTTTACTGATTTTCTGGTATTTTCCAACAATTGCCAGGATGGAACCGATGCGATGCTGGACCACCTGCAGGCGGCAGGTCAGCTGACCCACGTCCGCAACGATGGTCCCTATGACAAACGCGGCATTCAGTTCACTGCACTGAAAAGTGCCGACAAGCATCCGCTGGTACAGCAAGCAGACTGGATCCTGGCTCTGGATATTGATGAGTTTGTCAATATTCACGCCGGTGACGGCACCCTGCCTAGTCTGTTACAGGCGCTACCGCAAGCCGATGCCGTAACCCTGACCTGGCGGTTGTTCGGCAACAACGATCAGCTGCGCTATCTGGATCACCCCGTGACCAGCCGATTCACCCGCTGCGCACCTGAGATCATTCAATGGCCCTGGCGGGCGACGATGTTCAAGACGCTGTATCGTAACAACGGAACCTACCAAAAAACGGGTATCCACCGTCCGCGCCATGCAGACCCTAGCCGCCTGAAGGATTTCCGCTGGTTCGACTGCGAGGGTCATGAATTGGGTCCTGAGTTCAAAACCAAACGATTATTCTCAGATTATGGCCGCCCAAACTTCAATCTGGCACAGATGAACCACTATGCGCTTGGCGCCATGGAGAGCTATGTGCTGAAGGCAGATCGCGGTCGCGTCAACCACTCGGATCTGCCGCTGGGACTGGACTATTGGGTCGAACGTAATTTCAACACCGACACGGACACCTCGATATCCCGGTATGCGCAGAAAACCGCCGCTTGCCTGGAGCAGCTTAAATCGGACAAGGAGCTGAGTGCTCTGCATGACGCCTCGGTGACCTGGCGCCACACCCGTTTTCGGGCGCTGATGGCGCAGGAGACGTTTCGCAGCCTGTTCAGCCGCCTGATGATGACGCCACCCTCGCGGTTGATCAATGCCGCCACCACCCGGACTTTGACCGATTTTGCTCTGCTTGGCCGCGCGGCCAACGACAGTGATAAGTCTGGATAGCCGAAAAACTGGCACGAGTTGTTCCCAATTTAGCCGCAATTTGCGCCTAATGATGTTTCTAAATAACCGGCCCGCAACGTGGCTGGGCTGTGAGGATTGCATCTATGCAGGACGGACTGGAAAATCTGGACGAGAGCCTGGCCGGGTTGGCACCAGAGCAGTGGCGCCAGCGCATGATCGCGCTGGCCGAGCAACATGGCATGTATCAATCTCTGGGGGATCGGCATTTTGCCACCTTCATCGACCAGGACAACACATTGCTGGTCACCTTTGAGACCGTGCAAGGGATTCACAATCTGTCCGAGCAGGCACAGCCTTTGGGGTTTGATCTGGTCAAAAACCTGGGCTGGTCACATCTGTGCGTGATCTCTGACGGCGACACCTGGTTCCGCGAAAACCGGGTCTATGGCTTCTTTGACCAGTTGATCGACGACGGCTTTTTTGAAGAGTTCGACAAGGTGGTGTTTTATGGCGCCGGTCCCTGCGGATACGCCGCTGCGGCCTTTTCGGTGGCCTCCCCCGGTGCCACGGTGGTGGCGGTCCAACCCCAGGCGACGCTGGATCCGCAGATGGCGGAATGGGACGAGCGGTTTGTCGAAATGCGCCGCACCTCGTTTACCGATCGCTATGGCTATGCGCCCGATATGCTTGACGCCGCAGATCATGCCTTTGTCCTTTATGACCCGCGTGAGCAGTTGGATGCGATGCATGCAGCCTTGTTCTCGCGCTCCAACGTGACCCGTCTGCGATTGCCAAATATGGGGGATACCCTGCAAACCCGGCTGATCGAGATGGAAATCCTATATCATGTTCTCTCGCTGGCTGGGGCCGACAAACTGACACCCCTGCGTTTCTGGCAGCTGTACCGGGCACGCCGCAACAACATGACTTACCTGCGCCGGATGGTTGGACGGTTGGAGGAACAGGATCGCCCCTATTTGACCGCCTTGCTGTGTCGCAATGTGGCAGAACGATTGCGCGCGCCGCGTTTCCGACGCCGGTTCAAGACMNTNGNAAAACGYRSCGCARYNCGSTGRMKKTKCNNTGCMYCYMSMACASKKWKSNTSGACGGSSMACMMKYSKYWRCKSCACTTCCCCTTGATTGGCACCTGTGCTAGGGCGGCGGCATGACCCAGAGCCTTACCATCGCCCGCCCCGACGACTGGCACCTGCACCTGCGTGACGGCGCCATGTTGAACGCCGTTCTGCCAGAAACAGCGCGCCATTTTGCCCGTGCCATCATCATGCCCAATCTGGTGCCGCCGGTGGTTACCGGGGACCAGGCCGCAGCCTACCGCGACCGAATCCTGGCCGCCCTGCCTGCGGAAATGACGTTTGAACCGCTGATGACCCTGTATCTGACCGAGAAAACAGATCCGGCAGATGTTGCTGCCGCGTTTTCAAGCGGATTGATCAAGGCGGTCAAGCTGTACCCGGCGGGCGCCACCACCAACTCGGCCAGTGGAGTTGGTGATTTCGACAAGGTGCGCGGCGTGCTTGAGACAATGGCCGAAATCGGTCTGCCGCTCTGTGTCCATGGTGAGGTGACAGACGCCGATGTTGATATTTTTGACCGCGAGGCCGTGTTTATCGACCGGGTGCTCGACCCGATCCGCAAGGCCACTCCGGGGTTGCGCGTGGTGATGGAACATATCACCACCGCCAACGGTGTGGACTATGTGAAATCCAACGCAGCCGATCTTGCTGCAACAATTACCACCCACCACCTGATCATCAACCGCAATCACCTCCTGGTTGGCGGCATCAAGCCGCATTATTATTGCCTGCCCGTCGCCAAACGCGAGAGCCACCGTCTGGCCCTGCGCGCGGCAGCCACATCCGGCGATGCGCGGTTCTTCATCGGCACGGACTCGGCGCCCCACACCGATCCCAACAAGGAAAGCGCCTGTGGCTGCGCAGGTTGTTTCACCGCCACCAACACCATGTCCCTGCTGGCCCATATCTTCGACGAAGACGGCGCGCTGGACAAACTTGAGGGGTTTGCCTCGCGCAATGGCCCAGCGTTTTACGGCCTGCCGGTGAACAGCGACACAATTACCCTGACCAAGCACGACGAGCCCGCGACATTCCCGGCGAAGATTGACACCACAGACGGTCCCGTTACCGTTTTTGATCCCGGCTATGACATACACTGGACCGTTGACGAATAACCCCGTTTTCTTTGAAGAAAACGGWCCGGAAAATTCGAATTTTCCGGSWACAGATCGAAAGGACGCCTCATGATCCCCAGCGCCTACCCCTCGCCCAAAGAAATCGCCCGTCTGTCCGCCCGCATGTTGCTGGAAATCGGGGCGGTGAACTTCAACACCGAAACGCCGTTCATTCTGGCGTCAGGGCTGCCCTCGCCCAGCTATATTGACTGCCGAAAGCTGATTTCATATCCGCGTATCCGCTCCACCCTGATGGATTTCATGTGTGTCACCGTGATGCGCAATGCCGGATTCGAAGCCTTTGATAATATCGCTGGCGGCGAAACCGCAGGTATTCCCTTTGCCGCCCTGGTCGCCGAGCGCTTGGCGCTGCCAATGACCTATGTGCGTAAGAAACCCAAAGGCTATGGTCGCAATGCCCGCATCGAAGGCGTGATGAGTGAAGGCGAGCGGGTGCTGCTGGTCGAGGATCTGACCACTGATGGCGGCTCAAAACTGTCCTTTGTCGATGCMATCCGCGAAACYGGSGCRACCTGTGGCCACACAGCCGTCATTTTTTATTACGACATCTTCGCCGAGACCACCAAAACGCTGGGCGATCACGGGATTGAGCTGCACTATCTCTGCACCTGGTGGGATGTTCTGGCCGAAGCACGGACGCAACAGACGTTCAGCAGTGACACCCTGGACGAAGTCGAAACCTTCCTGAAAGACCCACGCGCCTGGCAAAATGCGCATAAATCCGCCTAAACCCCACACAACCTCAGACTGCTATCCAAGTGGATAAGTCTCCTCGAATTGCAATTGGCGCCTAAAGGCGCACGGTTATGTCGTGGTTGTTGAGTTTTTCGCCACATCATGTAGCATTCCACGGCAGACAACAAAGCCACCCTCCAGCTCTGCCAATGGTGGGCGCGTTTATCCACAGGCTGTCCACAGGTTAGCCCACAAAAACATACATTTGGCCATGCCCCGGTTTTCAACCTATTGGCTATAGCTCAGATCACGAGAGCAGACATGAACGAATTGACCCCTTTCAACGGTAATCAACCGCCCGCTTTGATGCCAACTTCCTCTGCAGCCGAGGCGGCGCCGGAAAACCCGATGCCGCATTCGGTTGAGGCCGAACAGCAGTTGCTGGGGGCTATCCTGACCAACAATGACGTCTACGATCGCATTGCCGCGATCATCACCTCCGAGCATTTCTACGATCCGGTCCACGCCCGCATCTATGAAATCGCTGCTGCGCGGATCTCCAAGAACGCGCTGGCCTCGCCGGTGACGCTCAAGGCCTTCATGGAGAATGATGAGGGCCTGAAAGAACTGGGCGGCCCGGCTTATCTGGCCAAACTGGCTGGGGCCTCGATTTCGGCCTTTGCGGTGCGCGACTATGCGCAGATGATCTATGATCTGGCGATCCGGCGCGAGCTGATCRGYCTGGGCCAGGATATWGCCGACAARGCRCGCCGCGTCGATGTCGAGTCMGAACCCAAAGAGCAAATYGTSGARGCKGARCARTCGCTGTATAARCTGGCYGARCAGGGCCAGACMGAAAGCGGYTTCAAATCCTTYCTCAARGCAGTGACCGARGCGGTSAACGTCACCAACGCAGCCTAYCAGCGYGGCGGCGGCATGGCCGGRATTTCCACCGGTCTGGTYGATCTSGACAAACAGTTGGGTGGYTTGCACCCGTCGGAYCTGYTGATCCTKGCCGGTCGTCCCTCGATGGGGAAAACCTCGCTGGCCACCAACATCGCCTATAACGTCGCCAAGGCCTATAAACGCGGCATCAAACCCGACGGCACTGAAGGTGCCATTGATGGCGGCGTGGTTGGCTTTTTCAGCCTTGAGATGAGCGCCGAGCAGCTGGCGGGCCGTATTCTGGCCGAAGCTTCGGAAATCTCGTCGCACAAGATCCGCCAAGGTGACATGACCGAGGCCGAGTTCCGAAAATTCGTCGAAGCCGCCAAAACGCTGGAAAGCTGTCCGCTGTTTATTGACGACACCCCGGCACTGCCGATCTCGCAATTGGCCGCCCGTGCCAGACGCCTGAAACGGACCCACGGGCTAGACCTGTTGGTGGTCGATTACCTGCAGCTCTGTCGTGGTACCGCCGAAAACCGGGTCAACGAAATTGGCGAAATCTCGATGGGATTGAAGGCCATCGCCAAGGAGCTGCACATCCCGGTGATCGCCCTCTCGCAGCTGTCGCGTCAGGTAGAACAGCGCGAAGACAAACGGCCACAACTGTCGGACCTTCGGGAATCCGGCTCCATCGAGCAGGATGCTGATGTGGTGATGTTTGTCTACCGCGAGGAATATTACAAAGAACGCGAAAAGCCCGGCGATCATGAGCTGGACAAGATGGAAGAGTGGAAAGAGGCGATGGAACGGCTGCATGCCAGGGCCGAAGTCATCGTCGGCAAACAGCGCCACGGCCCCATCGGAATCATTGAACTCTCGTTCGAGGCCCAGTTCACCCGCTTTGGCAACCTGGCCAAGGCCTGGCAAAACGGCCCGCGCGAAGACGATTACTGATCCCAACCTACATTTCTATACAGTAACCCTGGCCTTTTCAGCGCTTTAGGCCAGGGGACTGCTGCGGCTTGACGCGGACATCTGGCCCTGCACAACTGCATTTATTGCACAGTAGGGACTTTCAAAAAATGAGCATTCATCACTTCATGGCCGCTTATAAGCGGGTGTGGGAGGCAAAGGACTCAGCTGGGTTCGCCGCCCTGTTCACGCCGCATGGCCGCTATCACAACACACCGTTCCAAGTGCAAACCGGGGCCAAAGAACGGTCCACCTATTGGGACCGAATTCAGCTGCAGGACGACATTTCGCTGTCCTACAATGTGCTCGGTGACAGTACAGACGGCGGCGTCGCCCATTGGAATGTCACCTATCAAGCCACCAGCGAAGACCTGTTTCAAATCTGGGCGGCCTCCACCGGCACGCCCCTGCCCAACCGCAACCCTGGTGAGCCGCTGCCCAGGATGGAGCTTGACGGAACCCTGCAGGCCGAATTCGACAACCGGGGCCTGGCCACAACGGTGCGCATTTGGTGGCACGCGATGCCACGGCCCATCCAGGACCAGTCCAGCACCGCCTAAAATCCAAACACCGCGGCACAAAAACTGTTATTTACAATCTAAACAACCCAACTATTCCCCCTTGACCCCTGCCCCGTGCATGTCATGAACGGCCTATGAGCACAGCAAAACTATCCATCGACCTGGATGCCTTGGCAACCAACTGGCGCAACCTTGACACCCTCAACTCGGGTGAGACTGCGGCTGTGGTCAAGGCCAACGGCTATGGGTTGGACGTGGCCCGTGTGGGTCATGCCTTGGCCCGCGCCGGAGCCCGCAATTTCTTTGTGGCCGCCGCCGAAGAAGGCATTGCCCTGCGCCGTGCCCTTGGTCCTGATCTGGGGATCTCGGTATTTTCCGGTCATATGGAGGGTGACGCCCGGCTGCTGAAAGAGTTCAACCTGACGCCAATGCTCAATTCGGTCGACCAGATGCTGCGCCATATCGAGGGCCTGCCCGGTCACAGCTTTGGTGTGCAGCTCGACAGTGGCATGAACCGGCTGGGCATGGAGCCCGCTGAATGGGCCGCCCTGCGCGATATTGCGCTGGGGCAAAACCCGGTGCTGATCATGTCCCATCTGGCCTGCGCCGATGAACCCGGCCATGCGATGAATGCCCTGCAGCTCAAGGTTTTTCACGAAATGACCGAGGGCGTAGAGGTGCCGCGCTCGCTGGCGGCCACCGGCGGTATGCTGCTGGGACCCGACTATCACTTTGACCTCTGCCGCCCTGGCATTGGCCTCTATGGCGGCAGGCCCTTTGGCGATGCCCTGCCGGTGATCCGGCTAGAGCTGCCGGTGATCCAGGTCCGCGATGTTCTCCCCGGCGAAAGCGTCGGCTATGGCAACAGCTGGATCGCGCGGCGCCCGTCTCGCATTGCCACCGTTGCGGCAGGTTATGCCGATGGGCTGATCCGGGCCATGGGCGCGGGCATTAATGTCTATGTTGGCGATACCCCCTGCCCGGTGGTGGGCCGGGTATCGATGGACCTGATCACCATCGACGTCACCGATCTAGGCGAAGATCCTCTATCTCTCAGCTTGATCAACCCCCAACAAACCATCGACCTTGTGGCAGATGCGGCGGGCACCATCGGCTATGAGATCCTCACCTCGCTGGGCCACCGTTATGCGCGGAGCTATTCCGGATGAACCCAATTGCCCTTTTGGCCCAGTTGGGCCGCGTGGTTCTTGCCGCGCTTGCCGCGCTTGGCCGTCTGTCGCTGTTTGCCGGCAGCACCCTCAGCCACATGCTGCGCCCACCGTTCTACCCGCGCGAGTTTTTCTCGGCGCTGCTGAACATCGGCTGGCTGTCACTACCCGTGGTTGGTCTGACCGCCGTGTTCACAGGCGGCGCACTGGCACTGCAGATCTATTCCGGCGGTGCCCGCTTTAACGCCGAGGCGGTGGTGCCACAAATCGTCGCCATCGGCATTGTGCGCGAGCTTGGCCCCGTATTGGTCGGGTTGATGATCGCCGCCCGCGTCACCTCCTCCATCGCGGCTGAAATCGCCACCATGAAAGTGACCGAGCAGATCGACGCCTTGGTCACCCTGTCGACCCATCCGATGAAATACCTGGTTGCCCCCCGCGTCGCCGCTGCACTGATCACCGTGCCGCTGCTGGTTGCTGTCGGCGATGTCATCGGCATCGCAGGCGGCTATGTGGTGGCCACCGAGAACCTTGGCTTCAACGCCGCCGCCTATATCAAGAACACCGTCGATTTCCTTGAAGTCAACGACATGGTGTCCAGCCTGGTCAAAGGCTGCGCCTTTGGCGGTATCGCCGCCACCATGGGCTGTTATTACGGCATGAAATCAGGTGGCGGCGCGCAGGGCGTTGGTGCTGCGACAAAATCCTCGGTCGAGGCCGCCGCAATCCTGATCCTCGCCGCTAACTTTGTGCTCACGGGGGTGTTTTTCTCGCTATGATTAGAATGGAAGGCGTCCGCAAAAGCTTCGGCGACAACCACGTGCTGCGTGGCATGGACCTGCATATCCCCAAGGGCAGCTCGATGGTGATCATCGGCGGCTCCGGCACTGGCAAATCGGTGGCGCTGAAATGTGTGTTGGGACTAATCCAACCCGACGGTGGCCGCATTCTGGTTGATGGCAAACCCGCCGACAGCGGCGACCGCGATGCCTTTCTGGCCCGCTTTGGCATGTTGTTCCAAGGCGGCGCCCTGTTTGACTCGCTGCCCGTCTGGCAAAACGTCGCCTTCCGCCTGCTGCGCGGCACCCTGAAACGCCCGATGGACGAGGCCCGCGAGATCGCCATCGAGAAATTGCGCCGGGTGGGTCTGAAATCCGACGTCGCCGACCGCCTACCCGCCGAGCTGTCCGGCGGCATGCAAAAACGCGTCGGCCTGGCCCGCGCCATCGCGGCTGAGCCCGAGATCATCTTTTTCGACGAGCCCACCACCGGTCTGGACCCAATCATGGCCGGTGTCATCAACGACCTGATCCGCGAGATCGTGGTTGAAATGGGCGCCACCGCCATGACCATCACCCACGACATGTCCTCCGTCCGCGCCATCGCTGACAATGTGGCGATGCTGCACGACGGGGTGATCCAGTGGACTGGGCCAGTGGCGGATATGGATGCTTCGGGCGATCCCTATCTGGATCAGTTTATTCATGGTCGTGCAGAGGGGCCGATTGAGGCGGTGAGGTGAGCAAACATACAGTTTTTCGACCACCAGACGCCTCCGAGAACAACATTGCCGGAGCGTGGAACCTAGTTGACGATCACATGATCGCTGACGAAACCTGTGAGCGGATTGAATGGCTGATCCAAGACTATTTCGAACGCGTCAGCTTCGAAAAGGACGGGTGGACAGCAATTTACCTTGATCCACGAGACCAAGGTTTGTGGCGGTTGGAATACCCTCATGGTGAAATGCACGGCAGCGGTCCATTGTCACTGACGCGAATTCCCACCCATCCTACTTGAGGCATGCCTATGGACACAGTTTTTTCATCGCTCTTGCTTTTAGCCCTTTTTTCGCAGCAATCGTCACTGTCCCTCTGGGAATAAGGCTACTCCGTTATTCGCAACTCAAGGGGATTGGAACGGCGCTGATTGTACTCCCCACCGCCTTCTTCGTCGCCACATCTGTCGCGCTAGGTATTGCCATATTCAAAGGCCCGTTTCGCAGGCATTCTGCTTTTGCAATAACGCTTTGCGGAACAGCAGCATCAGTCTGGCTGTCTCCGTTACTTTCTTGGCTATAGGTTGCCCATACCAACGTGAAACACGTAGTCTTCATCTTTTCTCAAATACTCCCGCCGGAGGCACCCCACCCTAGGCCCGCGCCTGACCTTGGGGGACCTAAAAGAATTGCCGGAAAGAGTTGTCGTTCAGGGCGGTGGCTATATCGCCGTGGAATTTGCCTGCATTTTTGCAG
>NVUP01000030.1 GCA_002401945.1 Paracoccaceae bacterium
ATGACAGAAAAATGGAACCAATGAGATCAGCAGCCTAAATGAAACCCTGATCCACCTTAAGTTGGCTGAAAACTGGTCGAATTACTGGGACCACCTCTGTGTCTTCGCCCGCATCCTGATTGAACTGGCCCGCGAGGGTGACAAAACGGATGTGCTTATGATCGCCGCAACGCATCTCAAAGCGCATCGCAACCCGTTACGATTGGTGCCCAGAACTCTTCCTCTCAGCCATCGCGCTCGCATCCATCGTGCTATTTTGAGTATGTGTCCCGACCCTAGGCAATGCCAGCAGTTTTTAGAGGTCTCATTGCCGCAAGAAATTACGCTTCAGTATGGCAACTGACTCTTTCTATCCAGCCAAGGCACAAGCACCTAACGTATCTGTTACTCGTCCAGCAAAGGAGCGATCGATGAGGACATACAAATCTGATGAGCCGCTGGGCTTCGGCTTTGATGTCAGTCGGGCGCTAGGTGGATTCTGGGTCACCTTCGGTCCTTACACCATCGTTTTTTGATCCAAATAAGGAGCGAGGTGATTTTTGCTGACCAATGCCAGTTGTGTAATGTCATACACGCTGATGATTTTGGTATGGCTCTATGGGAACTCTCTGCCGGAGAAACTCTTCCATTTGGGCGCAATACACGCGACAGAGGAATATGACGATTCTCACCTTTCTCCGCGACAACGCCCGCTGGCTCGGTGCCGGTATGCTGCTGACCTTTCTCAGCAGTCTTGGGCAGACCTATTTCATCTCGCTCTTCGCGGGTGAAATTCGCGAGGTGTTTCAGATCTCACATGGTCAATGGGGCGGCATCTATGCTGTTGGCACCACCGCATCGGCCGCTGTCATGGTCTGGGCCGGGGGCCTGACCGATCATTTTCGGGTGCGCTCTCTTGGTGCCGTGATCCTGGTGATGCTAGGGTTCTCTTGCCTTTTCATGGCATTCAACCCGGTGTGGTGGCTCTTGCCTTTGGTCATTTTCTGCTTGCGGTTCACCGGTCAGGGCATGACCAGTCATATCGCTGTGGTCGCCATGTCGCGGTGGTTTATCGCAACACGAGGCAAGGCCTTGTCTGTCGCCACGCTTGGCTTTGCTGTGGGGGAAGCGGCGCTGCCGCTGCTCTTCGTCGCTCTTTTGGTGAGTTATGATTGGCATCTGCTTTGGGCCGCCGCCGCGATCCTCGTTGTCTGCGGCGTGCCCATATTGCTGATGCTTTTGCGCCAAGAACGCACACCGCAATCCATGGCGCAGTCTGATCAATCNCTGGGCATGTATGCCACGCACTGGACCCGCAACCAGACGCTTCGCCATCCGCTCTTTTGGTTCATGGTGCCCGCCCTTCTTGGTCCGGCGGCATTTGGCACCGCGTTTTTCTTCCACCAGGTTCATTTTGCTGAAATCAAGCAGATGACTCATGTCCAGTTGGTGGCAATGTTTCCGTTTTACACCGTGGTCGGTATCCTTGCGATGGTTCTGTCGGGCTGGGCATTGGACAAAGTCGGCACACCTAGGCTGATCCCTTGGTACCAACTGCCCCTGGTGGCCGCCTTTATCACCTTTGCTTATGCCGATAGTTATTCGACCATGCTGATTGGATTCTTCTTTTTGGCGCTGACCACAGGGGCCAACAGCACCTTGCCGAATGCTTTCTGGGCCGAGTTCTTCGGCACACGACATCTTGGCTCGATCAAGGCGATGGCGGCGGCGGTCATGGTGCTTGGCTCGGCCATCGGGCCGGGTATCACAGGGTTGGGCATTGACCTGGGGATCGGGATTGAGACCCAGTATCTCTGGGTTGCGGCCTATTTCGTATTTTCAACGGGCATGATGATTGTCGGCGTGGCATTGTATCGTTCGGTTTTGGATTAAGAGAACGCTATTCGAGGCAATTCTGCTGGTGTCCAGCTAAGGAGGGTTTCGGAAATGTTCCCGTAGGGGCTTTCCCGCCTCACTGCCCTCCGATATCCCCGGCCCATGCTCAAACGCGGCGGCACGCGCCTATCAGCCATCCAAAAAACAGCCTTGCGCTCTCTCCAGTCGTTCTACATGTGTTCTCTAACTCTGAGAGGACGACATGTCCGATTGGCCCCACACCATCCCCTACGATTTGTACGAAGCAATGGATGCGGTGGACTCCGATGCTGGGCTGGCGGCATTCCGCAGTTGGGCAAAGTCGCATCAGTTGCGGCTCAAGCTCCAGTGGGACGCGGATCTGTTGCGCCGGGTAGGGCGGCTGGACGAATGGTGGTGTGCACCTGGTATTCAGGATCGCTGGGGCGCAATTCGTGAATGGCTGGTGGCGCATGAAGTGCCGATGCCGGATGGATTGCCTCGGCGGCCGGAAATAACGAGAGATTGGTGAAGGTATTGAAGTGACCGTCGATCCAACTCTGGGGATTAGTCTGGGACTCATGCTCCAAAGGGCCCCCAGACGTTCCCGTTTCTTTCCATCACGGTTCTTGACTGAATGCCGATTATYACTTGAGAACCCTCACTAAGTAATTGGAAAGTAAGGGTAGAATTTCTTGATTGTTTGGAGCGGGTAACGAGAATCGAACTCGTAACTTAAGCTTGGGAAGCTCGCGTGATACCTTTTCACCATACCCGCGCTCTGAWGGKTGGGTATGCGATGGCCGCAACAGCGTCAAGGCCATCCGYATSAGGYTTARCCRCGKCGGCGGCGSCGGCGKCCACCAGMRTCACCGCCACCCGTGTTGAAATTCACCTCCGGCAAGGTGACCAGGCTTTTTAGGATTGGGAAGGGCTCAACTGCGTTGGGGATCGCCGAGGCATTTACAAAATGCTCCTGGAACCGGGGCTCGACTGCAGTTTCGATCTTTTCGATCTGGCGTACGGTTTCCTCGATCTCAGCGCGTGCCTTGGTGTTCAGCAGCGCAATCCGCGCGCCAGTGCCCGCCGCATTGCCCGCAGATGTCACCTTTTCCAGCGGGCAATCGGGGATCATCCCCAGCACCATCGCGTGTTTGGCCGAAATATGGGCGCCAAAGGCCCCGGCCAGCACCACCCGGTCGACTGTGTCGACGTTAAATTTGTCCATCAGCAGCCGGGCGCCGGAATAAAGCGCTGCCTTGGCCATCTGAATGGCGCGGATGTCGGGATTGGTGACGGTGATCACCGGGCTGCCCTGATCAGAGCCATCCCAAATGACATAGGAATTGGTCCGGCCATCGGGGATGCAGCGCGCCGTCCCTGTTTGTTCAGCAGATCCAATCAGGCCCGAGGCATCCAGCAGACCTGCCATCCGCATCTCGGCAATGGCCTCGATAATCCCCGAGCCACAGATCCCTGTGACTCCGGTGGTGGCAATGACATCAGCAAAACCGTCCTCATTTGACCAGATGTCTGAGCCGATCACTTGGAACCGGGGATCTTTGGTAACAGGATCGATTTCGATACGCTCGATGGCGCCGGGGGCGGCGCGTTGGCCAGAGCTAATTTGCGCCCCTTCAAAGGCAGGGCCAGTGGGCGAGGAGCAGGCCAGCACTTTTTCAGTGTTGCCCAGCAGAATTTCGGCATTGGTGCCAACGTCAACCACCAGCACCAGATCTTTGGATTTGTCAGGGGCTTCGGACAGCGCCACGGCGGCGGCATCGGCGCCTACATGTCCGGCAATGCAGGGCAGAATATAGACCCGCGCTGCCGGGTGGATATTCAATTCCAACTCGGCGGCGCGCAGGGACAAGGCGTTTGAGGTGGCCAGCGCAAATGGCGCCTGACCCAGCTCAAACGGGTCGATGCCCAAGAACAGATGGTGCATCACCGGGTTGCAGACAAACACCGCGTCCACGATCAGTGCTTTGTCGATCTCGGCCTCGGTTGCGACCTGCACA
Organism: Paracoccaceae bacterium; assembly: GCA_002401945.1. GTDB lineage: Bacteria > Pseudomonadota > Alphaproteobacteria > Rhodobacterales > Rhodobacteraceae > Parasedimentitalea. The sequence continues at coordinate 3,855 of NVUP01000030.1, forward strand.
AACAGTGCATTCATGCCCTCGCGCACCGCCCGGGTCATCTCCAAATCACCGCCTTTGTTCATCATTGAATAAGACACCCGGCTCATCAGGTCTTCGCCAAACCGGATTTGCGGGTTCATGATGCCGGATGAGGCCACAACCTCGCCGGTTTGCAGATCACACAGATGCGCCGCAATGGTGGTCGAACCAAGGTCAACCGCAAGCCCGTAGACAGTGCCCTCGTAAAAGCCCGGCCAGATATGCATGATTTTTGGCGGATGGCTGTCGTCACCCTGATGCACCGCCACGGTGACTTTCCACTTTCCCTTGCGCAGGATCGGCTGCAGCCAGCGTAAAATATGCAGATCGGTTTTGACGTTTTTCAATTGCCACTGGTTTTCCAGCGCCTCGATCAGTCGTTCCATATCGCCCGAGGGTTTGTGCATGTCGGGCTCTTCCACCTCGACATAATACAGCCGGGTCGAGGGATTCATCTCAATGTCACGCACTTCGGCCCGTTTGCGCACCACTTGTTTGTGAACCTGGCTTTCTGGCGGCACGTCGATCACCACGTCGCCCTGCACCATGGCCTGGCAGCCCAGGCGGCGGCCTTCGGGTAATCCGCGTTTATCTTGATAGCGTTGTTCGACCTTGTTCCAGTCGCTTAGCGCAGTCTTGGTTACCGTTACCCCGTGCTTGGGGAATTCGCCATAAGACGGGGTGATCTGGCATTTTGAGCAAATGCCCCGGCCTCCACAGACAGAATCCAGGTCGACACCCAATTGCCGTGCGGCGGTCAGAACCGGGGTGCCAATGGGAAAATGCCCACGTTTGCCAGAGGGCGTGAAGACGACGAGGGGATCATTGGGCATGCGCGTGCTTTCGAGTGGTCGCAGTTGAGGCGGAGAATATGGAGTTTTTTGGTGAGCGAAAGGCGGATGGCGGCATTTTTTGGTCCTGTGGCGGCATTTTGTTCAAACAAGTGTATTGAATGCAGAATTTCTCATGGCGGATCGGATTGCTTTGGCGAATTTCTCTGCTGCCCCTTTCCCCCGGTCTGCATCCATGCGATAGGGTGGCCGCCAAACGGGGCTTTGCATGGGGATACAAAATGCAGATTCGTGAGGCTTTTACCTTTGATGATGTMCTKYTKRTKCCGGCGGCGTCGAGCGTGCTGCCCAGCACCGCCGATACGCGGACATTTGTGACGCGGTCTATCGCATTAAACATACCATTGCTCAGCTCGGCGATGGACACTGTGACCGAGGCGCGGATGGCGATCGCCATGGCGCAGGCCGGCGGCATGGGGGTAATCCACAAGAATCTGGATGCTGAGGAGCAATCCCGTCAAGTGCGGCGGGTGAAGCGTTTTGAGAGCGGTATTGTCTATAACCCGATTACTCTGACAGCGGATCAAACCCTGGCCGATGCCAAGGCCCTGCAAGAACGCTATCGTGTCACTGGCTTTCCAGTTGTGGATGAGCAGGGACGGGTGGTTGGTATTGTCACCAATCGTGACATGCGGTTTGCCTCTGACGACAATACTCCGGTGTCGGTGATGATGTCGTCGGACAATCTTGCATTGCTACACGAACCGGCTGATCTGGATGAGGCCAGATCGCTGATGGAGGCGCGCCGAATTGAAAAACTGCTGGTCACTGATGGGAATGGCAGGCTGACCGGGTTGCTGACCTTGAAGGACCTTGAGCAGGCGGTTTTGAACCCGACTGCCTGTAAGGATGAACTGGGTCGGTTGCGGGTGGCCGCGGCCAGCTCGGTTGGTGATTCCGGATTTGCCCGCACTGAAGCATTGATTGACGCCGGGGTCGACATCGTGGTGATCGACACCGCGCATGGGCATTCGGCAGGGGTGATTGAGGCGGTGAAGCGTGCCAAGGCGCTGTCAAATTCAATCCAAGTGATCGCCGGCAATGTTGCCACTGGTGCCGCGACCCGGGCGTTGATTGATGCGGGTGCCGATGCGATCAAGGTTGGCATTGGCCCCGGATCGATTTGCACCACCCGCATGGTGGCTGGTGTTGGTGTGCCGCAGCTGACCGCGATCATTGACTGCGTAGACGCTGCGGGTGACATTCCGGTGATTGCCGATGGTGGCATCAAATTCTCGGGCGATTTTGCCAAGGCGATTGCCGCTGGTGCGTCCTGCGCCATGGTTGGTTCGATGATCGCCGGTACGGATGAAAGCCCGGGTGAGGTGATCCTGTATCAGGGCCGAACGTTTAAATCTTATCGTGGTATGGGCAGCATCGGCGCTATGGCGCGCGGCTCGGCGGATCGGTATTTTCAGAAAGACGCCGCCAGTGATAAGCTGGTTCCCGAAGGTATCGAAGGCCAGGTCCCATACAAGGGAGCAGCAGGCACGGTTATCCACCAGCTGGTGGGCGGTTTGCGGGCGGCGATGGGCTATACTGGCTGCGCCACGATTGCCGAGATGCGCCAGAACTGTGAATTTGTCCGCATCACCGGCGCCGGTCTAAAGGAAAGCCATGTGCATGACGTGCAGATTACCCGCGAAAGCCCAAATTACCGTATTGGCTGACCTCCAAGGAGCGTAGAGTGATGATTACTAAAAATAAAAAAGGCGCAGGGGCATGACCCCGGGTGCCCGTCTACAGGCCGCCATTGAAATCCTTGATCAGATTCAGGATGGGGATGCCGCTGAGAAGGCTTTGACTGGCTGGGCCCGGCGCAGTCGATTCGCGGGATCCAAGGACCGCGCAGCAGTGCGCGATCACGTGTTCACCGCCCTGCGCTGTCGGCGTTCACATGCCGCATTGGGTGGCGCCAGCACTGGCCGTGGTTTGATCGTGGGGGGGCTGCGTGACCAGGACATTGACCCCGATAGCCTGTTCAACGGTGTGGGCTACGGCCCAGCTGCGCTGAGTGATGACGAGGGTTTGGTTTCGCGTGCGCCGTCTTCGACCGCCGAACGGTTGGATATTCCCGAATGGCTCTGGCCTCAGTTCTCTGCCAGCTTGGGGGACAAGGCCGAGTCGGCTGCGGAATCTTTGCGACACCGGGCTGCGGTGTATCTGCGGGTGAACCTGCGGCGCTCCAGCGTGGATCAGGCGATTGAGGACCTGGCTGAGGAAAACATAATTTGCAAACCGCACCCGGCGGCTGAAGCAGCACTTGAGGTGCTGGAAGGCGCGCGCAGAATCCGCAATTGCGACGCCTATTTGTCAGGGCAGGTGGAGTTGCAAGACGCCGCAAGCCAGGCGGTTGTTGAGGCATTGCCCCTGCGCGACGGCATGACGGTATTGGATTATTGCGCCGGAGGTGGTGGCAAAAGTCTGGCCATGGCGRCGCGGGCGAAGCTGTCGCTTTTTGCCCACGACACCGCGCCGCGCCGGATGCTGGACTTACCGCTACGGGCTGACCGGGCGGGTGCCAATGTTACGATTCTTGAGTCCGAGGCACTGGCCCAATCGGCGCCTTTTGACTTGGTGCTGTGCGATGCGCCTTGCTCGGGATCGGGATCCTGGCGCCGTTCTCCGGAAGGAAAGTGGCTGTTGAGCACTGAGCAATTGGTTGAATTGCAGGTCACTCAGGGTGAAATTTTGAACAACGCGGCTGAGCTTGTGGCGCCTGATGGGGTTCTGGCCTATGCCACCTGCTCGATGTTGGATGATGAAAATACCTATCAAATAAGGTGCTTTATGGAGCGATTTCCCGAGTGGAACTTGTTGTCAGAACAGTCCTGGCCAGTGCAGAGTGGCACAGATGGTTTCTATGTTGCCGTGTTGACGCGCGCAAATGTCGATTGTTAGGTGTTCCTTAGGGAAAGCTGCGTTTCTTTAACGCGGCCTTAACCCTCTATGCCGCGAAATAGGCACAATTGAATCCAGCTGACGGAGCCGTAATGATCGGTCGCTCAAATTCCCCTGTTCCTGACCTGCGTGTTTCGGCGCCCGAAAACGCGCGGCTTGCGGCGACGGTGCTGCTTGCCATCATAATGTGTTCCGCCTCTTGGGTCTTTGGCTGGCCGGATTGGGTGGAGCGTGGGTTGATCGCGGTTGGGCTGACCCTTGTGGCTGTGGCCGGCATGATGGCCGCGCAGGCTCGGGTGCGGCTGCGGGCGCGGGCGATGGCAACCGATCTGCTGACTGGGTTTATCGACAAAGATGCCAGCCCTAGTTTTGTTGCTGATGACGACGGCATTATCCATGCGCGCAACGCGGCCGCTGCAAAACGGTTCACGGATGCAGAGAAGGAAAGTCTGGCCGGTACGCTGCGGGCGGTTCTGGCCAACCCTTCGGCGGTGCTGTTCCGCCTGCAAAGCCGTGCCCGTGCCGAAGGTGCTGCACAGGAAGACGTGGTCACCCGTCGGGGCCATGTTCGGCTTGCGGTACACCAGATGCATGGCGGCAGTTTCCTGTGGCGGGTCGAAGATATTATTGAACGCAACAGCCTCGGTCGCAGCGCAGAAAGTATTCCGATTCCGATGATGACCGTGGGTCGTACTGGCGCGGTATTGTTCATGAATGAAGCGGCCCGTGGCCTGATTGGCGGTCGGATCAAATCATTGGGCCGGCTGTTTGTGGATTTGCCGGTGCGATCAGGGCAGATTAACACAATGACCACCGCCACTGGCCCCATTCAGGCTCTGGTTGTTGAAAACACGCGCACTCAAGGGCGCAACGAGCTGTATTTCCTTGAGACAAACAATACGGAGGCTTTTGAGGGATCCGCCAATTTTGAAAATCTACCGGTACCGTTTCTAAAAATTGCACCAAGTGGCGAAGTGCTGTCCGTTAACAAATTGGCGCTTGGCCTATTGGGTGTTGCCAATTGCAAGGACATGAAGCTGGGTCAGCTGATGACGGGACTGGGGCGGCCAATGTCTGACTGGTTGCGCGATACCGCGGATGGGTTGGCTCCGAACAAATCCGAGTTTCTTCGCCTGTCGCGCAGTGACAAAGAGGTGTTTGTTCAAGTTACTCTAAGCCGGACTATGGAAGACGGTGCTACTGTTTTGATTGCTGTGCTGAATGACGCAACCGAGCTGAAAACTCTGGAAGCGCAGTTTGTGCAAAGCCAGAAGATGCAAGCCATTGGTCAATTGGCCGGCGGCGTTGCCCATGATTTCAACAATCTTTTAACTGCGATTTCAGGCCATTGTGACCTCTTGTTACTGCGCCATGATCAGGGTGATCAGGATTATGGCGACCTGATACAAATTCACGAAAATGCCAACCGCGCTGCCGCCTTGGTGAGCCAGCTGTTGGCCTTTTCTCGTAAGCAGACGCTACTGCCTGAAGTGCTAGATCTGCGCGACACCCTGTCTGATTTGACTCATCTCCTGAATCGTTTGGTTGGGGAAAAAGTTACCCTGACCCTAAGCCATGATCCAGTGATGCGTTCAATCCGCGCTGACAAACGGCAGCTGGAACAGGTATTGATGAACCTTGTGGTGAATGCGCGGGATGCAATGCCGCAGGGGGGGGAGATCCGTATCGAGACCGAAGTTGTCACGCTGGACCGCCCCCTCGAGCGAGATCGTGCCACCGTGCCGGCCGGCGATTGGGTCACCGTCAAGGTGTTGGACGAAGGCGAGGGGATTGATCCCGACAAACTTCAAAAAGTTTTTGAACCGTTCTACACCACCAAACGCACCGGCGAGGGCACCGGGCTGGGCCTGTCGACCGCTTATGGCATTGTCAAGCAGACCGGTGGTTATATCTTTGTTGATTCAATCAAGGGGTCGGGCACCGAATTCATCCTCTATTTCCCGGTTCATACCGCGCCGACGACACCGTCCAAAGAAGCCAAGCCAAAAGTCGAAGACAGCGCCCCAAAACACGGTGAAGGCGTGGTGCTGCTGGTCGAAGATGAAGCCCCTGTACGGGCCTTTGCCTCACGCGCTTTGCGGTTGCGCGGTTACACCGTGTTAGAAGCTGAATCCGCCGAGGATGCGCTGCGGACGTTGGAAGATCCTGGATTGAACGTGGATGTCTTTGTGACAGATGTTGTGATGCCGGGCATGGATGGTCCCAGTTGGGTGCGCGAGGCGTTGAAGACTCGCCCTAATACGCGGGTAGTGTTTGTTTCTGGATATGCCGAAGGGGCCTTTGGAGAGGCGGAGCCAAACGTACCAAATTCCGTATTCCTGGCCAAACCGTTCTCGTTGAACCAACTTACGGAAACCGTGCACAAACAGCTAAATTGAAAATACGATAAGGGCAGACCCGGGCCACATTGGATGGTCCAAGTTGTTGGGATTAGTCAGCTGATGGTATCATATAGGGCAAATTCGTCAGAGCATTTACGGCGCAAAACGGCTTCAACTTGTGGCGACAACGACAGCTCCATTTTTGGGCTGACGTTCTCCTGTTTGAGCACAAGCGTCGTGGCCAATTTTCCCTCAAGAAAATCAATCAGCCGAATCTGGTTTTCGTAGCGGAATAAATGGGTCACGGTACAGCCATTGGGCTGGGCCTCCAGAAATTTTGCCTGGCTGCCGACATTTGCAAATCCCGATCGCTTGCCTTTGCAATACGCCAGAACAAAGTCATCAAAACTGACATGACTGGTCGCGTTTTCCTTGCCCTCCATAAACGGACGTCGTCGGAACCGATACCAGCTCCCCAACCAACTGATGGGTTCGCGCATCACCGCAACCACCTCCATTTCGGCATCGCACACCTTTTGAAACATCGGCCTGATCCAACGATTATACCGGTAGAGTGGCGCATGTTTCAGTTCTGGCGGATCAGAGAATACCATATCAGCGCGATGCCGCAAAGCAGTGTGAAGGGCCGTTGTGCCCGTTTTTGGCACAGACAGAAGAACAAGACGTTCTTTGAAAAAGACCAGCATCGTAAAGTTCCGGTTATAAGATCAGATGGTTAACGATTGTAAACCACTCTTTAACAGTCTTGGGGAACAGTAAAGGCGGGAAGATTTCAATTGCAATGTTCTCGTTTTGATCACATAAGGAACGAGGCGTGAACAAAGCAGTGATTGCCGCCCATTCAAGGGTGTGACACATAGGAAGGGACAAGGGAATATGGCGGATCTTTTGACTATGAAAAACAAGAAAAGCGGTGACAAGCAAAAGGCACTGGAGAGCGCTCTGGCGCAGATTGAGCGGCAGTTTGGCAAGGGCTCGATCATGAAATTTGGCGATGATGCCCTGCCTCAGATTGAGGCCAGTTCGACTGGTTCTCTGGGGTTGGATATCGCGCTTGGCATTGGTGGTCTGCCAATGGGCCGGATTATTGAAATCTATGGCCCRRMAARYKCRSSMWWGMCSWCGCKSSCATTNSCAWTSMCKGSMYKRGCAKYRSRAWWARSGWSSKATTTGCGCCTTTGTTGATGCGGAGCATGCGCTTGACCCGCTGTACGCGCAAAAGCTGGGTGTTGACCTGGACGATCTGCTGATCTCGCAGCCCGATACCGGCGAACAGGCGCTAGAAATCACCGACACTTTGGTGCGCTCGGGGGCTGTCAGCATTATCGTTGTCGATTCCGTGGCCGCGCTGATCCCAAAGTCCGAGCTTGAGGGCGATATGGGCGACAGCAGCCTTGGCGTGCAGGCACGTTTGATGAGCCAGGCAATGCGCAAATTGACCGGTTCGATCAGCAAGTCCAGATGTATGGTGATCTTCATCAACCAGATCCGCATGAAAATTGGCGTGATGTTTGGCTCGCCAGAGACCACCACCGGCGGTAACGCGTTGAAATTCTATTCGTCGGTAAGGCTGGACATCCGCCGCATTGGCGCCATCAAAGATCGCGACGAGATTGTTGGCAATGCCACCCGGGTGAAAGTGGTCAAAAACAAGGTGGCTCCGCCGTTCAAGCAGGTGGAATTCGACATTATGTATGGCGAAGGAATCTCCAAAATGGGCGAGCTTCTGGATCTGGGGGTTGCGGCTGGCGTGGTCAATAAATCCGGCTCCTGGTTTAGCTATGGCGATGAACGGATTGGTCAGGGTCGCGAAAATGCCAAGACCTATCTGCGTGAGCATCCGCATATTTCCATTGATATTGAGGACAAGATCCGCGCAGCCCACGGGTTGGAGTTTGACCGGCCCAATCTTGGCGATGGGGATGATATCCTTGAGGCGTAACCTGCGCTGAATTTGATCAAATTGGGGCGCAGCATTGGCTGCGCCCCATTTCGTTTGGTCTGGTCCATTGGCAACTGTGGACAGCGTCGGGCGCGACAGTTACACCTGCTCGGAACGCTGTCCTATGCCCGTCAAGAGATCCAAAAATGCCAACTCTGAACGAAGTCCGATCCACTTTTTTGAACTATTTCGCCAACCAGGGCCACGAGGTCGTGTCCTCCAGCCCACTGGTGCCGCGCAACGACCCGACGCTGATGTTTGTCAACTCGGGCATGGTGCAGTTCAAGAACCTGTTCACCGGCATTGAGACCCGCGATTATTCCCGCGCCACCTCGGCGCAGAAATGTGTGCGGGCAGGTGGTAAACACAACGATCTCGACAATGTCGGCTATACCGCACGTCATCATACGTTCTTTGAAATGCTGGGCAATTTCAGCTTTGGCGCCTATTTCAAGGAAGAGGCAATCACCTATGCCTGGGAACTGCTGACCAAGGAATTCGACATTCCAAAGGACCGGCTGCTGGTAACCGTTTATCACACCGACACCGAGGCCGCGGATATCTGGAAGAAGGTCGCCGGGCTCAGCGATGACCGAATTATCCGTATCCCGACCAATGACAACTTTTGGCAAATGGGCCCGACTGGTCCCTGCGGCCCCTGCACCGAGATTTTCTTTGATCATGGCGATCATATCCCAGGTGGGCCTCCGGGCAGTCCGGATGAGGATGGCGACCGGTTCATCGAGATCTGGAACGTGGTGTTCATGCAGAATGAGCAGTTCGAAGACGGCTCGATGACGGCGTTGGACATGCAGTCGATCGACACCGGCATGGGGTTGGAACGGATCGGCGCGCTGTTGCAGGGCAGCCACGATAATTACGACACTGATCTTTTCAAAACCCTAATTGACGCGTCGGCGCATGCAACCTCGGTTGACCCCTACGGCGATCAGAACGTGCATCACCGGGTGATTGCGGACCATCTGCGCTCGACCTCGTTTCTGATTGCTGACGGGGTGATGCCGTCGAATGAAGGCCGTGGATATGTGCTGCGCCGGATCATGCGCCGGGCCATGCGGCATGCGCATCTGCTGGGCGCCAAGGATCCGGTGATGTACCAGCTGGTGCCAACCTTGGTGCAGCTGATGGGCGCCGCATACCCCGAATTGGGCCAGGCTCAGGCGCTGATCGAGGAAACCCTGAAACAAGAAGAAACCCGCTTTAAACAGACGCTTGAACGCGGATTGAAACTGCTGGACGATGAGCTGGACGGGCTAGATGAGGATGCGCCATTGTCTGGCGCTGCGGCGTTCAAACTCTATGACACCTTYRRWTYMSCRYYRKMWMWKACMMWKKRCGSSSWKYKCSMAMMRRGYYSCAMWGTSRMWRSKRWYRSRTKYKMTNCCGCMAKGGCCGAACAAAAGGCCAAGGCGCGCGCCGCCTGGACCGGCTCGGGCGAGGCCGCTGACAGCACCATCTGGTTTGACATTGCCGAGGCGCATGGCCGCACCGAATTCCTTGGTTATGATACCKAAGTGGCCGAAGGTCAGATCGCGACGCTGGTGCAAGACGGCGGCGAAATCAAAGCTGCCAGCACCGGGGAAAGCGTGCAGATCATCCTGAATCAGAGCCCATTTTACGCCGAATCGGGTGGCCAGGTGGGCGATAGTGGTGTCATCCGAACAGAAAACGGTGCGGCCCGGATATCCAGCACCAGAAAAGCCGCGGGGGTGTTTATCCACATTGGTGAGGTCACCGAAGGCACGATTGAGAGTGGTGCTGCGGCGCAGTTGCATGTTGACCACGGGCGGCGCTCGGCAATTCGGGCCAACCACTCCGCCACTCACCTGTTGCACGAGGCCCTGCGCGAGGCTTTGGGCAATCATGTTGCACAACGTGGATCGCTGAATGCAGATGACCGTCTGCGGTTTGATTTCAGTCATTCCAAAGCACTGACGGCCGAGGAGTTGAGCAAAGTTGCCACCGATGTGAATGCGTTCATCCGGCAGAACAGTGCGGTGGAAACCCGGATTATGACGCCAGACGATGCGCGTGGCATTGGCGCTCAGGCGTTATTTGGCGAGAAATACGGCGACGAGGTGCGGGTGGTGTCGATGGGGCAGGCCAAGACCGGCAAGGGTCGGGGTGGCATGACCTATTCAATCGAGCTGTGCGGCGGTACCCACGTCAAACAGACCGGTGATATCGGCACCTTTGTGCTTCTTGGTGACAGCGCCTCTTCGGCTGGGGTGCGTCGGATCGAAGCGCTGACCGGGGCGGCAGCCTTTGCCCACCTAGAGCGTGAAGTTTTACGTCTGGGTGCGGTGGCCGGAGCGCTGAAGGCGCAACCTGGTGATGTCCTTGACCGGTTGAAGGCGCTGATGGATGATCGCAAGGCGCTGCAGAACGAGGTGGCGCAGCTGCGCCGCGAGCTGGCAATGTCTGGCGGCGCAGGGCAGGGCGGTGGCGCCGAGGCCAAGGAAATCAATGGCGTCAAATTTCTGGCCCAAGTGTTGAGTGGTGTGTCGGGCCGTGATCTGCCGGCGCTGATCGACGAGCATAAGGACCGTCTGGGGTCTGGCGCAGTGCTGCTGATTGCAGATACTGGCGGCAAGGCGGCAGTGGCCGCCGGTGTGACCAAAGATCTGACCGACACTATTTCGGCGGTGGATCTGGTCAAGGCGGCTGTGGTTGAACTGGGCGGCAGAGGCGGCGGTGGTCGCGCTGATATGGCCCAGGGCGGCGGCAAGGACGCAACAAATTCAGAAGCGGCGATCAAAGCCGCAGAAACCGTGCTGGGAGGATAATATGGGCGCACTTTGGATTGCACATGTAACGGTGACAGACGCTGAGGCTTATGGCAAATATGCAAAGCTGGCCGGTCCGGCAATTGCCAAACACGGCGGAGAATTTATCGCCCGCGGTGGCAGGTTCGTGCAGCTGGAGGGAAAAGAGCGACCACGCAATGTGGTGGCCAAGTTTCCATCGGTGGATGCGGCAGTCGACTGTTACAACAGCCCGGAATACCAAGAAGCTCTGAACCACGCGCGTGGTGCATCCGAGCGCGAGTTGATGGTGGTGGAGACCAGCGAGTAAGCCGGTTTTCTGAGTTGCTCGCTCGTATACGTGAGTATTTTAGCAAAAAGAAACAGGGGCGTCGGTCATATCCGGCGCCCCTGTTTTTTGTAGCATATCAAATTTCTGTGGCATACCAAAAAAAGGGCGCCGCAAAGGGCGCCCTTTTTCAATCTAGCCGGCCGTGCGGGCGGCGCGTTTGCGTTCGTGCGGGTCCAGGTGCCGTTTGCGCAGACGGATGGCTTTAGGGGTGACCTCGACCAGTTCGTCATTGTCGATATAGGCAATCGACTGTTCCAGCGACAGGGTGATCGGGGTGGTCAGGCGCACGGCTTCGTCGGTGCCAGAGGCCCGTACGTTGGTTAGCTTCTTGCCCTTCAACGGGTTTACTTCCAGGTCATTCTCACGGCTGTGCTCGCCGATGATCATGCCCTGGTAGATTTCTGCCTGAGGACCGATGAACATTTTGCCACGCTCTTCGAGGTTCCACAGCGCGAATGCGACAGACTGGCCGTTTTCCATCGATATCAACACGCCGGCGCGGCGGCCTGGGATCTTGCCTTTGTAGGGAGCCCATTCATGGAACACCCGGTTCAGCACACCAGTGCCGCGGGTGTCGGTCATGAATTCGCCCTGGTAGCCGATCAATCCACGCGATGGCACATGAGCGATGATGCGGGTTTTGCCCACACCGGCAGGTTTCATCTCGGTCAGCACGCCTTTGCGTACGCCGGTCAGTTTTTCGATCACTGCGCCCGAGTATTCGTCATCCACATCGATGGTGACTTCTTCGATTGGCTCATGCCGTTCGCCGTCGATGTCGCGGAACAGAACCTGCGGCCGCGAGATTGACAGTTCAAACCCTTCGCGGCGCATGTTTTCGATCAGTACGCCCATCTGCAATTCGCCACGGCCGGCAACCTCAAACGCATCGCCACTGGGAGTGTCGCTGATGCGGATGGCAACGTTGGTTTCGGCTTCTTTCATCAGGCGGTCGCGGATAACACGAGACTGAACCTTTTTGCCGTCCCGGCCGGCCAGCGGAGAATCGTTGATGCCAAAGGTAACTGTGATGGTGGGCGGGTCGATCGGCTGTGCTTCAAGTGCCTCAGTCACATCAGGGTGCACGATACTATCGGCCACCGTGGTCTTGGACATACCGGCAATGGAGACAATATCACCGGCTTCGGCCGCATCGATAGGCTGCCTGGTCAATCCACGGTAGGCCATGACTTTGGTGACCCGGAAGCTCTCGATCACTGTACCGTCACGTGAAAGGCCCTTCATGGTTTCACCCACCTTTACGGTACCGCTTTCTACCCGACCGGTCAGCAGGCGACCGATAAAGGCATCGTGACCCAAGGTTGTGGCCAGCATACGGAAGGGTTCGTCCATTAGCTGTTGCTGGGCCGGAGCAGGCACATGTTTGACGATCAGGTCAAACATCGCCGACAGATCCTTGCGGGGGCCGTCCAGCTCCATATCTGCCCAGCCAGAGCGACCGGAGGCATACATATGCGGGAAATCCAGCTGTTCATCCGTGGCGCCCAGATTTGCGAACAAGTCGAAACATTCGTCCAGCGCCCGATCCGGTTCGCCATCGGGTTTGTCAACTTTGTTGATCACCACGATAGGGCGCAAACCCAGAGCCAGCGCCTTGGCGGTGACAAATTTTGTCTGCGGCATCGGGCCTTCGGCAGCATCAACCAGCAGGACCACTCCGTCAACCATCGACAGGATACGCTCAACTTCGCCACCAAAATCGGCGTGACCGGGCGTGTCGACGATATTGATACGGGTGCCGTTCCATTCCACCGAGGTGGCTTTGGCGAGGATGGTGATGCCGCGTTCGCGTTCCAGATCGTTGCTGTCCATGGCGCGTTCGTCCACGGCCTGGTTTTCGCGGAAAGCACCGGATTGTTTCAGCAGCTCATCCACCAGGGTGGTTTTACCGTGGTCCACGTGAGCAATGATCGCGATGTTGCGCAGTTCCATGAAGTCAGCCTTTGTAAGGGAGTTGTTGCGCCCATAGCGTGATCGCCAGCCAAAGGCCAGAGAAAATGCATTTAGGCGATATCATAGCGGCTTTGATGCGGCGTTTTGGTGCTTCGGGCGGGATGCTGTGCGGATCAGTGGCTGCCGGATTTGGAAAACAGCTGAATGATCACGATGCCCAGCACAATCAACGCCATTCCAAAAACCGCAGCCAGGTCCATCTTCTGGCCAAAAACCACATAGCCGATGGCGGCAATCAGCACGATGCCCAGGCCTGACCAGATTGCATAGACAATCCCCACTGGCATGTAACGCAGGGTCAGCGCCATCAGGTAGAATGACAGGGCATAGCCGGCCACCACAATCAGCGACGGCACCAGCCGGGTGAATTCCTTGCTAGCTTGCAATGCGGTGGTGGCAATGGTTTCGGCAACAACCGCCATGATCAAATAGATATACTGAACGGGCATAGGAGACTTTCGGGCAGGGCCAATGGATTGCAAGTTCGTAACAAATTTATCCGCTCTTGGTAACGGCTCCGACAGATATTGCCCTACCGGAAACGGCGGTGATTGTCGCGTCCCAGCCATACTGAACCGGCAAAGTGGCCTGAATGAACATTTGACTGGGCGCCATTACACTCAATCCATTTATGCGACCGGTTTAGGGACACATGCAACTTTTTGGTGGAACGGGAACCATGCCCTGTTTCCTGTCTGTTAGGGAAGGGAAGCATCATGTGTCGGTAGGCTGGGGAGGTTTCTGGAATTGGGCGGCGGGGACGCAGTATTATCTGAATTTGCACTCAAGACTTAGGGGTTTTCAATCAAGCAGCCTCTGCGCCACGGCTTTGGCATCTTCGGCCGCAGTTGCGCTCTGGCTGACATGGGCCGCAATGATTGCACCCTCCTTTAACACCATCAGTTGACGGGATAGCGCCTCGGCATTGTCGTAGCCGGCTTCGACCAGCAGTTTTTGAATGTGTTCTGCGATTAACAGCTTATGCTCGGCAGATTGGCGACGGATGGCATGGTTCGGGTCTTGAAACTCTGACGAGGCCTTGATGAACATGCAGCCGTGGAACTCTTGACTGCGGAACCATTCTCCCAAAACATCGAACAGTGCCAGTACCTGTCCTTTTGGCGTATCTGACAGGTCTTCCATCCGCCGCAACACCATAYTACGAAATAGTTCGTCCCGCAGTCGAAGCGAGGCCAAGATCAAATCCTCTTTGGTTTTGAAGTGTTTATACATCGAGGTTTTGGATATGCCGGTCTCTTTCACCAGCATATCCATCCCAGTAGCGTTAAAGCCGTTTTGATAAAACACTGTCAGCGCTTTTTGCACCAACTCATCTCTTTTGTTCGCACGCATTACGCGACCACCTAGACTGATACGATATTATTTTATTGATCTTCGGCCTATAGATACGGTGCAAAAGGGTGGGTTTCAAGACAGTACCCTTGACCGATTGGTACATGGATGAATTGACCCAGACCATTCAGTACACCTTCAGCACATTTTCTCATATACCACCCTCCATTCACCACTTCTTGGGGCTTCATTGACAGGCCAGAAATTTGATCACAGAGACCGGTTTTTTTGAATGACAGCAGAATTTCAGCGTCAAACTGAAGTCTAACTCAAACAATTTCCGCCGCATTTTTCAGCTCCTGCCAAAAAGCTACATTGCAGTAACTGAATGTGAACTTTTGACCGTGTAATGAGGGAAGAAAGGGAAACCATGTGGAACGCAGTTCTTTGTTCGGGGGCATTTTTGATGGCTTCATTTGCTCCGTTACYTTTCTTGGCGGCTACTCAGAAACCTGATTTTGGATCCCCGGTTCTGGTGGTGTCCAAACCCTGGGGGCCGACAGCGGCCCAGGTAATTGAGCGGGCAGGAATGTTCGAAATTGCTCCTGAACGCGCGCCTCTTGGCGCACTGACAACCCTCTCAGGCCCGGATGATATTGAGAAATTGAAAGAAAACGGGGCCTGGTTTGTAATCGACGGTAAAAAGGTAGCTGAACTATGCGGAGTGTAACTTCGAACGTCAATCCCGATGGGATTGCCCAGACTGACAGTGGTCGAATGGTTGGGGAAAATAGGGTGCAGCAAATTTCAAGCTGGATCCTGATGCCAGTGCCGACTCTTGTGGCGCTGTTCGTGAACGAAGCGATGCCGTGGTGGATTATCGCGCCCCTAAGCCTGGCATTGGGGTTGCTGGCGTTTCTGTCGGACAAAGCCTCTGAAGGCACCCGCGACTATATGCTCGCCTTTTGTTTTGTCGGTCACTCAATTCTGTTCGCAACGGCTTTTGCAAATCATCCATGGCAAGTCGATTCCCATATGCTGTTCTTTGCCGTATTGGCGATTGTGGCCACCCTGTCCAATGCAGGTGCATTGGTATTTGCAGCTGGTTTGGTCGCTGTGCATCACCTGTCGCTAAGCATTGCCATGCCCAGCCTTTTGTACCCTGGCGGCGATTTGTTGGGTAACCTGACACGCACTGTGTTCCATGCGTTGATCGTTGTTATGGAAACGTCGGTGTTGCTGATCTCAATTCTGAAACGTCACGCCACTGACGCTGAACTGCACCAACAGCAGGCAGATACCCGCGCTCAAGCCGCCGCAGCCGAAAGCGCTCAGGATCAGGCACTTCGGGACCAGCAAGATGCCGAAACCGTCGTCGCCACGTTCCGGCTGCATCTTGATCAAATGGCTGATGGAAACCTTGACTGCCAGATCAATCAAGCATTCCCCGCGGCTTATGAGCCGATGCGGGATAACTTTAACCGGTTGGCCGAGAGCCTCGCTTCAGGGCTTGGTATGGCGGTGTCAACCTCGGGTGAGTTCCGCAGCAATGCCATAGAAGTTTCGCAATCGGTGCAAAGMCWRWMWKYYYGRRSCRRWKYKCRRNGCTGYSWCKKYRRMYKWRRYCRSMGCMRYGWTKSRSGASMTWMRWKCYKMKGKCAAGAAAACCGCCGCTGATTCGAGCGCGGCGACTGAAAACGCCCGCAGCGCCTATTCCGGCGCGGTCGAAAATGGTACTTTGATGAAAGCGGCGGTTGATGCGATGGGCAATATCCAGAAATCTTCCACAGAAATATCCAAGATCATTGATGTGATCGAAGACATTTCATTCCAGACCAATTTGCTGGCCCTGAACGCTGGAGTTGAGGCTGCCCGTGCTGGCGATAGTGGGCGTGGTTTTGCCGTGGTGGCCGCCGAGGTTCGTGGTCTTGCACAGCGCACTGCCGATGCGGCCAATCAGGTCAAAGGCTTGATCAGCACCAGTGCAAATCAGGTTATTGAGGGCTCAAAATTGGTCAATAGCGCCGGTCAAGCACTCGAGGATATCGTCAAAAAGGTATCTGATACCAATGATCTGATCGAAAAAATCTCATCCACGTCCACGGATCAGGCCTCGGCTCTATCTGAAATGGCGGATGCGCTGGGATCGCTTGATAGCGCCACCCAGACCAATGCTGCCATGGTCGAGGAAATGTCTGCAATGAGCATGACCATGGACACCAAGGCGCGGGATTTGGAGAAAACCCTCTCGCAGTATAGCTTTGGCGATAGCAATGGTTTCGGCGACGGTGTCGGCACCGCTAATATTATGCCCTTTAAAGTAGCAGGATAACATCAAAATAATCTTGGCCAACATCACCGTTGGCCAAGATTAACCCTGTTTGGCCGCGTCAAACCAGGGTTTGATACGAGCCCGCACGTGCCGCCAGACTTCGGGAGCACCCAGTTGGACCTTTTGCCCGACGCGGGCGTCGAGTTGCGCCAGAGACACTTGATATTCAACCCAGCTGCCGCCACCATTTTGCAGATTAAGCAGCACTGGCTGCACCCGATCAATTGACTTGGCAAAAATGGCGTCGTTACTTTCAGCCGATTCAAATTCATGCCAGAGGGCCAAAAAATCCGAGTTTTGACCCGCCGGCAGAAGACTAAACAACCGCATTGCAGCGGCCTCTTCCTTGGCCGCCATGGCCACGTGATCTATGTCGCCGTGGATCGGAGCATCGCCAGCATCAATTTCGACAATATCGTGCAGCAGCAGCATTTGCAGAACGCGGTTAATGTTGATTTCGGCCGCAGAATGCTCAGCCATCAGCCAAGCATAAAGCATTATGTGCCAGCTGTGTTCTGCTGAGTTTTCGCGCCGCGACCCGTCGCCTATCAGAGTGGCGCGTAGGACCTGTTTCAGGCTGTCACCCTCGTTCAGAAACGGCAGGCGATCTGTCAACGCGGTGCAGTCCAGGGATGAGCGGCGCCCCAGTAACGCATTAGCATGACCAAAGGCCTCGGGAAGATCGGTTTCCAGTGTGGCGGCGCGGCCACCGTCGAGATTGTTCCTAACGATCTCCAGATGTTCAGGAAACGGGTCCGCGCCGTACAGGGTTTGAAAAATGGGTTGGCAGCGATCCAATTGCTTGGCAAATTGCGCATCATTGCTTTGACCGGCCTCGAACTCGTGCCAAAGGGAAAGCATCTCAGCACCTTGATCGTCAGGCAACAGTCCAAACAGACGGTCAGCCGCTATCACTTCGGCGCGGGCAACAGCCTGCCAATCGGTGGCCTGGTGTATCGGATGATCGCCGACGTCAATCTCGACTATGTCATGCAGTAGCAGCATTTTGATGACTCGGGAGATCTGAACATCGGCTCCAGCAAGAGGTGCCAAAACACAGGCATAAAGCGCCAGATGCCAGCTGTGCTCAGCCGAATTTTCGCAGCGTGAACAATCAAGAAGCAGATTGGCACGCTCGACATTACGTAGTTTGTCTGCCTCCAGAAGAAACTCAAACTGCGCGTCTAGGCGGCTGGTCACGGCTGTTTTTGTCCCTCGGCCTCAACTTGTGCCTCAGCAATTTTCTTGTTCAGAAACTTGCGCGCAATGCGTTCTGCCAGTCGCACACGCATTTCCGTCAGAAAGGCCTCTTCCAAGGTTTGGGAGGAAGCGGCCAAGACGCCGCTTACCTCCATAAATAAACGGTCTTGGCCCGTGGCGTCCTGCACTTTCATAGTGTCATCCGCCAGTTTTTCGGCAAGCCGTTCAAGCGTTCCCATTAGCGGGTGTTTTCGGTCAGCCGACGTTTCACATAGTCGGACACATTGCCGATCATGGTGTCCATATGCGGCTCCTGGAAAAAGTGATCCGCCCCCTCAATTTTCTGATGGGTGATGGTGATGCCCTTCTGCTCGTGCAGTTTGTTCACCAAGGTTTCGGTATCTGCTGGCGGTGCAACCCGATCGGAGGTGCCATTGATGATCAGACCCGAGGACGGGCAGGGCGCCAGGAACGAGAAGTCATACATATTGGCCGGCGGGGACACCGAGATGAAGCCGGTGATCTCGGGGCGGCGCATCAGTAGTTGCATGCCAATCCATGAACCAAAGGAAAAACCGGCAACCCAGCAGTGTTTGGAGTTGTTGTTCATAGATTGTAAGTAATCGAGCGCCGAGGCAGCATCAGACAGCTCACCAATGCCCTGGTCATATTCACCCTGGCTACGGCCTACGCCACGAAAGTTAAATCGCAGAACAGTGAAGCCCATGTTGTAGAACGCATAGTGGAGATTATAGACCACCTTGTTGTTCATGGTGCCGCCAAACTGTGGATGCGGATGCAGCACAATGGCGATGGGTGCGTCGCGTTCTTTTTGCGGATGATAGCGGCCTTCAAGGCGGCCTTCGGGTCCGGGAAAAATGACCTCTGGCATGGGCGGTTGGATCCTACTCTTATTTTGCGAGAAGTGCCTGCAGGGTAAACTTGACGAATTCCCTAGGGCACCTTAGAACAGTTCTAAATACGGAACGGAGGCCAAGGCATCGCACCGTCAGGCTGAGATACGCACTGATGCCGCCAAGGTCAATGTTTTCGCTGAGTTCAAGCGTTGGGAGTACAACAAACATGAAGCTTTCGACAAAAGGGCGCTATGCCATGGTCGCCTTGGCCGATATTGCGCTGCAGCCGGGCGATAATCTGGTGGTGCTGGGCGATATCTCTAAGCGGCAGGACATTTCGCTGCCCTATCTGGAACAGTTGTTTGTGAAACTGCGCCGTGCTGAACTGGTTTCTTCGGTACGTGGTCCAGGGGGCGGTTATCGCCTAGCGCGGCCTGCCTCTGAAATCAGGGTGGTCGACATCCTGTCGGCGGTAGACGAATCCGTGGATGCGATGCACAAGGGCGCCGGCGCTTCGGGCGCGGCTTCGGGTAGCCGGGCACAATCCCTGACCAACCGGCTGTGGGAGGGGCTGAGTGCACATGTCTATGTGTTCCTGCACCAGACCCGGTTGTCGGATGTGATCAACAACGACCTGGCGCCTTGTCCGGCAGTCCCGAACTTGTTTTCGGTGGTGGATGCTGAATGAACAGACTAATGAGACTTCTGCCCCAGGCGGGCGCAACTTGGAAAACATGTATCCATGACTAGGGTTTACCTGGACCATAACGCCACGGCGCTGCTGCGCCCCGAAGCGCGCGCTGCAATGATCGCGGCGATGGAGGTCTGCGGCAACCCATCTTCGGTGCATGGCGAGGGCCGCGCCGCCAAGTCGCTGATCGAGCGGGCGCGGGCTCAGGTGGCCACCGCTTTTGGCGCTGATGGCGCTGATGTGGTGTTTACGTCCGGCTCGACCGAGGGTGCATCTTTGGCCTGCGGAAGTCGTTCACTGCAAGGTGCCGTGGTTGAGCATGATGCGGTAAGGGCTTGGATTMAAGCGGATTTGCCCGTGTCTGGTGATGGCATGGTGGTGGTGGATGACCCCAAGAACACTGCGCTACAATTGGCCAATTCGGAAACCGGCATCCTGCAGACCCTGCCGCAGGGGCTGGCGGTCACGGATGCTACTCAGGCCTTTGGCAAATTGCCGGTGGCATTCAACTGGATGGGAGCCACCATGGCGCTGATTTCGGCGCATAAGCTGGGCGGCCCAAAGGGCATTGGCGCAGTGGTGTTGAAACGGGGCACAGAACTGGCGGTCCAGATCAAGGGTGGCGGTCAGGAAATGGGCCGTCGGTCTGGCACCGAAAACGTGATTGGCATCGCCGGGTTTGGTGCCGCCGCCGAAGCAGCTGCTTGTGATCTGGCCAATGGGGTGTGGGAGCGGGTCGAAGCGTTGCGCGATTTGTTGGAACAGTCCCTTGCAGCGGGCTCCAGAGATACTATTTTTGTTGGAAAAACGGTGCCGCGTCTGCCCAATACAGCGTGTTTTGCGACGCCGGGTTGGAAAGGCGAAACCCAGGTGATGCAGATGGACCTGGCCGGTTTTGCGATCAGCGCCGGGTCGGCCTGCTCCAGCGGCAAAGTGCGGGCCAGCGCAGTGCTGACCGCGATGGGATACAACGAGATTACAGCTCAGAGCGCCATACGGGTGTCGCTGGGCCCCGAAACAAGCGAAAGCGATGTGCTGCGGTTTGCAGATACTTGGCTGGCAAAACAACAGATTTATCGCGCCCGGGTGGCGTGAGTTTAGGAGACCTAAAATGGCTGCTTTGGACCAGACACAAGTAAAAGAAGGCGTCGACCAGGAAACTGTCGATGCGGTGCGCGAAGTTGGCGGAACCTATAAACACGGTTGGGCCACCGACATCGAAATGGAATATGCGCCCAAGGGGCTGACCACGGATATCGTGCGGTTGATCTCGGAAAAGAACGAAGAGCCGCAGTGGATGCTCGATTGGCGCCTGCAGGCCTATGATCGGTGGCTCACCAAGGAAGAGCCCAGCTGGGCGATGGTCGACTATCCGGAAATCGATTTTCAGGACCAGTATTATTACGCCCGCCCCAAATCGATGGAGGTCAAACCAAAGTCGCTGGATGAGGTTGACCCCAAACTGCTGGCGACCTACGAAAAACTTGGTATCCCACTGAAAGAACAAATGATTTTGGCTGGGGTAGAGGGCGCTGAAAACGCTCCTGCCGAGGGTCGTAAGGTCGCAGTTGACGCGGTGTTTGATTCCGTTTCATTGGGCACCACATTTCAGGCTGAGTTGGCCGCGGCTGGGGTGATCTTTTGCTCAATGTCCGAGGCCATCCGAGAGCATCCTGAACTGGTCAAAAAATATCTGGGCACCGTGGTCCCGGTTTCGGACAACTTCTATGCCACGCTGAATTCGGCGGTGTTTTCTGATGGGTCTTTTGTCTACGTACCACCCGGTGTGCGTTGCCCGATGGAATTGTCGACTTATTTCCGCATCAATGCAGAAAACACTGGCCAGTTTGAGCGCACCCTGATCATCGCCGATAAGGGATCGTATGTGTCGTATCTTGAAGGCTGCACCGCGCCGGCCCGCGACATTTCCCAGCTGCACGCTGCGGTGGTCGAGATCATCATCGAAGAAGATGCCGAAGTGAAATATTCCACCGTGCAGAACTGGTACCCCGGTGATGAAAACGGCAAGGGCGGCATCTACAACTTTGTCACCAAACGCGCCGATTGCCGTGGCGACCGCGCCAAGGTGATGTGGACACAGGTGGAAACCGGCTCAGCGGTGACCTGGAAATACCCCTCGTGCATCCTGCGTGGCGACGACAGCCAGGGCGAGTTCTACTCGATCGCCATCACCAACAACTACCAGCAAGCTGATACCGGCACCAAGATGATCCATCTGGGCAAGAACACCAAATCCCGCATCGTGTCTAAAGGCATCAGCGCTGGACATGCACAGAACACTTATCGTGGCTTGGTTTCGATGCACGCCAAGGCCAAAAATGCCCGTAACTACACCCAATGCGACAGCCTGCTGATCGGCGGCAATTGCGGTGCCCACACGGTGCCGTATATCGAGGTCAGGAACAACTCGGCTAGGGTTGAACATGAGGCGACAACGTCGAAAGTGGACGAAGACCAGCTGTTCTATTGCCGTTCACGCGGCATGAATGAAGAAGAGGCGGTTGCACTGGTGGTCAATGGGTTCTGCAAGGATGTCCTGCAGGCATTGCCGATGGAGTTCGCTATGGAAGCGCAGCAGCTTGTGGCCATTTCGCTTGAAGGGTCTGTCGGCTAACAGGTCGATCACCTTAGTTGTTGTGACAAAGGGATGTCAAAAGCATGGTCTCACTCAGATTTACTGCGGGTCAGGACAACGCCCGGTTTGATCCATGGCCATGGCGCATTCTGGTGGCAGAGGCTTTAGGCTACTGCACAACAACGGGTCGGGCTGTCCCGACCGCGCAGAATTTATCCTGGTCGGCTTTTGTGACCAGGGAGAGATAAACGCTTTGGGGTATTTTGAGGACTGGCCAGCGGCCTAGGCCCACCCCGAGGCCAATTGAACATTCGCGACAAGGAGCGAAAAATGCTGAATATCAAGAACCTGCACGTCCAGCTTGAAGACGAAGACAAGCAAATCCTCAAAGGCGTCGACCTGACCGTCGAGGCGGGCACGGTGCATGCCATCATGGGGCCCAATGGCTCCGGCAAGTCGACCCTGTCTTATGTGCTGTCTGGCAAAGGCGGCTACAAGGTGACTGCCGGCTCTGCCACTCTGAATGATCAGGATCTGCTGGAGATGGAAGCCGAAGACCGTGCCGCGGCCGGCCTGTTCCTGGCTTTCCAATACCCGGTTGAAATCCCTGGCGTCGGCAACATGACCTTTTTGCGCACAGCCGTGAATGCACAACGCAAGGCGCGTGGTGAGGCGGAAATGAGTGCCTCCGATTTCTTAAAGGAGGTCCGCGCTACGGCCAAGTCTTTGAAAATAGACGCTGAAATGTTGCGACGCCCGGTCAACGTCGGTTTCTCGGGCGGCGAAAAAAAGCGCAACGAAATCCTGCAAATGGCGATGCTGAAGCCAAAGATGTGCATCCTTGACGAAACCGATTCAGGGCTGGATGTGGATGCCATGAAACTGGTGGCCGAAGGTGTCAACGCGCTGCGCGACGAAGGCCGGGCCTTTTTGGTGATCACCCATTACCAACGGCTGCTCGACCATATCAAACCGGATGTKGTGCACATTATGGCCAATGGCCGTATCATCAARACCGGTGGCCCYGAGCTGGCGYTGGAAGTGGAAAACAACGGCTATGCCGACATTCTGGCCGAGGTGGGTTAAATGGCACTGCCAAATCTGAAACAAACCGCCACCGAAGCGCGYCTTTCRACGCTTTCAATGCCGGTTGGCGGTTGCTTGWCGGCAGCCCGTCACGCGGCGTTGTCGCGGGTTCAAACCTTGGGGCTACCCGGACGCCGGGATGAATACTGGAAATACACCCGCCCTGATACATTGGTGCAGGCTGAGGCTCTCACAGCTGCGGTTTTTCAGCATGATGAGGTACCGATGTTCGACGGTTTCGACCGTTTGAAAATTGTCTTTGTGGATGGCGTTTTTGATGCAGCAGCCTCGGATGACCTGACGCTAGAGGGTATTCAGATCGACCGGCTGGCGGATATTGGTACTCAGGATATCCATTGGATCAAGGACTTGTATGGCGTTCTTGAAGCGCGCGGCCAAACTCCGGTTGCACGATCCCTGGCTGCATTGAACACCGCCTTTGCCAGCGATGGCGTGGCCATACGGGTGACCGGAAAACCCAGCAAGCCGATCAATCTGATCTACGTTCACAAATCCGAAAATTCGGATGTGATGCTGCATCATGTGATCCGGGTTGAGCCGGGCGCCGAGGTTACAATACTTGAGAACGGCCCGGCTGCGTCGCGGTTTAATAAATGTACCGAGATTGACATTGCTGATGGCGGGGCTCTGCATATGATCTGCGCCCAAGGTCGTGATCACGAGCGCCGTGCGGCCACTCATTTGTTTGCCCGTCTGGGCAAAAGCTCGACATTCAAGAGCTTTACTTTGACCGTCAACGGAGTGCTGACCCGGAATGAATTTGTGGTGGAACTGCTGGGTGATGACGCAGTGATCCATGTGGCCGGCGCTTGCGTCGGGGATGGTGATTTTCATCACGACGATACTGTGTTCATTACCCACGACGCGGAAAACTGCGAAAGCCGCCAAGTGTTCAAAAAGGTGTTGCGCAACGGTGCTACCGGCGTGTTCCAAGGTAAAATTCTAGTCAAACCCAATGCCCAAAAGACCGACGGCTACCAGATTAGCCAGGCGCTGATGCTGGATGACGACAGCCAGTTTCTGGCCAAACCCGAGCTTGAGATCTATGCTGATGACGTAGTCTGTTCGCATGGCTCGACGTCGGGGGCGATCGACGAAGAGGCTTTGTTCTATTTGCGCTCCCGCGGTGTGCCGCACAACGAAGCCACCGATCTGCTGACCTTGGCGTTTCTGGCCCAGGCTGTGGATGAAATTGAGGACCGAGATATAGCTGATAGAATCGTCGACCGGCTTGAAAACTGGCTGATCCGGCGCCACTGATGCCTGTAACGACGGATATAGTTGCGACCTACAGGAGGCCGCGCCGGGTGATGGCGCGTCTTCTGGCAATGGGCCCGCGCGAAGATCGCGCTCTGGCTATTTTGATGGGCGGCTGTGTGCTGGTATTTACATCTCAAATGCCAAAACTGGCACGAGAGGCTCATGTCACCGGCCAAGATCTGAACATGTTGCTTGGAGGTGCGCTATTTGGCTGGATCTTCATTGCGCCTTTGATGCTGTATTCAGTGTCATTGCTGACCCACCTTTTTGCTCGCTTGCTGGGCGGCAAGGGTGACAGCTATGGCGCTAGATTGGCACTGTTCTGGGCGGTTCTGGCGACCAGCCCCTTGATTCTGCTCAACGGTTTGACCGCCGGATTCATCGGCCCCAGCCCGGCACTGACCTTGGTGGGCGGCCNTTTGGGTGGTGCTTTTCCTATGGTTCTGGATCTCAGGACTAATCCAAGCGTATTGGAGCAATCAATGATTATGTCGTTGCAACCCTTGTTGGCGATGACGCTTAAGTCTCCAGCACAGGCGGCCCGTGCCTTGTTGTCGATACAGTGGCAACGACAGGTGCTGTGGACTGGCTTGGTGTTGGCCATCGTGTTGAACGCACTTATCTATTCTGTGCAAGAACTGCTGTTTCCTATGCCAGACGAGGTGGTTTTTCCGCGCCTTTCACCTCTTAGCTACTTTGTAGTCATGCTGATAATTCAGGCGGTGTTTATCTACGGGTTGTTTGCGGCTGGACGTTGGTTGGGGGGCAAGGGACAGGTCGAGGACCTGCTGGTGGTCGTGGTTTGGCTGCAACTGCTGCAAGTGGCGTTGCAATTGATCATGACAGTGCTGTTTCTGGTTGCACCGGTTCTTGCAGGATTGTTAAATCTTGGGGCCACGCTGTTCGGCTTATTCATCTTTATCAACTTTATCAATGAAGCCCATCAGTTTGGCTCGATCTGGCGGGCTTTTGGTGTGTTGATCATGGCAAGCATCACCATAGCGCTTGCGCTGTCTTTTCTGCTGGGCCTCGTTGAGCCTTCTTTTCTGGGACTTTCCGCCAATGTATGACGTCGACAAAATTCGTGCCGATTTCCCGATCCTTTCGCGAAAGGTGAACGGCAAACCGCTGACCTATCTGGACAATGGAGCATCGGCGCAAAAACCACAGGTGGTTATTGATGCAATCACGCGAGCGTACGCCGAGGAGTATTCAAACGWYYMSCRYSKMWTRCWCWTTSKYKMKMMNCTTGYRAMYRAARRWKAMRAAGYYSKCYKARGCACCATTTCCCAGTTTTTGAACGCGGGCGATGAAAATACAATCGTCCTGAATTCCGGCACCACCGAGGGTATAAATCTGGTTGCTTATGGCTGGGCCATGCCGCGGCTTCAGGCTGGTGATGAGATTGTGCTGAGCGTGATGGAGCATCACGCCAATATCGTTCCCTGGCATTTTCTGCGTGAGCGGCAAGGTGTGGTGCTGAAGTGGGTGGATGTTGAGGCAGATGGCAGCCTGGATCCCCAGGCGGTAATTGATGCAATCGGACCCAAGACAAAACTGGTGGCCGTCACCCATTGTTCAAACGTTCTAGGCACGGTAGTGGACGTTAAATCCATCACGCAAGGTGCGCATGCCAAAGGTGTTCCTGTATTGGTGGATGGCTCGCAAGGGGCGGTTCATATGCCGGTGAACGTGTTGGACATTGGCTGTGATTTCTATGCGATCACCGGCCATAAACTGTATGGCCCTTCGGGGTCTGGCGCCATCTATATCCGTCCGGAGCGTATGGCGGAAATGCGTCCCTTTATGGGAGGGGGCGACATGATCAAGGAGGTCTCCAAGGATCAGGTGATCTACAACGATCCGCCAATGAAGTTTGAAGCGGGTACTCCAGGAATAGTCCAAACCATTGGGTTGGGTGTCGCGCTGGACTATATGATGAACCTGGGAATGGACAATATTGCGGCCCACGAGGCTGGTATTCGGGATTATGCCATGCAGCGTCTGACCGGATTGAACTGGTTAAATATCCAGGGACAAGCGGTTGGAAAAGCAGCGATATTCAGCTTTACGATGGAGGGAGCGGCCCATGCCCATGACATCTCGACCATCCTTGACAAAAAGGGCGTGGCAGTCCGTGCGGGCCATCACTGCGCTGGACCTCTCATGGACCATTTAGGCTTCACTGCAACCTGCCGCGCCTCCTTTGGATTGTACAATACAAAGGCTGAAGTCGATACGCTCATTGATGCCCTTGAATTGGCCCATGATCTATTTTCCTGAGTATATTGGCGAAAGACGGCGCATGAATTAATGCGTCGTCTTGTACATCAGGGTGCAGCGCGCTGGACCATTCCAAACAGATCGCGCGGATCATCCGGGTCGGCCAACATATCAAGTTCAAAGAAGAAATCACTGCCCTTGATACGATCGCGAATGTAGCGAAGCGCCGAGAAATCCTCGATGGCAAAGCCGACACTGTCAAACAGGGTGATCTGACGATCACTGCTGCGTCCTGGTTTGGCACCAGTGACGACCTGCCATAATTCAGTGATTGGGAAATCTTCAGCCATTTGCTGAATTTCGCCTTCGATGCGGGTTTGGGCCGGGAATTCAACAAAGACGTCCGAGCGGGCCAGGATACCAGCCGCCAGTTCTGTCTTGCCGGGGCAGTCGCCGCCAATGGCATTGATGTGCACCCCGGCGCCAACCATGTTGTCGCTGAGGATGGTGGCACATTGTTTGTCGGCGGTGCAGGTAGTGAGGATCTGGGCGCCTTCGATGGCCTGTTCAGGGCTGGTACAAATCACCACATTCAGGCCAGTGTTGGCCAAGTTTGCAGCACATTTGGCAGTGGCGGCGGGATCTTTGTCATAAAGCCGCACCGAGGTAATGCCACAGATTGCCTTCATCGCCAGGCTTTGGAATTCGGATTGGGCACCGTTGCCGATCATTGCCATGGTATCAGCGCCTTTGGGGGCCAGATACTTGGCCGCCATTGCCGAGGTGGCGGCGGTGCGCAGGGCGGTCAGAATGGTCATCTCGGTCAGCAGCACCGGATAGCCGGTGTAGACATCAGCCAGCAGGCCAAAGGCTGTGACGGTTTGCAACCCTTCGGAAGTGTTTTTGGGGTGACCATTGACGTATTTGAATCCATAGGCCTCGCCGTCCGAGGTGGGCATCAACTCAATCACCCCAACATCTGAATGGCTGGCCACGCGTGGGGTCTTGTCGAACAACTCCCAACGTTTGAAATCATCCTCGACATAAGTTGCCAGATCAATCAGCATTTGCTCGATTCCAACATGATGAATGATCCGCATCATGTTGGCAACGCTTACAAAAGGCACCAGTGCCTTGGCGGACGGTTGGGTCTTCTGGATCATTGGTAGCTCCGGGTCGGTCGGTCAAATACGCGGCGGCCAAGCGCCGAGGCGCAGAGGTCCACCATCAGATGTGCGGTGCGGCCGCGTTCATCCAGGAAGGGGTTAAGCTCGACCAGGTCGAGCGAGGTCATCAGGCCAGAATCGTGCAGCATTTCGCAGACAAGATGCGCTTCGCGCACGGTCGCGCCACCGGGCACCGTGGTGCCGACGGCTGGGGCCACGGAAGGGTCCAGAAAATCGACGTCCAGCGAGACATGCAACATGCCATTGGCGCGGGCAACAAGATCAAGAAAACCCGCCAATGGCCTGGCAATGCCACTTTCGTCAATCTGGCGCATATCAAAACGGCGAATGGCGCTGGCCTCGAGCGCCTGGCGTTCAGAGGTGTCGACTGAGCGCAATCCAAGCATGCACACATTGTCTTGGGGCACAGGGTTTTCTACTGGCGGAAACCCGTCAAAATTGGCCCGGCCAGTGAAATAGCCCACTGGGGTGCCATGCAGATTGCCGCTGTCGGTGGTGAGCGGCGTGTGAAAATCGGTATGGGCATCCAGCCAGAGCACAAATTGCGGTCGACCCTGACTGGCGGCGTAATTGGCAACACCGGCAACCGAGCCTAGCGACAGCGCATGGTCGCCACCCAGGAAGATTGGCAAACCACGCGCCATAGCCTGTTCGGCGGTGGTGATCAGTTGTTTGGTCCAGCCGATAGTTTTATTTTGGGCAAACAGCGGGCCATCTGCCACATCTGGCTGATGTGGGGCAGGGGTGAGATTGCCAAGATCTTCCACTTGGTGACCAAGGCTTTCCAAAGCCTCGGTCAAGCCTGCGGTGCGCAGGGCGTCTGGGCCCATCAGGCAGCCAGCTCGGCGTTTACCGCTGTCCACTGGGGCCCCTATGAGGATGCAAGTTTGCGGTGTCACGGCGCTGGCCTCCTTGGTTTGCGTTGTGTTGGCCGTAATCAATCTCCGTTTAGCGGTGGAATACAGGGGTAATTTTGCGCATAAGGGTCTGCGAATTGTCAAAATGGACGTAAATATGGANRMWWCGGATGAGCGATTGGTGTCGGCATTGCGGCATGATGCGCGGGCCTCACTGTCGGACCTGGCACTACAACTGAGCCTGTCCCGGACCACAGTCCGCGCACGGATTGAGCGGCTTCGCGCGCGCGGCGACATTCTGGGATTTACCGTGGTGGTCAAAGAGGATGTGCTACGCGATCCGGTGCGCGGGCTGATGCTGATCGGGATTGAAGGCCGCGGGGCAAACCGGATCACCCGTCAGTTGCAGGGCATCCCCGAAGTACGGGCGATCCACTCAACCAATGGCCGCTGGGATTTGATTGTTGAGCTGGGTACCGAGACGCTGGAGACGCTGGATACAGCGCTGGCCAAGATCCGCACCTTTGATGGGGTGGTCAGCAGCGAGACCAACCTGTTGTTGTCTACCAAGAAAGAGACCTGAAGCGGCAACAGCTGCAGCCTCAGGTCGACAATAAGGCTAGATCGGTTTACGGCTGACCCTCGCCGCTGCAATCCACACACCAACAAGGACCAGGGATGCGATGGCGTTCCAGGATGCCATCGACAGGGTGAACATCTCCCAGGGGACGTCATCACAGCGCACCAGCGGTGCCCCCATGATCTGCTCCATCAGTTGCTCAGGCGTCAGATTGCCAATGGGGCCAGAGGTGCAGGTGGTGGGGCCTTGCCACCAGCTCCGCTCGACCCCGGTGTGGTACAGGCCAATGCCTGCAGTGGTCAGTGCCGCCAGTGCTCCCAGATAGGGCAATACCGCGCCGGGGATCAGCAGCGCCAGCACACCGATGCCTGCAGCGGCGACATGCGGATATCGCTGCCAATAACACAATTTGCAGGGCGGCATCTCGCCTATGTACTGGAAACCGAGGGCCCCCAAGAGCAGGGCAGCGGAGCCGCCAGCAGCGGCAAGAATCAAAAGTTTGCGCATGAATTAGATAAACCTGAGTGCAAAAAATCCACCAAACAGCAGCACCACAAACACGGTAAAAACAAGCCCCAAACGCTTTTCGATGAAATCACGAATTGGTGTGCCAAATTTCCACAGCAGGGCTGCCACCAGGAAAAACCGCAGAGCCCGGGCCAGAATGGCGGTGGCAACAAAGGTCCCCAGTGGCATGCCTGTCCAGCCTGACATGATGGTAATGACCTTGAACGGAAATGGCGTGACGCCGGCGCCTAGCACGGCCCAAAATCCAAAGTCGTTGAACTTGCGGTTAAAGGCTTCCATGGCATCGCCTTTACCCATCGCCTCCAGAATCGGCTGTCCCAGGCTGTCGTAGAAGAAAGCGCCAATGCCATAGCCCAGCAATCCGCCCAGGACCGAGGCCACCAGTGCCACCAGTGCGATCAGCCAAGCCCGTGAGGGGCGAGCCAGGATCATTGGAATCATCAACACATCTGGCGGGATTGGGAATACCGAACTTTCAACAAACGCCACTGCCGCCAACCACCACAGAGCATGCGGGTGATCGGCCAGGGCCATAGTGCGGTTATAAAGGCTACGCAGCATTGATTGTAGGTCCTGTTGCTTGTTGCACTTGGGTTGAACACCTCCATTGGGGACAGGTCAACAAGGGCCACAGATAAACTGTCAAAATGTTGGTCTCAGAGAGGAATTTGTCTCTGGACCTCCGGCACAGGCTTGGGTAGAGAGTTCTTCGAGGCCCAAGTGGCGGAATGGTAGACGCAGGGGATTCAAAATCCCCCGTCCTAACGGATGTGCCGGTTCGAGTCCGGCCTTGGGTACCAATACTATCAAGGGCTTGCGTGGATTTTTCCATGCAGCCCTTGACCGCAAACCCAAATGGTTCCCCCATTCATGTTCTGTTCATGTTCTGTCGCGGCGGTCTTGTGCCTGTTTTGATAGACGTTTTTGGGAAGCCCTCTGGCGGTACTTCTGAACCATTACTAGTGTTTTGTGGCCGGTTACCGCTTGAATTTCCGCATCGGAGCAGCCTGCCTCTGCCAACTCAACAGCAGCTGTATACCTCCAGCCGTGCATGACCAGGCTATTGCATGCCGTGCCCGCTGTGGATCGAACTTTCCGGAACCTCTTTTCGATGGCGTCATAGCCCACTGGCTGCGTCAAGTTTTTGGCGAGGATGAAAGCGCCACGCTTTGGCAACTTGGCCAGATGTTCGCGTAGACGTTTTGGGCAGTAGATCCAGATTCGGACATCTGTTTTGTCTTGGGTGACTGATATCGATTCGCCGTCGAAGTGTTCCCATTTCATTGAACACAGGTCGCCGGGCCTTTGCCCCGTTCCTGTGCCAAGGAAAAATGCGGTCAGCGCCAGTTCGTCACCGAGGTTGATGGCAGCATTCTCGAAGGCAATTTGCGCATTGTTCGGCCAAGGTTCAAATTCCTTCTGTGGACCATACAGTTCGATTCCTTCAGCGGGGTTCTTAACGTCCCAGTCAAGGTCGTTGCTAGCAAAATTGTACAACCTTCTGATCAGTTGGATGTACAGATCCGCCTTTCTGGTGGTGTCGCCCATTCTTTCGTGGATACCTCTGACCGCTGCTCGGGAGGTTTTGGTGATGCATTTACTGGCGTTCTTATCCAGTAGGGCGTCCAGCACGGGATTGTACTTTCGTTTTGTTCCATCGGCCAGCTTGCGAAATTTGCTGCTGGCTCGATAAGACGTTATCAGGCGTTTCCACGAATGCTGTGCTGATTGCTGTAACTCGGGCGATTTGCCAGAACGTACTGCCCAATACGCTTGATCGAACTCAGGACTGTCTTCATCAGCGGGCAGTGGAATGTAGCGTTCTTTTCGCTTTTCTCCCTCTGTCCACCTGATCCTGTAGTACAGGCGGCCTTTCTTTGTCGTGACATTTGGCTTTCGTTGACGTCTCACAGTTCCAGATCCTCGTTTCCGGTAGGTTTCTTACCACGCATGATAGACGCCAATTCAGCTACGTCCCAACGTTCCTCGCCCATGATCCGGCAAGGGCCTGGCAGTGCGCCCTTCTTCACTAAAGTAGAGAACAATGTGCGAGGCATATCCAAAAGTCGCGCCGAATTCTGTTCTGAGGTAAATATTGGTGCAATTCTTGCCATCTACGCCTCTTTCTGTTCGGGATGGGTGGATGCAACCAGGTGGGCGCAGTTGGCGGCGGCCAGCGCTCGGGCSAGRCCMGGGCAGACGCTRTTGCCGACGCAGCTGACCTGCTGGTGCTTRGTGAARGGSTTGAACGTCCASTCTTCRCCGTCCTGK
Organism: Paracoccaceae bacterium; assembly: GCA_002401945.1. Classification (GTDB taxonomy): domain Bacteria; phylum Pseudomonadota; class Alphaproteobacteria; order Rhodobacterales; family Rhodobacteraceae; genus Parasedimentitalea. Next base: position 36,003 of record NVUP01000030.1, read on the forward strand.
TGCCARACGCCTTCGATCACRTAATCAGATGGGAACCCTTGGGCATTGAACAGCTCGCGCGGGGTCAGCATCCGCATGCCGATGTCGACCACCACGTATTCGGTGCCCTTGATGGTGACGGTGACAAACTCGCCACCATCCCAGACGCCTTGGCTGCGCAGGAACTCGGCCACTTGGCGGGCCCGGCCGTGATGTTCTTCCGAGAACTCGGGCGCGGCCAGCTCGGCTTGCATGTGGCCCATGCGGTCCTTGACGGTGACTGTGTGCAGTGGTTCGTCGCTGCGGGCCCCGTCGCCAGTGCCATAGTATTTGGCAATCCATGGCGCGATGACGCTTTGCTGCGATCCGGTGGCTGTGAGGGTGGAAATCGGCGCGTTGATAGCGCGGCCCGGGTTATGCCCGGCGCGGGCTTTGTTGTGTTGGGCGAGAAAGGGCGCGATCACCGCGTTCTGGTCTTTCCTGCTGGCGGCAATCGTGTGGTGCGGCTCTGCAATGTCGCGTGACCGGCCACCATGTTGGGCATAGGTCAGAACTGGGGCGATGATACTCAGGCCGCTGGCGCTGGTGATTGTCCGCGCCGGTTCCTGAGTATCCCAGACGTTGGGCCCTCTGCCAGTGGTCTTGCTGTTTGCCACGTTCATCAGGACTGGAGAGATCAGCGCCGAATGACCACCACCGGCCAGAACGGTCGGGTGTGGGTTTTCGATAGAGCAAGAACGCCGGGCTGAGTTTTTCAGGCTCAACAGATGCGGCGTGATGATACCCAGAGGCGCTGCACCACCTGGTTTCTTGATCCAGCTGTTCGCCGTGATCGTCGCCAGTGGGTCGCGTAGATCCTGTCCAGTGGCACCAGTGTTGAACCGTTGGACTGAGGGCGCAGTGATCTGGCCGCCCGGCAGCTCGACCACGTAGGGATTGTTAGCCTCTAGCACATAGCGTTGCATGCCGCGCGCCACACGGGCCATGGTGTTGGCTGCCAGCGGGCGCTTGGCCCTTAACCCATGCTTTTCTTTGATCTGTTCTGCAGTGTCAAAAATTGACGGGCAGGGTCGCGACCAGTCGATGCATTCAGCCGCGGTGCGCCATGGCTGTACTTTGCGCTTCTTGACTGCGGCGCTTTTGGGATCACCATGGCTCGGCTTGGGCCAGACAATTGGCCGGCCGTCGCGCCGCATGATGAAAAACAGGCGTTTCCTGATAGTTGGGTCACCGTAGTCGCATCCTCGCAGTTCGCGGTGCTGAATCCGGTACCCGGCCTTTTTGATCCGCCCCTTCCAAAGCTCAAATGTGGTGCCTTCCAGACCTTTGACCGGCTGTCCGTCTTCACCGACGTGGCCCCATGTTTTGAACTCTTCGACATTCTCCATCAGGATCACATCGGGTTTCACCTTCTCGGCCCAGTCGACAATGACCCAAGCCAGATCGCGGATATTACGATCACGGGGTGCGCCGCCCTTGGCCTTGCTGAAATGTTTGCAATCTGGGCTGGCCCACAACAGGCCGACAGGACGGCCTTGCACCAACTTGGTTGGTTCCACCTCCCAGATGTTGCTATCCAGATGGAAAGTGTTCGGGTGGTTGGCCTCGTGCAGGGCCAAGGCTGCGGCGCTGTGGTTGATAGCATAGTCCGGGCTGCGGCCCAGAGCCATTTCAATCCCAGTGCTGGCGCCACCGCCTCCGGCAAAGCTGTCGATGATCAGTGGTGCGTTCATTGCGTCCTCCTGGTTTCCGTCGCTGGTCCCTTTGCGTGGGGCCGGTTGGCACAGGGTCTGGGAGGTGCTGCCGGTCAGGCGGCTGCTCTGAAAGGATATCTGTCGGGCTTACCTGGGGCGTTGGCGGGTGCTGCGGCCAATATCGCCGGTCTCAAAGCAGGCATGTCCATTCTGGCTGGTGGTGGTGGCGAGGCAGCAGCCAATGTCGCAAAATACCGGGCTGAATTGTTGGCTAGTCTGCCAGCGCTGGACCAGATGCACGACGGACAGCGCCGCAATGTTGAGGAAGGCATCAACCAGCAGGTTCGACTGTATGAGGAAAATCAACGGCTAAGCGGCGAGTACCGGGCACAGATCACTGCCCTGAACAAGGTGAGCAGCGCTGGCGGCGCGGCGTCAAAGAGCGCTTTGGCGTCTTTGCTGAAAGAGAWCCGGAACCGCCGCGCGCTTGTTGGCCTCACCGATGAGCAGCGCAAGAAATTGGAAGCTGTGCGGGTTGTTCAGTTGAAGCTGGGCAAAGAGGCAGCGGGTCTGAGTAAAGCTCAGATTGAGGGCCTGGCAGCTACAGTTGTCGAGCTGGACAACACCGAGGACGCCCTGAAAAATGTCCRCGATATGCAGCGCCAGTGGTCTGAACAGATCACCCGCACCGCCTTTGAGGGCGGCAGTCTGACCGACACAATCACCGGCATGCTGCGCGATATTGCCTATCAGTTTGCGCACAGCAAAGTTGTGTTGCCAATCATTGGCTCGATCACCAGCATTCTCGGTCTCGATCAGCTGTTGTTGGGTGGCGGCGGAGGCCAGGCGTCAGGCGCGGTAACTGGCGGCAATGGAGGTGGCCTCATTAGCGGCCTGTTGGGCGGTGGTGGGGGCTTTCTTGGTGCGCTCAGCAGCGGTGCAGGCTTGGGCTTTTCCGCTCTGGCAAGCGGTGGCATTAGCGGTTACGGGGCATTGCTAGGCGCGCAGGGCGCGGCGGCTTTGACTGGTTCCGCTACTGCTATGATCGGCCTTGCGGGGGCGCTTGGGCCGCTGGCCTTGCTGGCTGGCGGGATCTACGCCCTATCAAAGGCGTTCAGCCGAAAATATGCCGGCACCGCCATTCNGGGCACATTGGGTGCCGATGGATTCGACGGTGACCAGTTTGATTTCCACAAGGGTGGGTGGTTTCGTTCTGACAAAGAATATCACAAGCCGCTGGCCGTTGAGCTGCAGGCAATGCTTGATCAGACCATGGAGGGGGTCACCTCGGGCCTGACCGATATGGCGGGGGTGTTGGGTCTGAGCGCTGATGCGATTGAGAATTTCAACGGCGAACAATTCACCTTGTGGACCAACGGCAAAGATGCGGCGCAGATCCAGCAGGAACTGCAGAAACATATCGCTGYGGCCTCGAATGAAATGGCSGATTTAATCCTTGGTACTGATAAGTTTACCCGTGCCGGTGAGACTGCATCTGAAACCCTTTCACGCCTGTCGAGCGGTTTGATCGCAGTGAACGATGTGGCGGATCTGTTGGGGCATGGGGTGTTCAACGTTTCCCTGCGCGCTGCAGATATGGCATCGGAACTGGTGGAGATGTTTGGCGGAGCCGAGGCGATGGCCACGGCTGCCAATATCTATTTCGGGGCTTTCTATTCACAGGGTGAACGCACCGAGACCATCATGCGTCGTCTGCGTGAGCGGTTTGAGGAATTGGGCGTTGCCATGCCGGAAAGCCGGGATGGGTTCCGCGAGTTGGTCGAAGGCATTGATCTGACCACGGAATCGGGCCGCGCTTTATATACGCAGGTGCTGCAACTTTCGGGTGCAATGAATGAGGTGCTGCCTGCACTTGGGCAATTCACCGCGTCGATGACCGGCTTGCTGGGGGAAATCGGTGGCGAGATTGGGGCGCAGATCGATTTTGCGCGGGGCATGGCCTCAGACGCCAAGGCCGCAGCCTCGCTTTGGTATCGCACCGCAACCACTCTGCGCAACTTTTTGGGCGATTTGGTCAACTCAGACCTGACCGCCGCCAGCAACAGCCAGGCCGGGGCCGTGAACCGCAATCGGTTCAATACGGCGTTTGACATGGCACGCGGCGGCGATGTGGATGCGGCGCGCGATATTCCAGAACTGGCGCGCAACTATCTGCGCAGCCTGCGCGACACTGCCACCTCGGCGCTGGAGTATCGCCGGACAGCGTCTCAGGTGCAGGGGCAGATCAATTTCCTGGGTGGCATTTCTGAGTTGGAGGGGGCCAATGATGAGGTTCTGACTGGCCTCTATGAGCAGCAGATCGATGTGCTGACCAGCCTGGGCAACTTCCTACAACTGGAGGGRCTGACCAGCGAACAGGTGGGTGAGCTGAGCCAGGGTGTTCAGGATTTGGCCGCCGACTGGGACGGTACCGTCGGTGCATTCCAGACGTCTTTGGGCGCTCTGGAGGATGCGATCACCAATGCCGAAGCGTTTAGCTATGACGATTTGGTTGGCCGCTTGGATGTGGCGGTGTATCTGGATGACAACGCACCGGGTTGGCTGCGGCGTCTGGTCAATCGCGCCAACACTGGCATTCGTACAATGCTGGATTTTGTTATTCGCCGCGATGATCTCAGTCCGTCAGACCGTTGGATCGCAACCAATGCACTCTCTGAACATGTTGCTTCTTTGGATGTTGCGCTGACCAGTGGCGGAAGGCGGGCAATAAGACGCCTCTCTATGTTGCAAGAGTTGAGTAACAGCAGCGGCCAGATCAATTTTGCCGGTGGTGTCGAGCTGACTGCAGATACTGTGTTTAGCGATCTGTCCAGCGCCACCAACAAKCTGCGGCAACCGATGACCAGGCTGTATGACCAGCTTGGTGATTTGCGCCAGGCGGTGATCGCTGATCGGCTACAGCGAGAGGCACAGGCAAAACTCTTGACCTTGCAAATCAGGGGGGCCGGTGTTGTCGATCGGTTGGAGAATCGAAAGGGCAAGGCTGCGGAAACGGTGGAGCGGTTCAACGCGCTGCGCACCCAATATGGCGTTGGGCTGGTCGGGCAAAATGCCAGCGTTACCCTGCGTGGCAATGGTCAAATCAAGTCGTCGTTTGACTACTACAGCGGCACCGAGGCCAATCTGATCGCTTTTAAGAACGCGCTAAAGACTGAGTTTGGAACAAGGGCCATCGGCGGTGTGTTTAGTGGTCTGAATGCGGGGATCGGCTCTGCCGATGATCGCGCGGAAAGGCTGCGCGCGCAGCTACGCGCTCTGGGGGAAATCCCTGGTTTTGCCAAGGGTGGCAATTTTGCAGGCGGGGTTCGCATCGTTGGTGAGCGCGGCTGGGAGATTGAACAGACCGGCCCGGCGCGCATTCACAGCCATTCGGACTCTGTGGCAATGCTGGAYAATCGCCCGGTGGTGAAGGCGCTGGATGCGGTGGTCCAGCAGCTCGATCAATTAGAGCGCAGTCAAGTCATACTGCAGCAGCGACAAGAACTTCACGTCAAGAAAACCGCAGAGATCCTAGAACAATGGAACGATGACGGCATGCCAAAGGAGTATGTTGAGTGAATATCATCGAGCCCATGGTTATCACTGATGCCGAGTTGACCGCCTCCAACATCCCGGAGAATGACTACGGCGACTGGAGTGCGGTCACCACCTACGGGTTGGGGGTCAAATGCATTTCCACCACGTCCCACCGAATTTATGAATCGGCCCAGGCAGGAAACCTGGGCAATAGCCCGTCCACGGATGATGGCACCTGGTGGATCGAGTTGAAGGCGACAAACAAATGGAGCGCCTTTGACAACCGCCGATCGAACCCGGCCACAAATGACGATGAGATCACCTATTCGATCACGCCTACCCAAGACTGTGATGCCATTGCGCTGTTTGGCCTGACCGCCGGAACTGTGCGGATTGAAGTTTATGACGGTGCCATCTCGATCTATGATCAGACCTTTGTGGCCCTGATCCAATCGTTGTCACGCCGCCACCACGCCAAGTGCCGGCCGATCTGCTGCAGGGTTGCGCGGGCTACACCGGGCCGCATCCGAGCAATGAGGGGCAGTGGTCAGATGCTGCTGTGGCTTCAGAGTACGGGCGCATCTGCGCCAATGCCCGCATCGAATCTATCGCGAAAATTCTGGAACCCACAGGGCCGCGTTGATCTGCCCAATCATTCCATTTTCTACCCCCTAAAACTAGGAGCAAACCCATGCCTGCAGTAGATGATTTTGAGGTTTATTCCTTTAGCTTGACCAGTCCAATTAACGACCGTTCGCTCCAGTTGGATCTCGACATCAGTGAATAACTGCTGAGCTCCGAGTAGCTGCCGTTAATGGGCGGGTGTTGACTGTTTGACTGTTTAGGTTCCTTGACCTTGGTTCGTTTGGGAAGCCCTTATGGAGCCGAAACAAAACGGCGATGTAGTAAAAGCAGTCCGGATTGCCATGTGTAGAAAAAGCAGGGTCAAAATCCAGAAAGGGAGGCCGGGCAATGGCGGCTATGCGGGACTTTCTGAGCTCCACTCAGGATAGGTCAATTGGTGCTTCGGCCCTAACCGGACCTTCGTACCAAACCCGTCTAACGGCATGTGTGGATAGCCCCTGCATAGCAAGACATTTTTGAGTTGATCGGCACTGTTGTCAGAAGCAGTCATGTGTCCGGCCTGTTTGCGCGGTTTTGACCGCTGGCCCTGAAGGGTTCCGCAAACCAAGTCCCTATCAGCAATGCGGGCTATAATGCCCGAGCCGTTAGGCGGGGTGTCTTGGTTTTAGCGGCTGACTTTTGCACCATCACTTCGCAGGTCTTGCTATCTCGTGTTCCTCAAATCCGTTCAGGTTGTTCGAGGCATATACGGTTCGTTCTTTGTCAAAACTGCCCAGACGATCCGCGCTGTCTTGTTCGCCATGGCGACGGTTGCCAAGCGGGCAGGCTTGCGTTCCAAAAGCGCGGTGAGCCATTTGTTCGCTCGCTCTGGATGGGATTTTGTCTGCCTGACAAGCGACGTCATTCCGACGACAAGTAATTGGCGCAAATATTTGTCGCCCATCTTCGTGATCCGGCCTAATCGTTCCTTTCCGCCGCTTGATCGATTTGTCGGCGTCAAACCCAGCCACGCCGCAAATTCGCGACCATTTTTGAACTGATGCCCGCTACCGATACTCGCAGCAATCGCAGAGGCCGTTACAGGACCAACGTCCCGCTGCCCGGCAGGGCATGTTTACATGCCCGAGAGGGGGAATGGTTTGTAAAAGTTTGATCCGGGGATCTCGTTTGGCTTCGAGCCTCAGACGCGTTTCATACCAATGCATTTGTCCGTGCAGAACGTCCAACTGCCCGCACAGATTATGAACTACGTCTTGCGCGATCTCGGGGAGTTCCAACTGGGTGCCAGCCAGCACGCCTTGCGAAAAACTGATGATTCGTGCGAGGCCTTTGGCGATGTACACGCCAAACTCTGCCAACATGCTGCGCAAGGCATTGACCAGCTGTGTACGCTGACGAACCATGAGATTGCGCGCACGATGCAGGGAAAGAGACGCCTGCTGTTCAACCGATTTGACCTCGACAAAACGCATCGTTGGACGGGTAACTGCTTCGCAGATCGCCTCCGCATCGATAGCGTCTGACTTGCCGCGCTTCACGTATGGTTTGACATACATGGGCGGGATTAATCGAACTTCATGACCCAGCCTGGTCAGCTCATGTGCCCAATAATGACTTGTGCAACAGGCTTCCATGCCAACAAGGCAAGGGTCGAGGCGTGCGAAAAAAGGCAACACCTGAGCTCGCCGCAGAGGCCGGTTGAAAGCGACCTCGTCACTCTCAGTGATCCCGTGAACCTGAAAAATATTCTTGGCCAGATCGATACCGATTGTTGTAACTTGCATGGGGTGGCTCCTCTCAATTGCAGATTTTGACACCTGCAGTATGACGCATCTCGACGTCGGTTGGAGCAGGAGCTATCCACCCCATCAGCAGTCAGCCCTTCTACGACATTCGTGCAGGGTGCAGCATGAAGCCGCGACATTGGAAGCTGACATTCAGGCGACCCTGAAATTGGGGCTATTCAGTGTGCTACCGCCCTCTACAGCATAGGCATCGCTTCAGCTCTCAACTGGCAATCTCCAACCCGAGCCTTGCCCTTCGAAATGCAGGTTCGGGTTTTCGCTTATGCAGCGGTGGGATTTGGGGTGTGTATGCTGAATCTACTCAGAAGCTGACCCGCGCGCGCGCTCCCTTCTCGTGGTGGCCGATCTATCAACAAAGGCGATATGCGTGTCCAATATCAGAGCGATACCGATCCATATCTTTGCTTCGTCACTTAGTGTTCCGAGGCAGGTCATTTAGCTATCCTCGTTCTTTGTGATCCAGTTGCACTTGTAGTCCCACCAGCCATACGCAATGCCAATGCCGTAAAACCAACCTGCGCAAAGAACGATTGCTGCGATGGTCCACCAGATGATGTAAACGGTTTGATAGGTCATGATGTTCTCCAATGAGTTCGACTAGTTGCTGAGCTTCGCGATATTGGCGATGCACTTATGACCCGCCCCAGGTTTGCCGGAGAGTGTTTTGTTCAACCGACATTCCCCAAGTAGAATGCCTTCCCTTGCATGTTGTGGTTGTTTTTCGCTCCGATCAAGCCCTCTGTGCGAGTTGTGCGGTTTTTGTCGTGTCTGTCGCGTGAACGGAAAGGGTTTTCGGTCTTTATGGCAGTGTTTTCGCCTTTTTCGGGCTGAACGTCACTCGCCCAGACAAACTTGTTGAGCCGATTTTCTTCAGTTTTTGTCATTGAAGCAGTCATGTTGGAACCGGAGGTGCACGTAGCCGCTGGATGGCCGCAAGGATGTTGGTGATATGATTGATGCAATGTGCAACATTAAGCCTTTGTTACTTCAAGGGTCGTGGAAATGTGACATTCAGTCGTCATCGGGCCGCTCTGAAGCTACTCGAACGCAATGCAGCCATTCATTGAAATTATCACGATCGACCAATTATCCGGATAATATGGACCGGTGTAGCTGGCCGAAATACAGTGAACGGCCCTGAACTGCCGTTGGTAACAAACACGTCTAACGGCAGGTTCCAGCCCTTCTAAGACCTTGATGCACGGTGCAGCATCCGACACGAAGGACGGAAAGCGGGCTTTCGCTGCGGGTGTCGCCGGATCAAGCTTCTCTGGGAAAAGCCGACCTTCGATGCCGTGCCGAAGTGCCTTCATCGACCCAAACAGTAAAGGCGCCCTCTTCGTGGGGCCACTACGCTGGTGCCCAAATTTGGGCCATGCTCGCTTCCCTCATTGAAACCTCAAACTGCATATGTTCAATCAACAATTGAGAGCAGGCTTGAGATTCTAGGCAAGCGTCTGCAAACAGGAAAAGCTGTAGGGTATGCACAGAGCTCAGATGCTCTGTCCCGCCCGTGTGGCACAGGCATAAAGAATATCAAGGTAGTCGGGCTCAATTTCTTTTCGGATTGCATCTAAAGTTCGTATAGCACCTTGCGCACCGTCGAATCCTTTGGCGGCGGTCGCCCGTTCGGGACTTTGCACATCTACTTGTGACCAATACGCTAACAACACATGCCAAACGACGAGCGCCTGTGCAAACTGATACGTATCTAGAGGGCTTCCAGTCCATGGGGAGGAGATGGTCGATCTACTGCCTTCGCGGACAAGTTGGCGGTCAGCAAAACATTCAGCAAGAAATAGCAACCCATGCACAGCTTCATGGACAAGACCGTTAAACTGCCGAGGGCCCCATGGTTGCCCAACTTGTGGAGCCTCGATCATCGAATATCCCGGTAATGATGAAATGCTACTGGACCCTGAGCAGGCAGTTGAGATTGCCAGCCGGTGTGTGCCCCCAGCTACGATTGCCGCAAAGGGAGGTATTTTGGACACTTCATCAAAGGCCGCCAACACCGCGGCAGTTGTTTTCGGATCACAGGGGGTAAGTTCGGCATAAAGTGTCCGGTCGGCCTGATGTTGATTACAGCTGGTCACCAGTGCAAATTTATCACCAGACCATTGTGCAATGGCATCTATCGGGCAGGCCATGATGCTTTCAAGGTTTGCTACCAATTCCTTCAGATTGAAGTGATGCCGCCGATGGGCGGCACCGATCAGATACGGATCGTTGGCCAACAATGCTTCACGTGCAGGCGAAATTTCCATCAACGCACTTATGGGCTGCAATAAAGTAGCAACATGCGTCGCTGTTTTCTCTGCGACGGATGCTCTAATCTGTCCCACCATCGCATCCAGAGACGATGGGTCAAGATCATCCAGTGGCGTGAGAAAGCTGAAGTGTTTCATCGATCCTTATCACCTCCAACTCCGCTCGGATATCGTCACTCATACGCGTCAGTAGTTTTTTCCAGACCTCGCAGTAGAGCGATGGATTGTCAAAGCCCACACCATCAAACCTGTGCGGCAAATACCCACCACCACACGCACCGAACCATTCGCAATTCTTACATACTTTGCATGGTTTCTGGATCACGTTCAGATCGGCTCGCTCCTGGTGGACCCGAAAATCGTCGCGCAGTATATTATGCAAGTCCGCATTTAACGGCGGACAGATACGTCCGACGTCCGAAATTCCGACAGACCCGTCCGTTTCAATAACAATCATTGACCGCAGATCGGCACCATGAGCATCCAGTGTCGCAACCTCACCCGTCAGGCCGCGCAGCAGGCTGTGCAGCGTCCGAACTCTTGGTGCATTCGCACCATAGGCAATCCATCGATCATAGACTTGCTGCCAGAACAGAGCGTAGGGTTCTGCACTGAAGTCGGGCGTGGGCAGGTTGGCAAAGTTGCCATCTGGCAATAGGAAATCTACATTACGGATGCCATTGGCAACGAACCATTCCAACAGCTCTCCTCCATTTGGCATCGGATCGGAAACAACGCACAGAATGCCACCAAACAGACGATGAAATAGCGCGTCCTTTGACAATCGMWYRWSYYSCWWSWRRAKCWGSCRMYSGSYTYYYTYRSCMMWWTGSYSWMCWMGGYKKWKGWSRYGWMRKWNNGGCGGNCCATMSRMRYTGATTCCGATGCCGACATCGTAGCGATCCAACAATTTTAGCCACGCCTCATCCAACAACAAACCATTTGTCTGCAAATGAAACCGAACCGGGACCGGAATGCCATCTTTGATCAAACTGCAGATATGCGCGAAACGTTTGCGCCCAACAAGCAGAGGTTCGCCGCCATGAAGCTCTACGTGAAATTCGGTAAGTCTGAACTCAGTAACTTGCTTAGCAGCACGACTGGCGAAAGCTTCTACTATTGCATTCGACATTACAGAAGGCCGACTTCGCCATCCCTCGTCACCCCTGTTGTAAACATAACAGTAATCGCAATTAATATTGCACCGTTGGGCGATTTTGAGGATGGCCCAGTCAACAACTGGACCAGAAACCATATCAGCGTAAACGCTTGATGAAGTCTTCGGTTGAGATCTCTTTCACGCCATCGATCCCCTTGAATATCTCAGAAGGCAAAGACACAGCATCAGTGGATAGTAGGAACGAATTTGCTGCGTCCTTGGAGTGATTTGAATAGTGGCGGTCATGGGATTCTACCGAAACGTCACTGCCTAACGGGTTGATCACATTCGCGATGGCAAGGTTGCGGAACTTTGCAATTTCTGCAGGTTTTAACCTACTAAGATCATAAGCAACTTTTCTGTTCTTACTTGGCATTTTAAATTCCAATCCAATACTAGAAATCACACTTAAAAAGGTGGGCTTGTAACAAAACAGATTTTGATACGATTCGTAACGAGCAAACGTTGCCGGAAATAGCTCTTATTGTCAAATTTTACAGCCTGAATGTAATTCTGATCCACCTTAAAGTGGCTATTAACTGGTCGAAAATATAGGATCACTTCAGTCGACTAAATATTGAAAATATTGCCGATGTACGAATGTCCGCAATTAGGAAGCTGCGTCGCAGCATGCGATTAACGACCTGAGGTCCGCAATGGGCCGTTCGCGGGCATCAGGCCGAGCTGCAGCTAGACTTTGCAAAGGTCACAAACTGCGCATTGCTGATGGGGTGGATAGCTCCTGCTCCAACCGACGTCGAGATGCGTCATACTGCAGGTGTCAAAATCTGCAATTGAGAGGAGCCACCCCATGCAAG
>NVUP01000031.1 GCA_002401945.1 Paracoccaceae bacterium
TTGAGCATGAGATTGTGGTAACGGACACCCAAGGTGCTGAAATTGTGATTAACCGCCATACTGAATTATTGGTGATGGATGCTGGTGGTAAAGAAGTTGAACGCCATCGTATTTCTTATGGTGCACGTTTGCTGGTCAAATCAGGTGACGAAGTTGCTAAAGGTAATACATTGGCTGAGTGGGATCCATACACCATGCCATTGATTGCCGAAGTTGATGGTAAAGTTCGTTATGTGGATATTGAAGAAGGCAAAACGATTCGTAAAGAAGTGGATGAAGTCACAGGTATGTCTAGCCGCGTTGTGATTCAAGGTTCTGATGCAGGTTCTGCAGCACTGCGCCCACAAATGCAATTGGTTGATCCAAAAGCTGTGGATGATGAGCCAATCATTATTGCGCGTACCAATGTTCCAGCACGTTATTTCTTGTCGCCAGGTGCGATTATGAACCGTGAAAACGGTGAAGAAGTTCGCGCTGGTGATGTATTGGCGCGTATTCCACGCGAAACATCAAAAACCAAAGATATTACAGGTGGTTTGCCACTCCATGTGCAGTGCATCACAGATCACCTTGCGTTCATAGCCGGCGTCGCGCATCTGGCGGGCAAAGTTGGCTTTTTCAATAAAGCTCAGATCCTTGCGCGCGGCGTTTTCCTGGCCCTGAGCAATCACCAGAGCACGGTCGTCGAGCACCCGCACCAGCGCCTTGACCGGCAGGCCCAGAGATTTCAGCGCGGCAACGCGGCGCCGACCGTAAACCACCTGATAGCGCTCGGCATCATTGGGGTTGGGGCGCAGCAGCACCGGCACTTRSWRGCCANTNARTYNCGGRYCRWCTGRWWYWGCRTATGCARWTCRWYWYCCGMGMYKMMNCMWYSGGTNCGCKSWTKCMSGCYGWGYMGATNATYCSSKSATCAATATCCGCCACCGAGCGGCTTTTCAGCGCCGCAATCGACTGATTCACCGCGCCAATGGCCCCGCTGGTGTAACGAGGCCGAGCACTGTTCACCCGGCTGCCCGCATCACTGGCAGGGGGGAGCGCCTCGGTGGTGCCTTCGATCAGGCCTTTAAGCAGGTTCTTACGCGCCATTGTCACGTCCCCATGATGATTGCACCAGCGCCTCGATCTCGCCATTGACCGCGTTCAGACTTTCCATCGCGCGTTCATAGGTTGTGCGGGTGAACTGGTGTTTTTCCACTTCGTACAGGGTTTGTTTGGTCAGGCCGGCATCCGAAATGGCAGTGGATTTCAGCACCGGGTGGTTCAGCACATGATCGCCAAACATCGAACGCATAAAGCTGACCATCTGGTTTTGCGGCCCGTCGCCGGGTTCATAGCGGGTGATCACGTAACGCAGCCAGTCATACGACATGTCGCCGCCGGCCTCGGACACCACCCCCAGCAAGTTCGACACCATCAGCAAGAACTGGCACATCGACATCACGTCCAGCATCTGCGGATGGACCGTCACCAGCACCGCAGTCGCCGCTGACAGCGCCGACATGGTCAGAAACCCCAGCTGCGGCGGGCAATCTATCACCACCACATCGTAATCCTGCTCAACCGAAGCAAGCGCTTCGCCAATCCTAGTAAAGAATAGATTGCCATCCGGTTGCATCAGCGCGCGTGGGGTCTCGTGCTCAAACTCCATCAGATCCAGATTGCCCGGGACTATGTCGAGATTGGTAAAGTATGTTTTCTGTATAACCTGCGACAGCGGCACCGGGTCGTCATACCGAATTGCGTCGTACAGCGTGCCGCCGTCCAGCAGATCAAACTCGGGTTGAAACCCATGCAGCGCCGACAGGCTGGCCTGCGGGTCAAGATCTACCGCCAACACCCGATAACCATCCAGCGCCATTTTCTGCGCCAGGTGCGCAGCAGTGGTGGTTTTGCCGCTGCCACCTTTGAAATTGATCACCGTAATCACTTGCAAATGATCGCCGTCGCGTCGACCGGGCAGATAGGTTCCCGGGGATTTGGCCCCACTTTCCAGCAACACCCGCAGCGCCTGCACATCGCCCGGCGAGTAAAACCGCCGCCCATTGCTGCGAATCTCAGGCGAGGGGCCTTTGCCGTCCAGATGCAGTTTACGCAGGTAGGCATCTTTGACCCCCAGCAACTCAGCGGCCTCACCCGAGGTGAAGCGGCGCATCTCTTTGCGCGCATCCGGCGGGAACAATTCTGCTCTATGCGCCTGTAAACGCTCGGATAATTTTTGCGCGTGTTGCCCGACSAGCTGGTCGATRCGGGGRATRTAMTGGGTCATGCTCTGGCCTYTGGTCGGAACCGTTTGTTACGGTTTCCATCGTGTTATYMCACTTATTCCGTATATTAATGCGAGAACAAGGCGATTCTGGCAAGCAGTTTCAGCATATAGTGGGTTTGACATCCGTAGACACTAACCAAGGGTCTGATGCCAAGACGAAGCAAAAACCGTACTTGTTCGACGTGTCCCAACCATATCGCGGCAATAGGTGGCCTCTCGCACCCATTCTTCTTGAGTTAAATTTCAGTCAAAACTCATGATGGTACAACACAAGTTCTGGCTCGGGACGACAAAGACTGAATAGCATAAATCTCATCTCGTACATTTTGTCATAAGCTTGGCAAATAGACCCGCTATGCTACTTATAATAACACCCTGGGATACACCTTTCGCTACAAGAAAAACGCCTGTTAACTATGCAGAAAAAAAAGAAACTTTAACAGAAACATAACAATTGATGTAAATTGAGAATCATCGTAAACGGATAGCGCAGATGGCGATTTTTAGGCCATCATCTACTGCAAGTTTTTTTACTCGGTGCCCTGGGGGGCTGGTTTGATGAAAGATTACGTGGATAATTTTGAGCCACTGTTTGTTGATGTTACGACCGCACTGCGGGAATCAGCCAACGAGGGATATTATGCCAAAGGCGGTAAACGCGTCTTTGACCTGATACTGGCCGTGCTGCTGCTGCCCCTCATTGCGCCGGTTGTTGCCGCACTATGGTTGTTGGTCCGGCGCGATGGCGGCCCGGGCTTCTTTGGCCACAGGCGCATTGGTCGCAACGGCCAGGAATTCAAGTGCTGGAAAGTCCGCACCATGGTGATGGGCGCCGAGGAACGGTTGCAAAGCTACCTGGCCTCCAACCCCGCAGCTGCTGCCGAATGGGCCCGCGACCACAAGCTGACCAATGACCCACGCATCACCCGGTTTGGCGACTTCCTGCGCAAAACCAGTTTGGATGAACTGCCGCAAATCTGGAACGTGTTGAAAAGCGAGATGAGCTTTGTCGGCCCACGCCCAATCGTGCGCGCTGAACTTCCCAAATACGGCGTCGCCGCCGGCGTATATCTTCGCCAGAAGCCTGGGATCACCGGATTATGGCAGGTGTCGGGTCGCAATGACGTGAGTTACACGGAACGTGTGGCCATGGACGTCGACTATTCCCTGCGCGGATCACTGATGTTTGATATGGAACTGATTGCGCGGACAGGAATATCCGTGATGGGTGGGACCGGGCGGTAAGGCTGAGACCCACTTGCCTTTGGCAGGCACCGCTCACTCTTTTCGCAATACCCGTTACCCGCCACGCAGGATCAGCCCCTTCAACAGGCCCTTGCGCCCATCCGGATAATCTCCGTACCCTTAATCCGGTGCAAGCCATTAATCCGCTTGCGGCCCTTCTTCATGTACCAATCCTTTAGTGGCTTTGGATAATACTGCGCGATCACCTGTGAATAATACTCAAAATCCTCTGGCGGCAACCGTCTGCCGCTGCGCGAGGGGCCGTGGAAGCCAAATACCGTCTTGGGTGAAATGCAGGTTTGCGGCAAGCCCAGAAGCATGGTGCAGGTTGAATAGCAAACCGCGCCACGGATCTCGACCGGTTGGCCGCTGGCGCGCAAGTTGCGGATTTCGCGCAGGCGGTCTCGGACAAAGCCACCACGGTCATTGTGGACCACATAGGGCTGCAGGCTTGCAAATGCCTGACCATTTATCCCTGATAACCCGATGGTGACGGCCAGCGCCGCCAGCAGGGTTTTGCCAATGGACTTGGCCCGCTCAAATTTGTTGCAGGCAATAGTATACCGGGACCGCAAAACGGTCTTTTTCCAGGTTGTCATGGAACCACCTCTATGATCACCAGCCCGAAATGACGGGCCATCCCACGCCCCCACGGCGCTGGATCACAAAAGCATTTGAGGGGTTAACAGAACCTTGACTGGGGCGGCATTAATACATTGGAAATTTAGAGAATTTTCACGACTATTAAGAAAAGCCTACGAAAACGCAGGCCTTTCAACGGATCTTGCAAATCTTGATCAGTGATTCAAATTTGCCATGAAATGCACAGTGCCGCGGTCAGCCAACCAAAATCATATTTGCCACAGAAAAAGGCTGCGGTTCAGTTTCCTGAAACGCAGCCTAGTCATTAAGCCAAGATCAAAATGTGGTCTTAGTTGGTTGTGCTGGGTGTGCTGGTGGTCGAGGTGCTGCTGCCACCTCCAGCCAAGGCGCCAAGGCCCAATAGTCCAGCTATCGGTGCGATCAGCGGTACAAAGTTGGTTACATCATCGCCGGGCAAGTCAGCACAGGCTTCTGCGTTGGCTGGAAGCGTACAGTCCAACTGAGTATTTTGCACTGGCTGCTCCTCGTTTTGAGCCATGGCAGGAATACCCATGGCAGAAAAAGCTACAATAGTAATAAAAATACGGATCGCCATGAACAATCTCCTTGATACATCAATTCATCTTACCACGAGTCGCCGCAAAGCAGAACCTGTGGGGTTGTATTTATTTGCCGTTCCCCGGCCATTTTGATCACTTTCGACAAGCCTTGCCCGGCGACGTAAAACACGAGCACCTCTAAACTCAAGATTGTGATGGTTTGAAGAGCTTCTGCGCGTTAGAAAGAGCAAAATTGACCGGTGCAAGCCCAGTCCCATTTATGATTCGAATAGCGTTTTTTATATGACAAATCTTYCTTTGAACCARCAGTTTCAACCCGCMACTGCAGCGCCWTCYGRCCCGCCYGYAGGYCAGGGWGGTGACGACGACATAATTGATCTKGGGCAATTGTTTGCCACAMTCTGGCGYGGMAAATGGATCATTGGGCTGGTCACTACTTTGGCCATTCTGGCGGGCGGCTACTATGCCTTTGCCGCCGCGGTGCCGCTGTTCCGGTCAACCGCCGTGGTGATGCTAGAAACCAAGCAGGAGAGTATTATTGACCTGCAAAGCGTGGTTGGCGGGTTGACCGGCGACACTTCTGAGGTGAATTCTGAGGTCGAAGTGCTGCGCTCGCGCGGGTTGATCGGCAAGGTGGTGGACCGGTTGAATCTGGTCAGCGATCCTGAGTTCAATGGCCATCTGCGCCCCATCTCTCTGGTCGACCGCGGCAAAGATCAAATCAAAGCGGCACTGGGCGTACAAGAGATCGAGATTGTCCTGCCACCTGAGGAACAGGCCAAACGCACACGGGACTCGGTGATCACCGAACTGCTGGAGCAAATCACCATACGCAACATTCCGCTGAGCCTTGTGTTCCAAATTACGGCAGAGACCGAAAGCCCGGAAAAATCCGCCCTGATCGCCGACACCCTGGTGGTGCTCTATATATTGAACCAGCTTGAAGTGAAATTTGAGGCCACTGAGCAGGCCACCACATGGCTGACCGGACGGGTTGCAGAACTACAGATCGAACTGGAAGCGGCCGAAGTCAAGGCATCGGAATTCAGCGCTTCGACCGACCTGATTTCAATGGAAGCGCTGCAACTTCAGGAAATCCAGCTAAAAGATTTGCGCGAGCGGATTGGCAATGCTGATGCCGCCGCAGACAGTGCCGCCGCCAAAGAAGCTAGTCTTTCCGTTGCCACCAACCGCCAGGATCAAGCCTTGCTGGCCAATGATGTCCAGCTGAACCGGCTGTTGCCACGGGTTGCTGGCAACGATCAGATGGCCCAGGCCTTTGATACGCGGTTTACCCGTGTCCTGACCCGTACCAAGTTGGAAGCCACCCGTGCCCGGCAACAATTGCTGGCGCTGCGCAATTCATCCCAGGAAATGGAAGTGCAGATCGCCAGCCGGGGGCAGGAGCTGATCACCCTGCAACAACTGACACGTGAGGCCGAGGCGGTTCGACTGCTGTACGAATATTTCCTGACCCGGCTGAAAGAGACCTCGGCCCAGCAAGGCATCCAAAAGGCCGACAGCCGGATCCTGTCCAACGCGGTGGTGCCTTCCAGTGCGGCCTCGCCCAAGAAACCGCTGATTCTGGCGATGTCCGGCATTCTGGGGCTGATGATTGGCATTGGTCTGGTGCTACTACGTGAGGCCCGCAACACCGGTTTCCGCACCGCCCGCGATCTAGAGCTGCACACAGGCTATACCGTGTTGGGGCAAATCCCACAGATTCCGGCGCGCAACCGCAAGAAGGTGCTAAATTATCTGGCCAGCAAACCGGCATCGGCGGCGGCTGAGGCCGTGCGAAACCTGCGTACTTCGGTACTACTGTCCAATGTCGACAACCCGCCCAAGGTGATCCTGTCAACCTCCTCGATCCCGGGGGAGGGCAAGACCACCAATTCTTTGGCGCTGGCGCAAAACTTGATCGGGCTGGGCAAATCGGTGCTGCTGATCGAGGGCGACATCCGGCGACGCACCTTCAAACAGTATTTCGATGACATCCCCAGCAAAGGTCTGGTGTCGGTRCTGTCRGGGGATCAAACGYTAGAGGAGGCRGTGTTCAACACTCCGGTTCTGGGCGCTGATCTGCTGGTAGGTGAGAAAACTTCGACCAATGCTGCGGATCTGTTTGCCTCGGACAAGTTCAAAGAGCTGATCATCGAGGCGCGCAGAATATACGACGTGGTGATCATCGATACGCCGCCGGTTCTGGTGGTGCCTGATGCCCGCATTATTGCCCAGATCTCTGACGCGGTGCTGTTCACGGTGCAATGGGACAAGACCTCGAAACATCAGGTCGACGAGGCGCTGCGCATGTTCCACAATTCCAACCAGCGGATCACTGGTCTGGTGCTCAGCCAGATCAATGCCAAACGGATGAAGCACTATGGCTACGGTGGTCGATACGGCGCTTACGCGGGGTATGGGGCGAAGTACTATACCAATTGAGGACGCTCCAAGGGCCGCAAATTCACCTGTTCAGGAGGCCATCAGGGTTTTGACGCCTGGCTAGGCCACATGACCTTGCCCGAGGCTGATCCTGCATCCCTTTGACCCTTAAAGATTTCCAGGCGGCAGTTCTCTGACCACCGCCTGGTACAACCCCTTAATTCGCCGCCACCGCAAGCGGTGTGGTGATCAGCGTTGGGGTGATCTGCTGGATGGTACGGCCCCATTTGGTGACTGGGTTTTCAGCGATGAAGATGATGTCGTCGGGGCGCAACTCAAACCGGGTGGCCAGGGTCAGATTAGCGGCGTTACGGTAGTCCAGATGCCAGGCGGTGACCGCGCCCAGCTCGCGCGCGTCGGACGAGGCGCGCAAGACATAGACTTCTGACACATCACCGGTTYCCTTGGCCACGCCGTTGGCGGAATCAAACAGCGCATCCGCCAGYGAGGCGCGTTGYTCAAACGGCAGCGGRTAGCGCGATTGCGTAACCACCTCGCCGGTCAGGTAGACATAGTCCTGATCCACCGCGCCGTGATCCAGGCGGCTCTCAAAATTGTCACGACCCTCGGAGTAATCAGCCCGGCGCAACCGGATCTGCGCGGTCAACTCGTCCAGCGCCCGTTCTCGGCCGGACAGCCGGGTCTGGGTCAGGCGGATTTGCTGYTCAAARTAGCTTTCGGCGCGRTCYAACTGGTAATCKGTATCGACAAACACSGAGTCCCCGGCAATCAACCGGGTGCGCTGCAGATCCGCGCGGGAATATAGGTCGGTCAGTGGGATCTGGTATAGAGCGCCCTCGCGGTAAATCCGCACCGAGCCAAGGTCGATGTCRGMAACCGAGACCGAKCCYGCCGCCGCCAAAGCCTCGTCCAGGTACAGCGGCGTTAGRGTRATKGGKACAATTTTGGGCTGCCCCACKGCRCCACCAATAGAGACMCGGCGTGATTTRAACTCRGAKATCTCYAGGCTGAAKGTCGGGTCGAACTGGTTTTCCACCAGCCGCTGAAACAGCAGGTCCTCGGCCACGTCCACCGTCATGCCTGCAATGCGCACCCGGCCCACGTCGGGGATATTGACCGAGCCATCATCTTGAACCGTATAACCATTGCGGCTGTTTTGTGCGGCCAGCAGACCGGACAGCTCTTGCACCGTGTTCTGGGTTGCTGGCGTCGACAGAACCACCACATCGCCGATACCAATGGTATAGGGGCCGGGGTCAACGGCTGGCGGCGCCTTCAATGTCAGCTTTTGATAGCGCCCGGCGTCCTGCGTGGACGGCGCATCGGGCAGGGGGCCTGTGCCGCGTGGAACGACGCCCAGGCCGTTGCCTGCAGTCAGTGAGAAAACGGCTGGCAGGGTTTTGGGCGCATAGGGGGATCGATTGGCCTGGATCACCGTTTCAGCGGTCATCACCACCACCCGCACCTTGGCTGCATCCCCCACTCCGGCAACAACATCCGGGCTGCGATAAATTGTAGAACAGCCAGCCAGGGCCAGCGCGCAGCAGGTGGTAATCAATAGGCGCAAAAGGTCGTCCTCCTAAAACCCCGCCAAAATAAGGCAGGAAACTATGAACGTGGTATCACCCGGGTGTTTACGACACCAATAAAATCTCCCAGCCATTGCCGCGACTGGACGATTTGATTGTTAGCGCTGCTGACCCAGTAGAGGTTCAAAAACTGCTGATCCAGGTTTTGGCAATCTTCGGCCATCAGCCGTGCATCGATGGCCAGACCGCCAATGGTTGCGGTGCGGGGACCGGAGAAGGCTCTGTCGCAAAGTTTCTGCGGGCTTTCGTCTGGCCCTCGTTTCATTATAGCTAGGCCCCAAAAGCAGGTAAGCGGGTCCAGTTTTATGGCGATTGATTTCAAGGGCAGCCAATATCCGAAGGACGTGATCCTTTATGCTGTGTTTTTCTACGTTCGGTACGCTGTTTCGTATCGGGATCTGGAAGAGATCATGGCTGAGCACGGAGTGAGAATTGACCATGCGACGTTGAACCGTTGGGTTGTCAAATATTCAGCGGCCATTGCCAGAAATGCCCAGATAAAGAAACGAGCGACGGGACGGTCATGGCGGATGGATGAAACTTACATAAAAGTTAAGGGAAATTGGGCTTACTTGCATCGCGCGGTTGATAAACATGGAAAAATGCTTGATTTCATGCTGTCTGGGCGTCGGGATAAGGCATCGGCGCGACGGTTTTTCAGGCTGGCGTTGGCCACAAACGGTGTTCCTGAAAAGGTGGTTATCGATAAAAGCGGATCCAATTTGGCAGGCCTCAACAGCATCAATCTTAGGCTGAAGTTCTCGCGAATACATCAGTGTATCACCGTCCTGCGAGTGAAGTATCTGAACAACATCATTGAGCAGGATCATCGCTTTATCAAGAAGATCACGAGGCCCATGCTTGGGTTCAAAGCCTTTCATTCCGAAGCTGCGACGCTGGCGGGCATCGAAGTCGCACACATGATCAGAAAGGGCCAATTTGTGTCAAGTAAGCAACCCGCATTGCAGCAATTCGCGAACTTCGCAGCATGATTGTATCCGAACGTCTGAACCACCGGTGCTCTGAAGAACTTTGCGACAGAGCCCGGTCGTTGACCTCCCAGCGCAGACCACCAAACAGCGCAGCGTCACCGCGAAACCAGTTGCCAAAATCCAGTTGGCATCAAATCGCCCAAAAGAATTCCTGCCTTAGCTTAGCAAAGCGCTACCCAGCCTTCACAGGATGCGCCAGAGCGCGTAACACTTCGGCCTCAACTGCGTTTGAAATGTCACAACCCTAAGTACAAACCGGAACTCTGCAATGATCAAATCATGGATTGCCCGATGGCGCGACACTGCGCTCAACCGTGCTCCGCTGGCTCCGACTGTCCCGTTCTATGCTATTGGCGATATCCACGGCCGATTTGACTTGCTGACCCGGTTGCTGGACCAGTTGGACCCGGCACATCCCGTGATCTGCGTTGGCGATTACATCGACCGGGGAGAGGCCAGCGCCGAGGTGCTGCGCCAGCTGTCAACGCAGACCGATATCCTCTGCCTGATGGGCAACCACGAAGACATGCTGCTGGGTTTTCTCGACGACCCCGAACACAATGGGTCGCGCTGGCTGCGCAACGGAGGCTTGCAGACTCTGGCCAGCTTTGGCGTCTCGGGTATTACAGAGACCGCCACGGGGGATGACCTGAAACGGGCCCGCGATGCGATGGGCGCAGCTATGGGTTTGGACCTGATCACCTGGCTGCGCGGGTTGGCGCTGTGGCATCAATCGGGCAATGTGTTTGTCTGCCACGCCGGCGCTGCTCCACAGGCATCGCTAGAGGATCAGCAGGACCGCCATTTGCTGTGGGGACATCCGGAATTTGCCAAAACCGCCCGCAGCGATGGAAATTGGGTGCTGCACGGCCATACCATCGTCGACAGCGCCTCAGCCCAAAACACTCGCATCTCGATCGACACTGGCGCCTTCGCCACCGGACGCCTGACCGCCGCGCTGGTGCAGCCCGGCAAAGTGGAGTTTATCTCCACCTGAGGAATACTGGAAATCAGTGGATCTGGTTCAGCTATCAGAGCGACCCAAAGCCGCCCTCACCTTGGGCACTTGTCTGTAATTGGTTTCAGAGGTTTCGGCCTCAGACTCCTCGCTGCGTGCAAACAAGACCAGCAGCACAGCCAAGGCCACTAAGGTACCGATAACCGGATAACTTAGCAGCACCATCCATAACGGCAGCGCCAGAAAAGCATATGCTAAAGTGGCCACCACCATGGCCGCAACTGCGCCTATTACAAAACTAATCCAAGCCATCATACCCCCGAATTCTGGCTCAATCCCTATCTCTGCATTCAATACTGCCATCAAAAACCCCATTCACCAAGCATTCAATAATCAATGGTTGTCACAAAAAAGGTTAATATTTGGTCAAACCGAGGCGGTGGGGTAGAGTTTGATTTAGCCCTGATTGGGCGATTTTCTACCACTCAGCTTGGTAGATTGTATTAAGGCAGTCAATCCCTGGCCTATCTGTACGCCAGTGGGGTCCTATCTGATACTTGGCGCGCCCCTGTCATGCTCCCCTGGCACAGTCGGTTTTTCTCCTCATCTTGCGCCCGCCAAACCGCGCGATGTTCAACGTCTTTTCTTTTTGTTGAACACGGGCTATGTTCAACAAAATTACGCCTTGTTGAACACGGAGATATCACGGATGTTTGAGCGGCAATCTCCCCTTGCCCATGCGGCCTATCACGACCTGCTGCGGTCTCTGCAGGATGATGCGGCATCCGAAATACGGGGCACCCCGACACGGGTGGAGCGTAAGGGTCGCATCTATTGGTATGACAGCTACCGGGTCGGTTCCGACGTGCGAAAGCGTTACATCGGCGAGGACAGCGAAGAGTTGCGCGCAAGAATCGAGCAGCACAAGACCCTAAAGGCCGCAAGTGATGGCCGCCGCAAGAACCGCACCCGGCTGGTGCGATTGTTGCGCGCCGAGGGTTTTCTGAGCCTGGATGCCGCAACCGGCAGCCTGCTCTCGGCACTGACGGCATCAGGGGTGTTCCGGTTGGGCGGGACGGTTGTCGGCACCCATGCCTTCCGGCTTTATGAAGGGGAGTTGGGCATCCGACTTGGCTTTGACATGACGGCGCAGACCGATGATATCGACATTGCCAGCTTCACTCGGCTCTCACTGGTTCTTGAGGACGCGGCGTCACCGCCCCTAGAGAAGGTCTTCAAAGATCTCTCCTTTGCGCCGCAGCCCAGTGTGCAACCCGGCAAGACCTGGCGCTGGAAGCAGACCCGAGGTGATACACTGGTGGAATTCCTGACACCGTCTTTTGACGCCGAAGAAGGGCTGCACAGGCTGGCGGCCTTGGGCGTTGATGCCCAGGCTCTGCATCATCTGAACTACCTGATCGCGGAGCCCATCAAGGCTGCCGTCACCTACCGCAGCGGTGTGTTGGTGCAGATCCCGCAGCCGGACCGCTATGCCATCCACAAACTGATCGTCGCCAGCCGCAGACGCGGTGGTGAGGATGCATCGAAGTCAGAGAAAGACCGCCGACAGGCAGGTTTTCTGATCCAGGTGCTGGCCGCCGATCGCCCGGATGAGCTGAAGGAGGCCTATGAGGACGCACTATCGCGGGGGCCCAAGTGGCGCGACCGGATCAGCGCCTCGCTCGACCACATGCCGGACGCGGCCAAGCYGCTGGATGAGCTTTAGCAGCGGGTCGGAAAGGCGCAAATGGACCTATATTTGATTGCTCCAAGGCCAACATTTGGCAAGGAAACTCTGGTATTGGGCAAGGTAATACATCTGGACGAGCGCTCGATCCTAGCCGATCCGCGCGTGCGCGACATGGAAGACAGGATCAACCGCGATATAAAAGGGCGCGAGACCTACCGGCCCTTTGCGCCTGTCATCGCTGAAGCAGACGTCGCGGATTGGTTCGATCACCCGCAGACCTCCTCCTATATGTCCTTCGCCCTGCCTTGGCGGGCCGAGCGGTAAGACCAGGTTCCAGCCATTGTCCATCAAGATGGCACCGGTCGGCTGCAGACCGTTCCGGCCACTTCGGCACCCTGGTGTACGATCTGACCAAGGCGTTGGGCGGGTTGACCGGGGTTCCGATTGTTCTCAACACAAGCTTCAACATCATGGGAAAGCCCATCATCCACTCGGTGGAGGACGCCCTTGCTGCCTTTATGACCTCTGGTCTTGATGTGAAACTTGCGGCGCACGGCATACCCAAAGACAACTTGCCCAAATTGGCAACGAGCCCCATGCGATTTACCATTTGCTCGGCTGGACCCCGGTTAATCCATCAATAGAAAGCATCGTCGAAAAATATTCAGCCACATTCAAAACTATTGCGCATCCATCTTCGCCGCTCTTCAATAGACAGTTGAGGATGTTCTGGGTCGAGAGCCAAAAGACGCATAATTGGCTTTATGTTAATTTTTATGCATGGCTGCCTTACGACGCCTGGACCACTTTTGTTTTACAAATCCATGTTCTCACTCGGCAGCTTCAAGATATTTGCAAGGACAGAGGACCACGACAAAATCCGCACCTCCGACCTACTGCACGATCAACTGGCGCTCTTACTATGCGTCTCTCAAACACTGCAGTTTGCTGCTGATCTGGCTTTTTCCAAAAACCGACGGTCTCGCGAGGCTGAATGATAAGCACGGCCAGTCTACGGTTTTCCCATCATGGGTAGTTTAAAATATGCCCACTAAATGACCTAAATCTGAGATGTGCCTATTGCATGACCTAAATCAAAGTGCGGCACGGCATGCCGTTATATCCCTCACTCGATCCTGATTTGTAATTGCTCCTGTGAGATACATGTACTGTCGCTTCCCACCTCTTCAGATTTTCTCCACGAAAATCCTGCTTCTGTTCGACCAAACCTTGGTGCGCCTCAGGCTGAGCACATGTGCGTCAGCGACGCTTGTTGATGGGTCACCATTTTACCCTGCCCCACATTGCCCCCGTTCAAACTAAATCACAGGAGCGACGATCTGGTGTTAATGCGTATCCTCTATGACGGGTTCAAAACCCTCATTCTTTTAGCTGCGTTCCTAACGGGTGCAGCATCACAGGCCCACGCGGAAAGCCTGGCAAACTTTTTGCCCAAACTTGAGCCCGACCAGCTTTTTGCCGGGGCGGATACTTTTGGGGCAATCCGCGAGGATCTGCCTGTCGCGCCGATACTACGGAATGGGGAAACCGTTGGCTGGGCCTTTTTGACGTCAGATTTTGTCGGCACCACTGGGTATTCCGGCAAGCCGATCCATGTGGTCGCAGGCATTGATACCGACGCGGTGCTGACCGGCGTCGAACTTGTCAAACACTCAGAGCCGATCGTGCTGATTGGCATCCCCAATTCAAAAATGATCGCGCTGACCGAGGGCTACAAAGGCCTTGATCTCAAGGCCGAGGCTGCCTCGGGCGGGGGCGCGCATGACCTTGATATTATCTCGGGCGCGACCGTGACGATTATGATCATCGACGACAGCCTTGTGCGTGCCGGGATCAAAGTGGCGCGGGCGTTAGGTCTGGGCGGTCTGGTCCCGCGTGTGGCCACCGGGCCGCGCCGCGAGCTGGATATGGCCCGCACTGGCCTGAGCGATTGGACCACCCTGTCAGGCGACGGATCAATCCGCCGGATGACACTGGATGTCGGGCAGGTCAACGCCGCTTTTGAAGCAACGGGCGATGCACGGGCGATCAAACGCCCAGAGTCCGGTGCGCTGGAAGACACGTTCATCGACCTGCAAATTGCGCTGGTTTCAGTGCCATCAATTGGCCGAACATTACTGGGCGACGCTGAATACGCCAACCTCACCAACTGGTTGGAAGAGGGCGAACAGGCCATTCTGGTGATGGGGCGCGGCACCTATTCGTTCAAAGGTTCGGGCTATGTGCGTGGCGGCATCTTTGATCGTATCCAGTTAATTCAGGGCGACAATTCAGTCCGATTCTTTGACAAACAGCAAAAGCGCCTGGGCGATCTGGNCACCAAGGACGCGCCCAGCTTTACCGAGCTGGATATCTTCAAAATCTCAGCCGACGCGGAATTTGACCCGGCCGAGCCGTTTCGCCTGCAACTTTTGGTGCAGCGCGCGGTTGGGGCAGTGCAAAAGGTTTTCCTGACCTTTGATCTGGGCTATCGCCTACCAGAATATTACCTGCTGCCGGTCAAAGCCGCGGTGATGATCGACGACAGCGCCGAAGAGGCCGCGGCCAAGGCCGCCCTGTGGCAGCGCGTCTGGCGCGACCGCACCGTCGAGATCGCCATCATGGGCATCATGCTACTGCTGGTGACTGGCGTGTTCTTCTTTCAAATGCAGGCCACCAAACATGCGCGCGCCTTCTACTGGTTCCGCATTGGCTTTCTGACCTTCACGCTGTTTTTCATCGGTTGGTACGCCAATGCGCAGCTGTCGGTGGTCAACCTGATGGCGCTGGCCAGCAGTCTGCGCAGCGGCTCATTCACCTGGGATGCCTTTCTGATGGACCCGCTGGTGTTTATCCAGTGGTTCTCGATCGCCGCCGCGCTGCTGTTCTGGGGTCGGGGTGCCTATTGCGGCTGGCTCTGCCCGTTTGGCGCGCTACAGGAACTGACCAACCAGATTGCCCGCGCCCTGCGCATTCCGCAGTGGACCCTGCCTTGGGGGCTGCATGAACGGCTGTGGCCACTAAAGTACATGATTTTCCTAGGACTGTTTGGCCTGTCGATGATTTCTATGCCGCTGGCGGAAACCTATGCCGAAGTCGAACCTTTCAAAACTGCGATCATCCTCAAATTTATCCGCGACTGGCCGTTTGTGGTGTTTGCCCTGCTGCTGCTGCTGGCCGGATTGTTTGTTGAACGGTTCTATTGCCGGTATCTTTGCCCACTGGGCGCAGCATTGGCGATCCCGGCGCGGATGCGGATGTTTGACTGGCTAAAACGCTATAAGGAATGTGGCAGCCCCTGCCAAACCTGCGCCATTGAATGTCCGGTACAGGCGATCCATCCAACCGGTGAAATCAATCCAAACGAATGCGTCAACTGTCTGCATTGTCAGGTGCTCTATCAGTCAGACGCCAAATGCCCAGTTATTATTCGCCAGCTGAAACGGCGGGCCAAGGCTCATGTCTCGGCCCAGTCGCTGGAACAGGCGATGTCCCACAACCCAAAATCTGCAAATCTCTGAAGGAGGTAAATCTATGTCTGAACGATTCAAAAATCTGGTTATGACCCGGCGCGGTATGCTGGGGGCGACAGCCACTGGTGCTGTGCTTGCAGGTACTGGCATCGGTAGCACCTTGATGAGTGCCAAACCCGCCGAGGCGGCAGGCAGTTCCGTCAATCTGGCTCCGGGTGAACTGGACGATTATTATGGCTTCTGGTCCTCGGGCCAGGGTGGCGAGCTGCGCATCATGGGTTTCCCCTCCATGCGCGAGCTGATGCGGGTGCCGGTGTTCAACCGCTGCTCGGCCACAGGCTGGGGTCAGACCAACGAGTCGCTGAAAATTCTGACCGACGGCTTGATGCCTGAAACCAAAGAGTTTTTGGCCAAGCGCAATATGAAAACCTATGACAACGGCGATTTGCACCACCCGCATATGTCGTTCACCGATGGCACCTATGATGGCCGTTTCATCTTTATGAACGACAAGGCCAACACTCGTGTTGCCCGTGTGCGTTGTGACGTGATGAAAACCGACAAGATCATCGAGATCCCCAATGCGGGCGATATCCACGGTTTGCGGGTGCAGAAATACCCGCGCACCGGGTACGTCTTTGCCAATGGCGAGCACGAGATTCCGCTGATCAATGACGGGTCGATTCTGGATGATCCCAGCCAGTACGTGAACATCTTTACCGCCATCGACGGCGACACAATGGAAATCGCCTGGCAGGTGATCGTCTCGGGCAACCTGGACAACACCGACTGCGACTATCAGGGCAAATACGCCTTCTCAACCAGCTACAACTCAGAAATGGGCATGAACCTGGCCGAGATGACTGCCAGCGAGATGGACCACGTGGTGTGTTTCAACCTGAAAGAAATCGAAGCCGGTGTTGAAGCAGGCGATTATCAGGTGTTGAACGGCGTTAAGGTTCTGGATGGCCGTAAAGGTCAGAACAAGAACTACACCCGCTATATCCCGATCCCCAACAGCCCGCATGGCGTCAACGCCTGCCCTGACCAAAAACACATCATGATCAACGGCAAACTGTCGCCGACCGTGTCGATCATTGACGTGACAAAGGTGGACGCGCTGTTCAGCGACAATGCCGATGAACGGTCCTGCATCGTAGGTGAACCAGAGCTGGGTCTTGGCCCGCTTCACACCGCGTTTGACGGCAAGGGCATGGCRTACACCACGCTGTTCCTGGACAGTCAGATCGTCAAGTGGGACATCGACAAGGCCATTCGCGCCTTTGCCGGTGAAGATGTCGATCCGGTGCTGCACARAACCGACGTGCATTACCAGCCCGGTCACAACCACACCTCGATGGGCGAAACCAAAGAGGCGGACGGCAAATGGCTGGTGTCGCTGAACAAGTTCAGCAAAGATCGGTTTATCAATGTCGGACCACTGAAGCCCGAGAACGAGCAGTTGCTCGACATCTCCGATCCCAAAATGCCGGTGGTGCATGATGGCCCGACGTTTGCCGAGCCCCATGACGTTATTATCGTGCGACGTGACATCGTTAATCCAGTCGATATCTGGGAGCGCGACGATCCGATGTGGGCCGAAGCGACCGCACAGGCCAAGGCCGACGGCGTCGATTTGGACTGGGGCCATGACGAGCTAATCCGCGATGGCAACAAGGTACGGGTATACATGTCTTCCGTGGCGCCTGAATTCTCGATGGAGAAATTCACCGTCAAGCAGGGCGACGAGGTAACAATCTACGTCACCAACATGGATGATGTGGATGACGTGACCCACGGCTTTACCCTGTCCAACCACGGTATTGCCATGGAGGTCGGTCCGCAGATGACCTCATCGGTCACCTTCACTGCCGACCGTCCCGGTGTGCATTGGTTCTATTGCCAGTGGTTCTGCCACGCGCTCCACATGGAGATGCGCGGCCGGATGCTGGTTGAACCGGCGTAAAAGGAGAGTAACGATGCGGTGGTTCCTGATTCTATTGGTAAGTCTTGCGTCGCCCGTTTGGGCGGCCACGTGGGACGTGCCCAATCAGTCAGGAGCCATCGCAGCGGCTCTGACCCAGGCGGCGGACGGGGATACCCTTCGCCTGTCGCCCGGTGTCTATTTTGAGATTTTGACACTGGATCACCCCGTGACGCTGGACGGGGCCGGACAGGCAACCATTGACGGCCAAGGACGGGGCAGCGTGATCACCGTAACCGGACTCGATGTAACCGTGACGGGCCTGACGGTAATCGGATCGGGCTCCTCGCACCAAGAGATTGACGCCGGCATCCAGCTAACCAAAACCGCGCGCAATGCCCAGGTAAACGATAACATTCTGCTGGGTAATCTCTACGGTATTGACGTGCACGGCGCGCAGAACACAGTGGTGGCCCGCAACGTGATTGAAGGACGCCAGGACAAGCGGATGAACGCACGTGGCAATGGCGTTTACGTCTGGAACGCGCCGGGCACCATAGTTGAAGGCAACGATATTCGCTGGGGTCGTGATGGCATCTTTGTCAACACTTCCAAGCGCAACATTTTCCGCGATAACCTGTTTCGCGACCTGCGCTTTGCGGTGCATTACATGTATGCCAACAACTCCGAAGTCTCCGGCAATGTGTCGATTGGCAACCACCTTGGCTATGCGGTGATGTTCTCAAAGCGGCTGAAAATTACCGATAATCTGTCTATTGATGATCGCGACCACGGTTTGATGCTGAACTATACCAATGACAGCGTCATCCGTGGCAATGTCGTGCGCAACGCCAAGGGCAAATGTACCTTTCTTTATAACTCACATAAAAACGATTTCTCGGGCAACTGGTTTCAGGGCTGCGGCATTGGCATCCATTTCACCGCCGGATCCGAACGTAATCGCATCGTCGGCAATGCCTTTGTCGGCAATCGTACTCAGGTAAAATTCGTGTCAACCAAATGGGTGGAATGGTCCGAAGACCGCCAGGGGAATTACTGGAGCGATTTTGCCGCCTATGACGTGGACGGCGACGGAATCGCTGACACGGCCTATCGCCCCAATGACAGCATGGATCATGTGTTATGGACCCAGCCAGCCGCAAAACTGTTGTTAGGGTCACCCGCCGTGCAACTGGTACGCTGGTCACAATCGGCCTTTCCGGCCCTGTTGCCGGGCGGAGTGATCGACAGCTTTCCCTTGATGAGACCGGTTGAACCGGCTGCAATCGCAAAGGTGCCCCATGACGGATAATGTACTAATAATCCAGTCAGCCAGCAAATATCGCGGCAAGATACAGGTGCTGACAGATATTGATCTGAGCGTCGCCCCTGGCGAGCGGGTGGCATTGCTGGGCCATAACGGGGCGGGCAAATCCACCTTGATGAAAATGATCCTTGGCCTAACTCCGCTTAGTGGTGGGGACATCACCATCAGCGGAGCCAAACCTGGGAGTGCCGCAGCCCGGGCGGGCACTGCCTTCCTGCCGGAATCAGTAAACTTTCACCCCACTTTGACGGGGCGTGAACAACTGACCCTGTTTGCCCGGCTGGCCGGTGGCACTCAGCCCGATATCAACACGTTGCTGGATCGGGTCGGGCTGGCCGATGCCACCAACAATCGCATTGCCACCTATTCCAAGGGTATGCGCCAGCGACTTGGTCTGGCACAGGTTCTACTGGGCCGCCCCAAAGTGGCGCTGCTGGATGAGCCCACCAGCGGACTTGATCCGATCTCGCGACAGGATCTCTATGCGATAATCGACGAACTGGCGGCACAGGGTACCGCCGTGCTGATAGCAAGCCATGCACTGACCGAGGTGGAAGCGCAAACCGACCGTATCGCTATCCTGCGCAAAGGACTCAAAGTAGCCGATGACACCCTTGCCAACCTGTCGCGTCTCGCCAAGTTGCCAACCCGGTTGCGTATTCTGGTGCGCGAGGGTCAGGCGGACCAGATCGCCGAGGCAACCGGTGGCGCACGCATCAACGGGGCGTCAGTCGAGCTTTATTGTGACGCCGGCCATAAAATGCAGGAGTTGCGCCGCATTGCGGCAATGGGCGACGTGATTGCCGATATCGAAATGACGCCACCGCGTCTCGAGGACTTGTATCGCCACTATGCCAAAGAGGGTCAGACATGATTGCCCGGATATTCGCCATAGCGCGTGCTGAAATGTTGATTCTGCGCCGCAACTGGTGGCTGGTGATGGCCACCGTAATTATGTTGTTATTTGCATTGGCGCTAACATTCGCCGGATCTGCCCCAACGGGCACTCTGGGTGTGGATATGCTCACGGTTTCAGTGTCTTCGATGACCACGCTGGCAGTCTATCTCGCGCCATTTCTAGCGTTGATGATGTCGTTTGACGCCATCGCCGGAGAACGCGATCGCGGGACATTGTCACTGTTGTTGACCTACCCTGCAGGGCGCGGAGAAATTTTGATGGGCAAGTTTCTCGCCCATGTGACGGCCCTGGGGATTGCCACCACACTGGGCCTGGGATCAGCGGGAGTTGTGGCCGCAGCGTCCGGCGGGGCTGGCACCGACAGCATGCTGGCATTGCTCCGGCTGATCGCCACCGCAACCTTGTTGGGGGCAGTGTTTGTTGCACTGGGATACGGTGTTTCATCGCTGGCCAAATCACCTGCGGCGGCGGCGGGGCTGGCCGCCGGGTTGTGGCTGGTGTTCGTCGTACTATTCGATCTGGGCCTGCYGGGCGCGGTGGTTATGGACGACGGAGGCACCTTCACCCAACAGTTTTTCCCTTGGGTCATGATCGCCAATCCGGCGGATGCGTTCCGGGTCTGGAATATTGCTGCTTCGGACGGGGTGGCGATGGCCAGCGGCATGGGTGGCGCGGCGCAAACTCTGCCGCTCTGGGCCGCGCCTGCATCGCTGTTGCTTTGGCCGCTGCTGGGATTTGGTTTGGCCCGCGCCGCCTTTCGGAGGGTCGAGCCATGAAATACCTGATTTTGGCCGCGCTGGTCACCTTGGCCGCCTGTAAAGAAGAGATCGCCGAAGCCCCGGCCCCGGCCCCCCTGACCGAAGAGGCGCTCAGTTACTTTTGCCAAATGAATATCGCCGAACATGGCGGACCCAAGGGACAGATCCACCTATCCGGGCATCCCCAGCCGCTGTTTTTTGCACAGGTCCGCGATCTGATTGCCTACCTAAAAAGCCCCGAGCGTGATGCCGAGATCACCGCCATTTACGTCAGTGACATGGGCGTCGCCCCCTCTTGGGATCAGCCCGGCTCCACCAACTGGATCGCTGCCGAGACCGCTATTTTTGTTGTTGGAGCAGGGGTTGCCGGAGGCATGGGCGCGCCCGAGATTGTACCTTTTGCTGACCAACAGTCGGCGAACACCTTTGTTGCAACCTTTGGTGGTCGCGCAATGTCGATGGAACAAATTCCAGATGATGCGGCGATTGGCCCGGTCGATCTTGACCTTTCACTGGAGACCCCCGCATGAGACCCAAATTCACCCGCCGCCGATTCCTGACCATCGCAGCTGCTGCTGGTTTTACGGCCACCCCAGTGCTGGCCGCAAACACCGTACACTGGCGCGGGCAAGCTCTTGGCGCCAAGGCGTCAATGGCCCTTACCGGTCTAAGCAACGCCGAGGCGCAGTTGGTATTTCAGTCCGTCGAGCAAGAATTGCAGCGGCTTGAACGGATTTTCAGCCTCTATCGGGAAGGGTCCGAAATCTCGCGGCTCAATCAAACGGGCCATCTGCCCGCGCCATCGCCGGAATTGCTGGATGTGCTCAGCCTGTCAAACGCACTGCACCTGGCCACTGACGGAGCCTTTGACCCGACAGTTCAACCCTTGTGGCTGGCGCTGGCATTCGGGGGCGATACGGCACAGGCGCGCGCTGTTATTGGTTGGGAAAACGTCAGCTTTGGCACCGACGCGGTGCGGCTGGCACATCCCGGCATGGGCATTACACTGAACGGCATTGCTCAGGGCTATATCACCGACCAAATTGCTGCATTGCTACGCCGTCGCGGGTTGAGTCAGGTCCTGATTGACATGGGCGAAATCGTCGCGTTGGACGGGCGTCCAGACGGGCGCGACTGGCAGGCAGGGATTGCCACCCCCGACAACACAATTGTGCACCACATTGCACTTCGCGATCGCGGGCWTGCAACCTCGTCACCTTTTGGCACAGTATTGTCCGAGGATGAGACAATAGGGCATATTATCAATCCGTCAGGTGGTAACAGATCTGTAAAACAGAAATTGGTGTCGGTCAGTGCCCCCAAGGCCGCCGTCGCCGATGGATTATCTACCGCGTGTTGTTTACTGGATCAGGATAAGGCAAAGGCCGCGGTTGCCAAATTTCCCGGTGCTTTGATCGAATTGCAAATATAGGAAAAGGAAACGACTATGATGACCCCCCAAATTGCAATGCTAACAGCCGTGTTTGCGGTAATGGCKYTRCMKSMMYKTGMYGMMGKCNNTGYGGCKWWNGRTSAWAWMWTCTTTCGCAAATGCAAGGCCTGCCATGCGGTTGGTGAAGGTGCCAAAAACAAGGTCGGGCCTGTTTTGACTGGCATCGTTGGCAAACAAGCCGGACAAAACCCAGACTTCAAATACTCCAGCGGCATGGTCGAAGCGGCCGAGGGGGGGCTGACCTGGGACCACGAGGCTTTGGCCACATTCCWGACCAAACCAAAAGACCTGGTGAAAGGTACTAAGATGTCTTTTGCCGGGTTGCGTAAAGAATCTGACATCGAAAATATCATCGCATACCTGGAAACGTTTCAGTAAGTTTTGCCCCCCGAGGAGGGTTGGCTACGTGTTTCAGTTACCTGTCACACGTCTCACTCCTCGGGGSGCACGATGACCCAATCACACCCCTACAAAATGACACATCGGTGCTGACGTCAGGCACCGTTGTCCATCCACTGCAAGCGTTTCACATCCCGCCGTGAAGTGCGTATCAAACAAGCGGGTAGTTTTGCGACCAAATCGTGAAGCACGCGCATGACCAGTCTCGGGTGACGTTTCAGTTTAGACTTTTTCTAGTTGAACGATTAGTTTCCCCCGCAGCCCATCTGCAAGCCTCGATACCCCTGACGTCAAAGGAAACAGCGCTGCCTGGACAGAGTGGTAGATATCAGGCTTGCCCTGGAACTGGGTTGTCGTGGGCTTACCGCGCTCATCAATCTCCGGAAACCAACCGCCGTTTTTATGGTCGATAAAATGCGCATCCGCAAAGTGCCATAGGCGGCTGTACCAAGCGTGCTGCGCCTCGTCGTCGCCAAGCTTAAGAAAGCTTGCCAAAACCCCAATCGCCTCGGTCACCGGCCACCAATACCGAGAGCTGATCGCGGGCGTTCCGTCAAAGTTGAGCGTATAGGCAAAGCCACCCTTTGCACTGTCCCATGCATCAATCAGCGCTCTTTCGGTCAAGCGCCATGCTGTATCGCGGGACTTATCATCCGGGCGGCCGGAAAGATCCCAATACTGCAACAACAGCCGCGCCAGCTCAAAGGAATGCCCTGGCGTGGTGCCGCTGGGGCGGAACATGGGATTGCCCGAATAACCCCGGTCAACCTGCCAACCCTCAGTGTAATGCTCTGGCAACCGCCAGTTCTCAGCAGCCGCAATCCGGTAGACAAAGAAATCTAGAATTCGTCCCGCCATGCTCAAGTAACTTTCGCTCCCGGTGGCTTCAAAGGTAGTCAACAGCGCTTCGACCCCGTGCATATTGGCGTTCATCCCGCGATAGGTGGAAAACGGGCTCCAGTCGCGGTTCCATTCATCGGCAAACAATCCGTGATTGTCCTCCCAATACTGGGCTCCCAAAACGGTCGAGACATCGTCAATCAGGCGGTCGGCATCCGGGTGTCCGGCCAGTTTTGCACTGGCCCCTGCCAGCAGAACAAACACGTGTCCGTAGGCAAGTTTCCGGCCGTCGTGAATGGTCTCACCATCCAKMGCCCANKMSAYMAMSMSCWTSMKSKMSGYCGMKRTGSWGSRKCCMCRSATWSYCCAKCMYCTTGTCGATCACCGCGTCGCAGCCCTGCAATCCGGCCAGCTTTCCCAGAGCATAAGAATGGGTCAGCCGGGCAGTGGTGTGAAGTTCCTGCACGGTATCACCCAGCGGGTTCCCGTCATAATCCAGCACATAGAACCCTGCCCCGGGGCGCATACTGGCACGGAAGAAATCGAATTGCCGCTTGGCATCTGTGCGCAAAAATTCCCGGTGGGCAGTGGTGCCAAAACGGAAGGTTTCAGCGTCGGGATGGAGCGTGTTGGATGTGGTTTCCACAGGAGACCTCGTCTATGTCAGCGAACGTCAAGTGCGCGCAATTGTGGGTCTGAAAGGGTGTCACTTGCAGGCGGCCTGCCCGCGATTGGTTGAATATATTGCAGCTCTGCCACCGGTACGCCCGCGATGCGTTTCAGCAGCAGGTCCGCCAGCTTTTCACCCGCCTCCGACAGGTCCTCATACAGGCTGGCCACCTTGGGCCGCACCAGATCAAAGACCCCTGAGGTCTGCTTGACCACAAGCTGGACGTCCTTGCCGGGCACCAGCCCCAGATCCTGAATGGCTGCAAGCGCGGCAAGACCAGAGACATCACCGGGAAGAACCAGCCCATCCGGGGCATCCGGAGCATCCGGGGCGGCGAACCGTTTCTGGATATTGGCCAAAATGGCATTTGCATCGCTATCCAGCGAGATGCCATCAAGAATTTCATAATCAACACCCGCCGCCCGGACCGCCGTCATGAACCCGTGCAGCAAGTGCTGACGAAAGGTGAAGCGTTCGGGCGGCAGCAAAATACCCAATCGTTTGGCGCCCCGGCCAATCAGGGTTTCTGCCGCCTGACGCGCAAAAGCGTAGTTGTCACAATCCACAAAAGGATGCGGCGTCGCCAGTTCTGATCGGCCATGCGACACAAACGGGAAATCCACCTCGAGCAAGTATTTGATGCGGCTGTCGTTGGGCATGGTGCGCGAGAAGATGATTCCGTCCGCCAATTTATTCCGAACCACACGCTGGATCTGTTCGGCTGACTTATCTGGCCCAAAATCAGGCAGCACAACAAGATGATAGCCGGTATTTTCCAAGCGGGCGCTGATGCCCCGGATCAGCAGCGTACCAAAACCAAGGATTTCTTCATGCGGTGGCAGGATCAGATTGATCACTTGCGTGCGCCCGGTCCGCAGGCGTTGGGCCGCCCGATCCGGTGAATAACCAAGCTCTTTCGCCATCTTTTGCACCAAGGCACGAGTCTCTTCTGCCATCTGCGGATCATTCGCCAGAGCGCGCGAAACGGCGCCCACGGAAATCCCCATTTTTGCAGCGATTGTGCGCTGTGTTGGGCGTTTGGTCTTTGATGGCTCTGACATAACTCACTGCTCTAAAGGTGTCTGGTATGGTAATTTAATACGATTAAACAGGCAATGGCCACGATGTAATAATCTCATAGCCCACCAACATACCCGAAAAACACGTATTTTATATGGCGCTTTATGGCTTTTGGGGAGCGATTCATGAACCTTGACAGACCCATCTATTTTAACGTTATAAATAATCATGAATTTTTTCTGGGAGGAAATTATGAAACTCAAGCAACTGATGGCCAGCGTGGCGCTTGTCGCTCTCACTTCGGGATCTGCCTACGCAGAAGACGTAGAAGTTCTGCATTGGTGGACCTCTGGCGGCGAAGCGGCGGCCTTGAATGTATTGAAGGATAATCTGGCGAGCCAAGATATTGGCTGGGTTGATATGCCGGTTGCCGGCGGTGGTGGCGAGGCTGCGATGACTACACTGCGCGCCCGTGTCACCGCAGGTGACGCCCCAACAGCAGTGCAGATGCTTGGCTTTGACATTATCGACTGGGCCAACGAAGACGTTCTGGGCAATCTCAACGAAGTTGCCACAGCCGAAGGCTGGGACGCGGTTGTTCCCGAGGCCCTGCAGTTCTTTTCCAAACACGACGGCAACTGGATCGCCGCCCCTGTGAATGTTCATTCCACCAACTGGGTCTGGATCAGCAAATCTGCGCTGGATGCGACCGGTCTTGGAGAACCAACAAGCTGGGACGAATTGGTCGCGGTTCTGGACGCGATGAAGGCCAATGGCATCACGCCGCTGGCACATGGCGGTCAGGCCTGGCAGGACGCCACCATCTTTGACGCCGTGGTGCTCAGCCTTGGCGATGAGTTCTACAAATCAGCGTTGATTGACCTGGACCCGGATGCATTGGGCGGCGCGACCATGGTCGAAGCCTTCCAGCGCATGGACACCCTGCGCAGCTATGTCGACGACAATTTCTCGGGCCGCGACTGGAATCTTGCTTCGGCGATGGTGATCAATGGCGAAGCTGGCATGCWGATGATGGGCGACTGGGCCAAGGGCGAATTCCTGCGCGCAGACCAGAAACCCGGCGAAGATTTTGTCTGCATCCGCTTCCCCGGAACCCAGGGCGCGGTCACCTTCAACTCTGACCAGTTTGTCATGTTTGAAGTCGCCGAGGGCAACAAAGCACAGCTGGCCATGGCCTCAGCCGTGATGGATCCAGTCTTCCAATCCGCGTTCAATGTGGTCAAAGGCTCGGTGCCGGCACGCACAGATGTGCCCAACACCGATTTTGATGACTGCGGCAAAAAAGGCATGGTGGATCTGGCCGACGCCGGTGACAACGGACGTCTGTTTGGCTCGATGGCGCATGGTCACTCGGTGCCTGCCTCGGTGAAGAACGCGATTTATGACGTCGTCACCGCCCATTTCAACGGCGAATACGACGCCGAGACCGCTGCGCAGGAAATGATCAACGCTGTAGAATCCGCGCAATAAACTCCCTTGTGAAGCTGGCGAAGTAGCTTCACCAACTCCGGGCCGAGGGGAGACCCCCGGCCCATCTTAAAAAGACGCGTTGGTGCTGCTGCGCCGGCAAATGGGGGAAAGATGGCAAACTACGCCTCAGACGCGGATTTCCGCACGAAACTTCAGGGATGGATTCCAAAACTGGTGCTGTCGCCGTCCATCGCGATGATGCTGGTCTTTGTCTATGGGTTCATCATTTATACGGTCTATCTCAGCTTCACCAACTCAAAAATGCTGCCCAAATATGACCTGATCGGCCTCGACAACTACGTTCGTCTTTGGGGTCTTTCAACCTGGTGGACCGCCGTCACCAACCTGGCGATTTTTGCCTCGCTCTACATCATCATCTGCACGGTGATCGGCTTGACCCTGGCCATTCTGCTGGACCAGAAAATCCGCGGCGAAGGCATGTTACGCCCGATCTACCTGTATCCGATGGCGCTGTCGTTCATCGTCACCGGCACCGCCTGGAAATGGTTTCTGGATCCGGGGATCGGGTTGGAAAACACCATGCATCTGTGGGGCTGGGAGAGTTTCGAATTTAACTGGATCAAAGACCGCAACATGGCAATCTACACCATTGTCATCGCAGCCGTCTGGCAAACCAGCGGCTTTGTGATGGCGATGTTCCTGGCGGGCCTGCGTGGCATCGACAATGAAATCCTAAAAGCGGCGCAAATCGACGGGGCCTCAAATTGGCAGCTTTATCGTCGTATTGTCATCCCGATGCTGCGCCCGGCCTTCCTGTCGGCCTTTGTGATCCTGGCCCATTTGGCGGTCAAATCTTATGATCTGGTGATTGCCCTGACCGGCGGCGGACCGGGTCGCGCAACGGAGTTGCCCGCGACCTTCATGTATTCCTACACCTTCACCCGCAACCAGATGGGAACCGGCGCCGCCAGCGCTGTCATCATGCTGATGACCATTGCCGCCATCATGATGCCCTATCTCTATGCCGAGCTGAAGGAGAAGCCGTGATGGCCGCAGCAACACAAGACTCCGCTGTCAGCTCTGGCAAGATCACCCGCGTATTTATCTATCTTGTGCTGTTGCTGTCAGCCCTGTTCTACCTGCTGCCGTTCTTTGTCATGGTGGTGAACTCGCTGAAACCGCTGGAGGAAATCACCGGCGGCAACATGATGGCCCTGCCGCAAACATGGACGATCGAGCCCTGGCTCAAGGCTTGGTCCACAGCGCAGATCGGGGTCGAGGCCACCGGGCTGAAACCCTATTTCCTGAATTCCATCCTGATGGTGGTGCCTGCTGTGGTCATTTCCACCGGGCTTGGCGCGCTGAATGGTTATGTGCTGACCAAATGGCGGTTTCGCGGCGACACACTCCTGTTTGGCCTGCTGTTGTTTTCCTGCTTCATCCCGTTTCAGATCGTGTTGATCCCAATGGCGACAATCCTGGGCAAAATCGGGCTGGCCGGGTCGATCCCCGGCTTGGTGCTGGTCCACGTGGTTTACGGCGTTGGCTTCACCACGCTGTATTACCGCAACTATTATGCCGCCTTCCCAACCGAGTTGGTCCATGCGGCGATGATCGACGGAGCTGGCTTCTTCCGCATCTTCTGGCGCATCATGCTGCCGGTTTCCGGGCCTATTACCGTGGTGTCGGTGATCTGGCAATTTACCAACGTCTGGAACGACTTCCTGTTTGGCGCCTCGTTCGGGGGGCAGACCCAGCCGATGACCGTGGCGCTAAACAACCTGGTGCAATCGTCAACGGGTGTGAAGGAATACAACGTCCATTTTGCCGGCGCGATCCTCGCCGCGCTTCCCACTCTTCTCGTCTACATCGTCGCGGGCCGGTATTTTGTCCGCGGTCTGATGGCCGGATCCGTAAAAGGCTAATCTCATGGGTTTTCTCGACATCTCAAACGTCACCAAGTCTTACGGCAGTGTCGAAGTCCTGCATCATGTGGACATCGCTGTCGAGGAAGGCGAATTTCTGGTGTTGGTCGGCCCCTCGGGCTGCGGCAAGTCCACATTGCTGAACATGATTGCCGGGTTGGAAGATATCACCAGCGGCGGTATTTCCATCAAGGGCCGGATGATGAACGGCGTGCATCCATCCAAGCGCAACATCGCAATGGTGTTCCAAAGCTATGCGCTCTACCCCAATATGACCGTCGGCCAGAACATGACGTTTGGGCTGGAAATGCACGGTGTCGCCAAACCCGCGCGTGACAAGGCATTGGCGGATGTTGCAAAGCTACTGCAGATCGAACAGTTGCTCGATCGCAAACCCGGGCAACTGTCTGGCGGGCAACGCCAGCGGGTGGCCATGGGGCGGGCCTTGGTGCGTGAACCGGATGTGTTCCTGTTTGACGAGCCGCTGTCGAACCTCGATGCCAAGCTGCGCGTTGATATGCGCACCGAAATCAAGAAGCTGCATGAAAAGCTGCAGACCACGATTGTCTATGTCACCCATGACCAGATCGAGGCCATGACGCTGTCGACCCGGATTGCGGTGATGAATGACGGTTACGTGCAGCAACTGGGCACGCCCAAGGAAATCTACGACACGCCGACCAATCTGTTTGTTGCGACCTTTATGGGGTCACCTGCAATGAACATCCTGCCTGCAAAGGTGTCGATGATCGAAGGCGTCCCCCACGCCGAGATCACCAACAGCCCAGGTCAAACGACCAGTCTGAGGTTCAGCCAGGCCAACATGGCGGATTGGGCGGGCAAGGAAGTCCTTTTGGGCATTCGCCCCGAAGCCCTGACCGATCCGGAAGGTGCTGACCGCAAGTCCCGCAATATTGCATCGCTACAAAACACTGTGGAGGTGATCGAGCCTGCGGGGGCTGATACCTTTGTCACAACCACACTTGGTGGAGTGAACATCATCGCGCGGATGCGGGCGGATACCGATGTTGCCACCGGTCGGATGTTCGGTTTTGCGGTGAATATGGAAAAGGCCGTGGTGTTTGACCCAAAGTCCAAAGATCGCATCGAACCATAGGCCCAGCCGTTAGATTGCCAACTTCATGTCTTAAGCGATAATCCCTGAATTCAGAATTGGCCTCAACAGACAGCATATTCAAAGGGCTAAGAAGATGGTGTCAGATGTGGTGCCAGCACCTGCTGAGCCTCAGACCAGGCCTGAATCAAAGGGGCTTGTGGCAGCCTTGT
This sequence comes from Paracoccaceae bacterium, assembly GCA_002401945.1. Lineage (GTDB taxonomy): Bacteria > Pseudomonadota > Alphaproteobacteria > Rhodobacterales > Rhodobacteraceae > Parasedimentitalea. The sequence continues at coordinate 29,760 of NVUP01000031.1, forward strand.
GCCCTGTTCCGCCTCTTCAAGATCCAACAGACACCTGCGCAGCGGATCCAACCCCAATACTGCAGCCGATCCAGCCAGCCGGTGCGCCTCGTGCTGCAGCGCTTTGGTTGAAACGGGGGTTTTCTCCAGCTCACCCAGCAACCCTGGTACATCCTGGAAAAATGTCCTGAGGAACCCCTGCGCCCGCTCGGACCCCAGAGCCTCCATAAACTGGTGAATTTCCGAAGCCTCAGGCTCGGGGGCCACCTGCTGCTTGGCGCCCGTGTGGCGGATGATCAACTGCGCCAGTTCACTTCGGCTGATCGGCTTGGTCGCCACCTCGGCAAAGCCGGCCTCCAGAATACGAGCATGATCGTCGACAGAGGCATGCGCCGTCAGAGCAACGATATCCACTCCTTCGGCCAATTTCTGCTCGCGAATTCGACGATAGGCCTCGATGCCGTCGACACCTGGCATACTGATATCCATCAGGATCAGGTCAAACTGCCCTGCAGCCACCTCATCCACCGCTTCGGCGCCGCCTGCCGCAGCAGTCACTTGATGTCCCAGCCGTTGCAGCGTCTTGGTCAACAGTACCCGATTAACATCATTGTCTTCGACCACCAGAATGTGTTTCCAAAAATGGGCCTCCACAGGCTGCAACAACGCTTCTTTCTGGTCCAATTTTTTCGCCGGCAACGGCAGTGAAACCCKKWACMSKCWMCMYYYGCYGWKYTCACTTTNMGYYGTSWYSYMYSCYSCMAGKRMSWYYACRAWSMSMSRRGTGATCGCCAGCCCCAGCCCCGTGCCCTCGCTGATGCGGCCATAGCTGGCATCAAGGGTGACAAATTCCTCGAAGATACGATCCAGATCGGCCTCGGCAATACCAGCCCCGGTGTCGCAGATCAGGAATTCAACCTGGCCGCTGGCGGTCTGACGTTCAACCTCAACAGAGACGGTGCCGTCCTTGGTGAATTTCAACGCATTGCCAATCAGGTTCAGTAACGCCTGCTGAATCTGGCGCGGGCGACCCAGCACATTGGGCTGCCCGTTCAGACGGCAGCGTAGGGTAAGACTGTTGCCGCCCGCCTGTGCAGTGGCCTGCTGACTGCCCACCAAGCCGAGCATTAACTCTTCCAGATCAAAGCTGTGAGGCAGCTCCGAGGACACCCCCGCTTCCAGTTGCGACAGTTCCAGCACCTCGTTGACATGGTACAGCAGCAATTCCCCTGACACCCGCATAGCACTCAAATAGCTGTCTTGTTCCGGTGTCATCCCGGTGGTTTCCAGCAGTTCCATCGAGCCCAGAACGCCGCTTAGCGGAGTACGCATTTCATGGCTCATCACGGTCAGCAGGTTTGCCTTGGCGCGTTCTCCGGCCAATGCGTCATCGCGGGCACGGGTTAATTCAGCCTCGGCCGCGATTCTGGCAGAAATATCGCGCAGATAGCTGACAAAGACAGTGTCCTTCCCCGACTGGCTTAACGTGATCGACTGCTCCACCGGAAAAACCTCGCCGGATTTGCGTTTGGCTTCCAGCTGGACCCGACCCTGTTCCATCAACTGCGGCTTGTCGGCGGTCAGAAGGCGCGCCATGGTCTCCAAATGAAGGCTGCGCAGATGATCGGGGACGATCAGGTCGACCATCTTCTTGCCAAGCGCCTCTGCTCGAGAATAGCCAAATATGGATTCCGCGGCRCCGTTAAACGACATGATCCGACCCTTGGTGTCGATCACCAGAATGGCGTCCAACGACGAGGTCACCATTGCCTGCATCCGGGCAGCTGTAGCATTGCTGGCGGCAGTCAGAATCCGGCCACGGTGATACATGCAGCCAATCATAAGAGCGGTCAGTGCCAATGCCAAAAACAGCGCCATCACCACCCAACCCAGCCGTTGCAGCGTTTGCGACATGCCCTGTCTTTTTGCATCAGCACTTTGCGTATGAGCCACCAGCCCCAAAAGGGTCATGGTTCGCACATCACGGCCGTTTGCCACCAATTCCACCGCAAAGTCGGGCATAGCATCACGAAGCAGCCGATCCGGGCCATCGATCAGTGGCACAAAATTGTTCAGCCGATTTTGGATACGGGCCAGTGTTTTTGCCCCTTCACCGCTGGATCGTAGTTCCGCAAACAATGGGCTTTCGTGAAAGGTGGCCACGCGGCTGTAGAAAACGTCAAACCTGCGGCGCACCAAATCCAGGCTGCCGCCTTCGAGAGCCTCCTTCGTTGCCGCTTGCAGGCGCAGATGCTCAACTTCGCTCTGCGACATGTTCCATTGCACATTGTCAGTGGTGGCTGTCGACAGATCACTCAACTGGCGCAGCACTTCGCGGCCCAGAAGCACCGATAGCACCAACAGAATTACCAGTACGATTGTGGTAACAACAACAACCGTTTTTGGCGCAAAGGCAGCGAGTCTTTCCCGCAATTGCTGTGCCCTTCCTGTTAGCTATCCGGTTTGATCACGATCCGCACCAGCTGCCAGACGCTTTTGGAAAAGATCTCTTCCGTCTTATAGGCCGGATTGCTGTCAAAGGGAAAAATGATCCACAGAGGCCCTTTGTCCCGCGTCGACATGAGGGCTCCATTGCGCTGATAAGCAACAATCGGGCCCCCATCGACCGCGTATGACACTGGGATCTCGGCGGAATAATCATTGATGGCCTGGAACAGTAGCGTGCCCTCGTTGACACCAAGGTGGCGGGTGAGCGCAGCCAGAGAGACACCGGTGAACCGCTGCACACCTTCGGTCCAGATGGTTTCAGTTTCGAAACTGACCGTTGGCAAGGCTTGCAGATCAGCCAAATTGAACTGAGTTATGACTCCTTCAGAGCCAGCAGTGGACTGGATTTCTACCTGCAACAACACCTGTGCATCCGAGTTGGGATCGGTGGCAAAGCCCATCACAGGCATCACCGCAAGTGCAATTGCACTCAGCGCAAACTTCCAACGTTTCATTTTGTACTCCTCCAGAACCAGAACAGTCGCGAATTATGGCCAGTTTGCCACAACGTTGCTGTGAAGCGTAGCCCATAGCATAAAAGTCGAATGATGAACCCATAGCCCTGTTTCAACGACCCCAAGCTTGGCATGGATCTTCTGGATAGCGATGCAAGCCGCTGCTCAAAATCTTTCAAGGGTAAGGATCCTGCACTTCCCAATGCTAGCTAGCAGTCTGGATGGCCCACAATCGGTACAACCAGCAAACCCCCTTTAGCCAGCATCACTCATCTTCGGTCCAACAAGAACATCGGTATTTGGCGCAGCATGGGCGGCAGCGCATTGCCTCCCGCCCATGCTTTAATTTATTGGCATTTTTGGTCTTTGGTTAGAAGTCCTGCCACAGATCGCGCGCCGCCGATCCTTCAACTGCCGCAGCGCGTGGCTCGAATTTCGTCTCCTCATCCCAATCGCCGCCATGGGCGGACGGAACAGTTGCAGCAAAAGCCTCCTGAACCTCGGGTTTTGGCTTAGCCTCGCCGTGCAGCGTGATAAAATGAGAGGTCAATTCGGCCAGCTTGCTGGCGTCAGCGTTTAACAGATGGCTGGCCGCTGTGGCTTGCTCAACCATAGCCGCGTTTTGTTGCGTGACCTGGTCAAGCTGGGTGACGCCAATGTTGATTTCTCTAAGACCGGTGGATTGCTCGCCGGATCCCTCGGCGATTTCAGTGATCAGATGAGAGATCAACCCAACCCGTTCTGTAATGCTGGTCAACGCTCCGCCCGCCTTGCCGACAAGTTCAACACCTCGTTCCACTTGTTTGGAGCTGTCATCAATCAGCGTTTTGATCTCCATCGCTGCATCCGACGACCGCTGAGCCAGGGCCCGAACTTCCGAGGCAACCACGGCAAATCCCCGCCCAGCCTCGCCAGCGCGAGCGGCTTCAACACCTGCGTTCAAGGCCAGCAGATTTGTTTGAAACGCAATATCGTCAATAACACCAATGATTTGCGAAATCTGCGTCGAAGATTGCCTGATCTCCTGCATGGCGCCTACTGCGTTTTGCACAACAATGCCGCTGTTCTCAGCTTCTATACGCGCCTCGGTGATAGTCTGTTCCACGCTACGGGTACCCTCTGCAGCAGAGGTCACACTGGAGGTCATTTCGTCCAATGCTGCAGCGGTTTCTTCTAGGGTGGCGGCCTGGCTTTCAGTGCGCCGAGACAGATCGTTCGACGCCTGGCTGATCTCACCTGCGCCATTGCGAATACTGCTGGTGACTTCGATCACTTGCTGGATGGTGGCGCTCAGCGTTTCAACCGTCTGGTTATAGTTTTTACGCAATGCCTCGTGATCTTCAGAAAATTGTTCTGTCAGCGGTCGCGAGAAATCTCCCTTGGAGAGGTTCATCAGGCCAGAAGACAGCTTTTCAACAACAACCTGCTGCTGCTTCTGCATTTCAGCACGCTGCTCCTCGCCACGGCGGACCAGCTTCAGATCGTCTTGCATGCTGACCAATGTCTTGCCGATCTTGCCGATCTCATCACTACGTCCGGCGGCCTTCACTGTGATATCAAGATCACCGGACGAAACCGCTTCCATGTCCTTACAGATCTGATCAATTGGTTTTGTAATCGAACGGGCAAACAGCCAACCCAACAGGGAAACAGGCACAGCCCCCACCAGAGAAATCAGGATAATTAGGTTGCGGCTTCGGGTGATCGGCGCCATCAATTCAGCCAGTTCCTGTTCCGCAACAATGACCCAATTTGCCCCTTGAATGGGCATTGGCTCTGAATAGGCCGCAACGGTGACGCCGTTCAGCCCGGTTGTTTCAGCAAAGAATTCACTTTCACCGTCCAGGCCAGATCGGATCTGAGCAGATTCGGCCAGAGGAGAAAGAATCGTATGGCCATGTTCAGACCGCGATCCCGTTCGCGCAACAAGGTCAGGACCAACAAGGTAGACTTCCATTGTGTTGTCGTGGCCATCATGGGTGCTTGAAACAATAGTCTCAATCAGATCAGCAGAAACTGACAATACAATAATGCCAACATCCTTGCCCGCAGGCGTGGTAATCTTGGTGCCTACAAAAAAGGACGGGAGATCGCCGTTGGCCGCATAGGGTGCAATATCAGAGAAAGACACAACCCCCTGATCCGAACCGACAATGGTTTTGAACAATGCCCCAAGGCTGCTGGCCTTGTACCGCCCGGTCAGCAGATTGGTGGCATAGTCATCCCCTTTTATGACATTATAGATGATGTCGCCGGACAGGCTGATCAGCAACGCATCTTCATAGCCCTTGTTCTGCAAAAATGCCCGAAACGAGGGATGAAACCTCTCATGGTAAATATTATACGGAACAGTCCCTTCGCCCCGATTCAATTTCTGCCGTTCGCCGGCAGGGTTCGGGTTGTTGGTCACATATAGATCAAGGACGGTTCCGGCGGGATCCTCGCCGAGATTGCTCCAGGCTGCGGTCAAACGCTGCGCGGCGCTGGCAGTGGACGGCACAATTGCCATGGTCACCGCATCGGCCTTGATGCCCGATATCAGAGACTCCACCGCCGCCTTACGGTCCGCTAGAATTGTTCTGAACTGCGCCTCGGCGTTCTGCATCGAGCTTTTTTCAAAGGTGATACTGCTCAGCACAATCGTCAATGTCGCCATGACCAAACCAATTGCGATATAGGACAGCGGTAGTTTTTGCGCCAGGTTAATAGATTTTAAATTTCTCATTCTGTCCTCATTGAGCGGGCATAAGTTCCAAATTACGGATCCTGAAAACATGTCTAAGTTGATCACCGGGGCCTAGATTTTATCACTCAACAAAAAGCAGAAAAGCGCCGACTGAGCTGCCGACATTCATCAAATTCTCATTCACATCTCAGGGTATGATTGGCTCAAGAGCTATCTGCTGATTGTTAAACAGCGGTTACCAAATAAGAATTCTGGGCACCGTGATAGGTTTTGGGCTCTGCGCGGGAGGGCCACCGCTGGTTTGGGTCGAATGGCATTCTCCCCTTCCTATGGTTGAGAATGCAGGCCGGGTTCTCTTCGCTGCTACCGTTACGAGGCCGGATATTGCTATTCTAAGTTGTTTCGACCAAATAGTGCGCTTGTTTCAAGATCTCTCAGGCGGATCACAAAGATCCCTTCTCTGGCCTTTGCCTCTCCAGGTAAATGGATGCCGGGGCTTGGCGTTAAAATACTAACAATTGCTGATATTTCCCACATTTTTGCTCAGTACCCCCGGCAACACACCAGATTGCCCTCGCACCACCCTGCCCAACAGCCGCGACAGGCGGGCAGCGGCGATATCCCAGCTGAACAGAGCGGCGCGGGCGCGGCCTGCATGGATCATCCGGGCGCGAGAAAGCGGATCCAGCGTTGCGGCGCGGCAAAGGGCGCGGGCAATGTCACCCACATCCAGCGGATCAAACCATATCGGAGCAGCGCCCAGTATTTCCGGCAGTGCCGCCCGCCGCGCTGCCAGCACCGGCACCCCCAGCGCCATCGCCTCCAGCGGCGGAATGCCAAACCCCTCGTGCAGAGAAGGAAACGCAAAGGCCATGGCGCCTTGATACAGCGCCTTCAGTTCCCCGTCACTGACCCGGCCCAGCCGTTTGAGCCGTGCGCCGGTGCAAGGGGCGATACCCAGACCGGGCGCAACCCCGCCGACCAACACCAATATGGCCCTCCCTGCCCCGCCCTGGGCATGGGCCGCAACCAGCCGGGCCAAGTTTTTGTTTGAACTTTGATTGCCGACTGACAGGACATAACCGCCCGGACGCAAGCCTTGGCGCTGCAAAATCTCTGGCTTGGCCTCAACCTTCTGCAGATGCGCAGCGCCATTGGGTATCAGGTGAAAATGATCCACAGCCACCCCCAGATGCTGCGACAGATCCCATGCCGAATAGCGGCTGACAGTGATCAAAGCCGCCGCCTGTCGGGCCAACAAAGGCCGCAACAGACGATGCGCCATGCGATAAGATCGGGCATAGCCCTCGGGCCGCCGCCACAGATTGCCATCATGCAAGGCCAACACGTGGCGACGATGCAACAGCGGACCGCTGTTGCCCAGGCTCAACAGCACATGCCCCCGCGACGCCTGCCACAAGGCCCCCTGCTCCCAGAGATGACCGCGCCCGCCGGGCAGCGACCGCAAGCGGATGGTAGTCCACCCCGGGTCGCGGAKRGSTRCGCCMSAGGGRCACAGYGCMACSACCGGYCCCAAMCGCRYCCGCAGCGCTTCGCTACTGGTCAGGCGGCGATCCAGCGCCGTCAAMAGYTCYTGCGCATATCGCTGCRCGCCCGACAGYGGYTGGGTCAGGAACCGCGCGTTGATRCATAGGGTCATGGCARYGCCAGCTCCARRTGCWGCGGASCCGYCGGTTGCCGCGCAGGCAAYCCATAYAGCGCCGTGCTGCGCCGCCCCAACTGCGCCAAGCTCCAGGCGCTGACATCGGTGCGCAACGCCCCTTGGCGCAGCTGTCGCAGGCGCGCCCGATCGGCCAGCAACCCGCAGCATTGGCGCATCAATCCGGTGATGTCATCGCGAGCCATCACCACTCCATTGATCCCATCCGAAAGGATTTCCTCGATCCCCGGCACCTGTGTCACCAGCGCCGGACAGCCCGCCGCCAGGGATTGCACCACCACGCGTGGCAGACCCTCACGCTCGGAGGTCAGGATCGACAGGTCCGCCAACGCCAGCAGGGCCTCGGGGTCACTGCGGTAGCCGCAGAAGGTAACCCGCTTATCCAGCCCCAGCGCCGAGACCTCGTCGCGCACCCGTTGCTCCTCGGGACCCGCACCAGCCAGCAGCAAGTGCAAATCCGGCAATTTTTCCCGCATCTTGGCAAAGGCGCGCAGCATCGGCACATGGCGCTTGCGCGGCTCAAACGCCGCCAGCATCAGCGCCACCGGAGGTCGACACTCATTTGACGCCAGCCGCAGCAGCAACCGCCAATCCACCGGAGGCTTGGGATCGGAAAACCGATTGATATCCATCCCGGAGCGCACGCAATGCACCCTGCCCCGCCGGGCAATACCCGCCGCAACATAGGCATGACCCACGGCCTCCGAGACGCCAAGAAACACATCCGTGCGCCGCGCCGCCAGTTTTTCGGCCGCAATATAAATCACCCGTTTGGCGCGGCTGACGCCCTGAAAGGGCACGATATGAATGCCATGCGCCACCACCGCATCCGGCACTGCGCTGGCGGCCAGCCGACCCAAAATGCCGGCCTTGCTCTGGTGGGTGTGGATCACATCGGGGCGCAGGCTCCGATACAGAACCCGAAGCGCTCGCAGAGCGCGCAGGTCAGCGGCAGGGTTCAGCGGGTGTATCAACTGTGGCAACGCCACCAGTTCCACCCCYGRAACCGGRTTKTYSYGCCACCAGGGATCCACCTGATGCCCRTGTATSACYGTSACCYGATGYCCGGCMWGGGCCTGCCAGCGGCARGTCTCRATSGTGTTTTCYTCGGATCCCGCACGGAGCAGACGTGTAACGAGATGAACGATATGCATGGCAGCAACCCCCGATGGTTTCGCTACCCACTCCCACAACTTAAACACTTGTTAACCCTGCTCGGTGATCCTTAACAAAATGCAAACGGCCCAGTGATTGTTGATGTTTTAACGAGTGGGAGCTGCCATGCAGGGAATTCTCTATTTTCACGTACCCAAATGCGGCGGGTCCAGTTTTGGCGCGGCACTGCGGCTGCGATTCCTATTCAGCCAAGCCAGCGTCAGCCCCAGAAAGATGGCTCGGCCTCGTCCTGAAAATCCCAATCGGACCAATACCTCAGCGCAGATTTCTGCATGCTACGAGGCGCGACACCTGCGACTGACTCAACTGCTCATGCAGGGCACCCGCTGCATCACCGGCCATATGCGCTATTGCCCGAATCTTCACGATAGGCTTGCGGTCGACTATGCTCATGTCACCCTGCTGCGCGACCCGGTGACCCGATTCGTTTCGCATTACCGCTATCTGCAGCGCCACCACCCGGACCCCAATCGCGCCAAAACACTCGACGCCTTTCTCGACAGCCCCGACGCGACGCGGATTGGTTCCCAGTTCTTGTTCCATTTCGGCGGCGCGGCATCGGACCAGGATCAAGATCAAGATCAGGCAATTACGCGCGCCAAATTGGCGCTGTCCCGGTTTGATCTGGTCGGAGACCTGGGCAACCCCGCTAGGTTTCTGACGGCACTGCGGCAGTTGGTGCCCGGTCCATTGCTGCATCTGCATCGCAACCGAGCCCCACCAGCCCAGCCCATTCCAGAGGCCCTGCAAGCGCGAATAGAACAGATCTGCGCGGCTGACATCACCATTTACCGGGCCGCACTGGCCCTGCCGCAGGTGGCCTGATGCAAATGCTGACGCCCCCTGCCCTGCTGCTGATCTGCTGGGGCCTGACCTTTGTTGTGGCCGGGTTGGCCCTGGCCAATCCACAGTATTTTGACCTGCTGGCCGTGTTCATGCAGCGCGAGGAGCTGGATCTGCAGGCCTTTTCCCGTCTTGGTCTGGCCTGGCTGGTACTGGCACTGCTGGTGTTGCTGGTGGGCGATCTGGCCTGCCGCCGGGCACTGCTGCCACGCCGGGAATTTGTTGTGGGACTGAATGCCAACCGCGCGGCCGAGCTGACGTTTTGGACCAACCTGCTTTTTCTGGCCATCACTGCCCTGTGGATCCTGCTGACAGCCCGCAAACTGGGAGGACTGGCGCAGCTGGCAACCCTGGCATTGGTCGACACACTTGCGGCCCGCGATATGCTGCTGGGCAACAAGCTGTTCACCGGCATGCGGCTGGCCTATGCCGCACTGCCCGCCACCGGCTGTCTGGCGGCAGGTCTGCTGGCACTGCCGCGCGGGGCGTTGAACCGACGCAACCGCAGGCGTTGCCGCCTGGTGCTGGGCCTGAACATCACGGCGCTGATGCTGCTGCCGGTGGTGATGAGCCAGCGCCTGTTGCTGCTGCAGTTCCTGCTCTCCAGCTACCTGGTGGCCTGTATGGTCCGCCAACACCTGTTTGGATTGCGCTGGCTGGGGCTGGGGGCGCTGCTGTTTCTGGCGATCTGGACCCTGCGGGAAAGCCTGACCAATCCGCTGATCCTGCACCGATTCGCGCTGGACTTGGGGCTACAAAAACTAGCGTTTTATTTCACCAACGATCTATGGAATTCCTTTGCGCCGCTGCACAACGACACCCCGCGCACCCTGGGCGGACTCAGCTTTGGCGGGGTAATGGAGCTCACCTTCACCGACAGTCTGATCCGCCCCGCATTGGCCGAGCGACTGGAGGCCGCCGAGGCTCTTCGCGGCGGCGGAGAGTTCTCGCTGCTGACCGCACCACTGGTGGATTTTGGTCCGCTGGGCGGCGCAGTCTATTTGTTTCTGGCCGGATTTGTCTTCCGCCTGATCTACCATCTGGGCCGACAACGTCTGATCTGGGCGGTGATCTATGCCCAGATCGGCGCTGCGCTGCTGTTTTCGTCACACGGAGCCTATGTCACCCATCAAAACCTGTTGTTTTCCTTGATTGTTATATCAGCCCTTGCCCGCATGGCCAGCTCGGCTCGTCAGGCGGCAAGACCCACACCGCGCCCCCCCCTGCAGGTGAAACCGCCAATTGTCGCCGCCCCACTCACGTCATTGTCACCAACGCAATTCCGAACCCGTCGCAAAACCCCGCATACCGCATACCGCGAGCTGGAAGATGCCTAGACAACCCGGCCTCCAACTGCTGCGCGCGCTGGCGGCGCTGATGGTGCTGACCGGCCATGTACTGGCCGAGGCACAGCATTATTTCGCCGTCTCGCTGCCCGCCACAACATTGCCATGGACCCGGGGGGTTGATCTGTTTTTTGTCATTTCCGGGTATATCATCACCCTGAGTGCCAGCCGCCATCTGGGCCAACCCGGTGCCTTTTTGTGGCGACGGTTTCTGCGGGTGGCACCGATGTATTACCTGTTCACCACGGCAATGGTTGCCACCCTGCTGCTGCTGCCCGGAGCCGCCAAAGACACGGTGCTAGAGCCGGGCCAGATCCTCAACTCGTACCTGTTCCTGCCATTTGAGCGCCACGACGGRCGYATCGCGCCRGTGCTGTCGCTGGGCTGGACYCTGAAYTACGAGATGTTCTTCTACGCGCTGATGGCGCTGAGCCTGTKCCTGCGCCGCCCCTATATAGCCCTGRCAATGGCACTGCTRAGYGTCAGTCTTGCCAGCCTGTGGCCCAACCTCAAAACGGCTTGGGTATTTTACACCAATCCAATTGTGATCGAGTTTCTGTTTGGCATGGCGCTGGCGCAGTTGTACCGGCGCAATATTGTCCTGCCGTCAACGCCTTTGGCGCTGTTRGCGGTGGCGGCGGGGCTGGCGTTGCTGGTGACCTTGCACCCAACCACCCTGCCYCGATTTRTYGCCGCCGGTCTGCCTGCRATGRTGATCGTTGCRGGMGGCACCCTRTTYTGCCCGCCGCTGGCMCCGGCCCGCCTGCTGCTGYGTCTCGGCGATGCCAGCTATGCGCTGTAYCTGTCGCACCGCTTTGCCCTRCGCGCGCTSACRCTRCTGTTGYTGCCCTATCTRCCCASCGGTCCTGCWGCACTGTGGSKRTTYRTGMTGCTGGCCTGCGCCAGTTGCCTGGCCCTGTCCCTGCTGGTGCACCGATGGATCGAGCTACCGCTCTTGCGCTTATTGAAACATCCCCGCCGCATCGGAGCCCTGGCATGAAGCCGCTGTTGTGGTCCGCTGTGCTGCAATACTCGCGGCTTGGAATTGGCGCGGTGCTGTTCCTGATTGCCGCGCGATACCTGAGTCTGGCGCAGATCGGCGCTTTTGCTGCGGCCCTGGCCCCGGTGCGGCTGTTGGCGGTGATACACCGGCCGGGAATAGCGGATGCAGCGATTGYCGCTAGAATGGATATTTYRAAGCAAAATCAKATATTTACGCTGTCWTTTGGACTAGGKWTRYTGATCTCAACAGGCCTATATCTGGCGGGACGGCTGTCACCCGATCCGATAGGACGGATGCTGCAGGTTCTGGCTCTGCTGCCGTTGCTATACGGGCTTGCGGCCCCCTCGGAGGCGCAATTGCGTGGAAATTTGAGGATCAAGGCGCTGGCGCTGCGCAGCCTGTTTGCCCAGGTTCTGGCGGCGGGTTTGGCGCTGTGGTTGCTGCACCGAGGGGCAGGAGCTTGGGCACTGGTTGCCTTTGCTGTAACCAATACCGCGCTTAGCACCGCTCTGGCCCTGTGGTTGGCACCGGCCTGGCCCAGATCCCTGCCCAGTTGGGCCGACCTGAAACGCCTATCGGTCCCGGTATCCCGGATCGCAGGCCGAGAGCTGGCCAATGGGGCTACCCTGCCCTTGCTGCAACTGCTGGTGACGGCGGTCCTGGGCTTGGCCGCAGGGGGTGCGTTTCAGATCGCGGCACGGCTGCTGGCATTGATCGACACCTTGGCGGTGGCTCCGATCCGCTATATCGCATTGCCGCGCTTTGCCCAGGCGGCAAGCCGCACCACGCTGTCCAATGCTGTGTTGCGTAGCCTGAAATTCACCAGCCTCATTAGCTGCCTGATCTATCCCGGAGCGATCATTTCTGCCTCTGAACTATTGGTGCTAACGGTTGGACCCGCCCATGCCCAAGTGACGTCGAAGTTGATCCCTGCCTTTTGTCTCTTTGGTATGGGGGCGGCACTGGTGATGCCGCTGACCCAAGGGTTGACAGCTGTCAACCAAACGCAGCTGCCGTTGATACGGTCGCTGGCCACGTTGGCAGTCGTGATGTGTTTGGCACTGGCAGGGGTGTCTCATTCCCTGACCATGACAGCCGCCGCGTTGCCGCTTGGGTCTGGACTGATCTTGCTGCTCTATAGCCGCGCCGCCCTGCCCCGGCTTGGRCTRACCWCCSGYGRGGYCTTRCCCTTGATCCTGCCACCGATGCTGGCCGGAKYTCTCATGGGTTTGACCCTCGCCACACTGATCCCTTCGCTGCCAACCGTTGTTTCGCTAGCAGCCAAAATCCTCTGCGGCACCGCGCTCTATGCGGCACTCCTTTGGTTCATGGGCTGGCTCCACAGACAAAGGATCGCAGCATGAAGCACCTGGTTCTGCTCACCGGTCATTTTCCACAGCAACAACGACGGCCCAGCTTGTTGTGGGTCGCCGAGGCGCTGCTGCAGAAGGGCTGGCATGTCACCCATGTTACCCTCGGCTATAGCTGGCTGTCACATCTGCGCCGGGATCACCGGTTGCGAGCATTGGAAAGTCCACCACACCCCGGCACATGGCAGTTGCAACCGCGCCACCATTGGATTTTCCACTATTCACCGCTGCATCCATTTTCCACCCGCAGGCCGTTGCTTGACCAGATGTTAGCACCGCTACACCAGATATTCCCGGCCTATTGGACCCGGCATCTGCGGGCCCCCTTAGCGCAGGCGGATCTGGTGCTGGTGGAAAGCGGTGCGCCGGTGATGCTGGCACCACTGCTGCGACGGTTGTCAACTCGGGCACGGCTGATCTACCGGGTCAATGATAATATCCGGCTGCTGAATGCTCCGGCGTTTCTGTGCCAATACGAAAAAGACTATGCACCGCTGTTCGATCGCATCAGCACCGCCAGCCCACATTTGGCAGCGCAGTTTCATGGGCTGGCCCCGGTGACGATTGATCCGATGGGAGTTCCACTGGACCGGCTGCGCAACATTGAGCCGGATCCTTACCCCGACCGCGCCAAGTTTGAAGCTGTCTGTGCCGGCAGCACACAGTTGGGTATTGAGGCCTTGCGACGCATTGCCAAGGCGCGCCCCAATTGGCGACTGCATGTGCTGGGAAGGCTGAAAACCGCCCCGCCAAAATGCCGAAACCTGATCTTTCACGGCGAACAGGATTTTGACGCTACGCTTGCCTTTATCAAACACGCCGACATCGGGCTGGCGCCTTATCTGGATCGTCCCGGTGTTGAATACCAGACCACCAATTCCAATCGTATTCTACTGTACCGGTATTTTGGCCTGCCTATCCTGGGGCCGGATCGCTTACGCCATGCCTCGGTGCCGTCGATCATTGGCTATGGTGATGCGAGGTGTTGGCAGCGATGTGAAACCTGGGAACGTCAACCTGAAGACATTCCCGACTGGTCGGAACTGGCACAGCGGTTGGTAGAATAAACTAACGCCGTCAATACCCAGAAACCACTCCACCATTTGAGGTGTCGACATCGCCAGCAACCGTGCTGTGATCGCGGGTGAAGACGCTGCCGCCATTAGCCTCGATCGCAAAGTTGACAGCCGCGCCTGCCGCATCTGCAACCGTGTCCTGTAGCCACATCGCTGCGCTGTTGGAGCATTTGAACGCAACCGAACTGCCATCCAGATCACGGGCAGTGGCTTGCGATCCTACAAACCAACTGTGGGTGTTTTGAATGCAATGCACCTCGGTACCGTTGCGCGAATATCCGTAATCGCCGTCCAAATCGATAGAGAGCACCGCGTCATGGGTGGTGAAGCCATTGCAGGAGGACGCCGCAAACGCCCCGTTGCCAAAGCCCGAGCAGCCCTGCATCAGCACATGCAATCCGGGGTTTCCGTCTTCGTGAAAGCTCCACCCGTCAGAGGCACCAGCCGAGGCATCGCAATTGAAAAATGCCGCCAACCCATTGCTGCGCCGGATTTGCACCGCGTCCAGTGGGTTGTTGACGTTAGACGGCGCCGAATAGCGAAACGAGCAATCCACCGCGACGATGTTTCGATCCGCCACCGCATCACAATGCAGAGCACCGGTGATACCGCCCTCGCAATGGATATTCTCGAGGTAGAGATCGTCGGTATGGGTCATAAATCGCGCGCCGTGAAAATTGCGGATCACAGCAATATCGCTGCTGCCCGGCACCTGACCGATGTTCACATGCAATGTACCGCTGTCATCGAACCAACTGTTATTGGTGGATTGACAGGCGGACAGGTCAGCGGCCTGAGTCAATTCGGTATACAGGTTTTGCGCGTCCAGTTGATCGGTGCGAAACACCCGTTTGGCTGAGCTGACCGCAGTACTGTAACTGGCGCCGGAATTTGTCCAGCTTAGGCTATGCGGACCGGTGCGATACTTAACGGAACCATCCCATCCCAGCACCGCCACCGGCTGATCCGGTTCGTCATTGCCGTTACGGGTAAAGGCGCTTTCCTCATAGTTTCCCGGTTTCACGATCACTCGGTAAGGGGCGAGGGTGGCGTTGCCGGCAGTGAATGCGGCGTGGATCGAGCGTTTGGCGGCTAAAAAATCACCCTCCGTCGCACCCAACCCCGAGTTTGCATCATCGCCACTGATGCCATCGACGTGAAACGCCGCGCCAGTCCAGATGCCTGGATCCACCAGATCGCGGGGCGTCAGGTTGCAGCGATAACCAGTACCACCTTTGGTGATCAGCAGCGGAAACCGTATGCCATCCCAATCAAACCCTGGGGGCAGCGGGATTAGCGTTTCGGCGCGGAATTGTGGCGCCAGGGCCAGACCAACCGCCAACATCAGTAAAGCCCCACAATGCCGTCGGCGCTGGTGCCGCTGACCATGACTCGGCGGGCGCGGATTGGATAGATCACGCCGGGCACCAGCGCCGGCAGTGTCAGCGCGCTGCCATCCTTCAGCACCACGGCCAGATCTCCACCGCTACCAACCATCAGGGCGCGGGGCAGGGTGGTCAGATCTGCGCCATCATCCGGGATGATGGCAAAGCCGCCGGTGACCGGGGCGCTGAGGTTTGGCGTGAAGCTGTCAAAATGATCGGTGATTGGCATCATTGAATCCTTTGCGAAGGCTAAGCCCTCAGAGCATTGATCAAAGACATTTGTATCAGGCAAACCATGCGTACGGCGGTGTTGCGCCGGGGCAGGGGCCGTCGTTGACAGCTGTCAACTTTCCTTATCGTCATCCGCTAGGCCTGTTTCGCCGGTGACAGCAGCGCCATCACCATTGGCCCGGGCGAGAACCCTCCGGCAGCGGATTTGCTGGTCAGCGAGCGCAGGTATCCACCTGGCGAGCGAATATCATCAACTCGTTGCAGGATGGCGGCGACAGTGATGGCTGCGACCTCGGCCCCCATCACCCGCTGTGCCTCAGCCCAGGCATCGGGGCTGATCCCCATATAACCACGTACTGAGGCCATCAATCCAACCAGTTCATGCCAGTGCTGTACCGGATGGCTGGCATAAGGCAGGATATCGGGACAGGCCTTGAGCACCAGACCCAATGGCAGGTTGGGCTGGCGGCTATTAGGCTCTAACGCTGTGGGTTCATCAGATGGGGCAGGGGAGAGGGAGGCACCA
The DNA here is from genome assembly GCA_002401945.1 of Paracoccaceae bacterium. Classification (GTDB taxonomy): domain Bacteria; phylum Pseudomonadota; class Alphaproteobacteria; order Rhodobacterales; family Rhodobacteraceae; genus Parasedimentitalea. The sequence goes on from NVUP01000031.1 coordinate 46,025, forward strand.
TCGGTCCCGGCTGCGTCTATCTCTAAGACGGATTCAGATTCATAGGAGTCTTTATTTGAATTCTGATAGTGGCGCTCAGTTTCACCGTCACTGCCGCTCATATCTTCTGCTTTAAACAGATAATGACGGATGCGCTGCAGCAGTGTGCGCAACTTATCCCCAAGCTGAGACAGCAGGTCATGGCCCAGCTTGCGGCGTTTGTGCTTGGAGATCTCAACCAGTTCGTCCTGCAGGGTCTGCCACGGGGCGCTGATACCAACTTCAACGCCGTATTCCGCCAGTTTAACAGCATCGCGATTCAACAGTGTCACCTCTTCACGCAGCCGCTTTAAGTGCGCAGCATCAGCCTGGACCTCAATCGCAGTGTCGGTGATCTGGCGGGCGTGTTGCAGCAGGGGCCGCAGGTCAAAGCCAAAGGCGCGGATGATCTCACCATCGCGATCACGGGCGGCATAACGTTTGCCGTTGGGACTGTCGTGGCGGCAGATAAGTCCCGAGCGCACCAGCGCCGCCAAATGCCGGCGCAGCGTGCTCTCTGCCATGCCGTGGGCGCGCTCACCTAAGGCGCGGTTTGAGGGGAACACCACCAGGCTGGCATTGTCGCTGAGGCTGGTGCCCTTGTGAAAGCTGAGCAGCGCGTTCAGCACCGTCAGATCACGGTCGCTGAGGTTAAACCGCAGCCGTGCAGTGCACAGTGACCGAAACAGCTGCCATTTATCGCAATGGGGAATTTCCGCAGCCGCGCGGACGGCACTGGCCTGTTGCAACATCCCAGCCGTCACCGGCCGCTGCCCAAAGGGCGTCGTTGTGAGTTGTTCCATATTTGATCACGAGACAAAACTATTTTGCCCGCCGAGCAGGCGCCTGTTGACAGCTGTCAACTCAATCCCTTATGTTCGGAAGTGCAAAAACACGAACTAAAGGCCTCTCGGAACTTGTTTCGGGGGGCTTTTTTATGGGTTCTGTCGGGAGGTGCCTCCTGTTGTTGGGTTTATTTGGATCTTAGTCATCGCGTCGGTCCAACCAATCGCGGTGTAGCTGAGTGAGGTTCTCAACCAGCCAATCGTCAAACCCCGGTGCGGCCTTGCTGTGCAGTGTCAGCACCGTCTTGCCAGCCTTGCGGGCGGATTTGGCCAGCTCAGCGCCGGTGTCCAGTTTGTGGCTGCGCGGCGGCGGGGCAGGGGGGCGCGGTGTCACCAGTGCCGCCATCACTGCATCAAAGCGCGCCTCGGAACTGGCACCCTGGGCTGCCGACAGCAAATCACGGGTGTTGATCTTATCCGCCAGTTTCAACCAGCGATCGCGACCCACAGCTGGGGCTGCGCCTATAGCCTCGATCAGATCCACCGAGATCCGGTCAGTTACCGAAAGCATACGTGATATCAGTGTCTTATCCATGTGCAGTGCATCACAGATCACCTTGCGTTCATAGCCGGCGTCGCGCATCTGGCGGGCAAAGTTGGCTTTTTCAATAAAGCTCAGATCCTTGCGCGCGGCGTTTTCCTGGCCCTGAGCAATCACCAGAGCACGGTCGTCGAGCACCCGCACCAGCGCCTTGACCGGCAGGCCCAGAGATTTCAGCGCGGCAACGCGGCGCCGACCGTAAACCACCTGATAGCGCTCGGCATCATTGGGGTTGGGGCGCAGCAGCACCGGCACTTGCTGGCCATAGTCACGGATCGACTG
>NVUP01000032.1 GCA_002401945.1 Paracoccaceae bacterium
GTCTCCGATTCTCGCTTGGGTGCGAGAATGCGGAGTGGCGGCGCTGGCGCAAGCTCTTTCACGGCACTGTGACGGAGGGTGACGGCGTTAGSGSCTGNKYYYRMTGNGGCAATGGCGTCAAAGCGTTGGTTCAGCTCTTTGGTCAGATCAACCAGTTCGGCGCCGCCTTCGCCCGTATAGGGGGCAAAGACATGGCTGGGCTTTTTGTAAGACAGGGTGGCATGACCATCGGGGTTTTCGGTGACATAGAGGCGGATTGGGGCCTCAATCATCGCGGCGGTTGAGATGGCAAGGATCTTGACCGCAAAATCATTGTTGAAGATGCCGATCACCCGGTTGCCGGGAATGGTGATGCCGCGGTTGGCAGCGGCTCCGGTTGGGCCAGCTTGCGTGACCACCCCCATGCGCTGTGCCTTGGTGGCGGATTTTACGTCCGTTATCAGCTGGTCATAGGATTTGCTGGTCTCTATCACCACCCAGCCATCGCGCGGAGGGATTGTACCGGCCGCCGCCGCAGAGGTGAATGTAGACAGCAGGGCGGCAAAGAAAAGAGATTTGGAAAACATGTCTGGGCTCCGAAATGGCTGGCCCTTTCTAAGCCGAAATACTGTATCATCCGTGTCACAATGGTGTGCTGAGCCCGTGAGCAGGCACAGGGTAGCTTATTCGGTCAGATTAAAGCCTTCGATCAATTGGCGCAGGCCAATGGCGGCCCCGATGAAAATCGACAGGAAGGTGACCGGCGCCGAGATTGACAGCAGTGAAAACGCCGAAAGCCCCTGGCCAATGGTGCAGCCCATAGCGAGGACTGCGCCGACACCCATGATAGCGGCCCCGATGATCTGTCGGCGCAACTCGCGCGGGTCGTCGCAGGCCTCCCAGCGGAAATGGCCCTTGATCATCGACCCGACAAAGGCGCCACCCAGCACGCCTGCCACCGATCCTACGGCAAAGGACACCGGCCGCAGGCTGCCAGTCATGGTCCACTGGATGGTTTCTCCCATCGGGGCAGAAAATGAATGTGTGACAACCGGTAGCGCGTCAAAGCCAGTCTGGTGGATGTAATAACTTCCGGCCCAGCCCGAGACGATGGCTAATCCGACCACTGTCGACCAAAAAACCGCCCAGTAATCTTGCCGCATTTCAGCACTTCCAAGGGCTGCGATGACGATCACAGCACCCACCCCAATGCCCAACCCGGCTAAGGGCAACCCAGTGAGGGCCGCAACATGATGTACCAGCCCCGGCGGCAGATCAGATGTTACCATTTCCTGGAAGAACAGCGCATTGCGCAGCGGTGCCAAGGCCCCGGACAGGGCAACATAGGTGGAAATGCCCATCACCAGCACAATGACAAAACTGCGCAGGTCTCCGCCGCCCAGACGGGCGAGCGCACCGTATCCGCAGGTGCCGGACAGTGCCATACCATAGCCGAACATCAGCCCTCCCAGCACCGACGCGGCGGGCATCCAGCGGATGGAGAGATAAAAGCTCTGGGTCTCGTCCAGCATCCCCAACCCAATCAGGGAGAAGCTGCCGATCACTGCGACGCCAATGGCCAGGACCCACATTCGCATGCGCAGGGTCGAGCCGCCGTACAGTAAATCCTCGATGGCACCCAGAGTACAGAACCGGCCCAGCCGGGCCGCCAGCCCCAACAAGATACCACCAAACAGTCCAACTGTGGCGGCGGTCTGGCTGTCACTCAGGAAATCCAACATCAAGGGTCTCTTCCAAATGGGGCCAAGGGCAAGATGACAGGGGCAGTGCGATCTTTATGCTGGCGACGCCAGATTGAGATTTCTATGATTAGTCAGGGCGTTAGGTAGTGGCTTTAATCTTTATACAAAAGGTCAGTGGGTTGTTCAGATTGTAGCCGCCGAGCAAGGTTGGCGTCTTTGAAGCGAAGATCAGCCCTTGTTGCAGAACAGTTCATAAACCACTTCGAGAATGCGGCGCGGGCGGTCGTCCGCCAAGCGATAGTAGATCACCTTGCCGTCGCGGCGCGGGATGACCAGACCTTCTAGTCGCAGCCGAGACAGCTGCTGCGAGACCGCAGCCTGGCGGGCGGAGAGCAGATCTTCAAGCTCGGTGACGGATTTCTCGCCGGTGACCAGATGGCACAGGATCATCAGCCGACCTTCGTGGCTGATCGCCTTCAAGAAGTTGGAGGCAAGGGTTGCGTTGTCCACCATGGCGTCCAGATCTTCCGGAGCCATGTCAGAGGAAAACTGGGGTAGTGCCATCAGTGCYTTCTCCTTGCCCTGGCTTGCTCAAGCCGTGGCCTTACCTTGGTGTCCCGGCGCGGTCAGCTGTCGGGATCTGCRGGTGCCGCGTCATCAGCTACGTATCCGGCATGTTTACTCAGTAACTGGGCAATCACCGGCCAAAAGAAATCTTCGCCTGGGTAGCCTTCTAAACGTCCAATCTCATGATCCTGTTCAACAATCAAGAAGGTTGGGGTGAAGTTGACACGGCGTGCCAGTTGCAAATCTTGTGGCATGTCGTGCAGATCGACACGCCGCAGAGGTGCAAAATGGCCTTCGCTGGTTTTCGGATAGATGGGGGCAATCTCTTGGTCCCAACGTGCACACCATTCACATCCGGCCTGCTCGACCATCACCAATTCAGCGGCCAAAAGAGGCTGGGTCAACAGACTGCCAGCTATCAAAACAGCGGCTGCAAGCCTTTGGGTCGTCGTGAAGGTGTGTTGAAAGAGCATGGTCACTCATTTGCCGTTTGCCTATTGATGACCCATAACGTAATTTGAATATGTGAATAATGCAAGCTGCCTTGCGTCTCCCTGAGCGCTGGCAAGTCTAGGAGACATGTCAGTGTTGGAAATTTCGCTGTTGGGCGCCTTGGTGGCTGGCTTGCTCAGCTTTCTCACMCCCTGTGTGTTGCCGATGGTGCCGTTTTACCTGTCTTACCTGGGGGGGCTGTCGGTAGCAGAGTTGCGCAGCGATGGCGGGATCGCAGTGGGAGCGCAGCGTCGTCTGCTGGCGGCGGCGGTCAGTTTTGCGGCTGGGGTGACCAGCGTATTCATGCTGCTGGGGATGGGGGCAACGGCATTGGGGCAGCTGTTCGGGCAATATATGGACAGGTTAACCTATGTGGCGGCTGCCATCCTTGTGGTATTTGGCCTGCATTTCCTTGGCGTGATAAGGGTGCCATTATTGTACCGTGAGGCGCGTCTGGAAAGCAGCGCTCAGGCCTCCACCGTGGCGGGGGCCTATTTGATGGGGCTGGCGTTTGGCTTTGGCTGGACGCCCTGCGTGGGGCCTGCGCTGACTGCAATCTTGATGATGGCCTCGGGTATGGGCGACATTTGGCGCGGTGGTTTGTTGTTGTTGGTTTATGGCCTGGGAATGACCGCACCTTTTGTGCTGGCGGCGCTATTTGCACGTCCGTTTCTGACCTGGGCCTCTCGCCATCGTGGTCTTGTCGTCCGGGTGGAACAGGCGATGGGGGTCATGCTGATACTATTTGCTGTGTTGATTGTCACCGGTGGTGTGCAAAGGATTGCCTATGCTCTGCTTGGCTGGTTGCCGGGAGCAACCACGCTGGGGTGAAATTTAGTCAAACCACTCTGGGGCAAGTTCAAACGGAATTTCCCGACTTGCCTTGCATCAATTCGAATTTGTGAATTTGTTGTTGCGTTTTGGATCGCCGGTAGACTACGGTACGCAAAGCCAAACACGCCAGTCAGCGTGGCAGCTAACGGGAGGAACTATGAAACTTACATCACTGACTTTGGCAGCGAGCCTGATTGGCACCGCAGCTYTGGCCGGCGAAGTGGCGCCGAGAGACGTTCAGTTTGACGATGCTGGCGCAGTAGAAATGTCGTTGAGCGGCGCAGCTGGCGATGCTGYCAAYGGYGCYCTGATCGCGGGAACCAAATCCAAAGGCAACTGCGTGGCGTGCCACGCCATCACCGCCTTGGCTGATGTGCCTTTTCACGGCGAAGTTGGCCCCACGCTTGATGGCGCCGGAGAGCGCTGGACCGAAGCTGAACTGCGCGGTCTTTTGAGCAACGCCAAAATGACCTTTGACGGCACCGTGATGCCTGCCTTTTACAAGGTGGACGGCTTTATCCGGCCCGGAGATGCCTACACTGGCAATGCCGCCGAAGGCGAGCTGACGCCGATCCTGTCGGCGCAGGAAATCGAAGATGTGGTCGCCTTTGTGGCGACACTGAAAGAAGAGTGATGTTGCCAGGTCACTGGCTGACCTGACCAACACCCTGTAATTCCAAAGGAGAGAAACTATGGAATTCTCACGTCGTGAAACCTTGGCCTTGGGCCTGGGCGCAGCGGTTGTCACCGTGTTGCCATTCAGCGTGAACGCTGCGGCCGATGACGTCATTGCAACCTTCACTGGTGGGGCTGATATGGCCGATACCGGTATCGAGTTGATCGCACCGGAAATTGCCGAAAATGGCAACACGGTTCCGGTTGCGGTAAATGCAGCTGGTGCCAGCGCCATTATGCTGATTGCCACTGGCAACCCAACACCGGGTGTGGCGCAGTTTAACTTTGGTCCGCTGGCGGCCTCGCAGTCGGCGTCCACCCGGATTCGTCTGGCGGGAACCCAAGAGGTTGTTGCAATTGCCAAATTGGCTGATGGCTCCTTTGCCAAAACCAGTGCAATCGTAAAAGTGACCATCGGGGGATGTGGCGGCTAAGCGCCGTCCAACCACAGTCCCGAAACAAGGAGAATATGATATGGCATCCGGTGTAAAACCCCGCGTCAAGGTCCCAAAGACAGCTGCTGCAGGTGACGCAATCACCATCAAATCCCTGATCAGCCACAAAATGGAAAGTGGTCAGCGCAAGGATAAAGAGGGCAACCTTATTCCGCGCTCGATTATCAACCGCTTTACGGTTGAATTCAACGGGCAGTCGGTTCTGGACATGACCATGGAACCGGCGATTTCGACCAACCCTTACGTTCAGTTCGAGGCCCTGGTGCCCGAAGCCGGTGACTTTGTGTTCACCTGGTACGACGATGACGGGTCGGTCTACGACACCACGAAATCAATCGCGATCGGTTGATTTCGCGCGATAGGGAGGACGACGACTAATGACAAAGCCAATGGGGAAAACCCTCACAGCCATCGCTCTGGCAGCCGTTGCATTCGGCTCGGTTGCCCGCGCAGGCGAATCCGCCGATCTGGTCATCAACGGTGATTTGGAAATGGTCATCCGCACTGTAGCACCTGAGCATCTGTCTGATGTGTTGGACGAGATCAACTCGGGGTGGCTCTACCGCAAGGATGAGACCCAGTTGTTGCAGATGGATGATTTCGACAATCCGGGCATGATCTTTGTGGATCTGGCTTTGGACGAATGGAACACTGTCGACGGYTCTGAAGATAAATCCTGCGCGTCGTGTCATGACAACGTCGAGGACAGCATGCAGGGGGTTCGGGCGGTCTATCCCAAGTGGAACGACGATGCTCAGGAAATGCGCACTTTGACCATGCAGATCAACGACTGTCGGGTGAACCAGATGGGCGCTGACAAGTGGAAATACACCGGTGGTGATATCGCCAATATGGAGGCGCTGATCTCGGTCCAATCGCGGGGTCTGCCGGTGAATGTGGCCATTGATGGCCCGGCGCAGTCAACTTGGGACGAGGGCAAAGAGCTCTATTATACCCGTACTGGTCAGCTGGACCTGTCCTGCGCCAATTGCCACGAAGAAAACTATGGCAATATGATCCGCGCTGACCACCTGTCGCAGGGGCAGATCAACGGTTTCCCGACCTATCGCCTGAAAAACGCCAAACTGAATACGGTGCATGCCCGGTTCAAGGGCTGTATTCGTGATACCCGCGCCGAAACCTACAAGCCTGGATCCTCCGAGTTTGTCGCCCTTGAGCTCTACGTCGCGTCTCGCGGCAATGGTCTCTCGGTCGAAGGTCCGTCGGTCCGCAACTAAACACAGTACCCCGCGTCACGGCTGTGGTGCGGGGTTTCCTCTATCCTGTTACATTCAAATCTGCGAATGTATGTGATTGATTTTAGTGAAGGCAGCTCCAAATGATCTCTCGTCGTGATTTTCTCCAGGTATCAATGGCGGCCTCTGCCATGGTCGGAGCTTCGGGCTTTGGCAATTGGTCACGTCTGGCCGCACAGCAGGCGCTGACGCAGGACCAGCTGCTGCAGTTTGACACCTATGGTAACGTCAGCCTGATCCATATCACTGACATTCACGGGCAGCTGAAACCGATCTATTTCCGCGAGCCTTCGGTCAATCTGGGGATTGGAACCGCCAACGGCCAGATGCCGCATATCACCGGCGCCGATTTCCGCAAGGCTTACGGCATTGCTGACGGGTCACCCTCGGCCTATGCGCTGACCTATGACGACTTTTCCGCATTGGCCCAAAGCTATGGGCGTGTTGGCGGGTTGGATCGTGTGTCCACCGTGATCAATTCAATCCGCGCTGATCGCCCCGACGCGTTGCTGCTGGATGGCGGCGATACCTGGCATGGCTCATATACCTGCCACAAGACCCAAGGCCAGGACATGGTCAACGTGATGAACGCGTTGAAACCCGACGCGATGACCTTTCACTGGGAGTTCACTTTGGGCTCTGAACGGATCAATCAGATCGTCGAAGAGCTGCCCTTTGTGGCGCTGGGCCAGAACATCTTTGATGCTGAATGGGACGAACCTGCCGAACTATTCAAACCGTACAAGTTCTATGAGACCGGCGGGGTGAAAGTGGCGGTGATTGGTCAGGCCTTCCCCTATATGCCAATCGCCAACCCCGGTTGGATGTTCCCGGAATACTCGTTTGGTATCCGCGACGAGAACATGCAGAAGATGGTCGACGAGGTGCGCGCCAAAGGGGCCGAATGTGTGGTGGTACTGTCGCACAACGGCTTTGACGTCGATAAAAAGATGGCCGGTGTGGTCAGCGGTATCGACGTGATCCTGTCTGGCCATACCCATGACGCGCTGCCTGAACCGGTGCTGGTGGGGCAGACCATTATCGTTGCCTCTGGCTCGAACGGCAAATTTGTCTCTCGCGTCGATCTGGACATCCGCGATGGCAGAATGATGGGCTACAAGCACAAGCTAATTCCGATTTTTGCTGATGTGATCACTCCTGACGCCACCATCACCAAACTAATCGACGACCAGCGCGCGCCATACAAGGCGGAGCTGGAGGAGGTGATTGGCCATACCGACGACAACGCGCTGTTGTATCGCCGCGGTAACTTCAACGGCACCTGGGATGATTTGATCTGCGACGCGCTGCTGAGCGAGCGTGAGGCGGATATCGCGATGTCGCCCGGCGTGCGCTGGGGGCCATCGATCCTGCCGGGGCAAGCGATCACCCGCGAGGATATTTTTAACGTCACCTCAATGTCATATGGCGCTGCCTATCGCACTGAAATGACCGGCGAGTTTATTCATGTGATCCTCGAAGACGTCGCTGACAATCTGTTCAATCCGGATCCCTATTACCAGCAGGGCGGCGATATGGTGCGTGTTGGTGGTCTTGGCTACCGCATTGATGTGACCAAGCCACAGGGCGAGCGCATCACCGAGATGACGCTGCTGAAAACYGGCGAGCTGATCGACGCGTCGAAAACCTACACCGTGGCCGGYTGGGCCAGCGTCAATGAAGGCACCGAAGGYCCRCAGATCTGGGATGTGGTSGAAGATCACATCAARAAACTGGGCACCGTCTCTACCRCCCCGAACACCTCGGTTCAGGTCGTRGGCGCYTAACAGCRCCCCGGCCWKWCCGGAAAAAAATTTACCATTATAAATTCACRAATGTGAATTTGAAKCATAGAAGGAGGCTGCAAAATGAGTGAGAGATCCAAGGAAAACTCCCCCTCGCGCCGCCAGTTTTTGACCGGGGTCGCGGCTGCCGGGGCAGGGGCCGTTGCGGGCACCAGCGCTAGGGCGGCCAGCCCTGATCCGCTGATCACCGAAGTGCAGGATTGGGCCTCGTCATTTGGTGATGGTGTTGACGTCACCCCTTACGGCYTGCCGATCCAGTTCGAACAGGAYGTGGTGCGYCGCAATGTGGAATGGCTGACCGCTGATACCATTTCGTCGATCAACTTCACTCCGATCCATGCGCTGGATGGCACCATCACGCCGCAGGGCTGCGCGTTCGAGCGCCACCACTCGGGCGCAATTGAGCTGCGCAAGGAAGACTACCGGTTGATGATCAACGGYWTGGTCGAYMARSMRCTKGTSTTTACYWWSGARGATCTGRWRCGWTTYCCGCGYGARAAYCACRYCTAYTTCYKSGAATGTGCSGCCAATACCGGCATGGAATGGGCCGGTGCGCAGCTGAACGGTGCCCAGTTCACTCACGGTATGATCCACAACATGGAATATACTGGCGTGTCGCTGCGCACTCTGTTGCAAGAGGCCGGGATCAAGCCCGAGGGTAAGTGGATCTATGTCGAGGGCGCTGATGCCTCGTCGAACGGTCGCTCAATCCCGCTGGAAAAGGCGCTGGATGATGTGCTGGTTGCCTTTAAGGCCAATGGCGAGGCGCTACGCAAAGAGCACGGCTATCCAGTTCGTCTGGTTGTTCCGGGCTGGGAGGGCAACCTGTGGATCAAGTGGCTGCGCCGTATCGAGGTCAGGGATGGCCCGGTCGAGAGCCGCGAAGAAACCAGCAAATACACCGACAATCTGGCCAATGGCATTGCTCGCAAATGGACTTGGGTGATGGATGCAAAATCCATCATCACCTCGCCCAGCCCGCAGGCGCCGATCAAGCACGGCACTGGTCCTCTGGTGATCACCGGTCTGGCCTGGTCCGGCAATGGAGCGATCACTGGCGTCGATGTCTCGATTGATGGTGGCAAGACCTGGGTTGAGGCGCGTCTGGCCGCGCCCGGTCAAGGCAAAGCGATGACCCGGTTCTATCTGGATCACAACTGGGATGGTTCGGAAATGCTGCTGCAGGCCCGTGCCAAGGATGCCACCGGCTATGTCCAGCCGACCAAGACCCAGCTGCGCGAGGTGCGTGGGCTGAACTCGATCTATCACAACAACTGCATTCAGACCTGGTGGGTCAAGGAAAGCGGAGAGGCGGAAAATGTCGAAGTATCGTAAGCTGATCGTCACCACCACGCTGGCTGCGACGCTGACCGCTCCTGTCTATGCTGGCACCTACGGTCTTGGTCGCCCGGCGCTGCCCGAAGAGGTCGCCGCTTGGGACCTGGATGTCAGCCCCGATGGCACTGGCCTACCTGCAGGCTCGGGCTCGGTGATGGATGGCGAAGAGATTTTTGCCGAGAAATGCGCCAGCTGCCACGGTGACTTTGCCGAGGGCGTTGGTAACTGGCCCAAATTGGCGGGAGGCGCGGATACGCTGGACCATGAGGACCCGCTGAAGACCGTGGGCTCATATTGGCCCTATCTGTCGACCACTTGGGACTACGTGAACCGCTCGATGCCCTTTGGCAACGCGCAGACGCTTGAGGTCGACGAAGTCTATGCCATCGTGGCCTATATCCTTTATTCCAACGATCTGGTGGAGGAGGAGTTTGTGCTGAGCCAGGATAATTTCCTGGAGGTTGTAATGCCCAACCGCAATGGGTTCATTCTGGATGACCGGGCCGAGGCAGAATACACTATTTTCAACGACAGTTGCATGAGCGATTGCAAGGACAGTGTTGAAATTACCATGCGCGCATTGGTGCTGGACGTAACGCCCAAGGAAACCGCAGCAAAAGGCGCAGCAGCCGAAACCGCCTCGGTTGAGGAGGCTTTAGTTGAAGAGGCCGTGATTGAAGAAATCGTCGCCCTAGACCCGGAGCTGGTCGCCAAGGGGGCAAAGACCTTCAAGAAATGCAAGGCCTGCCATCAGGTTGGCGAAGGCGCCAAGAACAGGACTGGCCCGGTGCTGAACGGCATTGTGGATGCCTCTGCAGGTCAAGCTGATGGGTTCAAATACTCCAAGCCCATGATCGCTGCCGCAGACGATGGGCTGGTCTGGACCGAGGAAGAACTGTCGGCCTTTCTGACCAAGCCCAAGAAATACATGAAAGGCACAAGGATGTCTTTTGCCGGGCTAAAGAAGGAAAAAGATATCGCCGCGGTGATCGCCTATTTGCGGTCGTTTAGCCAGTAGGGAAACCGGCTCGATTGCTGTATCAAAAGCCCCGGATTTGATCCGGGGCTTTTCAGATGTTGCAGGGTTCCCGTGGGCCTAACGGCTTGGCGGAACCACGATAACACTTGCCCCGTCCAACTGTTCCACCCGCATCAGTGCTGCGTGCGGAGTTTCTGGGGACAGCCATTCTGCGGGAAACGTGGGGCAGGCGCCCGGGTCGTTTTCGCAGATAATGACAGTGCGGCCGGTTAGCTGACGTAGGCGAAACGACAGCGCCATTGGCTTCTGGGCACTGACCTTGATGGCTGATGGGTGATTGAGAACGTCCCCAATAACATAGATAGGATCGGGCGCAGTGGCGATGTCCTGTGCAATGGCCCGGGTCTCGGCCTGCCAGTCGCGAAAGGACATGAAGTGTATCGTGGTTTGTAATAGATAGCTGGCCGTGACCAGCAATACTGCATTACGCGCCATACGCCCGGCAAGACTTGTGCCCTGGCTCAACTCCTCGGCCGCGCGGACGATCAGGATGGCATAGGCGATCCAGGCAAAATGCCAGGCGCGGATAGGAACAGTAACCCCCAGTTTGAGCACTTGCACGGTGATCAAAGCCATGCCGATCCAGAGACCGGTATGTATATACACGGCCTCAAGGGGGGAGCGGCGGGCAATCACAACAGTGGCGACTGTGAACATCCCAAGATGAAAAATCATAGCCGCGACGGAGTTGAAGCTCATCTTTTGTGCGAAGACCCCCATTGTGGCGATCCACAGCGGGATATTACCCGCCATTGTGGCAAGATCATGGGCAGGATTTGGACTGCGCGAGGGATCCAGAATCACGCCGAACACCCCATGCACCTGCCAGTTGAGCGCATAGACCGCCAGCAGAGAAACGATAAAGCTGGTGCCGAAAAGCGCAACCAAACCGGCAAGATCTTTCAGCGAGCGGCGCTCGGTTCTGACCAGGCAGATTAGCAGCAGGATAATCGGGAAAGTTGTGTAAGCTGAGAAGGTGAGCAGGRTAAAGACCGGCAACAGGGCCCTCAGCGTAAACTGTGACAGACGAGTTGCCAGAACAGCATAGGTCGCCAATAACACCGTTCCGGGAAACAGGGTGTTGAACCACGGCGCCATGAGCAGAGCCGGCGGCGCGACGAGGATGGTCAGCGCCAGAACGCAAGCAAACCAGATCCGCCCGGGCCCGGGGATCACTACCACTGCAAATGCAGCGGTAAACAAGGCCCAGACTGCCTGATAGATCGCGAAATTCAGCCAAGCGGGCGTGACAATGCCGCGCATATGCCAGAGGTAATTCAGCCACCGGCCTTCGGATAGTGTCTTGGACCAAAACCCATCGGGTTCCGCAAATAGAGCAGGGAAATCGTCGTACCGGAGGACTGGATCCAGAAGGTTCCCCGCCGATATTGCAAAGATGGCGACCAAGGCGAGGGCAAAAACTTTCCAGAAGGTTGTGGACCGCGCTGGCTGCACTGTTGAAGCCGCGTCTGCCCTGGGGACCGCAAAAAGGGATATCATAACTGTGCCTCAAATTTTTTTATCGAATTAGGTTACAATGCTACACAATTCAGGCGGGATTTTGACATTTGTCAGAAAGTGTTTGGTTATTTCGGCCAGTCAGTAACAGGATGCGCTTGCCCTCATCAGGACGAGCGCGCTTTGTTCCGGTGAAATTTGAACGAGGACGCTACGGTACACCCGAAAAGACCTATGTTGCCCGAAAGTGCGGGGCGCAGGCTAGGATCAGCGGCCAGCGGCGTGAAAGAGACATAAACGGGACAATGCAGGAGCTTACTTCTCGGCAACGTAATCGCCGTCGAATTTCTTCAAGTCATCCACAATCTCGTACCAATCAGGTTTTGACGCTGTGTGGATATGAACTGTCGGCCGTATTTTTGGATCATCGTCCAGGGCCGAGGCGGCGATAACATAAACATCACCAGAAGCCATGTCGCCCAGAGATGTGCCGCAATTCTTGCAAAAACAGCGCTCAAACTTCGAGCCTGTTTCAGACGTGAATTTAGCTATCTCATCTTGTCCATCTGTAATCAGAAGGTCACCTGCCTTGCCGATCAGAACAGCGGAAAACACGCCCGCAGCTTTGCGGCATCTTGAACAGTGGCAATAGCTTAATGAAAAAGGCTCGCCCGAAATTTGGAACTTCACTTTTCCGCAGAGGCAGCTTCCGTTGATCATTCAATGTCCTGTCTTTTGGCGTTCATCGACATAGAACATAGCGTGAACGCATGCTGACCGCAAGAGAGGGATAGCTCTTTTGACACTGTCTTGATCGGGCATACACCCGACAGTCTCAACCTATTTTACACCCATCCCTTGCGGAAGAAATGCGGGCTGGCGCCAAATTTGCGTTTGAACTGGCGTGAAAAATGCGTGGCACTGTTGAACCCCGAGGCCAGTGCGATTTCGGTCACCGACATCGCGGTCTCGTTCATCAGCGCATAGGCGTGGCTGAGGCGCATGTCGGAGTAGACCTGCATCGGGCTTTGATTGAGATAGCGGGAGAACAGCCGTTCCAACTGGCGGCGCGAAATCTCCAGCTGATCACAGAGCGCGCCGATCGACAGCGGTTCCTCAATTGCGTCCTGCATAAGTTGCAAGGCWGARAGCARCCGTTGRTTRCGRCTGCCGATGGCGACGGCATAGTTGGATTTYTGCGGYGCCAYYTGMCCKCCYGMGCGGACGTGCAGGCACATRTCRGCAAYAATKATCGCYAGATTCTTGCCGTGRCRTTCYTCGATCAGGTTCAGCATCATGTCRGTRGCMGCRTTGCCRCCGCCGCAGGTCATRAASGTSTYRGTGATTTCATAGATATTTGGGGACGGCCGCAGGTTTGGGTACATTTCTGTAAATCCCGGTTGATTCTCCCAATGCAGGGTAAACTCCTGCCCTCTCAACAGGCCAGCCTGGGCCAGGGCAAAGGCCCCGGTACAGATGGCGCCCAGTCGGCGGCCAAACCGGTGTTCCCGACGCAGCCAGTTTATGGTGGCCTCGCCAGCCGTGTGTTGTGGCTCGACCCCGGCGCAGACAAACACCACGGCGTCTTGCCGCAGCTGTTCCAGCGCCATATCCGGCGTTAATGTCATGCCATTGGAACAGGTTACCGGCGCACCGTCATCGCTCATGATGTACCAGCGGTACAGCTTGGTATTGGTAACCTGGTTGGCAATGCGCAGCGGTTCGATGGCTGCCGCCACGGGCAACATTGTCGCCTTGGGCAGCAGCAGGAAATAAAAGTCCTGCGGTGCGCCGCTAAAGGGGATCTCCAGCTTGGCCGCCGCGCCCTTTTGTACAAAACTGTCTGTCTGCATGGTGGGATCCTGTGGCACAGCTGACACATAACCTGGAGAGGTCAGGGCGTTTCTTTCCGTGTGTTAAACTGCGATCTACGCGCCGAACCAAAGGTTTGCGACAGCAAAATTGTGGAATGCGACGACATTTGTGCTGCATCGGCGGCAATCAGCAAATTTATTAGCCCCTCTTGCAGCCCCCATGCCGCGATACTAAGAATCAAGTAACACTYTGTCGGGTATGGTCCCGATTACATTCAAAGCAGGCAGGCCCMNAATGTTTGATCCAAAAGAAACCTAYATGAACACCCTRGTCCCCATGGTGGTYGARCAGACCGCACGTGGCGAACGGGCCTATGAYATYTTCTCSCGCYTGCTGAARGARCGGATTATYTTCCTCACCGGWCCRGTGCATGACGGCATGAGYTCGYTGATYGTGGCGCAGYTGCTGCATCTGGAGGCCGAGAACCCGTCCAAAGAAATCTCCATGTATATCAACTCGCCCGGTGGTGTCGTGACTTCGGGTCTGTCGATCTATGACACCATGCAGTACATCAAACCCAAGATTTCGACCCTGGTGATCGGCCAGGCCGCTTCGATGGGGTCGCTGCTGTTGGCGGGTGGGGAACATGGCATGCGGTTCAGCCTGCCCAACAGCCGGGTGATGGTGCACCAGCCCTCGGGCGGGTTCCAGGGCCAAGCCACCGACATCATGATTCACGCCGAAGAGACGCTGAAGCTGAAGCGGCGCCTGAATGAGATTTATGTGCATCACACCGGCCAGGAATTGGACAAGGTCGAAGCGGCGTTGGAGCGTGACAACTTCATGTCGCCAGTTGAGGCCAAGGAATTTGGTCTGATCGACGAGATTGTGGCAAGTCGCTCCAAAGGCGATGACGAAGAGAGCTGAAGTTCTTTTTGAAAAAGTAACCTGTGCGTCCCGGAAGGGCTGGGGCGCACTTTGCGATTGTAGCGGCTGAGGCGCTGGCCTAAGCTGTTTTGGAAGTGGGAGACGCCTGTAGTGGGCCCCTCCTGGCGCGGACTGAAAGGTAGACCATGGCAACGAACTCAAGCGGYGACAGCAARAATACGCTTTACTGYAGCTTCTGCGGCAARAGCCAGCAYGARGTGCGCAARCTGATYGNCGGGCCSAMSSKWNTTCATMTGTGAYGAATGYGTCGAACTGTGTATGGACATCATCCGTGAAGAGACCAAGGCCTCGGGACTGAAGGCCAACGATGGGGTGCCGACACCCAAAGATATCTGCGATGTGCTGGATGACTATGTCATCGGCCAGACGATGGCCAAAAAGGTTCTGTCGGTCGCAGTGCACAACCACTACAAGCGGCTGAACCACGCGCAAAAAGCGGGCTCGGAACTTGAGCTGGCCAAATCCAACATTCTGCTGATTGGCCCCACTGGCTGCGGCAAAACACTGCTGGCACAGACGCTGGCGCGGATTCTGGATGTGCCGTTCACCATGGCCGATGCCACCACCCTGACCGAAGCTGGTTATGTGGGCGAGGATGTGGAGAACATCATCCTGAAGCTGCTGCAGGCGTCCGAGTACAACGTCGAACGTGCGCAGCGCGGCATCGTCTATATTGA
This sequence comes from Paracoccaceae bacterium, assembly GCA_002401945.1. Classification (GTDB taxonomy): domain Bacteria; phylum Pseudomonadota; class Alphaproteobacteria; order Rhodobacterales; family Rhodobacteraceae; genus Parasedimentitalea. The sequence goes on from NVUP01000032.1 coordinate 15,042, forward strand.
CGAAGTCGATAAGATTACCCGCAAGTCTGAAAACCCCTCGATCACCCGCGATGTGTCGGGTGAGGGCGTACAGCAGGCGCTGCTGAAGCTGATGGAGGGTACCGTTGCCTCGGTGCCGCCGCAGGGCGGGCGCAAGCATCCTCAGCAGGAATTCCTGCAGGTCGACACCACCAATATCCTGTTCATCTGTGGCGGCGCTTTTGCCGGTCTGGACAAGATCATTGCTGCCCGCGGTAAAGGGTCGGCAATGGGCTTTGGCGCGGATGTGCGCGGCAATGACGAACGCGGCGTGGGTGAGATCTTTCAGGATCTGGAGCCCGAGGATCTGCTGAAATTTGGCCTGATCCCGGAATTTGTTGGCCGTCTGCCTGTGCTGGCAACGCTTGAGGATCTGGACGAAGATGCGCTGGTGACCATCCTGACCAAGCCCAAAAACGCATTGGTCAAACAGTATCAACGCCTGTTCGAGATCGAAGATACCGAGTTGGACTTTACCGAGGACGCGCTGAGCGCCATCGCCAAACGTGCCATCCAACGTAAGACCGGTGCGCGGGGGCTGCGCTCTATTCTCGAGGATATCCTGCTYAAYACCATGTTYGARCTGCCCGGAMTGGACAGTGTGACCAARGTGGTGGTGAACGAGGARGCSGTGAAYTCRAAMGTTGAACCRYTGATGATYCAYACCGAYRYRSMRWRRGMAMYKRMWMCRRCDGSKTRRMYYRWGGKYKMMMWRRMRDRWKMWAWMMRKYSSGRSTYWYMYMGCGCCGTTTTGCTGAGTGAAGCATTTGAAATTTGGGCATCCCGATTGCATCTGGATGCGGGGAGGCTGTGATGGCTATCAAACGAATGTCCTCGGGTGGCGAGTTTGAGGACAAGATTGGCTATTGCCGGGYGGTTGTCGCAGGCGGATTTGTTCATGTGGCGGGCACTGTGGGGCAGGGCGACGATGTCGTCGAGCAGTGCCGCTCGGCGCTGGAGATCATTGGCAAGGCCCTGGCTGAGGCTGGCAGTAATTTTGCGCGGGTGGTGCGAGTAAACTATTATCTGCCCGACCGCAGTGAGTTCTCAGCTTGCTGGCCATTGCTGGCCGAGACCTTCGGCGACAACCCGCCCGCGGCGACGATGATCGAATGTGGGTTGATCGACGCAAAATACCGAATTGAAATTGAAGTGACGGCGCTTGCCCCGGCCAATACGTAGCTAATTTTATAGTTTGAGGCCCTTAAGACGCGGGAAATCGCGCACATCTGTTGCTTTGTGCTGGATTGGAGCGGGTGCAGCATCTGGACCTCGGATGCAAACTGCGTCATATCAGAAGTGAATTTGCGGAGACACCCATGGGAATTCTGAACACTCTTTTGCGCGCCGTCACCTGGTGGAACGGTCAGACGCTGAACACTCAGATCTTTACTGCCCGCAAGGGTATCAAAGTTGGCGAAGATGATCAGGGCAATGTGTACTATCACAATGCTGATGACAGCAAACGCTGGGTGATTTTCAACGGCGAGATGGAGGCCACGCGGATCAACGTTGACTGGCACGGCTGGCTGCACCGCACCTATGACGAGCTGCCCACAGAGCGACCGCTGGTGCACAAAGACTGGGAGAAGCCGCATCAGGAGAACCTGACCGGCAGCGCACTGGCCTATGCACCTGCAGGCTCGATTCGCCGCGCTGCTGAACCGGCCACGCGCCGCGATTATGAGGCATGGACCCCGGAGTGATCCGGGACCAGTAGAGGCGCATCGCAATGTCCCAAAATATTACCGAAGTTCTGGTCGGCGGCGTCGTTCTTGCGGCTGCAGTCAGTTTTGCAGTTTTTGCGGGGCAGGCGACGGGCCTGTCAAGCGGCGGTGCGGATTACCAGCTTAACGCCTCGTTCCGATCCATCGAAGGGGTCGGCGTTGGCACCGATGTGCGGTTGGCCGGGGTCAAGATCGGCACCGTCACCGAAATCACACTGAACCCGCAGACTTTTCGGGCCGACACCAACTTTTCTGTTTTGAAGACCATCGAAATTCCCGATGACAGTGCTGTGGTGGTCTCCTCCGAGGGATTGCTGGGCGGTAATTTTGTCGAGATCATGCCCGGTGGCTCGCCGTTCAATTTTGAACCGGGTGACGAGATTGAGGACACCCAAGGCGCTGTCAGCCTGATCACATTGCTGCTGAAATTCGTATCCGGCAGTGGGGATGATTCGTGAAGCCAACTCTAGCCTTGGTTGCACTGTTGGCGCTGGGGCTGGGGTCAACTGGCTGGACGCAGGAGCGGGCGGTATCGGGCAGTGGAGCGGTGTTGCGTGGGCTGGACAAGGTCAATGGGCGCACGTTGGATGCCGAGCTGCCTATTGGCGGCAGTGCTGAACTGTTTGGCCTATTGGTGACGCTGGCAGATTGCCGTTATCCGGCAGACAACCCTACCGGAGATGCCTTTGCGTTTCTGACCATACGCAACTCGGACAGTGGTGTGGTGTATTTTGACGGCTGGATGATTGCGTCTAGCCCGGCGCTGAGTGCGCTGGATCACAGCCGCTACGACGTCTGGGTGCTGCGCTGTAACAATTCCTGAGCCGAAGACACCGCCGGGGTGGTGAAGTCTGCAGTCCCTTGAACTGCGACATGTAGCCGCGCCTGATAAGCCGCACGACTGATTTCTTGTCCACCCAGAGAGGCCAAATGGGGGGTGAGGAATTGGGTGTCACAGAGAACAAACCCTGCCTGATTAAGGCGATCCACCAGATGGGCCAGAGCAATCTTTGACGCGTCGGTGCGGCGCGAAAACATGCTCTCACCAAAAAACGCGGCGCCAATGGTCACGCCGTACACCCCACCACTCAGATCTCCATCTTGCCAGATCTCCAGAGAATGGGCCCGGCCCATCTGGTGCAATTCAATATATCGGTCGCGGATTTCATCGTTGATCCAGGTTTCGGTGCGGTCGGCGCAGCTTGCGACCACTGCGGGGAAATCACGGTTCACTGTCACCTCATAACCACCACGGCGGATTCGGCGTGCCAGCGAGTGTGAGATGTGAAACCGATCCAATGGCAGAATGCCGCGGCGCTTGGGATCAACCCAGAAAATTTCGGGATCATCGCGATGTTCCGCCATGGGAAACACCCCGGCGGAATAAGCACGCAACAGCAGTTCTGCCGACAGCGTCATCGTGCTGGCCTGAATGGGAGCGTAGGGTGCGTGCTTGCACGCACCGCACCCATCACCCTAGCTGGCCATATTGTTTTCAAGCCAGCGCTCCAGCCAGTGGATATTGTACTCACCCGACTGAATGTCAGGCTCTGCCAGCAGCGCATCAAACAGCGGTATCGTAGTGTCGACGCCATCGACGATCAACTCACCCAGAGCCCGGCTCAGACGCGCCAGCGCCTCGTTGCGGTCACGACCATGCACGATCAATTTGCCAATCAGACTGTCGTAGAAGGGCGGGATCGAATAGCCGTCATACAGCGCCGAATCCATTCGCACACCCAGGCCCCCAGGGGCGTGGTACTGGCTGATCCTGCCGGGGCAGGGGGCAAAGTTGGGCAGCTTCTCGGCGTTGATCCGCACCTCAATGGCATGGCCATTGATCGTCAGATCGTCCTGAGCAAACGACATCGGCAGGCCTGCGGCGACGCGGATCTGTTCGCGCACCAGATCGACCCCAAAGATCGCCTCGGTGACCGGGTGTTCCACCTGCAGGCGGGTGTTCATCTCGATGAAAAAGAACTCGCCGTTCTCATAGAGGAACTCGATGGTGCCAGCGCCGATATAGTCGATCTTGGCGACCGCGTCGGCGCAGAGCTTGCCAATGCGAGCCCGCTCGGAGGCGCTGATGCTGGGACCAGGGGCCTCTTCGAACACTTTCTGGTGACGCCGCTGCAGCGAGCAGTCGCGCTCGCCCAGATGCACAGCCTTGCCCTTGCCATCGCCAAACACTTGAATTTCGATGTGACGCGGCGTGGTCAGGTATTTCTCGATATAGACTTCATCATTGCCAAAGTTGGATTTGCCCTCAGCACGTGCGGTGCGAAAGGCCATTTTCATGTCGGCAGCGGTTTGCGCCACTTTCATGCCTTTGCCGCCGCCGCCAGCCGTGGCCTTGATGATCACCGGATAGCCCATCTCGGCGCCGATTTTTTGGGCCGTTTCCAGATCCGGAACGCCACCTTCGGAGCCGGGAACGCAGGGCACACCAAGTTTTTTCATGGTGTCTTTGGCGGTGATTTTGTCGCCCATGGTGCGGATGTGCTGTGCGGTGGGGCCAATGAAGGTCAGGCCGTGGTCTTCGACGATCTGCACAAAATTGGCGTTTTCGGACAGGAAACCATAACCGGGATGGATTGCCTGGGCTCCGGTGATTTCACAGGCTGAAATAATGGCTGGGATCGACAGGTAGCTGTTGATGCTGGCAGGTGGGCCGATGCAGACCGATTCATCGGCCATACGCACATGCATGGCATCGGCGTCGGCGGTAGAGTGCACCGCAACGCTGGCAATGCCCATTTCGCGCGCCGCGCGGATCACGCGCAGGGCAATTTCTCCGCGGTTGGCAATCAGGATCTTGTCAAACATGTCAGATCCCTACTCGATGATGACCAGAGGCGTTCCGAACTCGACGGCGGCGCCGTCATCGACCAGGATGCGTTTCACGGTGCCGCCTTTGGGGGCCGGGATGTGGTTCATGGTCTTCATCGCTTCGATGATCAGCAGGGTATCGCCTTCGCTGACCTTGGCCCCCACCGAGATAAAGCTCGGTGCGCCCGGTTCGGGTTGGGTATAGACGGTGCCAACCATCGGCGAAGGGACAACACCGGGGTGGCTGGCCGGATCCTCGGAGGGCGCAGCAGCAGCGGGGGCGACAGCAGCGGCGGAAGCAACCGGGGCGACGGCAGGCGCGGCAACCTGAACGGGTGCAGGCATCATCGTAACTTGGCGGGAGACGCGCACATTCAGGCTGTCTTCCCCTCCATAATCCCGTTTGACCTGCAATTCGGTCAGATCGTTGTCGCGCAGCATTTCGGCCAATGCCTTGATAAAGGCCACGTCCGCTTCGTGAGTTTTGTTTTTCATTTGATCCTCAACCGGTTCCCAGTGGCCCGCGTGCTGCGCAGACCGGATTTTTAGGCGCTTATAGGGCAAGGTTGCCCGCAAGGAAAGCACCCTAACCAAGCGCTAACATGGGGTGTTGGCGGCAGATTTGCAATTGCTGGCGGCTTACAGTGGCATGCCGGTCAGCTTGGCCACCAGTTCAGGCAGTTTACGGGCGGAGAATTTCTTTAGCAGGTGGGCACGGTGGGTCTCGATGGTGCGGTAAGACAGGTTCAGTTCCAGGCCAATTTCCTTGGCCGACAGGCCGCGGCAAGTGAGAATCGCCACATCCCGTTCGCGCGGGGTCAACGAGGCCACTGGCCGGTCGTCGGATATATCGGCAAAAGACCAGACCCCGGCCCGAAAGGGCTGGTCGGGGGTCAGTGATCGGCCCCGCACGCGACACCAAAATAATGTACCCGAGAGCCGACGCATGATGCGCTCATCATCATAACGTCCGGCCTGCACATCTTGTTGCTGCAACCGGGTGCCGACCCGGTCAAAATCCTCGCGGCTGGGGTACAGCTCCGCAATCTCTCGGCCAACAAAGGCCACGGGCGTGTCGCCAAAGGTCTCGGCAAATTGCAGGTTGCAGCGCCGGATAATGCGGTGTTCCAGCTGGGCAAGCCCGATTGGGGCGTGGTCAAAGGCAATATCAGACATGAGCGCCTATGTGGACCGGATCGCGGCTGAAAAAAAGCCCTTTTGGCCGTCTGTTGGTCAAATGATCCAAAGCTGCGTTGGCTGGTTGCGCTACCCCAAGGAGAAACATGACACTCTCGGGGGTGCGCAGATTGGATTATTCGACCGGAATTTTCTTGCGGCCAGTGACCATGGCCCATGGCAGGTTCACTTTGGTGCGCCGGCTTTCGAAAATCACCGCCAAGATATGTGAGACCACCGACAGTTCAGCCTAGGTGACACAGAACTCGTGCAGGTCTTCGACCCAACCGGCGTTGCCGAGCAACGTTGTGGTCAGCAGATAACCGGTCAAACCAATCATCAACAGTGTCCCAAGCAGGTTGTAAATCATCCATGCGCCAAGCGGCGTGTGGCCCCGATGAATGCGCCTGTTGCCGCTGACCATGTCGGACAGTTGGCCGGTGGCAGCGGATAGGCTGGGCCGAAAGCTGGAAAACCGTGCATACCGGCTGCCGATGAAACCCCACAGGATACGGAACAGAACCAGGCCGGTGATGCCATAGCCGATCCACAGGTGCAGTGAGGAGTGGTCACTTACCAGAGTGGCGTTTGCCGCAAACCCTAACACCAAAGACCAGTGGAAAATGCGCACCACCGGATCCCAGACTTTCACGCTTTGCATATTGTTTGTCCTTTGAACTTGCTTGGGTGCCGAGGCCGCCAGGGCAACCGTTCAGCATCCAGGACATGTCAGAGATGAGCTGGCGTAGGGATATTGGACTTGGGTGCGAAATACTCTTGATTGGATTTAGGTTTATCTGCGGTGCCTGTTGAAAAATAAAAAAAGGCCGGATCCAAATGGACCCGGCCTTGAACCTGTCAGCATCAGCGGGGGGCCAATGCGACAGGGAGTAATGGGTTAAATGGCCAGATATTCGGCCCGCAGTTCCTCGTTTTCCAAAACCTCGGACGCGAGCCCGTCAAACACGATGCCACCGGTGTCGAGGATCACTGCACGGTCAGCCAGTTCCAGCGCCCGCACCGCGTTCTGTTCCACGATGATGGTGGTGATGCCCTGTTCCTTGATGTGGATGAGGGTTTTTTCGATCTCATCGACAATCACCGGCGCCAGACCCTCGTAGGGTTCATCCAGCAGCAACACCTTGATGTCACGGGCCAGCGCGCGGGCAATGGCCAGCATCTGCTGCTCGCCGCCCGACAGGGTCACGCCTTCTTGCTTGCGACGTTCCCCCAGGCGCGGGAACATTTCGTACAGGCGTTCGATCGACCAGCCGATGGGAGGTTCAATCTGTGCCAGCTCCAGGTTTTCCTCGACGGTCAGCCCGGCGATGATGCGGCGATCTTCGGGCACCAGCGCCAGACCAGCGGCCGAGGCCTGATAGGCCTTCATGTTGTGCAGCGGCTGGTGATCCAGCCAGATCTCGCCYTTGTTRAGCTGCGGGTCGTCCARRCGKGCAATGGCCCGCAGGGTCGAGGTTTTGCCGGCGCCGTTGCGGCCCAGCAGGGCCAGAATCTCGCCCTCGTGGACGTTAAAGGAGATGCCCTGCACGATATAGCTTTCGCCATAATAGGCATGCATATCCCAGACCGACAGAAACGCCGGGGCGGTGGTGGCCTGATTGGCATTCTTGGAGAAATCGGGTTTGACGTTCATGGGGGGCTCTCCTTACGCCGACTCGCCCAGGTACGCTTCGCGCACCAAGGGGTTGCCTCGGATGTTTTGTGGTTCGTCCTCGACCAGAGGGCTACCCTGGGCCAGAACGGTGATCCGGTCGGCCAGCGAGAACACCACATGCATGTCGTGCTCGATGATGGCGATGGTGATGTTACGCTCTTCGTTGATCTGTTTCAGCAGGTCGATGGTGTTGTTGGTGTCTGCCCGCGCCATACCGGCGGTKGGTTCRTCYARCARCAACAGYCGSGGTTCYTGRGACAGGCACATGCCRATCTCYARCCGSCGCTTGTCRCCACGKGACAGGGCRGCRGCATGCATNNGCCSCNNTTGTCCGCCATGTTCATCTCTTYCAGCATRTKCTCGGCTTTTKCGACAAYATCCTTTTGGCTGRRCACYGAGGCAATGGCGTTCATCTCAAAYGCCCCGTCGCGCTTGGCRAARCAGGGGATCATCATRTTTTCCARCACCGTCAGATCACCAAAGATCTCRGGYGTTTGGAACACMCGGGARATGCCCATCTGGTTGATCTCRTAAGGTGCGCGACCCAGCACCGACTGGCCGTCGAACATCACCGATCCRGTGTCCGGGATCAGCTTRCCCACCAGYACGTTCARCARAGTRGATTTGCCCGCCCCGTTGGGACCGATGATGGCATGGATKGTGTTYTCYTTGACGCTGAGGTTYACATCCCCCAGCGCCTGCAACCCACCGAACCGYTTGTTGATGCCTTTGACTTCAAGAATTCCCATCTTGTGTCTCCTTATTCCGCAGGTTCGGTTGAGTTGGTGGGCGTGTTATTGTTGCCCGCCTTTTTTCTGCGCACCCAGGTTGCAATACGCTGGCCACCTTCGACCAGACCACCGGGCAGGAACACCACTACCAGCACAAACAGAATGCCAAGGGTCATGTGCCAGCCTTTGCCGACAAAGGGGTAGACGATTGTGACCAGCAAGTCCTCAAGCCCATCCGGCAGGGCACTAAACCAGCCGTGCAAAACGGTTTCGTTGATCTTCGAGAAGATATTCTCGAAGTACTTGATAAATCCTGCGCCCAGAACCGGACCAATCAGGGTGCCAGCACCGCCAAGAATGGTCATCAGCACCACTTCACCCGAGGCCGTCCACTGCATACGTTCAGCACCAGCCAGAGGGTCCATCGAGGCCAGCAATCCGCCAGCCAGACCGGCATACATGCCAGAGATGACAAAGGCAGCCAGGGTGTAGGGACGGGTGTTCAGCCCGGTGTAGTTCATCCGCTGCTGGTTGGATTTGACTGCGCGCAACATCAGCCCAAAAGGCGAACGGAAGATACGGATCGACAGGTAGAATACAGCCAGCAGGACCAGCGCGCTGAGATAGTAGCCAACGTTGAACTGGAATGCCCAGGGGCCGACGACCATTTCATAGGTCGAGCGCATTTCCAATCCAAACAGGCTGGTCACCGGGATCGAGCCATCTGCGGTCTGCGACACACCCAGAACGCGTGGGTCGTTCAGGGTCAACTGTAGGCCCGTCTCCCCATTGGTGATCGGGGTGAGCACCGAATAGGCCAGGTTGAATGACATCTGCGCAAAAGCCAGAGTTAGGATCGAAAAGTAGATCCCCGAGCGTCGCAGGCTGATATAGCCGATCACCAGCGCAAACACGCCGGCCACGGCCACCGACAACAGGATTGCGGGAATGACGTTCATGCTGAGCAGCTTGAACATCCAGACCGCCGAGTAGGAMCCGACYCCCAGAAAGGCSGCGTGRCCAAAGCTGAGATAKCCAGTSAGGCCAAACARSAKGTTRWARCCGAYGGCAAAGATBSCAAAGATYACAAASCGTTGCATCAGRTCCGGATASCCSGCRTTGAACTGCGCCAWGSCGCTKYCGGTSGGRAACGGGTTCAGGATGAAMGGKGCSARCAKYGYCAKKATGGCRACMRCAAGCAGSAGGRTMKTGTCSTTTTTKTYCAKWYYRAACATGKGYYTAKTCCTCCATCACRCCYTTGCGGCCCATTAGRCCMCGWGGMCGKRCRAGCARRATGATGATTGCMACYAMRTARATGATGATTTGGTCGATGCCKGGSASSAGRKWTTTRAYCTCGTTCATCGASGMAAAGCTTTCCAGGATRCCCARCARGAACCCKGCCARMACCGCGCCSGGMAGGSWGCCCATGCCGCCRACAACCACCACMACAAAGCTMAGCACCAGAAAGTCCATGCCCATGTGATAGTTSGGWGAGTTGATYGGMGYGTACATSACMCCKGCCARKCCRGCGACSGCKGCGGCRATGCCAAACATGATGGTRAASCGYTTGTCGATGTTGATGCCCAGCAGGCCMACGGTTTCKCGGTCGGCCATACCRGCSCGCACMACCATSCCRAAGGTGGTGAATTKCARRAASGMRAASAYGSCMCCRATGATCASWRKKGAGAAGRMGAAATAGACSATGCGCCAGACMGGATAGATGATMWCSYKGSNGATSAKRKCSCMKNCAKYRMCMMWAMMKCTCAAGGCCTCGGGGGCTGGGGTCTGGATCGGGTTGGCGCCGTAGAAAAACTTGATGACTTCCTGCAACACGATGGCGAGACCAAAGGTCACCAGGATCTGGTCGGCATGAGGCCGCTTGTAGAAGTGCTTGATCAGGCCGCGTTCCATCGCATAGCCGACAAAGACCATGATTGGTATGGCAAACAGGATCGCCAGGGGCACCGCCCAGTCAATGATAGCGCTGCCCGTCTCCGGGCCAAACCAGGCCTCGAGATAGGGGGTCTTGACGATCAGTGCATTGCCGAGAAAATCGGTTTGGGTTGGATCAACCGTTTCAAAGCTGTAGTTCAGGATCCGTTGTACGGTGACGGCGCAGAAGGCGCCGATCATGAACAATGCACCGTGGGCAAAGTTCACCACGCCAAGCGTGCCAAAAATGAGTGTCAGTCCCAGCGCGATCAGCGCATAGGCCGAGCCCTTGTCGAGCCCGTTCAAAATTTGCAATAGGATTGCGTCCATAGCCCCCACCCTTTGGGTTAGTCAGTCTGTCTTTGTGAGTGTCCGGCGGCCTCGGGGGGGATTATCCCGTTTGTGATCCTAGTGATCGGGCGGCCGGGTGAATGGGCCGGGCGCAACAAATGTGCGCCCGGCCCTGCCAAATGGCCTTAGCTGCCTGGGTTACAGGTACCCAGCGCACCACCCGCGAACATCGGGTGATCGATTGGGTAGGTGACCTGACCAGCAGGTGTGACCTCAACCACTTCCAAAAGGTCGAACTCGGAGGTTGGGTTTTCTTTACCCTTCACAACCAGAACGTCCTTGAAGCACTGGTGATCGCCGGCACGGTACAGCGTCTTGCCGTTGCCCAGACCGTCGAACTCAAAGCCTTCGAGGGCTTCGCCGATACCACATGGGTTGAAAGTACCCGCGCGCTGCGCAGCATCTGCATAAAGCAGAGTCTGGCAATAGACGGTGTGCGCCGCCTGCGACGGCGGGAAGCCGTACTTGGTGCCAAACGACTTGACGAAGGCCTTGGAGGCATCGTCCTGCAGCGACCAGTGCCAGTTGGTGGAGCCCAGAATGCCTTTAACGTTGGCACCAGCACCTTTGGCCATCAGACGGCTATACAGCGGTACGACGATCTCGAAGTTCTTGCCGTTGACCATCTTGTCTTTCAGGCCAAACTGCACTGCGTTGGTCAGCGAGTTGACCATGTTTCCGCCGTAGTGGTTCAGGATCAGAACATCGGCGCCCGAGTTCAGAACCGGAGCGATATAGGACGAGAAATCGGTCGAGGCCAGCGGTGTGCGGACCTTGTTGACAGTATTCCAGCCCATTGCTTCGGTGGCAGCGGCGATCGACTCTTCCTGGGTCCAGCCCCAAGTGTAGTCGGCGGTCAGGTGATAGGCGTTACGGTCGGAACCATACAGCTTCTTAAGCACCGGAGCCAACGCAGCGGCAGACATATAGGCGTTAAAGAAGTGACGGAAACCGTTGGCCTTCTTGTCTTTGCCCGTGGTGTCGTTGGAGTGGGTCAGACCCGCCATGAAGATCACGCCAGCCTCTTGACACAATCCCTGAACGGCGATGGCAACACCCGAGGACGAGCCGCCGGTGATCATCACTGCGCCGTCTTTTTCGATCATCGACTTGGCCGATGCGCGTGCAGCGTCAGATTTGGTCTGTGTGTCGCCTGTGACAAACTCGACCTTTTTGCCCATGATGCCATTGCCCTGCAGCTCTTTGGAGCTGAAGGTGTTCATCATGCCGCCGTCGCCTTCACCGTTCAGGTGCTCGACTGCCAGCTGGTAAGCGCGCAACTCGTCCGCGCCTTCGTCTGCATAGGGGCCGGTCTGGGGGACGTTAAAACCCAGAGTGACGGACCCACCAGTAGGTTCGTTAGTATAAGCCGCGACGGATGACGCGGTGAAAATCGTCGGCAGCGCAACGCCGGCACCGGCAACAGCGCCGGTTTTCAGCATACCGCGACGGGTAAGTTTCGAATTGGACATATAATCCTCCCTAAAACGATAAACGCGTCGAGGCTCCTCTAGTTCCACGATGCGCAGGCACAATTGTGCAAATGCAGTATGGGGGCGTGTTGTAAAATTGCGCAATAAGCGCCTTGTTTTTCGAGATATTTCTGTAAATAAATGCACAATGTACGGCGTGTTGTTGTAAAGTTTCTTATGTTGCAGCGCAGAAAGTCGTTGAAATAACATAAAAATGGGAGGCCTGGGCATGGCGCGCGATACTCTGACTGGCAGCCGAATCCGCGAACGCAGGCTGTTTCTGGAGCTGCGCCAGGCAGCTTTGGCGCGCCAGGTGGAAATTTCCGCTTCTTACCTCAACCTGATCGAGCACAACAGGCGCAGAATCGGCGGCAAGCTGCTGTTGGACATAGCCAAGGCTCTGGGGGTGGAGCCGTCAATGCTGACCGAGGGCGCAGAGGTGGCGCTGATTGCAACCCTGCGCGAGGCGGCGGTGGATGCGGGTAAACCGGTGGCCGAACTGGATCATGCGGATGAATTTGCCGGCCGGTTTCCCGGCTGGGCCGAAGTGCTTGCAGGCGAGCATCGCCGGGTGGCAACGCTGGAACGAACGGTGCAGGTGCTGTCGGATAGGTTGACACATGACCCGCATCTGGCGGCCTCGTTACATGAGGTGCTGTCGACTGCGGCAGCCATTCGCTCCACCGCGTCAATTTTGGCAGAAACTGGCGAATTGGAACCGGAATGGCGGGATCGGTTTCATCGGAACCTGAACGAGGATTCTCGTCGCTTGGCCGAAAGCAGCAAGTCCCTGGTGAGATTTCTGGATCAAAGCAACACCAGCTCAGTCCGTCGGGGTGTGCCGCAAGAGGAGGTGGAGGCGTTTTTCACCGCTCATGACTATCATTTCGACGCAATTGAACAGGGGCAGGCCACGCCAGAGCAACTGGTTGCCGCATCACCAGAACTGCTCAGCGWWGYSRYGSRYWSMMMTKYTSKRRSYKYGSWSGAKSRKTATCGCNNTSATKMMKWGMMSRKKCCGTTGGCAAAGCTGCGTCGAACATTGAGCGGGGATCTTGACCCGGCAGGTCTAGCGGCGGCATTCGATTGCGATCTGCCACTGGTGCTGCGCCGGTTGGCCGCCCTGCCCGAGGATGTGCTGGGGCAGCCATCGGGGCTGGTGCTCTGTGATGCCTCTGGGGCGATTTTGTTCCGCAAGCCAATTGCCGGGTTTGCGCTGCCCCGGTTTGGCGCATCCTGCCCATTGTGGCCGCTCTATGCGTCTTTGGCCCGGCCGCTGGTGCCTTTGCGGCGTCAGGTGGTGCAGCATGGACATCRTGCGGCTGGGTTTGAGTGTCTGGCAATTGCCTGGCCGCAGGGGCAGCTAGGTTTTGACAGCGATCCGGTGTACCGGGCAGTGATGCTGATCCTGCCGTTGCCGGACCGGCCGGCAGGGGCATTTGCAGTGGGATCCAGCTGTCGGGTCTGTGCGGGTAGGGACTGCCCGGCGCGACGCGAACCCTCTATTTTGGATGAAGAGTTTTGACAGTTCTATGACCACAGGTCTAATCTGCCGGGAAACTGGGAAATTGGCGTTGGGTCTTTGAAGACTGTGAGGCAACGTCTGGGGAGGGATTTCTGCACATGGGCAGGCATGTATTACTGATTGAGGACGAACCAAATATCATTGAGGCAATTCGGTTTCTGTTGACGCGGGAAGGCTGGACTGTCGATTCGCATTCTGATGGCAGTGATGCGGTTGAGGTGATTAAGGCGGCTAAACCCGACCTGGTGATTTTGGATCTGATGTTGCCGGGAAAAAGCGGCATGGAGATCATCAAGGACCTGCGCAACGAGGAGAGTCTGCGCAATTTGCCGGTGCTAATGCTGACCGCGCGGGGGCAGGCACGGGATCGAGAAATGGCTGAAAAGGCCGGGGTCAGTCGCTTTATGACCAAACCGTTCTCCAACACCGAAGTGCTGGCCGCGGTGCGCGATCTGTACGCGCAGGCCAATCAGGGATGAGCCGCAACCGCGGTGACGAGGGCCGCGGACGACAGCAATCTGCGCTGTTTGTCGAGCGCAAGACCTATCGCCGCCGCCGGTTGATGGATATCGCCCGGCTGTTGCCACTGCTTGGGGCGCTGTTGTTTTTGGTGCCGCTGATGTGGCCCAATCCCGACCCTTATCCGGCGCCGGATAGCTCAGGCGGGATTCCGATGTCCGAGGCAATTACCTATATGTTTGTGGTCTGGATATTGCTGATCCTGGCCAGCCTGGCTTTTGGATCTGCTGTTGGCCGCTGGGCCGAAAACTGGACCGAAGGCACTGATCAGCCCGGCCAGGAGACTCCGTAATGGCCTCGTTGAATGTGCTCGTTGGGGTCTGTCTGGCCTATGTGGCGCTATTGTTCCTTGTTGCCTTTGTTGCGGACCGCAAAGCCAGCCAGGGCCATCGGGCAAAATGGCTGCGCTCGCCGTTGATCTATACTCTGTCGCTGTCGATCTATTGCACCGCCTGGACTTTTTACGGCGCGGTGGGTTATGCGGCCCGCTCGGGGCTGGAGTTTATTACCATCTATCTGGGTCCAACTCTGGTGATGATCGGCTGGTGGTGGGGSCTGCGCAAACTGGTGCGGATCGGCCGCAGCCAAMGGGTSACWTCRATYGCYGACCTGATYTCGTCGCGYTATGGMAAATCSAMSAYKCTGGCGRTYTKCGTCACSRTTYTGGCGGTGATWGGYGTGACSCCCTATATYGCCCTGCARYTGCARTCRATCACCCTGTCKTTYKCSAYNNNCTTTGCCGMMGMMNNNCCGTCGCSYSNGTTTTAKSMMMSSMYMWMSNGTGTTCTGGGTTGCTGCSGGGYTGGCGGTGTTTGCCATCYTGTTTGGYACCCGCAATCTRRACGCMAAYGARCGCCACCACGGSGTGGTSACSGCMRTSGCGCTTGAGGCGGTGGTMAARCTGGTGGCGCTGCTGGCGGTTGGCATTTTTGTGGTTTGGGGACTCTCGGATGGGGTGGGTGACACTATGGCCCGCATTGATGCCTCGCCAATCGGCCAATGGCAGATGCGTGGCGACCGCTGGGCCACCATCACCTTTTTGGCTGCCGCCGCCTTTGTCTGTCTGCCCCGGATGTTTCAGGTGATGGTGGTTGAGAACGAGGATGAGCGGCACCTGCGGACCGCCGCCTGGGCGTTTCCGCTGTATCTGTTGCTGATGAGCCTGTTTGTGGTGCCGATTGCCGCTATTGGGTTGGAATTGCTGCCACAGGGATCAAACCCCGATCTGTTTGTGCTGACCCTGCCGCTGAGCCAGGGCCGCGACGGGTTGGCAATGTTGGCCTTTTTGGGGGGGTTCTCCTCGGCCACTTCGATGGTGATTGTCGCGGCCATGGCCCTGTCGACCATGGTGTCGAACCATATCGTGATGCCGATCTGGCTGCGATTGCGGGGAGGAGGGGCCTCGGTGTCGRRSGMYGTGSKCAAYRTSSTGYYGMTSYCKCSSSGRGTGTCGATTGCCGCCATCATGGCTCTGGGGTATTTCTATTACCGGGTCTCTGGGCAAGGCGCGGCGCTGGCCTCGATTGGCTTGATTTCCTTTGCTGGTATTGCCCAGATCCTGCCCGCTCTGGTGGGAGGGCTGTTCTGGCGCGGCGCCACCCGCTCTGGCGCTCTGGCTGGGCTGTCCTTGGGGTTTGTGCTGTGGCTGTTCACTATGTTGCTGCCAGCCATGGGCGATGGTCTGTTGCCGAATTCAGTGCTGAGCAATGGGCTGTTCGGCTTGTCCTGGCTGCGGCCACAAGCCCTGTTTGGCATCGAGGGGCTGGACCCGACGGTTCATGCGGTGATGTGGTCGATGATGCTCAACACGGCTGCCTTTTGCATCGTGTCGCTGGCCACGTTTCCCAGCCCGATGGAGCGGCTGCAGGGCGCCCAGTTTGTCAATGTGTTTGAGCATTCGGCCGGGCCGCGTGGCTGGACTGGTCAGGTGGCACAGAGCGAGGATCTGATGATCATGTCGCAGCGGATTCTGGGTGCAGGCGAGGCCCAGGCATTTTTCCAAAGCGAAGCAGAACGGCAGGGCAGTCACAGCGATCTTCCCGAACCAACCCCGGCGTTTCTGGAGCGGTTGGAGCGCGAACTCAGTGGCTCGGTTGGGGCGGCGGCGGCACATGCAATGGTTGGGCAGATCGCGGGGGGGTCGTCGGTGTCAGTCGAGGATCTTTTGGCAGTGGCGGATGAAACCGCGCAGATGCTGGAATATTCGAGTAAGCTCGAACTGCAGTCGGATGAATTGGCACGCACGGCCCGGCAACTGCGTGAAACCAATGAGAAACTGACCCAGATTTCGCAGCAAAAAGACGCATTTCTTAGCCAGGTAAGCCATGAATTGCGCACGCCGATGACTTCGATTCGGGCCTTTTCAGAAATTCTGCGCGATGTGGAGGGGCAGAGTGAGGAAGACAACAAGCGTTACGCCAGCATTATTCATGATGAGGCCCTACGGTTGACCCGGCTGTTGAATGACCTGTTGGATCTGAGCGTGCTCGAAAGCGGTCAGGTGAGCCTGAATATGACCATAGGCAACCTGTCCGAAGTTCTGGATCATGCGGTGTCGACTGCGCTGGCGGGGTCGGAGCAACCGTTGCAGGTTCATCGCCAATCACTAAGCGAAACGGTGCGGATTTCTTCGGATCTGGACCGGTTGGCGCAGGTTTTTATCAACTTGATCGCCAATGCTCAGAAATATTGCGATGCCGAGGTGCCCGAAATCAGCATTGCAGTCTCGACTGCACGTGGTCGATTGCGGGTTGATTTCATCGACAATGGCAGCGGTATTCCGATGGCCTCCCAGCAAATGATTTTCGAGAAATTTTCTAGGGTTAGCCCAGAAAAGGCAGGCGGCGCGGGGCTGGGGCTGGCAATTTGCCGTGAGATCATGCAGCGTCTGGGCGGTGATGTGCGATATTTGACGGGCCACCCCGGTGGCGCCTTCCGGGTTTCCTTGCCATTGACTGCAGAAATGGCAAGGTGAAGAGGCGTTTATAAAGACTATGGTAACCAACTGCAGGCTAAAAGATATCTAAAGGGGCACAGAGGGTGCAGGTTGGGAACCTATGTCAGAGACAACAACAGCAGAGACAACAGAGACAGCAGATCGTGGTGTAAGTGTTCTTGCCCGCAAGCTAGCTGTCGCGCGTGAGGGGAAGGGCGGATTATCCAGCTCGGTCACTCTCAAGGCGTTGCGCCGTTCTCTTGCGCGGGCAGCAGCAGACCTGTGCGAGTTGCCGGTTGCGGTGATTGCGGCCCGGCAGCTTAATTGCATTCCCGAAGATTTGGGCCGGTATTTGTCGGACGAAAAATTACTGGTGGTGCTGGATGGCCCCAATGGCCGTATTGGTGCCGCCGCGCTGGATGCGGCGACGGTCACCGCGCTGATCCAACAACAAACCCTGGGGCAGGTGATGGGCAAGGCGCCGTCTAAGCGCCATTATACCTCGACCGATGCTGCGATGACCGCCGACTTTATCGACCGGGCGTTTGCCAAGGCGGTGACGATGCTGCAGGGGCAGCCTGATCTGAATCTGTTTGATGGTTTCCGTTTTGGTGCTCGAATCGAAGACGTGCGCAGCCTGATGCTGGTCCTCGAAGCGGATGACTATCGCGTCATTGAATTGACTTTGGATCTGGCTTGCGGTGCCATGCAGGGCACCATCACCCTGATCCTGCCTGAGCCGACATTGGCTGATCTGGGTGAAGATGGTCAGAATGGAGGGAAGGGCTTTGGCCCGTCATTGGGCAGTAATATGGGCTCCATGCGGGTCGAATTGACAGCTGTTCTGTGCAAGATTCAGGTTCCTCTCAGTCAATTTTCCAACCTTCAGATTGGCGAGTTGTTGCCGCTGGATCAGGCGTTTCTTTATGAAACTGATCTGATTTCCATTAGTGGCCAATGCATTTCCGGTGGTCGTTTGGGGCAAATTAATGGGGCCCGTGCCGTCCGACTGAATGAAATGCAAACCAAGTTGGTAGGTGACAGTGCTGCGGATAGCATGGCGTTTTCGTCCGAGATTGGCCCCGAAGTCTCGGTCGAGCAAAGCACCGAACCGGAGACCATTAGTTTGGGGATCGCCGCACAGACCCTGCAAGACCCAATGGACAGCCTTGGTGCTGCGCCGATGGGCGAGTTGCCGATGGCTGGTTTGGGTGACCTGCCGATGGGCGATTTGCCAATGGCTGGCATGGGCGATCTGGCAATGGAAGGTTTGGTTGCGGGTGACGGTGATTTAGGTGACGATTTGCCGGCCTTGCTGGGCGCTGGCCCAATGGGCGACTTGGGTGATTTTAATCCGGATGACGCGATGGCTGAGATCTCGGAACTGGCCGGACTGCCTGATTCCGTCTGACCCGCATATTTGACATGACCAAAAACAAAAAGACGCTCCGGACCCTATGGTCGGAGCGTCTTTTTTACTTTTAGCAGATTACTCAGCCCTTGTTTGTCAATTGCTCCAATGCCGGGCGCAGATTKTCCAGYTGATANCCCGSYNGCTGCRGTYTTGCTKAGGATGGCATCAGSKGTCATYTCGCCCGCGTGACCCAAGGCCCAGACCACCGAGCATCGGGTGCCTGAGGCACAATAGGCCAGCACCGGCCCATCGCAGATCTCGGCGAGTTCACGCTGCTTGGCAACGTTCTCAACAGTCATGGTTTGATGCGTCAACGGCAACGCCTCAAACCTCAGCCCAGCCGCCTCGGCCGCGACGCGGATGGCTTCGGCCTGATGGCTTGGCGGCACCTCTGCGTCGGGGCGATTGCAGATGATTGCCTTGAAGCCAGCCTCGGCCAGGGCTTGCAGGTCCTCGGCGGCGATTTGCGGCGAGACGAAGTAGCGGGGGGTGATACAGCGTGGATCCATGTTTATCTCTTTACGCTTTTGTCGCCAGACGGTCTAGCTGCACTCCAAACTTAGGCGCGGCCAGCATGCCCGCCAGCATCGCAGCTAAGAACAAAACACCGCCCCAACCGTTATATGTGATCGATGCAATCACCGGTCCTGGGCATAGGCCGACCAGGCCCCACCCCATGCCAAACATCACCGACCCGATAACGAGCCGGTGATCCAACTCGGGGCTTGATGGGGTCGGGAAATGGCCGCCAACCAGTGGTGCTCGGCCTGGTGTCAGGCGCCAGGCGAAAAACATCGGTATAATGGCGCCACCCAACACAAAGGCCAGGGTTGGGTCCCAGTCGCCAAACACGTCGAGCCAGCCCTGAACTTTGCTGGTGTCGGTCATACCTGAAAGGAAAAGACCAGCGCCAAACAATCCGCCAGCCAGAAAAGACAGAAACAACCGCATCAGATCACCCCCCAAATGTGACGGAAAAGGACCAGCGTCAGACCGCCGGCCAGGATATAAAACACCGTGGCGACAATGCCGCGCAGAGACAGCCGCGAAATCCCACAAACCCCGTGACCTGAGGTGCAGCCATTGGCAATGCGAGTGCCGATCCCGACCAGCAGGCCTGCCGCGATAATGATGGTGACATTGCTGGTCATATGGGTGCTGATCTGAATCGAAAAAAGCTGATGCAGGAGCAGTGGCAATAAGACGACACCAGCTAGAAAGGCGATGTTTTCACTGAGTAACTTGCGTTCTGTGCTGTCGATCAACCCGCCAATAATACCACTCGCCCCCATGATGCGGCCATTGCCAAGTAGATAGACCGCGCCACCCAACCCAATGAGCCCGCCGCCGATGAGGCCCCAGATCCAGTCCGTTTCCATATTTAAGTCCTTATTATACGCCTAGTTAGCATGCCGACAAAGCCTGTTCGGCAGGTCAGAGTTTGTTGACTGGAAGTTTCAGGAACACGTCGCCCTGGTCGTCTGGTTCGGGCATATGGCCGGCGCGCATGTTGACCTGCAGCGATGGCAGGATCAGCCGGGGCATGGCCAATGTCGCGTCGCGGGCATCGCGCAGTCCGGTGAAATCCTCGATGCTGCGACCATGGCCGATATGGACGTTCAGCGCCTTTTGCTCGCCCACGGTGGTTTCCCAGGCGTATTGGTCGCGACCCGGGGCCTTGTAGTCATGGCCGACAAACACGCGGGTTTCATCCGGCAGTGCCAGAATTTTCTGGATGGACTGATACAGCATTTCGGACGACCCACCGGGGAAATCGCAGCGGGCAGTGCCAAAGTCTGGCATAAACAGCGTGTCGCCGACAAAGGCGGCATCCCCAACCACATAGGTCATGCAGGCCGGTGTATGTCCCGGCGTGTGCATCACATCCGCCCGCATCTGGCCAATGTGAAAACTGTCGCCATCGGTGAAAAGCGCGTCGAACTGGCTGCCGTCGCGCTGAAACTCGGTGCCCTCATTGAAGACCTTGCCAAAGGTGTCCTGAACCACAGTGATCTTGGCACCAATGCCGATTTTTCCGCCCAGTTCTTCCTGCAGATAGGGGGCGGCGGAAAGATGGTCAGCATGGACGTGGCTTTCCAGGATCCATTGAACCTTTAACTCTTTGTCGATGATCCAGCCAATGATGGCATCGGCCGAAGATGTGTCCGTACGTCCCGAGGCGTGATCAAAGTCCAACACCGAATCGATAATGGCGCAGGCGCTGCCCTGGGGCTCGTACACGACGTATGAAACCGTATTGGTGGCCTCGTCAAAAAAGGCTTTAATGATAGGCGTCATGGTTGAATCTCCAATCGTTCCTGTTATCATATAGTAAAATGTGAATGTGTATCAAGGGAAATGACGGCACTATGTCGCCAACAATCACGTCGGGCGTCGCAAGGCGTCACATCAAACGTTCAGTGCCATTGCAGCCACCCTAATCCGGGTCTGCGGCGCGAATGGCATGACTATTGGTGGGTGACGCAATGCCAGCGTAAATAAGGGCACCATAGCAGGACAATGAGCAAATTTCCATTTCCAGATGCTGCGGGGGTGTCATTCTGAACCTAATAGACGGAGGAATAGCAAAATGAAGACCACCGAACTATTGCAGGTCGCTGAGCGATTGGAAGAGCGTATTGTTGGGGCTAATACTGCTGGTCGGCAGTCCATGCAGCCGGAGTTCAATCAGGTGCTGAGCCGGTTGCGGGCAAGTGGGACGCCGGTGCCATCGCGCTTGCTACGTCTTGATAGGGCGCTAGGGGAAGAGGCGATCGAAGCTTATTTCGACAATTTTCCGGTCTGATGGTCTCAGCCTAGCAGGACCCCAACCACCACCAGCATCAGCCCCAACATGGAGAGCAGCATTGCTCCCAGATTATAGGGCAGCACAGATTGCACCACGACGCGCAGAGCGTCGTCATCCAGGTTCTGTTTGCGGGCACGCATGACGCGCAGGATGCACCAAAACAATCCACCCAGACCGGTGACGGAAATGGCGGCTCCGATCCAAACAAGGATTTCAAACATGGCGGCGCTCCTGTGGGTCTTTCATTGTCGCGCCTACTGGATTGGTGGGATGCGCGCAAGGGGAGGGASCRMWYSMAKMWKGCSRKGRMKMRTKWTKKMMWRKWYTYYRRYSKMYTWRMYCSYRMTRYSAMRSAKSMWAWKRKGKASKYKRYCGAACAAGAAAAGAGCGACAGCTACCGTGTGACCGCAGGGGAACTGCGCCAGTTTATCGAGCGGCTTGAGCGGCTTGACATGGAAAAAAAAGACCTGGCTGATCAGATGAAAGAAGTCATGGCTGAGGCCAAGGGCCGCGGTTACGACACCAAGGTGATCCGCAAGCTGGTGGCTTTGCGCAAGCGTGATAAGGATGACATCGCCGAGGAAGAGGCGGTTTTGGAAATGTATAAAGAAGCGCTGGGGATGTGATCTCTGGGTTCTGGTGGATTGGGGCGCTGCCCCAAACCCCGGAGTATTTCTGAAAAGATGAAGCAGGGCGGGCCGTTTGGCGCGCCCTTTTTTGTTGCCAAGGGCGCGCGCCAGGGGAAGTTGATGCTTTAAGCTTTAAGCTTGAAGTATATTGAAGAATGCGGGACTATTGGGTGGATACCCAGCAACAGGAAACCACGTCATGCCGACAATCTCTGTACATCCCGAGGGCTGGAAGGTGGCCAAAGGTTATGCCAATGGCATGATCGGTGAGGGCCGGATGCTGTTTGTTGGTGGGCAGATTGGCTGGACTTCCCAGCAAGTGTTTGAAGCGCATGATTTTATTGGTCAGATGAGCCAGGCGCTACGCAATATCCTGGATGTAGTGGAAACGGCGGGCGGTGGGGCCAGAGATATTACCCGTCTGACCTGGTATGTGACTGATAAGGCAGACTATCTGGCGCGCCAGGGTGAGGTCGGGCAGGCGTACCGCAATGTGATGGGCTATCATTTTCCGGCAATGACCATGGTTGTGGTGGCCGATCTGGTAGAGGATGACGCCAAGGTGGAAATCGAAGCCACTGCGATGCTGCCGCTCTGAGGTTGGTACTGGCCTCGTGGGCCACTTTTTCGTGATCTAGGGTTTGTCGCTTGGTATTTGCACCTAGATTGGTGGCAGATCAGATGGAGGGCGACATGCGGATCAATGCTGATTTCAGCCAACGCGTAGCGATATTTTTTGCCGAAACCCCTTGGGTGCCAAGCCCGGCGCCGGGGGTCGAGCGCAAGATGCTGGACCGAATAGGCGACGAAGTGGCGCGTGCCACCACAATTGTGCGCTTTGCGCCGGGATCCGCTTTTGACGCGCATACTCATGATGGTGGTGAGGAATATCTGGTGCTGGACGGGGTGTTTCAGGATGAGACGGGTGATTTCCCGGTTGGCAGCTATGTGCGCAACCCGCCGACCTCGCACCATACTCCGGCAACGGCGCCGGGCGCTACAATCCTGGTGAAATTGCATCAGTTTGATCCTGCGGACCGGTCTCAGGTGCAGGTAGATACAGCTGCCAGCGAGGCCCCGGTGGTGCCGCTGTTCAAGGACGCGCAGGAGGCTGTGAGCATCGAAACCTGGGAGGCAGGCAGCCAGATCTCGCGGCAGGGTCCGGCGGGGATGGAGGTTTTTGTGATTGAGGGCGGATTTAGCGAAGGGGGCGATAATTTTGGCCGTTGGGACTGGTTGCGGCTGCCGCCGGGGGCGGTGTTTGAAGGTCGTGTTGGACCAAGTGGAGCCCGGGTATGGATAAAAACCGGCCATCTGGCGCAGCTGGTGTAAAATAGGCAGTTTGAATTCCTGGCTGAAAAACAATTGGTTAGTCGCCATTATTGACGGCGGTGGGCGGTTTCTCCAAAAGGTCAAAATTTTACCAGTTGATAAAAAAATGAAATGTGGCACTCTGGATGGAACAAGAACACATCCAGGGGAGACACCCAATGGCGAGTGGCCATCAGGCATCCGGTATTCAGGCAGGGCGTCTGCCCAGCCAGCAGATTGCCGACAATTTTGGCGATCTGCATCCTGCGTATGATGCGCATGAGGCGGCGGTGGCGGCGGACCGCTGTTATTTCTGCTATGATGCGCCCTGCATGACTGCGTGCCCCACCAGCATCGACATCCCGCAGTTCATTCGTGAGATTCAGACCGGCAACCCGGAGGCTGCGGCGCGCAGCATTCTAACGCAGAACATTCTGGGCGGCATGTGTGCCCGCGTTTGTCCGACCGAGACTCTGTGTGAAGAGGTCTGTGTGCGGGAGACGGCTGAGGGCAAACCGGTGGAGATCGGCCGCTTGCAGCGCTACGCAACCGATGTGCTGATGGGTCAGGATGGGCACCCTTTTAACCGTGCCGCAAGCACAGGCAAACGTATCGCAGTTGTTGGCGCCGGCCCGGCCGGATTGGCGGCCGCGCATCGGCTGGCCCTGCTGGGCCATGACGTGGTGATCCACGAGGTCAGGGCAAAATCCGGTGGGCTGAACGAATTTGGCATCGCCGCCTATAAATCCCCTGATGATTTTGCCGCTCGCGAAGTGGACTGGCTGATGAAGATTGGCGGCATCCGTGTTGTGCACGGCAACGGTCTGGGTGGCGGACTGACGTTGGACGGGCTTAAGGATGAATTTGATGCGGTGTTCCTGTCGATTGGTCTGGCGGGCGTAAACGCCTTGCGGGTGCCGGGTGAGGACAAGGACGGTACTCGGGACGCGGTAGAGTTCATTGCCGAGCTGCGTCAGGCCACTGACCTGTCAGTGCTGCCCGTGGGTCGCAATGTGGTGGTGATCGGCGGCGGTATGACCGCGGTGGATGCGGCAGTGCAGTCGAAACTGCTGGGCGCCGAAAACGTCACCATCGCCTATCGTCGAGGCCAGGACGCCATGGGTGCCAGCCGGTTTGAGCAGGATCTGGCGACCTCGAAAGGGGTCAAGCTGATGTTCAACGTGATGCCGGTTGCGGTGCATGGCGATGACGCCGCCAGCGAGATCGAGTTGGAATATACCCGCGTTGAAGATGGCCGTGTACATGGCACTGGYGAGCGGCTGCGTTTGSCSKYGKWTYWKKWRKTSRMRKYNCAKKSGYYWWAYTYTRKRASNNCAASCYRWGGSRRTRRCSMTSGRKGGTCGCAAGATCAAGGTCGATGAGGCGGGCCGAACCTCGGTCTCTGGCGTCTGGGCCGGGGGCGACTGTGCCTCGGGCGGCGAAGACCTGACCGTGACTGCGGTGGCCGAAGGCCGCGATGCCGCGATCGACATTCATTCCAGCCTGATGGGCTGAGCCAGCTTTGGGGCCAGTAAGTGGCCTCAAGCTCGCACTTCAAGGAGCAGACAAATGGCTGATCTGACAACAGAATTTTTGGGTATCAAATCTCCCAACCCGTTTTGGCTGGCCTCAGCGCCACCGACGGACAAGGAATACAACGTGCGCCGTGCTTTTGAGGCGGGCTGGGGTGGGGTGGTGTGGAAGACCCTCGGCGAAGCAGGCCCACCAGTGGTCAACGTCAACGGGCCGCGTTATGGCGCGATCTGGGGCGCGGATCGCCGTCTGCTGGGGCTGAACAATATCGAGTTGATCACCGACCGGCCACTGGAGGTGAACCTGGAAGAGATCACTCGGGTCAAGAAAGACTATCCGGATCGCGCCATTATTGTGTCGCTGATGGTGCCCTGCGAGGAGCAGGCCTGGAAGGATATCCTGCCTAAAGTTGAAGCCACCGGCGCGGATGGTATCGAGCTGAATTTTGGCTGTCCACATGGCATGGCTGAACGCGGTATGGGCTCGGCCGTGGGGCAGGTGCCGGAATACATCGAAATGGTCACCCGCTGGTGCAAGAAATATTATTCCAAACCGGTGATAGTGAAGCTGACCCCGAACATCACTGACGTGCGGTTGCCCGCCCGCGCGGCCAATGCAGGCGGCGCCGACGCGGTTAGCTTGATCAACACCATCAACTCAATTGTCTCGGTGGATCTCGACCTGATGGCACCGCAGCCGACGGTTGGCGGCAAGGGGACGCATGGCGGCTATTGCGGCCCGGCGGTTAAGCCAATTGCATTGAATATGGTGGCGGAAATTGCCCGTGACCCGGAGACCCGGGGGCTGCCAATCTCGGCAATTGGGGGGATCACCACTTGGCGTGACGCGGCTGAATTTATGGCATTGGGCGCGGGCAACGTGCAGGTCTGCACGGCGGCGATGACCTATGGTTTCAAAGTGGTCGAGGAGATGATTTCGGGCCTCAGCCAGTGGATGGATGAAAAGGGTCATACTTCGACCGCGGATTTCATCGGTCAGGCGGTACCCAATGTCACGGATTGGCAGTATTTGGATCTGAATTTTGTCGCCAAAGCCAAGATCAGCCAAGAAGACTGCATCAAATGTGGCCGCTGTTACGCGGCTTGCGAGGATACCTCGCATCAGGCGATTTCGATGTCCGAGGATCGGGTGTTCACCGTCATGGATGATGAATGTGTTGGCTGCAATTTGTGTGTCAGCGTTTGCCCGGTTGAGCATTGCATCACTATGGAGCAATTGGCTCCGGGGCAGGTGGATGAGCGGACTGGCAAGGTGGTGTTAGCTGACTACGCCAATTGGACAACACATCCCAACAACCCGTCGGCGCGGGCGGCGGAGTAACAGGGGGGCCTGACAGACACCTGCCTCCGGCGGAGGTATTTTAGACAAGAAGAAGTAGGGGCGGTTCGAGAGAGCCGCCTTTGCTGTCTTTGGGTCAGTCGGGCGGTGTCAGCATGCGGCGATATAGGGTTTCCAAATACTCGGGCGCCGCATCATACGGGTCTTCGTCGCCCATCAGGGTTCGGACTTGCACATCGAAGTCGGCGTAATGCTGGGTCAGCGACCAGATTGAAAACAGCAGATGTTTGGGGTGGGTGCGGTTGATCTTGCCAGCGGCCATCCAAGTGTCGAGCAGAGCGGATTTTTCCTCGACCAGCAGTTTTAAATCGCTGGCGATGGTGTCCAGTAATCGGGGTGCACCCTGGACAATTTCGTTGGCATAAAGACGGCTTTCGCGGGGGAAATCGCGGCTCATCTGCAGTTTTCGWTGSACRTARGMMAKGATTTCCTGCAKCGGGTCYCCGTTWGGRTCMAGWKCGCGMAGYGGRTYSAGCCAGKTATCCAKMAGGCCGGACATCAACTCGTTGAAAATGGCCTCTTTTGAGGGGAAATAATACAGCAGATTGGGTTTGCTCAGCCCGGCGGCGCTGGCAATTTGATCCACCGTTGAGCCGCGAAATCCATGGGTCGAGAACACTTCTAGCGCGGCCTCAAGGATGGCGGTGCGATTCTTTTTCTGAATGCGGGTCGGGCTGGGGGCTTTGGCCATTGCTGTGTCTTTGGTCCTGACTTGGGCGGCGACCCGGAGTTGCCTTAAATTTCGACATTTCCCCATGTAATTTGAGGTTTTTGAAGCTGTTTCGCCGCAATTTCTTGACTGGTGCCTAACCCGTGATAGCGTGAGTTTTACCAGTTGGTCAAATCAATGTCGTGCGGCATGGGATGGCCTGCGGAATAATACCGCCAAAAGGTGGACAGACGGGAAGGATCACAACCATGGCTGCGCTTGGACAAAATCTAGTTATCAATGGCGAACGGCTGTGGGACAGTCTGATGGATATGGCCAAGATTGGCCCGGGTGTGGCTGGTGGCAACAATCGCCAGACCCTTACGGACGAAGACGGCGAAGGGCGTGCTTTGTTTCAAAGCTGGTGTGAGGCGGCGGGCAGCACCATGGGGTTGGACCAGATGGGCAATATGTTTGCGCGKCGKGARGGRACCGATCCAGAGGCGCTGCCGGTCTATGTTGGCTCACATCTGGATACGCAGCCAACAGGCGGTAAGTACGATGGTGTGCTGGGGGTTCTGGGCGGGCTGGAGATCCTGCGCACCTTGAACGATATGAATATCAAGACAAAACATCCCATTGTGGTGACCAATTTCACCAATGAAGAGGGCACCCGGTATGCGCCGGCGATGTTGTCGTCGGGGGTATTTGCTGGGATTCACACGCAGGACTGGGCTTACGGCCGCGAAGACGGTGAAGGCAAAAAATTTGGCGACGAGTTGGCCCGCATTGGCTGGCGCGGCGATGAGGTGGTCGGCGCCCGCAAGATGCATGCATTTTTTGAGTTGCACATCGAGCAGGGGCCGATCCTGGAGGCTGATGAAAAAGAGATTGGTGTTGTCACGCACGGGCAGGGGCTGAGCTGGACCCAGGTGACCATCACCGGCAAGGATGCGCATACCGGATCAACGCCAATGCCGATGCGGCGCAATGCAGGGCTGGCGATGGCGCGGGTGCTGGAGGCGGTGGACGAGATCGCCTGGAGCCATGCGCCTCATGCTGTCGGCGCGGCGGGGCACATTGAGGTCTTTCCCAATTCGCGCAATGTGATCCCTGGTAAGGTGGTGTTTACCGTTGATTTCCGCTCGCCCGAGTTAGAAGTGATCGAGGATATGGAGCTGCGTCTGCGTGAGGACGGCCAGGATATTGCCGACGCCATGGGAGTGAAGATCGAGTTTGAAAAGGTAGGCGGATTTGATCCGGTGACCTTTGATGACGGCTGTGTAACCGCGGTGCGCAATGCAGCTGAGCGGTTGGGGTATTCGCATACTGATCTGATTTCCGGGGCCGGTCATGATGCCTGCTGGATCAACCGGGTGGCGCCGACAGCCATGGTGATGTGCCCTTGTGTGGATGGTCTAAGCCATAACGAGGCGGAAGAGATCAGTCCGGAATGGGCTGCTGCCGGGGCGAATGTATTGTTCCATGCTGTGGTTGAGACGGCGGAGATCGTGGAGTGAAGCTCGATGAATTCGTGAAGCAAACTCTTTTGGATATCACGAAAGGTGTTGCTGCGGCTCAAGAGGACACTCTTTTGTTCATTGCTCCAGCGGTTGTGGAAGGGGAACGCCAAACCGAAAGACAAGCTGTCTCGTTTGAAGTTGCTGTAACTGT
Organism: Paracoccaceae bacterium; assembly: GCA_002401945.1. GTDB lineage: Bacteria > Pseudomonadota > Alphaproteobacteria > Rhodobacterales > Rhodobacteraceae > Parasedimentitalea. The sequence continues at coordinate 43,310 of NVUP01000032.1, forward strand.
AACTGTAAGTGGCGAAGGCGGCGGTGGCATTTCAGTAATGGGATTGGGGGAGTTGAAAGGGGGCACATCAAGGGAAACGGCAAACCGTATTTCTTTTGAAGTTCCGGTCTATTTCTCAGCCCCGACTAGAAAAAACAAACGACACTATACCAATGAAGGACCGTTAAATCCGGTTTTAGAGGAGGACATTAAATGAATAAAGTCATCAAAAACGGGACGATTGTCACCGCTGATTTGACCTACAAAGCGGATGTCTTGATCGAGAATGGGGTGATCACTCAGATCGGACCCAATTTGACGGGTGATGAGGAGCTGGACGCCACGGGCTGTTACGTGATGCCGGGCGGGATTGATCCGCATACGCACCTTGAGATGCCGTTCATGGGCACCTACAGCTCGGATGATTTTGAAAGTGGTACCCGGGCGGGATTGGCTGGTGGTACCACCATGGTGGTGGATTTTGCGCTGCCCAGTCCGGGCGAAAGCCTGCTGGACGCGCTGAAACGTTGGGATAACAAATCCACCCGCGCCAACTGTGACTATTCGTTCCATATGGCGGTGACCTGGTGGGGCGAGCAAGTGTTTGACGACATCAAAACCGTCATTCAGGAACGTGGCATCAACACCTTCAAACACTTCATGGCCTATAAAGGCGCGTTGATGGTCAATGATGATGAGCTGTACTCGTCCTTCCAACGCCTGGCCGAGCTGGGGGGGATTGCCCTGGTGCATGCTGAGAACGGCGATGTGGTGGCGGAGCTGAGCGCCAAGCTGCTGGCTGCTGGCAACACGGGCCCCGAAGCGCACGCCTACAGCCGTCCTCCGCAAGTCGAAGGCGAGGCTACCAACCGGGCCATCATGATTGCAGATATGGCAGGGGTGCCGCTCTATGTGGTGCATACCTCCTGTGAGGACAGCCACGAGGCCATTCGACGCGCCCGGATGCAGGGCAAACGGGTCTGGGGCGAGCCGCTGATCCAGCATTTGACGTTGGACGAGAGCGAGTATTTCAACCCCGATTGGGATCATGCCGCGCGGCGGGTGATGTCGCCGCCGTTCCGCAACAAAAAACATCAGGACASCCTNTGKRMWRSCWTKCMGKCTGSRNCMYYGWYKGYWSYRGCCWCYGRCCRNNGCSMNCYTYAMCRCCSAKCAGAAACGCAATGGCATTGGTGATTTCACCCAGATCCCCAATGGCACTGGTGGGCTGGAAGATCGGATGCCGATGCTGTGGACACATGGTGTGGTAACTGGCCGGTTGACGATGAATGAATTTGTCGCGGTCACCTCGACAAATATCGCCAAGATCCTGAATTGCTATCCCAAGAAGGGCGCGGTTTTGGTTGGCGCAGATGCGGATCTGGTGGTCTGGGATCCGGAAAAAAGAAAGACTATTCAAGCTTCTACCCAGCAATCCTCGATCGATTATAACGTGTTTGAGGGAAAAGAGGTCAAGGGTCTGCCACGGTTCACTCTGACTCGGGGTCAGGTGGCGGTCTATGACGGTGAAATCCGCTGTCAGGAAGGCCATGGCGAATTTGTTGCCCGTGAGGCTAACACCACCGTCAATACCGCGCTGAGCACCTGGAAAGAGCTGACTGCGCCGCGCCCAGTGCAGCGTACAGGCATTCCGGCAACGGGCGTTTAAATTGGGGGTGGCCGCTGGTGTTAGTGCCCCTAAACCCTGTCTTATCAAGGCGATAGAATGACTACTGAATCTACTATCCAGGCGGTTGTTGAAGCCCGTAATCTGGATCTGGTGTTCCAGACCAATGACGGGCCGGTGCAGGCACTCAGGGATGTGAACCTGACCATCAACAAAGGTGACTTTGTCAGCTTTATCGGCCCCTCAGGCTGTGGCAAGACCACCTTTTTGCGGGTGATGGCGGCGCTGGAACAGCCCACCGGCGGCGAGATTACTGTCAACGGCATGAGCCCGGACGAAGCCCGGTGCCAACGCGCTTATGGCTATGTGTTTCAGGCGGCTGGCCTGTATCCGTGGCGCACCATCGCTCGTAATATCACACTGCCGCTTGAGATTATGGGCTATTCCAAGGCGGATCAGCAGGCGCGTTTGAAACATGTGCTGGAGCTGGTCGATCTGGAGGGTTTTGGCGGCAAATTTCCCTGGCAATTGTCTGGAGGGATGCAGCAACGCGCCAGTATCGCCCGGGCGCTGGCCTTTGATGCCGATATCCTGCTGATGGACGAACCATTTGGGGCGCTGGACGAGATCGTGCGCGACCATTTGAACGAACAGCTGCTGGAGCTCTGGGCGSRMACCRRCRWNAMCYRTCKSNTTTGTCACCCAYTCGATCCCYGAGGCGGTGTATCTGTCGACCAAGATTGTAGTGATGAGCCCGCGGCCCGGACGGATCATTGACGTGATCGAAAGCCCGTTGCCCAAGGAGAGGCCGTTGGATATTCGCGACAGTGCCGAGTTTATCGAGATTGCGCACCGGGTGCGGCAAGGATTGCGGGCTGGGCATAGCGATGGTGTGTAATCTGAAAACCCCCGTCTGTGTTGCGTGGTGCGTGCAAGCACGCAACCTACGGAGGATTGCAACATGAAGACCATGATTGCAGTGYTGACGGTGCTMGCTGTTATCATTGGSYTTTGGTATGYGGCTTGTTTGCCGATGAATATCAAAGGTGTGCTGACSGAGGCTGAACGTGCAGGGGCCGTGGTCATTCCGGTGGGTGCGAAAGAGCGGCGTGATCTGGGCGAGATTGGATTGGTGATGGACAATCGCTTTGCCATCCCAGCCACCTGGGCGCAGGCCCGGCCACGGCTGCCTGCGCCGCATCAGGTGGCGGTTGAGTTGTGGAAAACCACTGGAGCAATGGTCTTGAAGGGCAAGACCATGTCCAAGCGCAGCCTGTTTTATCACGGCTGGGTGACCTTGAGCGCGACCTTGCTGGGGTTTGCCATTGGCACCAGCCTGGGCATTCTGCTGGCGGTGGGCATTGTGCATTCGCGCGTTATGGACATGTCGGTGATGCCCTGGGCCATTGTCAGCCAGACCATACCCATTATTGCGCTGGCGCCGATGATTATTGTGGTGCTGTATTCCGTTGGCGTGCAGGGGATATTGCCCAAGGCGATCATCTCGGCCTATCTGAGTTTCTTTCCGGTTGTGGTGGGCATGGTCAAAGGTYTRCGCAGCCCSGATRGSATGCAGCTGGATYTGYTGMGRACCTATARTGCCAGYSYCAATCAGGGGTTCTGGAMGCTGCGRYTGCCGGCSTCGATGCCYTAYYTRTTYACCTCWCTGAARATYGGSRTTGCGGCSTCRCTGGTTGGCGCCATTGTGGGAGAGTTGCCCACCGGAGCGGTGGCGGGTCTGGGCGCGCGCCTGCTGGGCGGTAGCTATTATGGGCAGACGGTGCAGATCTGGTCAGCGCTGTTTGTCGCCGCGATTCTGGCTGCCTGTCTGGTGGCCTTTCTGGGGCTGATTGAGCGGATCGTTCTGAAACGCATGGGGATGGGCGCATGATGAGATCGAAAATTGGGGGCTCTGCC